>JBCBBZ010000006.1:0-254785 GCA_038531165.1 Pseudomonadota bacterium
TCACGAGCATCGAACCGAGCCAAATCACTTTCGATTCCGTGGGTATAACGAAAAGGAATACCCGATCGCCGTCCGTGTCACATAAGCGCAACAAAAGACGCACCAAGCGACTCACGTGTCAGACGCAGCTCGCCACGAGTCGACCGACAGTCTGATGGATCAACAATTACCGAGGTCGAAAACCCAAGCGATTGGCAGATTTAGAGATCGTTTATCGGTGCGATGAGAACGCGGGCTTCACCCAGAATACTCAAGCGCCATAGGCTTCAGAGACGTTTTCGAGCTCTTTGTTCAAAGCCTCTAGGAAGAGGTGTTCTGGCTGCGAGAGCGCATAGGCCTCTCTGACGATGGCACCGATCGAAAGTTCAACATTTTCATCGAACTCATAAATGTCGACGGTGTCCTTCGCCGGTCCCCTCGCCGCGAATTCGTCCACGACGGCCAGTCCTGCGCCATTCGCGACGAGCATGCGCGCGATATAGTATGTATTTACGGTTATTCGTTGCGACTGTTGTAATTCAGACACGTTTTCAAGATGGCTGCTCAATAACCGTCCGAGGGGCGCATCAACATTTAGGTGAATCAATGGCTCCCCGACTAGGTCTTTTACACCGACTTTGCCTCGACCGTCTGACCAGTGACCTTTTGGTGTAACGCAAACGAACTTAGCATCCCTCATTGGCAAGATGCGGAGGCCTTCTCTTTGAAACGGCTGATAGGCAATCGCAATATCTGTTTGTTCTGCCCGCAAGGCATCGACCGCTTCATCAAAGTGGAACGTTTCAACCTCAATACTGACATCTGGAAACTTGGCGGCAAATTTTGCGATCGCTGCTGGCCCAGCGGATAAGCCTATACTCGGCGCGAGCGCAATCCGCAGTGGTTTATCCAAGCCATGCGCCATGCTGTTCGCACGGCCGCGAAAGCGATTAACCTCGGCAAAGACCTTTGCAGCGCTCTCAAAAAGCTCGATCGCCTCTTGGGTAGGTACGATCCCGCTCGATACGCGATCAAAGAGTTTATAGCCCAAGACATCTTCGGTATGCCGAATAACCTTTGAAATTGCGGGCTGAGAGACCCCCAATAATTCACCAGCTTTGCTGATGGAACCTGCTGAATAAACAGCGTAAAAAACTTCAATCTGCCTAAGCCTCATTTTCTTCAGCTAACATCCGAGACCGCATTAGATAAGGGGCGCGATGTAAGAACATTAGCGCGCGGCCGATCAAGTTAGTGTTCAAGCATGCGCTTTCTAAGGGCGCGTCAGTCGCTGAGAGGGGCGATACGTCCTGTTTGGATAAGACCCCCTAATCCGCACGCTGCCGGAGATGAGTTCGCACCAGACTGATAGCACCCTAGTCGCTGCTCTTGATGCTCAAAAAACAAACATCCGTTGCTAAAACTGCTTAGTCACGTGATTCAGCAAATTCGATCATCGCCCCGTCCGGTGCCTTTATCGACACAATCTCAAACGATCCAAAAGATGGTCTGTGGGTCTTGTAAATATCTTGTTCGATGGCCCAGCCGCGCGCACCTATGGTCGCCTTTGTTTCCGAAACAGAGTCCACTGGATAAGTCACAGAAAGCCAACCGAGGTTTGGGGCCTGACAGCGCTCAGCATAATCGAAGCCTTTAAGACCATCGATCTCAATATACTCCATTCGCCCATACAAAGTCTGAGTTTGCGGCGTGAAAATGCCCGCCTTGTATGGCACGCTTGTCGTTAGATTCTGCGGGATTCCAAGGGGCATTAGGACGGGCTCCTGGTCAACACGTGGCTTGCCATACCAAACCCGCTGAAAGCCGAGTACATCTTCCATCAATTCCCGAACGGCTTCGCGATCCCGCGTCATTTGCATGATGTTGAACGGTCGGCTGAGACGCTCAAATGGTGTGTATCCTTCGGGGACCGGGCGATTGAGGCGCTCATACGCTTGCACTTGCAAACCATCCGGGCCTTTGAACACAACGATGTTGAGTTCAGAGCCATTGAACGAAAGAGGCGCGATTGGGGTTTCGGTACCCCAGCCCATTGCGATGGCATCATCATAAATGGCTTCGAGTTCATAGGCGCGCACCATGAAGGACCAGAAGCAACCGGTATCCCAGGCGCGGGCGCCTGGCCGGGTCGGCACTTTACGACCAGCATCATCATAACGGACCAGACGAACGAAACCGTCTTTACTGCCCGGCGCACGCAGGGTCAGCACTTCTCCGGACGCCTCTTCGTTCAGGCCAGCGGCTTCTATCTCCGCAGCATCAAGCGGGCCGCGATAGACTTCTTCATACCCACCAATCTCGGTGAAGAAGCGCGCGGTTTGTTCAAGGTCAGAGACGCTGGCCGTCGCCATTAGCCAGGGCTGCGTCGTGATCGGTGATGGCAGAGGCTCAGGTGCTGGAGTGACCTGCGGCTCGGTTTCTGCACCGCCCTGGCAAGACGCAAGCAGCCCCAGTGCGGACACCAGGGCTGCAACGCGTGTTGGAAGGAAAGCCACGCGCTTAAAACTCGACGCCGAGCTCAACACCATATTCAAGTGGCGGTGACGCGTACGTCGTGAACGAGCTCGCAGACGAAGCACGATAATACTCTTCGTCGGTCAGGTTTCGCCCGAACACGGCGACAGACCATCCGCGCTCATCTGCGTATTTTACCCGTGCATTGATCAGCGTATCAATTTCAATAAAGGCATGCGCAGGCGAATTGGCAACGAGGCTCCAAGTGTCGTCTTCAAAGCTCGCATCGGCTGAAACAATCAGCTCGCCTTGATAGATTGGCTGGGTGAAGAGGGCCCCAATCGTGGCTTTGTATTCTGGTGCGTTTTTGAGGTCCAAGCCGAGCGCACAAGAGATGATGGCAGGATCGTTGGTCGGATCGATGCCAGCGGGACACCCGGCACCATTATTTGTCAAACCCCGCGCCTGATCGCCGGTCACGGAGGTATACTCAGCATCGAGGATACCGAGATTACCATTAATCTGGAAATTGTCAGTGACCTGCCAAATGCCTTCAACTTCAAGACCGGAGATCTCGGTCTCATCGACGTTGAAGCGGGTGAAGCCAAGTCCTGGCACTGTGGCCCCGATTTGAAGACCTTCATACTGATTAAAGAAGACGGCTGCGTTAACCCGGACCGTGTCAGAGAAGTCCGCTTTCACGCCGACCTCGAGTGAGTCCAATGTTTCTTCTTCAACGGGAAGGAAGATTGCGGTCGCGCCGAACGCATCCGGCGACCAACCACCCGATTTGAAACCGGTGGAATATTTTGCGTATCCCAAAATACCTTCGTTCAACCGATAATCGGCGCCGATCGTGTAGCTGACATTGTCAAAATCAGCGTCATCTGTACGTGCGAAGCCAAATGGGCCAACGCCATCAAAGTCTTTGCTGTCATTGGTGAAGCGCAGACCACCCGTGACTGAGAGTTGATCATTAATCGCGTAGGTGCCTTGCCCAAATAACGCGATCGAATCTGTTGAAGTATCGATCGAGAATGGGAAGATAAAAACGGTGTCCAAGACAAGATCTTCCTGGAACAGGTAGAGACCGGCAATCCAATCAAGTGCGCCTTGACCGGTCTGGCCGATGGTGAATTCCTGGCTGAATTGATCCTGATCCGTCATCTGATTGAATGGGAAACCAATCCGAGTGTTGAGCTCATCTTCCAGCTGGCGATATGCTGTAATGGACGAGACATCTAATGTTCCAAAGGCGCCATCGACCCGGGCCATGATACCCGTGCTTTCAACGTCTGAACGGTAATCGGTGAAGCAACCAAGGGGCAAAAGACCATCGGCAGGACAAACGGTTCCCGGCAGCGGTTCGATCGTGAAGATGTCATTGTCTGCGTCGTTTCCAGGTTGCGCGGAGTCCGGAATTGGGTCGGAATTGTCATTGGTATGATCGATCGCGACAAGCAGGTTCCAGTCCTCATTGAACTCGTGATAGAGCGACGCACGGACCGCCAGGGTGTCGAGCGCGCCGACGCCATCTCGAGCTTCACTGGTTAATGGGCCATTCGGTCGAACATCATGGAATCCGTCGCGCGCACGTGAAAAGCCGGTGATTCGGAACGCGGTGCTGTCGGCGATTTGAACGTTGGCAGTCGCTTTGAACTCTTTGCGGTCGTAGTTACCGAAAACACCGCTCATTTTGCCGCTATTCTCAAACTGGGGCTTAACCGAGGTCAGCTTGATCGCGCCACCAATCGTGTTGCGACCGTAAAGCGTGCCCTGCGGACCGCGCAGCACTTCAAGTGATTCGAGGTCGACCACGTCGAACAAGGATCCAACCGAGCGACCGATATAGACACCATCAACATAGATGCCGACGGCCTGATCAACCGCACCTCGGCTCTCATCTTCGCCGACCCCGCGCAAGAAAATCCGAGCCGCGCTGGCAGTCCCGGTATTGGTCGCAATGTTAATGTTCGGAACTTGAGCTGTGAGATCACGGATATTTAGGACTTGCTTATCTTCAAGCTGCTCGGTCGACAAAGCCGTGACAGCGACCGGAACGTCTTGCAGGTTTTCTTCTACCCGCTGCGCTGTGACAGTTACGGCGCCAAGCCGGCGTGCATCCTCTTCGCCGCCATCATCTTGCGCAATCGCAGGCGCCGAGAAGGCTGTCGATAAGGCCGCGGTGGCTGTGGCGCAAATCAGTGTCTTATTCATATCCGAATTCTCCTCAAAAGTCGGTCAGGCTAGGTCTCCGAATGCAAATGATATATCCTTTGCAGGAAAAGACGATATTTGTCCGGTCAAATGTATAAAGCGTGTGACAAATATGCCTCAGTCAGCGGATTTTACTGGCGTCGGAACCCCTTGAACCAGCAATACGTCGAAATCTCCCCACGCATTGTCGATGCGCGCGCGGCGCAAAATGTCATAGCCATCGCTGGCCCAAAAATCGCGGGCGGCCTGAGCATTTGGCCACTTGCTAATGACATAGCTGGGCGGATTGTAATCCCCTTCCAGCACTTCAATACCGGGACCACCGCCAATCGCGATATAGACCCCTCCGAACTGGTCATAAAGCGGCGGCAGCTTGGCAGCATATCCCTCCATGAAAGCGCGTCGATCAAACACTTCGCCGAGCACGATCATGTAAGCGGGGGCCTCCGGTGGCGTTTCCTGGCTCTGCGCTTCTTGCAATGGCACGCCCATATACGCCGCTGCTCCGATTCCAACACATAGACCCAACACGCTCCCCGCGATAAATCCTTTCATGATTTCCTCCGACTGGCTGGACTCAGGAAAAAAGATATATCATTTGAAGATCACACGAACACAAGCGGAAAAAATATGGCGCACGATCTTTCGCAACCGACTATGGCGAGCTCAGACAAGACGGCGCGCGAAATTTTTGAAGAGGTCCGCGCCAATCCTGCGAGAGCCCGGTTTGGTTTCGGCGAAAAGCTGGCAATTGTGAACGTTGACCCGCAAAAGTCGTACACGCGGCCAGATCTCTATCCGAAGACGGCGTACATTACCGACCCGCGCCAGATGGAGCATATTGAGGCCATCTCAAACGCCGCCCGCGCCAAAAGCCTGCCAGTGGTCTGGACCCATGTGGCGTATATGGACAATGCAGCGGATGCTGGCGTCTGGGGCACGCGGACCAACACGCCCGACAGTCTGCAGAACATCAAATACGGGTCTGAGCGAACAGAGTTTGACGACCGGCTCACGATCGATCGAACCGTCGATGCCGTCTATACGAAGCGCATGCCATCCGCCTTTTTTGAAACCCCGCTGCAAAGTTTCCTCACCTGGCACAAAGTCGATACAGTTGTGGTCACCGGCGGTTCAACCAGCGGCTGCGTTCGGGCGACGGCTGTTGACAGTCTCAGTTATGGCTATCGCACCATCGTGCCGATCGAATGCGTCGCCGACAAGCATGAGAGCTATCACTTTGCCAACCTGACAGATCTGTTGATCAAGTATGCCGACATTGTCTCGGTCAGCGAAGTGCATGACGCGGTTGCGAGGTTTCAAAGCTAATGCACGCGGATCCTAATCTCTACGATTACTGGCCCTATGAAGGGCGCCCGAAAATCGTTTGGCCCGGCGGCAAAAAGCTTGCCTTCTGGATCGCGCCGAACATCGAATACTACGAGTTCGAACCACCCCATAATGACCAACGCCCCGGCTGGCCGCGCGGTAATCCGGACGTGGTCGCATATTCCCAGAGGACCTGGGGCAATACAGTTGGCCATTGGCGTATGATGGATCTGTTCGACAAGTATGATCTGCGCGGATCAATTTCGCTCTCGATCGGATTGGTTGACCATCACCCGGAAATTATTGAGGCCGTGAACGCGCGGAATTGGGAGTTTTTCTCGCACGGCATTTACAATACGCGTTATTCCTACGGCATGGACGAGGCGCAGGAACGCGCGGTTTTGGAAGACTCCATTCGGACGGTTGAGCGGGCCACAGGCAAGCGCATTCGCGGCTATCTTGCCCCCGCCCTCACCCATACAGAAAACACCCTCGACCTGATCGCGGAATATGATTTCTGGTACACGTGCGACCTGTTCCAGGATGACCAGCCACAGCCGATCAAAACCAAATCCGGCAAGCTGGTTTCAATGCCCTACTCGCTCGAAGTAAATGATGTCATCACCTATTCTGTGCAGGGTTGGAGCCCACGACGTTACACCGAGCTCTTGATCCGGCATTTCGATCAGCTGCTGGAAGAAGGCGAGCGGTCGGGCACGGTGATGTGTATTCCGCTACATGCCTATCTGGTCAGCCAACCAAATCGGTTGCGAGTGTTTGAAGAGGCTTTGAAACACATTTGCGCACATCGTGATGATGTCTGGTTCACCACCGGCGCCGAGATCGCTGAGTATTACCGCGAGCAATGTTGGGATCAGACTCTAGCCGATGTCTCGGCGCGCGGAGTCGCCGCAGGGGGGACCGGTTTTGCCCCTGCCTGAGGAGTATCTGATCTATCCGCATCGTCGCCATGGTCTGGATAACCCCCACTATGACTGGGACCCCGTCGGCCGGCGCGCGCCGGTTGCGCTTATAGATGGGACCAAATCGATCGCGACGATCATTGTTCCGGTCGAGTTCTTTCCCCTCAATCCGCCCGCGGCACCATTTAAGCACCCCGGTGCGATAAAGACGCCTTACCCGGATCTGCGCCATTTCACGACCCGCGACTATGGCAATCGCGTTGGCGTCTACCGCTTGCTCCGCGAATTTGCCGCGCGCGGTGTCCAGGCGACCTTTGCCGTCAATGCTGAGATTGCCAGACGCTATCGGCCCTTAATCGACGCGATTCAATCTGCCGGACACGAAGTCGCCGCACATGGCGTTTCGACCGCGCACATCCATCATCAGGGTTTAAGCGCCACTGAAGAGCGTGCCCTGGTGGCTGAAACGCGCGCCACCTTTGCAGACGCGACAAGCTGGATGAGCCCCGCGCGCAATGAGAGCTACCAGACCTTAGACCTGATCGCTGAAGCCGGATTTGAAATTTGCCTCGACTGGGAAGCTGATCAGCGCCCAATCGCTATGAAAACCAATGATCAGCCGGTCTGGGCCCTGCCGCACTATGGCGAGCTTGGGGATTTCAAATTGCTGCTCGACCGCTCGCAGTCCGAAAACGAATGGGCGGCGCAGATTACTGAAGCCGCCGCCTGTCACATCGGTTTACATGAGACCGAAGGCGCCAGCGCCTGGGCGTTCACCATGACGCCCTATGTGCTCGGTCAACCCTTTCGCTTGCATGCCATGCGTCAGGTGCTCGATCGCTTGATCGAAATGGACGGCCTTCGGATCGCTACCGCCAGAGACAGCTGTGCCGCCTTCCAGGAGGTCCTCTCATGAACCGCCGCGCCTTTTTACTCAGCACAGGGGCTGCGGCCTTCGCTGCACCGGTGCTTGCTCAAGGAAACTCGCCGATGCGCTATTCCGCTCTCGCTCTGCAAACCGTTTGCGACGCCGTTAATCAGGATCGTTCCACAGAAGACGCGCATGCGCGCATGGACCGCGCCATCAATCGAGTGCGTGGGCAAATTGGGTCCGCCAAGGGCTTTTTGAAAGGTTTCAACGGCTATGACGTCAAACTGGTGGTCTTGCCCGAATATTGGATGACGGGCTTCCCGCTCGGCGAAACACGCGAAGAATGGCAGGACAAAGCCGCGATCCCGATGGACGGCGCCTTCCCCGACAAGCTGGCGGGTCTGGCACAAACGTTCGGCATTTATCTCTGCTCCAACCATTATGAGACCGACCCCAACTTCCCTGACCTCTACTTCCAGTCAAATGTGATCTATGCGCCGAATGGCGACACAGCCTTGCGCTATCGCCGAATGATCTCGCTCTACACACCGAGCCCCTATGATGTTTGGGACCTTTATCTCGATGTCTATGGCGAGGACGCAGTCTTCCCGGTTGCGGATACGGAGATTGGCGTGCTTGGCTCAATTGCCAGTGAGGAAATCCTCTATCCCGAAATCGCACGCATGCAGGCGTTCAAAGGGGCCGAGATCTTCTGCCATCCAACCAGCGAAGTCGGCGCCCCCTCTTTGACGCCAAAGCATATCACCAAGAAGGCTCGCGCGATCGAGAACATCGCTTACGTAGTCTCCGCCAATAGCGCGCAAATCATTGGAACGCCTGTACCCGCCGCATCGACCGATGGCATGTCTATCGTGCTTGATTGGTATGGGCGCACGCTCGCCGAGGCCAATCAGGGCGAGACCCTAAATGCCAACGCCGTGCTCGACATTGGCGCTTTGCGCGACACTCGCCGCAAGACCGGCATGACCAATACCCTTTCGCGTCTGCCGAATGCAGCCTTTGCCAGCGCCTATGGCCAAGCCAATCACGCGCCTGCCAATCGGACACCCGACGCGCAGATGATCGAACGCAAAGACGCCATCGCTCAACAACAGGCCGTGATTGATCGGCTGGTTGAGACCGGTGTACTTAAATAGGAGCCTCGTCATGACGGACTTTCCCGCGCTTCCGCCGCACGTCCCACGCCTCGACAAGACCTGCTATCTCGTCATCTGCCGGGATGGACCGGATAGCGCTGACCGCCGCGCGACCCACCTCAAAGGCCACCTTGATCATGTTGAGGAACATTGGACGCGCTATGTCACCGCCGGACCGATCCGGGAGCCTGGAGGTGACGCCTTGGTCGGCTCAGTCTTCTTGGTCCTGGCCGACGATCTCGCCGATGCGAAGGCTCTGATGGAAGGCGATCCTTACATCACGTGCGGAATGTATGAGACCATAACGTATCACGAATTTTCCAACTCGATCGGTCAATACATTGGCGGCAAAATCTGGGAGAGCGCCGAAGCCATCGCCCATCGCGCTGCTGGCGGGCCGACCGGGGACTTGTCCAAAGGACTGAATGCATGACCGACCGCATGAAGCACAAACGCATTCGCGGACGGATTCGCTACACGTCTAAGAAACCCGAAATGATGGGACAGGTTCGCGGCGATGAGATTTTCAACATCACCCATCATAGCGATGGTAAAATGACGGTGCGCGCGCATTGCGAAATCCACGAGCCGGACCCGACCGTCATGCGCGACATCGTTTACTCCACCGATGAGCATTTCAACCCCATGGATTGTCACGTTCGTCTGACGGTCGGCGACGAATTCATGGGCTCAGGCTGGTTCAAGTTCGATCTGGATGAAAACCGCGCCGGTTCCATCGCGTGCGAGAGCTATGGCCCATCGATTGGCCGTCTTTCACAGCGGATGGACACTGATGGCCCGTTTGACGGCTTTGGCACCCATCCGATTATTGGCGATGCGCAAATGTGCCGGGTGATTGATCGTTCGAAAGGCCCAACCCGGCGTCAAGTGCGGGTCTTTCTGCCCTCGCCCGACCATCGCGGCGCAACACCGCCCATCGTCTCGGAAGTCAATATCGGCCTCGAATATGTCGGCGACGAGACGGTCTCTGTCGAGGCCGGCACGTTTGAGTGTTTCCACTTTCGCTATGTCGATGACGAGGGCCCGGGCATGGGCGGGACGCAGCATCCAAGCTATGACATGTGGGTGACCAAGGACGATTTCATTTTCGTCCAAGGCGGTGTCGGCGGCTATATGGCGACCTGGTACGAGCTGATTGAACTCGACCGCCCGATCATAGGCTAGTCGCTAAAGCCGGATCCTGTGTCACCGCGCTGAATGGCTTCAATCTCCGCCAGATCGGCAGGGGGTGTTAGCCATTGCGGCTTGTGCTCCTGCGCCCAGTCGAGCAAATCTGGCGGAAACTCTTCGAGACTTTCGACCCGGTGGTTAAGCAAGTGATAGATCGCCCGCTCGCCGCCGGCCCAGGCTGGGAGTGCGCCATAGCGCTGCCAACTCATTTGGTGCGGCTCCTCCACACTGCCCTCCGGGTGAATGAAGAAATCATAGTTTTCCCAGGCCTCGTTTTGCGTTCCATTCGGTAGCGGGAAATCCAGAAATACGGCCGCTGTAAATGCCCAGCTATCGCCCATCTTGCGGGCTGCGATGCCATCTTTTGAAATAATCTTCTGAACCCGGTCGCCCGTGCCTTGGGTAACGTCGCCATAGATGCGACCGTCCTCATATCGGTATTCGATCATCTGATATGGATAGGCGATCGGGGTTACAGGCTGGCCATTATACTCGGTCAGCACCTCACCGGTCTCAGCATCTGTATAGGTGAACGTCTTGCGCGTCAGGTGGATGACCTTATCGCCAGGTTCTTCAGGCCAGATCACGGTCGAGCTGTCGAACCCGATCATGCCGAACAGTTTTTCGCCGGACGGATAAGCATAGACGCCGCCCTCGGAGATCCAGTGCACCGCCTCACCGGTTCCAGCGCGCGCATCCACCCAGGCTTTCAGGACGTCGTATTTTTGATCTTCATGGTCGTGCGCGTATGCAGCGCTCGACCAGATTGCGAAAACGGTCGCCACTGAAAAGAAGGTTCGAATCATCAAAATCTCCAGAACTGAATTGATATATCTTTTACAGGGCTGTGCTACGCATTCAACCGCATAACCGCTCAGCGAGCAACCGACTTGGCGTTTGCCATCAGGGGTTCTAGAGCGGATGGAGAAGCAAAGAGTAACCACTATGCCAGATACCGGTTCTATGACGTTTACGCCTGCCGACATTGATGAAAGCGCCGGCGTCCCGCTTTATCAGCAGATATATGACTTGCTGCGCGCCCGGATCATGGACGGCACTATGCAGTTAAATGACCGACTGCCGGCCGAGCAGGATTTGACCCAGGCCCTGGGCGTATCGCGGATTACCGTCAAGCGCGCGATGAATGAACTGGCCGTCGCGGGTCTGGTGCGGCGTCAGCGCGGCATCGGCACGGTTGTAATTTATGATGTCGCGGCACCGACGGTGAAAGGCAGCTTCGAGACTATGATTGATGGTCTGACGCGCATGGGGCTCGAAACCGAAGTCCAATTGCTCGACTGCACAATCGGTACGGCCAGTCCAGCCATCTCTGAAGCGCTTGATTTGAAAGGCGGCAAGAGCGTGCAACGAATTGTTCGCCTGCGTCGTCTCGATGGCGAACCCTTCTCTTATCTGGTGACGTATATCCCTTATGACATTGCAGAAGGCTATGATGACGCTCAACTTGCGACCGAATCCTTAATCAAACTTCTGGAACAGGCAGGTCACGCGCCGGTCGAAGCCGAACAAACGATTACCGCGACCCAAGCCGAACCTGCCGTTGCGGCCAATCTCGGCGTCGCGCCGGGCTCACCGCTTCTGCGCATCCATCGGATTATGAAAGATGCAAGCGGACGCCCGGTGCAGGATATTACCGCCCATTACCGTGCCGATCGATTTGAGTATCATATGCGACTCAACCGCAACAATGCGGCAGAAACCGATTGGACGACCGAGAAGTGACAAACTAACCCTCGCCGACAGCGATTTAAATGATATATCATTTAAATCTGGAGGATCGTAGGTTTGATCGACCAAGCCCTATTCGCGCTTATTCATGTCCTGGTATTCGTCTATTGGTTGGGCGGGGACCTCGGGGCGTTTTATACCAGTCGCTTTCTGACTCAACCGGATGTCAGTGCGGATCGCCGCTTGATGGCGGCCAAGATTATTGGCGATGTCGACATGGCGCCACGCACAGCGCTCATTCTCGCGCTGCCGACAGGCCTGGTGCTCGCGCAGAGCAAGGGCTGGTTGGATCTCGGTTGGCCGATTGTCGGGGCGATCCTCGTCGCTAGCCTGTTCTGGCTCGCCCTGGCCTGGCATCTACATCTCAAACACGGAGCCGCGCCCGAGCTATTGCGCAAGCTTGATCTTGCTCTACGCTGGGCTTTGGTGCTGGCACTCGGAGGCTGGGCGATTGCCGGACTTATTGGTATGCTCGCCCTACCCATGTTTCTCGCGCTCAAACTCTTGGCGCTGGTCGGATGCATTCTGCTCGGCCTATTTATTCGCGGCACACTGAAACCATTGGGCCCGGCACTTATGGGCCTGTCGGGACCTGATGCCGAGACCGCGCAAGCCGACCTCGCCGCCACGCTCAAGCGTGCCCGTCCTCTCGTGACCGGCATCTGGGCACTGCTTTTGATTGCTGCATTTCTCGGCCTCTGGACGCCGACCTCATTCTAGGAGACTTTTGACTATGGCTGACGATCTCAAAACCGCTTCCGTGCTTCCCAGCGTCCTCAAGCAACAGCTCGGTGAGGCGGGCTTGAAAGACGACCAGGCCTCGCGCGAGTTTATGAGCCAGGACATCTGGGCCAAAGGCGAAACTGCGGACTTCGTCGCGACCCCGAAAACGATTGGAGATATGCAGGCCGCCATCCGGGCCGCGTATGAAAAAGGCATCTCATTGAACCCTCGCGGGGGTGGATATTCCTACACCAAAGGCTACACGCCAGATCGCAAAAATGTCGGCATTCTCGACATGTCTGAGCTGAACAATATCGTTGAAGTGAACACAGACGATATGTACGTCACCGTGCAAGCTGGTGTGACCTGGGCTGAGCTGTATGACGCCCTCAAACCCCTTGGCGTGCGGACACCGTTCTGGGGGCCCCTATCCGGGATTGGCTCGACCATTGGCGGCGGCCTGTCTCAGAACAATGCCTTTTTTGGCGCCGGGAAGTACGGCACGACCGGTGAAAGCTTGCTTTCGATCACCGTTATTCTCGCTGACGGCACGCTGGTGCGCACCGGTACGGGCGGCACCAAGAATGGCAAACCCTTTTGGCGCTATTACGGGCCTGACCTGACCGGCTTGTTTTGCGGGGATGCCGGGGCACTTGGCTATAAAGCCGAAGCCACCTTCAGGCTGATTCCTTTGCCGAAAGCTGAGGAAACAGCGAGCTTTGAGTTTGGCACACGCGACGCCTGCGCTGAAGCGATGGCGCAGATGATGCGCGAGGATATTGCCTGCGAAATCTTCGGCTTTGATCCCAACCTGACCAAAGTCCGCCTAGCGCGAGCGAGCCTGGTCTCTGACGCCAAAGCGCTGACCAATGTGATGAAGCGCCAGGGCTCATTGCTCAAAGGCCTACGGGAGGGGGCTAAAGTCGCCCTCGCTGGACGTGGCTTCATGGACAAGGTGGACTATTCCTTACACGTTTGCGTCGAAGGTCGCTCCGCCGCCGGTGTGAAAGAAGATATTCAGGTCCTCAAAAACATCGCGGCCGAGCTTGGCGGCAAAGAGATTGAAAACTCCATTCCGAAGATTATCCGCGCCAATCCGTTTGGACCTATGAACAATATTCTCGGCCCACAAGGCGAGCGTTGGGTGCCAATCCACGGCCTGGTCCCGGTTTCTGAAGGTCCGGCGACCTGGGCAGAGATTGAAGCGGGCTTCGACGCCATGTCGGACGAGCTCGAAAAGCATGACATTCTCACCGGATTCCTGATCACCAGTCTCGGCACGACGGGTTATTTGATCGAGCCGGTCTTTATTTGGCCGGAAGAAGTTTGGCCTATTCATGAGCACACCGTCGGCGAGGATTGGATGAAAAAGATCTCACGCCACAAAGCCAATCCAGAGGCGACCGCCGTGGTCGAAAAAGCCCGACAGGTCGTGCTCGATGTGTTCAGCAAACATGGCGGCGCACATTTTCAGATCGGACGTACCTATCCGTATAGGGAAGGTCGCGAAGAAGCGACCTGGAAGCTGGTCGAGGCGATCAAGAACGCCGTGGACGAGAAAGGCATCATCAATCCCGGTTCCTTGGGGCTCGGCTAGACCATGACAACGTTGCAGGCTCGTGACCCGCGCACAGGTGCGCTCGACTATTCTTTCGCCGCGACCTCCCCGCAGGCAATTGAACGCACCGCTAATCGCTTGCGCGCGTCGGGTCAGGACTGGCAGGCGATTGGCCTCGATGAGCGAATGGCAAAACTGGGCGCGCTATCAGATGCGCTCAGCCAACATCATGAGGCCATCGCATCCCGTCTCAGTGTCGACACAGGCCGTCGTAGCATTGCCGGGCGCGAGGTCGATGGCGCGATCGGCGCGATCCATGGGTGGCTGGCGCAAGCCCCTCACCTGCTGCCCGACGGATGGACCGAGGGGCGTATGAACCCAGCCATCCGACACGCACCACAATTTGTGCCTTACGCTTTGGTCGGGGTTATCAGTCCTTGGAACTTCCCACTAACCCTCAGCATGATTGACACAATCCCGGCCTTGTTGGCGGGTTGCACAGTCATGATTAAGCCGTCAGAGGTCACACCCCGCTTTGTCGAGCCTGTGATGAAGGCGATTGAAGCGGCCGGTCTTCAAGACGTGCTGACTTTCGTTCAAGGCGACGGCGCAACGGGTGCAGCCCTGATCGATCATGTCGACGCCATCTGTTTTACCGGCTCGGTCGCGACCGGTCGAAAAGTCGCGGCTGCAGCGGCCGAAAAGATGATCCCAGCCTTCCTCGAATTGGGCGGCAAAGATCCCTTGATCGTTTTGGAAAGCTCAGACCTCGACAAAGCCACCGATGCCGCCTTGCGGGGCTCGATCCTCTCAACCGGGCAAGCCTGTCAATCGATCGAGCGCATCTATGTCGCGCGCGCCATCCATGATGCCTTTCTCGACAAATTGGTCGCAAAGGCGAAAGCGGTCGAACTAAACTGGCCGGACATTGGTAAAGGCCATATCGGGCCGATTATATTCGATAAACAGGCCGAGACCCTGCAAGCTCATATGCAAGATGCTGTCGACCGCGGCGCGCGCGTGCGCACCGGCGGACAAATTGAACATCATGGTGGCGGAACATGGCTGCGCCCGACCGTTCTCTCTCATGTCACGCATGACATGGCGGTGATGCGCGAGGAAACTTTTGGACCGATCTTGCCGGTAATGGCCTTCGACACGATCGACCAAGCGGTTGCTCTTGCCAATGATACCGAGTTCGGCCTGTCAGCGGCGGTCTTTGCTGGGACGCTGGGGGAGGCCGAACAGGTTGGTCGTCGGATTGAAGCGGGCGGCGTGTCTCTCAATGATGCGGCGCTCACCGCGCTCTTCCACGAGGCTGAGAAGCACAGTTTCAAACTGTCTGGCATGGGCGGCAGCCGAATGGGTCCGGCGGGTTTCCAACGCTTCTTGCGTCGCAAGGCCTTAATTGCGAATACAGGCGCACCAGCTCCGATTGGAGCGTTTGCCGAGGATGCCCATTGACCGCTTCAATTCGTCTGGATCGCGCCGCTCCGTTGGCCGAAATCATCCTCAACAAGCCCGACAAACGCAACGCGCTTTCCGTCGACATGTGGGCTGCGATCCCGGGACTGGTCGATCAAGTCATCGCCGATCCCAACACCAAAGTCTTGCTCATCCATGGCGGCGACGCCGGAGCGTTTGCCGCTGGCGCGGATATCTCTGAATTCGAACAGACCTATGCGACAAAGGCGAACGCCAAAGCAGCGGGCGATACAATCGCGGCAGCTTTGAACGCCGTGGAGCAATGTCCAAAGCCAACCCTCGCGGCGATCGAAGGCGCTTGCGTCGGCGGTGGCGTAAGCCTCGCCACGGCCTGCGATTTACGCGTGGCGAGTGCACGGTCAAAGTTTGGGGTCACGCCCGGAAAGCTTGGCCTCGTTTATCCGGCGGGCGATACGCGCCGCTTGCTCGAAGCGATTGGTCCCGGTGCCACCAAGGACATTCTGTTTACGGGCCGCATCTTCCCCGCGGATGAAGCCAAAGACATGAATCTCATCGATCGCCTGGTCGAAGATGGTACCGCGGTCGAGGCTGCGCGCGCTCTTGCCATGGAGATCGCAGCAATTTCGCAATGGTCGACGCGCGCCACCAAGCGGATGATCAAAGGCTTACAATCCGGGTGGTCAGATGAGGCTCCCCAGGCGAGCGATTTATTTGTCGAAGGGTTTTCCAACGAAGATTTCAAAGACGGCTATCGCGCCTTCCTGGAAAAACGCGCCCCAAAATTCACCTTCAGATAGCTACCATTCATAACCCGGCGGCATGGGTGGTTTTCCGAAGATCTGCTCGAGCGCGGCCGCGATACTCAGGGTTTGGCGATCATGGCCTTCCGGTCCGATGACTTGCACGGAAAGCGGCAGCCCCGCTTCGCTCAGACCTGAATAAACCGCCGTCGCGGGCAACCGCGCAAAATCGGCCCAAGCGGTGAAGTCCGCCTGATTGGCCGGGACATCGGCCTCAAACGAAAACGCTTCCTGTGGTGCCGTCGGGGCGATGATAAAGTCGACGCTGTCCCAAAGCTGAGCGGCGGCGCTGCGAACCTCACCAATGTGGGCATAGGCGGCGCTGACCTTGCCTTCGGGCTGTTGCACGCCCCAGTGCAGCAATTTGTAAAACGTATCGGACAGCCCTTCAGGCCTTGAACCAGTTGCGGTGACCCCATGCGCTCGCGCGCCTTCAACTTCAGAGACCAGCAAGCCGGCGCGCCGCGACCGCGAATAGTCATATGTGGGCGGCTCAACGGGTATCTGCTGAGCCCCCGCGGACGTCACCATCGCTCGCGCGCGGTCAAACCCATTGGTGACCGCGGGCGTCATGTCCACCTGTCCTGCACCGGTCCAAACCCCGATCCTCAAACGCGCTAGGTCAGCGATCTGCAATGGCCCAGGGTCATCCCAATCCGAGATGACTTGCATACCCCGCCACAAGGTTTCGACGTTTCGAGCCAGCGGCCCGACATGATCAAGCGTCGTCGATAGCGGCACCACGCCCGCATTTGAAACAAGCCCGGTGGTCGGCTTGTGTCCCTGCACACCGCAATAAGCGGCCGGGATCCGCACGCTGCCCATCGTATCGGTCCCGAGCGCGATATCGCATAGGCCTGCCGCCACGGCGGCGCCGGATCCACCGGAAGACCCGCCAGGCGTCAACTCTGGGTTCCAGGGATTTCGGGTCCGTCCATAGGCTGCATTATCGGTCGTTGCCCCGAGCGCACCCTCATGCATGTTGAGCGTCCCGAGCAGCGTTCCGCCTGATGTGCGAATCCGTTTGACGGTCTCAGCATCGTCTTGCGCAATGCGTTCGCGATAGGCCTCGCATCCGGCTGTAAGGGGTAGGCCTTTGACCGCAATGTTCGACTTTACCGCCCACCACAGTGCGCCGCTTTCGGGCTCGTCTGTCTCGTCCACGAACGCATTAACGGCCGGATTAAACCGCTGGATTCGATTGCGATAATCGGCGGTCATTCTTTAAACCGCTCATCAATCAGCCGGATCGGTTTCTGACGGACTTCGGTCTGAGTCAAATCTGCAAGACCACCTGGCGCGGATAGCTCGACGGCGCAATCAATCCCGATCTTTTGCTTCAGCAGCGCTCTATACTTTCCCGCTTCGGCGTCTGACCGCGGCCCGGTCACTTCGGCGCAGACGATGAACTCATCCCGACCTGACGCATCGCGTTCGGCTTTGCAAATGAACTCGCCGGCAAAACTGCTGACCTCTTCCAGCAGCGGTCCCATAGCCTGCGGGAAAATATTGATGCCGCGAATCTTCACCATATTGTCAGAGCGCCCGAGAAAGCCTTCGATCCGTTTGAAGTTAACGCCTAAGGAAGATGAGCCGGTTTTGACCTTGGTTACATCATGTGTGTTGAAGCGAATGATCGGATAGATATCGTCTTTGTAGAGACAGGTGCAGACCATGTCGCCCTGTTCGCCATCTGTTAAAGACGCGCCAGTCTCTATATCGCAGACTTCAAGGAATTGAGCATCTTCCATAACATAGAGGCCATCCCGGTCAGGCCCTTCACCGGCAATGCAACCCGTATCGCCGACCCCATACCAGTCATAACATTCAACCCCACCCCAGCTGTCTGAAAGGCTTTGCTTATCCTCTCGCCCGAGATGACCTGAAACCATTCGGATCTTGAGGTCCTCGACCGGATCAATGCCTTGTTCGACCGCGACGCGCGCGAGCTTTTTGATGTAATCCGCGAAACCGACAATCACCGTCGCGCCAAAATCACGCATCAATTCGACCTGGCGCACGGACCGCGTCTCGACTCCGGTGCCCGCGGACATAAAGATCGCGCTCGTCCAGTGAATCACGCTTTCGCGCACATAATGACCGCCATTGATCATGCCGTGACCATAGACCGAATGCACCACATCATCCGGCCGCAAACCTTGGAACCGATACAAGCGGCCGAGCAAAAGATTTTGCGCCTCGCGGCTCTTGGCCCCAAAGAGCAGGACTTGCGGCGTTCCAGTTGTGCCAGACGTGGTGTGCATGATCACGGGCGGGCGCCCATCAGGATAAGATTCAAAGCCGGCAAAGTCACCCAGCGGAGGAGCAAGGGCGATGCTTTCCATAATGTCGGCCTTGTCGAACATGGGCAGCTGCGGCAGCGTCTCCAGGCCTTTGATATCTCCAGGCTTAACTCCCGCCTTGCCCCAATGGCGCTGATAGAAAGGCGTTTGCCAGGCGCGCGCGACGCAGCGAGCGAAGAGCTTTTCCTGATGCGCCCGGATTTCATCCTCGCTCTTCTTCGCGAATCTGAGAAAGGCATCTCCGATTGGGTGCTCTTTTTGTAACGCCTCCCAATCGACGCTGTTGAAATAGGTGTTATGTTGTCCTGCCATGATCAGGTCTCCAGTCCAGCAGCGAGGCGGCTCAAAACCGAAACATCCGGCACGTCCTCTAGAAAATCTGTCAGCTCAATAAGCCGCGTCGCAATGTCTTCGCGCACTTCCCCGAACCCAAAACTGACGCAGTTGCGGAACTTTTGCAGATGCGCCTCGCGGCTCATCGGATCGGCGGGCGAGCCATAAAGCGCATCAATCCGCACACGAATGCGCTCACCTGTCTTCAAGACAGCTTCTGCGACTTGCGGCGTGAAGGCTGCCGGATCGGTCGAGCCATCTTCCTCAACCTCAATCCGTGCGCCTAAGGCCAGAGTGTCGGGATCGCTCAGACATTCAGAATTGAAATCGTCGAGCCCGACTTGACCACGCCGCAATGCGATCGCGCCTGAATACTGGAAACAGAGGCGCGCATAGTTCACCGCCATTTCTGCTTGGATCGGTCGTCCGACGAGGCGCTTGATTAGGGGGGGCGCTGTTAGGGTGACCCGTTCAACACGATCTGCCGTCACGCCTTGGGCGCGGAGCTTCTGCATCAATACGATCCCGCCTTGCGCGGCCCGCCCGGTCGGAAATGGTTTGTGGCTGACTTCAGCAATCCGCCAAACTTTGCCGAGCGAACCAATGGTTGCAGATGGATCGGCCTCATCTTCAAAAAGTGAGAAATAACCGAATGGTCCTTCAAGACTGTCATGTGGGCCGGGAACGCCGCGACTGGCGAGATCGCAGGCCATGATCGCACCGCGCGCGGCATTGCCGATCTGAATGGGTAAAGCCGGCTTGCCTTCGACATGCGCCTGCATTGTGCCTGCATTGAATGCCAGCGCGTATCCCAAGGCATCTTTGGTGGTTTCCGCTGAGAATTGTCGAAGATGGGCAACACCCAAAGTCGCCCCGAACACGCCGGCATTGGCTGGGCGAAAAAACTTGATCGGGCTTTCGACGCTCACCCCAATCCCGGCAGCAAGGTCAACGGCAACCGCAAGCGCGACCGCGAAGGCTTTTCCGTCGACATCGCCTTGCGCATCGCACTCGGCCATCAAGGCGGCAAGGATCGTCGCAAGCGGATGCACGACGGCAGGTTCGTGGACGCAGTCAAACTCCTGACAGTGAATTTGAAAGCCATTGATGAATGCCGCATTCGCAGGCGTTGTAGCCGACATGCCGGGCCCCCAGACATTGGCCCGCCCGCGCCCGGCCCAGGCCCCGGCTGATTGACGAACAAGACTGGTGAGCTCAACCTCCGCGCCGGCAATTCCGACACCAAGTGTATCGAGCAGAAAGGTTTTAATCGCGAGGACAGCGTCCTGGCTGAGGGCATCAAACTCGGTTTCAAGCCCGTGCCGAACGTAGGCGTCGACCATCTCTGTCATGCGAGGGCCTCACTCATCAGGTCATGAAGGGTCTGTGTCGAAGGACCTCCGGTCAAAACAGTCGACACTATGTTTTCGCTCAAAGGCCCCTCGACCTGTCCTGCCGCCATCAGCGTCTTCGCCTTTTCGCGGATTTGATTTTCGGTCATCGGGTTTTCGGGATCGCCGAGCGCGTCAGAGACGAGGATTTCTGCATCGCGGCATATGACTTTGGCACCGAACCGAGCGGGATAGGCTTGATCGAGATGCTCGTCGATCCCAACCCGAACCCTGCGTCTCAACTCGGACACCTCTGTCGCCTGAAACGCCGCAGGCTCGAAATCCGTCAGCGTCGGCGCCCCTTTTAGGAGGACGATCGCAACCGCATGCTGGAGGGAGAATTTAGCTTCGATCACCGATCGCGGCTCCGGGCGATGGCAAAATTTGATCGCATCGGCATAGGTCCAAACCTCAATCTCATCGCGCGAATGGACATTGACTTTTGCTCTCAATTCGAGCGCAGCATCGATGGCGGCATGGGCATGTCGGCAGGCGGGCCAAGGTTTGAAACTGACGTCATGGATCTGCCAATTGGCGCCGGTGTCTTTTACAATGTCGCCGACATCACCATCCGGACACGTGGCCGCGAAAAAGCCTTGCTCACCTTCTAGGAGGGTGAGGGGTCCACGAAATCCGCCTTGCGCTAACTCAGCCGCGTTGACACCCGCACGCGCCGCGACAGAGGTGTGCAATTGTTTGCCCATACTGGCGGGTTCATGCCGCGTCTGCCATAGGCCCGCAGACTGACTAAGGGCCAAAGAAAGCGCGTGCGCCGTCTGGTTGCGATCTAAACCGAGGAGGTTGGCACTGGCAGCCGCTGCCCCAATCGCACCACACGTGCCGGTCGAGTGCCACATCGCATAGTGCGCGGGGCCGACAGCGCGTCCGAGGCGGATGGTTGCTTCGTATCCGACAACGATCGCGCAGAGCAAGTCCTCCATCGACGTGCTTTGAGCGCTTGCCACCGCAAGCGCGGCCGGAATGATGCTCGGGCCTGGATGCAACAAAGCCTGTTTATCGACATCGTCCATCTCCAGAATATTGCCCAGCCCACCCCACTGAAAAGCACGATCAGCGCTTGAGTGACACGATTGTCCGCGAAGAATTTGGGCGGCGGGCTCCTGCTTGGCGGCAACCGCGCACCCGATCCAATCGAGCAAATGCAGGCGCGCCCGGCGTCTGTCTGCGTCTTGAACAGGCCGCGCGAGAAAATCGCACAGCTCTGACAGAGTTGCATTTTCTGAAATTTGTCCGGACATATTCTGGTGTTTACACAAAGACTGTGGTTGAGTGAACCGGAAAGTTGCGTCAGCGAACAAAATATGACGACCAAAACCCTTGTGGACCATCTGGCAGCATTTCGCGCCGCGCTGCCTGAAAAGGCGCGCATCTATGTCGCTGGGTGCAGTGGCGAACCTTTAGCGATCCGGGACGCTTTTATGAGCCGACCTGATCTCGCTGAAGGGATTGAGTTTTTCGGTATCTGGATACCGGGCGTGAATGCCACCGATTGGGCGACCTTAAGTTCAAGCGCTACGGCCCAATCGATTTTCATCAGCCCGGCATTACGCCCAAGCTTCGAGGCGGGGCGCACACATCTCCTGCCGCTCAGCTACTCCCAAAGCGCAAATTGGCTATCGCAGACCAAGATAGATGGTGCGATTGTGATGATCAGTCCCCCAAACGAAGCAGGACAGGTCAGCCTGGGTGTATCGGCGGATTTCTCACCCCTTATACTCGAGCGCAAGGACATTCCGATTTTCGGTGTCATCAACTCCGCGATGAAAGCCCCGCGTCATGGCCCAACAGAAACGATTGATCGCTTTTCAGTTGTGGCCGAATGTGACCACCCGCTGGTGCAGGTTGGCGAGAGGCAATTACCTGCAACATTTGAACAAATCGGCCAGCACATTGCCGCCCAATGCGCGCCTGGGGATACGCTTCAATTTGGGCTTGGCAATGTCCAGCAAGCGGCCCTGAAAGCGCTTCGCGGACATTCTGATTTGAAGATACATGCCGGCATGGTGTCGACCCCACTGATAGAGCTCTTGGACGCCGGTGCGATCGCTGACCAAGCGGGCGCGATCACGACCGGTGTCGCGATCGGCACGGATGCGCTCTACCAACGTGTTGTGCTGGAAGACCGAATTCGTTTCGCGCCGGTGTCGGAAACGCATGCGATTGCAACATTGGCGCGCCTGCCCCGATTCAAGGCGATCAATTCCTGCATCGAGGTCGACCTATTTGGCCAAGCCAATGCTGAGTTCATTGCAGGGCGACAAATTTCGGGCACAGGCGGCTTGGTCGACTTCTTGCGAGGGGCGCAAATCTCCGCCGGTGGGCGCGGGATTTTGGCGCTCGCCGCGACCGCCAGAAAAGGCTCGATCAGCCGCATCATTCCACGCCTGCCAGCCGATGCGACCTCGATTGCTCGGGCTGATGTCGATACCGTGATCACCGAGTTTGGCGTCGCAGACCTCAGGTATAAATCGATCGATGCGCGCGCCGAAGCGCTTATCGGCATCGCTGCCCCAGACTTTCGCGACGAGCTCGCGGAGCATTGGCGTCAGATACGGAAAGGGCTATAAATGCCAATACAAAAACCGCGCTACCGCCAATTGGCCGAACTGTTCAGATCCGAGATCTCGACCGGCAAATACAAACCTGGCGAGGCCCTGCCAACCGAAATGGAGATCTGCGAGACTCATAAAGTCTCGCGCCATACCGCCCGCGACGCTTTGCGCATTCTCACCGATGATGGACTGATCGAACGTCGCCGTGGTGCCGGAACCATTGTCTCGCAGCGCCGTGCCCCCGCCTTTGCGCAACCGATTGGGGATTTTGACTCCATCCTGCAATATGCCCGCGATGCGCATTTCGAGATCACCGTCTCGCAAATCGCCGACAATGAAACACTCGACCGATTGGGGCTGACCGGGGACTATCTGCAATTGATCGGTTTCCGGCGGGTTGCGGATCAACCGCCGCAAGCAATCACAGCGGTCTATATCCGCGCCGATCTGGCGCCCAATATGGAGACGATTTCGACGCTGCCCGGATCTATCTCAGAATGGATCGAGGCCAATCATGAGGTAAGCGTAGAACGCGTGGTGCAACGCATGGAAGCCGTCGCGCTCAACAAGAGCCAGGCCAAGCGCCTGAATGTCTCTGAAGGGTTTCCGGCCTTGCGCACAGTACGCCGCTATCGGGATACGGCCGGTGACATCATTTTGTTTTCAGAAAGCCTCCACCCGGCGGGTCGATTTGCTTACGAGATGCGGCTCGACCGGACCAAACGCTAACCGACGCGCACCTCGTCGCACAGGGTTCGCCGGTAGAGCTGTCCGTCTTTGAACCAGTGCCAGGTGCGGGCCCGGTGTTTGCCGTCGTCGCCCATGATGATGACTTCGACAAAGTGCGCGCCGGGCTCATCCTTGCGTTGCAGATTGAGCAGCACGACCCCGTCTTCGGTTTCCCAGCTTTTGCCGATGAAAGTCGGCGTGTCGAACCAGAGATGGTCGCCGCGATCATAGCCATCAAACCCAGCATTGGTAAGGCTACCATCCGCGTGTGTGAGCTTGATCGTTTGACGGTAGAACACATCCGTTTCCGGAAATTCGCAGATCACATGCGATTGGATCAGCTCTTCTTCCTGGCCCTGCAGATCAAGATGACGATAAGTGCCCTCCCAGACGCCAAGGTGGGCCCGGTGAGCGGGAAATTTGAGCGCGCTCATATCACGCCTTTCGAAACCATGGTTGCAATCTCCTCGGGCAGCAGCCCGGCTTCGCTGGCAATCTGTTCACTGTGTTCGCCAAACTCCGGCACGCTCGGGTCTGGTCGCGGGGGCTCGTATCGAAACTTGATCGGCGGGCCAACATGACGATGGCCGTCCGCATCGGCGAAGACCATGCCCCGTTCCGCCGTGAACGGATCATCGAACGCGTCTTTCAGGCTCCGGACCCAAGACCAGGCACAATCGATCGGGTCTAGAAAGGCCTGCCATTCGTACAGCGGTTTGGATTTAAACGTTTCAGCAAAGTAGGCCCGCAGCGGTGCCTGCTCCGGGCCGGGCGGCAATTTTGCGATTTCGATCAGGTCGAGACGCCCAAGCGCGGTGAGGAGGTTGGTGGCGAATTTCAGCTCTGGCCCGCTGAAAACCAGAAACTCACCATCCGCGGTTTCATACAGATTTGTCAGGGCAGAGCCGCCAAAACTTCGCATCTGTTTCGGCACTGGGTGGCGGTCCTCGCCAAAGGTCGGGCCGAGCACGTTCGGGGTCCAGGCGATCGCCGCATCATACATCGCGAGATCGATGTAATCGCCCTGCCCGGTTTGCTCGCGGCGATAAAGCGCCATAAGGATGGCAGAGAGCGCCATCAGGGAGGCACTGGCATCCGCGAAGGGAACGTTCGGCATAGTCGGTTTGTTATCGGTGACCCCCCGATTGAGGTCGATCAATCCTGCCAGCCCCTGCACGCCAGTATCATGCGACGGTTTCTTCGCCAGCGAGGAGTCCTGGCCGAAAGCGGAAATCGAGCAGTAAATGATGCGCTGATTGCGGGCGACGACGGTTTCATAATCGACCCCGAGCCGCGCGACGACGCCTGGCCGAAACGCCTCGACGATGACATCGGCCCGATCTGCAAGTCGTAGGAACAAGTCCAGCCCGTCCGGATCTTTGAGGTTGAGTTTCAAACTACGCTTGCCGCGGGCAATATTACGGAACCAGACCGACACCCCATCGCTGGTCGTCTCGCCGATTATGCGCGTTGGTTCACCTACAGAATTGGCGGGTTCGACCATAATCACATCGGCCCCATGATCGGCCATCATCATCGTCATATGCGGCCCCGGCAAGAAGGCCGAAAGATCGAGGACTTTGAGACCTTCGAGTTTCACGAGGAGACGTCCTCAGCCAAAAGTTCTTCATTCTGCTCGCCCATTTTCGGGGCGCGCGTGAGGGTTGGGCGTGCGCCATTGATTCGGAACGGAGAGGCGAGCGTGCGCACGCCATTGGCAGCGTCAGGATGGTCAACCCGCGCCGTCATTTCGACATGCGCGACATAATCACTGTCCAGCGCTTCACCGATGTCGAGCACTGGCGCAAACGGCACATTGCCACCAAGAATGGCCAGCCACTCTGATGTCGATTTGGTCATCATTACGGCATCCACTGCGTTGCTTAATGCTGCGAGGTTTTCGCGCCGCGCCGGAATGGTGGCGAAGCGCGCATCCCGCCCAAGATCACTGCCCGTCAGCTGGCACCATAAGTCCCAGAATTTCGGCGTCTGGCACATCAGCAAGCCCCAGCCATCCTTGGTTTTGACCAATTGGCTGGGCGCAATCGAGGGATGCGCGCCGCGCGGCAGACGCCCTGTGACGTGACCCTGATTAAGATACCAGGTGGCGGGGTAAGAGAGCTGATGTAGCGCTGTGTCGAACAGACAGACATCAACATCGCAACCCTGCTCGGTTCGGCTGGCGCCGAGCAACCCTGCGAGCAAAGCCGTCGCCATCTGACTGCCAGTATGAAAGTCGACCATGGATAAGCCGAAGCGGACGGGCGGTCCATCCGGCTCGCCGGTCATCGACATGAAGCCAGCTTCGGCCTGCATCAGATAATCATAGCCCGGCCAAGCGGCCCGTACGGATTTGCGACCATAGGCAGAGAGGTGCGCACAAACGATTTTTGGATTGATCGCCCTCAACGCATCATAGGTTAGGCCGAGTTTGTCTGGTTGATCGCCGCGCAAATTGTTGGCAACCGCATCCGCGGTTTTGACCAAGGCTTCAAATTGCTTTCGCCCGGCCTCCGATTTCAGGTCCAGCGTGACCGATTTCTTTCCGAGCGAGAAGGTTTGAAAAAATTCACTGTCGCCTTCGCCCAGCCCGTAAGGCCCAACGGAGCGCGAGACATCCCCGCCGCGTGCCGGATCCTCAATCTTGATCACTTCGGCACCAAGGTCCGCAAGCAGCATCGTACCATATGGGCCAGCGCCATACTGCTCAACGGACAGAATACGAATGCCTTTGAGCGGCAGATCGGACATTAGACGGAGTTCCGCTTGACGAGCTGTTTGGCAATGATGATGCGTTGCATCTCATTGGTGCCCTCACCAATGCACATGAGCGGGGCGTCGCGGTAAAGCCGCTCGATCACGTACTCTTTCGAATAGCCATAGCCGCCATGAATGCGCATCGCTTCCGTGGCCACCTCAAGGGCGGTCTCAGAGGCGAAGTATTTGGCCATGCCGGCTTCCATATCGATCCGTGCGCCGGTGTCATAGGCGCGGGCGGCGTCTTCCACGAGCAATTCGGCGGCGCGGGTTTTGGCCCCCATTTCTCCGAGCTTGAGCTGGATCGCTTGATGCTCACAAATCGGCTTGCCCATGGTCTGACGGGTTTGCGCGTAGACAACACTTTCCTGCAGCGCGCGGCGGGCAATCCCGACCGAACGGGCAGCGATGTTGATGCGGCCAATCTCTAGTCCGCCAGTGGCCATGAAGAAGCCCTTGCCTTCTTCACCGCCGACCAAGCTGAGCTCGGCATCGCACTCATAGCCCGTATAGATCAACTCGCCGCTATCAATGCCCTTATAGCCAAGCTTGGACAGCTTGTTGCCATTGGTGACGTTGGCAAGATCTTCCATCGTCTCCGGATTTTTCGTCTGCGTGATCAGGATCGACATGCCCTTATAGCGCGGCTGCGCACCAGGGTCGGTCTTGCACAGCAGAGCAACGACATGGCCTTCAATTGAATTGGAGATCCAGGTCTTCGCCCCTTCCACCACATACTTGTCACCGACCCGTGTGGCCTTAGTGGTCAGAGCTTGCAGATCGGTGCCGGCATTCGGCTCGGTCAAGGCCAGCCCGCCGCGCAGCTCACCGGTGGCGAATTTCGGGAGCCAGTATTCTTTCTGCTTGTCCGTCCCGAACCGCTGGACGATTTGCGCCATCATCAAGTGCGAATTGAAGATGCCCGTCAGGCTCATCCATTCTTCAGAGATGCGGGTGACGATCTTGGCATAGAGCGACGCTGACAGGCCAAGCCCGCCATATTCCGGATCGATCAGCGCGCCAAATAGGCCGAGCTCTTTCATGTCCTCGACAAGCTCAATCGGATATTCATTTGCGTGTTCGAGTTCCATCGCCACCGGTTTGACCTTTTGCTCGATCCATTTTTCGATCGCGTCGAGCATCAGACGTTCGTCTTCGGCGGCCTCGCTTGTCATATATGCTGTGTCTGCCATGTCAGCCTCCTAATAATTCTCAACTTTGTCTTCGACGGCATTGCCGCGCGACGGGATCAACATATTGCGTTTGAAGGTGCAGATCATGGTGCCGTCCTGATTGTAGCCACGCGTCGTGATGGTGACGATACCCTGACCGGGCCGCGACTTGCTTTCGCGTTTGCCGAGCACTTCGCTCTCGCCGTAAATCGTGTCGCCAGCAAAAACTGGCGCGGTAAATTTGACCTCGTCCATACCGAGATTGGCGATGGCTTTTTGAGAGCAATCTGTGACGCTCATGCCGATCAGCAAAGCCAGCGTATAGGGCGAGACGACGAGGTTTTTCTTAAACTCCGAAGCTGCCGCAAACTCTGTATCGAAATGCATCGGATGGGTGTTCAGCGTCAGCAGCGTAAACATATGATTGTCATACTCGGTGACTGTCTTGCCAGGGCGATGCTCGTAAATGTCGCCTTCGTGAAACTCTTCAAAATAGCGCCCAAAGGTTTCGCGATAACGCTTGGGGCCAACCTCTTTCCAGTTTTGAACCATAATTATCCTCTCTTCTCGCCAGCCTTGGCGAGGGTTCGTTCAGCCGCCAGAATGATCGGGCGGTCGATGAGTTTTCCATTGTGCAGCGCTGCACCGCCCTGGCTTTCTTCCAGGGCTTTGATCAGGGCTTTCGCGTCCAGGATTTCAGCCGGTGTCGGCTGGAACACGGCATTGACTGTCTCGACCTGGCTGGGGTGAATACAGGCTCGGCCCGCAAACCCTATCGCCTTGGCCTGGCGCGTGGTGGCATCGAGGCCAGCCGCATCCTTCACATCTAGAAAAGGGACATCATAAGCAGGCACGCCAGCCGCGCCGCACGCACCTGCAATCGTTCCCCGCGCGACAATCATCGCGTCCCAGTTCGAGAGGTCGGCGCCGAGGCTGGCACTATAATCAGCGCCGCCAAACAGCGCACCTGCTTGGGATTGCTTGGCGATGTCGAAGGCGCGCCGGAGGCCTCGCCCACTCTCGATCACCGCCATCAGAGGCGCGCCAGGGCCAAGCGCTTCGCTGACGATTTCCAAATCAATCCCGGTTTCCGCTTTCGGCACCATGACAAAGTCAGGCGTGCAGCCGGAGCCGGCTAAGGCGGCGATATCAGCGCAGCCTTCAGCGGTTCGCGGACTGTTAATGCGAATGCCAGCGCGCACCTCGCCCCGGTTTGTCAGCCAAGCAAGCGCCGCGGTACGCGCTTCGGTCTTAGCGTCCGGCAAGACCGCATCTTCGAGATCAATGATCATCGTATCAGCGCCGCTTGCGGCCGCTTTGTCAAAACGGTCGGGGCGCGCGCCCGGCACGAAAAGAAGAGATTTATAAGTGGCAGACATGCGTGTTCCAAATTTGTCCGGACAAATTAGGGCGAACGCATCAGAAGGTCAAACGGACTTTTGACCGTTTTTGAGATTCTTCGCGGTAAAGCCCCGATCACTCCACGGGGAGACCTTCAATGGACGCGAGCGGCATTGGCTCTAAAGCCGTCCCAAGCGTCGAATTCCACCGATTGAGAAACCCAAACATGGCGATCACTGCCACGATTTCTGTGATCTGGGTTTCGTTGAAGTGGCGTTTCAAGCGCTCGAAGTCAACATCCGTCGTCTCGTTCGGAACGACACCCGCCTTCATTGCAAGATTAATGGCGGCGCGTTCTGCCTCATTGAAGTACGGACTGTCTTCGAAGGCCCAGACCGCATCTATTTTTTCCTGCGCCACGCCCTGCTCTTTTGCGCCATGCGCAGCGTGCGCGGAACAATAGAAACATCCCGCCGCTTTGCTGGCCGCCTCCCCGATCAAGCGCTTCAAGCCATTGTCGACTTGCCCGGGCCCATAAATCGCCGCGACCAACCCCCACATCGCCTTGGTCAAGTGTGGGAGGCGCGCCATGACCAGCGCATCATTCGGGACAAACCCCATCAACCGTTCGGCATTTTCGATCATCACCCGAGTTTCGGGATCGAGCTTGTCCAAGCTCAGCGGCGATAAGCGCGTCATTCCTGTCGCGGATCGAATATCAGCTGATTGAGTTCCACTGTATGCCCATCATTGTCCGTGAGCATGGAAATCATAACGATTATGTCACCCGCCGCTGAGGGATATCGCCGCTCTCTTGGCTCCCCGATCACGGTCACCCCTGGTGCAGCAGCCGCTGCTGGGAACGTGACATCCAGGGTCTTGGAATTGAACAAGAGCACAATTTCACCCGGGGTGAAGTCGGCCGGGTCTGGCTCCGCGAGATCCTGCTCGGTCTGGTCGAGGAACTGCCACAGGCCAAGCATGCCGATATAGCTGTCATTGGCCTTGAGCAGGACCAGGCGAGAGCGGTTCTGACCATCCGCGCCAAATCGGGTCGATAAGCCCGGAGACGTCAGCTCATGATCATACTCCACCGTCATACCCAGCGCGTCACGATACAGAGCAAGCGATTTTTCAATATCACGGACAATCAGAGTCGTTCGCCGTAAATCAAGTGGATTGACGTCAGCGTCTTTCACCGTCTCGGTCGCCGCGTCTCGGTCAAACGTTGCATCATTGCTATCGGCATCACTCGCGATGACACAGCCTGACAGCACAAGCGCGCTAAGCCCCGCAAATATGGATTTGATCATTGGTCACCCTCCACCCTTTTGAAAATATAGCCGCCTTCAGACGGTCCCCAAATGTGTTCACCCATCGCGTTGAACCCGCGATCCCAATTCACATAGTGACCAGGTGACAGCACAGACCGGCTCTCGACTTTGACCCCGCCTTTATAGCCATTTGGGCAGGTCGCGCGGCCATGCCAGAAACCGGCTCCGACGCGTTGCATCTTACCCATACAAGCGATCTCGCCGAGCCACGCTTTATCAAAGGCGGTCACTTCGCCACGTGAAAAGCCCTGCGCCGCAGGCCGGTCAGCAACGCGATACGTTGTCGTGTGAAGCAGGCCATCTCCAAGATCGCGGAAATGAACGACCACCTGGAAGTAAGGCGCCGGGTCTTCGGTGAGCTCTACCTCCGGATTGGCCCCATAAATCGCGTTCTCCTGATAGATCCAGACGCCATCTGCTGAGTCAGGAAATACCTGCCATTTCTGGCTACCGACCCAATCATAGGCCTCGTCGACGGATTGCGCTTTGGTCGACCAAGTCCCGAGCGAGGTTTCGAGATAGGCCATCTCGGTTGCGGTTTGGGCCATGGCCGGTCCGCCCAATCCAAGCAAGCCGATAAGCAGCGCGCGCATTATTTACCCCCCGGAGTGACCGAGGCCGCGAAATGCTGAGCGATCTCTTCGCGCGTCGCCACCCAGACATCCTTGTGCGCTTTGACGTGGTCCAAGAAATGCTGGAACGCATCAATTCGCCCCGGCCGCCCAATGATCCGCAAGTGTAGGCCGATCGACATCATTCGCGCGCCTTCTTCTTGTGCTTCTCGAAGCAACCAATTGAAGGTGTTCTTGGCATAGGTCAGCCACATGTCCGGCGTGAAACTCGGGCTCAGCCAGAATTTCATGTCATTGGAATCGATCGCATAAGGCAGGATAACCATCGGCTGAACCGAGCCATCTTTCATCTGAACGTCTGCCCAATACGGAAAATCGTCGGAATAATCGTCCATATGATAGAGATAGCCCTGCTCTTTTAGGATGCGCCGCGTAATATCGGTGTGCAGATAGCGCGAAAGCCATCCGACGGGACGGCGGCCACAGGTCTCTGCGATCGACTCTGTCCCTTTGCAAATGAAGGCGGTTTCTTCCGCCTCATCCATAAACGCGGTGAACGCCCATTTGTGTCCGTGATTGCAGGGCTCGTCGCCGCGCCCGACAATTGCCTCGGCGAGCCAGGGCGCTTTTTGTAGCGCCTGCCCGCAGACGGTCCAGGTGGCTTTGAGCCCCGCCTTGTCGAGGATTTTCAAAATGCGCGGCGCGCCGCGATTGATGCCATATTGGTAATTGCTTTCATTGCCATGGATACGGATCGGTTTGCCCGGCACCGCGCCAAGTTCGTCCACCGGTTCCGGGCGCTTATCACCTTCATCAATGCGGCGCTCTGCCCCTTCTTCAACATTGACGACGATTGAGAGCGCCAGTTTGGCGCCGTTCGGCCAAGTAAAGCCCTTCGGCGCAGGATCGGGGGGCAGCGCCATCAGTGCGGCTCCTCGCCACCAGACACGTTCATGCTCTCCGCCGTGATATAGTTGGCCTCGTCGGAGCATAGGAACGCGACGGCATTTGCAGTGTCTTCCGGCAAGCCCGGGCGCCCCATCGGGATGCGCGCGGCCATGGCTTCGAGATAGTCTTCGACAGATGCCGCGCCAACGACTTTGGAGAAGTATTCATTCTGCCAGGCACCAAGCCCGGTTGTGACATGATTTGGGCAGACATTGTTCACGGTGATCTTATGCGCGCCGAGTTCGACCGCGGCCGACCGCGCCAGGCCGACCAGGCCATGCTTGGAAGACGTGTAGGCTTGGGCATGTGGGAAACCCGACTTCGCCGCCTGCGACGCGATATTGATAATCCGGCCGCCCTTGCCTTGATCGATCATGGTTTCCGCTGCCGCTTTGACGCCAAAAAAGGCGCCCGTCAGATTGACGTCAATCACCGCCCGCCAATCATCCTCGGTGACCTCCAGCAAGGGTTTCATGATGTAGCCGATGCCGGCATTGTTGACCCAAATGTCGAGGCTGCCATGCGTGTCGACCGCGTGCTTGGCAAGGCCCCGCACATCTTCGAGCGAGCGCACATCGCAGACCTTGGTCGACGCTTGCACTCCGAGGGCGCGCATATCGGCGGCGATCGCCTCCATCTCATCGGTGGAACCGATGTGTTCTGCGCCGGTCGCTTCATCGCGCGGCGCTCCAATGTCAGAGATCACGATGTTCGCGCCATCCTTGGTGAGGCGTTTGGCAATCGCTTCGCCGAGCCCCTTGCGACGACCTGATCCGGTGATCACTGCCGTCTTCCCCGTAAATCGACCCATGGACGCCTCCTAGCCGAGCTTGTCGGTCAGGATGAAGGAAAGATCCGCCGCCATGGATTGAAACTCGCCGGCAATCGCCTGCATGGTTTCGGTTGAGACCTCATCGCCGAAGGTCTCCATTTCATTGACATCAATGATCTCGATATAAGCATAAGGCGGTTTATCGTCCGAGCCGAGCAAGCCGACGGATTTGAACACGGCAAATTCATCGACAGATTTCAGACCATTCACGGTTGGGATGTCCTTCGCCTTGGCCCATGCCTCATAATCTTCAACGCTAACTCCCGGCTTCAGATTAAAGAGTGCGACAATCTTGGTACTCATGTCAGGAACCTTCCCTATGGCTTATTTTCTCAAATGATATATCTTTCAAGCGAGTTGCATAGTCCTCACATTGAAAGTGTTGCGAAAGCAATGCATTTTGTGAAGCGAAAAGGAGACTGCCATGGCCGATACTGAGCGCGACCCCCGTCCCGAGCCGATCGAATATGACGGCCCGCCAGACTATCGCGTGGTCGGCCGACATGGCGTCTATCCAGAGACCAGCCACGATGAAATCGCCCGCTTCAATTTTCTCGCCCAAATGAATCGCCACCTATCCACAAAGGTCATGCCAGGGGTTGCTGAAGCGTTTGAGACGCGCATCGAACCAAAGCGTAAAACCGCTTACAAGACCCGCCATCAGGTGCGCAAAGACCTGGTGAAAGACCCGATGTTCCAATGGTGGTCGGCGATGCGCCGCGCGACCATGGAGACGCGCCAACAGGCCGGCCGCTGGGTCACAATTCGACAGGCCGACGAACTGAATGGCAAAGTCAAAACCCTGACCGAAGGCGATCCACGCCTGGTGCTGGATCCCAACTTCAAACAGCCGCGCTCGACCGATGCCATCGACCATCATTGCATGCCAGGTTCGTATCACACCGAACTGGTGCCGGGGGATGTGACCGGACCGGCAAACTATGATGCTGGCATCTTTGCCACGACGGGCGGGATGCTCGGACGCTACAATGATGGCGGCGGTGTTGCCGTCGCGCAGTGGGTTCAAAAGAACTTACCTGACTTCGAGCCCAAGCGCATTCTCGATCTCGGCGCCGGACTTGGCCACAATGTGCTGCCAATTGCGGAAGCGTTCCCGGACGCTGAGGTCATCGCAGTTGATGCCGGCGCGCCGATGCTGCGCTATGGGCTCGCCCGGGCGAAGTCCATGGGCATAGACAATGTGACCTTCATCCAAGGCGACGTCTCGGATCTCAAAGACATGTTTGGAGATGAAAGCTTTGACTGGGTGCAGTCGACTATGTTTCTGCATGAGACCAGCTACAAGACCATGCCGATGATCTTTGCCGAAACCGCGCGCCTGCTCAAACCCGGCGGTATCGTTTTGCACGTCGAACAACCGCAATATTCAGACGATATGCCCCTGTTCGAACAAGCCATGCGTGACTGGGACGCCTTCTACAATAATGAACCTTTCTGGACCAAAATGCACGAAGTCGACCTTGATGCCTGGATGGAAAAAGCCGGCTTCAGCCGAGACAGCCTGATTCATGGCGGTGTGGCGGCTGTCGTAGATCCTGAAGTGTTCCCGGAAGCCGCGGAAGATACCGAACAAGAAGACTATGGCCGCAAAGCCGCCTGGCACGTGATCGGTGCACGCAAGGAGGGCTAGAGGATGAGCACGACAACACTCGATCCGCTCAAGCTTGCCGGCAGCAAAGCGAAAGGCAAACGACCTTGGTTTCTGGATAATCCAGACACAGAGCGTGTGATGAACATCACCCTTGCGCTGATGCAGGAAGTCGCTGTGATCCGCGAACGTCTTGATACGGTCGAACGTCTGCTCGACCGCGACGGGGTCGTCACCCGCGAAGCCATCGAGGCGTTTGAACCAAGCAAGACCGAGGCCGACGAACGCGGCTATTGGATGCAAGAATATATCGCCCGTTGCCTGCGAATCCTGCAGCAAGATCGCGAAGCTCTGGCGCGCGGCAAGGAAGACTCGAGCGAAGACGTCGCCGACGAATTTGCGAAAACGGACTGAGCGGTCACCGCATCAGACGTTCACGAACATATCCACGCGAGTGACTGGACACACGCTCAAATTTAAATGATATATCATTTAAGTCTTATTCGAATGGGAGGCGGGTATGAGCGAGTTTTTAGCGGCATACGAGCTGCCGATTTTGCGCTGGTTGCACATCGTCGCCATGGTCTATTGGCTGGGTGGCGAATGGGGCGTGTTCCAGACATCCTACAAGGTTGTAAACCCGGCTCTGCCGCTAGAGGAAAGACAGCGGCATATGGAGACCGCCTATCGCATCGACATCATGGCGCGGACCGGGATTATCAGCCTACTGCCGCTTGGCCTGCACATGGGCTATCTCTGGGGCGTACAACCGCTCGGTGGCGGCTGGCTCATCGCCATGTGGGTGGTCTGGGCGATCTGGATGGCAATCACCTGGGGCGCCTTCGCCAATCGTGGTAAGCCCTTGTTTAAAACACTTTCCAATATCGAGGACTGGACGCGCTACCTGCTGATCCCGACGCTTCTGATCACCTCCATCGCGTCGCTCCTGGGCTACGGGCCGTTTGTGGCGGAGACAGGCCAAAAATGGTTCTCTGCCAAGATCCTGTTCTATGGCAGCGCGCTGGTCATTGGGGTGATCCTGCGTCTGATCATGCATGAATGGCAGAAAATGTTCCCAGTGCTCGCCGCAGGTCCAAATCCTGAAGTGGAAGCCAAGCTCGACAAGTCGATCCAGCTCGGCCGCAACGTTGCTTACCTGTACTGGGTCCTGATCCTGACCACGGCCTTTTTCGGCGCGGTGAAACCCTTCTGATCAGAACGTCGGCTCAGTCGGCGCCGTCGTGATAATGAAGGCTTCGTCCGGAAACGACTGCCCGATCTCGAAATCGGTCCAGATCGCTTCATTGGCGAGTACGCCATCATAATACAGCCGGACCCGTCCGGCCTGCTGCCAGCTTATGTCCGGCTTTGAGAAATAATCCGAGTATCGCCGCTCGTGCCAGCCGCGCGGGGTGTCAAAGCCGACATACAGAATTTCCGAGCTGCTGCGATCAAATCCAAACAGCGTTGTCCCGCCAACCGGGTCTGTTAGCTGCACCATATGGGCGGGCTTGCCATCAATCGTGCGATCCGATTTTCGCTCCTGTCGCCACCCCTCATCGAGCGCGTTGCGGATGGCACCAAAGCCAAAATTATTGCTCCACATGGCATTCGCAGACTGGTCTTCCATCCGACCATTTTGATCATAGGTGGCTTCGCCATCAAAGCTGAGCAGCATAGCGAGCTTGGCGCCTTGCCAGGCTTCGATCCGAACCTTGCCATTGGCGGCATGTGCATCTGATTTCTGATCCCCAAACTCCCGCCACATGGCATATTTGTCCCACGTCCTCGTGCCACCTTGATCATTGTAAAAAACGTTGCGCCCCGACAAGAAGAGGGAGCCCGGGCGGACGAACGCGTCACCCCCAGCAGCCTTGTGGGCCATGGCAATAATATCGCGCCCTTCAAGGGCAGGTTTCGATTGAGTGGCGCTAACCAAACGCGTCTCGCTTGCGATTTCGACAATCTGTTCTTGATGGACCATGTCCTCGTCGACCACCTGACAGGCGGATAGCAAAAGAGCGGACGTGGCGAGCGATACCGATTTCATCTTTTATCCTTCCACAATCATCACATGAGCTTCGGCTAAGGATTGGCGCACGGCTTTCAGTTTGGCGTAGGCCTCACTGGTCCAAAACGCTTTTATAGCGTCTTTGCTTGGCCATTTCGAAATCACCGCGCTGGTGCCATCAAACAGTTCGCCTTCAAGCGACTCCACCCCAGGCCCGCGAACCACATATTCACCGCCAAATTCGCCGATCAAGGCGGCGGTTGGAATTCCGTATTCCTGGATGAACCGGTCACGCTCATAGACCTTTGCAAAGACGACCATATACGCACTCATGATGTTTTCTCCGTGAAGTCCTAGCCACCGCCAAACCGAATGATATATCTTTTCTTATGCCGCCCTTTTCAGGGCTTTGCAAAGGGCTTGTTTCGATGAAACTTCTGCGTGCCGCAACGATCACGGTTTCTGATCTTAACCGCAGCAAGCAGCTGTATCATGACTATTTCGATTATTCGGTTGTCGAAGAGGGGTTGGTTCCAGCTGCGCTCGCCGAAAGTTGGCAAAAACCGCGCTCGGCAGGCCTGCCTTATGCTGTCATGCAACCAAGCTCTGACGCAGAGATTTACCTGCGCTTTATCGAACAGCCCCCGGTGAAAGCGTTTGAAGCGCTTCGATCCTATGGCTGGAATGCGATCGAGATCTGCGTTCAGGATGTCATGGCGGTGAATGAACGGATGCTCGGCAGTCCGTTCGAAATCATCGGACCACCGAACAAGATCCCTGGACTCGATGCGATCCATCCGATGCAGGTCAAAGGCCCTGACGAAGAGATCGTCTATCTGACGCAGATTAATGATGACCTGCCTGAGTACAACCTCCCCCGGGCGGGCAGTCTGATCGATAAACTATTCATCCTGGTCATGGGCAATTCCGACATGGGACGCTCAGCGACGTGGATGCAAGACAAGTGCGGTCTCAGGTTTGGACGGGAGATGGAGATCCCGTATACGATGATCGCTAAGGCCTATGGCACTTCTCTCGATCAGCTGCACCGCATTTGCACCTTGATCCATGACAAGGATGTCTTCCTCGAGCTTGACCAATATCCAGACGCCGCCATCAAACGCCCACGCCATTTGGGCATGCTGGTGCCAGGCTGTGCGATTGGAACCCTGTTCCACCCAGAGTTTGACAGCCTGCCCGGCCCCTGGCTCACCGAACCGACGGTTCGCGAGGGCGTCATTTACAAGGGCAAACGCGTCGGCGTTCTGGCAGATCCGGACGGTACGCTCATCGAAATGGTTGAGGGATAGATATGAAACTCGGAACCCTGAAACATGCGATTGATCACAAACCGATTGCGGCCGATTTTGCGATTATTGAGACAGATCGCCCAGCCTGCCCGGACCAGGGTGTCCTGGTGCGCGTGGTGCATCTGTCGCTCGATCCTTATGTCGGCTCTCGGCTGCGTGGGCGCCATATGGGCGAACCTGCGCCAGTGCCGATGCAGGGCGCAATTCCAGGCGCGATTGTCGGTCAAGTGGTTGAAAGCCGCGCAGCCAACCTCGTTGAAGGCGACTGGGTTCACGCTATGGACGGCGGCTGGCAGGAATATCTCGCCCTGCCCGCGAATGAAGTCCGCAAGATCAATCCTGAGATCGCCCCACTTGCCGCCCATGCCGGCGTGCTCGGGATGCCGGGCCTGACCGCCTGGGCCGGGATCGTGCAACTCGCCAAGGTCGGCCCGGGCGATACGATCCTGGTCGACGCTGCAGCGGGGCCTGTGGGCGGAACAGTGGGCCAAATCGCACGGATCAAGGGTGCGTCACGCGTCGTCGGCATCGCTGGCGGCCCCGAAAAGTGTGCGCTGGTGACGAAAACATACGGGTTCGATGCCTGCATTGATTACAAAGTTGATGGCTGGCGCGATCGCTTGGCGGAAGCCCTGCCGAATGGCCTATCTGTATTCTTTGAAAATGTTTCCGCCGACATGGCGATGCTGGCGCTTACCCATGCTCAAACCTATGCGCGCGGGGTACTGTGCGGTCTGGTCGATGCGTACCATACCGAGACCCAAAGCCAGCATCCTCTCAATGCCGGCCTGATCATCGGCAAACGGGCCCAGCTGATGGGTTTGGTCGTCTACGATTTCTATCCTCGCTGGGACGAATATGTCGCCGAAGCAGCCCCCTGGATCGCCAGCGGGCAACTCACATTCGCCGAAGACCGCGCGGACGGTCTGGAAAATGCACCGGCCCTGTTCGAGCGCCTGATGAATGGCAAAAATAAAGGCAAAGCGGTTGTCACGGTCGCCGCAGAGCAGATATGACCCCACGTCGGACCTACATTGATGGCCGCCACGGCCAGATCCATCTGCGCGTCTCAGAAGCACGCGAAGCGGCGGGTAGGCCGCCTCTCCTCTGCCTGCACCAAAGTCCCAAAAGCGGGCTGGAATTCGAAACCTTCATGCAGGCGGCCTGTCGCGACCGCAAAGTGATTGCGCCGGACTATCCAGGCTATGGCATGTCGGATGCCGCCCCCTCCGAAGAGGCCACCACCATTCCAATGTATGCCGAAGAAATGTGGCGCGTCGTTGATGCACTCGGGCTCGAAACAGTGGATCTTTTCGGCAACCATACAGGCGCCAAGGTCGCGGCCGAAATGGCTATGCAGCGCGGCGATAACGTGCATGCAATCGCGATGATTTCCGCGGCCATCCTGACCGATGAAGAACGCGAAATGTTCAAGGACATGTTCACGCCGATCCCGCTTGATGAGGAGCATTCACGTTTCCGCATCAGCTGGGCGCGGATCGTTGAAAGACGTGGCCCGGGTCAGACGCTGGAAATGCTCGATCGGTCCATGTTCATGAATATGATGGGCGGCGAGGCTTATGAGTGGGGTCATGTGGCGGCCTTTGCCTGGGGCAAGCCGTTTGATACCGCTCTGACCACTCTGCCACACCGGCTCACGCTGTTAAATCCGACCGATGACTTGACCGAATGCACCCGCCGCGCGGTCCCGCTTTTGCGCAATGGCGAGGTGATCGAATGCCCGCAATGGGGGTATGGCTTCATGGACGCCTTCCCGAAAGACGTCGCGGACCTGGTGCTCGGAAAACTCGACGCGTCTTAAGCGTGGCCGGCTTCGGCGGTCTCTTCCGCTTTGACCACCGCATCACCGTGTGACTCCGAACCGTATTTGTATTTGCCGAGAAATAAGAGCGGGATTGTGAACGCGAACAAGAGCAAGGCGGATTTGGTCAGCGTAAAGCCCCAATCCTGACCGGTCAGCAAGCCGGTCTCGAGCCCCATTAGCGACAGCCCGCGACCATCAGCAATATTGGTCATGATGGATGGTCCGAGGCCTGCACCAAGGGCGAAGAACCCATAGATCGCACCATAGATGGCGGAATAGGATTTCATCCCGAAATATTTCGACACCATGTAGGCCATGAAATCATATTCGACCCCGGCCCCGAAGCCGATCATCAGAATCGCGATCGTCGCTGTGGTCACCGATACGTCGGGCTGCCCTAACAGGTGCAAGGCAATGGCGGGCGAGGCGAGGAATACGAACGCCACCCCAGGGGCCCAGAACCGGTCAATCAGATAACCGCCAATGATCCGCCCGCCGAGCACAGCAAGCCCAGTCAGTGTGGCCAAGCCAACCGCCTCGTCCATGCCCATGCCGGTCGTGGTCAACACACGCTCAATGTTCGGAATGACCGCGCCAATCGCATAGGAAATCGGCACAAAACACACCGCCAACAGCCAAAAGCGCCAGGTCTTGAGGGTTTCGCCCAGTGTCAGTCCGGGCAGCTCGACGCCCGTGGCGCTTTCGGCCTGAACCGGCGCGGTTTTGATGTTCAATACCATCATCATCACGATCGGCACAAAGACCAGGACGGAGAAGCCGATCGCCATGATGTATTCCAGACGCCAGCCATTGGCAGACGCCAGCGGCAGCACTTGTTGCATGACAATCCAGACCAGGCCGACTGTCCCAACCAGCGCGATGGCGAGGATGGGCAGCTTGAGGTCCGACGATTTCGCATCACGCGCCGGCGTGTCATTCAGGTCGCGCAGGCCCAACCAGACCAGCGGCAAGGCAATCACCAGAGGCAAGAGTCCGAGCAGCACATAGGCGGTACGCCAGCCCGAGCCGCCAATGAAATGCCATTCAGGGTTGGAAACAATGAATTGCGCAAAGAACTTGGCCAGCGCACCGAACACGCCGGTTGCGATAAGCGCGATCCCGAGCGCGATCCCCCGATTGCGATCAAACCAGTTGGCGACAGGTCGCGTGAACGTGATCGGTAGCGTGCCCGCCCCCGCGAAGGCGAGCACCAGCCATAAGACGATATAGAGCGACTTCGACCCGGTATTGAGCGCCAGAGCCATCATGGCGAGGCTAAACGTGACGACGGATACCAGTGCGACGCGCCGTGCCCCAAAACGTTCTGCAAGTATGCCGATAATTGGCGACGCTGCGAATGCGCCGAACGTATAGATCGCAAGCGCATTGAGAATATCGCCAGGCGTCCAGCCCATCGGCCCGAACTCCTGCAGCAGCGGCGGGATCATCACCCCGATCGTGTAGAAAGGCAGCGGCGACAGACCGAGCCCGACACCGACAGCGGCCGCTGCGAGAACAGGCCAACCGCGCTTAAACTCGCCGTCCTGCACCATCTTATCCTCCAAAATCTCCAAATCGCTCTTGGCGAACATCGTTTCCTGCGGTGTATTGGTATATCTTTTAACGCAGGCGTCGAGGAAAATCTGGTATGCAACTGACACGACGAGGTTTTGTGGCGCTCAGCGGAGCAAGTGTGGTCGCGCAGTGCGCGCCAAATGTGCTGCCGCGTCAAGATGCAGATGTGCTCGTCCTTGGGGCGGGATTGGCAGGTCTGCATGCGGCTCGAATGCTCGAAGCAGAAGGTTTCAATGTGCTTGTGCTCGAAGCCAATTCGCAGGTTGGCGGGCGCATGCGCACGCTGGATGGTCTGCCGGGACGTCCAGAAGCCGGTGGGCAGCAAGTGGGGCAGTCCTATGCCCGTATTCGCGCCACAGCCCTCGAACTCGGGCTCAAGATCGTGCCCCCCAAACCTGGGGGGACACGGGATAAAACGATGGTCATGGATGGGCGCGTCTTTGATGCGCGGGACTGGGCAGCGGCACCGGAAAATCCCTTCCCTGAAGCCTTTAAGCGCGCGACGCCGGACACGGCCTTATTTATGGCAGCGGCCCGCGAGAACCCTTTGGTCGATCAATATGCCTGGCGCGAGGTTGGACGTGAGTTCGACGTTACGGCCGAGGCGTTCCTAACAGACAAAGGCTTTACCCCTGATGCGCTGCAGCTTTGCGATATCGCGTTGAACGCCAATGCCTTGAGCTCTTATTCGATGCTCAATCTTTGGCGAAGCCTGACACTGTTCGCGATGGACTCCACCTCGGGTCCGTCAGAAGAAGTGGAAGGCGGATCGCAGCGCTTGCCGGAAGCGATGGCGGCCAGCTTGGGTGAAGGGACCGTGCGATTGCGGACCGCAGTCTCTGCAATCTCGGCAGATGCAAATGGCGTTGAAGTCAGAGCCGGCGATCAAACCCTGCGGGCGCCATTTTGTGTCAACACATTACCCTTCCCTGTCCTGCGCAAACTGGCATTCGAACAGGCGGGCGAGGCCTCACCGCTGCAGCCGATCATTCAAGCCATGCCGTACACGCAGATCCAGCAAGTGCATCTTGAGCTGGAGCGTGGCCCACGCGATGAATTACCGATCATGATGTGGACTGACACACCGATCGAACGGGTCTTCCCAGTGCGCAACGGGTCCGGGGAAACCGTTTCGCTGACCTGCTGGATCAATGGTACAGGCGTGCGACGCTCGACGTCTGATGAAGACTGGAAAACCCTGGCTGAGCAGACCTTGCTCGAAACACGCGGCATTCAAGCGAAAGCCCATGCGGTTATACGTTGGGACGAAGATCAGGCACTCAGTGGCGGTGCCTATATGCATTGGGCCCCCGGCCAGATCCAAACCTGGGCGGAGCGTGTCACCCAACCGGACGGGCGCCTGCATTTTGCTGGCGAGCACACATCCTATCTCCATACCGGCATGGAAGGGGCCATGGAGTCGGGCGAACGCGCGGCTTATGCGATTATCGAAGCGGCGGCGACACCCGCGGGATAAAAAGGACTGGCTCCAAACCGATCCGCTCGATTTCAGGGCTGAAGTAATCCGGCTTTACCGATTCTGTTCTTATGAGCATTGCCGTTGGCGGCTTCGGCGATCGTATCATCTGGGGCGTAGCGCGCCGCTTGCACAAGCGCAGCGGAAAATCTTGAGCGCCATCCGATCCTTGAAGTGATCGAGTTTTATCGGACGGCCGGAGATGTCAGCGCGACCTTCGTGATGGGATATCTCGAGAAGGGAACCGAGCTTCCGATTTAGACCGCTACTGATCATCTCGTTCAGGGGCGTGCGTGCAACTCGCTTGTAGCCAGCGCAAATTGAGACCGATACGGTCCGCATCTCCTTCATTCCAGGCATATGAGACGGCGCGGTCATTGTCGCCTTCCAGCACATAAAGCGTCAGTGATGGGCGATTGGTTCCGTATGGCCAATCAACATTTCGCAGGCGCAGGCGAATACGCCGCGGTGGCTCTTCATCAGTGATCAATTCGGCCTCGCCGCCCTGATCGTGCAAGGTCACTCCGCGCCGGAAATCCCAATCCCGCATGCCCTCACCGGAATCGCCGTGCTCCGCTCCGCGCAGAATGGCCGCCCAGCACTCGAACGGACGCGCCCGGCGTAGGCGCGCCTCACTGACATTTTCTCCGCGCCGCGCGGCGACCCAGAACTCGTCGGCTGACTTTGCGAGCGTGACTTCAAGCGGGCCACCCTCTGCGGGCCTTGGAAACACCTGCGCGCAACCTGCCCCGTCTGCTGTGCCGCGAAACTGCCCCGCCTCACGCTGCCAGAGAACAGAGCATTCAAACGGGTCGGCTTGTGGCAACGCCATAGTCTGACGAATTTTATGGCTCGCAGCATCAGCAGCCAATGTGTGGATCAACTCGACCGGATCATTGCCATCAACTGTGCGAGTGGCTTTGAATGCGGCGGTTAAGGTGTCGGTTGCCGCCTCCAAAAGCTCGATCTGAATATGCTGGCGGGGGGCAATCCCAGCGAGGTCCAACCCGGCTTGCTCGGCGAAAAAGACATGACGATCGCTATCCCAATGCCCGGCGAATTCGGCGACAAAGTCGGCAAAGTCTTTCTCGAGCCATGCCGGGACGGCCTCCGGTTCAGGCGATCTTTCTTGCGCGGTCGCGCAGGTCACACTGAAGCAGAGCGAAGCAAAAGCAGTGAGCATAGGTTTGAGCACGGACTGGACCCCTCATGAAAGCAAACCAGGGCGGACCATCTGACCCGCCCTGAGCAATTTACGTGTTCCGATCGGGCACTAGAAGTTGGCTTTGAGCTCAACTCCATATTGTGCGCCGCGACGCAGAGACCCAAAGAAGGCCCGCGGTGCGCTCGTCGATGCGCCGGTCGGTGCGGTGTTAAAGTTCGCGAAAATATAGGGCGTTTGCAGCCAACGCGTAACATTGGTCACCGAATCTTCATCCGTCAGGTTCTGGCCAAACAGGCTGAGCGCCCAATTATCGGTTTCGAAACCAAGCCGTGCCCCAACCAAGGTCGCGTCCCCGGTCTCGGCCCGGTTATGGACCTGCGCGAACTTAGAGCTCTCATAGCTGATGTCGGCCGACGCGAAGAAGTCGATGCCGGTGAAAACCTCCACTTGGTCAAACCGCAGGAAAGCACTCGCTTGATGTTCAGAGGTAAGCGGGAACTGACGTCCTGCAATCGAACAACTGGCCGGACCAGATCCTGCGAAATCCGCCGTGAAGTCAGTCCCGGTCTGAGCCGCTTGATCGGTGAGTAAGCCCCCGCCAGAGGTCAAGATCCATTCATCTGGATCGCACCCATCGGTGAACTCACTATCGGTCCAAGCATAGGTCGCGGCGCCTGACCAATTGTCGTTAAACGCGCCGGAGACATCAAACTCAAGACCGAGAATTTCACCAGAGCCTTGGTTTGTGGCGATTGAGTTTAGAGCGCCAGACGGCGTCGCCAATGCGGTGGTCAGCTGAACATTGGTCGCGTCAGTGAAGAACCCGGCCGCAGTGAAGTTGAAGCCCGTATCGCCGAGCGGGGTTTTGATCCCAACCTCGAAATTGTCTGACTCTTCTTGATCATAAGTCGGGAAGCCGACTTCCGCGCCATCATCACCGTTCAAGCCGCCTGGCTTCACCCCTTGGGCAAAAATACCGTATAGCGTGCCGCCATTACCGAGCGCATAATCGACGGTAACACGCGGCGTGAAGGCATCAAACTCAACTGACGGATCAGGAGAGGTCGAGTCGGTTTTGGTTTCTTCTGCATAGCGCGCTTCCAAGGTCACGGTCAGTCGATCAGAGAAATCATACTCGACCAAACCAAAGATCGCTTGGTTTTCAATCGTCCGCGTACCGACGGGCGTATCGCTGCCATCCAGGTCAGCAAAGGTAATGTCGCTGTCGAGGATGTCCTGGTCGAAATAATACAGACCACCCGCCCAACGGAATGCCCGATCCGTGGGTGAGGTCAGTTTCAGCTCGAAACTATAGTCTTCGACATCATCCCGAGTGGTGTTCGCAAAGAAAGCTTCTGGATTGAGGAAGAGTGGCGCGACGAACCAGTTCACCGAAGAATGGTCACTGTCAAAGCCCTGCTTTTCGACCTCATCCCGGTAGCCCGCTAAGAAGCGCAGATTATAGCCGCCGTTAAACTCATAGTCCGTGATCAAAGAAACGATCGTTTGCTCGCGCTCAATCCCATCGAACGCGGTTCCGTCCGCCAGGCTATAAATCGGCGTAATGAAACTCGACCCCTCTGGAATGCCAGGGACAAGATTGGCCGTACCATCCGCGTCTGGCCCGGTATTCAGGGCCACCTGTCCCGGAGACACGACACCGCAATAATACTGGTTTGTATTACTGCTGATTGGCACGAACGGTGTGGCCGATCCTGGAGGGAAGGATGTGCTCGCGAGCGAGCGATACCCCGGTTCACAATTATTCTCAGTCGCTGGCTGCAAGAACAGAGCGAGCGGGCCATCATCGTCTTCATTATAGTTGACGCGTAGGCGCGCATTGAACGCACTGGTCGGCGCCCAATCCAAGACGCCAGAAATACTGATCGTCTCTTCTTGGCCAACCAATTCGTTGGTCACGGAGTTGCGGAACTCGCCACCATATTGATAGCTCCGCAGGTTTAGTCGCCCAGCCAGTGTGTCGGTCAGCGGACCGCCGAGCGAAAGCGAGACTTCTTCAGTGTCATTATTGCCGATGCGCAGGCGACCATTTGCTTCAAATTGGTCGGGACCGCCTTTGGTGATGAAGTTGATCGCACCCGCATAAGTGTTCCGGCCATAGAGCGCTGACTGCGGGCCTTTGATCACCTCAACGCGCGACAGCTCATTCGGGTCCAAGTTCTGGATCGATCCGGCATAATACACACCATCAACAAAGTAAGCCGTGCCGGACTCAACACCGAACTGAACCCCTGCCAAAACGTTGGACTGGCCCCGAATCACGGGACGTTCGGTCGAGCGACCAAAAGCTTTGGAGAAAGAAAGACCGGGTGTGAAGCGCGCAACATCGTCGATGCTTTGCAACTGCAAGTTCTCAATCGCTTCTTCGCCGAATGCGCTCACCGCGATGGGCGCATCAATGAGCGTCTCTTCTTTTTTACGTGCGGTGATGGTGATGACATCCTGTCTGGCTTCGGCGTCCTCGACTTCGTCTTGGGCGAGCGCCGGGGCGCCATACACCGACAGCGCGAAGGCCGCGGCACCGAACATCAAAAATCTCTGGTGTGTTTTAGACATTAAAGTCTCCCCCGCTGTGTCGCCGTGTTTCCTTGTCACGTGCGACGAGTTGGTACCGATTGCCGCCGTGTTTCCTCGTCACGCAAAGCAAATGATATATCTTTTGTCGCATGTTTTTCGGAGAAGGCAAGTGCCATATCTAAAAGACCGGACAAGTACCGCAGAAACCGTGTCAAAATCGGCACACTGAAAAGGAGACTTCCGCATGCCTGATGGCGTTACCTCAAACGAGCTGAAGAAAATCATGCCGCTTCTGGCGCGCCATGAAGGTGTCTGGGAAGGCGTTTACCGATTCTATGATGTGACGGGAAAACTGATCGACGAACACGAGTCGCGACTGGTCTGTCGCTTCCCAGAGGCTGGGCACCCTTATCATCAAACCAATTATTATCGTTGGGCAGATGGCAAGCGAGAGACGCGCGATTTCCCTGCCATGGTCGAGAATGGTCGCCTGAAATGGGACAATGAATTCATCAATGGCTGGGCTTGCGATGTCGCGCTCGATGATTTCAATCGCACCACCATGCTCAATTGGACCCGCACTGGCGAGCCGGACCTGTACCTCTATGAAATGATCCAGCTCTCGGATGACGGCCAATCTCGCGCCCGGGTCTGGCAATGGTTCAAGGCGGACCGGCTGTTCCAGCGAACCCTGGTCGACGAGACGTTCGTCACCCGCGATTGGCAGTCCTATGAAGGCAAGGACTACTGACACTGATCCGGAGCAAGATAAAAAGGCCGGAGAATTCCCGGCCTTTTCAGGCTTGCTGGCGCGCTCTGACTATTCAGAGCTCCGATCAGGCGCCGTGATCGATCCGTCCACAATGCCCTTATAATATTTCCAGCTGGTCATGTTTGGACGCGGATCGCCAGACGGTGGGGCGCTCGCATATTCAGGGTAATGCGTCGCGATTTCGGCTTTCATCGTCTCCGAGAGCTGGTCAAAATTCTCAAGCTTGTAACCCGCTGTGTGCATGTAAAGCATGCCCTCACGACCGTTCATGTCCATCCATGGCAACCAATCGGCCATCCGGCTCCAACCGACCGTGACTTTCGCCGAATCCACATTCGGGTCGAACAGGTCATCGGTACGGCCGAAAAAGTTGAACAATTCCGTTGCGTGATAGGTGCCGCCGACTTCTTTCTGGAAGTCGCCGCCGAGCGGGTTCGGGTACCAAAGCGGGATGGTACTCCGCATCCACCAGGTGCCGTCCTCGCCCACTTCGCCCGACCATTGCAGGGGTGAACCATCGCGGCCGGTCTCATACATTTTGAAGTTCACCGGATCATTGGCGACATGCAGGACGTCGACTGTGTTACCGGTCCAGGGGTTTTCCCAAGTCGACAAAACTTCGCCTGTTTCGGGATCCTTATAAAGCAAGATTTCGCGCGATACGAGGTGAAGTCCGGTCCCCAACTCATCATCCTGGATGGTCGAGCAGGCGCGAATGTTCATGCCCTCAACATTAAAGATGTGACGATCACGTTCCCCCATTTTCCGAGATAAGGCCATGCCATGCCACCAGTAGACTTCAGGCTGGTCATCGACTGTCGAACACATGACTTTGCGCATTATAGCGAGCGCGTCTTCTGCAACCGTGGGGTCAAGCTGTGCGCCTTCCTGGGCCTGGCTGATCGTGGCGCAAGCCGTCAAAGCTGCAATTGCTCCGCCCATCGCCGCAACTTTCGAAATGAGTTTCATGGGGTCCACCTCAAAATGATATATCATTTAGACTGACACGGTTAATTGCGGTCGCCAAGCCCCAATTCTTGTGTGGGGAGAATTTTTCTCAAACTTCCCACCAGAGCCATGGCCAGGCCAGCGCCGATCCAGGGCCCGATCGTCTTCCACATCGCGCCCGGCCCCGAACCGATCCAGCCAAGTTCATAGGCAACCGCCAATCCAAAACCGGAGACCATGCCCGTCAGAACCACGGCGCCCGATGGCGCAAAGCCAAGCGTTCTGGCAACAACAAGCGGTCCGAAGGCCGCGCCGAGCGCCACCCAGGCGAATAGAATGCGGTCAAAAATCGAGCTGGGCGCCAGGAATGTCAGGCCCATCGCAGCCAAGCAAACAGCGATAATCGCAAGGCGAGAGACTAAGACAGGCCGATTTCCAAGCGCTCGTCCCAGCCCTAGATCATGCGAAAGCGCCCCACCTGCAACCAGAAGCTGGCTATCCACAGTCGACATAATCGCTGACAGGGTCGCGGCGGCGACAACGCCAGCCAGAATGCCCGGCAGCAAGTCTTGCGCGAGCTGAAAAAACACACTCTCTGCCGCGGCGTTACCGCCAAGAATCGCCCGTGCGGACAATCCGAGGACGGCCATACCGGCGAACACAAGCGCCGCCCAACTCATCGCGACCACCGCGCCTTTGACGCGCGCTGAAGCGTCTTTGGTTGCCATGATCCAGGCGATGAGATGCGGTTGACCGAGGGCGCCGAAGCCCGTTGCGGACAACCCCAATACAAACCCCACTGCGGCAAATCCGGCGCGATCGCCAAACGGGGCTGAGTACGTGTCGGGCGCTTTGGCCAATGCTGTTTGCAAACCACTGAACCCGCCTGCCTCCATGAAGGCCAACGCCGGCAACAACACAGCGACAAAGGCCATTAACAGCCCTTGCAGAGTGTCGGTCAGCGAGACAGCGAGGAACCCTCCAAGGAAAACGTAAGCGAGAATGACCAAGGCGCCGATGATCACACCCGGCGCAAATCCGGTCGCGAACAGGTCATCAATTGCGATCCCGGCGCCCTGGAATTGCCCGGCAACATAAAATGAAAAACAGATCGCAATCAGAATGGAAGCGACAATGCGAATAATCTTTGCGCTGCCCTGCTCCGCATGCTCAACCAGAAACTCTGTGAGGGTCAGCTGGTTGTGTTCTCGGCTGGCCGTCTGAAGCACCCCGCCAGCCCAAAGCCAGACAGCGGCATACCCTGCGATAATGCCCGGCACCATCCACAATGCGGAAGGTCCCGCAATATAGACGAAGCCAGAAAACCCAAGCAGCACCCAGGCGCTGGAGCTCGAAGCGGCGTAAGCAATCCCGGCCACCCAAGGCCCCAGGCTGCGCCCCCCCAGCAAAAAGTCCGCTTGCGACTTTGCCCGTTGCGCCGCCCAAAAACCGATCCCGAACAGCACTATGGAATATGCGAGCAAGGTGATCAGCGCAGGCAGATTTTGCACAAGCCCCTCCGAAATGTCTATTCGGCTGCGACGCTAACGGCGGCGCCCTTATAGCCGAGCGGTAAGCCGGCACGCGGCGTAAATCCATAGAGTTCTTCATCCGGCAGGGCGGCCTGGACGATCTCGCGCGTCGCCATCAAGGCGTTTAGATCAATACCGGTTGTTACGCCCATGGATTCAAACATGAACACCAGGTCCTCAGTCACGATATTACCGCTCGCCCCCGGCGCCGTCGGGCAGCCGCCCAATCCGCCAAGCGAGCTATCAAACGTGGTGATCCCTTCCTCATAAGCCGCCAGAACGTTCGCTAGCCCAAGCCCGCGCGTATTGTGCAGATGTACGCCGGTGAGGTTTTGCGCGCCGACCACGCCGCGCACCGCCCGGATCAAGCGCTTCATAGCCACCGGGTCGCCGTAACCCGTGGTGTCGGACAAACCGACTTCATCGCATCCAGCGGTCATAAGACGCTCAGCGCAACGTAAGATCACGTCTTCAGCAATCAGCCCTTCAAGCGTGCACCCGAAAGCGGTGGACAAAGACCCTTCAAAGTGCGGGCGTTTGCCGGCTGGCTGGCTGGCGATCAGTTCGGAAATCGCCTGCGCTTCGTCAATCACCTGATCATGCGTACGGCGAACATTGCGCAAAGAATGTGTTTCGCTGACCGAAAGCGGCAGAGTGATCTTATGTGCACCAGCGTCGAGCGCCAGTTGCGCGCCTTTCAAATTCGGCACAAGCACGGCAACCTCTAAGTCTGGGATCGTCACAGCGTGCCGCACGATTTCACCGGTATCGGCCATTTGCGGCAACAGCTTAGGCGATACGAAAGACCCAACTTCAATCTCTTGAACGCCCGCCGCAGCAAGCGCTGAAATCCAGCGCTTCTTCTCGTTTGTGGGCATAATCGCGGCACAGTTTTGGAGCCCGTCGCGGGGCCCGACTTCGCTGATTAAGACAGTGTTTGCCGTCATGTTTTCGCCTTTTGCCCTGTTGCGGGGCGTGACCTTTTCATCAAATGATATATCTAATTCAATCGATATACCTAGAAAAGGTGTGCAGGAAAGCAAAGAGTGCGTTTCTTTGCTCTCGGGAGAGACACATGAAGACTGAAACAGGGCTGCTTTCTGGAATCAAGGTGGTGGAATTCACCCATATGGTGATGGGCCCCGCGGCTGGACTAGTGCTCGCCGACTTGGGTGCCGATGTGGTGAAAGTGGAACCTGTGGGCGGCGACAAAACGCGTCAGCTTCGCGGTTCGGGCGCGGGTTATTTCGCGATGTACAATCGCAATAAAAGAAGCCTGGCGATTGATTTAAAGTCGGCCAAAGGAAAAGAGGTCGCGCTGAAACTGATCGAAGGGGCCGATGTTTTTATCGAAAACTTCCGTCCTGGAGCGCTCGATAAGCTCGGCTTTGGTTACGAGGCGCTGGCGGTGCGCAATCCAAAACTGATATATTGTTCCGAGAAGGGTTTTCTGGACGGTCCATATTCGCACCGCACAGCGTTGGATGAAGTGGCGCAGATGATGGGCGGTCTCGCTTACATGACCGGCCCACCGGGCCGCCCGCTTCGGGCTGGCAGCAGCGTCATAGATGTCACCGGCGGGATGTTTGGAGCGATCGCAATTCTGGCCGCGCTGCAGGACCGCGCCCGCACCGGAAAAGGTCGGCATGTTAGCGCCTCGCTGTTTGAAACAACGGTGTTCTTGGTTGGCCAGCACATGGCGCAGTACGCGGTCACCGGCACCCCTGCTGCGCCGATGCCCGCGCGCGTTTCAGCCTGGGCCGTCTATGACGTATTCGATGTGAAAGGTGACGAGAAAGTCTTTGTTGGCGTGGTCTCCGACTCGCAGTGGCAGGACTTCTGCCAGGCCTTTGAGCTTGACAATTGGGCGCGCGACCCGGCGCTTTCAGAAAACAATGAACGGGTCGCACGACGAGATGAAATCATTCCGGTTCTGCGTCAGTTGTTCGCGGGATTTACGCAAACCGAATTGATGTCCAAACTCGAAACCACAGGCTTGCCGTTCGCCCCGATTCAACGACCAGAAGACCTGTCTAAGGACCCGCATTTGGTCGAAAGCGGCGGCCTATTGGATATGACGATCCCGGACGGGGGCGAAATCTCATTGCCGGCCATACCCATCGCGATTGATGGCGTTCGCCCCGGCTTAAGCATCAATCCGCCGGAAATCGGCGAACATTCAGCTGACGTTCTAAGTGCGCTCGGGCTCTCAGAGCGTGAGATCGAAATCCTCGTCGAAAAGGGTCTGGTAGAAACGCACGCATCGGCGCATCAAACTCAGGCGGCTGAATAGACCCAAGGGCGATCTTGACGATCCTGGTCGAAGAAAGCCTCAATCGCGCCGCGATGGGTCAGTGTCAGCTCAATCGGATCTAACCCTTCTGTCAGTAGACGTTTGGCAAATGCACCGATTGGAAAACATAGCGCCGACCCTGGTATGCGATTGCAAGACACAGTTTGATTTGGCAAATCTATAGCAACCTCAAGCGGCGACTCAAAAGATGCCATTTGCTCGATTTGGTCAGCGCTCAACACAATCGGCAGAATACCATTACGGATGCAATTCCCATGAAAAATCGCGCCAAAGCTTTTCGCAATAATGGCGCGAATTCCATACTCTTTCAGCGCCCAAACCGCGTGCTCACGCGATGACCCGCAGCCAAAATTCGCTCCGGATATCAGAACGGTCGCGCCCGCATTCCCTGGCTTATTCAGAACGAAATCGGGATCCTTGGTCCGGGTAAGAGGATCTGTGTAGCGCCATCCGGCGAATAAGCCATCCGCAAGGCCATTGCGGCTGACCGTCGTCATCTCGCGCGACGGGATAATCTGATCGGTATCGATGTTGTCGCGAACCATAGAAGCCGCGATGCCGACATGCTGGAGGAATGGATCAGATTTCATCCAATGGCCTCCACCAAATTCGGTAAGTCAATCGGCGCGCATATCTTTCCAGCCACAGCGCAAGCTGCGACAACGGCCGGACTTGCGAGATGCGTGCGCACGCCTGGTCCTTGCCGACCTTCAAAGTTTCGGTTGGTTGAAGACACAATACGAGACTTCGGCGGGAAGGTTTCTCCGCCGGCGTAGAAGCACATAGCACACCCTGGCTCACCCCATTCAAACCCGGCTTGAATGAACACTTGATCGATGCCCAAATTTTCCGCATCCCGCCGAACAGCTTTGGAGCCAGGCACGCAGACTGCGCGGACGGTTTCTGGCACCCGGCGGCCCCGCAATATTTCTGCTGCAGCGATCAGGTCGGATAAACGGCCATTGGTACAAGAACCAATAAAGGCCCCATCAATCTGCAATCCTGAAAGGCTTTGCCCAGCTTCGAGCCCCATATAAGCAAGCGCACTTGAGGATGCAGAGGCCGGAATTTTTTCATTCAAGGCGAAACTTTCTTCCGGGCTGGTTCCCCAGCTGATTTGAGGACTGATCTCGGATGCATCAATCACGATTTCATATTCGAACACCGCGCTGTCATCGGTCTTCAGGCGCCGCCAATTTGCCATCGCAGCTTCGCGCTGTGCGAGATCCACGATCCGAGCGCCGGCATAGTCAAAGACGGCGTCATCCGGTGCGATGACGGCAGACTGTGCCGCGAATTCAACGGCCATATTGCAAAGCGTCAGTCGGCCCTCAATTGACAAATCTTGAACGGTCGATCCTGCGAATTCGATTGCGCATCTTTTCCCGCCTGCCGCCCCAAATTTGCTGATCAAGTGCAGGGCAATGTCCTTGGCAGAACACCCTTTCGCCAATGGGCCATCAATCGTCACCCGCATTTGCTCCGGCTTTTTCGCCCGTAACACACCTGTCGCCAAGATGTGTTCAGCTTCACTCGATCCGATCCCCCAAGCCATGGCTCCGAACGCTCCCAGACTGCACGTATGGCTGTCCGGGCAAAGGATCGAAACGCCGGGCATGACGATGCCCTGCTCCGGCGCAACGACATGTACAATTCCCTGATTCGAATGATCGGTATCGATAAGGTGGATTCCAGCCTCAAGCGCCATCGCACGGGTTTCTGTGATAAAAACCTCGCCGCCGGGGCTTCGCGCCTCGTCTCGCCCGCGCCCTGACCGAAAAGAGACGATGTGATCCATAATCGCATAAACGCGAGACGGATCGCGGATGCTATGACCTTCTGATTTCAAGTTCTTCAATGCGACACCGCCGGTGCGCTCGTGAAGCAATAACCGATCGATGGCCAATAGGTCCGCACCATCGCCCGCGTCACAAATATGGTGATCTTTCCATAACTTATCAAAAAGCGTAAGCGCCAATGGGACCTCCAGCGTCAAATGATATATCTTTTGAGATCAAAGATACAAGACCGAACCACCGAGCACGGATCGCTGCGCCCGCGCCGGAATGGCCCGCGCAAACGGCCCTGCCCGACTGTATGGTATCGAAGAGAAACGCCGCCCTCTCCGAATGACGCCAGCTTCTGGTTGGATAAAAGCCCGTTCCCCAAAACGCTGCTGGATACCGGTTTGCATTAGACTGACAGGAGCCTGGGCAAGACATCTCAAGTCGTTTCCTGGCCCGACTTCCTCATGCCGAGATAGCCCATGAGGCACAGTGTCAAAATCGCGATGTTGCCGGCAAAATCTAACAACATCCAATTGCTGAATACAGGCTCTACGAACACAAAATAATAGTTGAAGACGAAGAACGGCACGGACCCCAGAACGCCAAAGACCAGAAACGTTCGCCGCGTGAAGCGGGATAACAACATGACCGTACCGCCGAGAACCGCCTGCGCGCCAAAGCATCCCATCAAGACCGTCGAAACGATGTCCCCTGAATTTATTTCTGGTCTGATACCAATGCTCAAAACGTGTGCTGGAAACAACAATGCCCAACCTCCCAGCCCGAGAAAAACGCAAGCGAGCAACCTCTGAATCTGTAATGGGGTCATATTATCTTCTCCGGCACCGCCACCGAGATAAGGTCGGGCGATGATGTCTTGATTTCGCTACCCGATAATCTCACACGGCATCAGGGGGCCTTGATTAAAGTAATCACGCATCGTGAATGTGGTTGGTCCTGTCTGATTCAGCTCAAGCGTGATCATATCACTATACACACCGCCGAGGAGCCAGGCCTCGACGAAGTCGTTTTGACCCTTGAGCTGATACGTGCCGAATGCAGAATGGATTGTGCCCTCCCAATGCGTTGGACCCCACTGATTCATATCGGTGGCTTGTGAATTCTGGCCATAACGATCCTGCCAGACGGTTACATCACGATAGCGGGTATAATTCATTTGCATCTCTGCTGGCTCGCCCAGAACCGAGCAAGAGGCGGTGAAGCTTCCGGTTTCCTGGGCGCTCGCAAATGGGATGGAAAGGAAAAGGCAGAAGGCCAAACTTGCAAATCGCATATCAATACTCTCCTGTTGGGTGCGTGATAAAAGACTGAACGATGCCTGGTGAGACGCACGTCCAGGCGGATTCAATGACTTCCGAATTTTCGGCGTAATCTTTTACAAAGTTCATCCACGCCTCGGCGGCCTTTTCATCCTCTTCACGAAGCACTGAAACCGGAGTTTCGTTTGCAGCGCCAAGGACAGCGATGGAAATCGCTATTTCTTCCTGAGAGGCCATGACCCTCTTATCCAGATCCGGCAGCAAAAGTAGCGTGCGTCCGTCAAAATGTGAGAGCTTATGTCTATTTTCTGCAACACGCATGATCTTCGAACCCTAGACATCGAGCGCTTAGGTAATTCGCTCAGTTCGAGTTCAGAATGATCGTATGGCTAAAAAACCTGATCGAACGGCCAAAATGAGATTTAGCCGTTTTCTGCCTACGGCGCCGGCCAACACCAAAGGGACTATTCGAGGTCAAAGCATCTAAGATCATGGACTACCGCTTTTTTCAGGCGATCGTCTGTGCGTGCCATCGATATAAAGACTGTATTTTGCTCGTTCGATAAGTGTTGGGACGCTTTTGCAAGCAGATCCCAAACCCTTGTGACAGGTATGAAGTCGATTTCGGCAATCGTTCACCCGCCGAAAGGTTTCGGTCGTTCCGCGGCACCAGGCAGTGAAGCCAACTCTTGGGCTTGTTCAACCCAGCGATCCCTCGTGATGCGTCCTTGGTACCCGGGCAAGAGCGCATCGACACTCATGACATCTTCCGCGCCCCACTCGGCAATCTGCCAATAATAAAACACACCTGTATCATTCAGCAATTGACGTAGCATCGGCCCGATCCCTCGGATCTTCTCAAGATTATCGGCTTGTCCAAATCCTGGCTCCAAGAGAAGATTGCTGGTCGCGTCCTCGGTGCGGATCATGTTGATCGGATCCAGAGGGGCCTCCGGCGTCCGAAGCGATGACTGGGGGGCGAAGGCATAGTCTTTTGGCGGCTCCCGGAAGGGCTCCCTTTGGGGCGCCGGAGGGATTTCTACATTGTGCTCAAGCCGCGACCTCAGCATGTGATGCGTCGCCGCCAACCCATACTCAATCGAGGTTAGCCGGTTTTCGACACCGACAAAGTCGACACGGCCTTCGATCGATCGAATGGCATTGTTCAAAGTTGCAACATCTCGCTCGCGCAGATTGAACACCATTTGTTGTAGTCTTGCGAGATTTTGCTCGAGCGGCTCGAGGCTTGCCAGGGTCGGCATCGAACTTCGCAACGCCGCAACATCCCCGACGGTCCGATCCAGTTTTGCGTCAACGCTCGTTAGATCGACGCGGCGATCAAGCGCCGTCACCAATGAACCTATTTGATCCATGCGTTGTTTGATGGCGGCAATCGTCTCGTCAAAGCCGATCAGCTTTTGATCGAGATTGGCAAGCGCGCGATGATTGCCCGCATTGGCGCTCGCGCCCGGCGTGATCTGGTCGAGCTTTTCTCTGAGCGGGCGCACCAGGTTTTGGGTTCGCGCCATCTGCTCTTCAAGCGCCTGCAAACGATCTTCAAGGCGCCGCGTTTGGCCTTCACTCTCCGGCGTCTTAGACGCAATCGATTGCAGGTTTTGTTGCATGGGGCGCAACATGCCATCTGATAGACTGGCAAAGCGCTGGTCTAGCCGCGCAATTTCCGACTTCATCGCGACGTCTTGCGACTCCGACAACTCGGTCGCTTGTTTTGACAAAACCCCAACTTGGGTTGGCAGTGCGGACAGCTGGTCGACTTGTGCCCGCATTTCGTCGAGACGCGTTAGCATTGGACCGAGATCGATGTCCGGTTTATCGTTCATCGCATTGTGAAGCGGACCAATCGACTGGCTAATCGCGTCAGAAAGACGTGTCTCGAGACCATCCAAGCGCGACGCCATCGCGTCAAACCGATCCTGTTCGAGATCACCATCCTTCGCATTGGCTTCGATTGCGGCGAGCCGCTCATCAATGCTCTGTGAATAGGCCTCTGAGCGATCGCTCGCCGCCTGGATTTCGGACAGAAGCGGAGAGAGTTCGGGTTGAGCATCCGGCAGCTCATTCGCCAGCCCAAGTATCTGCGCCTCAAGCGGCGACAAGTCGGCGTTTTCCAGGCGGTCAATTTTTTCCGAGAGCTCAAGGAGCCGCGCGTCTAGATCGGAGCGCTCCATCAAATCAGGGGCCGGTTTCGTGCTCGATATTAAACTGGAATAGGTTTCGGTTACGTCTTCATACCGCCCGCGCAGCCACCAATAGGCGAGCCCTGCCCCACACAGAGCGGCGAGCGCCAGTAAGAAAAGAATTTGCAACCAAAGATACCACATTATCTCACCGTCTCGAGAGACGTCCCTACTCTAATCTTGCGGATCGCTGAGCGATCTCACCTTAAATTCAATCCGCCGGTTTTGTTCTCGCCCTTCCGGGCTGTTATTATCCGCCACTGGACGGTCCTCGCCATAGCCTTCAGAGGTGATCAAGTCTGCCGAGACCCCGCGAATGACGAGCGCGTCCTGCACAGAGGTGGCTCGGGCAAGGCTCAAGCGTGCGTTCAGATCTGACGACCCGGTAGAGTCGGTGTGGCCCTCAATCACGACGTCTAGTTCGCAGCCCTCGATCGCACGCGCCAATTGGTCCAACAAACCCGAGCTTGCGAGAGAGATACGCGCGCTGCCGGACTCAAATTCGATTTTTGAATCGATCAACAAGTCTTTCAGACTTTGGTCGCAAGCGGCAATGCGTTCGCGCTCTGCGAGGTTCTGCGGTTCTGGATCTGCCGAAGCGTCATTTGCACTTTCCTCCGGAGCGGATGCGACGGTTTCAGTTGGCTCGATCGCAGACGGTGTCGGCGCGGCTTCATTCGACCCGGCAATCACGGTGCGATCGATCACTCTCGTTACAGGACGGGCGCATCCAAACAGCGTTGGAGCCCGCGCCTCCCGTACGCGCTTGACCGCTGCGGCTGCTTGCTGCGCACTTGGCGCTTCTCCAGACAGCACAATCCACTGACCTGAGGCAGAAACATTGGCCCAGCCTTGACCCTCCTCTCGCAAGGATGTGAGCGCAGCTTGCTCGGCATTGTCCTCAATCCACAGCGACGCAAAGGGCATGAGCGCGAACAGGCTTAAGAGTAAGAGCGCTAGAGCGGGTACGAATCCATATGGAAAGAAGGCCAAGCCGCCGCCATAGGTCCGCCGAACATATCGGCGCGTACTTTCTGTACGCTCTGTTTGCGTTTTCTGATCGTTCTCAGACACCGCCATTCCCCTTTTTCTGCCATTACCTAACCATCCCGAACATTCCAGGTCTATGATTATCTGACGGTTGTTGCTGACAGTCGCGATTGAGCCTCAGATCGTGTCGCGAAGACAGAAATCCACCGGCAGATTCAATGCGATACGAGCACTAACTTGCCTCTCTCGCGATGGGCGCCGTTTCCATATCAGACCCCAGGTGGCCCAAACTGCCGGCCGAAACGGTCGGGCGCGTGTTCTGAAAAGCAAGCAAAAGGGCACCCGAGTACCGGATGCCCCTTTGTCATTTTACGTATAAAGCGAGCTGGCCACCGATGCCGGATAAATGACTGTAAGAGCCATCACCAAAACCCACCGAGCAAATGCCAAAACGCGTGATAGGGGTTTCATGCTTTACCGCCTTTCGACCCGAAATTTGATTACTCCGCGCTGACAGCTGGCGCGGCATCGACCTGAGTGGGTTGAGGCTTTTTCCCGATGAAGGGAATGATCATTGGGACTCGACGCTGATACAGGCGATAGTCCTGCCCGAGTTCATTGACCAAATCGCGCTCTTCTAATTGGATCGCAATCAGGATGTAAGCCGTTGTCATGATGGCAAAGAGGAGGTGCGCAATCGTCATGGTCGGTGTCGCCCAGAAGATGATCAGCCAGCCGACATAGATCGGGTGACGCACATGCTTGTAGAGCCCAGGCTGGCGGAACTTCGCGGGTGGCCGTGCTTCACCGCGCAGGTGGTGCCAGATCTGGCGCAGACCGAACAATTCAAAATGATTAAGCAAGCAGGTCGCGTAGAACAGAATTGCCCAGCCAATAAAGTACAGCGCAAGGATCATAGAGTGTGCTGGCTGCGCCGAGACGTCCCAAATCAAACCGCCAATCGGTTGCCACCAAAGAAATAGAGCAATCATGGCGAGGTTTGAGAACAGGATATAAGTGCTGCGTTCAGCGGCGGGCGGAATGATCTTCGTCCACCACCGTTTGAAAGCTGGGCGTGCCATCAAACTGTGCTGGATCGCGAACCCACCAAGCAGGCCAAGATCGATTAGAACGGCTTGCCAGACCGGACCGACCGGATCGGCGTCTATCGAGTTTGGAATATAGAGATTTCCGAGAAACGCGATGGCATATACGAACACGCCAAGAAAAATAAGGTAGCTCGCAATACCATAGGCGAAAATAAGATAGCGGGACATTTAGGTCTCCCAAAACAAGAGTTAAACAGTGTCGTTGTGACCGCTTCACCCTGCCTTAGAGCCCGAACCAAAGCTTGATTTTCGCATGGAGAAAGCTTGCAGAACTCTTGTTTTTAAGGTGAATTCAGCTTCGGGAGGGACGGATGCGCTACGCCTTTGGACCATTCGAGGTGGACACTTCTACTCTTGAGCTTTGGCGGGATGGCGATCCCGTCAGCGTCGAGCCTCAAGTGTTCGAACTTCTCGTGCACCTGATTGAGAACCGAGATCGTGTCCTCTCCAAAGAAGATTTGATTGAGGCGGTTTGGAACGGTCGGATCATTTCGGATTCTGCCATATCGAGTCGGATAAAATTGGTGCGCCGCGCCGTCGATGATGATGGGACGCGTCAAGCGCTGATCAAAACGGTGCATGGCAAGGGCTTTCGTTTTGTGGCCAACGTGAACGTAGTGTCTGACACTGCGCCGATAGTGCCTATAGATGTCGAGCAGGCTCAGCCGCAGAAACGATCAAAGCTTTTGGCGCCAGCCGGGCTCGCTGTTGTAGCAGTGTTAGGGTTGGTCTTGGTGTTTCAATTGTTCTCTGGCTCTGCCAGGACGCCTGAGGCGCGGATCGCAGTGCTGCCGATCGCCAACGAAACTGGCGATCCAACGCTGGACTGGACTGAACTTGGTTTAATGAGCCTGTTGTCCCACGATCTCGACATTCGATCTGACCTTAGCGTTGTCCCAGATGGGGCGATCGTTAAACTGGCCGAACGATTTCCTTCCTCGCAAGACCAGGTGCTTGAACCTCACGATCAAATGCTTCGCGCTCTGCAAGATGGGTATGGGGCATCTCATATTCTTATCGCGCGATTGACGGGGGCATCTCAAACGCTCGCGCTTGAGTATCGCGTGCTCAATCCTCGTGGGCTGTCAGCCCCTGCCAGCGTTTCAGCCATGACACCCGCTGAGCTTGCCCGAGAGCTGAGCCGACGCGTTGCAACGACGCTCCCAAGGTCTGGGCAGCGACCATTGCAAATCGAAGATGACAAATTTGAAGATAGCTATGTCGCTGAAACCTTTGCCCGAGGACGCGACCTGCAAATGCAAGGACGCGGTGCTGATGCGGCAGCATTGTTCCGCGCCGCCGCGACAGAGGCGCCCGGCAATCTCGAAATCATGTATGAACTCGCGGTGTCGACGCGGATGGCCGGTGACCTGGAGAGCGCAAAAAATCAATTTGAGCAGGTCATAGACGCGGCCGTGACGGCAAAAGACATTCCGAAACAAGCCGCGGCGTTAAATGGGTTGGGGGTGGCTGAGATGACTGGGCGCAACGATGCGGATGCATTAGGCACTTACCAAGACGGACTGCGCGTCCTCGCCAATTCCGACGAACCCGAGATTCGCGCGAACTTACTGACCAATATTGGAATCGTCGAACGCCGTCTGCGGAACTATGAAGCGTCTGAAGAAGCCCTCGGTAAAGCCATGCTGGAATATCGAGAGGCGGGGTATGAGATGCCCCCCGGAAACCTTTTGAACTCGATGGCGAATTTGAAAACTCAAATGCGCGATATTCCGACCGCCGACCAATACTATCGGCAAGCGCTGGAATATCATCGGCTTGTCGGGGATCGTTGGGCCGAGGCTGTCAACCTGCACAATCTCGGTGTCAATGCAATCACGCTTGCGGAACCCGAACAGGCGGAGCAGCTTTTGACAGCCGCGCTAGACCTGCGGCGAGATATGGGTGACGCCCGCGGTGAAATGTCGACCTTGTGGTCGCTGGCGCGCCTCGCGATTAATCAAGGGGATGTCGACCTTGCCGATCAGCACACACAAAAAATGGAACGCTTAGCGCTTTCGGTCGATGATCAATATCTATTCGGTCAAGCACAAGAGTCGGCAGCGCATATCGATATGGTTCGGAGCGATTGGTCGGCTGCCCTTGACCATAGCAGTCGCGCCCAATCGATTTATGAAAGCCAAGGGCGAACGCGAAAAGTTCAACGCGAACGCGTTCGACAAGCCGCCATATTGGGGTTTTCAGGCAACACCAAGGATGTGTCAGTGGTTGAAGAGGTCCTTGAATGGGCGCTGTCTGAAAACCAAAGCGGCACGCAATTGCATGCTTATGAAGCACTCACGGTCCTGAGCTTACTGGATAAGAATTATCAAATGGCTGCGCAGCATATTGATGCAGCGGTTGCCTTATCCAACGAGATGAATCTCACATCGACCAATGGACGGTTATCAGCTCGGCAGGGTTTGGTCCGCCTTCTTTTGTTGGACGAGTCGGGCGCGAAAGCCTCTCTAGGGCGTGCGACCCTTTACAATTCGGCGCATCAGGAGACGGTCCTTCTCGACGGTTTGGTAAAGGTCGCAGATGGCGATAGCCTTCTCGCTGCCGAGCGGATCGCCGAAGCGAAACAGATCGCGGGCGCTAACTGGCATATCACACAACGCCTGTTTCAGGCGCTGGATAGCGGGATCTGACGAAAATCGCTGGTTGTACGTTTAGCCGTGAACGGATTTCCTCCGTGATCATTTTTTCACGGAGGAAAAAGTTGGCGGGTCTAATTTGTTAGAGTTTATTGCAAAAGCGCCGTCGTGATGGTTTCTTTTGCGTCACGCGCATGTAATGCTGACAATTCTGGCCAATCGAGAGCGTCCACAGCGGCATCAATCAGGTGTGTTCGACATTTTTGTTTCGCTCGTCGATAGGCTTGATAGTACGCCGTATCTCGCAGTCGCAGCTCTCTTCCGCAAGATCGCGTCGCCGTTTTTTCGATTTGAGCGTAGTTTTCTTCCACACTGATCAGGGGATCATAAGTGAACTTCGTTTCGAAGGTCTTTTCCCCGCTTGCGTGGCTGACTCCACTAAGGGCGCCTAGAAAGAGTGCGACGGCCGTTACTTTGAGCGTGTTCATGATGGGTCTCCAATTAAGTTTCAATCCAGCCGGCTTGGCTGTGTTCAAAACATGCTGGAGTGGCGGCAAGTGCGCCTGAAGGAGATCGAATGATTATCGAACGGATATGTTACGGCCCTGAATCTTAAGTCGTTTTTCGGTGACTAAATCATCGGGCGGTGCGAAGGATTGCGTCAGTTAATATCGATCTCATAAGAGTACTCGATTAGAAGCACCGAAAATCTGACGCTCCCGACCCAACGCAGCGATCGGGCCAACCCAATTCTTCCCAAAATGGAATGATGTCTATATCGATCATTATCTCATTGAATTCTGGCAATTGGCGCATTTGCGAATAGACCGGACTCCATAATCGAAGCATGCGCAGCGGCTTTTCCTCAATCTCAATTGACCAAAACCGTAAAGCGAGTTCGTGAGCGCCGAGTTGTGCGGCGAGGACTGCGAGGACTTCATTTCGTTCAGGATGTGCGCCAAGCGGAAATTGAAATTGCGACTCAATTTCTGCCATGGCCCGGTTTTGGTCGGGTAGCGCTTGCGAGATCGGTGTCAGCACAGAGGTCAGGCGGGTGTCCGCATCGATAAGGTCTTTGATTACCGTTTCAATTTCCGCGATTGAGTTTTGGCTCTGCAGCCTAAGCAAGCTGGGCAATGTGGCTGAATCAGACACCGACCCTCCGCCCATTTCGTTGAGCCGTCGAAGAAAGTGGCCTGTTTTATCCGAGTCTCCTTTCACCGCATTTATGTTTGCGAGGAGAGACAATTGATTAGGGTCCAAGGGGTTTAGCTCGAGCGCCTCTGTCGCCAAGATCTCCGCGTCCATAATGTGACCAGACCTCAGCAGCATCCGCGCGTGATTCGATAGCGTATCGGAAGTTCTGACCGCGGCTATGGCCTCTCGCTGAAGTATCCCAGCATCCAGCCATTCATCATCTGGATAAAGCAACGCGCCGAGTGTGGATTTAGCGATGGCCAAGCCTGGATCGAGACTGATGGCGTGCCGCGCCAATCGTCGGCCCTCTGAGAACTTTTCCCGCGCTTCTTCATCGGACTCTGCAGCCCACGCGCTGGTTCCTGTAGAGATCGCAAGCGCCGCCCAAGCCTCTGCGTAGTTCGGGTCAATTTTTACCGCAGACCTATAGTATTGTAAGGCACGGTCATTATTGCCCTGTGCATTGGCCTGCAATCCCTGAAGAAACAGGTCATACGCGTCGATACTTATGGTTTCGACGCGCTCAAAATCGGCCGTTTCTTCAGCGCTGATGGAGATCTTTAGCGCACCTGCTAGATCGGTCGCTATACGCCTTTGGACGTCAAACATTGCATAGACAGAGGTATCGATGTCGTAAGCGCGAGACCAGATCACCGACCCATCTTCTGTCGCAATAAGTTGGATGCTGGTTTTCTGAAGACTGTTTTGGACATTGATGCTGCCATCGACGAGATAATCAGCATTTATCGTCTCCCCGATTTGTTCAGCCGATAACTCTTCCAACGCCGACGACGAGGATGTTGATCGGCTGATCACGCTCAATCCTTCGAGCCGGGTCAACAGGTCTATGATCTCGTCTGATAACCCTCCGGCGATCCGAGCGCTCCGTTCGTCGGGAGCTTCAAAGCTCAAAGGCAGCACTGCCACTCTTGGAGAGGAGGGCAACTCGCTACTCGACCGAAAAACCAAAACCGCAATGATGCCACACATAAGCATAAAAAGCGTGACCGCAGAATACCTGATCATAAAGCGAGCTTCAGTGGTCTTTACGCTTCGCGATGCGTCGGATTGGATCTGTTTTTCGGGCGGAGCGCTTAATGGCTCAAAGGATCCAGAGAAGCGGTAACCGGTGCGAGGTATCGTTTCAACATACTCAGTGTTCGGTTCAAATTGTCGTATCGCGGACCTTAGCGCCGATATTGCGCGCGTAAGGCTCTCGTCACCGCCATACTTTACGCCCCATACAGTATCGATCAATTCGTCTCGGGAAAGAACTTCGCCATCAGCTTCAATCAAGGCCAAGAGCGTTGCCATAACTTTCGGCTCCAGACGAACTTCCAGTTTATCACGGCTCAATACGTTCCGTTTTGAGTTGACGGTGAAAGAGCCGAGTTGAAACTTCGAAGACTTCATTGCGTCGCTCATAATTGTCCAAAAGACGTGGCTGGCATGCGTCTCTATCCATGCCGCATTGCACGCCGATTTCCAACGGTTTCAAGATGAGAGTCTTAAACTCGTCCTCATCTTCGGCTAAGCCAAAGACGGATATCGCCCTAACTCAAGTCAGCAGAAAATCAGCTTAGCAAGCATAAAGAGACATAAGCTGAGCGGCTGAAGTCACATCGTTTAGGACGCTAAAGAACAGCTTGCGCGAGCTCAAAATGAACTAGAACTTGCCGCTGTTCCCCCATTGGTCGCGCGGTAAGATCGGCTCCGAGAGAGCCCAGTGTTCGGCGATCAAGCCGTCTTCAATCCGATAGATATCAAACACAGCATGATCAGCTTGATCTCGGAAGACCCGAGAATAGGTCACGACCAAATCGCCCTCGCCAATCAGCTTGAACAGCATGTCATAAGATCCAACCAAGCCGGTCCGCAGCGCAGTGGCGAGACCGTCGCGTCCGCTAGCGATCCTGGCCTGATGCTGTATTAAATCGGTCCTGACGAAGCTCGCAAGCCGATCGAAATGCCCTTCCGTCAACACCTGTTTCACGAATTCAAGCACGAGCGCTTTGTTAGCTCCGGTGCCATCGGTGGTGGTCGGACGAGCTGGGCCAGCGACCATGTCTTCCCCAGATACCGTTGATCCAGCATACTCCGAAATCACGTCCCAGTGTTCAAGAATACGATCATCAGAGCCAACATAGAACAAATCCATCGTGACCCATTTTGCGGTCCCACCGTTCAGAGATTGGAATGCGCTACAAAAGACATAAGGCCCATCTTCGATTGCGCGAACAATGCGAATATCCCGATCAGGATTGCGGTCTAGAAAGGGGAGGAAGAAGTCGAGGAACCCTTGTTTGCCGTGGCCGACACCCGTTGAGTGCTGCGTGTACCGTTCGCCGATATAGCGATCCAGCGCCGCTTTTGCATCGCCATCTCGTATACCTTCCAGGTAAAGACGTTTTACATTTTCAAGCTTTTGGCTCACGTGGGCTCCCCTGGTTTGAGTTCGATCGACTAGTCTGTCGCGTGGTACGCTTCAGACACGGCAAAACTGTCTTCAAACCAGTTCCAGCTTTTCACCCGGCCGTCCTCAACATGCACGCGGACGGCCCAACTGAATATACCGGTTTCGCCGCCTGAAGTGTTCGCCGTTGCACTCATGGTGCCCATGAAGACCGCCTGGTCTCCCATAGCCATTGCGTAATCCGTGGTCCAACGCGTTGTGGTCAGGCCTGCTCCGAATGCTGGAAGAAACTCATTCAGCACCGTCTCTTTGCCTTCCCAAGTCCCAATCCAAGGCAACGTGTCGTCGCCCTCATTGTGCCAGACGAAGTCGTCGGCCATCAGACCCTGAAGGGTCGACATATCGCCGGTGCCTGCGGCGGTCAGAAAAGCCTCGGCGGTTTGCAGCGTATCCTGCCCCTGCTGGACCTCTGCACGCAGATTCGATCGATCCGAATGATGATCGCCATTGGCAGAGCATGCAGAAAATAGCCCGGCGCAAAGGAGCCCCAAGATCAGCCCATTGGATTTCTTTGTCATGCGGTTTTGCTCCTTGTTTGCGCGAAGTGATCGGCAGAGGCATGCGTGATGACACACCTCCAATTATAAGATAATCTATAATTATCGAAAGACAGTGTTTGGAATTCAGAACAATGATTGAGAGTTTACGCGCCATGGCGATCTTCGCGCGTGTCGCCGAGACAGGATCTTTCCGAGGCGCCGCAAAACAGCTCGGCGTCTCAGCGTCTGTGGTCAGTCATCAAGTCAGCGCACTTGAGGCGCAGTTGGGCGTTCCTCTATTCTATCGCTCGACCCGTAAAGTGTCGCTCACCGAGCAAGGCAAGGTGCTCTTGAACCCCGCAACTGAGATGGTCGAGGCCGCGCAAGCAGGCTTGGCCCATTTTGTGGAAAATGCAGATGCACCTGTCGGAACGCTAAATGTCTCGCTTCCGGCGGTTCTGACGTGTCACCCTATAATGGACCAATTGGCGACGTTCGCCGTCACCCATCCCGCCATAGCACTCTCACTCCGCTTTACTGATGTCCGGGACAGTTTGATCCAATCGGGCCTAGATCTCGCTATTCGCATGGGTCAAATGCCAGACTCCGCGCTCTCTCAACGCCAGCTCACCATAGAGGACAGATACTTGGTTGCTGGGCGCAATTACGTTCGTGGGCGGGACCGCCTGTCCCATCCGACAGATTTGAATGATTGGGACTTCATCCACTTTTCCCCAAGACTAAGTCCGCTGGTTCTTCATGGCGAGGATAATGCATCTGCCGTCCTTTCCGGACGGACCAAAATCTCTGTCGATAATAGCCGGGCCATGCACAGAATGGCCTTGGCAAATGTCGGCTTCGCGGCGCTACCACTCGCTATGATAAAGTCGGATTTACGGAGCGGTGCACTCGTTCATCTGCTTCCAGACTGGAGTCTGAAAAGTTTGCCCATAACAGCTGTTTGGCCTAGCAATTCCACTCGCAACGGCCTCGCAACCCGATTGATCGACTTTCTTACGGATAAACTACGAAACGACGATCAAAACGGGGAATTATGAACTCGTACAAGTTCTGAAACGCGAGCAGAAGGAGACATTGAATTCTCGCGCTTATTCTTCCTCTATGAGCCGATTGTGAGCTTGTAAAATCTGTCTCAACTCTTCGTGGTCAAGTCGCTTCACTGTTAGATCATCCGCGCCTACCATAGTGTCGGCGGCGATAAGAGCATTCACGATCGCTTCTTCTGTCGCTTGGACGACACCCTCATAGAGATAGTCCAACGTGTAGCGCGCGTCGTCTGTAATCGCTTGATAGGTGACGATATCGGTCTCGGGATAGCCGAGCGGGTTAGCCGTCGAGAATGCTAAGAAAATCTCTCCTGAACCGCGCTCAGCGACGCCACCGACCCGCGCCACACCCATCGCAGAGCGTTTTGCAAAGCGCTCTAACTGCATAGGCAGCAAAGGGGCGTCAGTTGCGATGATTCCCATGATCGAGTTTCCGTTCTGAAGCCGATCAAAAGAATGCGTATATTCATCTGGATTCAGTATCTCTCCAACCGGGACACCGGCGACGGTCAGCCGCCAGGGTAGTCCGAAATTCGCCTGCACCAGAACGCCTATCGTATACGGTCCGACTTTTCGCGAACTCGTTCCCGTGCCAGCTTTAAAACCGAAACTGATCATGCCTGTCCCGCCGCCAACATTTCCCTCAGCGATCTTGCCAGTCTGAGCGGAATTTAGGGCCGCGAATACGTGCTCTTGGGTAACATGGCGACCATACATGTCATTCAGGTCGCCATCCCAGGTCTCGGCTACGACAGGAAGGTGGAACATGTCATCGGGATCGCGCTCGCGCATCCACTCACGAGAAGCGACGTGAACGTCTGCAACACTATACGTGTTGGTCAGCAGGATTGGCCCGAAAAGTGTCCCAAACTCGTCGATCCAATGGATGCCCGTCATTTCACCGTCGCCATTCATCGTGAAACGCCCTGCAAAGGCGCCGTCTGTGTTGTTTTTGCCGCGTGGGTGAATTGCGGTTACGCCGGTACGGATTGGACCTTCGCCGACAATCAGTGGACCGCTGCCTTCGATAAGAGTGGTGTATCCCACTTCAACACCAGCAACATCTGTGATCGCATTATTTGGACCCGGAACGCCATCAAATGGAATGCCAAGATCACGTGCACGTGCCGTTTGTTCTGCACTCACACACGCCGGTTGCCCCAAAATGACGGCAGCGAAACAGATTGCTCGAAACATCACTCATCTCCCGATCCCTAAAGATTGAGGCAACTTCGCAGGAACCACCCACACATCAAGTTTTTCTTCAAAGTGAGCAACAGCACGCGTTAGGTCATAGGCTTTAAACGCCCTGAATAGGACGTTTCCAGTCTCGAGTAAGGATGTAAGTGCGCCGTATGATTCTGAATGAGACAAGTGTCTTACAGATAGTTGCAATAACTCCGACGACACTCTCCCATATTCCACCTAAACCTTTGGTTTGACACCCACCGCTTTGAAGAACGTATATGCAAAAACGCCATCAGATTCCTGAGTCCGCCGAAGCGCTCGAATGCCTAGATCGAACTTCTGGTCTGATATGATACCTTGGTTGATGACCCGATCGCGCACACCCACGATCATTTGCGTAAAAGTCTTCTCGACAAATTGGTTCACCAAGTCGGGCCGCGAAGCATCAGCGTAAACAATGCGAGGAGAAACAAAGAGGTCGACAAATCCGGCCGTGTCCAGGATCGGGAACAGCCGCCGACCAATCGTCGCATTTCCGAACGCTCGACTTTGCACAGAAACTTGCGCTCGGATCACGGCACGCGCTGCAGAATTATCCGGATGCATGAGGACTGAACCGTGATCCCCTTCGATCACGGTTATCGTTCCTCCAGGCTTCAAGACCCGAAACGCCTCCGAAAGCGCATTCAATGGGTCGCGCAAGTGTTCTAGAACGAAACAGATAAAGACATGATCGAATTGAGACTCCGAATACGGAAGATCGTTGCAATCAGCATGCGAAAAAGTCACATTCTTAGATTGCTTGCAGCGCGCTTTCGCGTCCCTGAGCGATGAGTGATCGATATCGATGGACCTGAATTGGGTTTCAGGATTGCTCGACACCAGCCAATCTGTTTGCGCTCCCGTCCCGCATCCGACTTCCAACACATGCTCACCAGCACCATAGCTGGTATCATCGAAGAGTATCTCGCGCAGCGTGCGAGACTGGTCTGATAATCGTTGTTTCTCTCCTCGTGTGTAACCGTGCACATATTTCTGCTTCATGTGTATTGCCTCCTTTTGGAGGCGGAGCACAACAGAGCTGTTTGCAAGTGTATTGAATAAAATTGCGCATTACGGATTCTGCGTAGCGAATGCATTTGGCGTTAAGCCATACTTCCGACGGAAAAGACGCGTCATGTGACTTTGGTCAGCAAAGCCAACTTCGATTGCCGCATCTGCTAGAGGAGAGCCCGCGCTGATAAGGCGCCTTGCGGCATCCAGGCGTTTCTCGGTGAGCAATTTATGAGGGGTGAGACCATGGGTCTTCTTACAGGCTCGAATGAGTTGGTATTGGCTGAGGTCGGCCACGTTGGCTAAATCTTGAAGCGTGATTTTGCAGAACAAATTATGTTCGATAAAGTCGATAACAGCGTCGAGGTTCCCGCCATGGTCAGCGCTCAATCCGGACTCGGGCGAATGACTTAAGTCGCCGAGAATCGAGATAAGCAACTCCTCAAATTGATGCTCAACATCGTCACATTGCGATTGGCTCAGCAGAGCGTTCAATTTTAGCACATCGCGAAACAGCGACTGTTCGCGAACAACGGGTGCGACAAATTCAAATCGCTCAATGTCCGGTAGTGATCCCTCTTTTTTCAAATTCGACTTCAACAGATCCGGCTGGAAGTATAGCATTTTCCAGCACCGTGGTGCCTCCCCAACCGGAATTCCATCATGCACCTCACCATAATTTACGGTGATGACATCTCCTGCGCTCGCCGCGACCTGGCCCATGCCGCTTGCCGATTGCTGCGCCCCTGCCGTGAGAACACCAATGCCAAACTCATCATGGCAATGTTTGTCGAACCGATGAGTGGAAGCGGCAACCACAGAGCGCAAACCAGAAAGATGGGTAGGACGGGCGGATATCTCGGTTTGACCTTTGCGCGATGTCATCTTTCGGTACGTCATATGCTTTCAATGTAAGCGCGGTGCGCCCCTTGCCTTCGCCTCATCACACGTTCGGTGACTTATGTAGAAGCAATGACACCTGCGTTGAACCCTATCATCGTGTTTTCCTGAGGCGGCTCCCGCCGTCATTCGAGGCGTTTGGCGAATTGGCAATTCCGTCTGGAAGCATTTGCAGGTATACGGTCAGTGTCCTTAACTAGCTCCAGAACAGTCGCTCATATTTTCCGAGATGCGAGCAAGAGGAGACAATAGCTCAGGGGCCCAAGTCGCCCTAAATTGGACTCTGAGTTCAAACAGACACAGCTATTGTTTTGTCGCGAGGATTAGCATCTGTTTCCTGAACGCTGTTATTAAAAGATCGGAGGTAGCGGATTCTATGGCACTGGTTATCAACCAAGCAGTACCGCAGCCCTCGGAGTATGCCAACTTAAGGACGCTCGCTGGTTGGGGCGAAATCAGCACGTCTGTCGCTGAAAAGGCTCTAAGAAACACAGCTCTTTCGATCTGCGCGCGCGAAGATGGTCTGCTTGTGGGGCTTAGCCGAGCTGTGGGTGACGGAGTTCTTTACTTTTATATTTCGGATGTATTTGTACATCCTGGCCAACGGGGGTTAGGATTGGGCCAGAAACTTTTGAGAGAGCTAGTGGAGAAGGTTAGCGAAGCTTCCGCACCAGGTGCCACAATAGCAGTTCTTTCTGCGCCGGGACGGGAAGACTTCTATCAGAGCGTGGGATTCCAACCATGCCCAAACGCTGTATTCGGCCAAGGGATGACATATCTCGAGCCCATTGAACGTATCTTAGGAACGCAAGAATAGTCGCACACAATTACGCGTAGTCTTTTTTTGCGACGACAGTCAGTGTCCTAAACTCGCCCCGAAACAGTCGCTCATATTTTCTGAGATGCGAGCAAAAGGAGATGGGATGGATGGCTCCTGCTCCCGGCGTCGCAATGCGCCATAATGCGCAGTCACCATCAACGTGCTGCAAATAAGAGGAGCCATCCACCCCATCTCCTTGGGGCGAGCGCCAGATCGTTAGTTGCCCAGAATTACGATTTCTTCTGCCCACCGAAGCGCAGGATAGCGAGCGCGAGCAGACATACCGCAGCTGCCCCAATCACAATCCAAATTGTGTCATTGCTGGCACTCGGAGCCATGTCGTAGACCGCGTGATCTGAGTGCGCGTGATCGTGCCCAGGATGTGCGATGCTTAATCCTGCTGAGGCAATCGCGCTAAACATAAGAGCGCTGATGCGAGCCGTTTTACCGATCATATCCTGAATTCCTCCCCAACTGTCGCGAGGTCGCACAGTCGCTATTTTGCTGATTAAGTTTATCCGCGAGCGTGTTCGCCGCCAAGCTCGACTAAAGTCCATAATCCCGCACGCACGAAATACGGATTTATACGTATTCGCAGACGCCGGCTCCTCATTTTGTATGGCGCGATAGAGCGGCAAAGCCGTCAGTTGGGGAGGACTTGTCACGCGCCGAAGCCTTGCAGGACTCACGCAAGCAAATGAGGCGGTGAACGTTTTCACACACCTGATGGTCAATGCCGAAAGCTGCGAGAGGAAGCTTTTCGAATGGCAGAGACCTTTTACGATCTAATCCGGAAGCAAGGCGTGTCGCGACGCTCCTTCATGAAGTTTTGCTCGCTGACCGCGACATCGCTTGGCCTGGCACCGCACATGGCAGGGCAAATTGCACATGCCATGGAAACGAAGCAGCGCACGCCGGTCGTATGGCTGAATGGCCTTGAGTGCACATGCTGCTCTGAGAGTTTCATTCGGTCGGGCCACCCGCTTGTATCTGATGTGGTCCTCTCCATGCTGTCGCTTGATTATTCGCACGTACTTATGGCCGCCGCAGGGCACCAAGCCGAAGAAGTGCTCGAGCAAGTTCGCGAAGAGCATGATGGCAATTACATTCTCGCGGTTGAAGGTAATCCGCCGCTGAATGAAGACGGCATGTACTGTATCATTGGCGGGAAGCCCTTCGTTGAGCAGCTCAAATACATGGCCGATGGCGCGAAGGCCGTTATTGCCTGGGGCTCGTGCGCCTCAAACGGATGCGTTCAGGCCGCTAAACCAAACCCCACGCAAGCCACGCCGATCCACAAAGTGATCCGCAACAAGCCGATCATTAAAGTGCCGGGCTGTCCGCCCATCGCGGAAGTCATGACGGGTGTGATCACTTACATGCTGACCTTCGATCGACTCCCACCGCTCGATCGGCTGGGTCGACCCAATATGTTCTATGGTCAGCGCATTCACGATAAATGCTATCGACGTCCGCATTTCGATGCCGGCCAGTTTGCCGAAGCTTGGGACGATGAAGGCTCACGCAGAGGGTATTGTCTCTACAAGATGGGGTGCCGCGGGCCGACCACGTATAATGCGTGTTCGACCATACGGTGGAATGGCGGGACCTCATTTCCAATCCAATCCGGGCATGGCTGCATTGGCTGCTCGGAAGAGGACTTCTGGGACAATGGACCGTTTTATGATCGGTTGGCCAAGGTCAACACACCCCTCGGCGCAGAGAAGAATGCAGACCAGATCGGTCTCGCCGCGACGACCATTGTCGGCGGAGCGGTTGCCGCGCATGCAGGCCTAAGCGCCCTCAAGCGGGCACGTGAAAAATCAATCGAAAGCCGGGCTTCGGCTGAAACGCAAAGCGAATAGGAGCCGGCACGATGGTTACGACTACTCCAAACGGGTACACTCTTGATGATAGCGGTCGCCGCGTCGTTGTAGACCCCGTAACACGCATCGAAGGCCACCTGCGGATCGAAGTGAATGTCGACGAGGCAAACGTCATTCGCAATGCCGTCTCCACGGGCACCATGTGGCGCGGGCTCGAAGTTATTTTAAAAGGCCGGGACCCAAGAGATGCCTGGGCTTTCACGCAGAGGATTTGCGGGGTCTGCACCGGCACCCACGCGCTGACCTCCGTCCGCGCTGTGGAAGATGCCCTCAATATTGATATTCCGGAAAATGCCAATTCGATCCGCAACATCATGCAGCTCGCACTGCAATGTCATGACCATATTGTTCACTTCTATCACCTGCACGCGCTCGATTGGGTAGACGTTGTGTCGTCTCTTTCGGCAGACCCGAAAGCGACGTCAGAACTGGCCCAATCTATCTCGAATTGGCCACTTTCCTCCCCTGGCTATTTTCGAGACCTGCAAGCCAAGCTGAAGCGCTTCGTAGAAAGCGGTCAGCTTGGCCTTTTCAGGAATGCCTATTGGGGACACCCCGCTTACAAACTGCCGGCCGAAGCCAACCTCATGGCCGTGGCGCATTATCTTGAGGCGCTTGATTTTCAGAAAGAGATTAAAAAGATCCACGCGATCTTTGGCGGTAAGAACCCACATCCGAACTGGCTCGTTGGCGGCGTGCCGTGTCCGATTAATGTTGAAGATGTTGGCGCCGCCGGCGGCGCCATTTCCATGGAGCGTCTCAATCAGGTCAAACAGATCATCGATCAAACCATCGCCTTTACTGAACAGGTCTATATTCCAGATCTGATTGCGATTGCCGGTTTTTATAAAGACTGGACCTATGGCGGCGGACTATCGTCAACGAATGTGCTCTCATATGGCGACATCCCTGAGCATGCGAATGATTACAGCACTGAGAATCTAACGCTGCCGCGCGGCGCGATCATCAATGGCGATCTGTCGACGGTGTATGATGTCGACTTGCGCGATCCTGAGGAAATTCAGGAACAGGTCGCGCACTCTTGGTACAAGTATGATGATGAAACGATTGGGCTGCACCCTTGGGATGGCGTGACGGATCCAAATTATGTCCTTGGACCCAATGCGGTCGGCACAAAGACCCATATCAAAGCTCTCGACGAGCAAGCCAAATATTCTTGGATCAAGTCACCGCGCTGGAAAGGCAACGCGATGGAAGTCGGGCCGCTCGCCCGTTACATTGTCGGCTACGCCCGCGGCATCCCAGAATTTAAAGAACCGACAGACGCCGTTCTTCAACAGCTCGATCTTCCGGTCGCTGCACTGTTCAGCACACTCGGTCGAACCGCCGCTCGCGGCTTAGAATGTGGCTGGGCTGCGTACAAGATGATGCATTTCTACGACAAGCTCGTCACCAATATTCGCAATGGTGATACGTCGACGGCGAACATCGAAAAATGGGATCCTTCAAGCTGGCCTGCTGAAACCAAAGGCGTTGGCTTTACAGAAGCTCCGCGCGGTGCGCTCGGGCATTGGATCCGCATCGCCGATGGCAAGATCGATAATTATCAGTGCGTTGTCCCGACCACCTGGAATGCCGGGCCGCGCGACAATGCGGGCAACATAGGGGCCTATGAAGCGGCGCTGATGAACACGCCGGTCGCTGACCCCGAGCAACCGGTCGAAATCCTTCGAACCGTGCATTCCTTCGATCCCTGCCTAGCGTGCTCAACCCATGTGATGAGCGCCGATGGCGAAGAGCTTGCGGATATTAAGGTCCGCTAGAGGAGAGCGTTATGGCCGACATTCCATCCGAAGCTGCTCCAAACGCTTCGTCTCCGACAGAAGAGAAAAAGTCTTTCTTCGACCGCTTGGTTGCAGAGTCCACCGAAGCCCCTTCCGTTGCAGAGAAAGTCTATGTCTATCAGGCGCCCGTGCGCTTATGGCACTGGGTCAATGCGCTTTGCATAATTGTGCTTTGCGTGACGGGGTACTTGATCGGTACCCCGCCACCCAGCGTACCCGGTGAAGCATCGGACAGCTTTTTGTTCGGCAATATTCGTATGGTGCACTTCGCCGCTGGTCAGATCTTAGCCGTCGCCTTTCTCGGGCGGATCTATTGGGCCTTCGTTGGCAACAGTCATTCCCGCCAAATCTTCTTGCCGCCACTCTGGTCGAAAAAGTGGTGGGGCGAAGTGCTGTTTGAATTGAAATGGTACGGCTTCATCGAACGCGAACCGAAGAAATATATCGGCCATAATCCGCTTGCACAGCTTGCGATGTTTTTCTTATTGGTCATTCCGACTGTCCTCCAAATTCTGACCGGCTTCGCGCTCTATGCGGAAGGTCAAGGAACCACAACATGGTGGTATACCGCGTTTGGCTGGGTGTTCGGGTTTTTTGGCAATAACAGCTTCGCCGTCCACACGTATCACCACCTCTTTATGTGGGTGATCATCGTTTTCTCTGTAGTGCATATCTACGCCGCCATTCGCGAGGATATCTTCTCTCGCCAGAGCCTGATTTCGACCATGGTATCTGGCTGGCGCTACTTCAAGGATGACAAAGAATGAGAGACGGTCTTGATGTTCTCGTTCTCGGCGTCGGGAATATTCTGTGGGCGGACGAAGGCTTTGGGGTGCGCTGTGCAGAGCATATGGCGGCCCAATTTGATGTGCCTGACGGCGTCGAAATCATGGATGGCGGTACGCAGGGTTTGGCTTTGGTGAATGACCTTGCCGAAGCCCGTCACATAATCATCTTCGACGCGGTCGATGCGGGCTTGAAACCGGCTGAACTCGTCACTGTGCGCGGTGAAGACGTCCCAAAGTTCGCCGTCGGTAAGAAAGTCTCGCTGCATCAAACCTCGATGATGGAACTGCTTGCGCTTGCGGAATTCATAGGAGACGCACCGGAGGCGATTACGCTAATTGGATGTCAGCCCGTTGTCCTAGAAGACTATGGCGGCGGCCTGACCGAAGATGTGGCAGCGCAAGTCGCGTCCGCGATACAGGCAGCTGTTGAAGAACTCAAAGCCTGGGGCTTTGAAGCAAAGCCAGCGAAGTCTGAAGCGGCCGCCATTCTGCCGGAAGCCGTTGGCTGGAAACCCTATGAAGCCAATCGTCCAGATGCAGATGCCGCTTGCCGAATTGGTGACGATCGGGTCCTCGCGCGTTTGCCTATGAGCGGGGGTTAGATTCATGTGCTTTGGTGTTCCGATGCAGATTCAGTCCATCGACGGCTCGAACGCCGTTTGCAAAGGGCATGGACGCACCGAAACAGTCGCCTTGTCGCTGATTGATGAGGTCAAAGCTGGCGCATTCGTCTTGGTCTATCTCGGATCAGCGGTGCGAGAACTCTCCGAGCTAGAAGCGACGCAAATCTCAGATGCCATTGCTGCGATCGATGCAGCGAGCCGCGGCGAAGCGTTCGACCATCTCATTCAAGATCTGATTGATCGGGAGCCTGAACTCCCGGCGCATTTGCGGCCCAAAGCCGCGCTTAAGGAGGCCCAACAGCATGCACCCGTTACTGAAGACTTTGTGTGACGACGCCATTACCCGTCCACTCAGCACCGAGGGAATCGAGACATTCATTAAGGACTGCGCCCCGGGCTTGCGGATCATCTTCCTTGCCGGTGATCCAGATAAGAAACTCGAAACGGCAGATGTCGCGGTCGTTCTCAGAGAGTTTACCCGACTATATCCGCGTGCCTTTGAGGTTGCGATTGGTGAAACCCCAGAAGCGGAAAAGCAAGCGATGGAACTGAGTGGTGTTTTCGCACTGCCGAGCCTGATCTTTTTTGCGAACGGCAAGAAGCTCGAAACCCTACCAAAAATCCAAGACTGGTCCGTCTATGCCGAAGCGCTCCCGCGCCTGATCGAAGCCAGCCAAACGGAGACCGTATCATGACCCTTAAACTCCACCCGTCTCCACGTAACCCGGTTCTTGGCGAAGAAGATCAACCTGCCGAAGGGATTATGGCGCCATTTGAAGGGAGTGATGAAGGCGAAGACGTTCTCAAGCTTTTGGGGCTCCCCTCCAACCGCTCGATGATCGGCGTCCGGGACCTGCCGTCTGGGGAAGAAGCGGGTCCAGCGGTTCACGCTGAATTGGGTCGGGTCCGGCAGGCATTGGAAGCCGCGGTAAAATCGGGAGCGGCTTGGCGGCGCCGGATCGATGGTTTGAGCCCGCAAGATCGGCAAACCTTCCTCGACGCGCTTGGACATGGCGAAGTGTCTGTCATCATCGAAGGTGCGGACGGCGAAGGCGAGGCACAAATCCTTGAGACGGTCCTTCCAGGTGTTTGGGTCGGCCGCGCGCATCTTACAGATGGAACGATTGGCTCTGAATGGGTCGAAGTCGGAAACGCTCCGCGGGTTTTGCGCGAACTCGCGCTGACCCGTCCAAAAGCCGACATTCCAATCGAAGCGCTGACCGCGCCGCGGGGCGCAATGAACGTTATGAGCGTACTGGCCGAAGCTCGACAGCGCTCAATTGAATGGATGCCAGGCGATCTGAACCACGTGATGAACTTCACTTTGTTCCCGATGACCCCCGCAGACAGTGCATATCTCGCCAAAGTGCTCGGAGAGTCAGGCGTTCGGATCTCGTCTGGCGGCTATGGGGCTGCCCGAGTAGTAATGACTGGCCTTCGACATGTCTGGGCCGTTCAGTATTTGAATGGCCTTGGCGCGGTCATTCTCGACACACTCGAAATCGGCGACCTGCCAGATGCCGTGCTTGCAAGCCCCGAGGATTTCGAAGACAGCGCGGTTCGGCTTTCTGATATGTTGGAGGCCTACACACCATGAGCCTCGCTTTTGAAAGCTCTGCAGCCGGCGCGGTCCCGGACGATTCTCGGCTGGAATGCGGTGTCTGCTGGTGGGTCTATGACCCTGCGATTGGGGAGGACGCCTGGGACACGCCACCTGGCACCCCTTTTGCGGCGCTGCCGTCAAACTGGCGCTGCCCATCATGTGATGCCCCGAAGAGCAAGTTTATGGCATTGACGCCCGGGCGCGCCCCTACGCGCTCGAAACTGGCGACGCTTGAAGAGCGGACCAATGACCTCATCAAGGCGTTCGAGTCGGCAGAGGAAGGCATGGTCGGATTGCCGGTTCACAATGACCTCCTCGAAATCGCGGCCATCGGCTTTCGAGACCATGGTGACCACTATTTCGGTATCATGGCGACCCCGTGGAGCATGAACCTCACGCTTGTGCCAAAAGATCCGGATTCCACCGCACCTGGCCCATTGGGGGCGTCGCGCACACATACGTTTCCAAGCGGACAGTACAGTTTCATTATCGGGCGTATGGAGGGCGTTGGCATCATCGAGACCTGCTCGCTTTTTTCCCCGATGGATGAGTTTGATGATCCAGACGTGGTGCGTGCGGTCGCGGAATCGGCCTTGGACGGCGTTTTCGACACGCCTGAGCCGCAACCCAAAAAGACAGCGGTTTCTCGACGGTTCTTGTTGACCTTAAATGGAGAAGCGCAGTGACGGTTGGCGCGCCTCCACTCGGCTTTAAGCTGGTTCTGTCCAGGTCCGGACACTCTCCTCGAATTGAGCGAATGGGCCCCTCGAACGTCACCCAAGTTGGGCTCGGACGCGGGATCGAGGATTTGCCAAAGCTGGCAGCGCTTTTGTTTCCGGTCTGCGCGCGGGCACAAGCTGCAGCGGCGCTCTTCGCAGGTGAACGGGCAGCGGGGATCTCGCTGACAAAAGTACAATCGGCTGCGCGAGAGTCGATTGTCCTAGCAGAATCTCTTGCGGCCTGTGTCTGGCGTGCAGCATTAACATGGCCAGAACTGCTAGGCCGGACCGGGCAACCTGATCTTGTGAAGCAGGCCCGCGACGCTAGCAATGATTTGGCAGATGCAATCTTTGCGGACGACTGGGCGCGTGTCGGAGGGGCCGATCTGCGATTTGACACGCCTCGGATTCGCGAGAGTTTGCTTTCGCTCCAGGGGGTACTGAAAAGTCTCAAAGGATCAGTGGACGAGGTTGCAGCACGAAGCAAACGCGCCGTGTCACCAACACTTCGACCCGCCGATGCCGAAACGCTCGTTTTAGACCTCGACCTTGCCAATGAACCGCGTGAGGAAACCCCGCGCAGCTTGATCATGTCTTCGGTCTCCGGACGGTGTGTCTCTGATTGGTTTCGTGCACAATGGCACTACGCCTTGCAGATCCTTGATCGCCTTCGCGCAACGCTGATTCAGATCGACCGGGAGCCTGCGCCAGCGGCTTTCGACATCGAAGACGGCGTCGGGTTTGGCGTGGTGATGACGGCGCGGGGGCGCTTATGGCATGGCGTCCAGCTTGAAGAAGGCCGGGTCACGCGTTGGGCGACCATGGCTCCTACAGATTGGAATCTCGTCCCTGGCGGCCTGCTTGAGCAGCTGGCGACCGGGGTGCCACTGGAAGCCGATCCTGAAGCCCAGGCCAAATGGGCCATCGCTGCGGTCGACCCGTGTGCGCCCTGCACAACGGCTTGGGCGGAGGAGACGACTTATGCATGAACTCGATCTCGCCCGCAGCGTCGTCGACGCGATTCAGGCTGAAGCGGTGAAGCAGAGCTTCCGCAAAGTTGATCTGATCGTCTTGGAGATTGGCGCGCTTTCCTGTGTTGATCCGCACGCGCTCGAGTTTGGTATGGATGCCGCAACGCGCGGAACCTGCGCGGAAGGGGCAAAGTTGGAAATCCAGTCGCCTCCTGGCGAAGCCCAATGCTTCGGCTGTGGAGAGACCGTTGCCCTCGCTCGCAAAGGCGACCCCTGCCCGAATTGTGGGTCTTTTCAATTGGTCGTGTCCGGCGGCGAAGAACTCAAAATCAAATCCTTGGAGGTTCATTAAATGTGTACCGTATGCGGCTGCAGTGACGGAGGCGCCAAGATCGAACCCGGTCCCGCGCACACTCATCAAAATGACCATGGTCATGGTCATGCCCACGACCACCATCATCATAGCGAAGATGGAGCTCTGAATTTCGGTGCCGGTCCGGCCGGTGTCCATGTCGCCGGCCACAGCCAGGCGCGTCTGATCGAAATTGAGCAGAACATCCTGTCAAAAAATGACGTGATCGCAGCGCAAAATCGGGCGCGTCTCGAAGCCCAAGGCATCATCGCGATCAATCTGATGTCCAGCCCGGGATCGGGGAAAACAACGCTTCTGGTCGAGACGATAAAACGCTTGAAGGACAAGTGGCCAATCGCCGTGATTGAGGGAGATCAACAAACCTCGAATGACGCGGCTCGGATCCGAGAAACGGGGGTCGCCTCCGTTCAGGTGAACACCGGAAAAGGGTGTCATCTCGATGCGGAAATGGTGGCACAAGCGCTCGACCATTTGGAGCCCCCGCTAGGCGGAATCCTATTCATCGAGAATGTCGGCAATCTTGTCTGTCCAGCCGGTTTCGACCTTGGTGAAGCGCGGCGCGTGGTCCTCGCAAGTGTTACCGAGGGCGAGGACAAACCACTCAAGTACCCGGACATGTTTGCATCAAGCGATGCAATGATTGTCTCGAAGGCGGACCTCTTACCCCATCTCGACTTCGACGTGGCTGCGTTAATCTCCAATGCGAGAAAGATACGACCGCGCCTCGATGTCTTGACCACGTCAGCCACCGGCGCCCCGGGCCTGGACGTTTGGCTGGCCTGGCTACAGGGACTGCATGGGCAGTTTCGCGTGGCGGCGGAATAATCTCATATGGCCGATACCCTTCACCCTCCATTGCAACGCCTAGAACGCCTGCGCGTTCGTGTGCGCGGCGCCGTGCAGGGCGTTGGATTCAGGCCATTCGTCTGGACGCTTGCCGATGAGCTTGAACTCGCAGGCTGGGTGTTGAATGACAGCGATGGCGTGCTCGCCGAGGTCGAAGGGCCAACCGATGCGCTCGCAGCCTTCCAAACGCGTTTAACAGACGAAGCGCCGCCTCTGGCACGCATTGATGAGCTCGAAGCTCGGCTGATCGAGCGCGCCGATGACGACACGTTCGAGATCCGAACCAGCGCGAAAGGCGAGCGCGCCCGCACGATGGTCACCGCCGACATGGCGACATGTGATGCCTGTCTTGAAGATATCTTTGATCGGCATAATCGTCGCTATCTTCACGCTTTCACAAACTGCACCCATTGCGGCCCGCGCTACACGATTACGCATCAGCTGCCTTACGATCGCAGCGAAACATCGATGGCGCCGTTTGAGATGTGCTCAAACTGCCAGGGCGAGTATGAGGACCCATCTGATCGCCGATTTCATGCTCAACCAAACGCGTGTCCGACCTGTGGCCCAACACTCTCTATGGAGCCGCACGAGATTGCAGCGCGACTTAAGGCCGGTGAAATCCTCGCCATCAAAGGTCTAGGCGGCTTTCATCTCGCAGTAGACGCTAAAAACAAAGCCGCTGTTGCGCGCCTGCGTGCTCGTAAGCAAAGAGATGGCAAGCCATTCGCCGTCATGGTGGCGGGTTTGGCTTCTGCGCGGCAGCTTGCGCGGATCTCAGACCTTGAAGCCGAGCAGCTTACGGACCGGCGCAGACCGATTGTGATTTGTCAAAGCAGTCGCGATACCGGGCTCGCCCCCGGGGTCTCAAACGGCTTGTCCACGATTGGAATAATGCTGCCTTACGCACCAATCCATCATCTCATCTTGCATGCCCTTTGCGGCGCGCCTGACGGCACCGACTGGCTCGAGCAAGCGCAGGACCCCGTGATTGTCATGACCAGCGCCAACCCAGGCGGAGAGCCTCTGGTGATCGACAATGACGAAGCGACGCGGCGCCTCCAACACATCGCGGACGCCATTGTCACGCATGATCGCGATATCGTCGTGCGTTGTGATGATAGCGTCGTGCGCGAGATCGCCGGAGCGCCCGTATACTTACGCCGTGCGCGAGGGGTCACGCCTGACCCGATCCAACTGGCACATGAGGTGCCGTCCGCAATCGCGATGGGCGGTCATTTGAAAAACACGATCTGCATCACCCGGGGCCGAGAGGCGTTCTTGTCCCAACATATTGGCGATCTCGACAATCCCTCGACCTTTGCCTTTCTGCGCGAAACCGTTTCGCATATGCTCTCAATCCTTGAAGTGGCTCCGGAGCGGGTGGCGTGCGATCTGCATCCAGATTTCCTGTCGACGCGGCTCGCGGAAGAATTTGGCCTACCGCTTATACGGGTCCAACATCATCACGCCCACATCGCTGCCGTGGCGGCTGAACATGGTTTGCGTGGACCGCATCTCGGACTGGCACTGGATGGGTTTGGTCTTGGCGAGAATGGTACGGATAGTTGGGGCGGCGAGCTGCTGATCTGTGATGATGCCCATTTCAAACGTGTTGGTCATTTCTCACCTTTGAAACAGCCTGGCGGAGATGTTGCGGCGCGGGCGCCGTGGCGTATGGGGGCGGCCGCGATGCACAAGCTTGGCCTGCAGGATAAAATCCTCAATCAGTTTGACGCGCACGTAGGAGTCGAATTGGTGGCCGCGATGTTGGAGCGCGATCTGATTGCGCCCGAAACCAGCTCTGCCGGCCGATTGTTTGATGCTGCCTGCGGTCTGTTAGGAATCAAACCTATTGCAAGCTTCGAAGGGGAAGCCCCGATGGCACTTGAGGCTTTGGTGACCACGCCATGGGTGCTGGAAGACGGATGGCGGATTGACGAAGATGGCGTGCTGGATTGGTCTGACTTACTGAGCGCGCTCATGCGGGCTGATATCGTCGCGGGCGCGAACGTATTTCACGGCACATTAGCAGCGGGCCTCGCAGATTGGGCGGCGCAAGCGCAGGCGAGGGCTGATCTACCGAAGCAGGTTCTTGCCGCGGGGGGGTGCTTCCAAAACCGAGTGCTCAGCGAGTGCTTGACATCAGAACTTGAAGCGCGCGGGCTTGAATTGGTGCTGCCGAAGCAAGCGCCCGCCAATGATGGTGGTCTCAGCCTTGGGCAAGCGTGGATTGCTGCACTGGCAGCGCCTGAAACCTTAGAGGTGATTTGAGATGTGTTTGGCACTACCGGCGGAAATCGTCGATATTGAGGGAGAGACGGCAACGGTCGATGTTGACGGAACCACTATGCCGGTTTCTTTGGCCTTCCTAGACGGGGTCATGCCTGGGGACTTCGTGATCGTCCATGTTGGTTACGCGCTTTCAAAGATTGAGCCGCAACTGGCCGCCGAACAGATCGCTTTGATGCGCGCAGGTGGCGCAATGAGCGTTCCGTCATGAAATATGTCGATGAATATCGCGAGCCGGACGCGGCGCACGCGCTCGCCGACGCAATCCGCAACGCGGTTCAGCCCGACAGGACCTATAATTTCATGGAGTTCTGCGGCGGTCACACGCATGCACTTTGCCGGTTTGGGCTCGAGGACCTCTTGCCGGAAAATATCCGCATGATTCACGGTCCGGGCTGTCCGGTCTGTGTGCTACCGGTGGGTCGTCTCGACATGGCGATCCAGCTGGCGCTCGATCACCCAGAAGTCATTCTCTGCACCTATGGTGACCTGATGCGGGTGCCCGCGACGGACGGGAAGACATTGCGTACGGCGAAGGCCCAAGGCGGCGATATCCGGATGATCTATTCGCCAGTTCAAGCCGTTGAGCTCGCCGAAGCCAATCTAGATCGCGAAGTGGTCATGTTTGCGATTGGCTTCGAAACGACCACGCCGCCGACTGCGGCTGCCGTGAAAGCGGCGCAAGCGAAAGGCCTCATCAATTTCTCAGTGTTTTGCAATCATGTGCTGACGCCCGCCGCGATCGATGCGATTATGACAACCGGCTCTGGCGAAACCGGAGCGAAGCTGGATGGTTTTATCGGGCCCGGAAATGTCTCCACGATTATTGGGGCAGAAGCTTATCACGGCGCTGCCGAGAAATGGTCCAAGCCGATTGTGATTTCCGGGTTCGAGCCAAATGATTTGCTACAAGCCATCTTGATGCTGGTTCAGCAAGCGAATCGCGGTGATGCGATCGTCGAGAATGCTTTCGCACGTGCGGTCCGCGCAGGGGGGAATCTTGCAGCACAAGCACTTTGTGAGGAGGTCTTTTCGATCCGTGACAGTTTCGAGTGGCGCGGTCTTGGCGCCATCCCCGGCAGCGCGCTGTGCCTGGCGCCAGACTATGAACGCTTTGACGCGGAAGCGCGCTTCATGATGAAGTATGTTTCGAGCCCCGACCACAAAGCCTGCGCCTGCGCATCCATATTGCGGGGCGAGAAAGCCCCGCGCGATTGCAAAGTCTTTGGGTCCGGCTGTACGCCAGAACACCCATTAGGCTCATGCATGGTGTCCCCAGAAGGCGCATGTGCCGCATACTATCTTTACGGCCGGTTCCGGGACCGGAGCCCTCAACCTATGGCAGCAGAATGATGGACGGATTTCAATCAATGCCTCGACGCGACCGGCTGTTTTCGAAGAAGCTGAATTGGCGCACAGGTCAAATCGAACTCGTGCATGGTGCGGGCGGCAAAGCCTCCGCTCAATTGTTCGAGGAACTTTTCCGCCCGGCCTTTTCCAACCCTGAACTTGATCGCGGGGATGATGGCGCAAAAATCTCAGGATCCAGCCGGATGGTGGTTGCCACCGATGGTCATGTCGTAAACCCACTGTTTTTTCCGGGCGGCGATATTGGCTGTCTCGCGGTGCACGGAACAATCAATGATCTTGCCGCTTCAGGCGCACAGCCCACACATCTCACAGTGGGATTCATTATCGAAGAAGGCTTCGTGCTGACCGAGCTCAAACGGATCGTCGAGAGCATGGCCAACGCTGCGCGCGAGGTGGGCGTCCCGATCGTTGCTGGAGACACAAAAGTGGTCGAGCGTGGCAAGGGAGACGGGGTCTTCATCACCACCACCGGGATTGGCGTTCTGCCGGACGCTTTGACAGTCCCGCCAAGCGCTCAAAACGCCCGTCCAGGGGACGTCATTTTGGTCTCTGGCTATATCGGCGATCATGGCGTGACCATCCTGGCGGCCCGCGAAGCCCTGCCGATGATGGCACCGGTGGAGAGCGACACGGCAGCTTTGCACGGGCTTGTGGCCGATTTGCTCGCCGCAGTGCCCAATCCGCGCGTCCTGCGCGATCCCACTCGGGGTGGACTGGCGACCGCGGTCAATGAGATTTGCCGAGCCAGCGGAACAGGGGCACTCCTGCGCGAGACGGATATCCCCATTCGCCGCCCCGTTGATGGCGCTTGCGAAATTCTCGGCGTCGATCCGCTTTATTTGGCGAATGAAGGAAAACTGATTGCCATTGTAGCTCCTGAAGATGCTGAATCCGCGCTCGTGGCCTTGCAAGCACATCCGCTCGGGATGAACGCGTCGATCATTGGTGAAATCGTCGATGACGCGGATTGTTTCGTCCAGATGGAAACACCGCTTGGTGGCCGCCGAATGGTCGACTGGTTGGTCGGTGACCCCCTCCCGCGCATCTGTTAGCCACCAGGGATATAAGGATAGTTTAACCGGACAATCAATAAGTCCCCGCGCTTTGGAATCGGTTCCCGTAATGTCCGGTTTAGGACTCAGCTGCTAAGTTCGCCTGTGACCGGATTGCAAAAACGACCTGAGAACATTTGGAACTTCCTGCCGCTATTTCGATGAAGCTTGATGCAACGATAATGCTCGAATGAACACCTTAGACGGCTCACGGCCTTTGTCGTTCAGCAGCCTTGCTTTTAGCGGCCGTTTGCAGCCCCTTGAACGGAAATGTCAGCGGAAAGTGAGCTTTAACCGCCCTGCTCTACGCTCAGCTTGTAACCAAGAGCCCATTTCGTTACTTCAGGACATCGCCTGAGATCATCCCGCTCGCGGTTAGGATTTATGGCCGGTTTCCGCTTTCGCTTCGCAATGCCGAAGATCTGTTTCATGAGCGAGGGATCGATATTTGCCACGAAAGCGGGTGAACTTGGGTCGACCGTCTACGAACCTGCAGCGTTCGTGGGACCGTGGCCACAGATGTGGCCGCGTAAGCCCGAAGAACGCCTCAATCCACAATCACCTCAAATTAGATCGCCACATCCATCACCGCGACACATTCAAATCGATGAGGAACGCCGCCCTATCTGAATGGCGCAGCCTTTTGGTTGATTAAGGGTCCCTCCCCCCAAACGCTGCTGGAGACCGGTTCGTATTAGACTGACAGGACCCCTCGTCATCCGTCATATGGTGGGGACCCGCAAATGAGAATCACGGGTTCTATGGGCTGTATTCTAGGGAAAATGATGGGCTCTGATAAGTCGAATTGTCTGCATTCAGATCGTTATTCATCCTGCTTCTGACAAACCGAAACGTTTTCTTTTACCAGGATCAATCACTTAGCCGAAACTGTCATGTTTCATTGCGAAAAGTGTCGTCAAACTTTGTTTTGGCGGCGCAATATTCGCTCGCTAGGCCCCAAGCGTTTTTAAGCGCGGATATGAGGGGCTCAACATGCGCAATTCCACACTGAAATTCGGTTTAATACTCGGATCAGCATTGCTGGCATCACCTTGGGTCTCCGCCCAAGTTTTGGAAGACGACGAAGAAGCACGGCAAGAAACCATTGTCGTTACCGGGACTCCTATTCGGGATAGCCAGATCGCAGCGCTCGCGGCAAAGCGGAATGCGGACAATATCGTTGATGTTGTGGCTGCAGACACGATCGGGCGCTTTCCAGACGCCACACTCGCAGCCTCGTTGACACGTATTCCAGGATTGGCGGTTGAAAGCGATCAAGGGGAAGCGCGCTTTTTGAACTTCCGCGGCGGGCGCTTCCGTTACACGACGATTTCGTTCGATGACATTCTGGTTCCGGGCGCAGATGATGGCCGGATCCCACGATTTGACTCGATCCCATCGATCATCACGAGCCGTATCGAAGCCTCTAAAGCGATCACGCCCGCGACGCCCGGCGGCGCTTTGCTCGGCCATATCAATATTGAGACTTATAGCCCGTTCGATAAAGAAGGGTTTGGAATCGCTGCCACATATGCGCGCGGGGAACGGACATTACGTGATGCCGATCTCGAGCGCTACGGCCTGCGTCTATCCTATTCAACCGACCAATTCGGTGTGCTTGCTTTTACGTCTTCCGATGAGCGCGGCCGTGTCGTCGATAACCGCGAATTTGGGGGCGTCGACCCCGAGGCCGGCACCCTAAACAATCTCGATTTTCGCCAATATGGCGGCGAGCGCGAGACGTACTCCTATGGCGGCAAAGCCGAGTTTCGCCCCGAGAGCGAGATGGTCGATCGCGTCTTTGCCTCGACCCTCTATTATGAGTTTGGCGACATCGAAACACGCAACCAGTTCGACTTTGAATTCGATGAACTGGACGGCAATATTAGCAGTGTTCCGCTCGGGACGTCAGGGATCGTACCAGCAGTACAAGCGACGGCGCTGTCTCAATACGGCCGTTATGAGACATCGACCTTCACCAACACACTTGGTGCCGACTTGAACCTCGGTGCGTGGGTGGTTGAACCTCGACTGACCTATTCGGAAAGCACCAATTATGGCTGGCTTCCGCTCGTCTTCTGGGATGCGACAACGCCGATAGACGGGTTCTATGACATCACCAACATCAATGACCCCGCCTTCATCCCCTATGCGCCGGGGACGACGACACCGATCAATCTATTCGATGATCTCGAATATTCAGATGGGTTCCTCTTCAATCTGTTGATTGATGACACCACGATTGAGCAGGTGCTTTTGCAGAACGATGCGACGCGTGACATGACTCTGTTTGGGCGTGAGACAGAGGTCAAAATCGGGGCAGCATATGACCGCCGTACCGTCACGGGGACCGGTGACGCGCGAGAGTTCGACTTCGACTTTTCAGGTAATTTCGGCGCTGACATTACCGACTTCGCCACGGGTGAGCTATGGGAGCAGGATTTCGACAATACGATCCCCGCTTATTATTTCGGGAACGAAGCGCTTTATGCGCAGGCGCGACGCAATGGACTTCGTCCACCCGAAACTGACACGCCTGATGAGCTAATCGATGTCGAAGAAGACTTGATCAGCCTCTACGCGCAAGCGACAACCGACTTTGAGTGGGGGAATGTCGTTTACGGTGTCCGGGTTGAGTCCACGGATTTTAAAACGGTCGGCACGTCCTTAGACGCAAGTGGTGCGGAGACGTTCCAAGAGCTCTCGAACGACTATGTAAATGTCTTGCCGAGTGTGCATGTGAACATTGACCTGAACGAAGACATGAAGTTGCGGTTCTCGGGGACAACCGGCATAAGCCGTCCGAACTATTTTGAGCTCCGGGCCGGCCAAGACATTGATGCGATCGATCGCGAATTGTCTGGCGGCAATCCCTTCTTAGACCCTGAAGAATCCATCGGGTTTGACGCGTCGCTCGAATGGTATTTCGACGAAGCAAGCATCGTGTCGATCGGTGCGTTTTATCGCAGCATCGACAATGTCATCTATGAAGGCGCATCGATTGTCGATGGGTCGCAATTCTCCGACTTCTTCGATCCAGGCGAACAGGTCGTCGCCAGCACCTTCCTGAACGGGGAAGATGGAGAATTGTCTGGTTTGGAGATTAACTTCCTGGGCCAAGCGACGTTCCTACCAGAACCATTTGATGGCTTCGGGGTCTCGGCGAACGCCACTTTCCTTGACAGCGAGTTTTTCGCTCCGACGGCAAATGGCGGTGAAGGCGAAACCCTGGCGATTCCAGGGACATCCGAGCTGATTTATAACGCGTCCATCTTTTATGAAAAATTCGGCCTGTCGGCGCGCCTCGCCTATCAATATCGAGATGAATGGCTGACCACGACGGAAGCTGGGCCCGGCGAGCCACTCTTCTGGGGGGAAGCAGAGCGCGTCGACGCCAAAATTCAGTATGAGCTGCCTTACGAATTTGGCGGCGGCACGACCGTCGTTTTCGCAGAAGCCAATAATCTCACAGATTTCAAAGACGAGCGTTACATCAGTGAACCGCAATTCGCGGACCAAATCGAAGGCTATGGGCGCTTCTTCATGTTCGGCGTGAGCTATGACTTCTAGACAATTGGGGGATTGGACAATGACACATTCTAGCATTCGAACGCTCGCTTTTTCGTCGTCACTGGTTCTGTTTGCGGGCTGTGTGAGCACGGTTGAGACGCCGGCGCCCGAGGGCGCAGCGCCATCTAAAATTGTAACCGCTGACGTCGCCGCAGAAGAGATGGCGGAGGAAAAAACCGTTCAGCCTCCGGGCGCGAAGAACGTGATCCTAATGGTGTCCGACGGCATTGGGTTTAATGGCTGGCTGGCGACCGACTATTATCAAGGGCGCGCAGGCACGCAGTCTTACCAGGTGCAGAGACCTGATGGGACCATGCCAGTGGTCTATGGAATGACGCACACCGCATTGAACCTGATCGATGCGTCTGGGAACCTGCTGCCAAGCGGTGCGGATTTGAACCTCGCGGTCGGCTCCGTCGAGCAAGACTATGATCCGCTCACGCGATGGGACCGGCTCGAAAACGGGTTTCGAAGCGATTATCAAGGCGAGGCGCTCCGATATACCAGCTACACCGACAGCGCCGCTGCTGGCACAGCGCTGATGTCCGGCCGTAAGACTGCAAATGGACGCATAAACATGGATTGGAGCGGCGAGACGCCGTTCCAAACCATCGGTGAAATCGCAATTGAGCGCGACCGGGCGGCCGGAGCCGTTGCTTCTGTCATGGCCTCGCATGCGACGCCTGCCTCGGTCATCGCACACAATGTGTCTCGCAATAATTATGCGGCCATTTTCAATGAGATGGTCGAAAGCGACCTCAACGTGATCATGGGCGGCGGACACCCGTACTTTGATGGCAGTGGCAACAAGGTGACCCCAGACGATGTCAGCGCTTATGCTTTGATTGGCGGCGAGCAAACGCTCACCGCATTGACCAGCGACGCTGGCTTTAATGGCTTCACATTTATCGACGCGAAAGCCGATTTCGAAGCACTCGCCGCCGGTGAGACAGTGCCATCACGTGTGGTTGGGATTGCAAAGACCAACTCAACGCTGCAAGCGCGCCGCGAAGGTCTCGCTAATGGCGACACACCATCGGGTATGGCGTTCAACCCCGACGTACCGGACCTGGCGACGATGAGCCTCGGCGCGCTCAACGTTCTCAATCAAGACGAAGATGGGTTTTTCGTCATGATCGAAGGCGGCGCGATCGACTGGATGGGGCACGCAAACAATATGCCGCGCTTCATCGAGGAACAAAGCGATTTCAACTTGGCGATCGACGCGGTCATTGGCTGGGTCGAAGCGAACTCCAGCTGGGACGAAACACTGCTGATTATCACCGCCGACCATGAAACCGGCGCGATTTGGGGCGAAGGAACGTGGACCAATAGTGTCGGCGGTCCGGTTGCGATGGAGATGACCCCAGACGCGATATCCGCGGCACGCTACAACCCGGAAGAAGACACGTTTAACGCCTTCTTGGCCGTCCAGGATCGCGGGGCTGGCAACCTGCCGGGATATCAGTTTGCAACCGGCAACCACTCAAATGAACTCGTTCCGCTATGGGCGATCGGCACAGGGTCAGAACGGTTTGCAGAATTCTCCCGGACCGATTTGAAAGCGGCCGAGCTGTGGGGCGAGCCTTATGGCTGGGACGGGCAGATCGTCGATAATACGAGCGTGTTCCATGTGATGAAGGAAGCGCTCCGTTAGGGGCAAGAAAGGTTTAAGAAATGTCTAGATTGCTCGCACTTGGTGTCGTCCTGGGATTGACCGCCTGCGCAGAGAGCGCGCCACCGACGGCGCCCGAGACGGCGGTAAAAATACTCAATGCTGAAGTGGTCAATGGAGATACCGCAAACGACTATTCTTTGTCTTGGACCACCGAGCCTTCCGGCGCACCCGTCACGATCTCATGGTCGTCAGACCCAAGCTTTGCCGCTGGCGGGGACACGGCTTTGCCCGTGAATATGGATGCCTCTGAGCTGGACTGGTCCGCCAGTGGCGCACCGCAAAGGCGGTACTTTCAAATTGCACCGGAAAAGGGTGCCCCCGTCATCGTGGCAACACGGCTGCTCCCGCTAGAAGGCGGACGCAATTTTCGTGACCTAGGCGGTTACGAAACTGAGGATGGCCGCACTGTGAAATGGGGTCATGTGTTCAGGTCAGGCAGAATGTCTGGCCTGACGGAGAATGATTACGACTATCTTGGCGACCTCGGGATCACCACGATCTGCGATTTCCGCGACTCCGATGAACGGGTCGAGGATCCCACGGTCTGGGCGGCGGGCGATATCAATTATCAAGTCTTTACTGATGCACCAGAGCGTGAGCCGCGCGAGAACCCGATGTTCGCGGCGCTTCTTGATCCCGACGCGACACCTGAAGACGTTAAAAACTCAATGGCTGAAGGGTATTGGGAAATCGCTTTAGGCGAGGCTGAGGGCTACACCAAGATGTTCGAAGATTTAGCCGCTGGACGTATTCCGCTCGCCTTCAATTGTTCGGCCGGTAAAGACCGGGCGGGGACAGCGGCCGCGTTGATCCTGACAGCGCTCGGTGTGCCGCGAGAGACCATTGTCTATGATTATGCTCTGTCGGACGATTATGTAGACTATATGGCCGAGTTCATGGGGCCTGAAGCGCAAGCTGCAGTCGCGGAGAACCCTGAGTCGCCATATGCGTTCTTGTTCCAACTTCCGCCGGAAAAAGTTGCGCCACTGATGGCCTCGCATCCGGTTTATATCGAATCGACATTTGCTGAGTTAGATGAACGCTACGGATCGACTCTGGCCTTTATTCAAACGGAGCTGAGCGTGAGCGATGCCGACCTAGATCGAATTCGCGAAAGACTATTGCGCTAATTGCAAATTCTACTCACAGCGTCGCATAGGGGTATCTGGAAAATTTCATGTCGGCAGTGGGAATCGTCAAAGGACCATTGATTACTGTATTAGCGCCTCGCGAACGAAACATACGCGCACCGATTTTCAATCATTTTTGCAGCGATTGCCCGAGAATATGGTCACTATTGCCAATCACATGTTGGCTGACGCCAACAATCAACGGATCTGGGGCGCGCACGATGCGGCGATCCTTATCTGGATAGTCGAGCGAACTGAGAAAATGCTGCATGCAGTTGACCCGCGCCCGTTTCTTGTCAGATGATTTAACGATCGTCCAAGGGGCGTCGGCGGTGTCGGTATAGAAAAACATCGCTTCCTTGGCTTCCGTGTAATCGCCCCAGCGCGCCAAAGACGCCCGATCAATTGGGGAGAGCTTCCACTGCTTTAAAGGGTCATGCTGGCGTGCCTGAAAGCGTCTTTTCTGTTCATCTTGGGTCACAGAAAACCAATATTTGAACAGTTTGATCCCCGACCGCGTAAGCATGCGTTCCAAGTCAGGCACCTGCCGCATGAATTCCAAGTATTCCGTGGGATTGCAAAAACCCATTACACGCTCAACACCGGCGCGATTGTACCAAGAGCGATCGAACAGAACGATCTCACCCTCCGTTGGCAAATGTTTGACATAGCGCTGGAAGTACCATTGACCGCGTTCGGTTTCGGTTGGCTTTTCAAGCGCAACGACGCGCGCACCGCGCGGATTTAGGTGCTCGGTAAACCGCTTGATGGTTCCACCTTTCCCGGCCGCATCGCGACCTTCAAACAGAATGACGATCTTTTGCCCCGTCTCTTTGACCCAATGTTGGACTTTGAGGAGCTCAACCTGGAGATCAGCCTTATGGCGCTCATAGGTCTTTCGCCGCATCTTGGTTTTGTAAGGGAATTCACCATTCTCAAATAATTGGCGAATGCGCTCTGGGTCCTGACGTTGTTGCCCGATCGTCGGCGCAGGGCTGGACGCGGACAGACTGTCGACCGACGGGTTGGCAGCAACCTCGCCAGAAATCGTTTCATGCGCCATAACAGATCCTCCATTCCCAAACTCGACCTTCAGATTGCGGAGGATGTTCGAAAACCGAATACGCAGACTCCCCTATTTACGACGAAAGTCTAACGGCACCAGAATTGTCAGTGGAAAATTGATTGCTGTATTTGCGGCTCGAGCCCGAAACACGCTCAGATAATCTGCCACTTGGGTATGAGGAGACCGGCGTGGAGCGGATGCCCTCAGGGCAGACCAAGGGTTCAGGATCGCGCCACCCAGCCCCCAATCACATCCCAGCCGATACGATGCTTATCGAAGGTCCGTGGCGTAGGAATTGATCATGGGGGACGAGTTATAGAGCGCATCATAAATGTAATGGACATAGGCGGCATTTTGGAAGACGCGTCCGTCAGCGACGCTGAGGATGACCATGAAGAACATGTCGTTCAGAACGATTTCCATCCGGCCATCGCTATCGAGATCGATTGGCACGGGCACCGCGTTAAGCGCACCAGACCGCCAAAACTTCAGCATATTGGGATTGTCGTCTAGGGGCGCGTGCGTAAAGACTGGCTCGCCCGCGGTGGTGTCACGGCCCCTGTCGGCGAGCATGACTGAGAAAGCACCCGCGATCGATTCTTCACGATCCCGCTGGTAATTCTGAACAATGGAAAGATCATCGCGGCCATCGCCATTGAAGTCGCCGAACGCAAAGCCGGTCCGATCCGTGAATGTATCGATGCCACCCCAGGGCCCCCTATCGGTAACCGGATCTTTTTCCAGCACGCCATTTGTGGCTTCATAGACGCGTACCTCAGCATCACGCCGAGGCAGTTCCTGCCACAAAATCACGAGTTCGTCCTTATCGTCGCCGTTTACGTCTGCGGCGAACACCTGGTCGAAGTTCCAGTTCGTCTCGACGTTTCCAGTGTCTTGCAGGCTGCCAATTGCTGTAAAGCCGCGCCCCGTACGCCCGCCGGAAACCGGTTTGAGGATGACGATATCCTGAGCGTTGATGCTGTCGCCAGTGTAACGTCTATCGAAGCGAATAGCGAACTCGTCCTCGCCGTCGCCGTCGAAGTCGCCGGGCACGATATCATCTATATCGGCGATGCGTCCGCTACCTACCCCACCGCCAGATGTTCCCCAGGTGATCAATTCATAGACCGCATGGTCGAGCGCCAATCGGCCATAGCCAGCATCGGAATTCCTGTTGGTCTCGTCCACTTCCACCGTAAGCAGGGCGAAAACAGGCAGCGCACTGCGCCGATTCCAATAGATCAGATCGTGTTTTGCGAGGTCGGGCTCTGTGTCGGTGGGCTGATAGTGAAGCGCCTTGAACCGGCCCGGGCGGTCGAACGTTCTGTCGAGGACATCGGCCATGTGAACGGGACTGGTCATGCGGAGGCGCTTAGTCGCGGGATCTTCTCCGATTAGGAAGCGGACGATGTCAGTACCGTTTACACCGGAGAAGTGATTGACCAGCATGAGAGACGTCCCCTTTTGGTCGGCCAGCCTCACGGGCTGGGTGTTTTCCGGTTCCAGATTGAAGCCGAACGGATCGGGCGCCGCATCCGGACCCACGCGCATGCTGAAGGAGGCTGTGGCATAGTCAGGGCGGAAAATGTAAGGATCTGTTCGGTAAGCTGTGACTGCGAAATCATCGACGAAAACGAGGTCCTTGAAGCCATCGTCGAGGGTTGGACCACTATCCCTCCCTGAATTGTCGGGCACAGGTGCATTGTAGCGGAAATAGTCTGGAATCGCGCGTACGAAATCGACTGGGTAGACCGAACTCCCAAGGAAGGTGTCGCTGTCATCGAAGGCAACATTGTTTGCGAAAGCCTTCCAATATTCGTTCATAGCGATCGGGCTATGCATGCGACGACTGCTGTTCATTCGATTGTTCAGGGTGGGCCGAAACGCCCCGTAAGTGTGGTAATCGGAGCCTTCAAAAATGCCGACATATTTTTCTTCGGCGCGGCTCACGCCGTTCCTTTGCCTTGTGACAACCTCGTAGAAAGGCGCGTCTACTATATCGGTCCTGCTCGAGAGCACAGGCGTGCCAGGGGCGATAAGGCCCGACCAACTCACACCATTTCGTGTGCTTGCGGTTGAGGAGTTTGCGGCATTAATTGGGTTGCCGCTATAGGTATTGTCCAAGCGGTACTGGTCCGGATCGTCTGCTTCCTCGATTTCGCTTTGTTCGACTGTGTACTCATCATTCAAACCGATGAGCATGTGACCGAATTCGTGCGCATAGGTGTCTGCCGGCGACGCCAGTGTGGTCATCGCATAGTCCCCGGTTCCTGATGCCCAGGCACCATTCAACTGGCTGTTTAAAATGATGTAGCGAAAATCCGGGGACAGGCGTAAGGCGCTCTCGATGGCCGAAAATTGCGCGCTGAGCTTTGCGCGGTCGGCGCACCCCCAAGGCCATTTCCCACTCAGCGTGAAGTTGAAAACCGTATCCTTTTGATCGACCGTAAAACTGCTAAGGTTCCGACACTCACTTTGGGAAACACTTTCTTCAACGGTAGAGATACCCGATTCAGGCGAGATGAGATTGACGCGGACCACCTTGAACGCGCTGACAAAGGGGCCAGACCCTTCTAACCGCAAGCCTGCCATGACCCGTTCGTCCACTGCTCGGTTATAGACATCCTGTTCGTCTGCGTCGAAACCGTCGCCGTAGACGACGATGACTTTCGCCGATTGATCGGAAAATTCACCGGACAGCATGAGCTGTTTCGCATCAAAAGGCTGGGCGGCGGCCAGTGTCGCCATAGAAAGCGCCACCACCAAGCTGGCGATGAACCAACGCGCGAAAGCCGATAATTTGCCGAACACTATTGTCCCCCTCGGTCGTCAGTGACTGGAAATGCGACGACCCTCGCCGCCGTGCTGCGGAGATCGGCGATAACATCCCCTGAGACGGGGATACGCGGAGCGCCTTCACCGCGGTCGAAGATGGCGACCGTTCCGTTCGTAAACGCTTCCGGCGCCGTGAGCGTGATGTAGGCCGTATCCTCAGACACCAGCTCGGACCCGATGACCACTGCACCATCAGGGCCCCATTCCTCTCCGATACGGGTTGAGAACAAGGTGCCGAGATTAATCAGGAGCGGGTCGCGGTCGGACGCTTGGATCAAAGCAACGTGTCGAGAGCGCAGTGTCTGGTCGCCCACCGCTCGGCGAAGGGCCACTTCAAATCGGACGATGTCGACCACCCTGCCTGTTCTATCAAGGGTGACACGGATGGAGGTCGCTGGCTGGCTCGTGACGCCTGGAACAGTCGAAGGATCGCGTTGCAGACGGGCCGCAAATTCTGTGTAGGCTCGGGCGACAGAAGACGGCGTTTCCTCGCCGCTCTCGGGATCGATGGGCCCACCGTTTACGGGCGGATCCGTCATTGCTGGATCTGTCCCCGTCGGTGGCGTTGTCGGCGAAGTCGCGCAGGCAGAAAGAGCAATAGCCAACACCCCGATAACGGCTTTTTTGCTCATTAAAGTCCCCTCGTATGCAGCGCTTGAAGGTGACTAAAATTTTTTCACTTTGCAACCTCGATTGTCGACTTCTCTAATAAAAGCGAAAGCGACGTGTATTATTGCATTGAAGTAGCGAGATATTTTCTCATCGCCATTTGCCTATCGTAGAAACGATTTCAGCGAAGCAGATGAGCCTTTACCGGCTTCGGGCCGGAAACGAGGCTTAAGGGTAGTGTTATGTGAAGACGGCTTTGGTTCTGCAGTGCGTACGACCGCTGGCTCTGATAGGAATTGTCAAAGAGAAATGGATCGCTGAATTCGCGCCTCGCGACCGAAACCCATATGCACTGATTTTCGACGAGTTTTGCTGCGCATATGCCGCCATTAAATGATGCCCGAAATATCAATTTCGGGTCCTTTCACAACACCCGATGCTGAGCCAAACATGACCATAAAAACAGAAGACATAAATCTCGATGGCGGAAAAACCCGACTTTATCGAGATGGTGATCTCGGACCGCCGGTCGTCTTATTGCACGGCGGCGGGTTAGATGCCGCGATGATTTCCTGGCGTCATGCTATTCCGGCCCTGTCTCCGAGGTATCAGGTGTTTGCATTTGACTGGCCGAAACAAGGTCACAGCTCAGGTTGGACAAAAACCATCACCACCGACGTCCTCATCGATGTGCTCATTCAGGTTCTCGACTTGATCGGTGTGCAGCGCGCTAATCTCGTAGGTCTTTCAATGGGCAGCTGCGCGGCAATGGGTTTGGCCTTGGAGCACCCTCACCGCGTAAACGCAATGGTGCTAGGCAACCCTGGGGGTCTCCAAAAAAAGGTCCCGTATCATACCCTCGCCTGGTTGATGTTGAAAATCCCCGGTATTGAAAAAGCGGGTCTGGGCGGGACCAAGGAGAAGTTGAAAAAGCGATTGAAGGGCAGCTTGTTTAAGCGAGACGTAGAAGACATTGATCAAATCGTCGAAGATGTTTGGGAAGAAATGAAGCGGCGCACATCCGCCTTAAGCGACTTCCAAGTGGCAGAGCTTGGGCTGACCGGGGTCAAGGTCAATTACATGCCACGTCTGCACGAAATTAAGACCCCTACCCTCATACTTCACGGACGCAAAGACCATCTTGTTCCGGTGGACCTCGCGCGAGAAGCTGCGTCACGGTTGCGCAATGGAGACATCCATGAATTCGAGAATGTCGGACACTGGCCCAATCGCGAAGTTCCGAATGAGTTTAATCATGCAATGGTCTCGTTCTTCGATCGCTTGTACAGCAACATGGTCGAGTAAAATGGAATTGAGTTCTCGCACAACCGAGCGCTTGCGACGGCGGAAAAGCGAGCAAAAGCATGGGTAATCGGGCGGCGGCCTAAGGCGCCCTAAATAAGACGAGCCACACAGCTTTAGATCTGGCTTCCGCGCATCGAGCGGGCGAACCTTCGGCGTTCTATAAGAAGCTTGCTCGCTCGGGACTTTGGTGACCGAACGGATCATCTGTCGCTTTGTATCCCTCAACCCGAACGCGGAAGAGTTCCGGAGCATGCGCGGATTGAGCGCTGTTTATGGAAGACATCGGATCCATAGACTTGCTGTATCGAAGCGCCGACCCGTCCCGGTTTTGTGAGAAAAGGGCGGGCAAGAAATTCTCAAACGTTCCGACTTCTATTGTATTGTGCAGATGCCATGCGTCGAAAAACTCCGGCGCGTACGAGTGCGTGATTTTACGATTGAGGCGTTTGGCGATTGGTGACGTCCCATTGACCCCAATGACGACTTCATAATGATAGTGAACGCCTAAGATTTCTCCTTTTTCGACCACGTCTTTATAGTGAATCCGCAGGCACATGGCTTTGCCGAAAAATGGGATTTTCTTACCCATCGCCCAACCATCGGGCGCGCAATAGAAAATATCCAGTGCGGTATCTACGGGATATTTCAAGCCATAAGTGTTGAATTGCATCGCTTCGCGAATGTGAATTTTTGCACCGGCGCGCGAAGTGTTATCCGGCCCCAACCGACCGCTGAGGTCGGCGCTGCAATGATCAGACGGGTGCCACAACAAGTATCCAGGAACCACGAGCCCTTCGTACCCAGCAATATCCTGTAGCTGCACGTTCAAGTTCGGGAAGTTCTTGAACCACCAGAAAATCATCTCGCTGGTCACGCCGCGGAGGAGCGAGTGATTCAGGACGACACAAAACTGACCATTGGGTTTTTGGATGATCTCAAAATCGGTCGAGTCCGTTGGCTTAAGCCGCCAACCGAACTGACGTTCCGGGGGCATCGAAAATGTCTCGGCCATGACTGTTAATCCCGCTTAGCACTCGGCCGGTTATAGGCCTCAGCGATCGGAGAGACGTTCACCTAGGTTAACTCATGACGACTTTTTTTGAGAAAGCGACTGAGCCCTTGCGGTGTTATTCCTAAAAAGCGGGCGATATACTTATCCGGCACATCAAAAATCACGCGCTGATACCGATCTGCAAGGAATTGATATCGTATCTCGACGTCTCTGACCGTTTTCGCGCACATCACATCCTTGTCGAATAAGAGCGTCTCAAACACCATGGTTCGCCAATAAGTCGCGAGCGGGCCGCCATGCAAATACGCGTCCCGCATCGCAGAGAATGAAAAGCCAATGCCGGAGAAATCGGTCAGAGCAATAAGTTGATCTTCGCTGACGGATTTGTTCCAGGCCGACGTTAGGTTCGTGCAAAGCTGCCCGCGCTCAAAAAACCGAGCAATTTGCGAGTCGCCGTCTTTTGTCGTTTGAAAGGAAGCGGCGATGCCTTTGCAGACAAAGAACAAATGCTCGGTCACCCGCGCGCTGTCGATGATCACCTCTCCTCGTTTCAGCGTGATCGGCTGCAGCTCCCCGCAAACGGCACGCCAATCAGCATCAGTGAGCACAATCCCTTTCGATAGGATATGTTGTCTAAAGATGCTCGATAACTCGGCGTTCATAAACTCAACTAACAGGCCAGGTTTAAAAACTTCAAGCCGTGTTCTTTGAAGCATCAAAGTTAAATCGGAGCGCTTTTCGGGATGCCTTTCAAAGATGGGTTTTCGTAAGCAGATCGCCGCCTGGAGCAAACGCAGCTTGACGGAAGTCCCATGTTCAGAGGCTGACGGGCCTTAAAGTCACGCTAAGATGCGAGCAATAGCGGATACTAAATAGTTTAGAATTTGATCGCGCTTCAGATCGATAAAGCGCAGCTGGTTCTGAGAATTTACTGCGATGGCCCGTAGATGACGTCATTCCAAATGGCCCCGACTGTGCGCCCGAGTTCAGCAGGGTCGGTGGGATCGTCGCGCCACAGGTCATCCATCCACGCGCCGAAATTCATCAGGACAAGCGCTTTGGCGGCGCTGGCCGGGTCCGACACATGTGAGTGCCCTTCGCCGACCTGCTTTTCGATGAACGCCTTGGCTTGATCGAAGTAGACGTCGAGGATCCTCGACTTCCAATGCGTGTAGACGGTCTCGCTCGAGTTCGTTGCTCTCATGGCAGCGCTGAGAACTTTGCGATGCTTCCGACCCGCGGAGAGCATTGCTGTGAGATGCGCGATCGTATCTTCGCGCGGATTGATCGACGATTGACGACCCTTCAGCCATGGCTCCACAGCGTCCTTTACGTCAGCCTCAAGATCTAAGAGCAATTCAAGGATCACTTCATCCAGGCTTTGAAAGTAGTGGTAGAAATTCGATTGGCGCATACCCATGCGTCGCATAATGGCAGATACGGAAATCTTCCCATCAGCCGACTCTTCAATCTCCAAACGTGATGCTTCGATGATCTCGCGCCGCGCGATCTCGGGTGCGCGCCGGGTCCGAGCTTTGGCCTTGTTCTGTGCCGATGTGTCCACGATGACGATCCTTTCAGCCTCAATGAGCGGGCGCTAACGATACCCTATCAATAAAAATATTGACTCGCCAAGCAATGCCTGACAAACCTTATTGATAGGTTATCAATACCTAAAGAGTCAATCAGTGACCGAATGAACGGAAACGGGAGAAGGCATGGATCAGGACCTGAAAGACAAAGTCGCCATCATAACGGGTGCAGCGCATGGTATTGGCCGCGCCATAACCCTTGCGCTAGCGGATCGCGGTGCGACCGTCCTCGCGACAGATATTGATGACGATAGCGGTGCAGAGACCATCGCTCTGGTCGAAACTGCAGGCGGGACCGGCAGCTATCTGCATTGCGATGTGACCAAAGCAGAAGACGTGGAAGAAACCATGCTGCATGCGCGCAAATCGCTGGGCCCTTTGTCCATCCTGGTAAATAATGCTGGCACAGAAGGTGAAATCAAACCGCTATACGATTTTGACGATGACGAGTTTGAGCGCGTTCATACGATTAATACCCGTAGCGTCTATCTCGGCATAAAATACGCTTCTCAAATCATGCGCAAAGAGGGGCGAGGCGGAAGCATCATCAATATTGCTTCGGTCGCCGGATTATTGGGTCTCGATAATGGGATCGCCTATAGCGCGTCTAAGCACGCCGTGATTGGCATGACGAAAACAGCCGCTTTGGATCTCGCCGCGGACAATATCCGCGTGAACGCAGTCTGTCCGGGCATCATTCGAACCCGAATGGCGCACACGACTGTTGAAGCTTTGGGGGGCGTTTCGATGGCCGACGTCGCCGACACATTGCACCCGTTGCAACGCATTGGCGAACCCACAGAGGTGGCCGAGCTCGTCGCATGGTTGGCGTCCGACCGCTCATCATTCTGCACCGGAGCCGAGTACAAAGTGGATGGCGGTTACGCTGCGCGCTGACGCGACAAGTCTTACCCAATACGCAAGCGCTGAAAGGATCGGGAACAATGACCAAAGAGATAATGCATACCGCCGCTTCCCTTGAAAGCTGGACAAATTCGGGGCGCCAACCGCGCATCGCGATCATTGGCTCGGGTTTCTCCGGCATCGGCGCTCTCATAAAGCTTAAGGCCGAGGGTTTCACCGATCTCACCTGTTTTGAGAAGGAAAGCGATCTTGGTGGGACCTGGCGCGACAACCACTATCCCGGTCTCTCCTGTGATGTGCCCTCACATTGGTACTCCTACTCTTTTGAACGCAATCCTGATTGGAACCATCGCTTCTCGTTCGGCCCTGACATTTTGAAGTACATCAAATTCGTCGCGGAAAAATACGATGTGCGCCGCTATATAAAATTCAACACGCGCGTGGATGAATTGACCTATCGCGGCGCGACTTGGGAGCTCACGACCGCAAAAGGGGATCATGCCGAGTACGACATCATTGTCGCTGCGACGGGCGTCCTCGTTCACCCCAGACTTCCCGAGATTGAGGGACGTGAGTCTTTTGCCGGGGAGATGTGGCACTCGGCGCGCTGGCGCGATGACTATCCGCTTGAAGGCAAACGTGTTGGCATTATCGGCACAGGCTCAACGTCGTGCCAGATCGTTGGCGCGATTGCGGAAACCGTTGACCATCTCGATGTATATCAACGCACGCCTCAGTGGTTGGTTCCGCTGCCGCAAAGTGAGTACAGCGCGTTTTGGAAGACCATGCTGCGGTATGCGCCCGGCTTACAGATGACGCTCCGCCGCCTGTTTCGGTGGTATGGTGAACGCACATTCGGGCGCGCGACGATGGGGCATCAACGTGAGCAAAAAGCCATTCAGGAGCAATGCGAGAAGCATCTTGCAGAAGCAGTCTCAGATCCAGTTCTGCGAGAGAAACTCACACCAAGTTACAAGGCGACGTGTAAGCGGTTGATCGTCTGTTCGACTTTCTACCCAGCTTTGATGCGCGACAATGTGGATCTGGTGACGACAGGGATCGAGAAGATTGTCCCGGAAGGGATTGTGCTATCCGATGGTGAACTCAGACCCCTCGATGTGATGGTGATGGCAACCGGGTTTTACGCTTCGAACTTCATTTTACCAACCAAAGTTGTGGGTGAAGGCGGCGTTGACCTTAAGGCCTTTTGGAACGGATCACCGCGGGCGCACCGGGCCGTCACAGTTCCCGGATTTCCAAACTTCTTTATGTTGGAAGGCCCGACCAGCGTGTTCGGAAACGCCTCATTGATCGAACTGGCGGAGTATCAGATCGATTATATGCTGTCCTGTCTAAAGGAGATGAAGCGCCGCGGCGCGCCCGCGTTCTCGCCGAAGCAAGAAGCGTTCAAAGCCTATAATGAAGAACTCGCGCGGGGTGTTGTCGATACAACGTGGGCGACGGGCAGTTGCGAGAGTTGGTACCTCGACGCGTCGGGAACGCCCAATTTGTATCCCTTCCCACCAGCGCAATACCGAGATGAAATGCGCAATCCCGACTTTTCTGAATACCACTTTAGCTGAGCAACAAGATCGCCGGAAGAACCAAACGACAAGGATGGCGGATTAGCGAATAGGAATGAATGAAATGACTACTGATCGAATGCAGCGCTATTTCTTGATCCTCATCGGGGCGGGTCTCCCGCCGATCGCGTTAATTTATGGGGTCGCGCCCGAAGTAACGATGCCTCTACTGTTTGATGTCGAGGCAACGGATGTGGGGACGAAAAACGTTTTCCGAGGGATTATGGGGATCTATCTCGCGCTCGCGGCATTCTGGATTATGGGGACGATGCGCCCAGCTTTGCAGCGGGGGGCGTTATGGACTCTCACCTTATTCATGGCGGGTGTCGGGGCTGGCCGAATCTTAAGTTTGGTTTTGGATGGTTGGCCGCATCCGCTTCTGCTGTTCTTCACCGGGCTGGAAGTGGTTGCAGCTTTGACCGGAGCGGCGCTGTTAAGAGCCAATGCCGAGGATGCGACGCCTACTTAGCGAGCAAACGGGATGGTTGTGCCCAATCAGATCCCGGGCTCGCCTCTATCGACGACGCCACGCTTTCCAGATCGGCCAAATCCAACGGATATAGATCTAGCTTGGCTTCATCATGTATCGCTCGAATGGCCTTCAGGGCTTCGGTTCCGCTTGCCGCGTTCCGGCAGGCCATGAGGAGGCGCGCGCCCTTGCCTGCCAGCATGCGCGCCGTCTCATAGCCAAGACCAATATTGCCCCCTGTAACGAGAACTGTTTTTCCGGTCTGATCCGGGATACTGCTTTCATCGCAGTTCTTACTGATCGTCCGATTCATCTTTATCTCGCTCTTTCCGTCATTCGCACTGAGACGGTTTCGTCCAGATGTGACGGACGCTCGCCAGACTGTTTTAGTTCAGATTGGCGCGTTCGATTTTCACGGGGATCGCGCTCATGATCGGAATGCCGCTGCGCTTATCGAAATCGCGGTCATTAAATGACAAACGACCGGTATTTCCACCGGCGCCGAGGGGGTCTTCATCTTCATCAGGATTAACGCCCCAGGCATGCGGAACGGACAGGCAGCCGCGTCTTACATCCGCTGCCTCCAGCGCAACACATGTGATGGCCGCCCGCGCGGACTCGATTTTGACAATATCACCCGCCGCGATGCCGAGATCTGACATATCATCGGGATGCATAAAAGCGGGGTGATGTGGCATACGCTGTCTTTGCGGCTTAGACTCATGCCAACTCGAATTATAGACTTCTTTAAGTCGACGAGAAATCAGGCGGTAAGGAAATTCCGTTTTGTCCGGATCTGACCCGAGCCGCTTTGCAACCTCAGTCAGCTCCTCCAGCATGGCCGGGTGACCAATATTCAATTTTGTTGACCAATCCTCCGGTTTCGGCGCCACGATTTCTGCCTGTCGACCAAGCACTTTTCCTTCAAAAGCCTCTGGGTCATCGCGAACCTCTCGATACGATACAGGAGAGCCATTCAAGGTCGCGTCCCATGCCTCGAGCGGGTCAGGTTGCGGACCGCCCGCAGGAAAGACGGTTCGATACTGTTCCGCTTTTTGCGGGTCGATAATCGCCTTCGTCTTGACCGAGAGATCCAGATTCATCGCGCCTGCCATGGCATGAAAAAACTCGAACTCTTCGCACAGGTCAGAGCCTTCGGGCGGATCCAATATCGGGTCGCAAACTTGCGCATAGGGGTCTTCGTAGCCCCAGCCGCCGCCAAAGTTACCAATGAACTCGTTTAGCGCCGTGGTACCATGAGTCTCGTAGTGAATTTTCGGTGCAATCACATAGTCAGCCAATTCACCGGTTTTCGATAAACGGGGATCGAAGCATACAAGCAGGTCGAGGGCTTGCATCGCTTCAAAGGTTTTAATTTGATCCGGCCAGGCCAACATCGGGTTTCCGCCAAGAACCAGCAAGGCTTTGATTTGGCCGGGTCCGGGCGTCAGGATCTCGTCAGCAAGCGCCGCGGTGGGCAATCCCGAAATGCACTCTTCCAAGCCTCTGACACGCAATTTCTTTCCAAATCCCCAAGCCGGCATCGAGCCCGTACCGGCAGCAATAGCCGGGAACCCTTCAATAAAAACGCCGACATTTCGCTTAAGCTCACCCGCACGGCGCCAATGCCCCATCAAAGTGAGAATGACCTTGTTCATATACTCTGCAGCATTGCCGAAGCCGGACATGTTGGCGCCTGTACCGCAGCTAATATCGGCTTTTTTGAAGGATCCGTAGAGACGCGCCGCCTCAACGAGCTGCTCTGCAGGGACCCCCGCAAGCTCTGCAACAGCGTCCGGTGTAAACGGCGCGAGTGTCTCTTTCAGCGCGGTAAAGCCTTCCACTTCCTCACGCAAAAAGGCTTTATCATAGAGGTCGTCCTCGATGATTTGCCGGGCGATACAGGCGAGGATCGCGGCATCACAGCCTGGGCGGCACTGCAAGTGGATATGGGCTTTTTTGGCGACATCGGTGACCCGCGGATCGATCACGATCAGTTTCATGCCCCGTTTTAGAGCGTCATGCAGGTTCTTGGCGGGGTTCATCCCCACGCCGCCATTCATGGAGATGATTGGATTAGTGCCGACAAGCATCAATCCATCCCATTCTGGATGCCGGTAACCTCCGGCCAGCCACTTGCCGAGTAATGCTCCTGAGATGCCTTTACCGGGCTGATCGATCGTGACGGATGTAAAGACCATCGGCGATTTTATGGCTTCCATAAAGGCCAGGGCGAAAGACATGGCTGGGAAGGTGTTGTAACCAAATGTCCCAATGTAAATCGCAATCGATTCTGGTCCGTGCTGGTCCGCGATCGCGGTCAGTTTATCGGCGACGTCACGGGCGGCATCGCGCCATGCGATCGGCGCAAGCTCTCCGTCACCGTCTCGCTTGAGCGAATGGGTGAGGCGCGTCGGAAAACTATGATAGTTTAGCAGCTCGCGCCCTCGGATACAGGAATAGCCAGCATAGGCTGGGTTATCCTTGTTTCCGTGAGTCGAGATTGGCTGACCGGTCGCATCAAAATCGACGATCAAACCGCACTGAGCGTGACAAGAGCGGCAAATAACATGCTTTCGAATTGCGTTCATGGCTCGCATTCCTCCCCGGCAAGTCATTGTGGCGCGCCGTGTTTTTTGCTCTTAACGCGCCATCATTAAAACAGGATAGACTGTTTGTTTTATATTGTCAGCCCCTCCGTGCTCAGACATATTGCCGGTCCACAAAGAACGTTCGCACTGGGGGCCTAGGTCGTGTCATCCAAAGGCGAGTAGATATTGGGAACTTAGTCGTGACCCCACCCTCCCCGATCAAAGAAACGCCGCAAAGCGGCTCGCACCTGAGTGCAAACTATGCCTTGGCGATGCTGTTTATTGTGATGATGCTGAACTTCTTAGATCGGCAAGTGATCGCAATTTTAGCCGAACCGGTGAAACGCGATCTCGGTCTCTCTGATACCCAGCTTGGTCTGATGAGCGGCCTGTCATTCGCTGTGTTCTATACGACGCTTGCAATCCCCGTCGCCGCGCTCGCAGATCGCTGGAACCGTAGCAAAATTATTGCAATCGCACTCGCCGTCTGGTCTGCAATGACGGTGCTTTGCGGGTTCGCCGCCAATTTTGTTCAGCTCTTTCTAGCGCGCATCGGCGTCGGAGTCGGCGAGGCCGGTTCAGTGCCAGCATCACACTCTCTTATCTCCGACCTGTTTCCGCCGGAGCGCCGCGCCGGTGCACTCGGCATATTCGGAATGGCTATTCCAATAGGGGCCTTCATCGCATTCGCAGGTGGCGGGTGGATCGTCGAGAATGTCAGCTGGCGCGCAGCATTTATGGCAGCCGGCGCGCCCGGCCTGCTGGTCGCGGTTTTGGTTTGGATCACAGTCAGAGACCCCCGTGGAAACATTGCACTCAGAGAGGCACTCAAACCTAACCCCGCACGTATCTCGTTCAAAGCAGGGCTGTCAGCATTATCAGGCAAACCGGCTTACTGGCACATCATCGCTGCGGGAACGCTTGTTCAATTCGTCGCCTATGGATTTGGGAGCTTTTACGGAAGTTTCTTTGTTCGGGTCCATGGCATGGGATATGCCGAACTCGGGTGGAAACTTGGTCTGATGGTCGGGATAACCGGCGGCTTCGCCTCGTGGATTGGCGGCGTTGCGTCAAACCGGCTGCTTAAACGCTCCATGGCCGCGCCGCTCAATGTGAATGGGCTGTTGCTCGCTTTTTCAGTCGCGCCGGCGATTTATGGCCTCTACACGCCGAGTGGAAATCTCGCCATGGTGATGTTTGCGGCGCCGGTTTTTGCCGCGAGCTATTATTTTGGATCGACCTTCGCAGCCATTCAAACTCTCGCCCGCGACGAAACCCGAGCTTTTGCGGTCGCCCTTTACTCGCTCATCGCCAGCCTCATCGGTCTTGGCCTTGGTCCCGTCTTCGTCGGTATCGTCTCAGACCTATTTGCGTCTTATGCCCTGAATAGCGTTTCCGAGGCCCAGTCTGAAGCCTCTGGTTTACGCCAAGCCATCACAATTCTTTTGCTCGGGAACATGTGGGCGGGCATACACTACTGGTTTGCAGGGCGACGGATGTCGCGCGATGCTGAGAGCAATCTCAAAGGAAATGAGGTCACGCCTTAACGTGTTGATGTCTGATCGATCTCAACGCGCTGTGACGACGTGCGTCCGGTTTCCAGTTTCGCTGAGATAGTTGAAGACCTGCTCGACCAGCGCTGGCTCGATATCTCCCATGAAAGCGTACGGATCTGGGTGGACCGCTTTGGTCGGATCTGTGCCAGCAAGATCCGAACGTGCAACGCTTCTTATATGCGCCAGCACACGCAATGGCAGTCGCACCTGGATAAGGTCCTTACCGCGACTCTCTCCGCCGTCATCTGATCCACCGGATGAGGCCCTTACCCCTTATGATGCTCGAGACGCGTTCGCATCAGACTGACAGCACCAAATTCAAAGGCACAAATAGCGCGTGACGCAATTCGGCGGCACTGGTTGGCCAGGGACCAATGCCGCCGATTGAGGCTCTTCTTTAGTCGTTCACAAAGACGATTGTCCGGACGACAGATGCTCCGTTCTGGGTCTCTATACCGTGCCGCGTACTACCGAGCAGGTTTTTTGAGCCATCCTCCATTCTGAGCGTTACCGAACCACCGTCTAAACCAATCTGCCCCGCATGGACGGCCGAGCGACAGATCATGCTATCAAACGCATAACGGTCCGTTCCGACGACCCGTCGTGATCGCATTTCCTGCGAAGCAGCGGGGCATTCGAAGGTAAATGACTGACCAATAAGATCGCGGTTTGCCAAACCCGTGCGCGTGAACTTCGTATCCCAATCAATGCGCGGAATGTGCTCATTGCGCACGCTTTCGAGACCGGGCGCTGGAGGTTGAACGAACGCGATCGCGCGGTCGGTTTTAGGGCGATTGCCAGACGACACCTCATTGCGCTCACTGCTTTCGTAACTGAGCGGGCTTGGCATGACTTGCAAAGTCACATCGCCGCCAGATTCGGTGATCATACCCGCGTGTTGAGCCGCCTTGCAGATCGGACTGTCACTTGGGTACGTGTCCGTGCCAAAAAGGTCGGGTTGGGTCTCGCTCCCTGGGTGCTGGGGGCATGACACGGACAGGCGTTGACCGAGAAATTTGTCAGAGTCGACCTGAAAGTGATTGATCGTTGTCTCCCAGTCAATGATCGGCCGTTCCGGTGTGGCCAATTCGGCGTAAGCGGGATTTGCGGTGATCATCGCACCAATGATGAAGAGTGATTTTAGAGAGCTTTTCATATTTCTAACCATGTTTTTTTGAATTTCTGTACGGCTTGCCCTGCCCCATCCCAACCTGTTGGAGCTTAACCTGCCGCTGATGTGTTCGTCCGCAGCATGAGCTCAGCTTTGACCTGCTTGACGACCTTGCGTTCACACGCACGCGCCGCTCGGCGCACGCCCGGGGCATGGCCCACCGCGCAGTACTTTCGCGCTTCGCGCTTAAGTCTTTGCTCAACAGACTTGAGCCCATCCGGTTGCGTAAGTTGGCCGCGGCTATACTCGAAACTAAAGATATCCTCGGCGGCATGCGGGCTGGGCACATCGGCAGATGCCATTGGCGCCAACCAAGCTCCCGCCGCGAAGATCCCTGAAATGACGATGCTTTTTGACATTGCAGTTTCCTTTCTGTCTGCAAGTTGGAATGGCCAGCGCAAGTTGCCTCCTGCGCGGCTGGAGGGCTTGTGCGACGATTGACAGAGGTTTGCTTGAGAACAGTCTGAGCGTTTTCTGAGGAATTCTAAGCGCGAAACCGCGGCTCAGACCGCCTTTCGCTTGCAGACATCTGTAAATGATGGTGGTGTGTTCGCTCTCTCAAGGGACGTTGAGACTCAATCATGAAGAGGCCTCAGGATCGGTTTATGCGCGCAGATGCGCTCACGATTGACTTGCTGGATCAACGCGCCTTGATGAAGGGCGTCCCATTGGAGCTGTCGCCAAAGTCTTTTGAACTGTTGGTTGCGCTCATGCGATCATCCCAGACCCTCGTCTCCAAAGACGACATTTTTGCCGATGTCTGGGCGGGCGTTTTCGTGAGCGATGCGGCGCTCACAACCGCGATAAAGGACCTGCGTCAGTCTTTGGGGGATACCGTCAAGACCCAAGAATGGATTCAAACCGTGCGCGGCAAGGGCTATCGGTTTCGCAAATCTGTTGAGACATTTGACGAAGAGAACTCACATCGCTCACCAGAGACGAACAGCACACGAAGCAATACACATTCCGTCGCTGTGCTGCCGTTTTCCGATATGAGCGCCACTGGTGATCAGGCGTACTTTTCGGACGGCATTTCAGAGGAAATTCTAAATGCGCTTGTAAAGGTCCCAGGACTTCAGGTTGCGGGACGCACATCGTCTTTTTCATTTAGGAACAAAGACATCGACGTCCGCTCGATTGGAACGTCCCTATCCGTTTCTCACGTGCTGGAAGGATCCGTGAGAAAACAGGGTGACCAGGTGCGTATCACGGCCCAGTTGATCCAGACGGTGGACGGGTTTCACGTCTGGTCAGAGACCTATGATGGTAAGCTTGTTGACGTGTTCGACTTACAAGAAACGATTGCGCTTCAGATCGCGGACGCAATGCAGATCGCGCTCAACATGGCCGACCATGAGCGACTTGCGAAAACGTTGACAGCGAACAGCGAAGCCCACGATCTCTATTTACGCGGCAAAGCGTTGGTCGACATTCGAGCTGGCGATACGACGCTGACACAGGCCGTCAAGCTATTGGAACGCGCGACTGAAATTGATCCAGCTTTTGCAGAGGCGTGGGCCGAACTTGCGCGCGCAAATAATACACTGCCTCAATATACACTGGTCGAAGATAGCAACGTATATCTTGATCGAGCGTCCTCCGCCGCGTTGAAAGCATTAGACTTAGATCCAAGTCTGGCGCGCGCACAGCTCGCAGCGTCTGGCATCGACTCGCGTAGGTTCACGCTGACAAAACCGTACGACTACCTTAAACGCGCGGTTGAACTTGATCCCCGCGATCCCGACGCGATGGGGGCCCTCGGCTACTATTGGTGCATCATCGGCCATATCAGTCGCGCGATTGAAGCTGGCGAGCGGGCCGTGCAGTTGGACCCCCTAAACGCAACCAACAACTGGACTCTGGCCTTATCCTATATAAATGCGGGCGCGCTCGACCGAGCCCGGGACTTGCTCGAAGAAAGCTTAAGTCTCGGCTTTTTACCCGCCGCCATGGTACTTCCCCACGTCTTTGCCTTATCGGGCGACCGCGCAATGGCGCGAGACTGGCTTGAGCGGGCGTTTATGCCGATGAATGACTTGTTTCAAAGCTGGAACGGAATCGAGGCTTTCAGCACCTTGCTGGCGGATGCCGTTCATACAGATCAAACAGACCGGCGCCGTGAGCTACACGACGTCTTGAGCCGTTACATTGAAAGCCCCACGACCGTGGTGAACACCCAAATTCTGAGCTTTCTGGTGAACATAGAGGCCTATGATTTGTTCATGGACGTCTTTTCAACCCATACATTTAGTGGAGATACGTATCTCCTCTGCACACTCTGGGACCAAAGCCGCGTGGCGACCGGGTTGCGCCAGCACAACCGCTTCCCAGATTTTGTACAAAGCATCGGTCTTACCGAGGCTTGGGAAGAACACGGCCCACCAGATTGGCAAATGAGCAACCCTTAACGCCGAGGAAATTCGAGAGACGACCCAGTCGCCAGACATCCGTCGCTGCTGACTTAACCCCGCGCGGTTGATTTATAAATGGATTTTGACAACGCCCGTTCAAGTAAAGTTCGGTTTCCCGCCATTTTGAGCCGTGCGGCTATTCATTTTATGATTGAGGCAGTAGCCTATCAGACCGCAACAGTGTCTCATTTGTCCGAGCTCTATCAATGACTGACAGCAAACCAACCGAGAGCGCTCAGCCGTTACCGAGATTGAACCTCGGGCGCGCGCTTAAGCGATGGCGCATATTGAACGCAGTCAAGCAGCAGGCATTGGCGGAGCATTTTGGTGTCAGCCAAGTGACGATCTCACGATGGAAACACGGGGCGTTTCCAGAGCGACGGTACGTACCAGCCATTCAAAACCTAATTGAGGCACGCCCTTCCAATCAAAGCGACCGCGCACTCGCCCGCTTGGTCGAAACCTCCAATGAGCCATTTTTCTTAATCTGCGATGTGACCCACAAATTGCTGGCGGCATCGCCAAGACGGGCGCAAGAATGGCATCAACCGGTTCGCGATTTATTGGGAACGTCACTTTGGCGATACGCGACCGAAGAAATCGATCGTGTTGAACAAGAGATGTGTTCGACGGGTTGGTTTGACGACCCAAGCTCCGAGCGCGTCTTTTACACGTCACAAGCAGATTACGATGAAATAAGCATCACCGCAGGACATCGAAAAGTTGTGCGCGTTCCGCTCTCTGATGGTCGGTTTGCAAGGCTCGTGAACGACTACTGACGGTTTCACTGTATAATTTATACATCGCGTGAACCGCGAACGATTGTTACCGCCACCGCAATAACTTGCGGAGAGGGACACGCGATGTCTAACGCTGCTGATAAACCTATGAATAGGCTGGCCGTGATTGCGATATTGATAGCGCTTGTCGGCACGATCATTGGGCTGGGCGCAATAGACTTAGTGCTTCCGGCCATAACTGTGATCCCAATCGCACTCGGCGGCACGCAAGCAGAAGCTCAGTTCATATTGGGCGCGTACATCGCTGGAACCTCGATCGGTCTCATCCTATGGGGGGAAGTTGGGGCCAAATTCGATCAACTGAAATTGCTCGTCATCAGCCTTTTCTGTTTCAGCTTGGTCAGTTTCATCAGCCCACTAATGCCGAGTGTGCCCGCCCTAACCCTGTGCCGTTTTGTACAGGGGCTCTTTGGGGCAGCCGCTGCAGTGTTTGCACCGGTATGGATCCGTGCCGTTCTACCAGATCGGTATATTGTTCCATCATTCGGTCTACTGGCGTCTATTGAGTCCCTCACGCCCGCGTTCGCGCCCGTCTTAGGATTATGGCTCCTGGGTTTATTTGGTTGGACCAGTTCATTTTACTTACTGGGCGCCTTGGCCTTGCTAACCGTGTTCGCGTTACTGGGAGTGAAGGCCATACAACCGGATCTAAAGGTTTTGGGTGCGCGAGGATCTTACAAATCGCTGGTGGCAAACGTGCCCTACTTAAAGTACGGGCTCAGCCAGGCAGCGTCCTTGTCTGGGTTGCTGATCTTTGTGTTCGGCATGCCGGCTGTGACGGTCCATGTCTTAGAGCTCAAAATGTCCGCATTCATAATGATGCAGATCATTGGGATCTTTTGTTTCATCTTGTGTGCAAACACGTCCAACTTGCTCGTGAAACGCGTCGGGGCGGATATGGTCATTCTGATCGGGTCGTTTCTTTCGGCGCTGGCAATGCTGATCATGTTGGCATTTGCGGCATACGGCATTGATCATTTTTATCCGTATGTTGCGCTCTTCACACTGGTGAACGCTGGTCTTGGTCTGCGCGGCCCACCTGGATTTAACCGAGCGCTCCAAGTTTCTGACGGGAATGAAGCGCGAGCGGCTGGCTTACTATTATTTTCCGCTTTCATGATGACAGCGGCAGGTACTGCGGCGACCGCGCCCTATGTCGAGTACGGGATGCGAGAACTATTAGCGGTTTCGTTTATAGTGCTGGCGATATCGCCTTTACTTCTTCTCTCTCTCAGCGGGAGCGATCTGCAGAAAACAGGAACACCTTAGGCGATTTCTAATGACGTCTTTTGCGCGCTCAGCCGGTGAGCACGCCCTCGATGACGTGCGCCATTTTGCGCAACCGGATCAGCATGAGGTTTTAGGAACCTTCACCTGTAAATATCGATGATGGAATCTAACGCCACAGTTCAGCACGCCAAAACCAGGATCAGGCGATCCAAGCCATTTATTCTCTATTTCTTTGAGGCGGGTGTGTGCCGCTCGCCTTGCTACACAAGAGATACCCACGCTGACCTCACAAAGGAACCTAAGGTTTGTTCGACCGCCGCAATTGTTCGCGATTTTCTTGAAAACCGATTAGACATGGAGAAATGAGTCAAATCACATCTCTCTACGTTCATAAGGTGCTCAATGAGGTGTCGGCGGGTGTGCAAACCGAAGACTTGCTGGAACGCCTTGGCATGAGACCGTCTGCGCCAATAGACCCCAAGCTCATGGTGGCGTCCGACGCCTATTACGATTTCTTTGCGGAATTATCTGCGCGCGACCCGGAAGGCTTATCCTTGCCCTTTCGAATCGGCGCCGCCATGCGAAGCGATGACTATGGGGCCTTTGGTCTCGCCTGGAAGTCGGCGCCAAACCTACGCGGTTCATATGCTAGATCAGAACGCTACGGACGCGTCCTCGGCAGCGCGGAGGCCTATACGCTTCAAGAAACACGTGAAGGCTGGTTCTTCAATCTCGAAAAAGCAGGCGACGGTTGCCTCGGACAACGCCTCTCAAACGAAGCCAGTATGTCTGCCGTTGATGCGATCAGCAAGGAGGTGAGCACGGCGTCATTCGCCCCGCTCGCCGTCTATTTCAAGCATGCGCCCAGAGGAGATCGTGCGGTTTATGAACGCCATTTTGGATGCCCTGTAAACTTTACGAGCGGACGCGACGCGCTGCTGGTTAGCGAAGACAGCATTGAGGCACCCAATAAGCTTGGCGACGAAACCATCGCCCGATTTTTCGATCAGCATCTGGAACGGGAACTCGCTCATGTGGCGGAAGACCAAATACTCGAACAAGATGTTCGACGCGTGGTGACAACCCTACTGAGCGAAGGCGTCCCGACTCTCTCTCTGATTGCCACGGAATTGGGACTCGGGACCCGAACGCTTCAAAGACGACTTTCAGACAATGGGCACACGTTTCAGAGTGTTGTGGATCTGGCGCGTAAGGACCTCGCCCAGAGACTGCTTCGGGAGACGACGTACAGTCTTGCGGAGATTGCCTTTCTCACGGGCTTTGCGGAACAGAGTGGCTTCACCCGAGCCTTTAAGCGATGGGCGGGTCAAACACCGCGATCGTACCGCCTGGGTGTCGTTTCCGCCAAAATCTGAGTTTGGCATGATCTGCTAAAAGTCTGGCGCGTGCGGACAAGAGCGCGCCGGGCATTCACCCTATGCATCGGCTTGCAGAAACCAAAAAGGAGCAAGCCAATGTACGTCCTGCGCAAACATAAGGACCTGACCCTGGTTCTCGGGGGCACCGGAAAAACCGGTCAACGCGTGGCCAAACGCCTGCAAGCTAAGGGCCGCGAGGTTCGGGTCGGATCACGGTCCGCCGTACCGCCCTTCGATTGGGACAATGAGAAAAGCTGGGATGCCTGCCTGAAGGGCGTGCGCGCCGCTTACATCACTTATGCCCCCGATCTCGCAATGCCCGGCGCGACAGATGCCATCCGGGCTTTTGTAGACAAGGCCAGGCAGGCCGGCGTCAAGCGTCTGGTTCTACTGTCCGGGCGCGGCGAACCAGAAGCGCAAGCTTGCGAGACGGTCGTACAAGAGAGCGGCCTCGAATGGACAATTGTACGAGCGAGCTGGTTCTATCAGAATTTTTCCGAAGGCGCTTTCATCGACATGGTCCTTGCGGGGACCATCACATTGCCGGCCGGGGACCAAGTTGAACCCTTTGTCGATGTCGATGACATAGCCGATGTCGCGGTCGCGGCGTTCACGGAGGATCACCATCAAGGGCAAATTTACGAGGTCACCGGCCCGCGGCTGATGTCCATGGCTGACGTCGCCGCTGACCTCTCCAAGGCCTTGGGACGAGAGATCTCATACATGGACGTTCCCCACGATGGGTTTGTTGCGGACGTCGCAAATTCTGGCGCCCCGAAAGACGTCGTCTGGATGCTCGACTATCTCTTCGCCACCGTCCTCGATGGTCGCAACGCGCACCTCACGGATGGCATTCAACGCGCGCTGGGGCGTCCGCCTAAGGACTTCGCCGACTATGCAAAAGACGTTGCCTCGACAGGCGTCTGGAGCCTGGCCGCATGAAACGCGCGATTACAAGACTGGCGCTGATCAGTGCGGGCGCGGTGCTCGTCCTTATCGGCGCCGCGCTGATGGTGTCTCCAAAGGCATTCCTCGAAATGAGTCATGTCTTCGTTGAACAAGACCCGGGACTGATGTCAGAGCTAACGGCGCCAAGTGGTGTTCTCATCTTAGCCGGCGCGTTATTGCTGATCGCTGGGTTGAAGCTCCAGTTTGCCAATCTGGCTCTGATCGTCGGGGTGATTGTCTATGCGAGCTATGGCCTCGGGCGCCTGGTCAGCATGGTCTTAAACGGACTTCCGTCGGAGTCCTTGATCATCGCAACAATCATTGAATTGGGCATCGCGACTATGCTGGGTGTCCTTCGCACATGGACACGCAGCGACTTGGACAGTTTCGAGCGACACGCGCACACCCGGGCCCGACACACCTAATGCGAGTGAGCGAGGGCGGAACATGCCCTCGCTCATTGCGACACGCTTTTAACGAACACATTGGAGCTGAAACATGACCTATGAATGGACCCTATACCTTTGCCTCTTTCTCGCGCTTTGGAGCGCTGTCATTGGAGGCGTTTTTTCCGCCTTCTCAGAATTTATAATGTCCGGATTGCTGCGTGCTGAGCCGTCGGCTGGTATCGAAGCCATGCAACACATCAATCGTACAGTTCTCAAAACACAGTTTGTTGCAGGCATATTATTCATCGCACCCCTCTCAGTGTTTCTGGCCATCTACGGTCTGAACACTTTCAACGGGGCGGCGCGTTTCGCCGCGCTTGTCGCTCCAATCGTGTATCTGCCAACGGTGTTCCTCATGACGATCTTTGGGAATGTTCCAATGAACAAAAAGTTGGACCGTCTCAACCATAAAGACCCAGAGGCAGCGCGCTACTGGCGTGCCTATGGCCATGACTGGACACGTCTCAATCATATCAGAACGATTGGCAGTATTCTGACAGCCGGGATATATGTCGTTGTCTCGATCGCACTGATCTCGAGCGGTGGGCCTTCAGCCATGAATACAGAGCTGTTCTAGTGCTCAGACCTCAGCCCAAACCTCAAGTTGGACGTCCTCTCTTGTAGGCAACCGCAGTGATAAGCTCTGCTCCGTCAGACATTGCTCTAAACGTAACTGGCATCCATGTCGCCGCCATGCTTAGCGAGCCATTGAAGCGTTTCTTGGACATTCACCTGTGACAGATCATAGACGTCAGTCATGACGCTGATTTCGTCACCTCTAAAGAACCAATGGCTCTTGGCTGAAAAAGTGATCGGTGGCTTGCCATTGAGGCCGTAATCGCCTTTTGCAAAAGCCGTGATTGCATGATCGTCCCAAACGCGAACATCGACGGCTTCCCAGCGGCGCTCGTCAAACTTTTTGTCGAAGTTCGACAAGGACTTTTGAAAGCCAGAAATGACCGCGTCTCGTCCTCTTAGCTCGCAAGCGAAAGGCGCCCCGGCAACGATGTATACGACATCCTCGGCGAGGAATGACCGAGCTGTATGCCAATCACCCGTTTCAAAGGCCTGGTCGAACGCCCTGATCCAATCTCTCCAAATCTCCAAAATCATCATTCGCTCCTTGTTTATCTTCGAGCGATTTTACATTGTGGGTAATGAAATCAATTACGTGCAGGTCATATTCGATGGCGTTCTCCGCCACCCTTACATCACTTCGCAGAGCCAGGCGCCTTTCGCAGCTGGCGCTTTCTAAGGAGACGGGCGTGTCTCAACGGCACATAAGCTTCTTAGAAAGCGGACGCGCCAAACCAGGTGCCGATGCTGTTCGCAAGCTGGCATCGGGATTGAACCTTTCATTCGTAGACACAAATGAACTCTATGAAAGCGCTGGATTGGTGCCGCCCAGGGCGGAATTCTCAATCGAAGACAGCGCCTTCGCGCCCGCTCGAAGAGCCATGCAAACATTGCTCGAAAACCACCTGCCGAATCCAGCAATTGCAGTGGCCAGATCAGGCGAGATCCTTCTTGAGAACGATGCCTTCTTTCGAACCAAGCACTGGGCGTTTTCTGAGGACTCGACGTGGCCGCGCGATCTAGGGTTCCTAACCAATCTTTACGATCTGACCCTTCACCCAGAAGGGCTGCGCAGATTTATGCTTAATCCCGAAGAAATCATTCCGCATACACTGCGACGCTTGCGAAGTGCGGCACGCTTCGATCAAGACGCGCATAGGACCCTGGAGCGGTGTATGAGATATGCAGGACTGTCGACATTCAAAGACTTGCAGGAACCACCAGCGGCCAATCTGAGCAGTGTTTTGATTGAGAACTATTGCATTCATCGTCTTGATCTGAGCTTTGTCTCCATGGTTGCAGCCTTCGGGAGCCCCGAAGACATTACGGCTCAAAACATTCAGCTTGAGCTGTTTTTCCCGAACAACCCAGCAACCACCAGGTCAATGCGTAAAGTCATGGGGCCTGCCATTCAATAGATGGCACCTCTGAGAGCATCTTTGGACAGAAGTCCGAACGTCCTGAGCGAGATGCATCGAGGTGCGGACGCGATCAGGCTCGCTTGTTTGAAATCCTGCTGAACGACAATTATGCAGTTGGGACGAATTGTAGGTCCTCGGCTTGGTAGATAACCACGCCGTTCCTTGCCGGCCTCAGTTTCTTTTGATCCCAGCAGATTTTCGCATCCTCAAAAGAGCGCGTTGGGTTGTCATCTCGAAAGTCTCGCAAATACTGGAGGTAATTGTTGCATTCGGCAATTTCTCGGCGAAACTCTGGGTCGTTTTTTCTCGCCTCCAACATGTGCCAAGCCTCCACAGCGTCGCGAAAAGTGAGTCCAACATTCGTCTTAACCCAGTCCATAAAGTCGGAATGGCAAACGAATTTCGGCCCGATTTGAGATTTGAAGAAACGTCTGACATTTGGGCCAAATGTGATGGACGCCGTGATCGGAGTTTGCATCGACAATTTAGCACCTTTCCAGTCGAAGCCGTCCTGAATTTTTGGCTCGGCCAGAAGAGTCTCCGGCCGCTGTCCACCATCTAAGCATATGCTAACGCGCGCCCTCAATTCGGCTTTCCGACCCGACTTTGGAATATGCAATTGCTCGCAAAACTTTACCAACTCCGACACAGGCCAATACCAGCGCTCAAACTCGGCGCGCGACATTCGGCGATCAACTGACGGACGCGTTTGAAGAGACGCTTCTGACATTTGGCTGACTTGGATCTGTACGAATAAAAATCAACACTCACATCCGGTTTGCGCGTAGAAGCACACTCAGGACCCAAGCGCTGGCGATCGTATTGCGACCTGATCAGCGGCAGCAAAGGCGTGAGATGTACCGTTCGATGCTTGGCAAGGAAAACAGGGGCCGTGGACCACCGGGGCAGCCGGTCGGTCAGAACGCCCCGTTCAACGCAACTGACCGCATCGTACTCTGAAAGGGACCCAAGTCCGGGACACCAAGATTGAGACTCGATATCCCGCGACAGTGACACCTCTACCAATTCGTTTCGTTTCCGGCTAAGCGCCATGCATGCGATCTCTTTGCGTCCGCACCTTCGCGCTCATAGCGCTTTGTCTGCACGTCACTGCACCCTCTGTGGCGATGGTATCGACGTCAAATCGGGCGGACATCGCAAGCTTTGTTTGCTTGACTCCAGGAACAGCTCAAAGCGATTCCCAGGCCCGCATGCTGGAGCGCATCTCCAAATTGTTGGAGCCAGACGATGAAGCCCCACACTTGGAAGATGAAACCTGCTCGCACTGTATCGTCGCGGCGAGCATCATCCTGCCGGATCAAGCCGGCGCAATTGTATCTCGCGCCGCTTTGGAATGGAAAACCCACACGACCTTCGATGCGGGTGTCGTGCACGCCCCGCGGGGGCCACCCGTGGGGGCCACGGGCCCACCCCTTCTTCAATTGATCTGAACCGCGGCGTGCCTTTGGCGCGTTACTCGTCTTTGATCCATCATTGAAGAACCTATCCCATGTATCGGTCCATTTTGTTCGCCACAGCTGCGAGCCTTACCCTTAGCTACCCCTCTCACGCACAGGACGCGCCCTCAGACGAGGAGCCAACCTGGCGCCAGGACACGATTATCGTGTCCGGCCAACAGGGCGCTTATAGCGCTGACACGGCAGGCGTGGCACGTACCTCAACGCCGCTTTCCGAAATCCCGCAATCGATCCAAGTGATCACGCCAACCCTTTTGAAAGAACAAGAGGCCAGTACGCTCTCCGAAGCGCTCTTAAACGTCTCCGGCGTTGTGCCTTCCCAACCTTCCGAAATCGTTCTCGCCAATCCCGTTGTACGCGGGTTTGAGGCAGAGATCTATGTCGATGGGCTGATTGGGTATGGCGATACAGCCGTCATCGATCCGGCCAGTCTCGTCACCGTGGAGCGGATAGAAGTCGCCAAAGGACCAACGTCCGTTCTGTTTGGCGGCGGCACTGGCGCGCCGGTGGGCGGCCTGATCAATGTCGTGACCAAAACCCCGCAGGCGGAAGCCTTTACACGCGTCGGTCTCCGCGCGGGCAGTTTCGCCACCCTGGCCCCGAACGTTGATATCAATCTTCCCATCGGTGAGCGCGCCGGGTTCAGACTGCCCGCTGAATATGTCTCGTCTGAGGACTTCATTGATGAGGTCGAAATCGAGCGCATTACGCTGGCGCCATCCTTCGGCTTTGCGCCGTCAGATCAGACCGATGTGTTGTTGCGCCTTGGTTATAATCGCGTTGAGCAGCTCGAATATGCAGGGCTTCCGAGCGAGGTCGCTGACCTGCCTGGCGTCGACCCATTTCAATTCACAGGCGCGACCGATGCGCCGAATACAGAAATTGAAAATCTCACCGTGCACGGGACCGTCGAGCACCGGTTTACGGATGGCCTCAGCGGAACGTTCCAGCTGCGCAGGTTCGAAAGCAGTTTCAGGGAGTTCGCAACGTCACCCTTCCTGGCCTTCTTTCCGATTGAGGGAACGAGTGCCCCCATCATTAAAGGGCAGCTACCCGTCGACACGGTTGAATGGACCGCGGATGCGAGCCTCACCGCTGAGCTGGAAACAGGCGCAATTTCTCACACCATCCTCGCAGGCGTGACGTGGGACGATACAAATTATCAAGGCGGCACCGGCTTCGATTTCACGCCGATCGGCCTCTATGACTATGTTACCGAAACGCCACAGCTTAGCTTTGGCGCGGTTCCACCAGTCGCGACTAATCTGGAGAGCGACTACAAAACGATCGCGCTCTATGCGCAAAACCAAATGAGCTTTGGCGAGCGGTTCCACGTCCTGCTCGGCGGGCGGTATAGCCAGTATGAGCTCACAGAGATCGAAGGCGGGCAAGGCACGGACGAAACGTTCGATCAATTCGATCCCCGCATCGGTGCGACGCTCGAAATCACCGATAGCGTTTCGCTCTTCGCCGGCTGGGCGACTGGGTCGCGCCTCTCGCTCTTCTTTGCCAGCGCTGATGAGTCGCCCCCCGAGCTTGAGACCTCCGAGTCTTTTGAGGCGGGTCTCAAATTCAACGCTGAGGCGTTCGGTTTGTCCGGCACGATTGCTGGCTTTCAGATCACCCGCGAGAATGTACCGACACCCGACCCGGCGACGTTTGTCACCTCCATCCAAACCGGTGAGCAAGAAAGCAGCGGGCTCGAACTTGATCTCGTCTGGGAGCCAACCTCGCAAGTCTCTGTCCTGTTCAGCACGGCCTTCACAGACTCAGAAGTTACCGCTGATACGACGATCCCGGTGGGAGATGCCATCCCGCGTGTGCCGGAGCAATCAGGCCGGATCGCAGCACGCTATCGCTTCGATGGTGCGCTCGACGGCCTCGGCGCGGGCCTTGGCCTCACCTGGGCGTCCGAGGCGGACATCACGCTGCCTAATAGCTTCCAGTCTGACGATTATGCCGTGTTCGACGCGCAAGTGTCATATGAATGGGATCGGTATCGGCTCGGCTTGAACGTGCAGAACCTGACCGATGAAGACTATTTCCTGCCTTACCAGTATTTCGCCCAAGCGGTGGTGCGCCCCGGTGCGCCGCTCTCCGCCTTCGTTACTCTGTCAGCTGACTTCTAAGAGGAGCAAGACTTATGAAGACCACCCGTAGAAACGTCCTCGGCCTTGCCGGACTTGCCCCATTCATCACGCTCGCCGCCTGTATCCAACGCGCAGAAGCCGAAGGCTACCGGTTCGGCAATAGCGAAGAAGAAGCCTATGAGCTCGCTTACAAAGCGCATGAGAACCTGATGACCTATCCGGGGCTCAACATGCACGGCGCCGAAGAGATTGCGATGCTGTGTTATGACGGCATGACCATGCTCGACTTGGTCGGGCCGCAATACTTCTTCGCCTCGATGATGGGCGCGAAAGTCCACCTCGTAAGCAAAGATCCAACGCTCTCGCCAATTATGGGCGACACGGGTTTCGCGATCGTCCCGACGATGAGCCTCGATGACTGCCCTGAGGATCTCGACATTTTGTTCGCACCCGGTGGCACAATGGGCACGGTTCGTGTGATGGAAGACAAGGATTGGATGGACTTCGTTGCCGATCGCGGGACGCGCGCGAAACACGTCACCAGTGTTTGCACCGGCTCGCTCATCCTCGGGCAAGCGGGATTGTTGGACGGAAAACGCGCGACCAGCCATTGGGCAACCCGCCATCTCTTGCCAGAATTCGGCGCCACTGAAGTCAATGCTCGCGTCGTCAGAGATGGGAATATCACGACGGGCGCAGGCGTCTCAGCAGGGCTCGACTTCGCTTTAGCTTTGCTCGCTCAGATTCGCGGCGAGCCCTACGCAAAAGCGATCCAATTGCAGGCCGAATACGCCCCAGCGCCACCGTTCGCAGCCGGGACGCCTGAAACGATTGACCCCGAACTCGGTGAACCCATGCACGAGATTTTTGCGACGGCACTGTTCGCCATGAAGGAAGCATCGAAAGACAGGCGCACTTAGGGCTGAAGGCTTGGCTATTTTTGACCAAGCTATGCCAGCATGATCCAACAAAAGGAGATCGATATGGATATTATAAAAACTCGCGCTTCATGGCGCCGAGCAACCCTCGCGGTTTTTTCCGTGGTGCTCTTGAGTATTTGGCCCGTCTCTGTCGCCCAAGAGACCGCGTCAGCGCCACTTGATCAACCCGCCTTGGTTGAAGCGCTTCAAAAGGGGGGATTGGTTCTCCTCATTCGCCATGAACGCACCGAAGTTCCGTCCCGCAGAGATGACTATACCAAAGCGCCAGATGACTGCACGGCGCAGCGTAATCTGTCGATCGCGGGGGCGGCCGGGGCACAAGAGACTGGATTTAGTTTGCGCGCGCTCGAGATTCCCATCGGGCGGGTGATCACCAGTCCCATGTGTCGCAGCGCTGAAACCGCCCGTTTCATGTTTGGCGTCGGCTATGAAAGTGATGCCCGCCTCATGCACCATGACCCCAACGGCGAGCGGACTCTGGACATCGCTGCAGAAGAGGTGCGCGCCCTCCTCAGCGAACTCGCGCCTGGCTTGCCCGACAGCAATATCGCGCTGGTCAGCCATGGCGGCACCATCTTTCGCGTCAGCGGTTTGCGTCTCACCGAAGGCGAAATCGGGGTGCTAAGCTTAGACGAGACCGGGACCGTAGTGGCTCTGGGGCAGCTCACCGGCAGCGACCTCGGCTTCCTTGCGCGCCGCGCCCTCGAACCAACCGATTGAGCCTATCGACCGAGAAGAGTTGCAAGATCAGGCTGTTTGGCGGGTAATATTCGATGATTTCCCAATATGGGAAATCGCCAGAAATGGGCGTGCTCGAGACTGATAATGACGCTGCTCGGTCGATCAGACTGCGAAAGCCGAATGCCCACCATTATCCGACCAGAAGAAGCGAGATCTGCGGAACGTAGGTTACAAGCAGCAAACATAAGATCAGCGCCAAATAGAAGGGCCACATGGTTTTGACCGTGTCTTCCATCCTGATTTTTCCGACAGCAGACCCGACGAAGAGCACTGTTCCAACCGGCGGCGTAATCGTCCCGATCCCGAGCGCGAGCATCATAATGATTCCAAAATGGACGGGGTCGACGCCAATCGATTGGACAACAGGTAAAAAGATCGGCGTCACGATGATGATCAGCGGCGCCATATCCATAAATGTCCCGAGCACGAGCAAACACAATAAAACGAGCGCTAGGATGACGATGGGAGAATCTGTGGCCCCCAGGATCAATTGCGACATCATCAACGGAGCTTCTAACAGTGCGAGCAACCATCCAAATGCGGCGGCTGAACCGATAATCAGCATAATCATCGCTGTGGTTTTGGCGGAGTTAACGACCGCGGCTTTAAATTCCCTCAGCCCGAGCGAGCGATAAACAAACACGCCAATGACGAGCGTATAGACAATCGCAACCGCGGAGCTCTCGGTCGGCGTAAACACCCCGCCCAAAATGCCAACCACAATGATTACAGCTGTTAACAGACCCGGAATTGCGCCAATGGCCGATAGGATAAGCGCTTTGAAACCTGGGAACGCGCCTTTTGAGTATCCCTTAATCCGAGCGAGGATCGAAACCGCGACCATGAGGGCAAACCCGCATAAGACTCCTGGCAAAATGCCGGCAACGAACAAGTCTCCAATCGAGATCGAAACCCCTGCCGCTGCAGCATAGATGATCATATTGTGGCTTGGCGGAATGATCAGACCCAGCACAGCAGCCGAGCACGTCACATTAACCGAGAAGTCGCGATCATAGCCCTTCTCTTCCATGATTGGGATCATAGTTGACCCAATCGCGGAGACACTCGCCACAGCCGATCCTGACACGGCACCAAACATCATCGACGCCCCGACATTGACATGCCCGAGCCCGCCTCGCACGCGCCCAAACAAGCCTTCTGCGACCCGGATCAACCGGGCAGCAATCCCTGTCTGGGTCATTAAGTCTCCGGCAAAGACGAAGAATGGAATGGCCATTAACGTGAACACGTCGATACCGGCGGAGAGCCGCTGCACCGCGATCAGTGGATTGAGCCCTAATAGCGCGAAGACGAGCATCGAAGAAATGAGCAGCGCGAACGCGACTGGCACGCGGATCGCGAGCAGGCCGAGCAAGCTCAGAAGCAAAATGATCAATTCCATCACTGCGCCTCTTCGGTTTGATCAGAGACGCGCTCAAACAGCTGCGCGACAGAAAACAGCGTGATAAGTCCGCCAGCGATCGGAAGTGGCAAAAGAGCTAAGCCACGCGGTAGTCCCAATGACGGAATATCAAATGCCCACAAGGTAATGGTGAGCTGTAGGCCAGCGATCACCATAACCAAGCCCGCGATTGCGACCGCGAAGTTTGCGACCATATCAAACACACGGCCTAAGCCATCCGGCACCGCGTTGCGCAGCGCATCGATGCGAATGTGAAAGCGCTCGTGCACACCCACCGCCGCACCGAAGAAGACGAGATAAGCAAGCAGCACCAGCGACAAGCGTTCCGACCAAGCCGGGCTCGAATTGAAGAAATATCGAGCCACCACCTGATATGAGATAATGCTTGTCATCACGACGAGGCATGCTGCACTGATGAACAGCGATGCATTGCTCAAGGCATCAAGAAGCTTCTTCATGCGCCCGCCTCTCCAATGCGATCAATCTCCTGTAGCAGTGGTGCAAGATCAGGGGTGACGAATTGCTCATAGACCGGATCCATAAGATCGCGGAACGGATCGGTATCGATCCCGGAGAGGATCTCACCCCCACTTTCGAGCAGGGCCCTTTTTGAGTCCTCGACGCGGGCGTCCCAAAGGCTGCGCATAACGCCAACAGATTGCCGTGCCGCTTCTTTGACGAGCACCTGATCTTCTGGCGAAAAGTTCTCCCAGGTCCGAAGGCTCATGATCAACATGTCCGGCGTTCGAAAATGGCCGGTTTCGGAAAAGTAAGGCGCCACTTCATAATGGCGCGTGCTAATATAGCTCGGCCAATTGTTCTCCGCGCCTTCAATGACGTTTTGGACCAAGCCTTGATAGACCTCGCTGAAATTCATCGGCGTCGGATTCGCTCCGAGCGCGCGCATCGTTGCGAGGAAGATGTCCGAATTCGGAACCCGGATTTTCATCCCCTCCAAGGCTGACGGATGCGGGATCGTGCGTTCCGTCGTATAGAAGCCGCGTCCGCCGGTATCATAGATGGCGAGCCCTCGCAGTCCGAACGCTTCGAGAGACTCCAGTATGGTTTCTCCGATTTCGCCATCGGCGACTTCGCGCTGGTGCGCCGTCGATCGGAACAGGAAGGGCAAGCTAAACAGTTTCGTGAGCGGGGCGATATTGTTGAGCGCCGCCGCAAAGGTCCGCGTCATGTCGAGCCCGCCAAACATCGCGATCTCTAACGTGCTGCCCTCCGAGCCCAGCTGACCACCGGGGTAGGATTTGACACTTAGCCGACCGTCGGTTTTTTCAGACAGAAATTGCCCCATAAACTTTACGGCTTCGACGGTAGGGTAGCCGTCGGGCTGAGAGTCTGTTGAGTAAAGAATCCGCGATCCGCCACTTGAGACATCGGAGCACCCGACGACTGCGAATGAACCGCCCAGCAAAAGCGCGCCAAAAGCCCGGCGATTTGGTCGTCGATTGAGTTGGAGGTTTGTCATCGTCGAGCTCCTTATCCTCCATGCGGCGATTTATCGGCGCAGCCGCGCTGTGCCATCGCTTTCCATGAGGGCTTTGACTTCGTCGACGGTCACCATGTTCGTGTCGCCGATGATTGTGTGCTTTAGCGCATTTGCAGCCGCTCCGAACTGAAGCGCGTCGTGATCTGACATTTTCGTCACCAATCCATAAATCAGACCCGCAGCAAACGCGTCGCCGGTGCCAACGCGATCAACCACATTGTGCAAATGGTAGGTTTTCGAGAAGAACGCTCCCTCAGTGGTGCGTAGATGTGCTGCCCACTTATGGTGATCTGCAGAACTCGAATTCCGAATTGTCACAGCCACACGCGATAAGTTGGGAAAGCGATTGAGTACATCTTCCGACAGGGCTTCGTACCAATCATTTGTGCTGCCATCGCCATCAGGGGAGAACCCCAGACATGCTGCGCAATCGCCGCGACCTGCGATTAAAGTATCTGCGTGCGCCGCCAAACCTGGCATGACGTCGGTTGCGTCCTGACCATATTGCCACAGTCTTTGACGATGGTTGAGGTCCAGCGACACATGTAAGCCGCGCGATTTGGCTTCTTTCAATGCCGCTTCGCAAAGATCACGCGCGGAGGCTGAAATCGCTGGTGTCACACCGCTCACATGAAACCAAGAAACACCTTCGAAAGCGGCGTCCCAGTCGACTCGATCTGGTGAGAGCGCGCTGAACGCTGTGTCCTGGCGATCGTAAATCACGCATCCCGAGCGAATGTCCGCGCCGTCCTCGAGAAAATAAATCCCCATACGGCCGGGAAGCCGCACAATGTGGCTGACATTGACCCCGTTTGCACGGATCGACATCAGCGCCTGCTCGCCCAGCTCAGAAGTCGGAAGTGCTGAGATGAAGCGACTTTCAAGTCCAAATTGGGCCAGACTCCCTGCCACATTCGCTTCCGCGCCTCCGTGACAAACATCGAATCTCTCAGCCTGTCGCAAGCGAAGCTTTCCAGGCGGTTTTAATCGAAGGATGAGCTCCCCGAGTGTCGCTATGATTGGCTGTGTCGTCACCGCTTCAATACCTCTCCAAATTGCAACCGGTTGAGACCCAACCCGTCACAACGCCCTCTATTTTTTCAGCCCAACAAAGTAGTCGTAGATTTCCGGGACGTTTCCATCTCCCATGCCTTTATCGACAGCCGCTTCTAGACTGGTCGATGTCCCTTCCGCGACCAATGATCTGGTCCCGAGGTCCGACATCATCTGCACGAAATAGCGAAGATCTTTATTGGCATTGTTCATGGAAAAACCGAGATCGCTGACCCCATCAACGGCATAGTTCTTACAGAACTTCATAAATGGCGAATTTGATGGCCCCGCAGACATAATCTCATAAAGCTGCGCACGATCGACCCCGGCAAGCTCGGCCGCAGCAAAGGCTTGAGACATCGCGGTCACTGTCGTCATGCCCATGAAATTATTGATGAGCTTGGTCACATGACCCGAACCAAGCTTACCAAGATAAAATACGTTCTCGCCCTGCTCTTTTAGGATCGGCTGATATTTATCAAACGTGTCTTTGTCCCCGGCGGCCATAATGTTCAGCAAACCATCTTTGGCGTGAGCAGGCGTGCGTCCGAGCGGCGCGTCAAGCATGCCTACGCCTTTCGCAGCCAAGTCGGCACCGATCTTCTGTGTCGACGCGGGAATTGATGTTCCAAAATCAATCAAGACCGAACCCGGCTTGATCCCCGCCAAAATACCGTCATCGCCATAGACAAGCTTTTCGACCACCTCTGATGTCGTGACACAAAGCTGAACGATATCGCTGTTTTCTGCCAAGGCTTTTGGAGTGGCCATGTCTGTTGCATTTCCGCGTGCTAACACCGCTGCGACCGCGTCTTTGTTCAAGTCCATGACGTTGACTTGGAATCCCCGCGTCTGCAGGTTTTCCACCATATTCCCGCCCATCAGTCCGAGACCGATGAAACCGATGACTGGTTTTGACATGTTTGAGGCTCCTAATTCAGTCGAAAGCTTTTGATCGGATCGTGGCGGATGCCAGATCGCTCCGGCGCGCGTGCTGCCGAGATCTACGTGTTTCGGTGTGACGGGGGTTTGTGTTGTGACCTTGCGGCGCTTGCGTGGTGAGAAGAACGCCATCGTCGAGACAGCGGATCGAGTAGTCAGAACCGATCGGCAAGATGAATGAACCGCCTGGTCCGAGGATCTGCGATCGGCCCTCAACCGAGATCTCGAAGAAGCCTTCTAAGATGTAACTCGTTTGGGTTTGCGTGTTGTTGAGCACTGTCTGCTCCGCGCCGTACTGGTACCAAGTTTTAGATTGAACCATTTGCTCAGCAGAACTGAGAAGCACTTGCTTAATCCCAACTGCGACCGGTTCGGCCTGACTTTCAGGACCGTATCTGAAGAGATCCTGGTGCTGTCGCATCGCGCTCATTGGTCCACCCCCGCGGCCGTACGGATCACTTGCAATGGCTGACGGACGAACCGGGTCTCAGCGAGCTTAAAAGTGACTGCATCGCTCGCTTCTGAGGTAATTGAGATGGTCGTGATGCCGCTACTGTCAGAGATATCGATAGCGCTGACCGACCCGCCCTTAAAAACCGTCACTTCATTGTCGGAGTCATACAAGCCATGGCGCTCATAAACGGAAACGAAGTTTACGGCCTCCCCTTCCCCGCGAAGGATGAGCGCCTGTTCTCGCCGTAAATTATGGTTCGGGTCATTCGCACCGAGTTCAGCAAAGTAAGCGGTGCTGTCCAAATCGGATGCGAAGGTCAGCGTGTAAAACTGATCCTCCAAAAGCCACGACACATCCTGGACGCCAAATAAAGGCGCACTTTCGCTTCGTTTCCACAAATGCTGGTAGCCATTGGCTGGCCCGAGGGGTTCCAGCTTCGTGGTTTCATGAACCATATCGAAGCTTGTTTCGATGAGCTGTCCTTTGAAATGAACCGGAAGGTCGAACGTGTGAGTTTCGGTGCCGAGACCGCGCACAATGTCGACAATGTAATCACGCCCATCCATGTCCGGTACGATCGCAATCAGCCTTTGCAAGTTGACGCCTTCATACGCGGTATCGATTTCGGCGAAGGCAACTTGCACGCCGTTAATTGTACCGAATTCTATGACACTTGGCGCATGCTTTTGCCCTTCGCGCCAATCCCCCCCGAAATGGCTTGTTTGATCGACGACCAGCGCATTGTGCGCCACCGTCTGTTTCGCCCAGGTTTCATTTTCTGGAAGATAGCGACCACCGAATTTTGGTTCGACATTTAGGAACCGCGCCGCGCCATAATCGGCAACGACCTCGCCTCCATTATCATAATAGAGCAAGCCGAGTTTATCATGATGTCCATGCCCGAGCCCTTGCGTGGTGGCTTTCATGATGACCGCAGCATCATCTCCCGCTGGGCCCGAGCGCAAAACCATGAGCGCGCCCTGGTCGCCCTTCGGTCCATCGCGAAATTGCTGTGAGCGAAACGCGAATGGCTGAGCCTTACCGGCCTCAATGGCTGCAAGCGCCGCGCGGCCACTTTCCGTCGGAACAACGCCATTTTGCAACTCAATGGCGCCGAGCAAAGTCGGGTCCAGGGTTCGTTCATATGCGATGGCCAGGCCGTATTTCAGCTCGACCGTATTGATCCCTTTCTCCCGGATCGCATCATTGATCGGGAAGAAAAGACCCGCATAGCTTTGCTCTATCGTCGAGCGGATCGCTTTGAGTACGATACCCTCGCGATACTCAAAGATTCCGCGTTCCGGCTGGTTGCGATCGATGGCCTGACTGAACAGGACGAACGGCATTAACGCATAGCGCTGATAGTACGGCCCTTCAGCATAATAGCCATCGGGCGAGAACAACGCGTCTAACTGTCTCAAGAACCCAGCCTCGCCACTTTGATCAAGACCATAGAGCGCTTTCTCGACACGCTCTGGCTGTCCCAGGACATAGCCTGTCATTCCAACGGCAGCATTTGCCCAAGTGGCGTGATTGTGGATGCGGTCAAAGGTTAGCGGTGACCCCGTCGACAAGAAATCCGCCATCGGATTCAAGACACCCGATTCAATGCGGTTACGGTCACGATCGCTCAGGTCGGGGCGAACGACCTCATATCCCTGGATGACGTAAACGAGCCACCAGGCTTCATTCAGACCTTGCCAGAACAGCTTGCCTTTATTCGAACTGCGCTGTTCGGGATGGATGCCAAGCGTCGGGTAGAGATCCGCATAATCGAACAAAATATCGCGCACGGCGTCGAGATACTTAGCCTCACCCGTCTGCTGATACAGCATGCCCGCTTCGTAGACGGTTTTCGCATTCTGTTTGTGCTGCTCATGCGTGTAGCCACCCCCAGCATCAACCGGTACCGGCACGGGAATGCCTGCCTCGAGACGAGCATCGACGTCAGCGGCCAAGGCCGCCATCATAACGTCGAATCGAGAGGCTTGTTCAGCGGCCGTTTCGACGGTTTGCACTGGGACTGTTTCGGGAGTCGCCGCGCACGCCATGCATAAGCTTGCGAGCCCCCCGATCAGTGCGGAAGAAGATCGGAATCGGCCGCTCATTTTCGCAAGTCCTCAGTGACGAGCGCCGTTATCTCGGTTCCACCTGCTGCTATGTTGCCTGTGTGAACGACTTTTGGGATGCCCGTGGTGATCACAAACCGTACTGGCTCAGACTGATCGATTTCATTCGCTTCGATCCTGATGTTTTGAGCGCCATGCAACACAGCCAAGGGCGCGCTGCCAGCCCCAACATCGCTGAAAGTTGATCTGCTGATAAACGCGTGAGGCCCAAACGTGCTTTCGTCTCGTCCGCCTCGATAAATCGAGGCAACTGAGCTGCGCACATTTGAGAAGGCGCTGTCCTCAATAATCAAATACTCGACATTGTAGATCCCGAAATCGTCGGTTTCGGCATCGAACTTAAAGGGGACGCCGGACACATTTTCGAAACGGGAACTGCGGACCTCAACACGGTCATAGAAGGTCCCTTTCGCGGCGGTGACAATCGAGAAAGCGCGGTTGATCACGAAATCCTCGAACGTCATGTCGGTCAGTTCGACGACGTGATTTCCCGGACCTCCGCGCGTCGTTGATGTGATGAAACTGTTGCCGACATTGTCTGGCGCAGATGCCCCTGTGACGGTCAGTCCAGATAGACGCAGCGCGCCATCCGACGAAAGCTGGAACAAATTTCGACGCTCAAAGCTGAGCATGACTGTGCCTGGCTCTGTTGCCCGAACTGTGACTGGGATCTTCAGGTCAATCGACTTCGCTTCGTTATACCGTCCAGGCGCGAGGATGATTTCGTCGCCAGGTGCGGCGCTCGATACGGCCTCAAATAGTTTATTTTCGCCCGGTTCGATTTGGATAACCTCACCGCCTTCAAACCGCGAGCCTTCACCGGCTTTCGGATACCAGTCTACACCTGTATCGACTTTCGCGACACCAAAGGCCCCCTGCGCTCCAATGGACTCAGGGAGAGTTGCCCCATCTGCATAAATTACAAATCCATTTGAAATCTCCGCCGGGGGTTCGAGATTGGTGAGATTGTCCGCAAATGCGATCCCGCTCATATCATCGTACAGATTGAACGGGGTTTGAGCGCGGCTTCCGATGACGAGATTGTTTTGGAAGCGCGAATTGATGGGCACAGCAGAGCGCTCGCGATCTGAGCCCTCGCCGAGCTCGATTGTGCTGACGTGATCGAAAGAGTTTCCGACAATCTCAGCGCCATCGACCTGATGATAGCGATTAATTGGAGAATTCGGCACACCATTCATTACCACCAACGCACCCGAGAACCGCGTTCCGGTTAAATGACGAAACATATTGTTTCGAATGGTCTGCTGCGCATTGATGACGCGGACACCGCCTGTATACGGGGCGCGATTGCCTTCAAAGAGATTATCCTCAACGACGGTTCCATTACCATGGCGCAGCGTCAGTGTGCCGCGCGATTCGAAGAACGTATTGCCGCGATACGTGTTCCCACCGGATTTGTTGGAGACAATCTCAACCTCGCCGCTGCATCGATCAAAAAAATTGTTTTCAACTCGTGTCCCGGAGGTCGTGAGCGAATAGTGGCTCGTGCCGATCCGGAGCGTTTCACCGCCATTTGACCCAAAAACGGGGCGCGGTCCGAAATAATTGTGATGGATGTGATGGTTGTTATTTTGACTGTCTTGTGAGTTCAGCCGCACCGTCATGGTCGGCCCAGAATTCAGCTTGCCGGACAGATGATTATGATCGAACTCATTGTTTTGGCCATACATGACCACCCAAGTGTCGCGCTGGACGCGATCTGGATTATTATAGGCTTCGACAACTGTGTTGGTCACGCGTGAGTTGAACGCAAGGCGCTCGCTATTCACCCGAAAGCTGATCACTTCGTTCAGGGGCGTAAACCCATCTTTGAAGACGAGGCCTGAAACAATCAGGTGCTGCCCTCCCAAACGCAAACTGGATTGTCCGCTCAAAATGACTTCGCCCGGGGTTTCAGCCACCAGTTTGATCGGCGCGTCTGCGGTACCTTCCGCATCCAGTACCAGGTCAAAATCCTGCCAAACGCCGTTAGCTAGAGTAATTGTGTCGCCAGGCTGCGCAGACTGCATCGCAGCGGCGTATTCCGTTTGCGTGGTAACGAGCAGCCTTTGCTCCGCATCTGCTCTCAGAGCCGTTTCGGGGGCGTTCGATGTTTCCGGAAGAGCTGCACAGCCTGTGGTTGCGCCAAGCGCAACGATCAGCATCGCCATACCAATGGCTTTCATTCGTCTCCTCCCAAATGGCCCATTCTTATGAGCTTTCCGTTTAAGCTATTGAGACCCGAGATATTGTCAACCATTATTGCATACCAATTCAAGATATCTGTAGTCCGGTTTATTGTCTTAGGACAACTCGCATTGGCGAGTGGCAAGTCTTTCACATGCAAGCCCCTACACAATCGGTTTCACGCTTCCAAACCGATGCTTGAGACGCATATGCAATATTGGACAAACCGGTAGATCACACCAATACACTGTATTTATTGACTTTTATTCATCCCCGATTCGCTCACCCTTGAATTGGTAGGACAATTTGGTAACGTATTTGCGCTAAGAACGTGTTTTTCGAGGAATCCTGGCATGGCTGAAAAGCGCCTCTATCAAAAAATCGCTCGTCAGATCTTGGAAATGATTGAGTCCGGCGCCTATCCCCCAGGGACACGATTGCCCGGCGAAAGAGAGCTCGCCGAAAAGCTTGGCGTTAGCCGTGTCGTCATCCGCGAGGCCGAAATCTCACTCGAAGCCCTCGGGCATGTCGAGATCAAAGTTGGCTCCGGTGTTTATGTCAAACGCCTTGAGCAAGAGGATCTGAGCAGATTGCCGAAAGTGACCGCATTTGAGCTCACACAAACGCGACTTCTATTCGAATCAGAGTCCGCGGCATTGGCTGCGACCGAGATTACCATAGACCAAATCGCGATCTTGGAACAAACCATCGAGCGGATGGAACAATCGCCGCAGAATTCAGATGAGGCCGATGAAGCCGATCGGGTTTTCCATATGACAATTGCGAAAGCGAGCGGAAACGCGGCAAACTATTTCATTATGGAAAACCTGTGGCGGATGCGCGTCGAACTTCCCGATGTTCGTGCGATGTACGCTGCGGTCTGCGAAGAAGACTCCTATAGCCGCGTCGACGAGCACGCGGCGATCCTCGATGCCCTAAAGGAAAGAAATCCCGACAAAGCACGTAGAGCTATGCGCGCGCATTTCTCTCGCTTGATTGAAAACCTACTCGTTGCCTCTGAGCAACATGCGATCGAAGAAGCACGTCGTCGCTCACATGCGAACCGTGAGAAATACTTGAAGTCCGCCCTCGCGAGCTAGTCGCACGGACTCCCCTGCTTTCGCCACAAATACAGGCATCGCACAAACGTCGGACACCTCGAAGTTTCCCGGGTTGCGCGATTTTCGCGCACACCTGCCACGCGTGTCACATAAACGCAACAATCTGACATCGAACACAAATTGGTCCTACCAATTGGTTCTTATTTATGTGCCTAATTGGTTGACAGCCAAATCACGATGCGTATGCCTGTGCTCACTTCGAGATAAAAAGAAGACATACGTACCGGGAGGAAATTGGTATGCACGTTAGTAGACAGGACAAATCCATCCATTCGTTTTGGCGCGCCGCATTGCTTGCGGGCGTCGCGTTACCCTTAGGCTCTGCGGCGTTGGCGCAAGACGCAAATGATGGGGCTGATGAGGAAGAAGCACGGCAGGATGTTGTTGTGGTCCAGGGCATCCGAGGGTCGCTACAAAGCGCACTCAATGAGAAGCGGAATGCCGATAATCTTAAAGAGATCATCCAAGCGGAAGATATTGGTAAGCTGCCTGACCAAAACCTTGCCGAGGTGCTTGAGAACATTACGGGTGTTCAAATCACTCGGACAGCGGGCGTCGGAACGGGCGTCCAAATTCGCGGCACAAATGCGAACCGTGTGGAGATTAACGGTGTCTCCACGGTGGGATCGGGCGCAGGACGTAGCGGCATCGACTTTGAAGATATTAATGCAGCGATCATCTCCTCGGTCGAGGTGACAAAAGCCCCGGAAGCCAAGACGATCGAAGGATCTGTTGGCGGCACGGTTAACCTAAGAACGATCCGCCCGCTGCAGCTAAATGACTGGCTGGGCAATATCCGTATCCAAGGCGAAGATAGCAGTCTCAGCACCGAAGACATCCAACCTCGCTTTTCCGGGGCAATCGGCAATCGCTGGGACACGGAAATGGGTGAAATCGGCTTTGTCATTAGTGGCAGCTACACTGAGCAAGAGTCGGTTTCGTTCCGGCCGCGGACGGACCGCGATAATGTCGCGTCACCTCCAGGCGCGGATCCGGCTGAATTTCTTGGCATCCAATTCTTGGTCCAAGAACAAGAAAACTTTGATTACGAAACCACCAATCTCGCCTCAACTTTCGAGTGGGCGCCAAACGATGAGCTGACCTTCAGCGTCGATTACATTATCAACGAACAAGAGCGTAGCCAGGACTCTTATCGCTTGCAGGCATCAGGGGTGAGTACGCTCAGACAGCTTAGTATACCGAGCCAGTTTGAGTTCGTAGACTTTGGTGTCACCTCGGACAATGGCCGCGACCTACGCAACTTCCCAGCTGCTTTGGTCGGAACGCTTGAACCTGATTTGGCCAATGACGATGATGATCCAAATCTTCGCTTCTCGAGCGATACGGGCTCACGCGTAACGGATAGCGAGATCTTTGCGCTCGCCGGACAATGGGAACGGGACAATTGGAGCGTTCGAGCTGAGTACGCCACGACAAGCGCGGATACAGTGAACCCCAATCTGAGCACCACATTGAACTTCATCAATCCAAATTGCCCACTTGATGGCGCGGCAACGGGTGACCCGAGTACGAGCAACGACAATTGCGTGCCGTTCCGATACGATCTCCGCGGAGATTCCCTGGCCTGGGGAATCAACTTTGACTCGCCTTTTGCACCTTCCGTGGCCGACCTGACCAATCCAGCAAATGTCGTGTTAGACCAAGTCGACATCGGTCGAAATACCACCGAGAATCAAGAGGATGCTTTCCGAATCGATGTCTCGTATGATTTCGACGATAGCGGTCTTATCGGCGACTATCTAAACTCAATTGATATCGGTTACAGGTACAATGAATCGTCTTCGGTTTTTGATCGCGTCAACGACCGGATTGGCGGCTTCAGCCGTCTTGAAGACAGCCCCAACGGCACACTGTTCGCAGAACTCCTTGTTCCTGGACCGTCCAATTACGGCGACGCGGACGGCCGCAGTCTCTTCATCTCGGACTTCCTGCTAATCGATCCAGACCGTGCCTTCTCAGACCCAGATGGCGTACTCAGCACGCTAGAGGATGCATTGGCGGCGCAACGGCTCCTGGAACCTCAAGCCGATGGCGATCTTATGGCCGTTCTGTCATCGGATCAGAACTCATTCTATGATGTGACCGAAGAGACCCAGGCGATTTATGCGCAGGCAAACTTCGAATATGGCATCTTCCGAGGAAATGTAGGTGCGCGCTACCTCGAAACCGAAGTCACATCGCTCGGCTTCGGTCCGGCTGATGGCGACGGCACGCGTTCGCTTGAAGCCACAACAGGTGAGTATGACTTCTTCTTGCCGCGCTTCAACTTGGTCGCCCAGCCGCGCGAAGACTTAATTCTTCGTTTTGCGTATGGCTCAGACATCCGTCGCCCGAACTTTAGCGACTTGAATACCGCATTTACGTTTGGGCCACAGGAGAACACGGCAGTTGCCCTCGGTAACCCTGGTCTCCTGCCAGAAGAGGTCGATTCAATCGATATTTCTGCGGAGTGGTACTTCGCACCTGGCGCTGTTGTCAGCCTCGGCTACTTCACGAAAGATCGCACCAATATCTTTGGCGTCGACTTTGAAGGCGCAGCTTTGATCCCAGATCCGAACAACACCACAGGCGGCCTGTCGCGGGAAACCGATCCAAACTGCCCAGGCGGTGGTATCTTTAACCCGGAAGTCATTCCAAACGTACTCGGCGACCCGAATTCGCAGGGACTTTGTGTGGACTTCACGCGGCCGGGCAATGACCCAGACACGACCACGCAGTCGGGTTGGGAATTTGCCTTCCAGTACGATCTTGCTGACTGGGAAGACCGCCTTGGTTGGGCATCTGGCTTCGGTGTGATTGCCAATTACACCATCCAGGATTTCTCGGGTGGTTCAGTCGTCGACACCACATCTGGACGTGGCCTGACCGTCCTTGGTGATGTCAGCATCCCGCGCGGATTGCTCGACTTCTCTGAGAACGCTTACAACCTCACAGCTTATTATGAGAAGTATGGCATCTCGGCTCGTGCGCGGTATACGTGGCGTGAAGGTTTCCGGACGCAAGACTTCGGTGGTGGGGCCAACACGTCTGGTAGCTCAACGTTCAGCTTCCCAGTCAATACGCTGGATCGCGGTCAGTTGAACGCAAGCATAAGCTACCAAATCAATGAGAACTTCAGTGTTGGCATTGAAGCGGTCAACTTGACCGAAGAAGAAATCGTCCAGCGCTGCGTCAGCGAGTCAGGTCCAACCTGCTTCGTTGGCTACCCAGACCGCCGTGTGACCTTCGGCGGCAGCTATACGTACTAAGCGAGAAAGCGATCACGCTCTCCTCCGGGCGTGATGGTTCCTTCCTAAACTCAAACGCCCCGCAATTTGCGGGGCGTTTTTTTGTGTTGTCGAAACTGAAAAGCCAGCGGTGCTACCGCGCGAGCCATCCCCCATCGACGGCGAGGGTCGTGCCGTGAACATAGTCCGCAGCCTGGGATGCGAGAAAGACCGTCGCCCCGCCCAAATCAGCCGGCTGCCCCCAACGGCCCGCAGGGATACGTCCGAGTATTTCCGCGCTCCGTTTAGGATCAGCCTGCAAGGCCGCAGTATTGTTCGTGGCAAAGTATCCGGGTGCGATTGCGTTGACGTTGATCCCTTTTCCCGCCCATTCGTTCGCAAGCGCGCGGGTCAGTCCCATCAAACCAGATTTCGAAGCTGTGTAAGACGGCACACGAATGCCGCCCTGAAACGAAAGCATCGAGGCGATGTTGATAATCTTGCCGCCCTGATCAGAGGCATGACACGCTCTCGCAAAGGCTTGGCTTAAGAAGAACACCGTCCGTAAATTCACATTGAGGACACTGTCCCATTCCTCGACTGTGAAATCGATCGCATCATTGCGCTGAATGATGCCAGCATTGTTGACCAGGATATCAGCGCTGCCGAGTTCGCCTCGCGTCCAATCGACAATCGCCGCAGCATCGTCGATTTCGGAAAGATCTGCTTGTATCGTAAAGCTCCGTCCGCCTAAGGTCTCGATCTTTGCGACCGTTTCATCCGGCGCAGACCGTCCCACCAAAGACATAGCGGCCCCCGCTTCGGCCAGCGCCAAGGCAATGCCCTGCCCCAGGCCGGTATTCGCGCCCGTGACGATCGCGACTTTGCCAGCGAGGTCAAACATGTTGCTCATCTCGTCACACCTTACGTCTGAGTTTTGCTTTTCTGCGCTCTATGACGCCAAAACGGATTTGAGATAATCTGCCATGGCCGCGTCTTGTGCGTTGGCGAAGAAGTAGTCCTCAAACTTCTCACCAGAGATCGCCGCTTTAAGGAGGTCTTGGTCGACCGATTTCAAAACCGTCAGCATATCGTGACACGCCGCGTCTTTGACCGCGCCCAGAATGCCTCGGTTTTTGGCCATGATCGCCGCGCGTTCTTTGGGATAGCCAACGCCGCGTTCGACCTCAAAGAGCTTGCGATAACAGTCTTGCAGATTGAGCTCAGCCGCCCATCCGAAGCCCTTTGCATATGGCATTGAGATCGCGTTGCCATCATTGATCTGGCCGAATAGGAATGCGTCCGTAGGGTCAATCACCAGCCCGCAAATGACGCCAGGCATAGCATTGCACCCCAGCATAGACCCCATACCGGTCCCGCATCCCGTGACAACAAAGTCTGCCGCTTTTGAGTTCAACAAAATCCCAGCAAGTATCCCATTCATAATGTAAGTGAGTTGTGCCTCATCGTCTGGCCCATACATGCCATAGTGGAACACAGAATGGCCCAGCGGATCTGCAACCGTCTTTAGGGCATCATGCACAATTTCACTTTTTGCAGCTTGGCTGTTTTCAATGATGAGTGCAATTTTCATCGGGTCATTCCTCATGTCTATAGGGGGCAAAACACGTCACTTTGTGATCGATCGATTTCGCGCTATTGGGTAACCGGTGTCATAACATGAGCGTATTCATCATTCAACCGTGGTTTCTACCCGATCGAACGCGTTGACTCCCGTACGATAATTTCCGGAAGAAAACTCTTATTCTCAATGACTTCTACGCCTTTGATGAGGCGCATGAGTGCCATCGCGGCTTCAGCCCCCATATCGCGAATGGGCAGTCGAACGGTTGTCAGTGCAGGCGCGATACGTGAGGCCATTGGCGTGTCATCGAACCCGATGATCGAAAGATCATCCGGGATCGAAAGCCCCAGTTTGCGAGCGGACGTATAAATCCCAATCGCCATTTCATCATTGCCGGCGAAGATCGCCGTTGGCCGGTTGGCGAGCGTCAGAAGTTGATTGGCTGCACGGGCGCCAGAGTCGAACGTGTAGCCCGCCTCAATTGTCAGCGCCTCGTCTAGCTTAAGCCCAAACTCTTCCAACCCGGCCAAGAACCCGGCGAGGCGTTCGTGGGCGGAACGAAATGACCTCGGACCATGCACATGGGCGATGCGCTTATGGCCCAGACTGGCGAGGTGCCTGGCGGCTTGTGCCGCGCCATCCGCATCATGGGTTCGAACCATATGCTCTGGAGCATCTAAGGAAAGCGACGCGATGCGAACATACGGACAGGATTGCGATTTCAGCATCTCACACAAGGCTTCATCTTCAGACACAGACGGCGGCATAATCACACCGGCCGGGCGATGCCGTTCGACAAAAAGCATCATCTTCTCAACTGCGTCTGGGGCGTTCCGGTCGACCGGGTGCAGGACCAACTGAAAATCTGTACCATCCAATTGATCGAGAATGCCACGCTGCATATTGACGACATATTGCGGGCTCGGATTGTCGTATGCGAGCGCAATCAGAAACGATCGCCGGAAGGCTAACCCTCGGGCCTGAGGGTCGGGCGTATAGCCCTGTTCGGCCATAATCCTTTTAACGTTCGCCCGCGTCTCGGCACGAACGATTGGGTGGTCGTTTATAACTCTTGAAACCGTTTTTTTTGAGACATTTGCCAGTCGTGCGATATCATTGATCGTAACTTTCGCGCGCTCGGCAGACGCTTCTTTTACGTCCGCAGCACCAGCTTTTTTTATCTGCTTTTCAGGCATTTAGAGCCCCAAGACGATCTATCTTCTGCGAGAAGTCATAACACACGGATATGAATCTTACGTCAAACGTGCGCGCCATATTGCGATTGACTTATTCGCCTTCCTTGAGCGCCACGATGTTCATATCGATTTCGCCGAGACTGCTAAATGTAACCGTCGAGCGATGCCCCACGCGCACATCATGAATTCCAGTGAGCGCCCCCGACGAAACCTTCAAACCCGCAGGGATAGACCGCCCACGTCGCTTTAGATTCCCTACCAGAAACGCTGCTGCCCCCAGCGGACCTGCGGGCGGCGCTGGCGGAAACGCTGTCCCCACCAGCTCATCCTCAACATAAGTTTTCACTTCGATCGAAGACAGGTTTTCGGGCGACCACTCCTCGATTTTGCGCCCGACAATCATGCCGTGATTATTGCCAAAGTCGCTAATCACTGCGAGCGGGCCAATGACATTGATATCTGGCATGGGGCTGCTGGCAATTTCCACACCTATATAACAGGCACTGATGAACGGAACAATTTCATCGGCGCCAGGAGTGGAGGTAGCGAGCCGACTTAAATCTCCAAACTCAAGGATGATTTCAGCCTCGACGGCCGCGAATCCGCCATCGAAAACCGCCATGTCTACGGGCGTTCTGTCGGCATATCTTTGACGCTTTGAATAGATCGGACCGGTGACCCAGTCTTGACCGAGCACAGGGCGCAGATGAGGCGGAATGCCGCCAACCTTCCACGCAACAACCTCATCATCCCAAAGCGCAATCGATCGATCTTGAATGGCATAGGCTTCATCTAAATCCGCTGGGAGATCTCCTGGGAAAGCTGATAAAACCCGCCGGTCCCAGCGCGCATTGACGAGGGTGTTCGAGATATATGCAATTCGTGTGTCACGAGCAGTCGTCTCGTGCGCAATGGAACTCATGCTAAATCCTATCTCAAAATGACACCGGTTACTTATCAAATATCCGCTTTTAGGCAAGTATCCTCGATCATTCCCGTCAAATATTCCCGTTTCTTGGGTTGATTTTACCTAGACTTCTACGTGCTGGATTGCCAAAATGACACCGGTAACCCAATGATGACCGTGCCAAGTTCAAAACCACATCGGACTGTGGGCACGGGAGGAATATGAATGACAAACGGGCATCCGTCTCACCGCAAGTATGAGGAAGCCTTGGGCATCATTTCTGCGGCAAAGGCGATCGCAGCCGCCGTCACGCTGGTCCTACCTGCCTGCTCTACATTCGCGGTCGCCAGTGCGGAAAACGCCTTTCTCAACTCAGATGCCGCTGCGGACCTTCCTGACTTTTCCTACGCTGGGTATAAATTTGGTTTGGGGGAAATTCCATCTGCGCGCGGAGAGATCATACACGCCACCGATTTTGGCGTGATCTCCGACGATGGTTTAGACGACTCTTCCGCCATGCTCGATGCAATCGATGCGGCGCATGCCGTGTCAGGGCCCGTCACACTGCAGCTTCCAAGCGGTCGGATTGTTGTCTCCGAAATCCTTCCGATGACGCGCAGCGACTTCATCCTTCGCGGAACAGGCGCTGGCGCGGGTGGCACAGAGCTCCACTTCCCACGCCCGCTGCGAGATATTGATCAATCAACGCGGCTCGAAGAGCTTCGCACCTATCTTCGCAAATACGAAAAGCGACAAAGGGAACCTGCCCGCAACATCAATGAGCTGTTTTCGGAATACTCTTGGACGGGCGGATTTATTTGGGTTCAGAAACCTGATACGCGGGCCGCGGCTTACCTTGAAGAATATGATCCAGAAATTACGCGCCTCGCCACCATCACAACCGGCTTACGCGGCAACCGGCATTTCGATGTCATATCGGCCGACGCGCTCCAGATTGGCGATGCGGTTCAAATCCATTGGTTCAACCGAGCTGGCGAAACAGGACCGCTCCTGAATGAAATTTATGGTGACACAGATCTCGCAATCGGATCGCACCATTGGACGTTCGCGGAGCGCCCTTTGGTTCGACAAACAACCCGGATCGTCAGCATCTCTGGCAATCGTATCGAAATCGGCGATCCGCTTTTGCACGATATTTCAGACGCTATTCCGGCTCAGATCTCTCAATGGGACCATCTTGAACATGTCGGGCTTGAAGACTTCTCTATATCGTTTCCAGAGAGCCCCTATTTCGGTCACCATCTCGAGCGTGGATACAATGGCATTTACGTTACGAGCACGATCGATGGCTGGGTAAGGGACGTTCGCTTCCGCAACGCTGACAGTGGGATCCTGACCTATAACAGTGCGAATTTGACGATTGAGAATATCCGCTCCGAGGGTGATCGACCGGCGCACTATGCGGTTCATTTGGGCAATGTTCATAATGTCCTCGTGCGCAATCTTACGGTTGAGAACCCGGTCATTCACTCGCTTACATTCAATACCCAATCGACGAAAAGCGTCTATCAAAACGCGACCGTTTTGAACGGGTCGGTGCTCGACCAGCACGCGGGCGCAAACCATCAAAACTTGTTCGACAATGTCACGCTGTATGTTCGACCAGAGAGGCGCGATGGACGCCCGTTTTATCCCATCTGGAATGGCAGCGGCGCCCCTTACTGGCAGCCGGGTCACGGTCGATTTAACACAACCTGGAATTTAAACGTCATCGTCGAAAACGGCGCTGGGCGAGACGAAACAGTCATCCTAGATGGTCTCGCCGAAGGGCCCGAGGCCTTCATCGTTGGCGTCCACGGCAACCGGGCGTTCGAAGTCGACTATCGCCCTGCCCCGAGAGTCTTGGACGTGAACGCGCAACCCGACGTGCGCTCTCTTTATGACTGGCAGTTGGAACAACGTCGGAAGCGGTGAATGTTTAAACATGGGGCCGTGCAGTTCGACCCGCGCTTCGGTCCACACTCACTTCAACCTAGACCGCCACAGTTATCATCGCTCGCTATACGCTGAAATCGATGAGAAACGCCGCCCTTTCCGAGTGGCGCCTGCTTCTGGCTTTATAAGCGCCCCGACCCAACCCGCTACTGGAGGCGGGTTTGACACCCATTCTGGCCAAGCGCGCAGCTGACCGCGCCTATTGGGTGAGATTGATGGCGCCGGTCCTGTCCCGACCCTTGGCCACGCAGCCGATAGCGGGAGCGGTCGTCGCATTCTTCGTGGAGCAACGCCCGCCTCACAGTTTGAAGTCGAATAGCATCGCACTGCCCGTTGCGCGTGCGATCAGTTTTCCATCCGGGTCGAAAAGTTGCCCTTCCATAAATGCAACGGTTTTTCCAAGGCGTGTGACCTTGCCTTTTCCTCTGATTGTTCCGGGAAATGCGGGTCTCACGAAATGCGTGTGAAGATCGATTGTACGTCCTTGTTGCTTGAAGTCCGTCGCAGCAAACACAGCCGGTCCTAGGGTGTCGTCCAACATCGCGCAGAGCATGCCGCCCTGAACATGACCCGAGGGATTTAGGAACGCTTTCGTCGCTTCAAACTCAAGTTCAATTGTCATGTTCGGACGATCAATTTCGATCAGTTTCCAACCGAGCAGCTTCGCAACCGGGGGAGCTTCGTGGGTTTCAAACGGGGTCTTCTGCATATTCGCCTCCGGGATCTCACCAGAAGATACACCAAAGACCTGACATAAAGTGTCAGTAGCAATCGAATTAGAGCAGACCCCTCTGGGACACGCGCTCCAAGCATCGCGTTCAGTTCCTTTGCCACCCCTCTCCAGAGTTTTGTCGCCCGAAAGGCACTGAAAGACTGCTCTTGAACTTTTACACTTTGAACAAATTTTGTCTCGATCTGAGATTATTATTCATTAACGCACAAATACGAGACATATCATGGACAATTGGATGGCAATTCGCACGGGCCTCTATGTGGCGCGTCTTGGAACGGTCAGCGCGGCTTCAAAAGCTCTGAAAATTCATCGCGCAACCGTGATCCGCCACATTGATGAGCTTGAACAAGAGCTTGGCGAGAAACTGTTTCACCGACATGCGCGCGGCTATCATACAACGGATGCCGGCAAAGATTTACTCCAAGTCGCCAACGCGACTGAGGAACAGTTTCGCGAGCTCGCCGGTCGCACACGCGGGAAAGCACAACGCATCCAAGGCCCGTTCATCGTGACCTCAATGGAAGTCATGGACGACTATTTGGTGCCGGTTCTAAAGACCTTTCGCGAGACCTATCCCGATATCCAAGTTGAACTGGAATCGACCCCCCGCGTCGCAAACCTAGAATATGGCGAAGCGCATGTCGCAATCCGCGCGGGCCGCAAGCCAAGCCATCCGGACAATGTCGTCCTTCCTCTGTTTGATATGCAGACCGGCCTATTCGCGCATCGCTCTTACATCGAGGAACACGGGCACCTGGAAGACATTACGGATATCGAGAAGCACACTTTCATTGGCGACATGGATGAAGCCACAGACGTGCCGTTCCGGGTCTGGATGCGGAAATATGTACCATCGAACCAAATCGTGTTTCGCAGCAATAGGAATGCGATTCAGAGACAAGCGGTTCGCGAAGGGCTCGCCATTGGGTTTCTGCCGAAAGATCAAGCCGCAGAAGATCCTGATCTCATCGAGACACTGCCCTCCATGCGCAGTTGGAAAACCCGCTTTTGGGTCACGACGCATGTTGACGTTCATCGCTCTCAAAAAGTCCAAGCCTTCTTGAGGGTGCTAAGACATGCTTTTGCGGAGCGTGGTCTGCTCCAAACACCCACCAGCGCCAGTTCGACCTAAAGGCTCATCGGATTGACCGGATCGGTTCCCGCTTCAACTTCGAGCGCATCTAAGACACCATCTCCATCGGAGTCGGCTTTGTAAGGAAACGTGCCAAGACTGCGTTCCCTTGCATTGCTCAGACCGTCGCCATCAATATCTGGATCATCCTTGTCTTCGATGCCATCGCGATCGGTGTCTTCCCAGCGCGTGGGATCATCTGGAAATCCGTCAAAGGCATCTTCAACGCCGTCTGCATCACTGTCGATCGCGCGTGGGACCGGCAGGCCGACCCATTCGGACGCAAAGTCGAACGCGCCGCCAGACATCATGCCGGTCATCACCACCATTTCGATTTCAGACATAAACAGGCGGCGTTGTTCTTGCGGCAGACCGATATGACCGCCTGGACGCCAGCCAATGGGCGTCAGCTCTCTCAGCGCCCAAGCCATGCTGGTTCGATCGGTGACGGTCACGTTCCCCTGCTGCCCCGCTGATAATCGCCCGCCCGCAGCAAGGATCATCATCAATTCTTGGATTTCACGATCCGAATAATGCGCCCGCAAAGCTTCTATATGCGCCGCACTTGTTTGGGTCGGCAATCGCCCGGCATCCCTGGCGAGGCGAAAAGCCGCCAGCTCAGCGGCGCCAAACCGATCTGATCGTTCAAAGTCAAACAGGTCATAGATGTCGCCCATAGCGCTGTCAGGCACCGGGCCGCCCTCATGTTCGGCTTCCAAGAATTCGTAGAGCCATCGTGTGCCGTGCACCTGACAGTGCACACATCCGGAGGAGAGCTGGTAGACAACGAAGAATTGCCACATGAATTTCATCGGCAAGGCACGATCACCAGCCGCGAAATAATTTTCGACCCGCGACGTCCCCATCGCATTCTGGCGCGTCCATTCCGTGTCGAAGCGGATCCGATCGCTAAACGGATAGATCGCTGTTGAGGGCGCCGGCGCCGAATAGTAGGGACGGTCAAACGCGGCGACATCGAAGGACGTGGCGCTCACACTTAATGTCGGATTTGAGTGAAGGGCTTCGGACGGGCGCCATCGGTCGGGGTCTAGTGGATAAGTGTCGAACGGGTCTTCAACGCCGTCTTTGTCCCGATCAATGGTCACGCGCGAGATGTCATATCCCGTTACGCGATTAAGCCAGTCTGACTCAAAGTCCGCCTCCGGTGCCAGGAGGTCGACCCGGTTCCAGGTCTCCAAAATCTCTTGATGCGCGGCCGCCATCAGGTCACCTGCAAACAAAGCGGCGCGTTGCTCGCTAGGGGTTACGCTCCGATTGCGCCCGACTTGCCAGGGCGTCGCACTGAGGTTCGCCGCCGCCCAATCCAGCGTCGCTTGATCCGTCGGCACCGGCAGAACATTGTCTAACAGGGCATTCGACGCATTGAATGCGGCCAGTTCGATGAGCTCTGCGATTTGTCGATCGGTATAGTGCTGGCGCAGCATGGCGTGGGTGTCAGCGTCAACACGACTCGGGAGCGTCGCGATTTGATCGATGTACTGGAAGGCCGCGTTTAAGCGTTCATCCTCGATTGTTTCGATATAGTCTGGCGCCCAAACCGCGGTGATCTCATCCAACGCAACACCAAGATAGGCGAGCTGATAAGCGCTTCGGACTTGGTGATGCGCGCTGCCCGCTTGGATCGCCTGATAAAGGGTCATTTTCCATTTCGCTTCAGCGGAGAACATTGCGTCAGCATGAATCATCATGTCGCCAATCATCATGCCTTCATAGAATTCCCGCAGATTGCTGACATCAATCAGGTGGCGGTCTGTGAACGGCTGCGACGGTTCAACGCTCGACGATAACGCCGTTTGACCGAATGAAGTATCTGCGCTTTGGCAGGCGGCGAGCGCTAATACGGAAAGCGCCGCGCTCCGTGTGAACAATGATTTCATGATATTCCCCTCATGATCCCAAAAGACCTTGCGAACGCCAACGCCCAAGACTGAATTAAAACTTTGTTTTTATGAATTATTTTTAGTTCGTAGTTCGCAGACGTGACACGACGATCGTAGCGGCAAGCCGCTGCCTCATCGAGATCTTAAAATGCGCACCGCCTGCGCGTTCCAAGACATTGTGAGCCTGGTTTCCGTAGGGCAAGCTTGTCGTGTTTGGGTCTTTTTGACCTGCAAGCATTTCTGGATTTGAAAAGGGGAAGAGACATGACCAAAGCGAGACTAGCGAGCCTTCTATCGACGATCGCACTGACCGCGTGTGCCGCGCAAGCGGAGGTCCCGAAAACCGCCACAGTTTTGGAATTCGGGCTAGAGGACACATTGTTCGTCGCCGACACCTTGTCCGGATCGATTTTCGCTTATGACCTGGCAGATGATGACCGCGCGCGCCGCACGGATGAGGCTTACAATCTGCTCGATATTGATGGCTTAGTCATCGATGCGCTCAGCGCGGAGCGCGGCACGATTATTTATAATGATCTCACCGTGCACCCGGTCACGCGTGATGCGTATGTCTCTCTAACTTTCAAACGCGCAGGTGAGGTTCTGAGCGCGATCGTATCCATCGCGCGAGACGGAAGCGTCGCTGAATTAGATCTCGCCAGCCTGCCCTCTTCGTCTTATGTCCTACCCACGCAAGCCGACGATAGCGTTGCCTTCTGGCGAGACATCCCGGCCCCGACGCTGACGGTCACTGATCTCGATTATGTCGATGGCGAGTTGTTTGTTTCGGGGCTGTCCACGGGTGAGTTCGCGTCGACTTTGCGTCGTGTGCCCTATCCGTTCGCAGACACATCGAGCACCTCTAATATCGAAATGTACCACGCCGCCCATGCGCAGAATGAAACGCGCGCGCCCATTCGTGCGATGACCGTGGTCGATCTGGAGGGCGAACCAACGGTTGTTGCCGCTTATACGTGCACCCCGCTGGTTACAATGCCGGTCGCAAGCTTGGAAGATGGTGCCAGCATCACCGGCAAGACGATTGGCGAACTGGGCTATGGCAACACGCCGCTCGAAGTGATCGCATTCTCGTCTGCGAACATGGAAGGCGATATGGAAAGCTACATTCTCGTGGTGAACCGTGAGATGGCCGCTGATCTGATCACATTCGAAGCGCTGACCGAGGCGGTGAACGCACCCGGACTATCAGAGCCGGTGCCTTATCTCGGCGCGACCGCTGGTGTCCCAACCGTGACCCTTCCTCTATCGGGTGTGGTCCAGGCCGCAGATCAGGACAATCAATTCCTGCTTACCCTGCGGCGTAATCTCGATACGGGCGCGATGGAAATGGTGTCATTCCGAAAAGGCGCTTTCTTCCGGCTCAGCGATTTCATCAGCGAGTACAATTTCCCTGACTATCAGTATGCGGATGATCAGTTTGCGCAAGGCACCCGGATGTTCCAGAACATGCTCAAAACCGATGAGGGCTTTCCGGATCAAGTGCGCTGAGCCAGATCATGTTTCGAAGCTCAATTGTCGCGGTTTTGCTGAATGCCGTCACAGCCGGGGCGGCGCTTGCGTGTCCAACGGGGTCTGACACATCTCCCGTCGACATCTATCCTTCGGGCGATGTTGTCCCGGAGAACCTGCTGCGGATTTACGTCTATTTTCCACGACCGATGTCGCAGCAGGTCGGCGCATCGGATATCGAGCTTTATGGCCCGCACGGCGAACGCATCGATAATGCGTTCTTGCCCAATCGCTATGATTTGTGGTCGGCGGATCGAACACGGCTCACGCTTTTGCTCGATCCGGGGCGGGTCAAGACGGGGCTTAATGCACACGAACAGCTGGGGCGCGCTCTAATCGTCGGGCAAACCGTCACGCTGAGAGTGCCCGGTTCGCTTGAAGATCAGCAAGGCTGCGCCCTCCAACGGACGACCGAAAAGACGTACACGGTAGGCACCGAAGATCTCGATCCTCCCAGTCCCGCGCGTTGGACCTTGAGCGTGCCCGAGACCGACACCCGGCAGGCGCTGAGGATCGACCTCGCATCGCCGCATGATCACGTATCGCTCGCCTATCGACTGCGCGTGTTCTCCAAAGCGGGTGCACCGATTGCGGGGACCCTCTCTCTCGAAGGGCATGAAAGTGTGTGGACGTTCGAACCCCTTAAGGCGTGGCAAGCGCAGAGCTATGAGGTCCGGATCGCGCCAGAGCTTGAGGATCTTGCCGGCAATCGACCCGGCATCCTGTTTGATCGTCCACCCAACACGCCGCGATCGGCTTGGCAGAACAGCATCACGTTTAGACCAAAGGATCAGGCTGATGGTTGATCGATCATATGGGTCTTCTCCGGCGAATGTCGCACGCTTCGGCGCGCTTCTCATCCTAGCCTCCGCCATTGCCGGCACCAGCAACGCCCAAGCAGAGGAGTCCGACCTTGAAGCCTTAAAGGCGCAGGTGGCGCGCTTGACGGAAATGGTGGAAGCCCAAGCCGCTCAAATCGAAGCGCTGAAAAAAGAGACCATGCTTCGCGTTTCTACAGACACATCGCCCATCGCTCTCGATACATCGCAGACCTCTTCTCAAACCGCTGACGCGACGCGCACCACCAGCCGACAAGTGATCGGCCGTGTTCCCGATGACGCGATCGTCCGCGCGGGCGATTTCGATGGCTCGCTTATCATTCCAGGCTCCACCGCTTCGGTTCGTATTGGCGGATATGTTCAAGCCGACCTGGGCTATGATTTTGACTCGCTCGGATTTTCGGACGCTCTGAATCTTCGAACACTTCCCTTAGACGGAACGCAAAGCGATGGCGAACAAGTGTTTCGAAGTCACGCGCGCTACAGTCGGTTAAACTTCGATATCCGTGACGAAACCGAGTTCGGCCTGTTTCGAACCTTTCTCGAGGTCGACTTTTTCGGCAGCGGAAGCGATTTCACCAACAATTACACCCCCGTCTTGCGGCACGCCGCGGCGGGCATTGGCGATCTCTACTTTGGGCAATTCTGGTCGCACTTTACAGATCTTGCCGCCTTTCCAGAAGGCATTTCTAGTCCGCTCGGTCAGCCACTAATCCGCAACCCAGGCGTTCGGTGGCGAACCGATATTGCAGACGGTTGGCGCGTTGCCATTGGGATTGAAGACCCAACAGGAGATCTCTCTGGTGACAGCGCCCTGCTTGCGTCTGACTCCCTCCCAAATGTGACCGGATATGTGCAAGTCGATAAACCCTGGGGACGTGTTCGATTGGCCGGGCTTGGATTGCAACTGGAATCGACCACGGACAGTGTTTTGGCAGGGGGCTTACATCTGTCGGGACGGCTCAACCTGCCCGCTTTGCATGACCGCGATAATCTCGCCTTCTCCCTACAGGCCGGCGACGGGTTTGCGCATTACTATGCCACGCTTGCAAGTGCGGGCTTAGAGGGCGTTGTCTCGGAGGATGGATCAATTGAAGCGACCGGCGTGACATCCGGCTACCTCGCTTATCAGCACTGGTGGGACGAAAAATGGCGCTCGACACTCAAGGTGAGTGGGCTCGCCTTTGATTCACCTGCGGGCTCCGATCCATTGGCGCTTGATAGCGGCTTCTCGATCGGGGCGAACCTGTTCTGGTCACCATTGGACAATGCGACCTTTGGAGTGGAGTGGATCTCCGCGGACCGCGAGGTCGTCAACGGAGAGCAAGGCGACGGGTCCAGACTGTCTGCGCTGGCGCGATTTGACTTCTAAGACCGAGCGTCAAATTCGAGCCGATCTAGAATTGCCGCCATATCGCCCCCGGTCTGTTCAAACAGCACCACAACTTGAGCGCGCAGTTCGATCCCCAGCCAGATTTGATTGCCGTCCAGGATCAAAGCAACATCCAAAATGCGGTGCACATCATTCGCGAACCGCACGCGCCATATCACCATAACATCTTCAGAGCCATCGCGATGGATCACCGTCTCAACGAAACAGTCGCGCGGCGTGCGGTCGACAGATTTGAGAATGTCAGCGCTCAGACTTTGCGCACCCTCAATCTGTTGCCAAAGCAACGCCTCAAGATGATCGCTTAAAGACGAATGATAGGTTTCAAGGTCGATTGGTGAGACAGATTTCGCATGCTTGCCGAGCGTAAATTTCGACAAAGCGAGCGTATCGACATGATCGTGAATCAGCGTGGCCAGTCGCGACTGATGATCGGTTGAGTTCTGTCCTTCAGAGTATAAGGCTCGATCGAGCGCCCCGCGAAGAAAGACTTCACACGCTTCGTCGGCGGACACCGCTCCGAGCGGTGCAAACCAAAGCATGGCCATCGAAATCATGATTTGACGCAATCGAAAGTTCATAACGTTGCCTCGCTGAAAATCGGCGCAAACACACAAAAGAAACTCTGTCCTTGCAGGATAGAAAAGTTGAACGGGTCCTGTGCAGAGCTCGATTTGCGCGCCTTATGCGCGCTGACGCACATGCAACGGAATTGAGAGCGCAGGCGAACCAGATCATAACCGCTAGCGTGCAATGGCGAGCGCCACCGATGAGTTCTCCGAAGATCTCGACGTCTGAAATCGATAAGAAGATTGCCGTGCGTATCCGGGCTGCGCGGCAGAATATGCAGCTTGACGCGGATTGGGTGGCCGACCGGTTGGGGATCACTCCACAAGCCTATCAAGCACTCGAAGCAGGTGAACTTTATATCCGAGCGACAACCCTCGCTCGATTGTCCATTGTATTGCAGCAGAGAGTCTCATGGTTTTACGCGGACTGTCCTGGCCAGGACGTGTTTGCCAAGAGGCTCACCTGAGACGGCTAAACGGTCGGCATCAGATCCGGATCGACATCATTCTCCCCGACACCCATCAGCCCCGCTTCCTTGATGCACTCAAAGAATGCCGCGACTTTGGGTGTACGATGGGCATCAACATGTGTGACACTCCAGCAAATCGATTCAAAGCCCGGGAACGGGGCCGCAATCGGCTGAAGGTGTGGATGGTTGTGTATCAGATGGTGAGCGAGGCTTCCGATCGCCAGCCCATCAATCACGGCGCGCCAGACTGTAGGGCGCTCATTGCAAGTAAAAATGATGTTTTCACTCGGAACGTTTTCTCGGATCCAATCATCGGGCGGCGAATAGTGTTCGTCTGTTAAGAGTGCAAACCGGTGCTTCGAAAACTCTTCAACAGATCGTGGGTTACCGAACGCCTCAAAATAGGAGGAAGAAGCATAGATTCCCCCATAGAAGGTCATCCAAGGAAGAAGCACATAATCTGGAGTATCGAGCTTAGGTCCGAAATGGAAATAGATATGCGCTTCGCCAAGCTCGAGTTTTGGTGGTGTCGTCCCGACATTGTATTTGACCGAAACATCCGGATAGAGATCGCGAAACGCTTTCACCGCCGCAATAATCGTCGGGGAGTATCCAGGCGGCGTCGAGGCGATAATAAACTCACCATCCAGGCTCGGCGCGGCGATTTTCGAGAAGCCAACAAAACGCTCTAGCTCTTGCTCAATCGTTTCCGCCGAAGACAGCAATTGCGCACCAAGCTCAGTGGTCGAATATCCGCGCGCATGGCGACGAAAGATCTTGCGGCCGAGTTCCGCTTCAAGGACTTCAATATGACGCAATACGGTCGCGCGATGCACGCCAAGGGTTTCGGCAGCCGCCGTCACCGTGCCGAGCTTCGCCACAAAGTACGCTGTGCGCATTTCCAACAAAAACCGCATTTACCCGAAAATACCACACGGCCCAAAATCTCCAATCAGCAAACTCTGTACAGACCCTGTGCAAAACGGCACAGTATAGAGAGGCGCTCAGAACCGGTTGGTCTAACCAAAATTCTCCCAGGGCTGGTCCGGGCCTGGCCATATTGAATCGGTTTACGCGATTTAGATGAATCTGAATCCGTTCCGCAATTTCAAAACCGTCCCCCGAGATCATCTCGCTTGTGGTCCCTATGTGTGTCCCGTTTCGCGGTTATGATAAAGTGTCGTGGACCTGCTCCAGCAGCGCGGGATCGACATCGGCGATGAACGTGTGCGGACTCACCTCGACCACTTTATAGCTCATCCACGTTTGTCCTTTGGGGAGCCAAGTGAGATGTGCGAGGTGATTGAGCTGACGTGCGGCAACACGCCGAGAATATTGGCGTGGAAGTCTTTATAGGCGGGCAAGTCCGCCACTTCGACACGCAATAAGTATTCGACCGCGCCCGTTATGTTGTGGCATTCACGGACTTGCGGCGCCGCCTCCATCGCCCGCTCGAACGCGCGTGCGTCTTTTGACAGATGTGCGGAAAGGCCGACCATGACAAAGGCGGTAATGCCGACGCCAAGTTTCTCACGGTCTAGGGCCGCGCGGTAGCCTTTGATAATTCCCGTCCGCTCTAAGTCTTGCACCCGGCGCAGACACGCTGACGGTGAGAGCCCGACGCGCGCGGCAAGATCGATATTGCTGATCCGCCCATCGGACTCTAGCGTGCGCAATATATCGTGACTGATTCTGTCTAATACCGGCATTCATTGCGTATATCACACCCTTATTCGGCATATAAGTGAGAAATTGTGCTGTTTTCAGAGTATTCTTGTTTGCACCATATAAGGAGACTCTCAATGTTGCACCTCGCCGACTATGACATGTCCGCCGAGCGCGGGTTTCTGTGCCGATACAATGCTGACGAGGTTGTCTTGACCGGCGACCTCGCCACCATGCGCGAGGTCGCAATGGCTTTGCCGCAGTTTCTGCCGACGGGCCGCGTCCGTCACCTATTGGAAACGCGCCTGCCTTTATTAAACCTGCCACTAACCAGTATGAGCGATCCTGCGATACGCCTCTGTATGGTGCACTATTCGTTCATGGTCCAAGCCTATGTCTGGGGCGAACCTGACGCGCCAACGCATCTGCCTGCTCATCTCAGCGTGCCGATCGTGGCGCTTTCCGATCATCTCGGCCAGCAACCGCTCCTCCCCTATTCCGGTTATGTCTTGGACAATTGGGCGCTGGTCGACAAAGACGGCCCGGTTGATCTCGACAATGTCTATATGATCCAGAATTTTTTAAACGGTCAGGACGAAAATTGGTTCGTGCTCATCCATGTCGCGATCGAAGCAGAAGCGGGCGCCGCATTGGCAAAGTTTGGCCCCATCATCGAGGCAAGCACGCGCCACGACATCGCAACCACAAGCGCCCTCCTCGAAGACGTGGCAGAGACCTGGTCACGCATCAATGCGATTTTCGCCCGCATGCCCGAACGCTGTGACCCTTACATCTATTTCGAGCGCGTCCGCCCCTACATTCATGGCTGGAAAGACAATCCCGCCCTACCCCATGGCATTATTTATGAAGGAGTTCCGCGTTACGGCACGGTGGGTCAGGCATTCCGCGGACAGACCGGCTCGCAGTCCTCGATTGTGCCAGCCATGGATGCGCTGATGGGGGTCGGCCACGCTGCAGATCCGCTGCGAGACTATCTCGACCAATTGCACATCTATCGTCCGCCCGCACATCGCCGGTTCATCGATGACACCCGCGCCGCCAGCGGTCTGCGCACATTTGTCGAGCAAGCGGGTGATCACCGTCTAAGCGACGCGTATAATCGGATCATCCAAGCCATAGCCGATTTCCGAACGCAGCATCTCGAATACGCCGCGAGCTATATCAACAAACAAAACCGCGGCGCGACCGGCAATGATACAGATGTCGGCACAGGCGGGACGCCCTTCATGCGCTATTTGAAGAAGCATCGAGACGAGACGGCAGCGCGCTTGATCAGGACGCGCGCAAAATCGGCGTAACCTGGCACGTCAAGTGCGCGAGCCTCGCCATAAAAAACTGATGAAGCGTTTTAGGGCGTTCAACGTCTCTATATTTGATACGGGGATTTTTCGATACCGCTGGCGTATGGAGAGCTGAAGCCCAACAAGAAACAGGCATAGCAACCTTAGAGAAGACATTACTGTGAAACAAAAGGGGCGATAGGAAAAGTCGAATGGGCGGACCGCGCAAGGCAGAGACGAAACCGGATCTCAGATCTATCGATCGCGAGCAGATCGAAGCCTATGCGAAAGAGTTCAAACCTGCCCTGATGGCGTTCTTTGTCCGTCGTTGTGCCTCTCCAGACCTCTCAGATGATTTGGTCCAGGACGTGTTCATCCGTCTGCTCAGACGGAAACAGTCCGGCGAAATCGACCGGCCAGCCGCTTACGTGATGCAAACAGCATCTTCCGTGTGGAACGACCATCTGCGTGCCGGTCGGGTGCGGCGCGCCGCGGAGCATGACGAATACGATGATGTGAGTCATTCCCCTGAAGGGTTTTCGCCGGAGCGCGTCTATGAGGGTATCGAGGCGATAAACCAGATTCTTGACGTGCTATCGCGTCTGCCGGAGCGCACGCAAGACATCTACATCTTGTGCCGGTTTGACGGATACAAGCGCGGCGAAGTGGCGAAGCGACTGAGCATATCCGTCAGCGCAGTGGACAAGCATTTAATGGCTGCGACGAAAAAGGTCGGGCAGATATTTGGTGATTTAGGATGAAGCGACGGGATTCAGAGAGCTTCGAAGGAGATTTGGAGGCCATTGCGTCTTACTGGGTCGTGAGACTGAGTTCTGACGATTGCACACCTGAAGATCGCTATGCGTTCGACATCTGGCGTAGAGAAAACCCGGAGCACGAGACCGCCTTTCAGAAAATCAAACGCGGCAATGATTATCTTGACCGCTTCATGGAAGCGCCCGAGTTTCAAGCGCGGATTGAACTTGCTCGCAAACGGACCGCTCCACCATTTTGGCAGCGGAACACCGTGCGTTGGATCAGTGCTGCCGCTGCGTGTTTGGCGATTGTCGCCGCGGGTATGACAGTCGCACGCCTGCCTCAGCCGAACGACCAAACAGTCGTCGTCGCAAGCGCGACGGAAGCATATGAAACCGGCATCGGTGAGCGGTCTTCCGTTACCCTTTCTGATGGCAGCGAAGTGACGATAAACACCAATTCGAGGATCGAAGTCGACTATTCTGACGAAATCCGGAAAATCACGCTTATTCATGGCCAAGGTTTTTTTGATGTCGCGAACGATATCGACCGACCCTTTGTCGTCATGGCCGGACAAAAGCGTGTCTTAGCGCTCGGCACGATATTTGACGTCCGCTTTGACGATCAAAATGAAATCCAAGTGACGCTTGTCGAAGGCAAAGTTCAGATCGATGACGCGAACGCGATGCCCCTCCCAACCGAAAACATTACGCCATCAGAAGGCACCGACACACCGGTCGCCGTCTCGTCTATCATTGAGTTAAAGCCAGGTGAGCGGCTTGTCGCACGCGCAAACTTGGAACCCAAAATTATCGAGACGGACGGTATCGAAGAAACCAGCTGGCGGCGCGGTCAACTTGTCTTCCGCCAGCGCGCTCTAACGGAGGTCGTGGCCGAAATGAATCGCTACAGTGCGCAACAATTGATCCTCGACACCGATGAGCGCGTGTTGGCCCTGGAGGTGAGCGGCGTCTTCAATAATGGCGGTCCCCCATCTGCATTTGTCGATGCTCTGGAAGCGATGCACCCGCTTGAAGCGTATCGCTCTGGTCACGGTGAACTCACCTTAGTGTGGCGCGAATAACACAGTCGCTGCGTTGATACGCCGAATAGCCATTTTCTGATGAAGCAATCTGAAGAGCGCCACGTCTGTCTTCAGGCAAGAGCGGTTTTTGCGTGATTGCCTTAGAAATACACCAGAGGCTGGACAATCGAAGGGCGTAGAATTGATGACTTTCTACATGGGAGACTCAGTAAAAAGACTAGCGATGGCGGGATGCGCGGTATCGATCATGACGATCGCAGCACCCGCGGCAGCTGAGGTCGGGGAAACGTTTGAATTCAGTATCGAAAGCAAAGAACTGGGTCAGGCGCTGACGGATTTCGGCATCGCGACGGGCCAACAAGTTCTGTTTATCGATGCCGATGTCAGGGGCAAAACCACGAGCGGAATTGAAGGGACATATTCGTCAACGGAAGCTGTTCAACTCTTGCTCGATGATACGGGTGTTGGGTACCGCATCGATGCGAATGGCACACTGTTGGTGGGAAACGGATATGCGCGTCAAGACAGCGCGACCGATCAGACGGACGTCCGCCCGCTGATTGTCGCGCAAGCGGCTCAACCAAGTGATGCGAAAGTCGACGATGCTGTTTCAAACATCGCGGTGAGTGACCCGGAAGAGCCTGAAGCGCGCCAGGATACCATCACTGTTACGGGCACGAATATTCGCGGCATCGCCCCGGAAAGCTCCCCGGTCTTCACCTATGACCGCGAGGACATTCTGAGTTCTGGCGCATCGACCGCCGAAGGCTTCATTCAAACACTGACCCAGAACTTTGGGGGTGGCGCCAACGCGGTTCTTCCTGTCGGCGTCGGTGATGATGCGAACTCAGCCTTCAATACCGGCGCCAATGGCGGCGCACTCGGCACGGGCGTGAACCTGAGAGGCCTTGGGTCAGGCAGCACGCTTGTTTTGTTGAATGGTCGCCGGATCGCACAATCATCGGCGATCGGTGATTTCGTCGACATATCGATGATCCCCGCATCGGCTATAGAAAGAGTGGAAGTCCTCACAGACGGAGCATCGTCGATTTATGGCGGTGACGCGGTGGCCGGGGTGATCAACTTCATTCTTCGCGACGACTTTGAAGGCGTGGAAACGACACTGCGCTACGGGACGGTCACCGAAGGCAATTTAGATGAGGCGCGCGCGAACATTACGTACGGCAAGAACTGGGACAAAGGCAACGGGATCCTTGTTTATGAGTTCTTCGATCAGACCGACCTCAGCACGGCGGATCGGTCTTTCTCGGCGAGTGCCGTGCAGCCAAACGATCTCATTCCCAGCCAAAATCGACATAGCATTCTCGGGTCTATTTCTCATCAACTCACGCCGTCGCTGAAAGTCACAGCGGACGCTTCATTCGCGACACGCACAACCGTCCAAAATACCCGCAATAATGTGGCAACGTTCATCGGCAATACCGAAGCAAACTCAGACAATCTGAATGCCGGCTTCGGGGCGGAGTGGAAAATCTCCGATAACTGGTTCATCGATTTTGCGGGCTCATATAGTGCGGTCAGCAGTCAATCGGATAATGCTGGAATCGTATCGCTTTCCAGTGACATAGACTCCGATCTTTGGAGCGCCGACATCATCGCCTCCGGGCCGATTTTTTCGCTGCCTGCAGGGGATGTGAGCATCGCTGTCGGAACACACTTCCGCACCGAAGACTTCACGAGTGAGGTGGTCCAGAGCGTGAGGTTTGATCGCGAGGCGGATCGAGACGTGTCTGCCATTTTTGGCGAGCTTCTCGTTCCAATTGTTGCACCCGAACAGGACATTCCAGGCATACACCGCCTAGAAGTCAACGTGTCGGGACGGCTGGAAGAATATAGCGATTTCGGGTCGGCCTCTGACCCCAAGGTGGGCTTGATCTGGGCACCTGCGGAAGCGCTTCGATTTCGAGGGACTTACGGCACCTCCTTTAAGCCGCCATCTTTGGGTCGGGTGGGCGCGTCAGACCTTGGGGCCGCAGTCATCTCTACCGGTTTTCTCAACTTTATCCTGGGTCAAACCGCCCCTGACCCGTCAATTGCAAATGTCGTTTTACTGAGCGCATCGGGCACAGATAAGGACTTAGACCCGGAAACGTCGACCGCCTACACGCTTGGTGTCGATTTTAGTCAAGCATGGGGCAAACATGATCTATCTTGGTCTGCAACATACTTTGACATTGAGTTTGAAGGCGGGCTTGGAACACCGCCAATTCCCGGAAATGTGAGCCCCTTACTAGCGCCGAATATTGCATTCACGATGCCTGATGCATTTCCAGCCGGCACGGTGATCTTCTTCCCAACGGCTGAAGAACGATCTGCAATCATCAACTCGCTTGATTTCATCAATGCAGCGTTCGGCGATGATCCAAATGACGCTGAAATAATTAGCTTCGTTACGGTGACAACCAATCTCGCTGAAACGCAGGTTTCCGGTTTAGACTTCAATCTCGCGTATGGATATCAACTGGATGCGGGGCGCCTGTCTTTTGGGATTGATGGAACCTACCTTGAGGCGTTCGCAAAGCGAGCGGCGCCAAACACGCAAAGCGTTGATCAGCTCAACACCCTGTTCAACCCGGTGGACTTGAATCTTCGCGGGCGCGCGGGTTTCTCTCGAGAGGCTTTGTCCGCGAACCTGTTCTTGAACTACGTCAATGACTACCGCTCGGACAGTACGACAAACGCGACGGACATTGAGTCATGGACAACGCTCGATCTGAACATCGCCTATGATACCAGCGAGCGGGTCGGTAAGGGCTTTCTGAAAGACACGATTTTCAGATTGTCCATCAATAACGTGTTTGACGAAAACCCGCCCTCCGCCCCGGGTGAACCGACGCTCGGCATCTTTGGGTATGACCCAACAAATGCCAATCCGCTGGGCCGGTTCGTCTCGTTCGAACTCACCAAAAAGTGGTAGAACGGCACACGCCCGTTCAGCGTGTTTAACCTGCGGATTTGAACTATCGCAGTTGCATTTTTGGCGCTGAGCGAGAGGAGACAAAGTGAACAACACGTTGGCGAGTGCGCGAGAATTCGGGGGATTTCTAGCCCGCGTCTGGAGACTCATTTATCCCTACTGGACGTCGTCTCAGTGGCGGCCCGCCTGGTTTTTTCTCCTCTGTGTGCTCGTAATTCTAGGGATCTTGCTGTTTTTGATGGCGAGAATGAGCTTCGCGACAGCGGCTATGTTTAACGCCCTGAATGGGGGCGATGCGGATGCGATGCTGAACACGGTATTGATTTGGTTGGGATATGTCCTCGCCCTGCTTATGATTTTTACGATACAGGTCCACGTACAGTATAAACTGATCATTCACTGGCGGCGTTATCTCACCGAAAAATACCTGACGCGGTACTTGGGCAATCATCGCTACAATCTACTGGAACTTGGTGAGTTCAATCTCGACAATCCCGATCAACGCATATCCGTAGACATGTTGAACGTCGCGCAAGAAACGCTCGAACTCGGTCTGGAATTCATCAGCGTCTTCGGCCGGCTTTTCGTGTTTTCCGTCATCCTCTGGACGGTATCGGGTGCGCTAGAATTCACTCTGTTTGGCGTCGACATTATTGTCCCCGGCTATATGTTTTGGGCCGCAGTCCTGTTCTCTATTCTTGGAACTTGGTTAGCCCACGTCCTCGGTCACCCGCTGTCGCGCTTAAACTTCAAAAAGCAAGCCGTGGAAGCAGACTACCGCTTTCACCTCGTCCGACTTCGAGAAAACACAGAAAGCATCGCTTTGCTTGAAGGAGAGAAAAAAGAGTATGACGCCCTTGGCACGAAGTTTTCCTCGATTTGGGATAACTGGATGCACATCATAAAATACAAAGCGCGCATGATGGCGTTCAATTTTGGCCTTGGCCAAGGCGGAACTGCGGTGCCTTTTTTGGCGGCCATACCCGCGCTTCAAGCCGGGACGATCACGTTCGGCAGTTTCATGCAGCTGAGCCAGGCGTTTATGTCTGTACAGACGGCTTTGTCCTGGTTTGCGATGTCGTATGAAAAACTGGCAGTGTGGAAGTCGAGCATTGATCGCGTCCTAACGTTCGACGATGCGCTTGACAAAGCCAGCGTTGAGCAAACAAAAAGTGGGATCTCAAGACAGGTTTCCAGCAATGGAATGTTTGAATTAGACGGGCTCACTTTGACCCTGCCAACCGGCAAACCGCTTCTTAAAAATTCAAATCTCACCCTCGAAAAAGGCACAGACGTTTTGATCTCAGGACCGTCTGGCAGCGGAAAAAGCACGCTGTTCCGATTGTTTTCAGGCCTGTGGATTTGGGGAGACGGCAATATACACGTTCCCGAGGAACGGATGATGTTCATTCCCCAAAAACCATATCTTCCAATCGCATCGCTCCGCGAGGTCTTAACCTATCCAAATCATCAGCGAGCCACGACTGAGGAGGCGCGGTTACATGAGGTTATGCGTCTTTGCCAGTTGGATAGCTTTATCGACGCATTGGACAAAACCGCCGAATGGGCGCGTATTCTATCCGGTGGAGAACAACAGCGTGTTTCCCTCGCCCGGGCGTTTTTAGCCAAGCCTGATTGGCTGTTTCTGGATGAGGCGACGTCGGCCATGGACCCAGAAACCGAAGCTGCGATTTATCGCGCGCTCAAAACAGAATTGCCGCACACGACAATGGTGTCCATCGCTCACAGGGAGAGTTTACGCCGACATCATGACCTTGAGTTAAAACTAGAGCCAGCGACAGCGTCGCTGTCGAGCGCTGCAATTACAAGTGCTTGAGCCTCGTCCGGATTAAACCAACAGCACCCAATCGCGTTACATTAAAACCAAAACTGCTCACTGGACTTTTCGCCCATGGTCAGCCATGTCGCGGTGTCTGAAAAAGCCAGACTATTCGCCAGGCAGTTGCGCAGCTTTTCACGCATTATCTCGAGAACATTTGCGAATCGTAAGCATCGGGCAAGGAATTCATATGGACGTTCTCTCAGATGTTTTACGCGCCGTTCGACTTTCTGCAGCGGTCTATTTCGATTTTCGGGTCAGCGAACCACTTTGCTCGCAAACGCCGAACATGAGCCTTGTCGGCCATGACCTGTTGCCGAATGCCGCCCATGTGATCCCCTTTCATGTCATTTTGCGCGGAAATTGCTGGGTCGAGTCGACGGAAACGAACGACCCACCTTTAGATTTTCGCGAAGGCGACATTGTGATCTATCCGCACGGACACGCGCATGCGTTTTCGACTCATTTGGGTGACCGGGTTCCACCCAATCTCGACTTGTATAGCCAAGCCAGCGGTCAGACCTTGCCGGTCCTGATCGATCGTTCGGGTCTGACGACTCCAACGATGCGATTTGTTTGCGGCTATCTTGGCTGCGATGTGGCGCCATTTAATCCGCTGCTCGAAGCGCTCCCCTCTCAAGTGGTTTGCCGGCGCCCGGAAGATGGCCATCATATCGAAGTCGATCTTATGCAATCTGCCTTAAATGAATCAGAACTGCAGCGTCCGGGGGGCGAAGCGGTGCTGGCGAGATTGAGTGAGCTGATCTTTGTGCGCGCCATCAGACGATACATCGAAACCCTGCCCGATCACGCAAACGGCTGGTTAGCCGGCTTGCGCGACCGACAAATCGGTCGCGCCCTTCAATTGATGCATGCCAACCCAGAACGCGACTGGACCGTCGAAGCGATCGCCCGGGAATGTGGGATGTCGCGTGCACTTCTCACCGAAAAGTTTGCGAAAGTCGTGGGGCACACGCCAATGCGATATCTTACGCGATGGCGCATGCAAACGGCTTCAACGCTTCTGGCGGAGTCAGATCTGCCCATCGAAGCGATTGCGGAGCGCGTTGGCTATCGCTCCGAAGCTTCGTTTAATCGGGCCTTCAAGAGCATTGTCGGAGACCCGCCAGGCATTTGGCGCCGCCTAGCATCACGATCGTCTCTATGAGCTGATCGATGAGCCTAAGAGCTGTGCCAATTGCCCCGCTCAACAAAAAGTATTGGAGTGAGAGGCTTAGCTGGCTCGAATGGGTGCCATCATACTCAAGACATCCACAACGAAACGATCGACCTCTCCAATTGGAGCCACTCGTTGCAGGGCGCTGATCGCTTCGCTCTCACCAACGAGTTCGGTGATCATCCAGGCCGAGAGATAGATGGATGAGAGGCACCCACCCGCTGTAGCGATTTTGCCGGATTTCGAAAAACTCCGATCCGAAAGTCGGAGATCGTATGGCTCAAGATGAGGACGCGTGACGGAATCGGTGCTCACCGCCATACCTGATAACAGACCCTTCGCTGCGAGAATAAGGGCGCCCGAACATTGTGATCCTATGAATTGATCTGAAGGCGCAAGTTGCAAATTATCTAGAAAATCCTGATCGGCCGCGAAGTCCTTGCTGCGCGATCCGCTCCCGACAATAACGCCGTCCGCCTGAGCAAATTGACTCCAGTCATTATTGGTTTCAACGCTCACTCCATTCAGCGAAGTTATAAGCGGCTTTGTTGAAAAGAGATGCGCCGAAACGCCATTGGCTCGGTTTAAAATGTTGAGTGCAACGAAGCTGTCAATTTCATTGAACCCATCGAGGGTTAGGATAGCGACGTTTGGCATGATGATCACCGGAGCTATGGCGCGTGCTCCGCTACGCCTTGATCACCCAAGACGCAAGAGCAATCCGCTTTCATGATCTTGCGGTCCGCATCGCGGATTTGCCGCTTTATGGTCATTGCTGTCGCTTTGCAGAGCGCGTGGCAAAAATCACATACTCTGGAACGTAATCGCAATTCGTCTCTTTACTGACCAACTATTCGCCCGCTGCAATCAATAAAGCATAAGATTTTACCAAGAATCCGGAGCAATAACACGATCCGTATACGATCTAAGTGTCACTAAAGCGCAAAAAATCCGTCAATAAAGCATTGCGAAACTGTCATGGAGTTGTCGCCGGATAGAGGCATCTGCCGCCCGTCTCATGGAGGGGTTGATGACTCGTTTTTTATCTGGAACCGCACTTTCGACAGTCCTACTGACGGCGCTCGCACCATTTGCTGCCGCGCAAGTTTTGAGTGGTAAAGTCACAGACGTGAGTGGTACCGCGCCGCTGCAAGGGGCGATTGTCACAATCGACGGCACAAACCGGTCTACCAGCACCGATCGATTTGGCGAATATCGCATCGCAAATCTGCCAGCGGGCGACTACACTGTGGTCGTGTCTTATGTCGGCGCGCCGAATGTGACATCAACGATCAGCGTTCCCGAAACCGGTGCAGAGCTCGATTTCACGTTGGGCTCAGACGTCCGCTATCTCGACAATATCCTGGTGGTTGGCTCAAAGGCGGCGCAAGCTGGCGCGATCAACCAACAACGTGCTGCCGACAGCATCATCTCCGTCGTCGATTCGGATGGACTCGGCTATTTCCCGGACACGACCGTTGCTGATTCGCTGCAACGCGTCCCTGGCCTGTCAATCGTGACCGACCAAGGCGAGGGCCGCTATGTATCGATCCGCGGGATCAACACAGACCTTATCGCAGCCTCGATCAACGGGGTTCGCACGCCCTCGCCGGAAGACCGCCGCGGTGTGCTCCTGGACGGTGTGCCGTCTGATCTGCTCGACGGAATTGAAGTCCAGAAATCACTGACACCGGATGTTGACGCCGACAGCCTTGGCGGAATCATCAATCTGAAAACCATTTCTGCGTTTGACCGGGACGGTCAGTTCGTCCGCGCAAAGGTCGAGGGTCAGTGGAATGAGATTACAGAGGAAATCTCACCCAAAGCGACGCTGACCTACTCAAACGTTTTCAATGACGTGTTCGGGGTTGCGCTGTCGCTGAACTATCAGGACCTGCGGATTGAAGCGCACAATAATGAAATCGGCGAGTTTGGCATTGATGAGGCTACAGGTCTGTTCAGCCCGAATGATGATTTTGAGAACCGCTGGTACGATCTCACCCGTGAGCGCCTCGGTCTCGTCACCAATTTCGATTGGCGCGTGAGCGAGAACACCGACCTTTATCTGCGCGCGCTCTTTAATGAGTACAAGGATGACGAGGTTCGCAATAAGTTCGAGCTTCGCAGCTTTGACGATTTCGAAGACGATGATGTTGTCACACCGACCTCGACGAGTTTCCTCCTCGAAGAAATCGACGCCGAGGTGCGCCTGCGCGAGGAGGTTCGCACCATCCAAACCTATGCGCTCGGTGGTGAAACCGATTGGAATGAGTGGAGCTTCGATTATGAAGTCTCCTATGCCTATGCCGAAGAGGACGATAGCAACAATCACGATGTCACCTTCCGGTCTGAAAACCTTCAAGACATCGCCCCCGGCGCCGTAACGCTTGATTACAGCTCAGCTGAAACCCCGCGCTTGGTCGCGAGCGATGCGTTCATCGCCGCCGCCTACAATCCGGCCAACTATTTCTTGGATACATTTGAGCGCGAATTCACAACCAATGAAGACACCGAGATCAGTGGTAAGTTCAACGTCGCCAAAGAGAGTTTTGTCGGCGACGTCCCTGTCATCTGGAAAGCCGGAGTCAAATTGCGCGACCGGGAAAAAATCCGTGATGTGAACCTCACATTTGAGGAAGACGATAGCCTCAATCTTGCGGATTTTGTCGGTGGGGATTTGATCGAAGACTGGCGTTTGAATGTGCCGCAGCCATTCTGGCCCGATCCAAACCTGACCGCCGCTTTACGCGGAACGTTCTCAGCGGATGCGTTTAATCAAGAAGACAGCGTCATCGATAGCACCATCGAAGACTATACGATTGAGGAGCAAATCCTCGCCGGCTATTTCCTCGGGAATTTCAGCCTCGGGGCGACCACGGTGATTGCAGGCGTCCGTGTTGAACAGACCGATGTTGATCTAACCGGCCAGTTCTTGGATGCGGGCGATACCACGCAATTCGATTTCGGCTCGTTTGCGACCCGTAATGTGTCGGATGACTATACCAATGTTCTGCCAAGCGTGAACGTGAAGCATGAGTTCAATGACAAACTGATCGCGCGCGCGGCCTATTATGCGTCACTCGTGCGTCCGGGCTTTGGGGAAATGGCGCCATTCGCTGTGCTGAACGACGATCGCGATGAAGTGGAGCTTGGCAATCCAAACCTCGACCCGCTGGAAGCCGACAATTTTGACCTGTCAATCGAGTATTATCCAACCGAACTGTCAGTCTTGTCTTTTGGCGTGTTCTACAAAGACATTGAAAACGCGATTTATGGTGTCGAGTTTGACATCGATGACGTTCCAAGCAGTGTGGATCTGTCCTTCCTGCCGACGACTTTGTTGGATGGTAGCGACGCCAATGGCGAGATTGGTGAAGTCACGACATTTATCAACGTTCCAAGCACCGAACTGCTCGGGGCGGAGTTTAACTATGTCCAGAGCCTTGAAGATCTCAATCCAGCGCTTGAGGGCTTCTTAGTCTCAGCCAACCTGACGCTCACAGACTCCGAAAGCACATTGCCGAACGGCCGAGTTGTGCGCTTCCTCAACCAAGCCGACACCGTCTGGAACATTGCGCTCGGATACGATAGAGGACCGTGGGATTTGCGGGTGTCGGCGAATTTCCGTGGCGACAGCGTGGACGAGCTCTTCGATACTGATCCAGGCGATGAAGTGCTCGACCGAACCATTGATAGCCGCACGCTGATTGAGGCGTCGGCGAAATACAATATCAATGACAATTTCCAGATTTATCTAGAGGGCAAAAACCTGACAGACGAACCAGAATACTATTATTTCGGCGATGAGCGTCGTTTGATGCAGTATGACGAGTTCGGCACGAGTTGGATCCTTGGTGCGCGTTACACGTTCTAAAGGCGGGCCATCGGTCGTTTCTCGGGTTCGGGACGGTGCGATACCGTCCCGACACTTTCTTCTCATGCGTTTGGAGCCCGCTTCATGACTCGCTTAACTCTGTTTTCTTCCATCTTGCTTGGTCTCGCCGCATGCGAGAGCCCGCCGGAAATCCTACCCTTTCAAGTCCAATCTGTGCCACCAACGATAGAGACAGCGCCAATGATCGGGGTCGGGGATCGCGCAGATGATCCAGCCATTTGGGTCAGCGATAGCCAAGATCAGCCGTCTCTGATCCTCGGAACGAATAAGGATGAGGGGCTTCACGTTTACAGTCTCACGGGCGAGGAGATTCAATTCCTAGACGTTGGCGCGGTCAACAATGTCGATATCCGCGGCCGCTATGCCGTCGCGAGCAATGATGAAGTCGGCGCGCTCACATGGTTTGTCATCTCGCGCAACATCGCCGCGCCGGTCCTTCATATCGGACATACGCCTGTCGAAAGCGTCGAACCCTATGGCGTCTGTCTGGGTCAGGACGCTGACGGACTGATTGCAGCCATCACCTATAAGGATGGCCTGGTCGAGTTTTGGCGGGCCGACCAAAGCAAAGATGCCGAGATATTCGCGACGCGCGTCAGCACGATCAATCTGCCGTCGCAGCTTGAAGGCTGTGTGTTCGACGAAACCCAAGACCTGATTTTCATCGGGGAAGAAACCTTCGGGCTCTATGCCTATGCCTATCAGGATGCCAATGCCGAACCATATGTCGTAGACTCAATTGCCGCGAGCAATGGCCTCGTCGCCGATGTCGAAGGGGTGAGCATCTACTATGCTCAAAATGGCGGTTACATCGTAGCATCGGCTCAAGAAGCGGATCGGTTCGTGGTCTATGATCGATTGCCGCCGCACGCACCGCGCGGGATCTTCACACTCTCGGAAAGCGCGGATGGGCGTATCGATGCCGTCTCTCACACAGATGGTCTTGATGTCGTTTCCAATCCGTTGCCAGGATATCCGAACGGTTTGTTGGTCGTGCAAGATGATGGCAATCCACGCAGCGGCGTGGACCAGAATTTCAAACTGGTCGATTGGGGTGCGGTGGCGGGTGCCTTAGACCTCGAATAAGCATACGCCGACGTAAAACGATCAAACATAAATGGAGTGACCCGCGATGCACAAAATGATCAAAGCCCTCGGCCTTATGGTCGCGTTCACGACCCTGGCCGGCATCGCAAAGGCTGAGCCACAAACTGGCAATGTCATCTTTTTTCATCCTGATGGCGCCGGTGTAAACCATTGGAACGCCGCGCGCATTCATACGGTGGGGCCAGACGGCGAGCTGAACTGGGATAAGCTTCCGGCGATTGGAGTCTATACCGGCCATATGGCGGATCGTCTGACCGCCACATCGCATGGCGGCGCGACGGTCCATAGCCGCGGGGTCAAAGTGCAAGCCGATAGCTTTGGTATGAATGGAACCGAAACGATCACGGCTGCGTCCGGGGTGCCTCAATCGATCGCGCAAGACGCACTCGCGGCAGGCAAAGCCGTCGCCCTGGTTCAAACCGGGCATATTGGCGAGCCTGGAACCGCTGTGTTTCTAAGCGAGAGTGAGGACCGCGGTGATGTCGATCATATCGCGCGCCAGGTCATTGAAGCCGGCGCGGAAGTCATCCTCGGAGGCGGCGAAAAGTACCTACTTCCCGAAGGCGTTGAGGGGCGTCACGGCATGGGGGAACGGACCGACGGGGCCAACTTGATCACGCTGGCAGACTCGCTCGGCTATACGATCGTCTATACGCGTGAAGAATTGCTCGGGCTCGACCTAACACAGACGCGCAAGGTGCTCGGCGTCTTCGCCCATAATCATACGTTCAACGATAATCCAATCGGTATAAATTTGGCGAAGGATCTCCCCGCTTATAGCGTCGATGCCCCAACCGTCGCCGAAATGACGGCGGCGGCCTTGGCGATTGTGTCGCGAGACCCAGACGGATTTTTCGTAGTGGTCGAGGAAGAAGCGACTGACAATTTTCCGAATGACAGGAATGCCGCAGGCGCGCTTGAAGCGCTGGCCCGTGCGGATGAAGCCTTTGGGATTATGCTCGATTTTGTAAACGCGCGCAGCGACACTTTGCTGATCACCGCCGCAGACAGCGATGCCGGCGGCCTTCAAGTCGTGTCCGTTGAGGAGGAGAGCCCTTTTGTGCACGGTCAATACGGACTGGAAACCGCGCTCTTCACAGCCCCAGCGGACAATCGCGGTATCGCCCTGCCGTTTGCGATTGGCTTTGTCGCCGATGGCGGTGATGTCTCTGGCGGCATCCTTGTGCGCGGCGCCGGGTTCAATCGTGAGCTGATCACACCGCTTATGGACAATACCGACGTTTACAAAGTCATGCACACCACATTGTTCGGCACATCCTTCGACGACTGAGCCAAGGTTCGAACGCATCTACTAAGGGGCGATTTTGGGCCGCTTAGCTGGCGCCTCTTGCGAGCGTCTGGGCGAGCTTTACGCAGACCACGATCATCCGTCACTCCGTCTGTCTCGAACGAAAACCCGTTATTAGCAGCCAAAACATAAACACCAGTTCGCCCAAAGCGAGTAGAAGCAACCATTCGATCTGTGTGCCTGGAGATAGATAATCGAGCGCGTATTGGACAATATAGGAGAGGCCTGCCAAGCCGACGAAAAGGCTCAACCAAGTTGGCGTTCGCGTGTTGCGCCAAAGGGCGGCGCTAACGATCAGCAAATGGAAGCCGAAAAAGAAAAGTGCTAAAGCGGTCATGGAGGTTCCTGACGCCGCCTTGACCATAACTTCCACTTGCAAGGCCTCAATTCCGATTGCGGCCACCAGATTGTCAGAAACCGCGAGGTCATAGGCTTGAAACGTGAACATCAATCCGGCAAAAGCAAGCGCTGTGTAGATCAATCGTGACCAGGCCACGAACTGCGCCAATGCCGCTTGCGTGGGTCTGAACAACCAGAACAAGCCCCAGGTGACCACGAGGTCCAGACAATAGGTCGCGAACAATAAAAACGCGCCAATCAAGTAGGGCCGCCCCCCGTCGCCGCGAAGTAAGTCGAGCGTCGCTGCGGCATCCTCAGGAACGACGCCCTGCGGCAAAAAAATGAAAAACGCAGGCGGCGCGCAGAGCGTCATCACCAGAAGACCAAACCCAGCGATCAGGGCCGCGGCTCTGAAAGAAAGGGCGCCTCTCGGTAAAGCCGGGTCAGCCATGACTCAATGATCCTTAAATTCGCTGAAAGTCGGTTAGGCTGTTTCACACAGAGTGCCTTGGGTCAATTTTTTACAAAAGCCGCATCGCCCGAACGGTAATTGGGCGTGCCGAGCGCTCGTCCTTTGTGTACGGGCGGGATGATGGCGGAGTTTTTGGGTCGTGCGTCTTCGGCCCATAAAGATCCCGAGCGCGCATGGCCTCAATCGCAGTTCCGCAGTGAGGACGGTGCTTTATGATCGCCCGGCCAAACGCTATCCAACACACCATGCCGCTCTCTCCGAATAGTGCCAGATTCTGTCTGGGAAAGCGCCCTGACCCGCAAAACCTGCTCGAGAAAAGGTCACATTAGAATTAAAATACAACTTTGATTAGCGTTCGGATACCAAAATCAGATACTATTGAAAATTATTCTTCTTTTGTATTGCATGTAATTCTAAAATATAGATACGTACAAATCTTAGTTTTAGTATCTGCTTTTTCTTGACGTCCGGCGGTCGCTGCGAGGTCGAAATCGCATCTGTCGCGGGCGCCAATCCATGCTTTCACCAAGTGAAATTGACGCGCTAAATTTCCGTCAGCCGCATCCTATCGGACCCTCGGTTTTGGGGGCAGAGCGCCCATCCGTCCCAGCGCTGTTTCCAGAGTGGCTTGGCGATCCGTCCTTCTCTGTAACGCATGGCAGCCGGTTTAACTATGTGGTTGGGGAAATGGCCCGCGGCATTGCCACACCTGCCATGGTGATTTCAGCTGTAAACGCGGGGTGTGTGGGGTTCTTTGGCAGCGCGGGATTGCGCCCGGAGGAAATCGAAGTCGGATTTCGAGAAATCAAAGCGGGTCTCTCCCCCGAAGACGAAGCGTGGGGCGCTAATCTCATCCACACACCGCAGCAACCCGATTATGAAGCGCGCGTTGTAGACCTGTTTTTTGCGCATCAGGTGCAGCGACTTTCAGCCTCTGCCTATATGAAGCTGTCGCCAGATATTGTGCGGTTTAGCGCCTCTGGCCTTTCGAGGCGCCCCAACGGCGACATCGCTCGGCAAACTCACGTCTTCGCGAAAGTCTCCCGCGCTGAAGTTGCGGAGCAATTTATCAAGCCCGCGCCTGAGACGCTTTTGCAAGATCTCGTCGCGGCCGGTCAGATTGATGCCGAGCAAGCCACGCTGGCACAGCGTGTTCCGGTCGCTGAAGATATCACAGCCGAGGCGGACAGCGGGGGGCATACCGATCGACGATCGATAGGCCCTCTTTATGCGTCTATTCGGGCCATCAGAAAGCGTGTCTGCGCCGCACAAAACTGGCCATTGGATCAGGTGCGCATTGGTCTGGCGGGCGGCATCGCTACGCCGCATTCTGTCGCCGCAGCGTTCAATATGGGGGCCGCCTATGTCCTCACCGGATCCATCAACCAGGCCACGAAGGAGTCAGGGCTTTCTGAACCGGCTCGGCAGTTATTGGCGCAGGCCGGACCCGCCGATGTTGCCATGGCCCCTGCCGCAGATATGTTTGAGCAGGGCATCCAAGTCCAGGTGTTGAAACGCGGAACGCTTTTCGCGATGCGCGGCCAGAAACTCTATGGCTTCTATAGAGCGGGCAAGTCGTTCCAGACTTTGTCGCCGCAAGACCAAACCTGGACGGAAAATGTCTTGGGCGAACCCTTCGATCAGGCTTGGGCAAAAACGCGGGACTATATCCACCGCGTGAACCCGCTCGAAGCGGAACGCGCCGCGCGCGATGGCAATAAACAACTTGCACTGGTGGCGCGCCGATATCTTTTTATGGCGGCGCAATGGGCGCGCGAAGGTGATCTCGCCCGGCGTTCAGACTACCAAATTTGGTGCGGTCCAGCGCAAGGCGCGTTCAATGAATGGGCCGCCGGAACGGTCCTGGAACCGCTTGAAAACCGAACTGTGCGCCAGATTGCTTGGAACCTGCTCGAAGGGGCCGCGCAAATCACCCGAGCGGCGCAATTGAGAGCATGCGGCCTAGAGGTCGGCGAAGAAGCGTTCGAATACACGCCGCAAGTATTTGCGTAACCCCTGTGATTCAGAGACCGATGACATGCCGAAATCGACCATAGAACCTATCGCAATTATCGGGTTGGGCGCTATTTTTCCGGGCCGCGGGGACGTGACCGGGTTTTGGCGGGATATTTTCGAAGGGCGTGACCTGCTTAGCCCGGTTCCGCCCTCGCACTGGCTGGCAGAAGACTATTTCGATCCGAATCCGAGCGCTCCTGACAAGACCTATGGAAACAGAGGCGGTTTCATCGCGCCGATTGCCTTTAATCCGATGATGTTCGGTCTCCCTCCCGCAGCGATGCAAGGCACGGACAGTGCGCAGATGTTAGCTTTGATCGGCGCGAAGATGGTGCTTGATGACATCGAAAACGATGCCGGCGCCGCGCTTAACAAGGACCGCACAAGCGTGGTTTTAGGTGTCGCTTCAGCGACAGAGTTGACAGCTCATATGGCAGGGCGATTGCAGAAACCCGTCTGGCTTGAAGCGATGCGGCAAGCTGGTCTTTCTGAAGATGATGTTCAAGCAGCATCGAACCGTATCGACACGCAATATGCACCTTGGCAGGAAGCGACTTTTCCGGGTTTGCTCGGCAATGTTGTGGCCGGTCGAATAGCGAATCGGTTTGGCCTCGGCGGATGCAATTATGTCACCGATGCCGCTTGCGCGTCGAGCCTATCGGCTTTGCAGATCGCTTTGCACGAGCTGCGAGCGGGCGATAGCGACATGGTCCTGACCGGCGGCGTCGATGCCCTGAACGACATTTTGATGTATATGTGTTTCTCGAAGACACCGGCATTGTCGCCGACGGGAGATTGCCGTCCATATTCCAGTGATGCCGACGGGACCATGTTGGGTGAAGGCCTCGGTATGCTGGCTCTGAGGCGTCTTTCGGATGCCGAGCGCGACGGCAATCGAATCCACGCGGTGATCAGAGGCTTGGGCAGTGCAAGCGATGGCAAGGGCACCGCGATTTATAGCCCTCTTCCTCGAGGCCAAGCATCTGCGCTTTCGCGGGCCTACGAACAGGCCGGGTACGGGCCTGAGACCGTCGGTTATGTTGAAGGCCATGGGACGGGCACAAAAGCTGGCGACAAGGCCGAGCTCGACGGCCTGCACGCCGTATTTGCGAAGACCAACACAGATGCGCCTTGGTGCGCGCTTGGCTCGGTAAAATCTCAAATCGGGCACACCAAAGCGGCCGCAGGCGCGGCGGGTCTTATCAAAGTCGTTCAAGCCTTGAGCCGCAAAGTCTTGCCGCCGACGATCAAAGTCGAGGACCCAGCCGACGCAATTGAAGACGGTGGAACCTTCTACTTAAACACCGAAGCAAGACCTTGGGTTTCAGCACCTGGCAAACTTCGCCGCGCTTCGGTGAGTTCTTTCGGGTTTGGCGGCAGCAACTTTCATGTCACTTTAGAGGAATATACAGGGCCAAACCGCGCGCCTCCATATCGAGCCAATCCGAGCGAGCTGTTTTTGCTTTCCGCCAACGGTCTGGATGATCTATCCGTCGCGCTCCAGACAATTGAGTCGCAATTAACCGAGCAGGCCATGCCGGCGCTCGCGACGCGGTCCCACGAAGCCTTCGATTTTAGCGCGCCCATTCGGATCTCGATCACCGCTGCGTCACCTGAGGACTTCAAAGCCAAAGCCAAAGCGATCCTTGATCATCTCGAATCGGGAAAGCCGCTTTTGAAGCCGGGGTGCTCCGCCAGTAGCACGGCGCCGATGCTTGGAAAGGTTGCGTTCCTCTTTTCTGGCCAAGGCAGTCAGTATGTGAACATGGGCGCCGATCTCGCAATGGCATTCCCAAAAGCACGTCAGGTCTGGGACTCTGCAGCCGGGCAGGCCGGCGTGCGACACCTGAAGCTCGAGCGTCTAAGCTTTCCTCCGGCGCCCTTTGACCAAACACACGCCGTTGAAAACGCGGCTCGATTGACCGAGATGCAACATGCCCAGCCTAGCATCGCGGCGACGGCCCTGTCGCAACTGGCATTACTCGATGCTTCAAATTTTAGAGCCGACATGGTTGCCGGTCATAGTTTCGGGGAGATCCTCGCGCTTCACTATGCTGGCGTGATGGATGCAAAAACCGCTCTGAAGGTTGCGGCGGTGCGCGGGCAGACAATGGCAACGGCCGCAGCCCAGACCGAAGGCGAAATGCTGGCGGTTCAGACCGATGCGCCATCGATGAAAGCTCTTCTGGCGCAATTGGATGCGCGTGTCGTTCTCGCGAACGACAATGCTCCCAACCAGGTCGTTCTGTCTGGCCCAGCAGAGGGCATCGATGCAGCCCGCGCCCTTTGCGAACAAAACGACCTGAAGGCGCGGCTCTTGCCAGTCGCAACGGCGTTCCATTCGTCCGTTGTTTCGAGCGCCGTCACCCCATTCGAGACAGCATTGTCGAAAGTGAGGTTTAAGTCGCCGAAAGTGACGACATATGAGAATCGAACCGCCGAGCCCTACAAAGTGCCGGTGGCAAAGCTTGCAAATGAAATTGCGACGCAGCTTGCTCACCCTGTGAGGTTTAGGGAAATCGTTGAGGCGATGTACCAAGACGGTGCCCGCACGTTCGTCGAAGTCGGCCCGGGCAGCGTGTTAACGACTCTCGTCGGACATATTCTGGGCGAGCGATCACACCAAGCTGTTTCATTGGATCACAAATCCACCAATTCCACCGTTCACTTCTTAAGTGCAATCGGCGCGCTTTGCGTATCTGGGCACGAGCTCGACTTAGCGGAACTGTTTGCTGAAACGCCTCCCGAGCCGATCAAAGCCACCCCTGCAAAGCACGCCGTTATGATATCTGGCGCCAATCACAACAAACCCTATCCCCCCAAACAAGGCGCGGCTGGGCGTACGCCCCCGAATATGGCCGCAACAAACAGACAGACTGCCGAGCACGGCGAGAAAAGCACAGGAACCCCTATGACCGCTTCAAACGAGTCCCTGCCCCCCGCGAGCGCCAATCTGCGTTCTTTGACCCATCAAGATCAGATAGCCGTCGCGCTCACTGAAAGCCATGCAAGCTTTATCCGTGCTTTGACGTCAGCTCACCAATCCTATTTTGCAGCGATGTCGCAAATCACGGGTGTTTCGCCATCAACCGAGGTCGTAAATCTTCCCCAAGCCCCTGCGATGCCCACCCTACCTTCAGCTGCTATTCCGTCGCCAAGGATCCAAACGACCGCACCGCCAACCCACGCAGAAACTCGACCGAGCGCCGCGACGCCACTGGCACACCTAAACGGCGGAGCAGAGGCGCTGGTAAAGTCGATCATTTCGGAAAAAACGGGTTATCCTGAGGATATGCTTGAGGCGGAACTGGATCTTGAAGGGGAACTCGGTGTCGATTCAATTAAGCAAGTCGAAATTCTCTCAACCCTCCGTGAACGGGTCCCAGACCTTCCTGAGATTGATCCCGAACGCTTGGTCGAGTTGCGCACAATTAGTGCCATCGCTGAACTGATCAGCGGACACACCAACGCCAATTCTGCTCCGCAACCCTCCCTTCCCGAAACGTCTCCTGTTCCCGACGCGCCGCGTTCGAACGGGACCGCAAACGCGGGTGTGAGCTTGGAAGTGGTCCAGGAACTGATCGCTGAAAAGACGGGATACCCCGTCGACATGCTTGAGCCGGATATGGACTTAGAAGGCGAACTCGGGGTCGACTCGATTAAGCAAGTCGAGATCCTGTCCTCATTGCAAGAAAGGTTTCCTGACTTGCCAGAGATCGATCCTGAAGCGCTCGGTGAGTTAAGAAGCATAAGGGCCATTGCGGATTTTTTCGTCTAAGGGGCGAGACGACAACGCCTCACCCGTTTCGTCCCCAAGAAAGATCTGTATCTGGCGCAACCAACCGCACGCTCGTTCGGCAATTTGCGTCTGCGCCGATTTCCCGCGCTTCAAAACGCAGAGCGGCCGCCAGCGTTTCGATATCGACTGCAAACCCAAAACTGGCCGAGGCCTTAAGCGCTGCGTTCGAGGCCCAGGGACTGGCCGCGAAAAAGGCGACCCATATTGAACATGAAGACGTAGATCTGATTGTCCTCACGGAGGGACTCACCGCGGATGTCTCTGTGTTGGAGCGGCATTGGATGGCATTCGAGCAATGTCGAACTCTGAGATCGAAAAATGTACCCATAGTATTGCTGGGGCGCCACGATGAAGCCGACCCATCAATGCTATCCGGTTTAAAGGGATTGTCCCGCACCTTGCGCCAAGAATGGCCTGATGCAGACATTTCAACGATCGATGTTTCCGTTCAGAGTTCCCCCGGTGATATCGCTGGGGCGGTTCTAGCGAATACCCAAGATGCGACTTTGGTCGGGCAGAGGCTGACAACCGAGGCCCTATCGAACAGGTCCCTTCCCTTGCCAATTGGGCCTTCGCCGACTGCGGGCGGACCCTGGCTCATTACCGGCGGAGGACGAGGCATCACCGCGGCTTGCGCAATTGAACTTGCCCGTCAGATCAAGCACGGAACGATGATTTTGGCAGGGCGCTCAGAACTCACGGCCTGGCCAGAGGGACTTCCCGTCTATGACGACTTAAAGTCCGTCCGTCGCGCACTGACTGAGCGCGCGAAATCGAATGGCGAGCGTCCTCGTCCAACCGAAATTGATAAATTGGCGCGTGGGGTCTTGGCCAGTCAGGAAATCCGCAACACGCTGGAGGTGCTCGCTGATGAAGGCATCAGCGCTCAATATGTTCAACTCGACGTGACCGATGGCAAACAGGTGCGAGCACAAGTGACGCACTTGGTGAACACTTACGGGCCGATCACGGGGCTCGTACATGGCGCCGGCGTGCTGGCCGATCGGCTCGCGAGCCAAAAAACCAAAGCCGATATGGCGCATGTCTTTGCGCCAAAAGTCGACGGTTTATTGCATTTGCTCGATGCGTTGGACCTCGCCGCTTTACAATATTGCGGTTTGTTTTCATCGGCCGCAGCCGTGTTCGGCAATCTCGGTCAGTGCGACTATGCCACGGCGAATGCCTGGCTGAACGCTGTTGCGCAGTTTTTGCATGACACGCAAGCGCAAATAACGATCAAAAGCTTTTGTTGGGGGCCTTGGGCGGGTGGCATGGTCGACGAGACGCTGACCACGCATTTTCAAGACCGCGGCATACCGCTCATCAGTCTTCGGGACGGCGCTGAAATTTTCGCGCGCCATTTACTGTTTGGCGACCGCGACGCTGTGACTCTATTGGTTGGTGATCGCTGGCAATCATGATGGATGGCGCAGAGTTTGAACCCATCGCGATCGTTGGACAAGGCTGCGTCTTACCGCAAGCTGGCACGCCAGAAGCCCTCTGGAAACATATTTGCGCGAATTCGATTCTCTACAAAGATGTTTCGGCGAAGGCGCTTGGTTTAAGTGAGGCGGCACGCGCTGGCCGAACATTCGTGTCCGCCTTGATTGAGGACGGCAGATCCGACCCAGATGATCTGGACCCTGTCTGTCGATGGTCGCTGGAGGCGTCGAAGCAAGCTTGGGATGCAGCGAGGCAACCGAATATTGAACCAGGACGCGCCGGAATATATTGCGCCAATCTCGCTTATCCGAGCCGGGCCCATGCCGCCTATGCGGCTGACATTTGGGAAAATGGGACATCCTCACGACCTCCGCAAAGTGTTTTGAATGCATCTCTTCCCGCGTATTTGATCGCTCAAGAACTCAAACTAAGCGGCCCGGCCTACGCGCTTGACGCGGCTTGCGCTTCGTCGCTTTACGCGCTCGAAATTGGGTGCCGGCGTTTGCAATCGCATCAGATCGACTGTGCCCTTGTGGTGGGTGTCAACGCAGCTGATAATCTCATTCTTCACATTGGGTTTGATGCGTTGCATGCGTTAAGCCCAACTGGCCGATCACGACCTTTCATTTCGGGGGCTGACGGATTGGTCCCATCCGAAGGTGCCGTGGCCGTTGTCTTAAAACGCCTGAGCGACGTCACGTCAGAAGATCAGGTCCACGGCATTATTCGCGGCATTGGCCTGACAAATGACGGACGCCGCAAAGGCTATCTCGCGCCGTCTGTAGACGGCCAAGTCGAAGCGATGAACAAAGCTTATGCGATGGCAAATCTGTTGCCGGCCAGCATTGATTACCTCGAATGCCATGCGACCGGTACGGCGGTTGGGGATGCCACGGAAATGAGAGCTTCCGCGCAGGTGTTTCAGACAGCAGAAGCGATCAAGATTGGGTCTCTAAAAGGCAATATGGGTCACCTCATCACGGCGGCCGGGCTCGCAAGTCTGCTCAAGATTACGAAAGCCATGGCGACAGAGACGCTGCCACCGACCCCGATTGATGGAACTTTGATTGATGAAGCCCGCACGGCGCCGTTTGAGGTGCTTCGACACCCGGCGCTGTGGAAGCGCGGTTCGGCGCCGCGCCGCGCCGCCATCAGCAATTTCGGCTTCGGCGGCAATAATGCTCACCTGATCTTGGAGCAATTTGAGGGTGATGATGTGGTTCCGAGAGAGACTGGCAAGACCAGACGCCCGCCCGCGATCTGTCTATGCGGGGTTGGCCTGCGCGCAGGGATGGATCGCGGCGGCGAGGCCGTGCTGCGCCGATTGACCAATTCACCGATCAAGCCATCAATGCCGACACGCGAGATTGGCGCGGATCCTAAACAGATGCGCATCCCTCCAAACGACCTCATGCAGGCCGAACCTCAGCAGCTTGCAATATTGGACGTTGTCGATGAAGCCCTCGAGCAGGTTGGTGAACTCCCCAACGATCGCACCGGTATATTTGTTGCGATGGAGTGCGCATCTGACTCCGCGCGCTGGTTATTTCGGGAACGCCTCACGAGCCGGTTCGGCGCCAGCGCGGACGATCCCGACATCTTAAATCGGGTCGCCCCATCGCTTGAGGCGCCCGCTGTTTTAGGCGCTATGGCGAATATGATGGCCAATCGTGTCACCAATAGCCGCGACTTTCGTGGACAGGGTTTCGCGGTGTCGGCGGGCGCCGCGTCAGGTTTTGCGGCGCTGGATGCTGCGATCGGTGCCCTCCAAGCTGGGACCTTGGATGCGGCCATCGTCGCAGCCGCCGATTTTTCATCCGAACCTGTCCGCGCGCACGCTTTGTCGATGATGGAAGCATTTGACAAGGTTGGTGATCAGGCTGCAGCGCTCATTCTCAAACGCGCGGCCGACCCCAAAAGTGATCACGTCATCGCCACACTCGCGAGGGTGAAGTGGCAAGCTCCGAACATGCCTCCTCTGGCCAGTCTTGAGCGGGTCTATGGTCACGCGCCTGCCGCAAGAAGCATTTTTGAGATCGGTTTGCTGAGCCTTGCAGGAGAGAAGGGTCTTCACGTCAACGAATCCGGGGCGCATCCGGCCCTTGTAGATGAAGCGTCGAGCATGCAGGTCGGCACGCCTGCAAGCGCGTTCAGTATGCCCGCCCATCTCAACATCCAGCCGAAACGCGCGCCGTCTTCCCCAGAAACCATGCGCCCACCGCCGCACCTGTTTTGGGCGTCCGCAAAGACCAAAAAAGCGCTTGCCAAGCGCGTTACGGAAGCTTCCAGCGGTGGCAGTGGCCGTTTCCGAATTGCCATTTCCAGCCCGAATGAAACGACCCATGCTCACCGACTTCAAACGGCTGCGACAGCTCTATTGGAAGACCGGCACCCTCAGGGAGAAGGCATTCACTTTGGCGAAGGCGCTGCGAAGGGCGAGCTCGCCTTCATGTTTACCGGATCCGCAGCCGTTTATCCAAGAATGGGGCGCGGGTTTCTAGCCGCCTTTCCAGACGTCGCCAAACGTCTAGGCGAGACTGAAAAGGCTCGTGAAATTGTGGAACTGCTGGCTAAGTCGAGCCTCACCGAGTTCGAACAATTGTGTACTGGAACGCTCATTAGTCAGGCACATGCGATCCTGCTTTTAGACAAGCTCGGTTTAAAACCTGATGCGGCGCTTGGGCTTTCGCTCGGCGAGAGCAGTGCCCTGTTCGCTTTTGGCCTATGGAAAGATCCTGGCGGCTTACTCAACGAGATTTCAGAAGCCGCCATGTATGAGCGTCATTTGGGAGGTGCGTTTGAGACTGCGCAGTCATCTTGGGGGCCAAACGTTCCTTCAGATTGGACCAATTGGCGGGTCCAAGCCCCAATTGAACAGGTTCGAGATCAACTCGCCGACTTCCCGGGGACTGAGATCACAATCATCTATACGCGTATGGACTGTATGATTGGGGGGCCTGCTGAGGTCTGCCGTGCTCTTTGCGCCGCGCTCGGACAAAACGCCGTCACGGCTAAGATGAGCCAACACTTGATTGTCCATGCCGAAGCCATGCGTCCTTTTGCCGATACATGGCGGCGCCTTCACACGCGAAAAACGCACCCAAACCCAGATATTCGCGTCTATGCCAATGCCATCCATGGCGCTTATGAGCCGACCTCTGAACGGGTTGCGGAGATGCTCACACAACAAGCACTGAGCACCGTCGAGTTTCCCAAAACCATTCAACAAGCTTGGGCAGATGGCGTGCGAACTTTCGTGGAGCTCGGCCCGCGCGATACGCTGACACAAAGTGTTCACGCGATCTTGGACGATAAACCCCATATGGCGATCGCGACTGATCGAATAGATCGTTCAGACCTTGGCCAAATCGCTGAACTCGCCGCGGCTTTGTATGCAGATGGCCGCTCCATAAACATACGCTATGTCGACCGCACCTTACGCGCCGCGCGGCAGCTTGTACGCGGTCCGCGCCCCTCCTTTCCGGTCACACGACCAGTCCCCTATCCGACGCCACAGCTGCCGGACGCGCCTCGAGCGGCGGAGTTTCCAGCTGCAGCGCCGCGGCCAGCCCAGAGCGTACAGATATGCAAACCCATAACGACCCTTGCCCAGCGGCCCAAACGCTTGCCTGCGCCACCCGCGCGCGATGGCTCGCAACCGCGAAAGGTCGTGTCTGGCACCCAGTCCCTGAAACTCAGATGGCCAACGGGACCGGTTTGGGACAGGCCGGCCTTGGAAGCCTCAACACGCGGGAAAATGTCGGGTTTGTTCGGCCCCGATTTCGTCAAACAAGATCCGTTTGACCGCCAAGTCCGGTTGCCTGCACCGCCTCTTCTATTGGTTGACCGCGTCGCTGGAATTCACGCCGACGCCGCGATTGAGAGCACCGGTGTCATCTGGACAGAAACCGATCTCGATCCGGATGCGTGGTATCTGCACAATGGCAAAGTCCGACCTGGACCGCTCATCGAATGCGGCCAAGCGGATCTGACATTGATTGGATGGATGGGGGCGGATCTCAAGAATCAGAGCGAACGCGTCTATCGTCTTTTGGGGTGTGAGATTGTTTTTCATGAGGGCGGCTTACCGGCGCCCGGAGAGCGGTTAAAATTTCAGATTGAAATTACGGGTCATGCGACCCTTGCCGGGGTGCGCATGTTCTTCTTCCAATATGATTGTCGCGTCAGCGAGCGGCGCGTTTTCTCAGTGCGCAACGGACAGGCGGGATTCTTCACCGATGACGAGCTAGCATCGGGGAAAGGTGTCATTTGGGATCCGGCTAAAGATGCGCCGCCCACAGCGCAACCGGTCTTGTTTTCTCCGAACGGCGCAAGCCTTCGCCGCAGCTTCAGCGCCGCTGATCTCGCCGCTTGGCGACAAGGCGATGGGTTTGCGTGCTTTGGAGCGGGATTTGAACGTCTGGCCGCGCATTCGCGACCAGCCAATCTGCCAGACGGACGCTTGCATTTCTTAGACGAAGTAGTGGATTTTGATCCAATGGGCGGCCCTTGGCGACGGGGTTATTTGAGAGCCAAAGCCCATGTTCCACAAGACGCCTGGTTCTATGATGGGCACTTTCACAATGACCCCTGTATGCCCGGTACCTTGATGGCTGAGGCGGCGGTTCAAACATTAGAGTTTTATGCGGTGGCGGTCGGACTGACCAAAGATCGAGATGGCTTTGTGTTTGAACCCATGCCGGGTCACACCGCGAAATTCGTCTGCCGCGGGCAAGTCATTCCGGATACGGATCATAATCTCACGTATGAGGTTTTTATTGATGAGATCATAGATGGCGATACGCCAGAGATTTATGCCAGTCTGCTCGCCCGCAGTGATGGGAAAAAGGTCTTTTACTGTCCACGTTTCGGGCTCCGCTTGCGCCGGGATTGGCCTGCGCCGCGACGCTCGGAGCCGCCGCTTTGGCTTGGCCCGGCGGATGAGAGCCGAGGCGATCACGCAGCATTGCTCGATTGTGCAAACGGTCCGCCCTCTGCGGCTTTTGGAGTGATGTATGCGCCATTTGATACACAAGGCATTGTCCCGCGTTTGCCGCAGCCGCCCTATCACATGATCTCTCGTATTATGAATGTCACAACGCGGCCGGGAGACGCCATCAAAGGCGCATCGGTCACCGCCGAATACGATGTTATGGGAGAGGATTGGTTCTTCGCGGATAATGCGAATGACACAATGCCATTTGCAGTGCTTTCCGAAATTGCCCTCCAGCCCTGTGGCTGGCTCGCAAGTCATTGCGGCTTTGCGCTTTCGGGCGATTTGCGGTTTCGCAATCTTCAAGGCCAAGGGACCTTGCATAGGGAAGTTCAGAGAGATGCTGAGAGACTGACAGTCTCTTCAACGCTCACCGCGTTTTCTAGCGTCGGATCGATAACGATTGTGACATTCAACGTCCAAGTCTGTGGGGCAGCAAATCAAGCGGTGTTCGACCTATCAACGCAATTTGGCTTCTTTCCCGCGGCGGCATTGGATCGACAAGCAGGATTGCCGTCCTCTGAGGTCTTTGACGTCGCTTTCGGGCTTCCCAACCAAGACGTGGACGATGTTGACGCGGCCCAGCAACTGGCGCGGGGGCGTCTGAAGATGATCGACACGGTTGACTATTTTGATCCAAAGGGCGGCGAAGCCGGGCTTGGTTTGATCCGTGGGCGCCAAGATGTAGATCCATATGCGTGGTACTTCAAAGCGCATTTCTTCCAAGATCCCGTGCAGCCGGGTTCACTCGGTCTCGACGCCCTTTGCCAACTTTTAGGACGCGCTGTCTTTCTCAAAGGACTGGCTGACGATATGAAGGCCCCGCACTTAGAGACCCTAGCGAAGACGTCGCCCATCTCGTGGGCCTATCGCGGACAGGTGATCCCCGAAACAAAATCGGTCATGACACTTGTTGAGTTAGTCCGTGTAGAAACGGAACCAGATGGTTACCTGATTGAAGCGCGCGGCAGTCTTTGGTCAGACACTTTGCGGGTTTATGAAGTGCAGACAATGAGCGTGCGATTGCGGGATCTTGCCTAAGCGCTAACGGTCGCTAAGGCGACGGTCATTTTCTCAATTCTGGTCACTGAGACTTGCGCCGTACCGACGGGCAAGGCGACTTCGGCGGATTGACCGCTTTCAATCAGAGCCCGAGGGAGCGAAAGCGTTTTTGGTCCCGCTCTGAATCCTGCCCCCATGGCTTTCAGCACAGCTTCTTTGCTGCACCAAACGCGAAAGAACGAGGCCAAAGAGCCTTCCTTTCGTACGGTTTCACGAACACAGTCTGCCTCTTCCGATACAGAAATGTAATCAAGGATACTGGACCAATTTAACGCTCGGTCGGTCTCGACATCAATGCCCACCCGTTTGCCCTTCACAAGCGCGATGGCGCACCACCCATTGCTCCGCGAAAACGAAGCTTCACCGGGCGCTCTTCCGCGCAATAAAGGGGCACCCGAACCATCATGTTCGAGACCTATAGAGTCGCGTGGTAGGCCGAGGTAATCGGAAAGCCAAAGGCGCCTCGCGGTTAAGCTTTTTAGCAGGGTCAGTTGGTGAAGCGGGCACTTCAATCGATCGACACGTTTAACTTCGTTCGGCGTTAGCAGTGCGCGCATCTCTGCGGGAGTGTCCGAGCGCATCGTGACCAAAACCGCGGCTTCAACGCGCGATTCGGCCGCTAACAATGCTCGCAATTCCAAGACATTTAGAGATCGATCAGATGGCATTGCGCCAACGATACGCAACAAGGATTGATCCTTCCATCTTAAAAGGGCGAATCCTGCGCGACAGGGTCGCTAGCGTTCAATAACGGCGCGCCCGCAGGGCGTCGGAGATCGCCCATTCGATATCATTTGCGGTTAAGACCAATCGATCCGCTCCGGTGTCCATAAGTTTCCCGACATCACCGCGGAATGCGCGCCCGCCGACGGTAATGGCGATTTTCCGATTGCGGGAATGCGCGCGGATCGCCGCCACGGTCTCAGCGACATGTTGCAGGTCATCCTTGCGCCGAAAAACATCACTAAGGGAAATATCGACGGCATCAAACCAGCTTTGTTCGACAAGGCCATTCAAAGCACCGTCATCCTGCGGGAACTCCAAAGTCGTCGTCCAACCGTGTTGAGTCAGAACCTCCGCGTCCAGCAAAGCCGGAAGCATATGCAGCTCCCCTGGCTGGCTAATCACCAGCACCGAAGGAGTCGGTGTGAGCCCCGCGTCGATCGTACGATCATCGCGCGTCGGTAGGGATCGCAGCGCCTTGATCAGCTCGACCAGCGCCAGCAGAATATCTGTTTCTGTGCATTCATCGACCTGCCACATATTGCCCATGCGGCGTTCTGTCATTTCAATCAACGAAACCTGCCCAGCGAGCATGCCGACACCATCCGGTATGTCGCGAGCAAGAATTGAACGAATGGTTTGAACGTCTCGTTTGAGTGCAGCTTTGGCCAGTGCGGTCGCTAAAAGCGGCGCTTCGACGCGATTGGAGTGAATAACTTTGTTGCGCAAGGTCGAAACGATATGCGCGCGGACAAGTCGGTTGATCGCCCCGCCACGCGCCTCATCGCGCGGGATATAGTTGTCATCGACCTCGCCGAGGACCGGCTCGATCACGGCATCCGCGTGATGTGAACGATCGGCGAGTTTTGAGAACACCGTGTCGACATCACCGCCATGCTTTAAGTCCCAGATGAGATGAGACGGTCGGGCGAGCATCGGTGAAAGCTGCACATCCGCGTGTCGCATTTCATCGACGAACAACATCGACCAATCGCCAAATAGTCTCCGCTTGATCGGACCTGCTTCCAGCAGGGTCACGTCTGCGTGCCGACGATCACTGGAAATGCGGGCCATCAAGTTTTGCACAGCTGGTTTCGCACCTTCCAGCCATTGCACAAAGTCATTATCACCGACGACAAGCAAGCCGGATATCTCATCGCGTCGATTGTTGAGCTGCGCCTGCAATAGGAGTTGATCGAGCTCTGATTCCGTCAACGCCTCTGTCGGTCGGCTATGATACGAAATCGCCCATAGACCGGGACCGTTTTCCAAGTCGGACCGACCCGTCGCTGAACCAACGCGATGAAAAACAGATTTCTCCTCCAGCATAGCCCCAATACAACCAAAGCGAAGTGGCAATCAAGAAAATGCTATTTTGACGAGTTTTTCATCATTGCTCTACTCGCCCGATTCTTATCAATCCTGCCACGCCGATTGCGTCGAAGTACGACTGCCCGGAATTGTCATCATAAGTAAGCCGCAAGGCCGCCGTGCGAGCGCCTCGTCACGGCTTGGAATTTGAGCGGATTGAATCAAAACCCTCGCCCTCATAATCGGCAAAAATTGGTGTCAGCGAAAGCGATCACCACACAGGCCGCACCAGCGTACAATCCGAGCCCACAACGCGCATGCCGAGAGACAGAATTGGCGGCTTGATCAAGAATCCTGGCGGTTCGGACATTCCGGGCGTGGGCCTGCGACCGTATTCAGGGTTTCAGAACATCAACCAGGTAATCGAGCTATGTCTATACATCCCGAACAGTTATGTTTGCTGCAATCCAGGCGCGACTCTCCGTCATTCAAACAGGGGCGGAGATCCGGCGCGGGGGCGGCCAATCCCGTTTTAGAACGTCAATGCTTGGCGCGTTCGCGCGCTTAACACGCAGCTTCGCATGGCGCTGGTCACGGCGACGCCGGTCCATGTCAATCCTCGAACCGTGAAAGCGGTTCGATATCACTGTCGCCTCCAAACCTCCCAGAAAGGTCAACCCATGTTAGAAACGGAATCAGCAAAACAACAAATCAATGGTGTCAATGTCACCGCGATCTTAGAAGCACGAGACGCGCTCGAAAGCTCACCCGAGGCGGCAAATTTCACCTTCGCGGCCACTAGTGAATGGGTCGGCGGTGTCCATACAAAGATGCAGATGAGTGGCTTCTTCGGTCTTGGCGAAGCGCAGTCGCGGTCACAGACCTTCACGATTGAATCCGATCATCCCGAAGTATTTGCGGCGCCGGATGCCGCGCCCACGCCGGTTGAACTTGTCCTGTGCGGTCTTGCCGGCTGCCTGACGGCCGGTATTGCCTCCGTCGCCGAAAATCGCGGCGTCAAGCTTCGGTCCGTGCGGGCCGTGGTGGAAGGTCAGATGAACCTGCACGGGATCCTCGGCATCGATAGCGGTGTTCGCAATGGCTTCAATGCTGTTCGGGTGTCGTATGACATCGACGCGGATGCGAGCCGTGAAGACATCGAAGCGCTCTTGGCGCAATCGCAAAAGCGTTCGGCTGTGTTCGATATCATGACCAATCCAACTCTTGTGAATGTCACGGTTCGCTAGGGTCACTCCGGAATAGCCATGGGCTGAATTTGCAGATGACCCGACCGTTCTCATCGATTGCTGATCGGCTCAAACGGGTTTCCTCCCGCTGAGCCGAGACGCGATTGGCGATCGGGCGGTGTCAAAGTCTCTGCGCGCCACTGCTTCAGCCCTGGCTATGCGATCATCTGCCGGTCAAGCGAAGATCTGGGCTTTACCCCCTCCTCCTCGTGTCCGTGTGGATGATCGCTTCAAGCACGCCCCGACAAGAATTGCCGCTGCAATTTCCACTGAGGTTTCATCATGAATAAGGTCACAACCGTGATTATTGGTGCCGGTCAATCCGGCTTGGCCATGAGTCATCAACTACAAGACAAACAGATTGACCATGTCATCCTGGAGCGCGGACAAGTCGCGCACTCCTGGCGGGCGGATCGTTGGGACTCACTGCGGCTGCTGACCCCCAATTGGCAAAGCCGGCTGCCTGGATTTTCCGAGCCTGAGAACGACCCAGATGGGTATCGAACCATGCCCGAAACGATCGGCTTTCTGGATCGCTATGCCGCCCATATTCACGCGCCTGTCGAAACCGGCACGACGGTTTTGTCAGTCGTTGCGGAGGGATCAAACTATCGGATACAGACAGATCGAGGCGACTGGCTCTGTCCAACGCTGGTGCTCGCCAATGGCGGGATGACGGAAGCCATCATTCCCCGCTTTGACGCACCTGTACCGCGCCATCTCAAAGCGATGACCGTCAAAGACTATAAGCGCCCGAGCGATCTTGAACCGGGCGGCGTCTTGATTGTTGGCGCCTCTGCCAGCGGCGTGCAATTGGCCCAAGAGCTTAACGATGCCGGACATCAGGTCGTCTTGTCGGTCGGCGAACATGTCCGATTGCCGCGCATCTATCGTGGCCGCGACATTCTCTGGCATATGGATGCTTGCGGTCTGTTTGATGAAGGCCTTGAAAGCGTCGACGATTTGAACCGCGTGCGCGCCTTACCTTCCATGCAGCTCATTGGGTCTCCAGAGCGAGCCACGCTGGATCTTAATCGATTGCAATCTGAAGGGGTGACGATCGTCGGGCGGCTGGCTGGGTTTCGCGACCAGATCGCTTATTTCTCCGGATCCTTGCCGAATGTCTGTCGCTTGGCGGATCTGAAGATGAACCGGCTGTTGCGCGCGCTGGACGATTGGATCGAGGCTTCGGGATTGACCCGTGACTTGCCTGTCGAACCGTTCCCAAACGCGACCCGCATTCCTGATGCGCCGAGGCTGCAGATCAATCTCAAGGACTCCGGGATCAAGACTCTGATCTGGGCGACGGGATTTCGGGCAGACTATAGCTGGCTTGATTTGCCTGTATTCGATCGCCGCGATCGATTGCGACACACGGGCGGCATTGTCGATGCTCCCGGCGTTTACGCCATGGGCCTGCCTTTTATGCGCAAACGAAAATCGAGCTTTATTGACGGCGCCGGAGACGATGCCCGCGCCCTGTCATCGCACCTTCACTCTTACCTCAAATACCCATCCCGACGGGTGGCATGACCGATATAGGGAGCCAAATATGCAACCAGATAAAACGCCCAAGACCGCATTGGACCGCACGATCAAGGTCCTATCAGAACGTCCCGAATTTGGTCAGCGCACGCATGTCGCATCCGCAACCCTGGAGGCAGGGATGACGTGTCAAGCAAACGCCAAAGACTTCGAAATCTTGACCGATGTTCCAAAGGCCATGGGCGGCGACGCGCGCGGTCCATCGCCCGGTACGCTGCTGCGATGCGCTATGGCGAGCTGTGTCGCCATTGGCATTAAGAGTTGGGCCATTCGCTCTGACGTGGATGTCATACATGTCGATGTCCGCTTCGAGGCTGACGTGGATGCACGCGGTGAGCTGGGTTTGGATGACGCCATTTCACCTGGCTTTGGTGCCGGCCGACTGTTCATCCAAGTGGTATCGTCCGAAGCGCCGGTCGCGCTGAATGCGCTGATCGAGACCTCGCTCAAATACAGCCCGTTGATGACGTTGGTGCAATGCACGTCGCCGATCCAAGTCGAGATCAAACTGATCCAACCACAAGACGGAGCCCAGTGATGAATGCGCGGTTTCAAATCCGAATTCAACGATACGGCTGGGACAAGGCCTGCGAACATTATGAGACGGGCTGGAAAAACAGCTTGGCACCGGCGCAGGAGAAATTGCTGGCCCTTTGCGACGTCCAGACGGGCGAACGTGTTTTGGATCTCGCCTGTGGCACGGGCTTGGTCACGGTGCCCTTGGCGGATGCGGTTGGGTCCGCGGGGCAGGTCGTCGCCACCGATCTGTCTGATCGCATGGTCGAGCACACACGGGGTGTGAGCCGTGAGCGCGGGCTGGACCAAGTTATCACCATGCGCGCTGACGCGGAAAATTTGTCTGAGTTTGAGGATGACAGCTTTGACTTGGTCACGTGCGCGCTCGGGCTGATGTATTGTCCGGAGCCGTCGGCTGCGTTGCGTGAGGCCTTTCGGGTGTTAAAGCCCGGCGGTCGGGCGGTATTTGCGGTTTGGGGCGCGCGCAAGAATTGCGGATGGGCGGAGATATTCCCCATCGTTGATGCCCGCGTGCACTCGTCCGTCTGTCCCACGTTCTTTCATCTCGGAACGTCTAATATCTTGGCCGCGGAAATGAAAAACGCGGGCTTCGCAACGGTCGAGACACATCGACTATCCTGCGACCTACCATATCCTGACGCCAAAACAGCGATTGATGCGGCCTTCATAGGCGGACCTGTCGCGTTGGCCTATAGCCGTTTCGACGAGGCGACGCGCGACGAGGTCAGACGCGAATACCTAAGCTCGATCTCAGACTATCAACAAGGATCCGGCTTCAAGATTCCCGGCGAATTCGTGGTGAATTATGGTGCGAAATCCAACTAGCGCGTGATGCGATACGCTCGCAGCGCAAGCCTTGCAGCCCTCCAACGCATCGCCGCAAGGGACGGACCACCAATCCACGTAGCTATGCTTAGCATGGTGCTAACAAATAAGATGCGGGTCAGAGGATGGCTTCAACTCCTGATCAGCACTCTGGTGCTAATCCCAATGCCATTCTGCGTTACAAACCGGGGACCACAAGACGTCATGCGACCGCACAATAAGCTATCGATTTTCGGGACCGGAATACTGGCCTTGTCCCTTTCTGCATGTGGTGGATCAGGTGGAAGCGACGTCCCTGCCGCGCCGATCGGGGACATCCCGGTAACCCCTCCGCCCGTGTCCGCGGCCTTCTCTGTGGACATTTTCAACGCGGCTACCGGCTTCATTATCGAGTCAGGTGTGGCAGATCAGATCCGCTTGAGCGGATATGAATCCGCGATCAGGATCGTCGTAAACACGCCAAGTGAAACGACCCAGGTTAGCTTTGCATTGACGGATAGCAGTGGCGCACATTGCCCGATGATGGATCAATTTGACGCGACGCAGCCGTTCGAGTTCACCGCCTCGACGCCATCCGCAGGCGGCATGTGCGAATATCATATCTCTGGTCAGGAGACCGCTGCCGCAGATCCGCACATTGAGCGTTTGAGCATCGAATATGTCGAGGACCAGGTGCCGCCCGGATCAGGCGATCCCGACGCGGCAGAAAAATACATCTTCACCAATGGCACGGATGAAGCCAGCCCTTATGAGGTCGGAGCCGTGACCACGCGCGATGCACACGGCAATCGAATCTACTGCGTGATCAGCCATTTCTCATATGACGACCCGATCATATTCCCGGATGGGCCGGGTCTGGCCCACCTTCATATGTTCTGGGGCAATACCGCCACCGATGCGTTCACGACGTCAGAGTCGATCTTAAGTTCAGGATCAGGCTCTTGCGAAGGGGGTGTCGATTATCGCGTTGGCGCGTGGATTCCGGCGGTTTTCAACGACCAGGACGAGGTCGTCGTGCCGGAAGAGACCTTCATCTATTACAAGACGTTTGGTGGCCCGAGCATGCGTTACGATCTGGTCCAGGAGATTCCGCAAGGCCTCGGCATGCTCGCCTCGGCGGATACCTTGAATTTCAATGATTCCTTGATCCGTGCGGGCTTTAGCGATCACAATGGCTGGCAGGCCTTGGCGATGAATGTCACCTTTCCATCCTGTGTCGCCACGGAGAATGGGCAGCGCGATGGTCGGCCAATTTTGTCTTATAGGGACATGCCTGGGGAGGCCGCCAACCAGGTCAATAGCCATGTCGCTTATCCTGGCGATGGCAATGAAGTTGACTGTCCGTTGAGCCATCCTTATCGGTTCCCAACACCGCAATTCATTATGTTCTTCGATGCCGAAGAAACAGGGACGGACCCTTACCTGTCTTCAGATGCGATGGCCGGCGCCGCGCCGATGTCGACTTTGCACGGAGATTACATGTTCGGAGCAAGCGCGGCGGTCAATGAGGATATCTTAAGGTGCGTGCGCGAAGCGCGCAGCTGCGGCTTCGAGGGCGGCCGAGGACAGCTGCCGGAGCGCTTTTTCGGACCGGAGGGCCAGATTTATGAGAACAGTGTTTCGCTCGCAGGCAGCGTCGACCGAACCCCGTTTGGCGATCTTCTGACCCCCGTGCTGACCAATGTGAATGGATCGAGCAAAGTCAGCCATCATCATATGCATCACAAACACAATGAGAATGGCGCCGGCGATTTTGCATCCCTTCAGGATGCCAGCCTGGATGTTTTGAGCGTCGAAAATGACCGCTGGCTCGCGACCGTTCGAACTGGCAGCATGCTGCACCAGCTCCCGGATGGTGAAACCTATTTCGAGCTTAGACTGCCCCAACACGTTTACGACCATGTCGGCAGTGTCGAGCTGACCGTGAATGAAGACGTCGTCTCTATCGACAATCAACCCCCCTTCCGCTCGATTGGAGCTGCGCGCTTGGCGGACCATACCGGCGCCCTGCTCGTCGCGGGCGAGAACCGCGTTCGCGCACGGCTCTACGAACAGGACGATCTGGGTGGATCTTATCTCGGCGAAGTGTCCGTGGTCTTTATGGTTCACCCGTCAGACGCAACATGACGTCTGCCGGCTGCCAAATCAGCATCAAATTAGGACCGGGCTTGGGTCCGCCAGCTGGCGGGTGACTCACCCGTCGCGCGTTTAAAGGCCCTCGAAAACGCTTCGGGCGTCGTGTACCCGACGCGCGCGGCGATGCCTGGTAAGCCGAGCTGGGTCGTCGATAGTAACTCTCTTGCCGTGTGAACCCGAAGCGAGGTGATATAGGCGCCGGGCGGCACCCCCATCAGATCGCCAAATCGGGTTACGAAGGCGGATCGCGACATCCCTGCGATCGCAGCGATGTCGGACGTTGCCAATGCCGCCGACAGGTTGGAATGAATAAAAGACATGGCGCGAGAAATCTGCGCGTCTGCCATCGCCGCCCACCATCCAATCGGGGCGTCCTGTTGTGCCATGTGCTTTCTCAATGCCTCAAGCAGCATAAGCTCTGACAATTGAGCGACCGTTTTCCGGGAATGTAAGGCTGCCGCATTGTCTCGCCGCGATGCCATAGAGATCGAGGCTTCGATCCATCGCTTCGTAGAAAAATCATCGATTTGAATAACGATAAGGTCCGGCAAATTGTCGAGAATCATATTTTGACCGGCGTCACTTGCCATGAAGCCGCACCAAAGACTTGTCGCCGCGCCGCCGCCGCCCGCTCTGATCTGGACCATGCCGTCATCTTCAGCGGGAAGTAAAAGATCATCGCCGCTGACAAGCGTGTGCCCGAGACCGCTGGCCAATACGTGCTCGGCATTTGTCGGGATGAGGATGACGTCACCGGCTCTTGCGCTGGACGACTTCCGATAGCCAGAACGTGCATCCGTCGAAACGATCAGCTCTCCCTCAGTGACCACATGAAATGCAATCACGCGCGTAGGGATGGGCAAGAAAGGTCGACAATCCTCTTCGGTCACATGCGCCGTAATCGCCCAGGGCGCGGTAAACTCGGCTTCGAGAAAAACCGCGCCGGTGAGCGCCATGGACTTCACAATATCGGCGAGCGGATCATCTGACATTGGGGCTTCCCACCACTCTTCTCAATCGGGATTGTTCTACTGGACCGAGAAACAAAGTGTTTTCGCTTGTTTCTCAACCGCCGTGAAAGCGTATGACACCTAATAGAGAAACGGGAAACCCGGCTCGGAACCGAATGAATGCAACACTGCGTCAAGCGCCGAGGCAGCTGCTCTGCGATCGATCGTAAGAGCTGCTTGAACGACCTGCGCGTCGGCGCGCTTTCGAAGACACTCCGGCGCTCCGCCGAGCACAAGCGCCAACTCGAGGCGCGGCGTGCGCTGGACATGCCGTAGCAGCCGACCTATCACAGAAGCGAAATCTAGATCCGGCCACAGGCGCCAGAGCGAATGGGGGTGTGACCCAAAGCTCAAAGACCGCAGCCGGACAGACGCGCCCCGCACAGGGCCGCGCGACAGCAGCGAGATCATTGAGCGGTATGGTCATCAAGCATCGCCAACACAAACAAGCGCAGAATCGATCTGCCAGCCCGATGCTCAAGGCGTTTCGCGAAAACGAGTCGATCCTAAGACGCTTCTTGCGGCGGTTTACATCAAACACGCACGATATCGAAGATATCACTCAAGAAACGATCTTGCGGGCGCTGAGAGCTGAAAAGACCACCGAGATCGAGCAGCCGCGCGCCTTTTTGTTTGGCATCGCGCGCAATGTTGCAAAAAAGGAGTTGGAAAAAAAATCGCGATCGATCGTCGATTTTATAGAGGATTTTGGTCAGCAAGAGTACATCTCAGATGAACCCTCATTAGAGGACCATCTTGATGGTCGCCAGCAAATGCTTTTGTTTGCTGAAGCCGTCGCAACCTTGCCAGCTCAATGCCAGAAAGTTTTCGTTCTGAAAAAAGTCTATGGATACTCTCACCAAGAGATTTCGAGAGATCTCGGGATCTCGATCAGCACGACCGAAAAACATGTTGTCGCTGGGCTGAAGCGATGCAGCGAGTTTATGGCCCGCAGACTTCAGGACGAAGCGTCCAAATCAACCAAACAAAGCCCCGTTCCACAGCCCAGAAAGTCGAGGTCATGAGCAGAAAAAGAGGTCAATCTCTATGACGCATGATTCGTGGCCTAAGACGTCGTCAGACATCACCACCGAAGCGCTCAGCTGGATTGCGCAGCTCGAGACGGGCGAGATGTCCGCTGAGGATATCACCGCACTCAAAGAGTGGATGGGCAGAAGCCCTCACCATTATCAAGAGATCCGCAAAATGGCGAAGCTCTCGGAAGCAACGAATGTGCTGACCGGAATGGCGGGATCTATAAACGCCGCTGCCGCGGAGCGTCGGCAGGCCGTTTCATCTGCGACGCCTAAAACATGGTGGGCGCGTCCGCGGGTGGCCCTCGCAGCAGCGGCGCTTATTGCCGGTTTGTCAGTGATTGGACTTTCCAGAATCGGGTCCACTCCCCTGCCCTCCGAGCCCTTGGTCTTCGCCACGCTCGTCGGCGAGTATGAAGAACAAAGCTTGCCCGATGGCTCAGTTGTGAAGCTAAACACCAACAGCCAGCTCGAAGTTGATTTCAGCGCGCGCGAACGGCGCCTTCATTTGCTGGGGGGCGAAGCGTTTTTCGATGTCGCTCACGATCCATCGAAGCCGTTCGTCGTCTTTGTTGGTGATCGCTTGGTCGAAGCCGTGGGAACAGCGTTCGCGGTTCGGTGGACAGATGGCGATTTGAGCGTGACGGTGTCTGACGGACGTGTCGCATTCGCGCCCGCAAACACAGAGTTTTCAACGGATCAATGGGCAACAGACGATCTCGCTTTGGACGGTGAAGCCCGCAAAAGCGTAAGCGCTGGCGAACCCGTTCTACTCGCGGCGGGTCAGAAGATCTTGTTGCAGGACGGCAAGGAAACATCCGTCTTAGCCAATGTCGCGAGCCGCGAAATTGCGAGTGAGCTTGCCTGGCAAGATGGCATTCTCGATTTTACGCAGCGCCCGCTCGAAGACATCATTTCTGAAATCAATCGGTACACGGACATGCGGATCGAAATCGAAGACCCAGATCTCGGTGCATTAGAATTTGGCGGCATCTTCCGGACCGGTGAAACCGAAGCCGTTTTCGATGCCTTGGAGCTCGCCTTTGAGATAGAAGTCGAGCAGGTCAGCGAAAAGCATGTGCGCATTCGCCGGACGCGAGGATAGGTCTGGTTGAAATGCACCATTCTATAAAAGCTCGCCCGATGTATGCAGGATCGCGGATGGAGCGGCGCATCTGTGCCGATGGACACCGCAAAATGACCCTCATCAATTGCCACAAACCAACACCTCAAAAAAAATCGAAATATAATTAGCGGGTTCTTTTGGTCCGGGGAACATCCCCAATGAGGCCGCCTTGTGGCGTTTGAAGAGAGATAAGAAACTGATCCTCGCGGGAGTATAAATCGGAGTGTTAAATAAAGCATCGGCAGTGATCTGCATAGCGACGCTCAGCGTTGTGATGGCACCCGCGGCTTGTGCTGAAGAAGAGTTTGAACTTGCCATAGGGGCACAATCGATTGCCGACGCCGTCAGGGAACTCTCTTTCCAAACCAAACGCTCAGTATTGTACCAGACGGATCAGCTCGGAACTGTTCAGACGACTGCGATAGACGGAAAGTACTCGCTTGAAGAGGCGCTGGATGTGCTGCTTCAAGGGACAGGTTTGCAAGGTGACCTCACGGAGAGCGGGATGATTGTTGTCTCGCTGGAAAAAGGCGCAAGCGCGCCGCGCCGGGAGGAAACAGGCATGAACAATCGAACCACACGCTCACTGATGGCGGGATTCTCCGCCCTCGTGTTTGGATCTGGCGCGCAAGGGGCCGCACTGGCCCAAGACGCGCCGGAGACAGATGAAGTTCAACGACAAGACACCGTGTTTGTCACAGCAACGCGGCGCGAAGCGAGCATTCAAGACACGCCGCTCAGCGTGACGGCGATTACGCCGGCCGAAATTGAACGCCAGGGTATTGAAAACTTCAGCGACTTCGCCGCACAGGTGCCCGGGGTTGTCCTCAGCGAACCGGTTGAACTGATCTCTAAGTTTACCATTCGGGGGCTCACAACAAGCACGACATCGAGCAGTATCGGAGAACAAAAGGCTGTGGCGGTCTATCTCGATGATGTGCCGGTCACGTCGTTTTCGATCATCACGCCGGATGTTTTACTCGACGATGTTGAGCGTGTCGAAGTCTTGCGTGGACCTCAAGGAACGCTGTTTGGGTCTGGGGCGCTGGCCGGTGCTGTCCGGATCATTTCGGCAAAGCCGGACCTCTCACAGTTCGACGCCTCCGTCGGGGTAGATTTCGGTCTGACCGACGGTGATGCATTGAGCCGCCGCTACAACGCTATGGTCAATATTCCACTGGTCGACGATAAAGTCGGTGTCCGAGCCTCGGGATTCCTGCGTGATCGGGATGGCTATATCGACAATATATTCCTCGAACAGGATGACGTGAATTCCAGCTTGGATTGGGGCGGTCGCTTGTCTTTGCGGGCACGGCCCACAGATCGCCTAACGCTCACTCTATTAGGCATGCACTCAACATCAGAACTTGATGATACGAGCGCTTTTCAACCTTCGCTCGGGACGAATAAAACCGCGGTTTTTCAGCCGGTCGATATCGTAGCTGAAGTCACCAGTCTGAATGCGACGGCAGAATATGAGTTCGACTGGGCAACCCTGGTGGGCTCTTCAACCTACGCCAAGACGGACAATGATTGGGTTGTTCCGCTCGATCAGGTGTTGACGGGCGTTCTGCGGTTCGCCTTTGGCGAGGAAGTGTCCCAAGACGCCTTCGCGCACGAGGTGCGGTTGGTTTCAGAAACCGACGGGCCGCTGGAATGGGTCATTGGCGGCTTCTATATGGACCGCGAGAGCGATTATGAGTCTGGCGCATTTACCCTCACCGCGTTCGCCGAGGGCCTCAACATCACAGGATTGCCGATAAGCGGCATCAATCCAGGAACGGCATTGAGCCAGGAAATTTCCCTTCTCGAAAACTCCGAAGTGGCTGCATTCGGTGAGGTCTCATACAGTCTACCACAAGACCTCACGCTGACAGTCGGCGCCCGCTATGCTGAGACCGAATTCGTCGACACTCTAACCGGCCGCGGGTTTGACTCCATCGCGCCCTTTATCGGAGCGGTTTTCGCGGGCGGCAATATCGACCTGGTACCGGCGGCCGTTGCCCCAGCATCCTTAAGCACGGGCGAGACGTCCAATGTAACGACAAAGTTTGTCCTCTCCTGGGAACCGACAGACGACCAAACCTATTACATAAGTGCTTCAGAGGGCTTTCGGCGCCCGCACCCGAACGGGGCTGCACTGGCAAATGGTGGGGTAAGCTCCGTTGATCCAAGCGATCCGACGGTCATCCCGCTGATCGCGGAGTCGGACAGTCTTTGGAATTATGAGCTTGGGGCCAAGCTCTCATTTATGGATGGTCGGCTGAGCACAAACTTAGTCGGCTACTTCATTACCTGGGAAGACATTCAGGCCGCTTTGACGCGCCCGTCTGACAGTGTCCCGTTTGTGGGCAACCTCGGCAAAGCCGAGTCCTATGGTTTTGAAGGCGAGCTGCTCGCGCGCCCTAACGATCAGCTTGAGTTTGGACTGAACCTCACGCTTCAAAACGCAGAAATTGTAGAGCTAACAGAGCAGGAAGCGCTGACATCCGGCGCCATTATTGGCTCGCCTCTCGCCTCGCCAGATGTCCAGGTCTCCGGATTTTTGCAATACACCTGGCCATTGAGTCAGGGACAAGAAATCTATGGGCGGCTCGATGTTCAGCATGTTGGGTCATATCCAAATGGCTTTCCAAACCTGCCGGGGGTGATCGCGCCCAATCCCGCCTTCGCAACGATATCATCATATGAAAACGTCAATGTCAGCGCTGGTTGGACGACAAATCAGTGGGATCTGGTCGTTTACGCCGAAAACCTTCTCGACAATGACGACTTCATTGCGATCAACCCGTCGACAAGCAGCTTCAGCAACACGCGAACACTGCGCCCACAAACATTTGGTGTCAGGGCGATTTGGAACTTTAACTGAGCGCGGAATGCGTGGGGGAGCTGACCGCCCTATTCTTTCGATTGCGGCAGCTCTGTATCGCAAGGGCGCCCGGCTCGGCCGGGTTTCCTGAGGGCTTTCCGGCCTTCCAGGCTTCCGGACGCCGCCAACGAAAGAGACAATAAACCTCGTCGAGCGGAGGAACGCAGATGGTGAACGACAGACAATTTGTTGAAGTGAGCGTAAGCAACGGGTCGCTGCTCGGGGAACGTCTTGGACCGGCTGGTGATGTTGTCGCGTGTAAAAGCATTCCATACGCCATGCCGCCAACCGGCGCGCGCAGATGGCGGACAGCCGAGCCCCCTGCAGACTGGAGCGGTCGGCGCAGTGCACTGCACGATGCACCAAGCGCAATTCAGGATGATATAGACGACCAAAGGAGCGTTTACGCCTCCCCGGCGCCATCGATAAGCGAAGACTGCTTATACTTGAATGTTTGGGCGCCAGCTGACAGCGCGGGGGCGGATCTCCCTGTGATGGTCTGGATCCATGGCGGCGCCCTGATCACGGGATCGGGCGCCAATCCGATGTTCAATGGCGAAGCCCTTGCACGCAAGAACACTGTTCTCGTCAGCATCAATTACAGGCTGGGACTGTTTGGCTTTTTTGCTCATCCTGAATTGTCTCAAGAATCACCTACAGGTCGTTCCGGCAATTATGCCTTGAGCGATCAAATTGCAGCGCTGCACTGGGTTCAGGAGAACATTACTGCATTCGGCGGCAATCCAGAGAATGTGACGGTCTTTGGAGAATCGGCAGGCGCATGGTCGGTCAGCATGCTCATGGCGTCTCCGCCCGCACGCGGCCTGTTTCACAAAGCGATCATGCTCAGCGGCGCACATTTTTTTCCGATGCGCTACCTTGAAACCAGCCATCGCGGTCAACCATCCGCCGAAGCGCTCGGGGACGCATTTGCCACCAAGGCGCAAGCCGCGAGGCTGAGCGCGTTACGGGCAAAAAGGGCAAGCGATCTGCAAAATGTGCTGCGCACCTTCGGCTATGTTGAGCCGGTGCACATGCCGATCGTCGATGGATACTATCTCACCGATGAGGTCTACCGTGTTTTCGAGCGCGGTGACCAAGCAGACGTGCCTGTGCTCGTCGGATCCAATACGGATGAGGCGACCAGCCTAATTGATTTGATGGTCGGGCCCATGCCCAAAAGTGCGGATCAATACCGGGCCCGTGTTCTAGATCGTTTTCAGGATTTGGCGGACCGCGTCTTGCAGACCTATCCGGAAGCTGCGTTTCAAGACGCGCCCTTTCAAATGCTGACCGATGCCTTCTACGGGTGGCAAATGGAATACCTCGCACGCAGTATGGCGGGGCTCAATTCGTCAGCATACTTGTTTCGCTTTTCGCATGCCACGTCCGTCGATGCGCGCCACGCGATTTCTCCAGATCATCCCGCACGCACGCTGGGCGCGTTTCACGGGTCAGCTGTGCCTTATGTCTTCAACAATATTGGCAATGAGTATTTAAAGGCCTGGCCGAATTGGCCGTCTTTTGGTCCGCCCATTGAAGCGCATACAGCGCTTGCGGAGATGATATCCGATTATTGCACGTCCTTCGCCAAGTCGGGCGTGCCAATGTCACCAAGCGGGCCTGAATGGCCCGCGCACCGCAGGGATGCGAGATGGCGAATGGAGTTTACCGACGGAACGGCTCAGATATCGAAAGCAGATGATTCAGATGTCTTCGAATTGCACAGCGAGATACACCGCCGCCGCTGGAGCAAAAATGCGTTTTGGGGCAGCGGTTCGTTTGGCTTGCAGACGAGTTTGCCGTCCTGATCGCAGCGTTTCGACAATTGCTCAAACAAACGCCGTCCCGCTTATGACGCATCCTGGCGTTCTGCTAAAGCACTCCGCGTTGCGACAGCCAAATCTGACTAGCGAACAATAAAGCTCGCGCGATCGACGCCCGTATTGCCTGAACGCGAGTCAAATGCTGTGACAAGAATTTCGTACGTGCCTTTCCGAACGGACGGGACATCGACAGCGTAGTGACTTAGCTCCCCTGTATGAGACATTGCGCTCGTCATCACCTCGCCGCCATTATAGCGCACCTGGGCTGTCACCTCGATTTCATTGGCATCCCATGTACCGCCGGGAGACGTCGGACATCCGCACATCATGATCACGTTCGCGACAATCGTCATCGTCTCAGGATCGTCATCGACATAGGTGTAAGCGGACGGCGCAATGATATCGACGGCAAACCCGGGAACGTCGAGCAGCCAACCATCGCCGGCTTCAATGTGCTTACCGGGTAGAACCCAACGCGTGGAGGACGCTTCGCCCAGCGCTTGCGGTTGCGCGATTGGCCCGCGTACCGTGACCTTAATGCGGCGTGGCGCGTCAATGTTTAGCGTTGAAACATAAACGGCGTCCCCGTCTTCTGAGAGCCTCGCATAGCGTTCGCGAGGCGTGCGGATGATGCGATCCGTACTGCCCGTCGCACCGCGGGTGACGCCTGTATCTAGAATTTCCCCTGTGTCCGCATCTTCGACCGTCACGGCCATGCCCGACATGCCAGTGCCGATGAATTTCGCATCCCCCGAAAGCGCTCTAATCGCCAGGCGCGTTTCTTCCGCCTGAACCGCGTGACTGCAGGCGATGAACATCGCCATGCATATCAATAGTCGAAACATCTTATTCAGTCTCCTCTTGCGCAAGTGCCGCTGTGCCAAGGCATCCATAAAGCACCGATAAAATTTAAGGCAATTCCACCAAAGACGGTATTGCTGGGAGAAAGTCAAAATTGAGCGCTTTCGTCTGATAATTCAGGCCGTCGGATCATCGCGTGCATCTGCGGCTGGCACCAAAGCAGAGCCTAACAGACCAGGCAGAGTCCTTAAAAAAGATGGCGGCGGCGGATCGCCCGCCATGGGGAATAGAGGCAGCTGGTACATTCTGCCGCGTGCGACCGAATGGCTCCTGATACATCCAGATCTTTTCCTATCTCGTATGCCATACAAAAAGGGAGTTCCTTATGCAAACACGGCAGTCTTATCGCCATCTGGCATGGTCACTCGTACAGCAGGCGAAAGCGTTCAAACGAGCCGGACAGATCGAACTGGCGCGAGCTTTGGCGAAGCGCAGTCTCATCGTCAAATCGCTGTCCTGGTCGATGCAACCGCAACTTGTTCCGATCCCAATAGATAATCGATCAAACTCAAAGAGGCCTGTGGGCTAAAACAAATGACAAGACGCAATTCCAGATGGTCGCGCCGCGGGCCCGCTTGATCGTGTGCAGCGGAAGCGACGCTAAATCCCAAAATGGCAGATAAAGATGAATGAATACAGCGCACAAAAACCGATGAAATGCATTCGAGATCTGGCTGACAGGTCCTGCTTAGTGGTCGATGATGATCCTGTGTTTCGGGAGCGGCTTGCGACTGCGCTGGTGCGTCAAGGCTTTGTCGTTTCGACCGCCAGCTGCGTACGCGATGCCGTCACGATCGCGGAACACAATCCTCCGGCTTTTGCGGTTATTGACCTGCGGCTAGACGACGGGGTCGGGACAACTGTGATCGAAACATTGGCGGATCACAGGCCGGACGCGCATGCCGTCATTCTCACCGGATATGGTGAGCTGCCAAGTGTTGTCGCAGCGGTGAAAGCTGGCGCGCAGAATGTACTATCGAAACCTGCGGACATAGAGGATATCGTCAACTCTCTTCTCGCGGCACCAGATGCGGTCCCGGACGCCCCCGTCGCGCCGTCTGATCCGAATGAGATTCGCTGGGAATACATCAAATCCGTGTTTGAGAAGAATGATCGGAACGTTTCTCAAACCGCGCGTGTGCTCAATATGCATCGCCGCACGCTGCAGAGGATCATGCAAAAGCGCTACGAGGAAAAGGAGCAAACCGCCTTAGACGCATAAACGCTTCTGCGAAATGGCGGACGTTTTCGGTGGGTGCGCGCAAGAGGACGTGCTGCTGCAAACGCGGTGAGGAGAGAATGGCAAACTTACTGATCATAGGCGCCAGCAAAGGCATAGGTCTTGCGACTGTGCGGGAGGGCCTCGCCCGGGGACATAAGGTGACGGCGTTCGCCCGTTCGGCGTCGCAGATGAAAGTGAAGCATGAACAGCTCACCCAGCTTGACGGCAATGCGCGTGATGCCAGCGCGCTGAAAGATGCGGTTGCCGGGCACGATGCGGTCATCATGACCCTCGGTGTGCCGTTTGATGCGAACATGCTCTTTGGTCAGATTGATTTATTCTCAGAGGCGACAAAAGCTGTTGTCGAGGCCATGTCGGCAACCCAAGTCGATCGGCTGATTGCCGTGACAGGCTTTGGCGCCGGGGACAGTCGTGCAGCCATTTCGCCGCTCCAAAAACTGCCCTTCAACGCGGTGTTCGGCCGGGCCTATGCAGACAAGTCACGGCAGGAAGAAATCATCAAAGCAAGCGATTTGCGCTGGACCCTTGTTCGGCCAGGCGTGCTCACAAATGGTCGCAAGACAGAGCATTACGATGTCGCAACCGAAATCCGCGACATGAAGAATGGGATCATTTCGCGCGCCGATGTTGCGCACTTTTTGATCGGTGCCGCGGAAACCGAGGCCTATGTTGGAAAAGGTCCCGTATTGTCGAAGCCATTCCTCTGAGGCTTGAAAAAGCGAGTCGCCTGTAAGCAATGCTATGCCGGTCGAGGGATCTCTTTCATATCTTTCAAAAGCCCTACCGAACCATCACCCAATAATATGCGAACGCCATAATAGGGGAATAGCTTTAAGCGGTTGAACAATCATGGTTCAGAGCCCCTAGATCGAAACGCGACATGAAATCACGCAAATCGAGTCCACACCGTATGGCCACGGATCGATCGACGCAGAGTGGATGGCAACGGATAATGGGACGCTGGATGCGCGGGGCCGCATAACCCATGCGGGGGTAGAGTTGGTGCGCGCCCGAGAGACGCAGCGCGGAACACGAAGCGTCTTTAGACCCTGCTGATAGCGGGTTACTCCGATCGATCCGCCGCGTATGGCGCCGGACTCAATCGCGAATTGCGGGACATCGATGTTCGCGCGTCATAGGCGTCCGCATTTGCTATGGCGTAACCCAATGGGCTTGCAAGGCGCCGTTGGCTCGTATGATTTTTGCGCGACGATGCCCTGCTCTTTCGAGCGACAAAACATCCAACACTTCGGCTTCGACATCGATTATGGCAAAATTGTCTTTCGCGTGCCGAAGATCTCGCTCAGGTTGGAATTGCGGCAGCTCTACCCCAGGGGCCAGGAGGGTGGAATAGTCAGACGCATTTCGATCGGAAAGCGTAAGAAAGGCGGTCTCTCGTTTTGGTCCATCCAGATATACGCGGGCAAGGCCGCGTATCCGAACTTGGAGCATGCGCTTTGGGTCAAAAAACACCAGTTCGGCGTGTTTGTTTGCGCGCAGTTGCTGCACTTTGGTTGACCGCCTATCCGTATAAATCGTTGCGATATGGGTCTCCGGATCGAAACGTCGCAAAACGACGACGCGGCCCGATACACCCGTTTGATCCGAACCTGTGACAAGTATCGGCCATTTGAAAGCAGACTTACGGTCCACCCCCGCCCTCACAAGTTGGGCAATCATCCAGTTCGGGATGGCATCAAGGTTATGCGGCATGGTCATGTCCGTTTGTAACCATGCCCGTTGCGAACGCGAGATGCGTCGCATCACCGCGTTGGGGGCGATGCGCAGCGTTTTCTTCGGATGGCCGATCCGTCCTCCCTGACCCACCTCAAGCGACCTCGCAGGCGCTGATGGACCAGGATACGTCCTGCTATTCCAAGATATCGCCAGAGATCTTGGAGTGTGCAGAGTTGAATTTCTTGAAAAACCAATCCTCACGATAGAACAAATTCCAGCCCACAGCAATTCAAATTAATTTAATTAAAAATTCTATAAAATTCGATCTTGATATGATACGCCCGAGTATAAGAGGGGTATTTGCGGTGTCTTTAAACTCACTTACAGATAATCTAAATTTAGATTTTATTGCTGATGATGTCTTCGAAGAAATAACCCAAAACACGTTGAGTGAGGCGTTCGAAAGGGACGATCTTTCAACGAACGTTGCCAGCCTTCTGGACAGTTTGAAGCAGGTATCCACACCCAGTGAGAAGAATTACAAGGCGCTAGCGGCTCTGAAGAATGAGGGCCTGTCTGCGGTCAATGCACCGGATGGCGACCTCATTTTGCAAACATCGCAAGACGCTTTGATTGCGATCCGGCGCGCCCCAATCCTCAGCTCGCAGCTGGCGCAAGGTATGCCCGCCTGGACAAGAGGTTTGGAAGAAGCCGCGGTCATCGGGCCGGTATGGGACGGTCTCGGGCGTGAAATCTGGTTGCATATTTTTCGGCGCGTGCGCCAGGTGCGGTTCGTTCGAGCACAAGGCGGGACACCTTTTCTGAGCGTCCCGCACGCGCAATTCATCAATACCATTCAAAATGCCGCAAGCACCAAACATAAACTCGCCAAGGGAAGTCTTTGGGTTGCCGCTCACCTCTTTGACGACACAGCTGTCGATCGCTTTTGCGGCGTTAAAATTGCCGCCGGAAATCTGACCTTCTCAGAGTCCATTTCGGTGATCGGCGACGAAGTCATCATTCCCACAAATGTCAGTTGCAGCATCGAAATCGAGCTTGATCCGCCAGATGCAGCGCCCACGGATTTGACTCCCGACGACCCGGGCGCGGATGTCCGGGCAAGCGCCTTTGTCCCCCCTAAAAAACTCAAAATTGAGATTACGCGTGCGGGTAGCAGTATAAGCGCTGTAAGCGATGCCTCGATCAACCTGTTCGGTCAAAGCATCGACTTTGCCGCCGCGAGCGCACCCGCGCGGTACTATCCGGGCTTCAATCGCCTTCTCATCCCGATGGCTGTGCAAGCGGATACGCTGGATGTCGGCCAAGCGATTGGAACAGACCTGGACTTGGATGGCACGGCCCCAATCATTGGCGGTGGGTTGGCTCTATCCACAGCTGTGATCGACCCCTCTCAGATGGGCAATGCCAGCGGCGTGGGCGCGATGATGCTGGAATTGGACGCCGGATTGACGGCGCGCCTGGAGTCAGAACCAAGTTCTGATGACCTAGGGCCCTCAATCCTCATGCTTGACCATGAGCGTATCGCATTAACGGCAGAATCCGCTGAACATTTGGGGTCAATAACATCTCGACGTTTCGGCTCTGAGAGCAATCATGGTCGAGCGGACATTGATCGCTCGTCACGGGGCGAATTGCGGTATTTCGCGCAAGCGGACGGCCAGGAGACAGTGGTCTTCAGCGCCAAGGTTGATATCCGCCCCGATCTGCCCCGGGACGTCGCGGGCGACCGCGTTCCCCTGCTGCTTCCGACGGCATTGGTGATCTTAAGCCGAAACACGTCCGGTCGCTTCTTGGCCATATTTGGAACGGTTTTTCATCAAGAGCGACGCAAGTGTTTCTCCATCAAAAACGCCCTTTGCCGCGCAAATGAACCGGTATTTGCAATGCTTCTTGGGGAACTGGACCAGACCGATCTCAAATCAGCACGCTTATGGTCGTTCTTCCCGTTAGACACAATTGTGCCGACGCTGCCGGATCCTTATGCGTCTAATACTCCACTGTTTACAACGCGTAAGCATCGCGGATCCAGTTGGCTTGTTTCGCGCCTCAGCTTTAATGACGCGGAGCGTGAGTTGGAGATGCTGCTGCTCAACCAGCCCGAGCTTCCGCGCCTGATCAGCCCGAAAGACAGCCCCTCGACCCGCATTGGCGCCGATACAGGATCGGCGAAAATAGCAGACTCGGTGGACGACACGTCCTGGCGGAAGGCCCTTGGAACATCCCTTACATTTGAAACCGTTCCAAAGCTCATGCTGCTGGATGTTTCGAGCGCCGCAGGACAGCTCGGCGTCGCTCTGCGTCCGAATGCGGCAGCCCGGCGTGAAATCGCCAGCTCAGCTGAAAGCGCGACAGCTCCAGATCAACCGATCGCGATCTCAAATCTGTCTTTGGAGGTCGATAGCGACTATGCCGTCCTGGTAATGCTGCCGGCGGTGCAGTGGGAGCCTGTGGTTGCGCTTCCGCCCGATCCAGGGGACGCGATAGCTTTTCCAGATCAAGTCGTCTTTCTGAATTCAGGCGTGCCGTCGGTCATCGAAATTCCCGATGACGGAAATGTGGCAATTGCCCCAGGTCCTATTTACGATAAAATTCTCAACAGCCCTGAAAACGCTGGACGAAGCAGAGCGACGGCTCGGTTTACGTTGCCTTTTGGAATGCTCGCGCAGGCGAGACTATCTTCTCCCACAGCGTCCCAACGCGGCACGATCATTTCTGAATCTCGGCCCACGGCGCAAGACTTAGAAGGCGCCCCGCAACTCAATTTATCCGCTGAAGACCGCACACTCGCAGCCGATCAAACACCTGCGATGCCCGGACATGTCGTTCAGCTTCCCATAGCGCTCCCCGCCAATGGGATCGGCCCTATGAGGAGCGTGCTTGGCGATAGCGTCACGACCATTTTTAACACCAACCTTGGCGCGTCATCCGCTGATGCGCTTGTCCCACTCACGCGCATTGGGCTTTCGGGTTATGGGGAAAGTGTCTTCAGCCGGTGGATCAATCCGAAAAACGCGCTGACGCAAGTCGACAAAGTCACATTTGATGTACCGGTTGGTCGGATTGCGCGTGAGATTGTACAGGTCCGTTCCATTTTGCTGCCGTATGGCGTGCCCGTTGTGCGAACCGTCACCCTGAAGCGCAAAGCGGACGCGATTGTCGGAAGAAGCGATAGCGGCTGGGTCGCCGCGGGGGATGGTGCCTATGATCTCCCAGGAAGCGGGGTCGTCACCCACCCTGGTGTGGTTCGCAGCATTACCAATGTCGAAAACATTCAGGAAACAGGTCAACGCGTAACCGCCGACGGACAAGTGTTCGTCGCTGTCTACTTTCAAGGCGATTTACGCCTTGATGGTCGCAGTGAAACCGCACCCGTCAAGCGTCACCTTGGCTATGTCAGATTATCCGCATCCGGACCAAGCTTCACACCGACAACGTATCAGGACCTGATCGAACAGGTCGGCCCGATGGGCGGCGGTGTCGATGCGATGATCAAAATTGCAAACGGCAATCACAAAATGCGCCTGCAGCGCATCGGCGTGGGCGCATCCGGAAGCGAGTTCGCAATGGCCGCGTGGGGCAGTTTGGTGTTCCCAGGTGGCGGGGAATGGTCCATCCTTGCTGCAAATGACCCTGCGGGAGAACCCAATCCTGTCGACCAGGAAACAGGGCTGCCGATTATTCGAGAGGGCGCCGCAGGGGCAGCGACGTCTCATCCCTACCGATTTGCGGCCCCTGAAGACTTGCTGACCGCAATGCCGGGAACGGATTTTGGGATTCTCCACTCTATGGGCATGCAGCGGGCGTTCTATCGACGCCCGGTCATTGAGCCTTTGAATCCGAACAGAATTGTGTCTGACCAAAGGCCCGTCATTGCTGATGTGTTTGGTCTGGCGCGCGCGACAAGTGTGTTTCCGGCGCAAATTGATTGCATCCCCTTCCCGAACGCAGATTTTGCGCTTGAAGCCCGCACGGATGGCTCATTCCACCTCGACGGACCAGGTCAGTTTCCATCTGGAATCGGTCGCCGTACGGTCTCCACCGCCGGGACGGTCGTTGATGCTCAAGACTACAGCAATTCTGAAGTCACCTATGAGCTCGATACGCGTGACCTTGTGCCTTGGAGATTCTCCATCACACAAGTTCAGCAAATCTCAGCAAATTCCGCGATGGGCGATCTGGTTACGTCGACCCTCGATATCATCTCCGACGGCGAACCCGACTCTCGCTTTGAAAACACCCGCGTCGCGCTAGGGGGACCGCTCGAAATCGTTCAAGACTTCCTGACGCTGTTAGAAGATCTAGGGCTCCCAAACAATTTAGATGCCAGAATGGAAAACGGCTTCAAGCTATATGTCGGAGGCCGCTTTCCGCTGCTAAACTTTGATCCCGCGACAGGCCTAGTTTCAGGTGACGCCCTTCAGATCCCCATGGTTTCGCCGACGCCGATTATCATTTTCTCTGATACGTATTTGGAAGTGTTCGCAGTTTACGATGGCGAGCTGAAAAATAAGAAAACAAAGGTGATCTTCTCCGGGGCACCGATGTTTGCGATCCAAAGCGTGCCGGGCCTTTACGTTGTCGCGATTATCAAACTCGGCATCTCCCTTTTCAAAGATGACGGAACCATTGTCGAACTCACATTTGGTTTCGGGTTTGCTTGGGTTTGGAAAGTCTCCAAGGCCCTAAAAATCAAGGGCATGTTTGCGGTCGCCTTCCACTTGGTCTTCGGAGACAATTTGTATGGCTGGGGCGCCGGCTTTATCCTCAAAGCCAATCTCAGTTACTTCCCAATCGTTTCTGTCACACTTCGCATCGAAGGACTCGGCGTCAGGCTGACTCACCGGAAAGACCTACCGGACGAGACCGTATACACCATCAACAAACTGCAGGTGTCGCTCGATATCACAGTTGGTTTCCTCTTCAGTTTTTCAGTGGATCTTGAAACCAGAAGTGTCGGCGTCACGCGCGGTCCGCTTCCGATCGAAGAGTGCCCGGAGGTCCTATGATGTTTAGCTTGTCCGTTCGCTCCCCGTTTTATGATCGTTCAAACACTGCGAGGTATGCGCCATGACGTCACCAGCCGCCCGTCTCGCGCTCTCACCCTTTCTGCAACGCTGGGACGGGACAGACTTGTTTGTGCGGCTTTTGGTGGCCCCACAGACCAATCCCAATCTGTCTCCGGGGTCCGGCGAGCCTGCCTTTGCGCTCACGGCATTTGATTTTACCGTCCATGTCGTCGCAGATTTTGCGATCATGCCGACCACGACCAGCGTGGCCGCCCTAGAAAGCGACATCGGTTATCCCGTGCCGGTGCAGGCTGAGCAGCTGTTCAAAACGCTAGAGACAGAGTTTGAAGTCGATAATAGCATCGGGCCAATAGATCCTCGTAGAGCGGATATGCGCGTGATGAAATATGCGCCGCCCGCTTACCGAGATGCGACGGGCTATTCGCAAGGACGAAACCCATTCTTACTCACCGACGACACCTATCATTGCGCGCTCAAAGCGGTCCCACCGGAGGGCACTTCAATCAAGCCCGTCGAACCCCGGATTTCCTGGGGGATGGTGTTTGCGAGCGTGATGAAACAGCCCCTGATAGCCGAAGAGTCCGGCTTGGTTCGCTCCCTGCAAGTGCCATTGCCAGAGGATGTCCAGAAAAAGGGCGGCTGGATCTATGTGACCCCCAAAACCGGTGGCCCGTGGGCGAGCCTGATGGCGACACCCGGCGCGATCCGAACCTACGCAGCGAGAATTCCGGCTATGTCTTCCGCGCGCCCGCTGTTTACATCGGTTCTGTTCCCCGTCGCCGACACTCTGGCACCGGGTTATGATCCGATTTTCGCAGAAGCGACTCGATATGATGATGGTTTTGCGAAGGAGGTCTATGGCGCACAACCACGGTTCGCAGATCCGCTCCAAGAGGATGGCGGCGAAGGCGCTGAGCGCCCCGGATTGGATCAAGGGTTTTTCCTCGGTTGGGATGATGAACAGATCGTCAATTGGTACAATCGTCAGATAAGTCCGTCCGCATTGGAAGCGCCGATGGGCGTGCAAGGTTTCTTTTTAGACACCCGCGAAACCGGCCAAAGCGATTGGGGTTCGCTGAATTTGGCGACTGCGAAAATTGCCATTGGCGCGATGGATTTCGGCGAGTCGCAGGAAGCTTTTCCAATTGAAATTGGGCCCAATAAGTTTGTTGGAGAAACGGGTCCGAATTCGTGGTTGCCCTCCTTTTTTGCAAGCTGGGATGGACGCCCGATCGTTGGCGAAGACTCCCTCACCGACTTGGTGATGGGCGGCGAAGTCGAAGACGGTCCGATCATGGGGCTCGAGCCATCCGTGGCCCTTCGATACGGCAAACGCTATGACTGGCGGGTCCGACTACGGGATATCACAGGTGGTGGCCCCGCGATAACCGAGTCACATCGAAACCCCGGCGCGCAACCCATATTCTCAGCGAGAATGCTCCGTTATGTCCGGCCCGGCGGAGCCAAAATCAGTCCGTTTCCACCCGTCAAAGCGGATCCTATTGACCCGCCCAAGAAACTGACGATTACCAAGCCGCGATTGAGCTATCCTGCATGCTTAATTGCCGGCGGCCTTGCGGCCGAGATTGAAGCGGATGTGCCAGTGGCAATCGCAGAGGGTCGTCCACCTGGGCTGTTAGATCCTGATGTCGACCTGCTCGAGGTCAAGGTCGACGTGCTTCGGCCGGACACTGATCCAGAGACCGGCGAGGCGGCATATGAGCACTTGTACACCGTCGAGCGCGCGTTCGACGCGAATGGCAAACTAAATCTCGGCATCTCCTGGAAAGACGTTGCTTATATTCGCGACCTTGCCGCCCCGACGACGGGTGGGGTTTTGCTCCCGACGTCGCGCGCGATCCGTTTATCGCTCACACCGCTTTGTTCAGAAAAGGCAGATTATTTCGGCGCGGATGATGTGCGCCGGGGTCAAACAACCACAATTCCGCTGCGAAAATGGGCCAAGAAGGAAACCAATCTCACAGCGCTCCCGCGAGGATGGTTGGCAGAGGGCTTGTATTTGCAACCTGCGGAGTCCTTCAGCCCCGCAGCTGCAGAAGCCAAACGCGCGTCTGGACTGAGCGATGAAGCACCGCAAAACCCGATTGCTCGCCTCGCTGCGTCTTTAAACCTGAATTATAAAGACACAGCCCTTAGAGCGATACCTGGCAAACGGGTTATGTTTGGTATTCATCCAAACTTGAACGCTGTGATCGGACCAGATGGTGCTTCGGTACGCTTTGCGACCGTCTCGGAAGTTTGCGATCGCTGGTTGGTGGCCGTTATGGTTTCAATTGAGCGGGATCTTACCTGGGATGGTTTGAAGTCTTTGCGGATTGAGCGAGATGGCGAAACCGTCGGCCGTGTAAAATGGCGCCAGAGCGCCGGTCACGAAAGCCACATTGCCTTACAACCGGGCGACACAGATTTAATTTTCTTAGATGTGATCGATCAACAGCCAGAAGCAGGTGCTTTTCCGCAACCCAGCATCCTTGCCTATAAAGCGGTCCCTGAGTTTCATAGCGATCCCGTTCCCCTCCCCGATCCACTTTTGACGGACTTGACTTTGCCGGTATCGATCCCGCCTCGGCAAGTTCCAAAAATCGTATCCGCCGGAATTGCGCTTTCGCCATTTGAACGCGCGTCGGACTATTCGGAAACGCATGAGCGAACACGGATGGTCTGGTTGGAGTTCGATGAGCCGCCCAATGATCCGAATGATCGTTTTTATTCGCGCATGCTCGCGTCCAGCCCAGATCCCGTCCTGACAGGAGACTTAACCGGTGACCCGAGCCTCGGGACACCGCCTTTGCCGATTGATCCGGAATATCTACGCCAAATTGTGCCTGGCCAAGGCGACGATAGGTCAGGCCTTGGCGCGATGATCGAACTCTTACCCACAGACAGTCCACGCCATTTCCTATTGCCGATACCGCCAGGGATGACGCGAAATTCACCCGAGATGTTCGGCTTTTTCAAATATGAGTTCCGCGCCGGGCATGCCGACATTTGGAGTACGGCGCAGGGTCGCTTCGGACGTCCGCTACACGTTTCTGGAATACAGCACGCGCCGCCGGCCCTCGTCTGCGGGGTCAATCGAGATATGCAGCGCTTAATTGTCAGCGCGCGCTTTGCTGATCCGATCCAGCAAGGGCAATCGGTCCAGCCGTATCCACCTAAGACGGAGCTTTGGGCCATGCTCTACGTCCAAACGGTCCAAGCTGATGCGCGGGATATGCGCAACCTGCTTTTAGGTCACCGAAGGCTAGAATTTGACCGTCGTGGCTTTGAACCGTCACGCCTGAGGCCGATTTATAGTGATCAAGAAATGCGTCGCGGCACGGGCTATACTGGCTGGTCTGCGCCCGAAATTACGGCGCTCTTAGATGACGTTACGCTTGGCCCTGATGCGCCATTGAGCTGTATCGTCGTTGAAACACTTCCAGGCGAACAGCCGGTCCCTGATCCATTGAGTCAGGGATTAGGGTATGAACGCATTCTCAGGGTCTCGCCGCTCACCAAAGTGCCCGAAATTTGCTAGTGGCGCCGGCCTTTTCTGAGAAGGGTCAATGCGGCACCGTCAATCGCAAGCAAAGCGGCTTTGTCGAGCCGCTTTATGTGTTCGCCATAGAGCGGGAGCACTTCCGACGCCAGGGCGGCGGGCCGAGGTCAGAGCGGCACACCTTCTGAGATAGCGCTTGCCGTGGTCATAAACGGATATTCGCGTCGCGTGCTCTCAAGACGATTTCTCGATAACCAAGTTTTAGGACACCTCGTTCTTGGAGTTTCTTGAGCGCGGCACCGACGTGAACACGCGACAATCCCAACGCATAAGCGATGTCGGTTTGCCGCACCGGGAGCACGCCGTCGTCAAAACCTCCGGATGCACTCAAGCGGATGAGCAGTTTTACAATCCGATCTTCCGCGGACAATGCGCGAAGGTCATCTGCAAACTCAAGCGCCTCATAAAGCCGGGTCGTCAGCGTCACGAGAAGCGCTTTGGAGATCTCTGGAGACTGCTCAACCAACGCTTCGAATCGCGCTTGGCTGATGTCGCAAATCTCGGTTTCGCCAAGAGCATCCGCATCATACGCACGCGGCGTTTTCGCAAAAAGTGTCGCCTCGCCGAAACAATGACCAGCGCCCAAGACGCCGGTTTGAATGTATGCGCCGCGCTGTGTATAAATCCCGAAGCGAACGCGCCCAACGAGAATGATCGAAAGCCCCGGCATACCGTCACCGCGTTGGTGAATGACCTGTTCGGTCTGAAACCGCTTCGTCACGCCGGCATTGATCACCGTATTGCGAACGTCTTCCGAGAGCAGCGGTAAGAGGGCCTGATTGGCGATCGGTTCCATTTTTCTGACCTTAAATGCAAAATATTTAGCATTCAATGCATATGCGCTGCGTTTATGTGCTGAAACGTTTTTAGAGGTAGGTCACATGGAAAAGCTGCTCATCTTGTCCATCTTCGTCGGTTTCGCGATTTTGGAAGCCATTCATACAGGCTTCTTTCAGAAAAGCGGACAAACCCGAAGCGATACAATCGTCGAAATTGTCAGCACCATCACCCTGATTGGCGTGACGCAGCCACTGGCATTATTGGGCGGTGGCTTCGTAGCGAGTTTGATTATGCCCGACGCCGCAGGGGCGCTGTCTGGGATCCCAATCATCGCAGCGATTGCTTTGTTCTTGGTTTTTGATGACCTGACACAGTACTGGTGGCATCGCCTGTCGCACACGATACCTTGGCTATACAAACTGCATCGCCCGCATCACAATGCTGAATACTTGTCCGTCCGTATCGTTTATCGGAACAATCTCTTCTACTATGCGATGATGCCAGGTCTATGGTTTTCCGGCGCGCTGATCTATTTCGGGCTTGGTTGGGTATATGCGGGCTATATTGTCGTAAAAATGCTGGTGATCATCGGCGCGCATAGCGATGTCCGTTGGGACGCGCCTCTCTACAAAATCACCTGGCTGTCCCCGATCATGTGGGTCGTCGAGCGGACGATTTCGACGCCCGCCACGCATAGCGCGCACCACGGAAAATTCGCTGATGATGGGGTGACCAATTATAAAGGGAATTTCGGAAATTTGCTGTTCTTTTGGGACGTTCTGTTCGGTACGGCGAAAATCACGCGCCGTTACCCTGATCAGATGGGCGTTGAAAATCTCCCCGATACGAGCACAGCGGAACAGCTTTTTTGGCCGATCATAAGATCGAATTCCACTGATTCTGTCAGCGCGCCGGAGACGAAGACCGCCGGTGCCTGATCTCCAATTTGGACGCGCCATCCGCAACGTCGCTACGCTCAAAAAATTGATCAGTTGAGCAGCATGGCGAAGACCAATCCGTTGCCGCGCGTGAGCTGTTCGAACTGCGCCCAGGCTTGTGCGTCGGCGAGCGCTCCTGTCTCGAGATAAGGCATGGCGGCGGCGCCTTGGATCCACATAATCGGATCCATATCGCCCGGCTCTTGGAGCAGCTTTTTCAAGTTCAAACCAATCCCCTGCCCATTTTCATCCTCCGCTTGAGCTACGCCCATTCGGAAGAATGGGACGAGCTTTTCACCTTCTAAAATCGCGTCGATTTCAGTCAGAACGTCTTGCCAGCTTTCTGCCATTTCGGCAGGGATTGTGAGGCCGAACGCCGAGGTCTGGCTTGGATTGGGTAACCATTCAAGCGTGTCATCGGTTTCTTGGTTCACTTCCGTCCAGAATGCTTTGTTGTGTTCAATCATCGCTTTGAAGTGGGCGTGCGCCGCGCGCGTGCGCGTGCGGTCGGGCTGTCCTCGTAAGGTCAAAAGCGTCGCCGCGGCGATGTCTAAGAATTCGTCATTTAAGAAACCAATACTGCTTGGCGCACCGAGCTCCGCCAATTGCGATCGCCCCTCGTACACACGGCGAACGGCAGGCGTGGGATCTAAAGAAAGAACCAGTTCTGACGCCGCCGAAAGGACATGCACATAGGCCGCAAGCCATTCTGCGTCGGCCGTGTCAAAACGAATAAGACCGCCAAACGACTCGTCCGGCGCCGTGCCAAGACTGGTCATCAGTGCCTCAAGGCTCTCCCATTCCTCTCTGACGCCATTATCGTTGATATCAAACCAAATCGCATCGAATGGGACGTCGGCTTCAAACGATCCATCAATCGCGGGACCGAGCGCGGATTCGGCGTTTGCAAGATGCTCGAGCGCCCCGGAAACGGCATTTTCGAGAAAAGCAGGATCGAAACGGCTCTCTGGATTGGCCGGCAATTCGTTTCGCATGCCCGGTATAAGCGGGAGCGCCCCGCTATAATTCGCGTAGCGCACTTGCAGGATATGTTCGACAGCGCGCAAGAACCGGACGCCGCCCAGCCGAAAGGCCGTTGCCGCAGAGGCCTCTGATGTTTCCAGCCTCGCTTCAGCGGCCGCAAGGCCACTTTCCGACAAGACTTGGTCCCATGAGCGTGGGTCGGAGCCCGTCTCTGAGTCAATTTGATTGGGATCGCTTGGCGAACAATTGCTCAAGCAAAACGCGGCGACACCGATTGCGAGGCTTCGTCTTATCATTGGGATTTCCTATTGCTGCTCTGACGCAAGTTTGCGCTCAATCTGACCTGGCGGCTAGCTCTTTTCATGGTCGTTTTCCGCCAAGATTGTGTCAGCCTCGCATTAAAATGTATGCGCATAGAACGCGCTGGACCGGCCACCAAGCGCCCTAAAATGGGCATCCAATTGAGCTGGGCAACCACGCAACCGTGGTCTTGCAATCCATCGGGGAGGGTCCCGCGGCGGTCACGAATCGGGTCACTACGCTTTAGGTCTTTTGTGCCACATCCGTTGCTTCTGTCGCTTGCGTTTCCGGGCTGGCGGCCTCGACTTGCTTCGGAGTCGCGCGCCATTCCAAAAGCAGATACAAGATCAATCCAGCAACCAAGCCCCAGGCGGCGCCGTACGTCGCGAGCACGACGCCCATGGTGCCAGCAACGCCCATTTGGGTGCTGTTCTTCACTTCATCCGCCGCGACGCTGATGCACAAATACCCCGTGACAAGCAAAGTAATCGATAAAGCAATGGGCAAAACAGGCCGGAACAGGGTGACCAGCGGCAAGATAAACAGGGCCAAGCAAATGACGAGGTAAAATGTTCCAGCGCCGCTATAAATCGAATCCATCGCGCGACGGCCATAGCGATAGCGTTCAGCAATGGTCACCATAACGCCGGTAAACAGTGGACCTGCTAGGCCGGGAAAAGGGGCAAAAAAGCTATGGATCAGATTTCGGATCCCCGTGACCAAATGCACGCGATCGACATCGACTTCAATGTCTTCATCTGGCCGCAAATGATCCACGCGCGCCAGAACGCTCTTACCGACAATGATATCGCCAAATGCAATAATATAGGCGATAACGGCGGTCGGCACCGCGAGCAAAAAGACATTCGCGTCCGGCATCCCGATGCTGAACGGGAGATATTTCCACATCTCGCCAAAGGCGGGTTGCGTGAACCCATACTCCACTTCCGGCAAGGGATACTCGCCGATCCACCACCCAATCGCCATCGCCGCCACGGCCCCTGGCACCATTCCATAGCTTGATAAAACTCTTGCCCATCTGTGGGTTTCGGTCATCCGCAGGAAAGACTGAGAGAACAGCATATAGGCGGTAATCACAAAGCCGATCGTCAAAGATATCGGGGTTGCGGCAAGGCGGCCGCCCTCAGCGATTTCGCCGGTGAATGCAGCAATTCCCGCCCCCATGAGGATCCCAGCCTTCATGGAATCGGGAATGACACTGACCAGTTTTGACCCCCACCGGGTAATGCCGAGGAGAAAAAAGATCGCCGTCACGATCAGTTGCAAGGCGATCATGGCTTTAATCGCTTCTGGCCCGGGCTCAAAATTGCCGAGGAAAAGCAAGACCACTGGGATGGCCGGCGTGATCCATCCTGGCACCATGGGTACACCTAAAAGAGTTGGGAGCAGGAACCCGACCGCACTGACAAAAACATAAGCCAGCGCCACTTCATATGGCAGACCGAGATAGCGTTCGAGAAGCGGGATCATCCCCAAGGCGACAACGAATATGATCAGCGCCTGTATCGCCTCGATCAGCTCTAACCGATAATGGATCAGCGGAAGCCGGAGTTTGAACGGCCCAGCTGGCCAATACGGCTGCTCTTCGCCGTGTTGTCTTTTTGCCATCGCGCTGAATGCCCTCCCATGCATAAAGCGTCGCCGTTTAATTATAAGATTATGCGACCAATTATTGTGTATGATTATACTCCTATTTTTGGAAGGGAGGTGATGGTCTTTTTAAAGTCATCCCATTGACCCGCACGATGGGCCGATGCCTGTCTTACCGGAGTTTGATGCCGCTAGGCGCTTATCCGAAGCCTAAGGGGTCTCATCATTGATCTGGTCGATAAAGCGTTGCGGTAGAAGCCGACTTTGCCAGTCTGCACGTTCAGCATCCTTGCCAACGAAGATTTGTCGACGCTTTTTGGCAAGACCATCGAGGATGATCTGTGCCGCCTCACGGGGGGCAAACCATTCGTTTCGAACGCCTTCAGAAGATAGTCTTGATGCACTTTCGGGAGTGTGTCGCCAACCATGTTTCCCGCCTCTAGAGCATTGCGAGCCACATTCGTCGCGATATGCCCAGGATGGATGCTGGAGACGGTAATCGCCGTCGATTTCAGCTCTTGTTGCAATACGCCGGTGAATCCGGACACAGCATATTTAGAGGCACAATACGCGCCATGTTTCTTCATCGGATACACGCCGAAGACACTGGAGACATTCGCGATAAACGCTTCGGGGCGCGTTTTGAGAAGCGGTAAAACTTCTTTTGTGCCGTAAACGACGGCCATGAAATTCACGGACATCACCGTCGAGAAATGATCATATGTCGTATCCTCAACGGTGCCCAAAAAGGAAATACCGGCATTGTTTATGAGGCCGTCTAAATGCGCGTGCTCGGCTTGAATGTCCTGGATCACAGATCGCCAATCCTCAAGACGAGAGACGTCGAGCAGGTGCGCGGTGTGTGCAGAGGTGTGCCGTTCGGCACAAACAAGGCGGAGCGTTTCCGCCAACCCGTCTTGATCAATATCCGTCAATACCAAAGTGGCGTTGCGGTCAGCCGCTTCGAGCGCCAGGCCGCGGCCGATCCCTGATGCCGCTCCCGTGATCATGATGGTTTTGTTTTCGACGCGCATCTTCACCCCCGTCTATTGATACATGAGCGTTTCGTCTTCGAGGTCGAAGTGCGGAATCTGAACCTTCTCTTGATAATAGTCCGGTGAGAACTTCCACGGGTCGCGGTCGCCACTTTTGGGCATCAAATGCGCCGCGCGTTTCATATAACCGGGATCAAACTCATTTGCGTCAATCCAACGATTTTGCGGCATATCCTGATCTTGTGGTCGAAGGGTCGGCACCACAGTTTTTGCGCCTTTGGTGTCCATCAGGTTCAAGAGGCGGCAAATGTAATCGGCCACTAAGTCAACTCTCATCGTCCAGCTGGTGCGCAAATACCCAAACATCAGCGCAAAATTGGGAAGGTCTGACACCATAATCCCGCGATGCGTGTAGGCATTGGCGGGATCAAAAGCCGCGCCGTCGAGCGTGTAAGGAAGACCGCCGAGTGGGAGAAGATTGAACCCCGTTGCGGTGATAATCGTGTCGGCCGTCAACATCTCACCGGAGGTCAGCTTGATCCCGGTCGGTGTAAAGTGATCGATATGGTCCGTGACCACAGACGCTTTGCCGTCCGTAATCGCCTTGAACAGGTCCGCGTCCGGCACAAATGCGAGTCGCTGCTGCCAGGGTCGATAGCTTGGCGTGAAGTGTTTTTCGGTGAGTTCAGACCCGATATGCTCGCGCACGCCCTTGAGCAATTCCGCTTTGACATATTCAGGATATTGCATCGCGCCTTGTTGAATTTCTTTTTGTGTTTGCAACAGGTCGCGTCTCACGATTTCGTGGATCCAGTCCTCCGGGAGTTCAAGCAGCCGAAGCCGGTCGGCGAGCTCGTTGCGGTTGGCATCGGTCCAGAAATAGGTCGGCGAGCGCTGCAACATGGTCACATGCTCGCAAGCGTCCGAAATGTTTGGGATCAGAGTGGCTGCGGTCGCACCAGATCCAATCACGATTACGCGTTTGTCTTTCAGATCGACGTCTTCTGGCCAGAATTGCGGGTGAATGACATCGCCTTGGAAATCAGAAAAGCCGGGCCAGTCTGGCGTATATGCGGTCTCGTGATCATAATAACCGCCGGTCCAAATGAAGAAATCGCACGAGATTTGGACCGTCTCACCGGCATCGCCTCGCGCCACATTCAGGGTCCATCTATGGTCAGTGCTCGACCAGTTTGCAGCGGTAATTTTGTGATTGTAGCGAATGTTCTGATCGAGCGCATCGTCGTCAATCACATCTTTGAGATAGTTCAGGATCAGCTCGCCATCCGCAATCGGCGCCCCGGTCCACGGTTTGAAGCGATATCCGAATGTGTAGAGGTCGCTGTCAGAGCGAATGCCAGGATATTTGTGCAACGCCCAGGTGCCGCCATGAGTGGCTTTCTGTTCCAGAATCAGAAAGGTCTTTTCTGGGCATTGTGCTTTCAGGTGATGCGCCATTCCAAGGCCGGATATGCCCGCTCCTACCAGCACGACATTGACGTGTTCCATTGCTGCAGACTCTCCTCTCCCAATACTTTTTCATCGACAATCTTATGGCCCCGTCTTGCGCGGACAGCGACTTTGATATAGTCAACTATACTAAAGTCAATAAGAGTATGGTCGCACCATTGGTTCGATCTTCAGGTGAGGAAATATGTTAAAGCCCCTAATCGCTGTGAGTGCGCCTGCCGGATCTTATGAAGGCGTGACCGAGTCCGGCATCTCGAAATTTCTCGGCATACGATATGCGGCAGCACCGATCGGGAGCCTTCGCTTCAAGGCGCCCCAGCCCCTCCCCCCAAGCCCTGACTCCATCGATGCGACACGATTTGGCGGGCGCAGCTTTGATATCGGCCAGCCTGAACAGTTTACCGCCATGTTTGATGTTCAAGGCGAGCAAGGCGAAGATTGCCTGTTTTTAAACATCTACGTCCCGGACGGGGGCACGACGAACAAGCCGGTCATGTTCTGGATTCATGGCGGGGCCTTTATTGGCGGTTCAGGCAATCAATATGACCCCACGAATTTAGCCCGCAAAAACGATGTGATCGTCGTGACTGTGAACTACCGTTTGGGCATTTTTGGATTCTTGAATTTGCAGCGCCTCGGCGCGGGATATGAGGCCAGCGCCAATCTCGGAATCGCCGATCAAATTGCGGCGCTTAGCTGGGTGAACGACAATATCGCAGCCTTTGGCGGCGATGCGGCGAACATTACGATTTTTGGAGAAAGTGCCGGCGCCGCGTCCGTTTTTGCACTGATGGGCGCCCCAATGGCGGAGGGTCTATTCCAGAAAGCTGCGGCCTTTAGCGGTGCCGAAACCTTGGCGCCCCCACTCGACTATGTCGACATTTTCAAAGCGCATTTCGGGGTGGAAACAGATCAAGCGTGTCTAGACGCGCTGCTCGCTCTTCCTGCACCTGAGCTTTCGCGGTTACAGCAAGATTTGCGCTTATACTTCGGCGCAAGTTTGGATGGTGTCGTCCTCACCCGGCCAACTTGCGAAGCGATCAAGGATGGCGGCGCAGCGCAGATTCCGATTTTGACCGGCGCCACGAAAGACGAAGGCACGCTGCTTGCGCCGTTTTACGCCGAGCATGAGCAAGAAGCGACCCTCACACTCATGGGACTAGCAGCATCCGTTGGGCGGGATGATGGCAGCCCCTACCTCGCCCACTTAGACGCAACGATGCCAGACGCGAGTCTGCTTCAGAAAATGACGCAGACTTGGTTTGACGTCTTCCGATCCAGCGCGTGCCGCGTCGCAGCAACGGCGAGCCAGCACGGGGCGGGTGGCTGGGTCTACAATTTCGAAGTGGAGACCGATGATCCTTTAGGGGTGACCCATGCTGCAGACATTCCGTTCTTCTTCGATTGGACCGATCCGAAGAATACAATCTTCCTCGTCCACGATGCGTCGCCGGTGAATGTCATGTTGGCAGAACAATGGTCGAAGACAATTATTGCTTTTGCCCGAAACGGTGACCCAAATGGCGCTGGCCTGCCAGCCTGGCCGCGATACCAGCCCGATGACCATCGCTGTCTTCGCCTTGCACAGACGCCTAAAATCGTTGCCAACCCAGATGGCGAAATGCTGGGCCTCTATCGCGTCTCCTGAGGTGGTTGAATGACGCGCGCTCAAAACATCTCGCTGGCGACAAAAGCGCTATATGGCAGTGGCTCAATTGCGTCCGGGATCAAAGATACCGCGTTCAACGTCTTCTTATTGTTCTTTTACACACAAGTCGCCGGACTATCGGGCGCGCTCGCCGGGCTCGCGATTTTTATCGCGCTTTTGCTCGATGCCGTCAGTGATCCTCTGGTTGGATATTGGTCTGACCGGTTCCAGTCGGCTTGGGGCCGCCGTCATCCGTTTATGTACTTTGCCGCGCTCCCGATGGGGGCTGCATTTTATTTCCTGTTCAATCCACCCTTCGATGCGAGCCAGGATCTGCTTTTTGTTTGGATGGCGGTGTTTGCCGTCTTGGTCAGATTTTTCATGACCTTCTATGCGGTCCCCTCAAGCGCCCTGATCGCTGAAATGACCGCCAACTATGATGAGCGCACAACGCTTTCAGGATATCGTGTTTTTCTGGGCTGGGTGGGCGGACTGACCTTCGCGACGATCGGCTATGTGGTGTTTTTCGCGCCGAGTGACGCATTTCAAGATGGCCGTCTCAATCCAACCGCTTATCAAGGCTTCGCCCTATTGGGGGCAAGCGCGATCGTGATCGCCATTTTGCTTTGCGCGCTGGGAACGCATCACCTCATTCCGCGGTTGAAACAAGCGGCTGGGCAAGCGGTAGAGTCGAAGGGCTTTCGCCGAGACCTGTTCAATATGTGGCAAAATCGGCCGTTTATGATCCTGGTCGGGATCATCCTCGTCTCTGCTACAGCGTTCGGTTTTACCGAAGTGATCGGCCTGTACATGTACACGTATTTTTGGGGCCTCAGCGCGACCGATCTCGCTGGGCTAACCCTAGTCGCGTTTCTTGGAACGCTGGCCGCTTTCATTCTTGCGCCATGGCTGTCAAAGCGTTTTGACAAAGGCCCGATTGCGTCTGCCGCCATTCTCATTTTGATGGTCACCTACCCCACCTTCATCGGATTGAGGCTTTTGGGGGTCTTGCCTGAGAATGGCGATCCTGCCTTGTTGATCGTGCTCGGTGCCAGCGCCGTCATCACTGTTTTTGCGGCCGTGACGATGTTTATCCTGTTTGTGTCTATGATTGCAGATACGATCGACCAGAACGAACTCGCCACCGGGCAACGGCAAGAAGCCATCTACACGTCTGCGTACACGTTTTCTTTGAAAGCGACATCGGGACTAGGCGGTCTGACCGCGGGCATCTTGCTACAGGGCATACAGTTTCCGCAGAATATGACCGTGGAGGATGTTCCGCAGCAGACCCTCAACACGCTTGGCCTTACGGTCGCTGGCGTAATTATCTCGTTTTGGTTTATCGCCTTTTTAATCTCGAGAGCGTACCCGCTGACACGACAAGCGCACGAGAAAATCCAGTCACAGCTTGCGGCGACGGTCTCCGCCGAGTGAGCAACACACGTCCGTCGGAGCCGGTCAATATGCCCGCGCCTTTTGACCAATCTTTGTGCGGTATATATGACATACCGTCGAAACGCTGCGGTGATCCGCAACGGGATGCGGACGATTTCATCGAGAACGGATAGCAAAGATGAGTGAGTTTTCAGGCAAGTTCCCGAAGCGGGAAAAGAAAAAGGCGGAAACCCGCAAAAAGATCATCAATGCGTCACTGGAATTGTTCTTTGAGCGCCCGAGCAGTGACGATGTGAAAATGGAAGAAGTGGCAGAGCGTGCGGGGATTCACGTCCAGACTTTGTATCGCCATTTCCCGACAAAAGTCAGCCTAATGCTTGCAGGAGACCAATACTATCTCGACAAATTCGAAGTGTTCATCAACGACCCAATACGAGACGGGAATACGTTCACGATTTGGCGCGAATGGTTGAAGCTCGTCTATGCCGAATTTCTCGAAGACGAAGAAAAGTACAAAAATCTTAATCTTCGAAAGCTTGAATCCATGAGCGGAATTGCGGATTTGTGGCGGATCCAAACAGCCTATGAGGACATCCTGTGCGCCTCTTTTGCAAAAGACTTTGCAATGAATGCCGAAGGGGTTGGCGTGCCGCGACTCGTCGCGGGTATGCTGCTCGCCGGGAATGCCGCGAACATTCGTCGTTTCACGCGAGAAAAAGTGGACTTCATGAGCGATGTCTTAGAGACGATCAAAATCGTCGAAGACTTGTTCTCACATTTGATCGTTCACAAGGCCAAATCTGCCTAAACAGAATCCGCGACCCGCTCTAGAACCGCTTTTGGAGTTCGACGAAGAAATTGCGTTGGGTCAAAAACTGCTCGAGCCGCGCGAACCCAAGCTCAGGCGTCGATACGGTGACCGAGTCTGGGATGTTTTCATCAAAGACATTGTTGATCGACCCGATGATAGTCCAATCGCCATCCGCACTCGTCCAGATCGCGCGAAGGTTCAAAATGTCATTCGCTTTGATCGTATAGATCGGGTCGTCAAACAGCGTCTTATGAAGATCGTCCGTATACGTCCAATCACCAAGGACGGCCAGATCCCCGCGATTGTCCAAGTCAAACGTATATCCCGCAAAGGCCGTTAGCGTGTGCTCGGGGGACCGCGGCAGCGTGCTGCCCTCGACCGATTCTGAGACCCCCAAAGCATCATTGATCAGTAGGGTGTCAAAGCGCTCGATTTCTGTATCCAGATAGCCATAATTCAAGCCCAATTGAAGCGCATTGGTTGGCAGCCATTGGGCTTCAAGCTCGACGCCAAACGAGCGCGACTCTGGAACATTCACGATCAATTGCTGAACGATGCCCCCCGCATTGACAAAATTCACCGGGGCTTGCTGATCCTGATAGTCATAAAAGAACGCGCTGCCGGAATACTGAAATGTGCCATCGGCATTTTGATCTTTCACCCCGATTTCATAGGCATCGACAATTTCCTCATCGACAAAGCGCTCATCAACATCCGTGAGCGGATTGTCTAGCGTCAGCTGACCGAGGCGCATCCCGCCCGCCTTATAGCCGCGGGTATACTGCGCATAGGCGAGCCCGCTTGCCCCAAAGTCTCGGCTGAGACCGACGGTTCCGGTCCAAGCATCCCATTTGTTTGCCAGTGTTCGTGTATTGTCATTCGGCGTCAATTGGATCCACGGGATGGGCGCCAGCACGCCTGCGCCTGCCCCAAAAGCGCCGTTCGGATCAAAGGCATAGATATTTTGCGCCTCAAACCCTTGTTTCTCGTCTTCGGTATAGCGAAGACCGGCTTTGGCCGACCAACCCGGCGCGAACGCCCAATCCACTTGGCCATATGCCGCCACTGCTTCGGTCTCAAGATCGCCCGTCTGGAAATAATAATTGTTATCGGGATTGGCTTCACCGGGAACCCCGCCCAGTCCGCAAATGTAATCTGGCGCAAAGCCGCCGAAGCAGGCGCCAGTGGTGGCCGTGAAATCAAAAATTTGCGGCGTGCCGGCTGCGACCGCTTGCGGCAGGTTCAGCGCGAAGGGCTGCTCAGATGTCTCTTCATAATAGTAGAGGCCGGCAATCCATTGCAGCGGGCCCTCTTGGTTGGATAGAAATTGGAGTTCATGGCTGGCCGTGGTCAGGTCGTCACCGATCTCGTTGACATGGAAAGTGGTGGTGACGGTTCCAAACGGGTCTTGCAGGGTCGGATCCATGGCGCTGAGCGTGTGAAACGCGCGCGCTGTGCCATCCGCGTCGACGGCATAGTCAAAGCTTCGTTGAATGTCGGAGCCGAGATATTTGATATCGAAAGGCCCCGCATCCCATTCGATCTCCCAATTGAACTCGTGCACGTCCTCAAATCGAGAACGACCGGCAAAGTCGAGCCGTTGAGTGAGCGGGTCATTGACGCTCGGATTAGTGTCCTCAAGTCCGTAAAGGACGTTCGGCGTCAAAGCCCCAGAGTATCCAAGCGGCGGTGCAGCCCGTCCACGGAAATCATAAGGCGCGGCGCGGCGATCTGCGACTGCCGTGCCATCGATAAACTCCGTTCGATAGCGCACCCAAACAGAGAGACGATCCGAAAAATTATGCGTGAGCTGTAGATCCAGCGCATATTGCTCATCGTCGCTGGCAATCTCACCAATCCCATCAAACGTATTATCATAGCGGCCCTCTCCATTGACCGTGCCTTGAAGATTAACCCGATAAGCGGTGGACGACGCGCCGAACAGGGGACCGCTATGGGTCAGCGCAACATCCACGCTCTCAAATTTGCCGACCCGCAAGCGCGCTTCGGTTTCCGGTTCAAACACCGGGCGCTTTGAGACGATGTTAATCAACCCACCGATCGCATTGCGGCCGAACAGAGTGCCTTGCGGACCGCGCAGCACTTCGATGCGCTCAACGAACAGCGGAGACCGGTCGAGTGTGAGCGCATCAGGGGTGTATGCGCCATCAATATATGTCGCAACGCCAGGGTCGGTCCCGAGCGCATTGTCGAGGCGGCCAATGCCGCGAATGGTGATCCGGTTCGGACTGGTCTGATACGTCATGCCCGGCGTGAAATCAGCGATATCATTGGCATCTAAGATGCCGAGATTGTCTCGGGTCTCAGAGTCATAAGCGGAAATAGCGATCGGCGTGTCGAGCAGCGAACTCTCCCGTCGCTCACTCGTCACCGTGACATTTGGCAATCGCTTGATGGCGTCGGTATCGGCGGTCGCGTCTTCCAGAGATGCCGTGTCCTGAGCATCTGCCGGCGCCTGGGTGAGCAACAGCGCTCCACAAGAAACGCTCGCCATAATGACGGTCTTGCAATCCATTTTTTCCTCCCATGGTGGCGAGCTCTAGCTCGTCTCTAAGAAACCATTGATTTGACTTTAGTGTAGTCAACTATCGCGATATGTAAAGTCGATTTCGTTACCGAGTTTGAATTCCGTGCGACCGGGAACCGTCGGGCGCTTTCGCTCACGGTGAGGCTGCATCGCGTTTCGAGTGACGGAGTGTCCGCTGCGCGGCCGGATGCTGCGATCCTCTCTGCCGCCATAAAATGAGGGGCTTTGGCTGCGCCCAACGAGCGCGCGCTTATAAGCTGTACCGTTCGCCTTTGATCTGATCAGGACACGCGTGTCAGCCCGACGCTCTGAGTTTGCGAGTGGTTAGAAATCGAGCATTTGCGCAGATCCGAACCTATGCGATGCGCCTAAATTGCAACAGATCGATCCAAAACTGACTTCGAATGCGAAGCATCTCGAAAAAGCTTATTGCATTCGAAGTCAAAAGATGCAGTCCTCGTGCATCGGGATGCAGTGTTTGGAGGAATATTATGCCCCATCGATCCACAATAACCAGGTCCTTGCTGAGTAGCAGCGCAGCGATTGCATTCGCCGCGACGCTACCGCTCGCGTCGGCGCAAACGTCGGATGACGAGGCGGCGCCGGAACCAGAAAAGAAACTCGCAATTGTGACCGTGACGGCTGAAAAGCGCTCGGAAAGTGTCCAGGATGTTCCATTATCGGTTACTGCCATTTCAGGAGACTCACTCACGGCTGCGGGCGTAACCGATCTATCGACGCTCGACAAACTCGCCCCTGGTCTGCAATTTGGTCAGTCGGGAAATGACGCGCGGCCTGCCATCCGCGGCGCGCGCACGGAAAACGTTTCAGTGCAACAAGACCCCGTCATTTCATTCTATGTCGATGGGATTTATCGATCGCTGACCTCGCAAGCATTAGCATCCATTGTCGATGTGGAGCGCGTTGAGGTTCTTCGCGGGCCACAGGGCACCCTATATGGACGAAATGCCTTTGGCGGCGCCGTCAATATTATCTCCCGCGCCCCGTCGGCTGATCCCGAGTATGGCGGCAACTTAACCCTCGGCAATTTCGGCCGCGTGCGTGGGGAAGCCTTTGGCAATGTCGCGCTTTCAGACAATTTGTTCTTCCGCCTTACAGCAGCGATGGAGCAACATGATTTCATCGTCGAGAATAGCTTCAATCCCGACGCTGGACTTCGTGACAAGGATGAAACTTACTTACGCGCTCAACTGCGCTATGAGCCGACCGACAGCCTTGATGTGACCCTCCGCGGAAGCTATTGGACCCAAGGCGGAAACGGCAATAGCGACTTTGGATACAATCTGATCGGGACCCCCACAGACCAGAGCAGTTTGGAAGGTGTCTTGACCGGCGGCATCACGCCGATCAACCCGCGCGTTGGCGGCGGCAATAGTCCGGTCAATCCTGATCCCTACACAATTGATACTGACTTTGCGACGACGCTGGATACCGAACAAACCACGTTTGATCTCGAAGCCAATTACGACCTTGGGTTTGCCAATCTGAAATTCCTATTCGGCTACGCGGACTTCGAAACATTCCGCGATGCTGACACGGATTTGTCGAGCTTTAGCAGCGGGTTCTCATCGCAGCGCGACGATGTGCTTGCGACAACGCAAGAACTCCAATTGACGTCTCAAACATCGGGACCTCTTGAGTGGACCGTCGGCGCCTTCTTCCTACAAGAAGACAAGCGCGGCACGTTCGTGTTTGACCGATTGTTCAATACCGATGAAGGCACCAATGCGCCCGACGGGACCGTTGCAACAGCCTTCTTTGCTGACTTCAACGCGCGCGCTGATGTTGAGACAGATAGTATCGCATTTTACGGACAGAGCACTTACGCGATCACCGACGCGTTGCGCCTGACCGCAGGGGTCCGCTACACCGAAGATGACAAATCATTCCAACGTGTGACGACCGGTACGAACACGGTTCCGATTACGTTTTTCGAAGCAGACGGCGTCACGCCGCGCCCCGTGTTTGAAGACGAGGCGACCTTTGACAAAACGACGTTCCGTCTGGGCGGTGAGTATGATGTCACGGAAGATAGCCTGATCTATGCATCGGTCTCTACCGGCTTCCAGTCTGGGGGCTTCAACAACTCAGCCGATTCTGTGACGGGCGGAGCGTCCTTCGAACCGCAAGAAGTGACCGCGTATGAGATTGGCTCGAAAAATGTCTTCCTCGGGGGTGATCTGATCCTCAACGTTGCCTTGTTCCAGAACGAGTTTGAAGACCTCTTGGCGCAAGAGTTCGTCAATGTCGGTGCAACAACGCTCGCAATTTCAACCAATGCTGGCGAAGTGACGTCGACCGGCGTTGAGATTGAAGCCGACTGGGCGCCCACCAATGAGCTTGTTTTGACCGGCCGTGCGTCGATCCAAAACTCAGAATTTGGTGATTACCTCGTTGGCGAGCCCGTTTCCGGTGAAACCGTCAATTTGGACGGCGGTCCGGTCCCGCTCAGCCCCGATGTGACCCTCGGCCTCGGCGCGCTTTATGATGTCGACCTCGACAATGGTGCGACCCTGACACCGGCGATCGATCTCTACTATTCGAGCGAGTACAATACCAATGATGTTGATTACTCTTTCGGTCGTCAGGACGCCTATACAACCGTTGACCTGCGTCTGACTTACACGCCTGAAAGTGATGGTTGGTATGCTGAGATTTTTGGCACCAACGTTACCGACGAGGAAATTCTCAACCGCACGGTTCGGTTCGGTCAGAATGCGATTGTCCAGAACTTTAAGGATCCCGCGATGTACGGGATCCGGTTCGGATTTCGTCAATAGACGCTAAGACCGTGTCGTTTTAAGCAAGCGTGATGGGCGGCTGCAAAGCCGCCCATCTTTGTTTACACCTCAAAACAAAGATGGGCTGAACAAAAAAACATGACAGACTTCGGACTGCTAAATTGGTCGATTGTCGCTTTCTATTTGGTGATCAATCTTGGGCTCGGTTACGCGATGAGCCTTCGCGTCAAATCAGCGGATGATTACCAATTGGGCGACCGGTCAACGCCGTGGTGGGCAATCGGCATCTCCGTTGTCGCGACTTATGTTAGCGCCCTCTCCTTCCTCGGTGGTCCAGCTTGGGCATATGGTGATGGCATGGCGGCGCTGGCCATCCATATCAATTATCCGCTCGTCATATTTGTGGTCGTCGTTCTGTTTTTGCCCTTCTTTTACAATAGCGGGGTCGCCTCAATTTATGAGTATCTTGAACGCCGGTTTGGGGTTGCATCTCGCACCACAATGTCAGCGATTTTCCTGCTGACGCAGACCATTACCAGCGCTTCGATTTTGACCGCGACCGCCGTTGTGATCACATTTGCGACGGGAATAGATGTCAGGATCGCGATCGTTGGCATGACGCTTGTCGTCTTGGTCTATACCATGCTGGGCGGGATGAATGCCGTCATTTGGACCGATGTCCTGCAAGGCGTGATCTTGTTTCTCGGAGCCGGAGTTGTTTTGTGGGGGCTGCTCGCAGAGGTGAGCCCTTTATCCGGCGCGCTGAGCACACTCGCGGAAGATGGCAAACTCAATCCAATCAGGACCGAACTCGACTTTTCTGTCGCGCCGACCGTATGGGCCGGCGTGTTCGCCATGACGCTGTTCCACATCACGGTTTATGGGACGAACCAAATGATGGTCCAGCGCGCGCTTGCCGCCAAAACGCTCGGCGATGCGAAAAAGTCTTATTTGATGATGGGGTTCGCGGCGTTTTTCATCTATTTTCTATTCTTCTTTATTGGCGCGCTTTTATACGTTCATTTTGACGGTCAACCCTTCGACCAACCGAACGAGATTATTCTCTTATTCGCGCAGAGCTTGGCGATACCGGGCCTGATGGGGATTATTGCCGCGGCGGTCCTGTCGGCGTCGATGTCCAGCTTGTCATCCGCTCTAAATTCACTGGCGACCGTATCGGTGGTCGGATATTATCAGCGCTTCCTCAAATCCGAGGGCAGCCCAGCGCACTTTCTGATGATGTCGCGCCTGTTCACAATTCTTTGGGCCGCATTAGCCGTCCCGATCGCGTTTGCCTTCATCAATAGCGGCGGCTCCATTCTCGAAACTCTGAGCAGCGTGGCGTCTTACTTTGTTGGTGCAAAACTCTCCCTATTCGGCCTTGGTTTCTTATCGAAGCACACCAGCGAGCGCGGATTGCTTGTCGGCGTGGCGGCAGGCTTTATCGGTCTGTTCGCGATTGTCGCTGGCGTTCCATTTCTCGGCTTGGAGCCCGCCAATATTGCATGGCCCTGGTATGTCGTTATCGGCGGTGCAATCAATATTGTGGTCTCTTGGACCGCAAGCGTGCTGATCGACGGATTCCAGGAAGAGTGGCACGAGCACACCGTGGTGGGTCAATTGCGCAAGTTCAAAGCCGACGACCGTGATGAAAAGCAAGATGGCTGGTATATCGTGCCTGGCCGTGTCGATACAATTGCTTGGTATCTTCTGCTCTTCTTCGGCTTGATCCTGGTTTTCCTGTCCTGGTTTGGGACGCTTGGTTAAGCCATGATCTGCGACCGCGCGGCTATTTGCATTCGAATGCAAAAGTGTTAGAAATCACGCGGATTTAGGAGGCACACAATGGCGCGTTGGCTAAAAACAGGCATTGATCCTGACATTAAGCAAAAAGCAGATGCTCAAGTTCGCAAGACGGTTGAGGACATTCTCGAGGAGATTGAGACGCGCGGCGATGTAGCAGTGCGGGAGCTATCGGCCAAGTTCGACAATTGGAGCCCGGAACGTTACCGTCTCAGCCGAGACGAGATTGATGATTGCTATAAAGAGCTCGATGAGCAGGCCATCAGCGACATTCGATTTGCGCAAGAGCAAGTTCGAAACTTTGCTCAAATTCAAAAAGACGCGCTGAAAGAGGTTGAAGTCGAGACCCTACCCGGTGTCACGCTGGGGCATAAGAACGTCCCAGTGAACTCGGTTGGGTGTTACATCCCCGGCGGAAAATATCCATTGATCGCCTCGGCCCATATGAGCGTTGTGACCGCTAAAGTGGCGGGCGTTCCCCGGATCATCGCGACTGCGCCACCGTTTGAGGGGCGCCCCCACCCTGCCATCGTTGTGGCCATGGATATGGCGGGCGCGGATGAGATTTACACTTTGGGCGGTGTACAAGGCATCGGTGCGATGGCGATCGGTACGGAGACGATTGCCCCCGTCGACATGATTGTGGGACCTGGAAACGCTTATGTCGCTGAGGCCAAACGCCAGCTGTTCGGCCGCGTTGGCATCGATCTTTTTGCGGGTCCCACAGAAACACTGATCATCGCCGACGAGAGCGTTGACGAAGACTTCTGCGCGGCCGATCTCCTCGGCCAGGCCGAGCATGGCCCAACCTCCCCGGCGGTTTTTCTGACCAACTCGGAGCGCCTCGCAAAACGAACAATGGAGGCGGTCGAAAGGCAGCTCAAATGGCTTCCGACCGCCGATATTGCCGGTGAAGCTTGGCGCGACTATGGACAAGTCATCGTCTGCGACAGCTATGAGGAGATGGTCGAAATTGCTGACGAAATCGCGTCAGAACATGTTCAAGTCATGACCAAGGATCCGGACTATTTCTTGGACAATATGACGAATTATGGGGCGCTCTTCTTGGGCCAAGAAACAAATGTATCCTATGGCGATAAAGTGATCGGGACCAATCATACGCTACCAACCATGAAAGCCGCACGCTATACAGGCGGGCTTTGGGTTGGTAAGTTTCTCAAGACCTGCACCTTCCAGCGTGTGACGCGAGAGGCTTCTGTTATGGTCGGGGAATATTGTTCTCGCCTTTGCGCTTTGGAAGGATTTGCCGGTCATAAAGAGCAGGCAGACATTCGAGTGAGACGTTATGGCCAACAGCCCGCCGAACAAGAAACCGTCTAAGTCTGACGCAACCGCCGTCCCGTTGATCAAAGGTCGGCGGGCGACCTCTTACGATGTCGCGCGCTTAGCCGGCGTGTCTCAGTCTGCCGTATCGCGGTGCTTTAAGCCTGGCGCGAGCATATCCGGAAAGATGCGTGAGCGCGTCATGAAAGCCGCAAAGGAGCTGGAATATCAACCAAATGCCATCGCACGCGGGTTGATCACGCAACGGTCGAACTTGGTTGCGGTTCTCGTTTCGGGACGCCTGAACCTCTATTACCCCGAAGTCTTGTTCAAGATCACGGAGCATCTGGTAGAGGCAGGTCTGCAGGCCCTCTTATTTACCGTCGAAACGGAAGAGGATGCCGAGGCGGTCATCGAACAGGCTTGGCAATATCAAGTTGATGGCGTGATTTCCGCATCGCACATGTCGCATACGCAATATGCGTTGCTCGAAAAACGTCATATTCCGGTCGTGTTTTTCAATCGCTATTTTAACGATCACCCGAACACAGTGGTCTATTGTGACCCATCCGAACAAGTCAAAGAGATCGCGCAACAGTTGAAGTCGCTCGGTCACTCGCGGGCCGCTTTGATTACGGGGCCAGAAGACAATATGGTGAGCCGCGAACGGGCACGTATGGTTCGCGAAAGTCTTGACGAAATCGGCATCAAAAATGTGCATGAATATCGGGGCGATTTCTCTTACGAAAGCGGCACGGCAGGCTTACAAGACATCAACCGGCTGACAGAGGACCGCCCCACGGCAATCATTTGCGTAAATGATATGATGGCGATGGGATGCATGGACGAAGCGCGCTCTGTGCTTGGGTTCAATGTCCCAAAAGATCTTTCAATTGTCAGCTTTGACGGCATCGGCATGAGCCAGTTTGCCAGCTATGAACTGACCACGATCCGCCAACCCATCGGGCGCATGTCGGAAGCCGCCGTGCGGATGATCACCGAGCGCGTCGAGCGCCCCGACCAATCTCACGAAAAGCGTGTGTTTGAGGGCGCTCTGATTCCGGGCGGATCTATTGCACGGGCGTCCGCATAGACGTATGACTTCGAATGCATATTCGGAGGGAAAAACAATGCAGACGAGTCAGGATCGCGTTTTCACGACACATGTCGGTAGCCTGCCGCGAAGCCAAGACGTCGTAGATTTTCTGTTCGCGCGCGAAAGAGGCGAAGACTATGACCAGACTGAGTTTGATGCGGTCATGGCCAAGGCCGTAAACGCGTCTGTGGCACGCCAAAAGCGTGTCGGTATCGATATTGTCAGCGATGGAGAAGCCTCGAAAATCTCTTACTCGACCTACGTGAAAGATCGCTACACCGGTTTTTCAGGTGATAGTCCACGCAATGCGCCAGCTGACCTAAAGCTGTTCCCGAGCTTTATGGAGCGGCTTTCAAAGTCTGGCGGCACCGCGACGTATTCGCGCCCACAATGCACAGGCGAGATTACGTCTCTCGGGCATGCTGAGCTTAAAAGGGATATCGCCAATTTGAAGAATGCCATGCAAGAACATGGGGTAGAGCGTGGGTTTATGAATGCCGCGTCGCCCGGGGTGGTCGCGTTGTTTTTGCCAAACCAACACTACCCGTCTCGTGAGGCATATCTGGAAGCCCTCGCCGACGCCCTTAAATCGGAATATGAGACCATTGTGGCCTCTGGCTTAGACATACAGTTGGACTGTCCAGATTTGGCTTTATCCCGGCAGATGCTGTTCTCTGACCTATCCGATGATGAGTTTATCAAGATCGCTGAGGTCAACGTCGAGGTGCTCAACCACGCTTTGCGCGACGTTCCAAGCGAAAAGGTCCGTGTGCACGCCTGTTGGGGAAACTATGAGGGGCCACATGTGCTGGACATAGAGATGGACAAGGTATTCCGTACACTGATGTCCATCGACGCGCGATACCTCTCCTTTGAAAATGCAAATCCACGCCACGCGCACGAATGGACGGTCTTTCGTGATCGAAAGAATGAGATCCCAGAGGACAAGGTGCTTATGCCAGGCGTGATCGACACGACAACCAATTTTGTCGAGCACCCGAAACTGGTGGCTCAAAGAATTGAGCGGTTCACCGACATCGTTGGCGCAAACCGCGTCATTGCTTGCAGCGATTGTGGCTTTGGCACTTTTGCAGGCTTCGGCGCTGTGGATCCTGAGATTGCCTATGCCAAGCTGGCAACGCTTTCCGACGGTGCCGCCCTGGTTTCGGAGCGCGCCCCGGTTTGAGTTTCAGGACACGCCTTCGAAATGGGGAACACCTCGTCGGTACGTTCTTGAAAACGCCCTCTGCGATGATTTGTGAAGTTCTTGGCCGCAGCGATCTGGATGTGGTGTGTATTGATGCCGAACATGCGCCGTTCGATCGCAAGGATATCAATGATTGCGTTCTGGCCCTGACGCATGTTGGCAAGTCGAGCTTGGTGCGAGTTCCAGCCAATCGTCCCGAGCATATTTTAAACGCGCTTGATTGCGGCGCTACGGGTGTGCTGGTGCCGCATGTGATCACTGGCGATGATGCTGAAGCGCTGGCCCGCAACGCCCATTTTGGCACCGGACGCGGCTATGCCGGCTCGACGCGAGCGGCTGGCTATGGCGCGCGAAAGATGGCTGAGCACAAAGCCGCAAGCGCGGAAAGCACGGTCGTTATTGCCCAAATCGAAGACGCCGAAGCGCTCGAGCATCTTGAGGATATATTTTCCGTCACAGCGATCGATGCGTTTTTTATCGGCAGGGCGGACCTATCTGTGTCGCTCGGCGCTGACACCTCGAATGACCAGCGTGTGATCGACGCGGTTGAACTGATTTGCGCCAAAGGGCTCGAAGCCGGCGCGACGATTGGCATGTTCACAGCTGACCTCGGTGAAATCCCGCATTGGCGGTCCAAGGGGGCCCGTTTATTTCTGCTCGGATCTGATCACAGTTTCATGCTGTCTGGCGCCGCCGCGCTGACCCAATCGGTCCGCTCAAAGTTTCAGATCTGATAGAACGCTTCAGCAACACTGCGGAACATCATATCGCGCTCCTCAATGGAGTATGGTGCGCAAATTTTAAGGTATGTCTCAATCGTGTCTTCATAGCTCGCATAGAGCTTATCGACGGGAAAGTTTGACCCAAAGGCAATGCGCGAGGGCCCGAAAATCTCGATCACACGATGAACGAGCGGCGCAACGCTGTCTTGCGTCCATGCGGGATTGAACATGCCAAAGCCGGAGACTTTGCATATCACATTCGGCAATTCCGCTAGCAGGTGCAACCCGCTTTTCCACTCCGCCAAGCTGTCTCGATCAAACTGACTCAGCGATCCGCAATGGCAGAGTGCGACTTTCAAATCTGGGAGCTGAGCAAACAGCTTGGCCGCGTCTTGCATGAGGGGCGGCGTCAATTGAAGGTCAAACGACATGTCGCGAGCAGCGAGCCATCTCAGTCCGCGCTCAAATCTCGGGTCAGAGAGCAAGCCTGACGTGCCGGTTTTTCGATCTTCTTCAGCGCTCCGACCAATAATTTGGCGGACGCCGCGCACGGCTGTGTGCTGTGCATGAACCTCTAAATCCCTCGCGGCTGAGTCGCGCGTTAAATCGCAAAACGCAATAATCGAACTGGGAAGACCAAACTGATCGGCTTGGGTCTGCAGCCACTGCGTTTCGGTCAAACTATCTGCCGGCTCAACGCCGACTTGAATGTGGACTGATTTTCGAACGGGCAAAGCGCCAAAGTCGTCTTTTAGATCTTCGACATGATAGTTCTTTTGGATGGGAGCGGGATCGCCAAAGAAACGAACCACGCCTGTTTCAGCGAGCCAGGTGTGCTCGCACGCCTGGAGATCCCAGAGATGATGGTGGGCGTCGACGATATACGGGAGATCAGTCACGCAAAGATCTCGCGGTCGCGATCTGTCGGCGCAATGCGATATCGTCCCAGACGGTGACGTGTTCGCGGACCCGTCCTTTGATCACTCGGGCCTGTGTCACTCCGAGAATGTAAATCGGTGCATCGCTTGGCGGGCCATACCGCCCTGCCCCGCTATGGGTTCCAGCGGCGGACCATCTCAACGCCACATCTTTTGCGTCCCCGAGATAGGGAATCTCAGCGACATGGTCGATGGAAAGACACAAATCCGGGACCGCATCCCATAGCGCGCGCATCCAATCGGTGATCTGGTCAGGCCCGTAGAGCAAGGCATTACCTGGAAATTGCGCCCGCACACGATAATCAAAGAGGTCACCGAGCGCCTCACTGCCGGCAGCGGCGAAACACGCTTTGAGCGCCTTCCCCGCAATGGAACGCGCCTCGGTTGACCCGGTCTCAACCTTATCGCCGTCGAACACCGCTGCGCGATTCTGCGCATGAAAATCGATCAGACTAAAGCTTTTGATTGTATCGGACCGCGCTTGTGCGTGGGCGACATGATTCGGATCGAACCCCAATTGCTGAACGGCGGCGAGATTATCGCGGACAAGCCACTCTTCAATGATCCGGTTCTCTCGACAAAGGCAATCCGCGATGGTGAGAATACGGATCTTTTTTCCGGTCCTCGGACCAAACTCACTTGGCCCCTCATTGGTCATTTTCGACGTGATCAAATGCGACGAATAGAACGCGCCATCGCCCTCATCCGACCAAATGACATTGTCTGCGTCCAGTCGGCGATCGGGAAACGCCTTGAGCGTCGCCCAAGTATTGTCGACAACAGTTTGCGCGCCCAAAATATCGCCCGCCAGGGTATGGATCGCACACGTCTCAGCATACCAGTCGAGGCATAAGTCCACCTCACGGTCGTGCCAAATCCGCTCCGTGATGCGGACAATAAAATGCGGGAAATCAACAAACTCACTGGCGAACCCTGGCAAGTCCATCCGGCGCTCGGGGCCAGGCGCCATCATGTCTTTGATATCCGTCGTTGCGACATGGGTGATCGGCTTGTTTGTGGTCATAAATGTGCCTATTGCGCCGTCCAACCGCCGTCCACAAGGAGCGAATGCCCGGTAATCATTTTGCCCGCCGGACCGCAAAGATAAAGCACAGCTTGGGCGATGTCCTCCGTGCTCGCAACCGTTCCGAGCGGGATCATCTGTTTCACAAAAGCAGCAAAATCGGGATCTTCGAGCATGGGCTTGGTCATGGGCGTTTCGACAAAAGTTGGGGCGACGGCGTTGACGCGGATCCCGCGCGGGGCAAGTTCAACCGCCATCGCCTTCGTCAAACCCTCAATCGCGTGCTTGGTCATGCAATAGACCGTACGATTAGGAGATCCCACATGACCCATTTGCGAGCTTATGTGCACGATCCGGCCTTCACGCTTCATAGTGCCGAGCACGGCGCGCGACACCCGATACGTCGTTCGAACATTCAGATCCAGCATATGATCGAGGATGTCATCTTCAACCTCATGCATAGGTTTTGGAACATTGGTGCCGACATTGTTGACCAATATATCGATCTCTCCTTGGCTGCGAATGAACGCTAACAGCTCATCCGAGGCAGCGTCCCCGATCCAAGGCGTGCATCGGTCTTTGTGCGTCGTGATGAAATCGTCAAATGCCTCAGATGCCCGCGCAACCGGAAGGATTTCAGCGCCAGCGGCATACAGCGCTTCACAAATCGCGCGCCCGATGCCGCGGCTGGCGCCGGTTACGATTGCCCGTTTCCCAACCAGTGTATGGGTCATGCCCAATGAATGTCCGGATCCGCGTCGCCGCCGCGAACGGTTACGATACAGGCTGGCGCAGGGCCCGGATTAGACACAGTGCGGATCGCACCTTTGGGGACCGTCACCGTGTCGCCAGCCATTAGCAATATCTCCTCGCTATCAATCCGGACTCGGACGCGACCGGAGTGAACGAAATACACATCTGGCCCATCCATGCTATGGCGCGGCAGCTGCGCCCCTGCGTCCAATCGGACGTCGTTTAAGGTAAAGCCATGTGGCCAATTCAAAGGGGCCCGTCCAATCAAGGTGCGATCTGTGATCCCCGACAGATGATCGAAGCCCCCAGCATATTGCCCTTGATCAGCGCGCACCACGCAGTTTGCGAGTTGCGCATCAGAAAAGACATCTAAGGCGGCGACCTGCGCCGCTGAGGTGACCGGCATGGGCTGCTTTCCATCTGGGACTGTGTCACCTTTCAACGTATCAACCAGCGTGCCATCATCGAGAAGGATGAGGCCGTAATCACGAGCCATATCGAAAACCTTTGGCGCCCATAAAACGCGGCCCGGATCATCGCCGCCTAGAACCGCCCAAAGATATCCCACCGTGTCTCCAACATTGGTGAACCCACGAAACACATTTGTCGGAATTGAGATCAGGTCACCAGGATAGAGGATGACCTGAGCGTCATCTGCATGTTCTCCCGTTTGGAACCGCCATGTTCCGCTATGCACATAAAACACCTCGACGGTGTCATGGCTATGCTGCGAATTCGTGCAGTTTGGTGGCTGTCGCGCACCGCCAATATTGAACCCATGTGGTTCGGCAATGTGCACATACTGGTTGGGGTTTTCAGACACGCCTGGACCGATGATCGTGAAGTTTTCCTTTTTGTCCGATCCTGGGGTGCGCGTGTCGACGAAGGCGTCAAAGCACGGCTCCAGGTGAGCGTATTTCACAATACGCGCATCTATGCTTCGGCGTCCGGTCACGCTCGCTTTTGACATCAAACGGTTACCCCTTTTCTCACCCCAAGTTTGAACTCGCCGCATCCGAAGCCGATTTACCCGCTCATCACGCTTAACCGACGCGTTCCGCTTTTCGTGGTGCGCGCGGCTGGCCGGCTCAACAGTGCGAGTAGGGCTTGATTCACTTGCTCTGATTGTTCCAGTGTCGAAATGTGACCGCACCCCTCCAGCACGCGCAGTTTTGCGCCGCGAATTCTCACTTTGATTTCTCGGTGACGTTCAACCGGACAAACTTGATCCTGCGCGCCCGCTATGAGCAATGTGGGACACAAAATGGTCTCACAGAACTGCAAATATGACGCGCGAATGAGCAAAGCGATGGTTTGTCGGCAAAACACGTTTTCACCGAGATCAATGCCCATTTGCTCAAGCGTCTCCAAACGCTCAGGGGTGCGGTTTTCAGGTGCGAGATACTGCGGTTTGAGCTCCTCCTTCAACACCAAATCGAGGTCGCCACTGGCCACTCTGCTCAGCTGCTGCTTTCTTGCCCGCCCAGCGCTGTCTGCACGCGCCGTTGTGTTCAGGAGCGCAAGATGCGTTACCCGCTCTGGCGCCTGTTTGCAGATTTCCAATCCGACGATGCCCCCCATGGACAATCCGACCAGCGCGAACCGTTTGGGTGCATCATCAAGCACCTGTTTTGCCAACCGCTCGATGGAGCATGCGCGCGATAGATCACCGACAGTGCAATCATAGCCCGCAGCTTGCATGACCTCAATTTGCGGCGCAAATAAACGCGCGTCACACATGAAGCCAGGAAGGAATACAATAGACGGTTGCGACACTTGATTGATCTCTCTTACTTCAGCCTCTACAAAAGCACATATTGCATTCGAATGCAAAATGGATTCCGCGCCTAGATGCTATCAATTCTTGACGTCTTTCGAATAGGGATCGGCCCTTCGAGCTCCCACACTGTGGGACCGATGCGGATTGCGCGTCGCTTTTTGGCCGAACTTGACTCCGCAGCGATGCCACTCGAGGGGCTACGCCTGCGGATTTTCCTACGCGGCTCACTTGCTTTCACGGGCGAAGGCCACGGAACCCCGCGCGCCACCATACTCGGCCTATTGGGGTTCGAACCCGCAACGATTGATTTGGATCAAGCCGACGCCGCCCTCAGCGACATCTTCCATCACCATACTTTGCGGCCGAGCCATCGCGGACAGCTCCAATTCGACCCCAATGCAGATGTGGTTTTAGACTTCGAAACCGCCGCTGATTTGCATCCTAATGAAATGGAATGCGTGCTGACGAACAGCGCTGGCGATCCTGTGTTCTCAAGCGTCTATTATTCAACTGGGGGCGGCTTCATTGCCTCTAAGCGGCAATTACAAACGCCGATCGAAAATGATCTGGTCCCGGCCGGATCCGCGGTCCCCTTTGAGTTCGGCTCCGCCGCTGAACTCCTCGACCACTGTGATCGGAATGCATTGAACATCCGCGACATCATTCTGCTGAACGAAGATGCCAAGCGTCCGCGCCCGGAGACGGAGGCCGCGCTGTCCGAGATTGTTTCCGCAATGATGAGCTGCATCGATCGCGGTCTGCGGACGGAAGGCACCCTGCCCGGCAGCTTAGCGGTGCAAAGGCGCGCGCCGACCCTTTGGCAAAAACTCAACGCCCAGCCGCAAGCAAATGAAAAAGAGCAGCTTTTTGATTGGTTGAACGCCTATGCAATGGCGGTGAATGAGGAAAATGCGGCGGGGGGCAAAGTCGTCACCGCGCCGACCAATGGGGCGGCAGGCATCATTCCGGCGATCCTCCGGCACTATTGCAGCGACTCTTCGAACCCAAAGCATAATGTGGAGACCTTCCTCGCGACGGCCGGCGGTATTGGTCTTTTATACAAACAACGCGCATCGATTTCGGGCGCTGAGATGGGGTGCCAAGGTGAAGTTGGCGTCGCGTGCTCCATGGCCGCGGGCGGGCTGGCAGCGGTGTGGGGCGCGACGCCCTTGCAAGTTGCACAAGCCGCTGAGATCGGCATGGAACACAATCTCGGCCTCACCTGTGATCCCGTCGGCGGCCTGGTTCAGATCCCGTGTATCGAGCGCAATGCGCTCGGCGCCGTTAAAGCGGTAAATGCCGCCCGCCTAGCCTTGCACTCGACGGGCCCGATGAAAGTTTCGCTCGATCAAGTGATTGAAACCATGCGCCAGACCGGGCTCGATATGTCATCGAAGTATAAAGAGACCAGCCAAGGCGGACTGGCCGTGAACGTGGTTGAGTGTTGATCCGGCTCGCACCTGCCATAGGGCGCGAAAATCTAAACTTTATGACCCTCGCAATTCAGCCAGCCGCTCAAGTATGTCGAGGCCCTGCTGTTTTAGATAGTATGGCAAATCGATAAAGATCCAGTTCTCAATCAGCTTGTCGCCCTCACGACGATAAATATCGACCACGCGCATTTCACTCGCGCCCGCCGCCGCCGGCAAGCCGAGAAACCCACCGAGGTTGCGGTTGCTTAAATTGGCCCAGCCAAAGAAGCCCGAATACTTGCCGTCCGCGAAGCGGGCGACATGCCCATGATATGTCTTGTCCACAAGGTTCAAGCGGAAGGGATGTTGGTGCTGTTCCTGATATCTCTCAATCGTATAGGTCGCGCCGATCCCGCAGGGGCCATACCATGACATATGATCATGCCAGGTACGTTGCAGCAGTTCAGGGGGGCAGCGCGCCTCGGTCAAATGGTTAATTGAGTGAAGATCGGCAATCATCTCATTCATCAAGTCGAGGGTCTTTTGGGTTTCCGCATGGCTTTGGTCGGCCAGCAAGATCCCATCTTGTGTCTGCGGACCTGGATAGACGAAATAGGTTCCTGTCATCGGCGGAAGCGGATAGACGCCGCTTTGATGCATCAATCCCAGCAGGTCAAAAAACAGCGCGCTTTCAACAATCTCACCCTCCTCCACGCGCATGAATTCGGCATAGCGCAAATGCGCCAGACGCCGGGTGCACGGGATGCCCAACCAGTCCGCATCGAACAGTCCAACGAAATGCCCCATGCTGCAGGTCCAGACGCTTGCTTCTGTGTCCGCATCGTTTCGGCCGCCAAAGAAAATGTCCTCTCGACGTTGCAAGTGTTGGAAGGCCTGACGTAAGGGTCGCCAAAAGTCGTTGACCACCTCTTGGGCGCTCAATTTTTCGTAAAACGGGTGCATACTGCGCCATTTGAAATCAGCGCTGAAGGCTTGACATCCCGCTTCCAACAAAGATCCATCATCAGCCGTGTCGAACCGCTTCATGTGCGCGCGGACAAGGTTTTTCGCATCGCTAACTTGGCTCATTTCAACCCTCGCTTCGCCCCACGTCTAGCGCGTTTGACTTCGAATGCAATCCTGTTCGCCGACCAAAAACACTGCCATTATGTCCGCAAATCGAACACGCTCGAAATCGCCGCTCATTCATCAGGACAGGGGCGGAAATGCAAGCGTATGAGTTGAAAGCTGTGCGCGGCGGATCGTAGATCCAGGCTGAGCGCGCGCCGCTCGGGCCGGCCCGGAGCCGAAGCTCAGGGCCAGCGCCGATGCTCGAAGATCATGGTCACATCAGAGAGAGAAGACCGTTTGGCAATGAATCTGTCGCGCGTTTTTCGCCCTACTGATTGGTGAACAGCGCGTTTTGGTCGCCGACCAGCCTGACCCAACGGCTGCCACCAAGATTATCGTAGAAATTGGTGCAGCTCTTATTGTTCAGCAGACAGTCTTCATACCAAGACGATGCCGCGTTTGGGTCCCACCCATTCATGAAATCACCATGCATGCTGTTCCCCGGCCGACCGTCGCCCATCATATGGTCACTGCTTAGCATCCAATTGGCATTCCCCGTATCATCCACTTTGTAAAACACGGCATAACTCAGCGTTGGGATTCGCACCCATGTATCGTTGGCCGTGTCTGACGGGCAGCCATCATCATTGACGCGGTTCTTAGCGAATTGCAGCCATTCAAGCTGTCCCTCCGCAGAATACTGCGCCGCATTGGTGCTCTCTCTGGGCGATCGCGGTTGCTTTTTTGTGTTCAGGCATTGCGGAAACCACATTTGCACGCGCAAGGTTGAATTTGGGGCGCAATCCAACGGCATGACATTTGTTGTTTTGCTGGTGCCGCCAGATCGGCTCGGGCACTCCCACTGAGAATTATTGCCCTTCTCGATATCGGGATTGTCCTCATAGCTGTAGGAGATCATTTTCAGATCGTACCAAGCCTCTGGCATAGAGTCCGGCAGAGCGCGGGCAATCAAGGTTTTGTCGGGGATTCCCTTGTTTCGACTGAAGATAACGGACTCGGTCTTGCCATAAATGTTCAGCGAATTTTTGTAATAAGCGAAGAAGTTGGTCGGCTCGACGACCGTATGAATGCCATTCCCTTCCATGCGCAGCATTGTCGGAATCCAATACAGGGATCGGTTTACCGCTCCGCCGGCGCATGTGGAACCGGTTCCCTCGGCGGTGAGGTCGTTAAGGTCAGTTGCGTCATCGGTCAGCACATCCCCTCCGAAATAAGTGTGCATATGCGACATTGGCTCGGCATCGTCCCGGTTCAGCAAGGGGTCCGTTCTGGCATAATAGGAGACACCGCATTGCACCCGAAATGCGCCGTTCAGGTTTTGCGCATCTTTGACGCTGCTTTGATTTTGAACCGATGTGTTCTCGGTTTTCCGATTCCAAGAGGGCGACAGTCTTGAGAATGGCGCGGGGATATTGATGATTTCCGGACGGTGATCGTGCGCCATGGGCATCGCCGGCGTTGTCGGTTCGGGGTCTGGATCGGGATCGGGCACCGGTGGCGGCGTTGGCGTGGTCGGCGGACCTGTGAGGAGCGCCGTATCGCCTGGCATGCTCCCGGGATCCGATGATCCGCCGCATGCCGCGAGCGCAAGGGTCGTGACCAAAACAATGACAGTATTTTTTGACAATCTGGAGTCTCCAAACAGACGAGACCCGGGTTCGAATCTTTGTCCGTTTCTAAAATCTATGAACTGAAACGCCACGCTCTTCCCAAAGATATAATGAGTCTCCCCCGATAAGGTTACCAAAGACTTCCAAACGCCGTTTTATGCGATTAACGGCTCGGCACCGTATAGCCACCGGTCAAGGCTTCCACACGTGAAAAAGCGCTTAGATTCATCAGGATGAGCGCTTTTTAATTTTCGCAGTGCGGTGGGTCGAAACGGGCAGATCCCGACGGCGAAGGTGTTATACTGAAACGCACTCTCTAAACCGTCTTGCGCCAGCGCGGCTGGAGACGAGAGACGTATTATTGATCATGTGCACGGTTAGGCGCCCATCGCCGGTGGGTTCTGCCGACTGGACCATTGCGATATTGATCAAGTGAGATCGGTGGAGACGCACAAAACCAAACGCGTGTAGGTGGCGCTCGAGGTCACGAATTTTTCGTCGGGAGCGGAACCGCCGCTGCCGCGTATGGACGAACACCGTCTCATTATTTGCGGAAATATGTGTTACATCCTGGTGCGCGAGACGGATGATTTCATCCCCGGATTTGACGAACAAGGATCCCGTCTGAGTGGTCTGGTACGGCGCGGATGACGCTGGCTTTTGCTGCAGCGCGGCGATTTCGGATCTGAGAAGAAATGCATAAGACGCGGCCACGATCGCGGCATAGACCACCAAGCCTTGATAGAGGTGCCAGAACGACGCTTTCTCCGAAAAAGGGGTTAGCTCCAGACCGGACTGCATCCAATCAAATGACCAATTTCGCAGAAACAAAACGAGTGTGTACCAGGCCAGTGAGACAAAGCAGGCGAGGACAATATGGGCCAGCACTTTACTTGGAAACGGAAGCTGTCGCAGCGGCCCCCGAACGCAGAAACGCACAAAAACGGCAATCGGGAGAATCGCCCCGATATTGCGCAGGCCGGCGCTGATCGAGGTGAACAGCCCTTCTTCGCGCGCGATCTGGAACACCACGATATAGGCCAAAGTCATTGCCGCGAAGGCGCTCGCCATCACTGCCAGCTCCAAATGCGATTGAAACCAGCTTTTAAGCGGTGCGATTGCAGCACGCCAAGCTGGAGAGTGTGATTGCATCGATTGATTGCCTATGCCGTGGTCCATAATCACTCTTTCTACTGCCCCGCGGCGATCATCATCACGTCCGGACCTGTTCATTCGCAAGTCCAAAATGTCGATTCACAGAAAAAAATCGATACGCCCGCCGACCTCTCCTACCCGTGTCAGCACGCAACCCCGTTTACAACAATCTGCATGTTGAGAGTGAAAGTCGGCCAACGTGATACGTTTGATCCTGATCTTGCTCGCGCTTTGCGCGGCTTGCCGTCCGCACCCGCCGACGGCTGACTATCGCTTCGAAAATGGCCAATGGTTTCGCGGCGCGGCGTTTGAGCGCGAAACAGCCTATGTGGTCAATGGCAGATTGCTGTTTTCAGAGCGGACATTGCCATCGCTCCGAACGATTGATCTGGCCGACGCTTACATCGTTCCGCCATTCTGCGAGGGGCACAATCACAATCTGGGCGGCAACGCTGAGCCGGTAGAGGCTCTGGTGACCAGATATCTCAGAGACGGCGTTTTTTATGCCGTCATGCCGGGATCTTTTAAGCTCTATCGTGAGTTATCAGCGCAAGACCTCAATACGCCATCTTCTGTTGATGTCGCCTTCGGCAATAATGGCCTGACAGGCCCCGGAGGTCATCCTCGAGGCCTGCGAGAATTTCTTATGGACCGGTTCGACTCCTACCCGGAGTTCACCAAAGAAACGATGGCGGATGTCGGCTATTTCGAAGCCGACACGTTCGCGGAAGTGACGCGCAAGTATGATCTGATCAAAGCGGAAAATCCGGCTTTTTTGAAAGTGATGCTGTATTTTTCGGAAGAGTATGCGCGGCGTAAAGACGATCCCAATTATTTTGGTCAACGCGGCCTCGATCCCGCTTTGATGCCGGCCTTGGTTCAGCTCGCACACAATGACAATTTGCGCGTCGCCGTCCATGTCGAGAGCGATTTTGACATGCTGACCGCGCTGCAAGCCGGGGCCGACATGATCATGCATTTACCCTCTTATGATTCCACCACACGCGTGTCGGAGGAGAGCATTCGTTTGGCGCTCGCAAACAAGGCGGCAATCGTGACGACATTGACCGTCGCGAACCGATTTCGGTTTCGCGATCCAGACCTGTTTGAGGCAATCCTGGTGGCTCAGAAGGCGAACTTAAAACGCCTGGAACAGGCCGGGGTGACGCTCGTCCTCGGCAGCGATAATGTGCAAGACACGTCTCGCGGCGAAGCTGACCATTTGGCGCGCTTAGACGCCGTTTCCAATCTCACCCTATTAAACATGTGGACGAAAAACTGCGCCCGCATGGCGTTTCCAGAGCGGGACATTGGAGCGCTTGAAGATGGATACGAGGCAAGCTTCTTGGCCCTCGCTGGCAACCCCTTAGAGGACTTTTCGCAGACCCGAGACATTCGCTTTAGATTTAAAGATGGGCAAATCCTAGAGCTTGATCTGCAGGATACAGACTAAGGCCGTGACGGCGCATTAAGGGGGCCTCGATCGGACAATAAGCGCGCGAGCCTGCGTGATCAGATCGATCGCGTTTGCAGACCGCGTGCAAACAGACATGACCCTAACCGAGTGGCCGCATTTGCCGCAACGGTGCGGTTTCAATCGCTTTCCTCTGGACATATTTCAAATGCCCAATGGCTGGCAGAAAGGCCCGGTGCGTTGGCGAGTGGTCTAAAAAGTCCATCATGCGGAGAATGTTGATCGGCTGACGCGCGATGAGCGTTTTGATCCGCTCGACCGCCTCTTCGGTGGGGTACTGATCGACCATCTGGCAGGCCGCCTGCGTTGGCGTGAGCAGATAGTAATCCTGTTTGCGCTTTGGGGTGTAGCGGACAACATCGAAAGGCGATGCGCCTAAGGCGTGAAACTTCGGGATGATACACCGCGCGCCAAGCTCTTCATGTACGAGCACGTTGCCCCGGATCTGTTTGAAACCGATTTTCTCTAAGTGTTTGATGGCGTGCCGACGCATGCCAATCGACAAGACATCCGCATCAGCGCGATCATATTTTGTATCATCGAACACGGAGATCAGCCCGAGGTCTGCGTCCGCGATGCAAAGAAATTGGCTAAGCTCTGAAGCGTCGATCGTATCGGTTGGCATTCGACAAGGTTGCTCCGCAGTTACGTCCATGACCTCGTGCGCTCAGCCATGAGGTCAAGGGCAACGTGACAGGAACCTCAGACCTGTTCCGGATCCTTGGAAAACCTCAGCCGATCAAAACCTGAAGCGAGCTCCGGCACGATTAAGTCGGTAATAGCGCCATTCATGTGCAGAGGGGCGCCTGTAAGTGATTGGAGCGTTTCGAGCGAAACATCCTTGTGTTTTTCGCGCAACTGCTTCGCTTTGGTTATAATTATCTCGATGCAACCTTTGATGATGTCATCGGCACAGGCGGCGCTGATCGGTTCAAGTACAAATTGTTGTTGGGAGCTTCAGCTCAGCAGCGATCGAGATCACGCATCGGTGTGTTTGCGCAGGCTGAATAGGCAGATCGCCAGAAGCAAGGTCGCGAGCACGCCGGAGGCGCCAGCGATGGGCGATGGCAAAAATCCATCGCGTCCGAACATCATTACCAGCGCGTTGGCAAACATCGCGATCACACCGATGAGCGCGGTTAAGCTTCCAAGCCCCTTCCCGCCCATTCTGATTTTCGCGATACCGAAATCCAAGGCGGCTAAGCCGAGCAGTATTTTTGCGGCGTTGTAACCGAAAAATGAAAATGCGACGACGGAGAGGGCTGCGGGGCCGAGATCAGGATTCAGCTGCGCGGCGTCGCGAAACGGTCCGAATTGCGTCAGCCCGACGCCAACCTGGACGACATTCAGCACCGCGCTGAAAGCGATCGCCGAGAAGCCCAAAAAATAACGCTTTGCCATCACTAAAGCAGACCCTGCGAACGCGGCCATTAAGACGAAAATGAGCCCCTCCACCCCCCAAAGAAACAAACGGTCAAACGTGGGGGCTGCGAGATAGAGGGCTGTGTACACAGGCTGAGAGATCGCGGCGAGCAGCAATAGTATCGCCAAAATGCTGATGGTACGGCTTTGAGAGAGGTCCATAGAAACGTCCTTTAACGGCGGTGCCTGCGCGATTAGCGGGTAAGCTTTGTACGATTTGCCGCGCAGCCCGTCCGATTTTGAATGCCGCTTTAGATGGCTTATGCACGCGAAAAGCAAATCACGTTTTCATCGCCTCGGGATGTTCTCGCAAGCGTCTGGGTTGATCGCAGGGTCCCGAACGAATGCGCTTTACAATTTACCATGATGGGCAACTTCGGGCGCCGGAGGGTCTGACGATACGTTCGGCGACCTGGATCCTGATGCGAGCCGATTAAGCCTTAAACACTTTCGTCATCGCCGCCTCAACTTTATCCATCTTGGACTCGGTGACAACACAGATAGAGGTCCAGGTGGCCCGTTCCTGATTATACCCGCCAGTCCGCACAAGGATGTTCTCCGCAAGCATTTTCTCATGGAAGTCCGGCACGGGCCCACCAACATCGAATAGAACACCATTGTGCATTGGCTCTGGGACGTAGTCGAGGCCAAGCGAAGCGATTAGCCCGACAAGCCGTGCCCGGCCTTGCTTAAAGCGCTCCCGCATTTCTTCTTGATACGCAATGTCCTCAAGGCTTGCCAGGCCTGCAACCAGATCGGCAAGATTAATGTGGTTTGTCAGTAGCCGGTGAATGCTGTCGACAAGGTCAACCGGCCCCATCGCATATCCGAGCCGCTGACCGGCGAGCCCATGCATTTTCGACAGGGTCCGCGTGGCAGTAGGCTTTGCATCACACGCTTCGAATATGGCGATGAGACGCCCATAATCGCCATTCTTTATTCGATAGCAAAAACCTATGGTCTTAGATGCAACGTTATATTGGACCTATTGTTGGTACTGTCACAGTTCACCCCTATGCGACGTGGGATCCGTCGCCTTCAGCACAGTTTTTCGCGAAAGCGATAATCAAAACAAGGTCTGAGGGATGCGCCTATCATCCCTCATATCGCAAAGGAGATGATATGACATACGCTTTTCATCGCGCCAAAGAGTTCTTCAAATGGGAGCCCGCGGCCGGTCTTTTACTGATGGCCGCAGCGCTCTTGGCTTTGATTGCCAACAACTCGATCGCGAGCGGGCTGTATGCAGGTTTTCTAAGCACGCCGGTCGAAGTCCAGGTTGGCGCACTGGAAATCGCGAAACCCCTCGTCCTATGGATCAATGACGGTTTGATGGCGATCTTCTTCTTCCTGGTCGGATTGGAGATTAAGCGGGAGCTCTTGCAAGGTGAGCTGTCGTCTTTCGACAAAGCGGCTTTGCCGGTTTTCGCCGCTATTGGGGGCATGGTGGGTCCGGCTTTGGTCTTCGTCCTGCTGAACTATGGCTCGCCCGAGACGATTGATGGCTGGGCCATTCCGGCCGCAACGGACATCGCTTTTGCGCTCGGCGTCCTGGCACTCCTTGGCAGCCGCGTTCCGGCGAGTTTGAAAATCCTGCTCTTGGCCGTCGCGATCATTGACGATCTCGGCGCGATTATCATTATCGCGATGTTCTACACATCCAACCTCTCACTGATGGCACTCTGCCTCGCGATTGTGCCTTTCCTCGGCCTGATCTTGCTCAATCGCAGCGGCGTTAAGACAATTGCGCCTTATGTCATCCTCGGCACGATTATGTGGGTGTGTGTCTTGAAGTCGGGGGTTCATGCGACCCTTGCAGGCGTGATCACCGCGCTCGCCATCCCGATCCATGGTCGGCATGAGAAAGACCACTCGCCGCTGTTGAAGATGGAGCATGGTCTCCAGCCTTGGGTCGCGTTTATGATTGTGCCAATCTTTGCCTTCGCCAATGCTGGCGTCTCTTTTAGCGGACTAACGCTTGAGAGCATGCTTGCCCCGCTGCCACTCGGGATTGCGCTTGGGCTGTTTATTGGCAAGCAAGTGGGCGTGTTCGGAATGACGTATTTGGCGGTCAAATCCGGGCTTGCGAAGCTCCCTGAAAGCGCGACCTGGACACAAGTGTATGGCCTGGCCTGTCTGACCGGGATTGGCTTTACGATGAGCCTGTTTATCGGAACACTCGCTTTCGATAATCCAGCATTGATGAATGATGTGCGCCTTGGCGTCATCCTAGGGTCGCTCGCCTCTGGCGTGCTCGGCGTGTCGCTGCTGCTGGCCAGCACTCAGCCGGCGCGCGCCCGGCAGCCGGTTGAAGCAAAAGCTGCCTAGGCGAACGCGTCAAAGCCACAAATCAATTGGGCCGCCAGCGAACACTGGCGGCCCTTTTATGTGAGCGCAATAATCGTGACTTTGTCCTAAAACCGTTCGGTGCGGATGACCTCGACCGGCGAGACATAAACGATTCCGGAATACTGTTTGAAATAAGTCTGAGACACTTCTTCCGCAATCGCGCGCGCAGACGCGTCATCGGTCTGAATAAATTCAATGCGAACAATCGAGAAGGCCCGCACCACTGAGGCGCGGTCGCCTTTGCGGTTGATATGTTCGCCCTGGCCGCTGCCATCGACGATTGTGTATCCTTTCGCACCTCCGGCTTCGAGGATTTTCAGAATCCCGCTCTGTAACAAGCGCTCGGCAATGATGGTGACTTTGGTGGCTTTGTAAAACATCAACGCGCTCCTATACGATGCCGTGAGATTAGAGCCCAAAGACCAAGTCGGCCAAGGCGATAAATAGCGGAATACAGACCGCAATCGCAATCGGCGTCCCGATACTGGTCGAGGCCCCGATATAAGATGAGGGATTGGCATTCGGGATTGCCGCGCGCAGCGTTGGCGGGCCCGAAATGTCCGAATTCGATGCCGCGATAATGGCCAGCACGATCACGCCGCCTGGGCTGAAGCCGACCGTGATATGCGCCAAATAACCGAGCCCGAACCCGATCAATCCATGCACAATCGGTGCGAACAAAGCATACACTGCGAACCAATGCGCGACGCCGCGCAACTCGGCCAAACGGGAATAGGCTTCCATGCCCATAATCAACAGCAAAATCGACAGCAGACCCCGAAACATCGGATCATAGAATTCTGTATAGATCCGCCCTGGATTGGTCAGCAGACCGATGGCGAGGCCGAGCAGCAGCGCAGACAGCGCGGATCCGCGCAGGCTATCGACAATTATGGCGCCAATCTTTGGGCGTACCCCATTCTCAGTTTGAGCCTTTTGCGCATGCAGACTTGCCAACACGATGGCCAGAACGAGTGCGGGTATATCCATAAACGGATACAGAGCCGGCGCCCACGCTTCGAAGGCGATCATCTCCTCTTCAAGAATAATAATGGCCGCCGCCAAAGTCGAAGCACTGACGGCCCCGAACAAGCCAGATGTCGCGATGGCGTCGTCGAATTTGATGCCCGGCAATCGCGCCAGAACCAGCCAGCCCATCATCACGCAAACGCACCCCGTGACCGCCGAGAGCAGCGCTGGAAATGCCAGCGCGGTGAGGTCTGCTTCTTTGATCTCCATTCCACCGTGCAGGCCAATTCGCATCAGCAGCACAAAGACAATGAAACGATAAATTGCATCCGGTATGGTCAAACGGCTGCCGCTTGCGGCCAGCAGCATGCCACCGATCAAGAAAGCCAGTGTGGGCGATTGCAATTGTGTTGCGAAGCTTGCAGCAAAATTCGCCAGCAGATCCATCTTTCTAAGGCTCCGACCATTCCGTGGTGTCGGGCCGGACCCTATGCAGGTGGCGTATTAAGTAAAATACATAATATATTGAATTTCATTCGCTTTAATCGAACACTTGCTTGGCTTTGCGAGGCTAATCGAAGAGGCCGTCCAAAGCACTATGCGCAAAGGTGCGTTTCAACGTGATCGCTGAGAAAACTTCGACGACATCTGGCAATTGGCTGACTTCGATCAATTGCCCGCTGGCCAGCTCATCGGTGACAACGATCGGAGGTAAGAGTGCGATGCCAAGGTCTTCGCGCGCCAGGAGGCGAAGCATCGCCATATCGTCAACCTCAGCGACAATGTTCAAAGAGAGGCCAAGCCGGTCAACCATCAAATCAATGCCATTGCGATAACCGCTATCGGCGGTCGGCACGATGACGGGCTCCGACGCAAGTAAGGTGGCCAGATCCGTTCGGCCCGTCACACGTGCGGGGGTGCCGATGAGGCTGACGGGCTGGGTGTCAATCACACGCGCCGCCCATGCCGTCGTCGCATCTCGCAGCGGCGTTTGGTTCGCCAAAACCACATCCAGCCGATGCGCCTTCAAGAGGGAGATCAGCTCCGCCATCGTGCCCGACCGGATGGTGCAGCTAAGATCATGGTCGCGGTAAATGTCACGCAACCAGGCGATTTGAAAGTTTCGCGATAAGGTGGAAAGCGCGCCGATCCGCAATGTCCTACGGCCTGGCGCCTGATGCGAGAGACTGCGGATCAACGCCTCTCCAGTGGCAAAGATCTCCTCACAATGGTCAAGCGTCAACTGCCCCGCTTCGGTGAGGGCAAGTCCTCGCCCGCGGCGCTCAAATAGATCATGGCCGAGCCTTTGCTCCAGCTTCTTGATTTGCGCGGAAAGCGCCGATTGCGAGAGATTGAGTTTTCCAGCCGCGCGCGTCAGGTGCCCCTCTTTAGCGACGATCCAGAAGTAACGAAGATGATTGTAATTGAGCATGAGATTGATCTAATACAGATATGAGATCAATCAAATATATATCCAAAATCGAACGATTGAGTGGGCGCTGGAAATCGGCTTTCAATGCTCTTGAACAGCTCTCTCGTGTGCCTCTCGGAATGGACCGAATTCGGGGTGGCTTGCATACCTCTCAATAAGGTCGTCTGCAGCGCCTTCCTACAAGGCGTTCGAAAATGTGATGCGCTCTGACTCTGCGGGCAAGCTGAACAACATACCATCCTCACCCACAGTGAGCTTGCCATCAAATTTCGATTTTGCCTCGCCTAAAAAGACCGGTTCCAGCAATCGGAACGGAAGCTGCGGAACGATATGATAGAGAACCAATTGCCGAGCGCCTGCGGCCTGCGCGGCTTCAGCAGCCTCCTCAGGATCGGTATGATAATCGAGAATATCTTCGAAAATGATTTCGCCATTGGTGACCCCACGCTCTCCCAAAACTGTTGAGATGGCCTGAACCATTTTCTTACTCAGGGCTTCATGGAACATGATATCCACCCCTTCCGATGCCGAGACAAATCCGGGGTGATAAACCGTATCTCCGCTGATTGAGATCGACCGTTCTTTATAGTCGATCCGGAATCCAAAGGCTGGTTCAATCGGGGCATGCTCAACGCGGATCGCGGTGATCTTGAGGTCCCCTTCCTCGAGCACGACCAATTGACCGCCCGGCCCGAGTGGAATGACAATCTCGTCTGCCGCGCCGCCAAAGCCGCTCGGGATCGCAATATCGGGCCCATGATGCGCGATGCGATATGTGCTATCCAAGCGGTACGCAGCATTAAATCCGCCGACGACTTCGCCTGTCCCGCGCGGTCCGCGCACAGGTGTCGGTTCCGCGCGATTGCCACCCATCCAGGATTGCAGGAGGAGCTCGCCCAGGCCATCAATATGATCTGAGTGCAAATGAGTCAGGTATACGCTGTCGAGACGCGCGAGCGGAAACCCCATGGCACCCAATTTACGCGCTCCGCCTGAGCCGATATCAAAGACAAATGCGCGCTCGCCTGCTAGAACGCCGAGGCAAGGACCGCCCCGTTTCGCATCCGGCATAGGCGATCCGGCGCCGCAAATATAAACATGCAATCCATCTGGCAGGGCGGCGCTTTGGTCGATGCCAGCATTTTGCTCTATGGCGCGATAAAACAATTGCTCGGCAATCTGCACGCGAAACACGTTAAACGCGATCACGCCCAAAAGTAGGACTGCCAAAACCCCAATAATCCCACGTTTGATCCAAACCATACCTGCGTTTCCTCGCTCCGAAATCGCCTCTCTATGGCGCTAATCTCATGACCTCGGCGTCTTTTCGCGCTGTCGCTTTGCGCATTTTTATGGGTTCAGCGGTGAAGTCAATTACTGCCCCTGCGCCGAGACGGGACACCGTCGCGCATCAGAGCAGGCTTGCGGCATGCCGCGCGCCCTGTCAAAAATGCTGGCCCAGACAGGCAGCTGATATCGATCGCACTCAACCGCGCGGTCGCCGACACGAAAGGGATAACGACCTTGAGCGATCGAAAAATGCAAATCGCAGACATTGATCCAAGTCTTCAACACGCCTTCTCAAAGATGCCGAAACTGAGATTGGATCGCGTCTGGACAAGGTGGTTGGTGCGGCGCCTGCCGACGCGTCGGATAACGGACTCGGCTGTCGCTTGCACTCGGCACCGCCTGCGGCATGATGAGACGCTCTTGTATCAACGGAGGGAAAGTCCCGGGCAAGCGGGTTTGTTGTGGATCCATGGCGGTGGAATGGTGATTGGCAAAGCTGCGAGCAATGACGCACAATGCAACCACTATGCGCGTGATCTCGGACTGACCGTGGTGTCGGCGAATTACCGATTGGCGCCAGATCATCCGTACCCGGCGGCGATCGACGATTGCTATAACACCTGGCTTTGGTTTCTCGCGCAAGCCGAGGCATGGGGCGTCGATCCCACGCGGATCGCAATCGGTGGTCCGAGCGCTGGCGGAGGATTGGCAGCGGCCCTTTGCCAGCGGATACGGGATCAAGGCGGCCCGCAGCCTGCTGCGCAGTTTTTGATCTATCCGATGCTCGACGATCGCACCGCCCTGAGAGACGACCTAACCGTCATTGATCACATTCTATGGAACAATCAGAACAATTCGTTTGGATGGACAGCTTATCTTGGCCGACCTGCGGGCTCAGTCGATCAAACGCCTGATTGGGCGGTTCCGGCGCGGCGGCGGGATCTGAGCCATTTGCCGCCAGCCTGGATTGGGGTTGGGGACAAGGACTTGTTTTTAGAAGAAGATCGCGCTTATGCGCAGGCGCTACGCGAAGCCGGAGTCGCGTGTGACTATTACGTGGCGGAGCTTGCCCCCCATGGGTTCGATTCGATTGTCCCCGAAGCCGACGTATCGAGGCGCTTTCAAGCCGCTGGTGACGCGTTTCTGAGACGCGTATTAGCGCTCAATCCGTGATACGTTCGCGGCGGACCATGGCGCATGAATGCGCGGCTTCGCAGCAGGCCGCATTTGAGGATTAGAGGATGGAAGAGAAACGAAAAGATCTTCGCGCTGAAAAGCAACGCAAACTGCTGGAGCAGCTGGTCGACGAGCTCAGCCGAGCCGATCCGAATTTCTATTATCAGTCGACCAGCGATATTGCTTATCTGCTCAAAGACCATGTCACGACAGCTCGCGGCTTGACGGTCGAAGATCGAGAGCTGCTCGCGCCGATGAGCGCGCGGGACATCCAGATGCTGCTCAGCATCCGCTGATCGCGCATGTGCCCCTTAACGCTGTGTTAGCCGCCGAAATCATCTAGCATAATGTCATCCCGGTCGACGCCGAGCTCGAGCAGCATATTGATCACTGACGTGTTCATAATCGGCGGCCCACACATATAAAACTCACAATCCTCGGGCGACGGGTGGTCTTTCAGATACTCGTCAAAAAGCACGTTGTGGATGAAGCCCGTATGGCCATCCCAGTCATCCTCCGGGAGCTTGTCGGATAAGGCGCAATGCCAGTCGAAATTGTCAAACTCCTCGGCCAGTTGATCGAAGTCTTCGACGAAGAACATCTCTTTCTTAGACCGCGCGCCATACCAGAAGCTGATCTTCCGGCCGCGATTCTTCAAGCGCTTGAGTTGATCGAAGATATGACTGCGCATCGGCGCCATACCGGCGCCGCCGCCGACAAACACCATTTCTTTTTCTGTCTCGCGCGCAAAGAATTCACCGAATGGGCCAGAAATCGTAACCTTGTCACCGGGCCTTAAATTGAAAATGTAAGATGACATTTGACCCGGCGGGACATCGGGATTGCGCGGTGGGGGTGAGGCGATCCGAACGTTCAGCATGATCATGCCTTTTTCATCCGGATAGTTCGCCATTGAATAGGCGCGTTCAATGGGAGCGTCGACCGTGGATTTATATTGCCACAGATCGAACTTGTCCCAGTCCTCACGATACTCTTCGCCAATGTCGAAGTCTTTATAGTCGACCGAGTGTGGCGGCGCTGCGATTTGGATATATCCGCCGGCCCGAAAGTTTACGTCTTCGCCCTCGGGCAGTTTGAGGACCAAAGCTTTGATGAAGGTCGCGACATTGTCGTTGGAAACAACTTCGCATTCCCACTTTTTGACCCCGAAGACCTCTTCCGGCACTTCGATGTCCATATCTTGTTTGACCGCCACCTGGCAGGAGAGCCGGTCGCCACAAGCGGCTTCACGCTTGGTGATATGGCTTTCTTCCGTCGGCAGAATAGATCCGCCGCCCGCATGGATCTTAACCCGGCATTGCGCACACGTGCCCCCGCCGCCGCAGGCCGAAGGGACAAACAGCTTTTGCTCAGCGAGCGTTTGCAGCAGCTTGCCTCCGGCAGGCACAGAAACCGTTTTCTCGCCATTGATGGTAATGTTCACGGCGCCCGTCGAAACCAGTTTGGACCGCGCCGCTAAAATCACCGTGACCAGCGCCAAGACGATCAAGGTAAAGAGGGTGACACCAAGGGTAAACGTTTCCATAGATCCAACTCCCCTAGAGTTTGATGCCGCCAAACGACATGAAGGCAAGAGACATGAGTCCCGCGACAATGAAGGTGATCCCGAGGCCCTGAAGGCCGTCTGGAATATCGGAATATTTCAGTTTTTCGCGCACGCCCGCCATGGCCACGATCGCCAGCGCCCAGCCAAAGCCGGATGACATCCCGTAAACAGCGGACTCCGTTAGGTTATAGTCGCGCTCCACCATAAACAGAGAGCCGCCCAGGATGGCGCAATTGACGGTGATCAAGGGTAAGAAGACGCC
>JBCBBZ010000007.1:0-28632 GCA_038531165.1 Pseudomonadota bacterium
GCTTCTTCCAAAGGATCGAGACTTGATCGAGTCGTCATTCGTCGCAGTTTGCCCGCCATGAACATGGATGAAAAGTTACGTTTTGCAGACCTTTCGGACCTTTTGCTCGATTGGTATGACACGGCTGCGCGAGAGCTGCCTTGGCGGGTCGGCCCATACGCGCGGGCGCGCGGAGAACGCGCTGATCCGTACCGTGTTTGGTTGGCTGAAATTATGCTGCAGCAAACCACCGTGCCGCACGCAACGCGCTATTATCTCGCCTTCACCAAGCGGTGGCAAACCGTGCAAGATCTGGCAGCCGCCAAAGACGAGGACGTCATGGCCGCTTGGGCCGGGCTTGGTTATTATGCGCGGGCGCGCAATCTCCTGAAATGTGCGCGCGCGGTGAGGGCGCTTGGGGCATGGCCGGACACTGTCGAAGGCTTAATTAAGCTGCCGGGAATTGGTCCTTATACGGCCGGCGCAATTGCCGCGCTCGCATTTGATCGGCGGGCCGCAGCGGTGGATGGCAATGTCGATCGTGTCTTTGCGCGCTTAATGGCCATGAAAGGTGACTGGAAAACCGAAAAAGAGCGCTTGAAGTCTGTTGTGGAGGGGCTGGTTCCGAGCGATCGCCCGGCACAGTTTGCCGAAGGCTTGATGGATTTGGGGGCGACTGTGTGCACGCCGAAATCACCGAATTGCTTACTTTGTCCTCTACAATGCCTTTGTGCGGCCCGAGCAGAAGGGACGCCGGAGCGTTATCCAATCAAACCCAAAAAACCTAAGAAACCGAAGCGCCATGGTCATGTTTTTATCATTTGCGGTAAGAACGATACTGTTCGGACCGAGCAGCGCCCCGATAAAGGCCTTCTCGGCGGGATGATGGGCTTGCCGACGTCCGATTGGAATGATGTCGCGAGCGATCCAAGCTTTCACCATAGCGCCGATTGGACTGAGATCGGCGAAGTTCGTCACGTCTTTACCCATTTTGAGCTGACGCTGCGCGTTTGGCGAACCAACGGACACGAAGATCAAGGCACGGATATCACGCGAGCTAAGGCGAGCCTTCCAAGCGTTTTTGCCAAAGCCTTGAAGCTGGCGAGCTGAAGGCTGGTGGGTGCTCTAATAACAGACACGTCTCGTCATGTTGATGCTCATATTCGAGGACGGGTTTCGACGCCGCTGAATTGCTCTGCGGCCATGCGCTAATCCCATCTAGAGGCAATGCTGGGTGGTTCAATCCATGGCAGAGGTCGCCACCAGAAATCGCATAAAAAGCTGGCTGGAGAGGTTCGAAGCCAAATTGTGCGACGTGATTGCGGGCATACTGGCTGGTCTCATATCCCCACATGTCGATCCACCCACGCAGATCTCGTTGCGCCGCCCATGACATCGCAACCAATAACCAATCATTCTGCGAAAAGGTGCCAACAGTTTGATAAGCGATACCACCAAAGCCAAAGGATGGCGCCTCCTTTGCCCAGCTAGAGGACGCTCCGTTGGATGCTAAAACTTGTGGTGCGTTATTGGCATAGCTGAGAGTAAATCCGTGCGAAACAATATTAAGCCGCGGCATAAATTGCCACCCATCTTCCAGCACGCCTTGGTTTTGTAGAGCGGCCATCAATTGAACGAAGATCACGTTCTGGCGGTTGGCGGCGCCGAGCTGTTCAATCTCGATCCTAGCGTCTGTGGCGTTTGAAGCGATGCGCGCTTGTACAAGCTGATATAGCTCTCTGTGTGGCAGAGCGCGGCAGGCAACATCGTTTGCGCCCGTCGTCGTTACATAGCGATATTGGGAGTGAAAGGCGTATAGATCGGTAGTGGAGTGGATTGGATCGCCCCCCTCGAAACTGTGAAGCGACCTGAACTCGAGCCCATGACCAAGCTCGTGCAAATCACTCTGGCTTAATGGGTCGAAACTCCAAAACGCGTCATAAGGGTTGCCGGAACATCCGGCGCCACACCCAGCTTGATCTGCGTTCATGTGTTTCACGAAATTGCTCGTCGGAATGGCTAATCCATGTTCGGCGGCGAAGACTGAAAGATCTGGATTTGGACGGATGCCCGGGCCTTGTTGACCCGCGAGCCAGTGCGGCCAGTCTCGAAAATACGTTTCGATACGATCGTTCAGAATTTGAGGGTGCGAAATGTGTGGTTCGACGAGGGTCTGTTCCATCCGGTCGCCTCGAGCGTGGACCTCGAAGTAAGGAGTCACAAATTCGGCCCAATCAAATTCATCGGCTGCGAGCGCGATCAAAAACGACTCCGTTTCTTCATCTGCACGCCAAACAGGATGTTGGCCAATATTCTGGAATTCCAGCTCCACTTGGTGCTCGCCATCGCCAAAATAGACATGCACAGGACCGCCATACGGGGAGGTCAAAACCCTCGTTTCGCCAGGCCCGATGGGGATCTGATGAGAGGCTATTTTGACGGGACGGTTATAGTCGCCGCGAAAAGGATGGTTGGCAATGTCACGAATCGACTGGACTTGAATGTAAACGTCTACCGCGCTTTGATCACGGCGGGTGACTTGGAAGGCCTCGCCTGGAAAAGCATAAACCCCAGCGGTTCGAAACGAAGAGAGACTGATCAAACGCACAGTTTGCGAAGACCGCGCGACCCCTTCAAAATCTGTCCGACTGTAATTGCCCAAATCACGCGGCGCTGGATTGATCTCGCGGCGCACAGTGGAGCTTGCGTCTGCGTACAGAGCTTTCACAAATGTGTCGCTCGAAGTGCGATCCTTGTCGATCGGAAAGCGTACGTCGCTGCGATAGTAATCGCCCAACAAGACAAAAAGCGCGAGCAGCTTCTGCGATGGCGCTGCTGGGAAAAATGAACCGCCACCGCGCTCGAACTCGGAGAGTTCGTACGACATTTCCCAAAAGGGCACCCAAATATCGAAATGGAACGCCGCGTTTTCGGAGCAATCGAAGGCATTCCGGCACATGGAAATATCATATGAAAGCGTGCCCGACACGAGCTGTTCCAGCGCAAAAACCACTTGTTCGAGACTCATCGAAGGCGGCGTTGGCGATGACTTCTGAAGCGCGTGTTCAGCTCTGATTTCATCCAGCAATAAAGACGGCGTTTGCTTACCATGCCTCGCCTTGAAGGGGCGAATGTCACCGGTTCGCAGCGCAAAGCGGAGCGGTTCAAGCTCGACGGTCAGCGAAAACACAGCACGGGCCGTTTGATAGGGATCACTCGCAACGATCGTTATAGACAGTTCTCCGACATCATCCTCGTCTGGCGTACCCGTCAAAAAACCGCTCGACGAAAGTTGCAACCATCCGGGCGCGTTTTCAAGCGTGAAGGAGAGCGTGTCGCCCTCGGTATCTGAGGCCAAAATCTGATTTGCGTATCTTTCGCCAGCGAGTGCGGTGAGCGGCAAAACGACGATTTCTGGCGCTTGGTTTGTGCTCGGGCTTGCGCTTGTGGGCGGCGGCGTTGTCCCGGCGCGCGGCGCTGGTTGGCCGCCGGAACACGCCGATACAAGACACAAAGCGACAAAAGTAAGTGTTCGAATGGGCACAACACGCTCCTCGATGTTTGGCCTGAGCAGCCTTGGTCTTCATCGAATAGCGTCTTGTATTTATGCGTTTTTGTGTGGCATAAGGCGAGGGGACTCCTAGAAAAGCATTAAGCCAAGCATGGGGATTTCCCTTTCTTGACCAGATCGAGACATGCGGATCATTTTCGGCAGGCAGCGCTGTTATAAGTCCATCAAATAATGATGCTTGATGCGCCTTTAGAGCGACGCGCCCACAGCGTTAGGGCGCAACGTGGTCTTAGCGCGCTACCACGCATCGCCGCGAGCCGGATCGCGGGCCGGGTGATCGAGCCCCTCGCAATGACCTGTGTCATCGAGCGCATAGTATAGTGGTTGGATCGGATCGAACCCATAATTAGCAACAATCTCACGGACCCGGTCAGACGGGGTCAGACCCCACATTTCAAGATAGGGGGTTAAGTCTCGCTGCGCGGACCAGGACAGATCAATCAGCCAACGATCTGATAGAGACAGTTGGTTGGCCTCAGTTTTTAACAGTCCATGATACCCGATCGGCGCGCCGCTTGTGCCCCAATAGTTCGGCGCCGCCTCGCGAAAAATCCGTTCATTCGTATTTAGCCTCGGCAGCAGGATCCAACCATCTCCGAAGATATTTTGATTTTCCAGCGCCGCCGCGAGTTGGATGATCAAGGCCGCTTTGGCGTCATCGGTTTGCAGCTTGTCTTCGCTCATTTGACCTGCTCGGATTTGCTCATAAAGGGTGCGATGCGGCAGAGCGGGGCAGTTGGAGGTCGGAGCATTTGTATCGGTACGATAACGATATAGCGAATGCGCAATGGTCAAAATCTGATGATGACCTTCGGCAATTGTTTCTGCCATCAGGGTGAGATCGGCATCGCCGATTGGATTGAAAGGCCGGGCGGCTTGATAAGGGTTGCCCCGGCAAACCTCTGAGCAGGCGACGCCGTCGCTATAATAGTGGCGGCCCTCACCCCAAGACTCATAGCTATAGACGCGCCCATCGACATAGGACCGCAGATCTGCGTTCTCGCGGATACCTGGTCCTTGCTGTCCGATCAGCCAACGCGGCCAGTCATGGAGATAGGCATCGGCATGCGCCGCCAGCGTTGAGGGTGCATTGGTGTAGGGCGGCGTGTTAAGTATCACACGCATCTGATCGAGCGTCGCATGGACTTGGAAATTGGCAGCGACGAGTTCGGCCCAATTGTAAACATTGGCGGCCAAATCGATCAGAAAGGCGTCGGTATCCTGCGGGCCACGCCAGACCGGGTGCCGACCGACATTCTCAAATGCCAACTCATAAATGTCTGTATTTGAACCGGAATAGAGATGGATCGGTCCACCATATGGCGAGGTGAATTGCACTGTCCCCCTCGGTTCAAGCGCGATCTGGGTCGAGTTGAGGAATGCCGGTTGGGTGTGATTGATGCCATCCACGGTAAAGAAAGGCTGATTGGCGGCGCTTGGGATCGATTGAATTTGCAGACGCACCGTTTGCGGGCTGCCATCCCTGCGGGTCACGGTGACAGTCTCGCCCGGCAGTGCATAAACTCCGGTTGTGGTGAACGGATTGCGGCTGGGGACGCTCACGGTGTGGTCGCCTTTTGCGCTATCATCGAAATCGCTGCGACTGTATCGACCCATGTCAGGCGCGGCGGGCACGAAGTCCCGGGTGATCAAATTCGCGACCCCGCCGAACAGGGCCCGGACAATTTCAGAACTCGGCGTTGTCTGTTTTGGCATCGGATAAGCGGTTTGGCTGCGGAAATAGTCGCCCGCGAGGAGCAAGGCTCCGATAAACCGATTGGTGTCATTCGCCGGGAATGGCGTGACATCGCGGCGCGCCATGTCGAGCAGAAAGTTCTGCAGATTCGCTATGTCCCGATAAGCCTCGGTATGGAAGGCAGTGTTTTCATTGCATTGTATCGGCCCCGAACAGACCGATAAGTCATAGGCATAGCTCTGATCGGTGATCCCATCGATCAAGCGCATCGCTGACTGCACAAATCCAGGTCGCCAATTGAGCAAATCCCCCAAAGGTTGGGCCCCGGAGACACGTGCGCTATGAACGACCGACCCGTTTTCAGTGACCCCGAATAGGTTTAAAAGCCGGCCCCCGAATGCTGTTCGATGACCTTGGGTCTGTCGATGCACGTGCAAGATGCCAATGCCGTTCGCCAATGCCTCTTCGATCATGCCGAGCAGAGTGTCGGCTTCCAGATCGGTATTAACGTTCTGGTAGATGATCATCAGGTCCGGACTGTCGGCGAGACAAGCTTGAAATCTTAAACCATTGCAAGCGCCGTCTTGATTGTAGTCCACATCTGTCCCGAAGGCCCCGTCCAGCCAGTCTTTCATGCGGCTTTGATCATTCTCCCGGTCGCCTTTCACATGGGCGATCATAATATTGAGCTCGCGCCCCGGAACTGTATCTGACAACCAATACAGGCTGCGCTTCATCAGTAAGTGGCGATCATCGGTATCATCGAACGTCCCGCTTAAGGGATTATTCCCGAACACCATGAAGCGACCCGACAGATGGCGACCAAGCACGCTCACCGTTTGCGGAATATCGCGCGCGCCCAATCGTCCGATCGCGCGCAAGAATGGGGCGCTGCGGCCGAAGGTTGGCGTTAGTCTCGAGGTGTCGACCGGATGCAGACCCCAATTGATATTATCGAAACTCTGATCGGTTAGCTCGCCCGCTGCATTCAGGCCGAGCAATTCGATGATGTCGGCATTGTTTTGCTGCTCGATTTCCGACACCACAGCTTTTAGCAGCTCAGCTGGCGTCTGATCTGTCTCTTCCTCGATGATCGTATAATCTCCGATGCGGAGCGCCATTTCCACGGCATCGAAGTCCACCACGAGTGGGATTGTGGCCCGCGCCGTCTCGGTGCCGTCGCTCGCCTCCAGGTCGATCTCATGCTGCCCAATATCTGCTTCGCTTGGGGTTCCCGATAAGCGGCCATCAGTCGCCATCGAGAGCCATGCCGGCCCCGCCATCAGGGTCAGGGTGATGGCGTCGCCATTTGGATCGCTGGCCGCGACCTTTGCCGAAATGGGCATGCCCACGGTCGCCGTAATCCTTGTGGTGGAAATGGTCGGCGCCGCTGAGCTCGCGCCAGAGATGAGTGGCGGGGGCGCCGATGTTCCAGGAACAGCGCTGTCCCCGCCGCCGCCAGAGCACGCGGTAAGGGCAATCAGCACTGTCCCACACAAAAGATGTCTTAACACTCGCCCGCTCCATTTCTCGCATCGATGGCTTGGGCTAGCGAAAATGTTCTTGCCCGGACCTTTCTGAAAATCTGCAAATTTTACCGGACTGGGTAAATTTGAGACTCTGAGACAATGTCAGTGAACCCCACCGGATCTGATCGCGAAAAATCGACTGTGGAATTCGTGAAAATGTTCTTGTAATGTTCTTTTGACTGTGTTTGCTCAGAAGAATGAAATCGCAGCAAAAACTACCGAAAGCAGGCCGGGTGGATCGGGTCGCGGTGTCGGAGGTGCAAGAGCGCTTCCAGCATCGCGGCCGTGGGGCGATTTCAAATCAAACGGGGCGGTTTGAGCGCGAGACTCGGGAGGCTTTGGATGATGGTTGGGGTACGATTGAAGCGCCAGCGCCCCGCCTTAAAACCACTCTGATTAAGGAGACGCCAAAAACGATCATCACCTTTAACAAGTCGCCTGACATCCATTTTGATCGGTCGATCAATCCTTATCGTGGATGCGAGCATGGCTGTGTCTATTGCTTTGCTCGACCCACCCATGCGTATCACGGTCTGTCGCCTGGATTGGATTTCGAGAGCAAGCTGTTCTTCAAACCAGATGGGCCGGACCTTTTGCTCAAAGAATTGTCGCGCCCGGGCTATGTGCCGCGCCCGATTGCTTTGGGGGTCAACACAGACGCCTACCAACCGGTGGAACGCCAGCAGGGTCTCACACGCCGGTTCTTGGAGATTCTGAGTGCGCACAATCATCCGGTATCATTGCTCACCAAATCCGCGCTCATCCAGCGAGATATTGACCTTATTGCGCCAATGGCGGCGCGGAATCTCTGCCGCGTCGGTATTTCGATTACCACGCTCAACTCAAAGCTCGCTCGGGCGATGGAGCCGCGCGCCGCCAGCCCGCACAAACGCTTTGAGACGGTACGCGCGCTGAGCGATGCGGGCATTCCCGTAACCGTCATGGCAGCGCCGATCATTCCAAGTTTAAACGAACCGGAGCTCGAAATCTTGCTCGAGACCGCAAAAGCGCATGGGGCGATCGGCGCTGGCTATGTCGTCTTGCGCTTGCCGCATGAATTGAAAGACCTGTTTCATGAATGGTTGGTTGAGCACTATCCAGATCGCGCAGCGCGGATCATCAATGTGCTCAGGGAGATGCGTGGTGGCAAGGATTATGACGCGCAGTGGTTCACGCGCGGCGCCGGCAAGGGGGCTTACGCGAAACTCATCGCGCAGAGATTCTCGCGTCTCGTTCGCCGTTTGCAATTGCAGCCGGAACGACCGCCTTTGCGAACCGATTTGTTTCAACCGCCCATGCTGCGCGGGGATCAGTATCGAATGGACCTCTAGCGCGTCTCATCGATGACCGTCGGATTGGTGGTGGCATGATCACTGGTCGGGTTCAGCATATGCGCTTGGATCGCCGCCTCTTTTTCGCGACTATATGGATACTTTCGCAAGAACAATGTGGCGGTGCCATAGGCAGCTACGGGAACGCCAACGAAAACCATCATCAAGCCGGCAATTTCCGGCGCACCATTTTCACCGCCGGGCGTATAGCCGGCAAGAACCTCGAGAAGAATGTAAGGGATCCCGATCCCGAAACTTGCGCCAACTTTATAGGCGGCCGAGTTCAGCGAGTAATACAATCCGGCGCGGCTTTCACCGGACAGTTTGCTTTCGCGCTCAATCAAGTCCGCGGTCATTGAGCGCAATAGGATCGGAGCTGAGCCATAGCCGAGACCGCTAACAATGGCTCCGATCAACAACAACACGACCCCGCCGCCTGTGGCGCTGAGCGGGAAATAGACGAAGAACGCGATCGAAGACCATAAGCAGACGCAAATGACGGCAATGTGTTTGTCGGTCCGCTGCGACAGCCAGGTCCATGCGGGCATCGCGCCAAATCCACATAGGAAGTAAACCAGCAATACAATTGGCGCCAAGGCAATGACACCAAATCCGTCTTGAGCGGCGAACAGAAAGGTCGACCCCGTCGCGGCGATGGCAATTCCAATCAGAATTTCGACCGAAAGGAGCCGCGAAAAAGCCGGATCCAGAATGGCCGCTTTCATCTCTGAAAACGAGAAACCTGTATGTTCATCATTCGGATCCGGCGGCGTATCCGGAACGGCCAAGACGGCCAATCCGACGGTCATCGGCAGCGAAATAAGGAGGATGATCCCCATTACCAAAACTTGTTCTCTCACGCCGTAATCGAAATAGATTGCCAATATCGAGGGGATGATCAAAAGCGCGATGAGGGTGAATGTGTTGAGGATTTCGCGCCAAAGAAAAAGGCGCGAGCGATCATCATAGTCCGCGGCAATCATCGGAACCCAAGACGCGTACGGGGTTTGCAGCATTGTAAACCCAAGCCACAAGACGGCGAGCCAGAAGGCGAGGTAGAGCGGGCTAACCGTTTCTCCCATCGGCATGTAGACGAAAAACCCGCCCAGCATCAGCACCGGCACGCTGCCGATGATCCAATGCTTGATCCGTCCACGCCGGGTGGGTTTCGCATCAACCAGCCACCCCATCACCGGATCGGTGCCGAGATCCCAAAACCGCAAGAGCATTAAAATCAGCCCGACCGTGGCGGTCCCGAGCGCTAAATCCTCCGCATACATTGGCGCGACAAAGACCGCCATGGGCAGACCAATCGCGGCAAGCGGCATACCGATACTGGCAAACGCCAACACACGGGTCAGCGGAAGTCGTTCGGATAAAGCAGCCATCCCCCGAAGATGACGTCCGCGTCAAGAAAGGCAAGCGGATTCAGTCTCGACCTGAAATCCACAGACTTGTCCACAAGCTGCGACTCAGGCAATTTCGATACCGAAACGAATAAAAGAGTGACAGAAAATTGGGGCTTTACGAATCAGTAAGCCGAACCGGTTGATTTGGAGCGCTTCTGATTCGCAACTGATTCGACGATGGGAAGCAAACAGCATGCAGCTCAATAAGAATACGATTATTGAAGGCGAGTGCGTCGATGTTCTATCGCGTTTGCCAGCGAACTCGGTCGATCTGATTTTCGCAGACCCGCCCTATAATTTGCAGCTTGGCGGCGGACTAACACGGCCGGACCAGTCGATTGTCGATGGTGTGACCGACGCGTGGGACCAATTCGACAGTTTCGATGCTTATGACCTTTTCAGTCACAATTGGCTGACCGAATGCCGCCGCGTCCTCAAAGACCATGGCGCGATCTGGGTAATTGGGTCTTATCATAACATTTTCCGCGTTGGCACGGTCTTGCAAGATGCCGGTTTCTGGATTCAGAACGATGTCATTTGGCGCAAGTCTAATCCGATGCCGAATTTCAAAGGCACACGCTTTCAGAACGCGCATGAGACGATGATTTGGGCCGCGAAATCGGAGAAATCCAAAGTCACGTTCAATTATGACGCCTTAAAAACTTTCAATGAAGACAAGCAGATGCGATCCGACTGGCTGATCCCAATCTGCGCAGGCGGCGAACGTCTCAAAGGCGATGACGGAAAAAAGGCGCATCCGACTCAAAAACCGGAAGCCTTGCTGCAGCGGATTTTGCTCGCCACCTCCCGCCCCGGCGATGTGGTTTTGGACCCGTTTTCCGGCACCGGAACGACCGCGGCGGTGGCGAAAAAGCTTGGCCGCGCCTATGTCGGCATCGAACAAGATCCCGCTTATGTCCGACTCTCACGGGCCCGTCTGAAAGCGATCGAACCGATCGAAAGCGATATGCTGGAGGTTGAAAAGGGCAAGAAAACGCTGCCGCGCGTCCCGTTTGGCGCCTTGATTGAAAATGGCTGGCTCAAACCTGGAGATCGGCTTTGGTCGCCCAAGAAGCGGTTCAATGCTCGCATCCGGGTCGATGGCAGTTTGACCACAGGCGAGGCCACCGGGTCGATCCATCGTGTCGGCGCTTTCGTGCAGCAGGCGCCAGCGTGCAATGGTTGGACCTATTGGCATTATGAAGAGGCCAAAAGCGGCGAGCTCGCACCGATTGATTTATTGCGGCGACGCTATCGGCACGAAATGGGCCTGATGTCTTAGCCTTAGGCGCGAGGTCGCCAGCCGGCAGGCATCCGATAGCTCGGTTTTCGCTTTACAAAAGGCACCCCAGGGGTCGGCTCTGAGCCATCGGAATACGGCCCTTCAGGTTTGGCGCCGGCAGCAATGTCTTTCAATTTCATCGCCGCATATTGGCCAGGCGCGGCGCCAAGCCCGCGATCGCGAGGCGCAACGGCGGCGACTTTCGCCCCAGACAGCGGCCGTAGCCACTCCCACCAGCTCGGCCACCAAGAGCCAGGTGCTTCGTCAGCATCGGCCAACCATCGGCCGGGGTTTTCCGGCAGTTCATCATTCACCCAATGCTGGTATTTGACCGCATTCGGCGGGTTTATCACGCCCGCAATATGACCCGAGCCTGCCAAGGTGAACCTCACCGGGCCGCCGAAATTGTGACCGCCTTTATAAATCGAATGCCAAGGACAAATATGATCAGACCGGCTGGCCTGAATGAAAACGGGGATATCGATGTCTTCCATCGATACAGGGGCTCCAAACACTTCGAATTTGCCGCGACTGAGCGCGTTCTGATTGTACAGGGTTTTCAAATATCTCTTATGTGTGGGGCCTGGAATGTTGGTTTGGTCGGCATTCCAGTAGAGCAAGTCGAACGGGCGCGGCTGTTTGCCCATCATATAGTTATCGACGACATAGCGCCAGACGAGGTCGGCTGGGCGGAGCCAATTGAACGTCTCTCCCATGAGCTCTCCGGGCATAATACCATTATGCTCTTCAATCGTTTGGTCGACTTGATTGAGGCCAGCCTCGCCGGTGAAAATTTTCAGCTCGCCAGCCAGGTCGAAATCAGATTGCGACGCGAAGTAAGTGGCCGATGCGATCCGCTTGTCACCGACTTTGCCCATATGCGCGAGCGCGGTGCTTAAAAGCGTTCCACCAATACAATAGCCAACCGTATTGATCTTCTTGACCCCAGCTTCCGCTGTGACGGCATCGACCGCAGCGAGGATGCCCTCTTCAACATAGTCATCCCAGGTATAGTCTTTGGTTTCATTGTCTGCCGATCGCCAGGACACAACAAACGTGTTGACGCGCTTCGACAAGAGCCACCGGATCATTGAATTTTCAGGCTGGAGGTCGAGGATGTAGAACTTGTTGATCCAGGGTGGGAAGATGAGTAGCGGCCGTTCGCGCATTTTTTTGCGCGTCGGATTGTAGTGAATGATTTCGATCAGCTTATTGCGATAAATGACTTTGCCTTTGGCGGTGGCAACGTTTTTGCCGATTTCATAAGCCTCTTCATCCGTTTGTGAGATGGCCAAACGCCCACCTCCGCGCTGCAAGTCTTGGCGCGCATTTCGCAACCCCTCGAGCACGCTTTCGCCATTCGACTCGATCAAAGCCCGTAAGGCGGCGGGATTGGTCGCCATCAAATTGGTGGGCGACATCGCATCGACAAACTGGTTCATGTAAAACCGGGCTTTCAGCTTCGTCACCTCGTCTAAGTCGTCCGAAACCGAATCGACCAAGCCCTGCAACCATTCCGCATTCAGCATCCAAGCCCGCCGCATAAAGCCGAAGGCGGGATTGGCATCCCATTCGGGGTCCGCGAAGCGCCGGTCTTTGGGCAAGGGTGCATTGCTGGCCATGGCTTGGAATAAGTTCATCCAGCCTTGGAACAGGGTCATCATGGCATGGCCGGATTTCTCAGGGTTGCGTGCGAGCGCTGCGCCGAGCTTCATCTGCGCTTCGAGCCCGCCATACGGATCGGCTTGGCCAGGCGCTGGTGGACGCAAATCGAGGCCGGAGAGCGAGTCGACCAAGATCCCTTGCGCCTCTTGCACGGCTTGCATGAGATTGCTGGCCATGGTCTGTAGGGTCTCAGGGTTTGCCGCTGAAAACGCGTTCGGGAGCGTTGACGCCCCTAAATTGTCAAAGTTTCTGCCTTTGGTCATCAGACCGTCTCTCGCCATTCTATGCGAACCTCTATAGGACTAAACAGCTTTGGGAATTATGAGTCCAGCGAAGGAATTTATTTATGCGCACTTGGATTTTCGTAACGTTTGCACTTTTGACGGGCTGCACAAGTTCGATCGAGAAGGTCCAGACGATGCGGGCGCAGGCTCCTGACTGGTACGAAGCGCGGAAAGTTGAGTTCCGCGGTGAGGGGTATCCGGACCTCAATTCTATTCCCGAAATCGCCCCCGGTTATAATCCTGCAGAGAAATTGCAGCTCTCCGAGGACGAAACGCTCGAAGCGCTGGCGCGCTTTAATGCCAATCCGCGCGCGAAGGCCAATACCGAAACCGCCGACGAGATGCGCCAATGGGCGCTGAATGTTAGGCGAGCGGTGGAGGGGCGCTTACCCGCCCCCAATTTTCTCACTGACGCAGAGGTAGAAGAAATCAAAGCGCGCTTCGATGTTCCCCGCGCGCGCCTCTAAAGACAAATCACGAGTTTATGGAGATCCGCGCGATGAGCGGAGAGTTTCACAAAATCAGGCGCTTGCCGCCTTACGTATTTGAACAGGTCAATCGCCGCAAAGCTGAATTGAGGGCGCAGGGCGCAGACATAATAGATCTCGGGATGGGTAATCCAGATTTGCCTGCGCCGCCCCATGTTATTGCGAAACTCGCAGAGACGGCGGCAAAGCCGAATGTGCACGGATACTCTGCTTCTCGCGGGATCCCAGGATTGCGTCGCGCCTTGGTGGAGTATTATCAGCGCCGGTTCGGTGTAACGCTCGATCGCAATCGCGAAGTGGTCGTAACGCTCGGCTCGAAAGAAGGGTTTGCGAACCTGGCGCAAGCCATCACGGCGCCCGGAGATGTCATCTTAGCGCCTGATCCATCATACCCGCTGCACCATTTCGGCTTCATTATGGCCGGTGCCTCGATCCGGGCCATTCCTGCTCCGACGCCGGAAGCTTACCTCGCCGGTATTAGCAAAGCCATTCGTTATTCTGTCCCACCGCCAACAGCGATGGTGCTTTGTTATCCGTCAAATCCGACAGCAGACGTTTGCGATCTCGACTTTTACCGAGATGCGGTGGCATTGGCGAAAAAGCACGATCTCTATATCCTCTCCGATCTCGCTTATAATGAGATTTATTTCGACGAACCGACCCCCTCCATATTGCAAGTGAATGGCGCCAAAGACATTGCTGTCGAGACCACGACCATGTCGAAAACGTATTCCATGGCCGGTTGGCGGATTGGTTTTGCCGCTGGCAACGAACGGCTGATCGGCGCGCTCGCGCGGGTGAAATCCTATCTCGATTATGGCGCGTTCACGCCGATCCAGGTCGCGGCCTGTGCGGCGCTCGATGGACCGCAAGACTGTGTCGACGAATATCGCGCCACCTATAAATCGCGTCGCGACGTCTTAATCGAGAGTTTTGGCCGGGCCGGATGGCAAATTCCATCGCCAGCCGCATCGATGTTCGCCTGGGCTGAGATCCCGCCGCAATGCAGCAAGATGAGTAGTTTAGAGTTCGCATTGAAACTGATGAATGAAGCGGAGGTTGCTGTCGCGCCGGGGGCAGGCTTTGGCGAGCATGGCGACCGACATGTCCGCATCGCGCTGGTTGAGAATGAGCAGCGCATCCGTCAAGCGGCACGCAACATCAAGCGTTTCCTTGCAAAACAGGAAGCGGCGGGGCAAAGCGAGCGCCTGCAAAGGACAGGATCTTGAAAACAGTCAAACTCGGAATTGCCGGTCTCGGCCATGTCGGCTGTGGACTTATTGCGCTCGTAGAACAGCAGGCAAATCTTCGTTTGCCTGGCAATATTGAGATTGTCGGCGTCTCGGCCCGCAACCGAAATCGCAATCGGCCCATCGATATCTCAGACTATCAATGGTTCGATGATCCGGTTGCACTCGCGCAAGAAGCGGACATTGATGTGTTTGTGGAATTGGTCGGTGGATCGGATGGACCTGCGAAAGTTGCCGTCGAAGCGGCGATCAAAGCTGGCCGGCACGTGGTCACGGCGAACAAAGCGCTCATTGCTATGCATGGTCAAGCGCTTGAGGGCCTAGCGCAAGCACGGGGGGTCGATTTGATGTTTGAGGCTGCGGTGGCGGGCGGCGTTCCCGTTGTCCGGGTCCTGCGCGACTCGCTCACGGGCGTGGCGATCCAGCGGGTCTCAGGCATCCTCAATGGCACTTGCAATTTCCTCACCACGCAAATGCTGGAAACCGGGCGGAGTTATGAAACCGTTTTGGAAGAAGCGCAGCGCTTGGGGTACGCTGAGGCCGATCCGACCCTCGATGTCTCCGGCATGGATGCAGCGCACAAAGCGGCTATTCTCGCGTCTATCGCTTTCACCGCCGAGCTCGATTTTGAGAAAGTCTCCGTTAGCGGCGTCGATACGCTGGAATTAATCGACTTGAATCTGGCCGATCGGCTCGGGCTGCGGATCAAGCTGATCGCCGAAGGTTTGTTGACCGCAGACGGCGTGGTTTGCCGCGTTGCACCCCTGGCGATGCCCATCGACCATCCGCTCGCGCGCGTCGATGGCGCGCTCAACACGATCCGTATCGAGGGGGATCCGCTGGGTGCCGTGACGCTCACCGGTCCCGGCGCTGGTCCTGGACCAACTGCGAGTGCGGTTATGGGCGATATTTCGAAACTCTTCTCGCCAACCGCCCGCAGCCCGTTTGGTCGGGCCCCGCACCACACATCGCGGCAGTTTGTGATTGCCGAGCCCGATGAACGCGCGGCATTCTTTTTGCGTGTCAAATTAGCAGATCGGCCGGGGGCCTTGGCAAGCCTAACAGAGGCGTTGGCAGCGCATGGCGTTTCGGTCGATAAATTGTTGCAGGAATCCGCGGATGACAGCGATGTCTCGCCGGTTGCTATTGTCACGCATGTATGTTCTCGCGGGGACATACAGGCGGCGAGTGCTCGGGTCTCTTCATTGGAGACAATCGTGGGCGCGCCGCAGGTGATCGCAATCGATGCGGTAAACTAAGAGAATGCCAGGCTGGGGAGCCTGGGGGAGTGAGAAATGAAAGAGAGCGTTCTAATCCCGCATCTTGCGGACGCGATGGTGCGTGTCACCGAAAAAGCCGCTATCGCCGCCGAAGCCTTGGCCGGTCGAGGCGATGAAAAAGCCGCGGACGCAGCCGCCGTGGATGCGATGCGCACAGCCTTCAATCAGGTCGATTTCCAGGGTCGGGTGGTGATCGGCGAAGGCGAGCGAGACGAAGCGCCAATGCTGTATATTGGCGAAGAAGTGGGGACCGGGACCGGACCCGAAATCGATATCGCCCTCGATCCGTTGGAAGGCACAACGCTGACCGCGAAAGCAATGGCGAATGCGCTGGCGGTGCTTGCAATTGCGCCGCGCGGCGGCCTCCTATTCGCGCCGGACACGTATATGGACAAAATCGCCATTGGTCCGGGTTATCCTGACGGCGTGGTTGATCTCGATGCCAGCCCGGCTGAGAACATTGCCGCTATGGCAAAGGTCAAGGAGGTCGACGTGTCCGCAATGACGGCTTGTGTATTGGATCGACCGCGCCACGCCGAGATTATTGAGAACCTTCGTGGCGTCGGCGCGCGCGTCCACTTGATTTCCGATGGCGACGTCGCTGGGGTGATTAATACGACCGATCCCAGCACGGGAATTGATCTCTATGTCGGATCCGGTGGGGCGCCGGAGGGGGTCCTGGCGGCGGCAGCGCTGAAATGCGTTGGCGGGCAGATGCAAGGTCGACTTGTGTTTCGCAATGATGATGAACGTCGCCGCGCCGATCGCACCGGCATTACCGAATATGATAAAAAGTACCGCTTGGACGAACTCGCCTCAGGTGAAACTGTTTTTTGTGCGACCGGCGTGACCAAGGGGGGGCTGGTTGACGGCGTGGTGCGCCGCGATGGCCATATCCAAACAGACACATTGGTGATGAGCAGCGCCGATGGTATGGTCCGTAAAATTAAGAGCTGGCATCGCTTCTAGCCGAAACGCATCGCGACTCTAGATCTCATCCCGCTTCACCGATAATGGTTAACGGGATGTCATTTAGTGAGAGAACGCGATGCGTGGGATAAAGCGGCTTCCAGCTTTGTCGCAGCATGCGCCATCGCGGTACTTTCTCTTATTCATCGTCCTTTTCACACAAGGGTTTCCGCTCGGACTATTCTTTATCGCCATCCCCACCTGGTTGGCCGCGAATGGCGTCGCGCCGGGCCTTATTGGTGGTTATGTCGGCGTTGCAACGCTGCCGTGGAGCTTTAAGTTTCTGGCAGGTCTGCTCATCGATCGATATCCATACCTGCCGATGGGCAAGCGCAGAGCTTGGTTGCTGCTCAGTCAGATATTGATCGTTGCGTCGCTGCTTAGCAGTGCATATGCGGCGCCCGCAGCGTCTGAGGTCACAATGCTGGCCGCGATTGCTTTTGCCGTAAACGCAGCCTGCGCATTTCAGGACGCCGCCATCAATGGGATGGCCGTTGATTTGGTTCCAGACGATGAACGGGCCCGGGCAAACGGAATACTGATCGCCGGCGAAGCCCTCGGCACAGCAATCGGGACTGGATTGAGCGGCATTCTGCTCGCCAGGATCGGCGTCGATGCGGCACTTGGGCTCATGGCTTTGTTTGTCGTGCTCGCGGTGAGCCTATTGTTGATCACGCGGGAGCGCCCGGGGGAACGGTTATTGCCATGGACGAGCGGCGTCGCGTCGCAAGAAACACGTGCACACACGGCGCAGGCGTGGGGGCCGCTGCTTCGGGCGGTGTGGAGCGCCATCTGGCGGCGCGATAGCATTTTGCTCGCAGCCGCACTGATGCTCATGGGTTTTACATATGGCCTCTATGTGGTGATCGCACCGGTGATCGCGATCAATTTCGGAGGCTGGAGCGACGAAGACTTTTCGGCGCTCAACGGTTTGGCGAGCCTGGTCGCTGCGGTTGCAGGCATGTTGGTGTTCGGCGGCCTCGTTGACCGGATCGGCACGCGCATAGGGGGCACGGCCGGGATGCTGAACTACGCCCTGATTGGTATCGTTTTCGTGCTCATGGCGCCGTATTGGGACGCGCCTTCCCTTTTTGTCATCATCATATTTACCGCCTTTCTCACTGATGCGCTCATGCGTGTCGCAACTTATGCGACGGCGATGCGCTTGTGTGATTTGCGCGTCGCGGCGACGCAGTATGCGTTATACCTCGCGCTGATAAGCGTCGGAACGATCGCTTCCGGCGTGATGGTTGGGTGGCTTGATGATAATGGCGGCACGACTCTGATTCTGTTGGTCGGCAGCGGCGCGGGCTTGCTCGGCACGATCGCCTTCTGCGCCATCAGGGCGCCTGCACAATCGGCTGAAGCGCCGCGCAACGCGTTTTAATCCAGGATCGTTTCAATTGCCGACGACTCTCGCCAAATCGATACCCATGACGGCAACGGGAAAAATTGTGGCGACGTCGTATAGTGATCGCTCTTGGGCGCTTCGTGCTCCCGATGAGCCGGCCGTGCGGCAGCTCGCGATGCACCTCAATGGCAATGACCTATTGGCGCGGCTTCTGGCGCCCCGCGGTATTGCACCTGACGATATCGAAACCTTCCTCAACCCAACGCTGCGCGCGCTGTTCCCTGATCCGACGCGTTTTCAAGATATGATGAAAGCGGCGGCGCTGACGCTCGAGGCGATTATCGAGGGGCAGCAGGTTACGGTATTTGCTGATTATGATGTCGACGGGGGGACGAGTTCGGCGATCTTAACCCGCTATTTTCGGGCTTGGGGACGCGATATCGGGCTTTATGTGCCGGATCGACTGACAGAAGGCTATGGCCCCAGCCCCGAGGCATTTCGGCACCTGAAAGACCAGGGGGCGGATCTTGTCATCACCGTCGATTGCGGCGCCGCCGCGACGCAAGCGCTCATCGAAGCCCAATCGATTGGATTGCCGGTCATTGTCATCGACCACCATTTGATGGGTGCAAACCCGCCACCATGCGCGGCGCTGGTAAACCCAAACCGCGCCGATGATACAAGCGGGCAGGGGCATTTGGCCGCCGCCGGTGTGGTTTATGTGTTTGTTGCTGCGCTAAACAAACTGGCCCGCGAGCGCGGCGTGGCGCCGGCCCAAGGCTTGCCAGATATTCTGAACTGGCTGGACCTGTGCGCCCTTGGCACGCTGTGTGACATGTCCCCCTTGCAAGGCGTCAATCGCGCTTTCGTCAAACAGGGGCTAAAGATCCTGCAGCGGGGTGGCAATACAGGCTTGCGGGCGCTCGCCGATATTGCCGGGATTGGAAAAATTGAGAGCGTCTATCACGCGACATTTATCCTCGGCCCGCGCTTGAATGCCGGCGGACGGGTAGGCGATCCATGGCTTGCCGCGAAGCTTTTGGCCACCGATGACCGGCGAGAGGCGATCACCCTTGCCGAGCGTCTGCACGCGCATAATGATGAGCGTAAAGCGGTTGAAAGCGCGATCCTGGAGCAAGCCACCATTGCCGCGCAGAAACAGCTTGACGAGACCCCGGAGACGGGCGTGTTGATCGCCGCGGGCGAAGGTTGGCACCCAGGTGTGATAGGGATTGTGGCGGGGCGATTAAAGGACCGCTTTCACCTGCCGGCCATCGTGATCGGTTGGGGCCAAGGTCTTGGGCCTGTCGCGAAGGGGTCGGCGCGATCGGTCCGCGGTGTCAATATTGGTGACGCCATTGCGACGGCGGCTAAAGCGGGAGTCATTCTATCGGGCGGTGGCCATGCGATGGCGGGGGGGCTGAGCCTGACCCCGGACCAGGTGCCAGGCCTGATCGACTGGATGCAAAGCCACATGGCGGAATTTCGCGAAGCGCGTGCCGCGGCGAAAGAGCTGTGTCTAGACGCGCTATTGGCCCCGGAGCATGTGACAACAGAAACCTATGATGCGATCCAGACCATCGGACCGTTTGGCCAGGCCGCGCCTGAACCGGTTTTCGCCCTGCGGGACGTAGAAATCACCCATACGCGCCAAATTGGGGAAAATCATCTGAAGCTCACGGTCGAAACAGCTGGTGCCCGCATCGAGGCCTTGGTTTGGCGATGCCTCGGCACACCGCTTGGCGACGGCCTGCTCCAGCGTGGCCGTGTCCATCTTGCCTGTCGTCTCAAAGAAAACACCTGGAACGGTCGGCGGACCGCGCAGCTTGAAGTGATTGACGCCGCCCCCGCCGCTTGAGGTGGTTCGCGAGCAATCTTCACGGCGTCGCCGATCCGAACCATGCGCAGGCTTGCGCAAAATCAGAAATAGCGTTTCGCGCTCAAGCAGGCTAAACGGCGGCAAAAATGAACGGAGGACCGCATGGCCGACGCCGACCTTATTCTGGTGATTGATGAAGGCACGTCATCGACTCGCGCACTTGTTTTCAACCGGGCATTCGAACCGGTCGCGCAAGCGCAATTGGACGTTGAGCTGGCCTACCCAAATGATGGATGGGTTGAACAGGATGCCGAAGAGATTTGGCAGAAGACCGTCGCCGTTTGCAAGAACGCGGTCGCCGATGCAGGCGGAGTAGACCGTATTGCCGGCCTCGGGATCACAAATCAGCGGGAGACAGTTGTGGTTTGGGATCGCGAAACGGGTACGCCGATCGCGCCAGCAATTATCTGGCAGGACCGACGAACGGCAGACATCTGTCAGCAGCTCAAGGAAGCAGGCCATGAACCTGCCGTTCAATCCGAGACCGGATTGCTGATCGATCCGTATTTTTCAGGGACCAAAATCGCTTGGTTACTGGACCATATTGACGGTGCGCGCGCCCGCGCAGAGGCTGGGTCGCTTGCATTCGGCACGGTCGAGACTTTCTTGATCTGGCGCCTGACGGGCGGTGCGCAACATATCACAGATATCACCAATGCCTCGCGCACGCTCCTTTACCCGCTGACTTTGGAAATGGATGCGTCCTGGTCGACTAAGATGCTGTCTTTGTTCGATATCCCCACGGGCATTCTGCCGAGCGTGACCCCTAGCGGTGCACGATTGGGCGAGACGGAGTCGACCATTTTCGGGCGGTCTATCCCAATTCTGTCAGCGATTGGCGACCAACAGGCGGCGCTGGTTGGGCAAGCTTGTTTGCGGCCAGGCACCGCTAAGATCACTTACGGAACGGGTGCATTTCTGGTCGCAAACACGGGCGAAACGCGCCCGAGCTCTGGTCACCGCCTGCTTGGCACGCTTGGCTACAGTCTCTCCGGCGGGACATCAGCTTATGCCCTAGAAGGGGCCATTTTTAACGCCGGTACAGTGATCAAATGGCTTCGCGATGACCTTGGATTGATCAGTGATGCCGCGGAAAGTGAAACCAAGGCCGCCGCGCTGTCTAGCAATGGAGGGGTCTTTTTGGTGCCTGCATTCACCGGGCTGGGCGCACCACATTGGGCGGCCGACGCGCGCGGTGCAATCACCGGGCTAACTCGGGCGGCCCGCGCCGAGCATTTGGTCCGCGCGGGTCTGGAATCGGCGGCCTATCAAACGCAAGAGCTCTTGCAGGCGTTTGAGGCCGATGGCGCAGAAATTGACATATTGCGCGTCGATGGCGGCATGGCAGCGAATGATTGGCTGATGCAGTTCATTGCCGATATGTGCGATCGACCGGTTGAGCGTCCCGATTTCATGGAAATGACCGCGCTCGGTGCGGCGGCGCTCGCGGCGATGCAGCTCGGCTGGATCAGCGAGCAGGATTGGGCGGCCCGCAAAGCCCCTGGCCGACGGTTCGATCCGCAAATGTCGGCCGCGGAGCGCCAAACTCTGCTGCAGAGCTGGTCGAGGGCGCTGCAACAAACATTGGCGATTTAGGCTGATCCAGGTTAAGTCGGCACGATCAAATTGCACGGATCTCATTAGCCCTATTCAAACCCGATGGTGATACGCCAATCGAAGGTCAAACGCGGGGGCGCGCGTGCCATTATTGGGGACGCAGATGAGCCACTATGACATCATCGTGATTGGATCTGGGTTTGGCAGCCTGTTTTTCCTCAAGCACTATTTGGACACCACCGAACATAGCCGTGTCGCGCTGGTCGAGTGGGGCGATGATCGCCCGCCAGAACAGCAAAGAATGGATCGTCGTAACAGCACGATTGCATCGACTGATTGCCATCAGGAAATCGGGTCGAAAGCCTGGCGGTATACGATTGGGTTAGGCGGCGGGACCAATTGTTGGTGGGGACAAACGCCGCGCTTCTTGCCGAATGATTTCCGGATGAAATCCGAGTATGGCGTGTTGGAAGATTGGCCATTCGATTATGACGCGCTCGAACCCTATTATCTGCACGCTGAAAAGATCATGCAGATTTCTGGGTCCGACTCGATCTCGAAAGTCGCGCCGCGATCGGGTGCCTTTCCGCTGCCGCCGCATCGATTGAGCACGCCCGATCAAATTATGATGGCAGCCATGCCGGAGACCTATTTTCCGGTCGCAACGGCGCGGGCATCGCGGGCAACATCGACCCGCAATCCTTGCTGCGCGAGCGCGGTGTGTGGGCTGTGTCCCGTCAATGCCAAATTTGATGCCTATAATGGCTTCGGCGATGTGTTCCAGAACGAACGTGTGGACCTGATCCTGAATGCGCAAGTCAGAGAAATAGATGTGCAGGCCGGTCTGGCGCGGGGTGTCGTATTCGAGCGCGGCGGGAAAGACCAACACATTACGGGCGATCATATTGTGCTCGGCGCCAATGCGATTCAGTCACCCGCCATTCTTTTGCGTTCAGGTCTCGATCTTTCGCCAACCGGTCGTGGGCTTTGCGAACAGCTCAGCTATGATGTCGAGATCCTGTTGGAGGGCGTCGATAATTTCGATGGCGGCACGTATACAGCGGCGTGGCATTATGGTCTCTATGACGGCCCGCATCGACGCAACGCAGCGGCGACCTTGGTGCAAGTTGAAAACCATATGAAGTTTGGATTGCGGACAGAGTTCGGCCGCTGGCGGCAATCCCTGCCTTTGGTTCTACACATTGAAGACGCCCCCCAGACCCGCAACGGCGTTTCGCTGACAGCGTCGGGCGAACCCTTGGTCAGACATGTCGATCACTCTGATTATGCAAAAGCCGGCTTTCGTCATGCGATGGCAAACCTGGAGCGTGCGTTTGCACCGCTGCCGATTGAAGAAATCGTCGTGCACGGTCAGCGCGAAACGGAGTATCATCTACAATGCTCTTTGCGGATGGGGACCGATCCAGCACAATCGGTTGTTGATGAAACCGGGCTTCACCATCAGGTGCGAAACATCCAAGTCGTCGGCAGCGCGGTTTTCCCAACGTGTCCCCCCGCCAATCCGAGCCTGACCATCGCCGCCGTTTCTCTGCGCAGCGCCCATAAACTCGCCGGAAAGGGATCGGAATGCTGCGTTTAAGTCGTCGGACGCTGTTATTTTCGGGCGGGGCCGCTGCTGCCATAGGTGCGGCGGGTTCGGGGTTTGTCGCGCAGACATTGCTCAGCGAGGGCCCATTCAAACGATATGTGAAGACCATCATTGCGCGCCGTCTGCCTTATCTCGAAATCGACGCCCCGACACTTGAGCGTTTCGCGAATGATTTAATCGCGGCATGGGCACCGAATACAAAACAAAGATTGGGCGCTGTCTTAGGCGGCTGGGGCGCAGATGGACTAAGCGCAATCCAACCTGACCGCGTCGACTGGTTTGAGCGGCGTATCGCAACGGCGTTACTCTTGCGATCGAACTATTTCGATCCAGACAAGCCCGCGCAGGCTGCTTTGATATATGTCGGCTCGCCCGAATTATTGTGCCAGCAAGCCAATCCGTTTGCGCAATTTGATTGATGGCGTGTGTGTGCGGATCGGGCTGAGACTAGCTCTCCCCGACCGAGTGCACGATCCGATACGGCTCAGGCGCAGCGTCGGTCTCACCCGTTTGCACCGGGCGCGATTGAAATCCAACCAGGTTATTGATCAAATAGAGGGGACGTTGTTTCACTTCCGCAAAAATTCGCGCAATGTATTCGCCCTGCACGCCCAGGCTGATCAATAAAATCCCGTTGAAAAATAAGATTACGCTGAGCGTCGAAGCATAGCCTGGGACGTCGACACCGAGGGCGAGGGTGACGATGAAGATATAGATCAGATAGGCGAGCGCGCCCAGACTGACCAATACACCGAAATAGGACCAGATTTTTAAGGGCAGAGCGCTGAAACTGACCAAGCCATCGAGCGCAAAATTCCACAGCTTCCAATAATTGAAGCTCGTTTTCCCCCGCTCGCGTTTCGGGCGCACGAAATCGATGGTGACTTGATTATAGCCGACCCAAGAAAACAGACCTTTCATAAAGCGCGAGCGTTCCGGCAAGCGTTTTAAGGCATCTACGGCGATCCGGTCCATCAATCGATAATCACCGACATCGGGCGGGATGGGGCGGTTCGCAAGGCCTGAAAACACTTTATAAAACCATCGCGCCGTGATGCGTTTTGCAAGTCCATCTGAGGACCGATCAATCCGCCGAGCAAGGACGATTTGACCGCCATTTCGCCAGGCCTCTACCATTTTTGGAATGAGTTCCGGTGGATCCTGCAAGTCGGCATCCATTGGCAAGACCGCGCGCCCTACCGCCAAATCAATCCCAGCGGTGATCGCGGCTTCTTTTCCAAAATTCCGCGACAAGTCGACAATTTTGATCCGTGGGTCACTTCGATGGTAGTGGAACAGTTTGACATATGTATCGTCCGAACTGCCATCATTGATGCAAATGATTTCGAAGCTTTCGAGCGTTGCCTCAAGAATGGGTATCACGCTCTCGAAAAACGGCGTCAGCGCTTCGCTTTCATTATACATTGGAACGATAATGGAAAGTTCGGGCGGCGATCTGGTCACGATATGTCACCGCACATTTGGCGGCCCCCATCCGCCACACAGGGCACATTTGAGACCAACACGCGGATGCAAGAATCAAGTCTACCCATCGCAGCCGAGTATACCTGAGAATACCCACCACAAAATGTCTCAAAGTCTCAAATTAGTCACACTTAGCGACAATTGAGCATCGCGCTGCACATGACTGCTGCTCCGCCAAATTGGTTCAATTTTGCCTCAATCTGGTCCACAAAGATGCGCAAGCAATATGTCTGCCGAGCTCGCTTGACGAGAGTCCTAACGAAGTACTAATTGCTGAGGCGGGCTCGTTAATCAACATGCCACCCGGCCACGTTACAAAGGGGACAAGTTGATGAATCATATGTCAATTGAACGCGTGTTGACCCCGGATATCGCTAACCCCTACCATCAGGATTACAATTCAGTTGAACAAGAGGAAGTATCTCACTTTTTGAGTGCGATCCTATCCCGATGGATCTTACTGTTTTCTATGATGATTTTGGCCGCTTTTGCGGGTGCCTTCGCGTATTTGAAACAGCCTTTAATGTACAAAGCCACAAGCGTGCTCGTATTGGAAAGAGGACCCGATCGAAACGCAGCCTCCCCGAACGTTGGTGCAACGATTACGGCGGCACGCATCGAGAGCGAGTTGCAGATCCTATCATCGCGGCTGATCGCTGAACGCGTGGTGGACCGTCTCGGCCTTGCCGACAATGCGACTTGGCTCACCGCACCGAAAACCGGCTTTGATTCGGTCGCCGATACCTGGCCGGGTATTCGCCACATTCCGTTTGCGATCGATCCGGAGGCTGATCGTGTTCCGGTGCCTTTGGGGTCGGAGCGTGCCAAGTTCGCCGCCACCAATCGGGTGATGTCTGCCGTCAGCGTCCAACGCCGCGGCATCAGCCAAGCCCTCGCCGTGACAACTGAGACCCACGATCGCGATCTCGCTGCTGCGATATCGAACACGGTGACGGAGGCTTATATCGATTGGACATTGGGCGTGTCTCGCGTCACTGCCGATGAAACCAATACCGATTTGCAGTCGCGCCTGAGCGAGCTCGAGACAACGATTGAAGAGACATCCGCCGCCTTGCAACGCTACAGTTCCTCGGTTGGTCTTGACGTTGATGATCTCAGAACCCGGATCAATGAGCTTGAGTTGAGCTTATCGCGCGAAAAGATCGAATTGATTGGCGTGTCCGGGCGGTTGGAGTCCCTTCGCCAATTGTCGAGTGCGCAGGGCTCGATTGAGTCGATCCCGGACATTATGGACTCGCCCGTCATAAACCGCCTCAACAATGACCTGTTCACGCAGACGCAAGAGCTCGAGCAATTGCGAGCGCAGTACGGCGAATTGCACCCTGTTGTTATTCAAAAGCGCGCTGCGATCGAACAAATTGAAGCCGACATTTTCAGCGCGCAGAACCGTGTTGCTGAACGGCTCGAGAATGATGTTCGCCTAACCCAATCGAAAATTTTCGCCTTGGAAGATGAGTTGCAAGACGCAAGAACTGCACTGCGCAGCGCCAGCTCCCAAGAGGTCGAACGCGACGCATTGGAGCGCGATCTGGACGTCGCACGTCAGACGTATCAGCGATTGCTGGATGCCAGTCTGCTGACCCCGTCACAGGCTTCGAGTGCCGATACCACGGTCCGGTTGATTTCTGCTGCGATTGTTCCCAATACGCCGGTGTCACCCAATCTCGCGATTTATGTGCTTATGTTGCTCATCGGCGGCGCGGCTCTCGGGGTGTTCCTGGCGACGCTCATGGAATTGCTGAACACAAAAATATATACAGCAGAGGATATTCAAAAAACCACCAGAGTGCCGATGATTTCAGCGCTCCCCGCCGTCGGCGCGAGATTGCTCAGAAAGATCTCGCCATTGGAACGTCATCCGCCTGGCTATTTGCTTGAAAAACCTCTTTCTTCCTATGGAGAAACGGTTCGACTGGTTTTTGCAACGCTGCGGTTCTCGCTGCCATCTCAAAAAGCTGGTGTGTTTGCCGTGACATCAGCGGTACCGGGGGAAGGAAAAACGACGACGGCTTTAGCGGTTGCGCGGGCGGCGGCGATTTCTGGAGACCGGGTTGCGTTTGTTGAGTGCGATTTTCGCCGGGGTTCGGTGAGCGATCTGCTCCGGAATGCGCCTGATCGCGGCGTCCAAGATGTCCTCTTAGGCGGATTACAGTGGCAGGACATTTCTTATGTCGATAGTTCCGGCGCGACGATCTTACCGGCGGTGGTTGGCGCGACGGTCCCATCGACAATTTACAGTTCCGATCATTTGCAAGCGTTTATTGATCGCTTGCGAGATGATTTTGATTTTATCGTCTTGGACTGTCCGCCGGTTTTGCTTGTCGCTGAGGCGCGCATGATTGCCCAGTTTGCAGATGCGGCAATCGTCATTGCGCGATCCGAGCAAACAACACAGAAAACGCTGCGCACGACGATCGAACAGCTGATGAGATTTAATGTGAAGATCGCGGGCGTCGTGCTAAATGCGGTGGACAAGAGCCGCGGTAAGCTTGGGGGCCGCAACAATCCGATTGAATATAGCTACGACAAACTGGGCTTCTATCAGAATTAAAAATGCTCCTGGGACGGAGGCGACAAAAGAGGGCTGAATTCGCAACGCCCGCGCAAGGCGAATTTGCCGGGATCTGTGATGGGGATAAAACTATGCGTGTCTCAGTTGTGATATGCACGCGCGATCGCGCCGACAGTCTTGGACGATGTCTAAGCTACATCCAAGAGATTGAATTCGAAGATGCGTGGCATCTCGTGATTATCGATAATGGCTCTACAGACCATACGCGAGAGGTCGTTGAAACGGCCCGTGCTGAGGGGCGTATTGAGATCGATTATGTGTATGAGGCTTTGCCCGGTCTTGCCCGCGCACGCAATGCGGCACGGCCCTTCGTCAAAGGCGATCTGATCTTTTTTACGGACGATGATTGTTATGTTGCGCCAGATATTTTGACGGCGCTCGAGGCGGCATTCGAGGACCCACAAACGGGTTTTGTGAGCGGTCGCATCATGTTGTTTGACCCCACAGATTACCCAGCAACGATCAATGAATCGACCGACTGCGTGGTGTTCGAGGCCAACAGCTTTATTCGCGCGGGAGCCGTAAAAGGGGCGAGCCTTGGCTTCCGAACCGAAGTATTAGAAGACATTGATTGGTTTGATCCCTTGTTTGGCGCAGGTGCGCATTTCGCTTCCGAAGATTGCGATGCCGCGGGCAGAGCAAGTCTCGCCAACTGGCGCGGGCGCTATGTCCCGGAAATGGTCGTTCATCATCATCATGGTCGCAAAGCGAGCGATATTGGTGGCTTATTGAAAGCTTACGCGATCGGGCGCGGTGCCTATCACACAAAGCTGTTTTACGTGCCGGGTGGCAAGCGGGCCAGCCTTAAAGGTTGGGTGGGCGCGTTGAGACGGAGCATTCGTCGGCCTTCGAACCTTTTCTGGGAGCTTCGTGGTGGCTTTGGCTATCTTCGAAAACGCGGCTTACCAGACGGCGCTGGAATAAGGGCAACCTGATGCATAGGCCATTGGAAGAAATCCAAACCGCGCCCCAAGGTCCCCAATCGCAAGCGGTAGAGCCGCGCGCGGCGCCGCTGACCCGACGGTCTGTCCCCTATCAAATGGATCAAAAATTCTCGATTGTGCATGTGGTACGCCAGTATGCGCCGAGCGTGGGCGGGTTGGAAAATGCGGTGCGCGGTTTGGCCCGGGTCCAGCGAGACGCGGGGCATCGAGTGAAAATCATTACGCTAAATCGACTGTTTACGGCGCCTGAAACCACGTTGCCGGACCATGATGTCATCGACGGAATCGAAGTTGTTCGGATCCCTTTTTTCGGCTCTTCCCGATACCCGATCGCGGCATCGATCAAGCGCTGGCTCGATGATCAAGACATCATTCACGTGCATGGCGTCGACTTCTTTTTCGACTATTTAGCGATGTCTAAGCCGAAGTCTGCGATCGCACAGATCGCCAGTACGCATGGCGGATTTTTCCATACATCTTT
>JBCBBZ010000007.1:28642-200528 GCA_038531165.1 Pseudomonadota bacterium
GTTTGAAACTCGCGTTTTTCCATTCAATCACGCGATTGAGCAGCCGCGCTTATGATGCCATCGTTTGTGTCAGTCGATCCGACCTTGACCGGTTTTCGCAGATCGCGAATGGCCGAACCCTGCTGATAGAAAACGGTATTGATACGTCCAAGTTTCAGGGTGCCGCCTCCCACCGTCCGCAGAAAACGCTGATCACCTGGAGCCGGTGGACGAAGCATAAGTGTCTAGGAGATGTCTTGAATCTCCTAGACATTCTCCGCGATCATGATCCGGAGTGGAAGCTGATTGTCGCCGGATCGCCGTCTGAGCTATCGGCGCGCGATCTCGATCGCGAAGTGCATCAACGCGGCCTAACAGAGGCGGTTGAAATCATCGAGCGCCCGAGCGACGCTGAGCTGAGGCAAGCGATTACTCGCGCGAGCATTTTCGTCAGCGCCTCGCAGTTCGAAGGGTTTGGAATTGCGGCGGTCGAAGCGATGTCGGCGGGCTTGCCGGTCGTGTTGAGCGACATTGATGCTCATCGCCATTTAATAGCGGAGAGTTCTGCTGGGTTGCTCGCGGATTTCTCTAATCCAGATGATAGTGCCGCCAAGACGGCTGACCTGTTTCGGCGCTTGGAGGATCAGTCGTGCAGACTGAACGCGAAAGCGATCTCGCGCAGTTGCAACTGGGATTGGCCGACAATCGGTGCGCAAACGCTGGACCTCTACTTCAGCGCCGCTGGCCTGACACCGAGAAATATACTTGGCATTGATGTCGCTCCTCTCAAACGAGATCAAGCGATAGAAGAGTTGGACGCGCGGGCGGAACGCGGCCAAAACACCCGTGTTGCATTCGCAAACGCGCATACGCTGAACACCGTACACGACTCGCTGGAAGTCAAATCGGCGCTCCAGTCTTTTCTGGTTCTGAACGATGGAGCTGGGGTAAACTGGGCAAGTAAAAGGCTCTATAAACGCGGGTTTGACGACAATCTTAACGGGACGGATTTTGTTCCGTATTATCTTCAGCAAACGCGGCACAAGAAGCGTATTTTCTTGTTTGGTGGCCAGCCAGGCATTGCCGGACGCGCGGCCGAGGCGCTTTTAAAACGGGCGCCTCAGCATGAAATTTCGGGCACGTCAGACGGCTTTATCGACCCGGAAGATTGGCCAGCGCTCGCCGCGCGTATCAAAGCCCTGAAGACCGACACCCTTTTGGTCGCACTTGGCAATCCGAAGCAGGAGCTATGGATTAACGAGCATATGACAGCGACGGGTTGTCAGGAAGCGTTCGGTGTCGGCGCGCTCTTCGACTTTTTAGCGGGTAATGTTCCGCGGGCGCCTTTATGGATGCAGCGCCTTGGTTTGGAATGGACCTATAGGCTGGTTCAAGAGCCTTCTCGGCTCTGGCGCCGCTACTTGATCGGGAATCCTATCTTTATGTCTCGTGTTTTAAAGCAACGGGCGCGCGAAGGCGGGCGCTTGACCGCCCAGAACACGCCCATAAGTGACCCATCGGCGCTTCGCTCGAGTGACTGATGCAAGCGAATCCCGAGATGTTCCGATCCAGTCCTCTTTTGACGCGTGCGATCCGATGACCCAAGCCGAACGCTCGAACAAAGTCAGCGCGGGACGAAAGATTGCGCAATTGCAGCAGATGATCAGCGATCAACTCTCGTCGCATTTGGACCAAATCGAAGACTTTGCGCTTCTCGATTTTCCAAACTATCCGAATGTTGGAGACAGCCTAATCTGGCTCGGGCAGATCAAATTTTTTGAACAGGCCTTGGGTCAAAAACCGGCTTATGTGTGCACCAAAAACACGTTGGCGCCGGCGCGCATTCATGACCACGTGAAATCGGGTCCTATTTTTATGAGCGGCGGCGGCAATTTTGGTGATGCTTGGCCTGGTTACCAAGAGTATCGGATATCCGTTTTGGAAAATTGCCGCGACTATCGCGTTGTCCAGCTACCACAAACCATTTGGTTTCGACATCAATCCAGCCGTGGAGATCTGTTAGAACGGACACAGCGGGCGATTGAAAACCATGGACGCGTTCATCTTCTGGTGCGCGATCGACGCAGTTTTGACTTCGCGCAAACGCATTTCCAATGTCGCGTCGATTTATGCCCCGACATGGCATTTTGCCTCGGGTTGCAAGTGCCGCCAGCATTGCCCGACTCTGACATAGTCGTCCTCGGGCGCGATGATTTGGAAGGCACGGGGGCGCTTCACGGGCTCGGAGCGAAAAACCTCGCTGGGATTGTGTGTACCGATTGGATCACCGACACCAGTTCGCAAGACGGACTCGCGCTGAAACTGGCGCGCAAGGCCTCAAGCGTTTTCCGAAAGCTTGCCAATGAGCGCGGCTACCCCACGCAATGGCACGGTCAGGCCTTGCGTCGTCACCGGGTTGGCGCCGGAATTCTGTCTCGAGGACAGGTCATCCTTACAGATCGATTGCACGGTCACATCTTCGCCACGCTCCTCAACAAACCGCAAATCGTGCTCGATAATAATTATGGAAAAATCTCGGGTTTCATCAGTGAGTGGACCCACAATGTCGACAATTTGCGGACGGCAGAAGATGTCGAAACGGCGCTCGAACTGGCCCAAACGCTAGTGCACTCTGATACGGGGGCGACCTAATGCTGAAGATCAGAGTCATCAGTATGGATTCAGCCGATCGTCGCCGATCGATGATGTCCGAGCAATTGTCACAACAATCAACGCCTTGGTCGATCATGGATGCCTGCACATCTGAAGGTCGTATTCCTTATCGAGACGATTTGGCAATGAGCGTTCTGGGACGAAGTTTGAATCGCGGTGAAATCGGCTGCTTCACGAGCCACGCACAATTATGGTCGGAGCTCGCCGCGGAGCCGGATGGCTCGGCCTATTGCATACTCGAAGACGATGTCCTGCTCGATGGTGATTTCTTTAATCGCTTATCGGACCTCTCCGCGCTTATTCAAACGCTCGGCTATATTCGTTTGTACGCGAAAGTGCCTGCGCCGCCACATTATGTGACACCCTTGGTCGATATGCGGCATGTCGTCCGCTTTCATCGCTTAGTATTCGGCACCCAAGGGTACTTGCTTTCAAAACGTGCAGCACTGACCTTACTGACCCATACGAGCTGCTTTTATCGGCCCGTCGACCACATTATCGACCGGTTCTGGGATCATGGGCTGCCAATCTATTGCGTCTATCCATTTCCACTTATCGAATTAAATTTCGGTACCAGCATCGAGCGATCGCGACGTGTGGATGTTCAGCCCGACCTTGGTCGCAAGATTCGCAAAGCCGTTGATCGCACTCGGCGCCACTTAAAGTCGGCGCAGCTGCAGCTCAAGGGCCCCCCTAAGCATGCGAAGGACTGGATCAAAACCCCACTTTCTGAGGCGCTATTGAAATGATCGACGGAAAACTCAACCGGCGGTCGTTGATGCAAAAAGCGGCTCTCGGCATCGCCGCGCCGGTATGGTTGCCTTTCTCGGGGGACGGCACCGAGGCGTTTCTGCGCCAGGTGCAATATCGCGGGGTCAATCTGTCTGGCGCGGAGTTTAAGTCAGGCGCCATCCCAGGTCGATATGGCACCGATTACAGGTATCCCGCTCGATCAGAGTTTGCCTATTTCGCACGATTTGGATTCAATTGTATTCGCTTGCCGTTTCGCTGGGAACGCTTACAGCCCACGCTGTTCGAAGCATTTGATCAAGCAGAATTCACAAGGCTCAAAGCGTGCGTGGACATCGCAACAGATTTGGGGCTCTACATTATTATCAGCCCGCACAATTATGCGCGTTATCGACGCCAGATCATTGGAACGGAAGAGACGCCGACCGCCGCCTTTTTGGCGTTTTGGCAACGTTTATCCGAGCCATTCAAGAGTCAGTCCTCGGTTGGCTTCGGAATGATGAATGAACCGCATGGCATTGCGGCTCAAAGTTGGGCGCAGATCGCGCAGAAAACCGTTATGGCCATTCGAGAGACTGGCGCCCAAAACAAGATATTCGTTCCAGGGACCGCCTGGACGGGGGTTCATTCTTGGTTCCGGAAATTCGGCGATCAATCAAATGCTGAGGCTTTGGCAGGCCTAACCGACCCCCTTGGGCGATCGGTGATTGAGGTCCATCAGTACCTGGATCGCAACTTTTCTGGAACGCAACCCAACTGCCCACGTTTGAAAGTCGGAGAAACGGTATTGCGCCGCTTCGCTGAATGGTTACGAACCCATCGGCTGCGCGGGTTTCTTGGCGAGTTCGGTGCCGCCGCCAACCCGGACTGTCGGGCGGCGCTCAGCCACGTGTTTCAACAAATTCAGACCGATTCCGATGTCTGGGATGGATGGACCTTGTGGGGGGGCGGAGCCCGGTGGAATGAGGACTATCACATGGCGCTCGGTCCGAGGAGAAACGGAGATATCGCGCCAGCATTGCAGATGGTCTTAGCGATGGATCCGGTGGTCGTAAGGCCTGAATGATGGCGCATGCCGAGCTTAAAAAGGCCGTCCTCTTTTCGCAACAAACGGTCGGGTTTGGGGCACGCCGAACGGGCATGGTCCATTGGGCCCACACATTGGCCAAACGTGGTTGGGACACCAAATTCGTCACGGTTCAGCTGAGCTGGTTATCCAAACTTGCAGGCGTCGAACGGTTAAAGAAGATCCCGAGCTCGGCGATAAACGCATGGCGTGACGTTGCGCCCGGACTTTCAGGGTTTGTTTGGTGCCCCGTGATTCATCCGGCAAATTTTGGTCCGCGCTGGATCGATGCCTGGATGGGACCTCTCAGCTGTGCCTTATACGGACCGCAACTGCCAAGAGGGATTCTCGCCGCGATCGAAGATGCGGATCTGATTGTGATCGAGAGTTGCAGCGCCGTGGCCCTTTTCGAGACAGTTAAGCGCCATGCACCAGCGGCCGCTCGGTTGGTTTATTGCGCCAGCGATCGCTTGCAGTCGGTTCACATGCAGCCAGCTTTGACAGGCATATTGGCGCAAACGGCCTCAGATTATGACCTCATTCGCATTCCGGCTCAGTCTATGGCGTCCGATTTTCCCAATCCTGAGAACGTCGCCCACATTCCCCACGGGATCACGAAAAACCAATTCGATAGCGCGATGGCATCGCCCTATTTGTCAGGCCGGAAAACCGCGATCGTGGCGGGGGATATGAAATTTGATCATGACGCCTTTGGAGACATCGTCCGCGATTTTCCAGATCTCGACATCCATCTTTTTGGGCGCATGGAGTCAACCGCTTATCAAAGCTGCAATAACGTGACCGTTCATGGCGAAGTCGCTTTCGAAACGCTCGTGCCCTATATCGCGCACGCCGATATCGGGATCGCGCCCTATGTTTACGAAGCGGGCCTTGAGTATTTGCGTGAGTCGAGCCTGAAATTGATCCAGTATGCGTATTGCAAGCTGCCGGTCATAGCCCCCGATTTTGTGGATAATGGCGGGTCGAATATGTTTACATATGGCGCCACTGACATCGCGGCTGCGATCCAGCGCGCGCTGAGCTGCGACCGGTCCAAAATCTCTCGTGATGGGATCCTAGACTGGGAAGACGTGATCGATCAGGTGCTTGATAAAGTGGGCTTATAGTGCGGCGTTTGCCCAAAACGAGCCCATGTCCCGACCCTATTTCGAAGGTGATCTCGCATTGAGGCTGACTTGACCCGTCAACAGGTCGGGCAAGCGTAGGATGCGCTTGCGGTCGAACAGAGCGGTCAATGACAAGTAAATCGCTGCACCGACCGCAACCTTCACGATGAGACTCTCCCAGTCCGCCAAGTGGGTGATTTGGTTTGCGACGAAACCCTCGAGCACAATCAACATGATCCCAGCGAACAATAAGGGCTGCATCAAAGCTGCAAACTGTTCGACGAAGCTGGCGCCGGTAAGACGCCACATCGCCCAAACGCCGAGCGGTAGCGAGACCAACGGGCGGGCGGCAAAGACGGCGACGACATAAATGAAATCGAGGTCTCTTACGAGGATCGACGCAATGACCAGATAAACCAAGACAACCCAGGAAATTGAGATCGCGTACGACTGCTTATTGAGCGCTTTAAATATGGGCGACGTTCCGATCCGCGTGACGCGCGCAATCCAGTAAAGACAGAGCACTTTCGCAACGGGGATGGCGGCAATCCATGTTTCCCCGGAGAGGATGATGATGATTTCATCGATCACGACAAACAGTCCCATAAAGATCGGTGCGCCGATGAGGGTGGCGATGTAAGTCGTCACGGAAAACGCTTCGCTCATCGGTTGGCTGCTGTCGCGTACGCGACTGAAATAGGCAACGCCGACCCGGTTCAAAGTTCCGACCAGGATCGATCCCAACTCATCGACCAGTCGCAACGAGTAGTTAATCAATCCAAGATTGGCGAGGCCATACCAGTATCCGACATAGATCGTGAACATCCGAACGGTGATCATTGTGACAGCGTTTTCTGCAACAATCAGAAACGAGGTTTGCAGGAATGACACTGATCCTTGCTTCGGGATGGCGGGTCGCAACGAGCCGAGTACGAAGACCATCACCCATAGCGATTGCACAAATACAAATGCGACTTGCCCCACAATAAGCGCCCAACTGCCTCCGCCAAGAAGCGCTGTCAGGATCGATAGGGCGATAGAGATTGACTTCGCGACCAGCGTCATCAAGGCGATTTGTTGAAACTTTAAGTCGCGCACCATCAATGACGTGCCAAATGTGGCAATGCCGAAAAACAGGATGCTTATCGAACTGCCGAGAATGAGCGGATACATGTTTGGCGAAGCAAATAGATGTGACACTGGCAACGCGATCGCGCTGCAAAGCCCAGCGCCGGCACAGGCTGCAACCAAAACAACGGCATAGACTTGCTTTGCGAGTTCGGTGTTCCACTCGGCCCCGATCCGGATCAGAGCCGGACCGAAGCCCCCTAATAAAAGCGTCTGCACGATTGTCGCGACGGATAGCGCGATGGCGGCCATTCCAAATTCCACGGGTTGCAGAATCCGCGACAAAACGATCGTATTTGTGAGCGTTGCGAAGATAACGATGAAGGTTTCGACAACCGCCCAAGGACTGCTGCGAATAAGAGATTTGACCGCATCTGGATCAGAGCCGTCGCTCTTGCCCGATATCCCCATTCGATTGGACCTCTACAAGATTTTGATATACCCATAGATCAGGTTCCAAAGGGCCGACAATCTATATTTTCGGGGATTTTGTCGAATGAAGATACTGGGCGTAGGTTGGGCAAAAACGGGCACGACGTCTCTCGGATCAGCACTCGATTTATTAGGGTTCAAGCACCACTCTCAAGACTTTGAATTGGCGAAATCGCTCCAACAAAATCGCATCAATGAGGTGTTGGCCGTGGCTGACAGATATCAGTCATTCGAAGACTGGCCTTGGCTATTATTGTACCGTGAATTTGATGCAAGATACCCACACTGCCAGTTCATTCTGACGCATCGTGAGCCACGCAAATGGATTGCGAGTTATCGTAAACAACTCGACCGCGCGCCTCGATCTGACGATTTGGATAGACTTCGTGATTATTTGTTTGGATTTCACGTGCGGTCTGCGAGCGATGACCAGTTAATCGAACGCTATTTGAGGCACAATGCTGACGTTTGTGCATACTTTTCGGGTCAACCAAACAAGCTGCTCAAACTGGACATCACGTCTGGCGATGGCTGGTCCGAACTCTGCGCATTTTTGTCAGTCCCGGTGCCTGATCTTGAGTTCCCGCGGGCCAATGTTGCTCCGGAAATCTCCAAGCTGGCGCGGCTTCGTCATAAGGTAAAGGCGTGGTCTTTGAGAACCGCCAGTGGTCAAAAATGACGTGATCCGAAGCTTTCGAGCAACCGTCGATGGTCAAGACGACCATTGATTTATGCGTCAGCTTGCTTTGGAGCGCATATAATCCGTCACCTCTGCGCCATTATAAACCTCCCGGTAAACAGACGCCGTGAGGTCACAAATCACATCGCGGTCGCGGTTTGAAACCTGCGCCACCGATGCAGAGAATATTGCGGCGCTGTCCCTTACCAGATCGTGCGATACGCCTGGTTCGGCGACTTTTTTGCGGCCGCGCGTCCTCCGATCAATGAACAGTGTTTGTTTGCGTGTTAGGCGAATTCCCGCGTCAGCAGCCAAGTCGTTAAAAGTGCTTTGTGGTGATCCGGAGAGGGCTTCATGTGTCACCAGGGTGCAGCGATCCCGATCCTTGAGAAAGGTCAGATAATACTGGTTCACGATGTTCCAAAACCAAGCGTAGCTCTCGGATGCAATGCGAGGTTTGCAGACATCGAAATGAGGGAAGGCCTCGTTGATGAACGCGCGACACGCGTCCTGAGACAAAAGCATTTTTAGATGTCCCTCCGCCCACCAGCTGAGCCTATCAAAGCTATGAAAACCGCTGACCGGATGGCGCACCATAAAGACAATGTGGGCATCGAAATGATCGGCGAGAAAGGCGGACATTAAGCTTGCGGTTGGATCTTTGATGATGGCCAGATTTGAGATCGGATTAAACCGCGCAACATGGTGCGACCATGACGCCCGATTGCCAATGACCATTTTCGCAAATGATCGCAATCTGCTTGCGTCTTTTACATAACGACGCGGCGCAGCATAATTGAATTCGCCAGCTTTATCGATCCATGGCATTATTCCAAGATCATCGATATCGGCACGATCCCGGGCAAACGGAAAAGCGACTGGGAAGTCGTCCATTCCAGTGCTGGGATTAAACGGCTCGATCAAAATGCTGGTTTGAATGGGTTGGCTCAGCACATGTCCGACAAAGGTCGTTCCGCTGCGTGGAACGCCCGTCACAAGCAAAAAGTTTGGCTTTTTTCCCCTGACGGAAACCATGGGCCTCACCGTACTATACATAATGCAATGTCGACGGTCTGAATGCAACCGCGACTTTGTAGCATTACTGCTCCGGCATCAGATTACCAGCGCCGCAGACGAGATGGAACGCAATTAGACCGATTTGCCGCCCTTGAGACTGCGTTTGGCGGGTCTCATCTCATCTTAAAAAGCGGATTTATCCCTGAGCACCATGAAGGCGGTTTTCAGCAGGATCAGTATGTCATTCCGGACCGACCAGTTCTCGACATAGAGGCGATCAAACCCTGCTCGGCGACGGATATCTTTGTACCGCAGGATTGGCCCGCGGGCGCCTTTAATCTGGGCAAGACCAGTGATTCCAGGACGTGCGACCCGGCGCAATTGATAGCTGGGCAAGGCTTGTTCAAAATTATGGTCATGCGCCACGGCGTGTGGCCTGGGTCCGACCAAAGACATCTCGCCCTTCAATACATTAAACAGTTGAGGCAGCTCGTCGAGGCTTGTTCGGCGCAGGAACGCGCCAATCGAAGTGAGGCGCGTGTCTCCGCGGATGGCTTGTCTTACATTTGTACTGTTTTCCGACACATGCATGGTCCGAAACTTATAGATTTCGAATGTTTCTCCGCGCCATCCGATCCGCGATTGCTTAAAGATTATACTGCCGGGGCTGCTGATTTTGACGGCAAATGCCACGCATATCAGAACCGGCAACAAGGCGACCAAGAGGAGAGACACACTGATGATGTCAAAGATTCGCTTGGCCGAACCGCCCACCGGCGCCGCGATGGGCTGTGGGATTTCAAAATACTCATTCTGTGTGCTCGATTGGCCAACCACTAAAACATCGTTTAGTGGCTCGGACCGCCGTAGACCTACTGTCATTGAAGTGCCCCGTTCTGTGTTTTCGCTCTGCCGCCCCCCAGAGGATCGACGTTGCTCATTGGCTCCATTCTGCGATCTAAATGCCGCGCCGCTGAGCAAGGTATGGTTAACGCAATGGGTTTTTCAACTCCAGAGGGTTTGCGCTTAAATTAACTATAATGCTCAAATTTACAGTCGGCCTGAGGTATCAAGAACACATATCCGCTCATGATTGATGCAATTTTGCTCACGCTGCGGAAAGCCATCGCCCTCGAATGAGGTCGATGTCGGATTCGCCTTAAACACAAGTGATTCGGCGAATCAGATCGGTTGTTCCGAATGCTTTGCAGAGACGGATCTCGTCTGTCGCGGCGATGGCAGGTTTAAACTGCCGCGAATTGGTGCAATTGCCGCTCCGAACAGAAACCACGCTAAACTGGCCTGTTTTAAGGCGAACAAGGACGAGCCGCTTACACAAAGGATAGCGATGACATAAACGCCCATGAGCAGCTTATATCGCGTGGCTTCGATGGTATGGGTTGGCAGTTCGCAATAACCGATCCAAAGCGCGAGCGAGAAGAGGATACCAAATGCGGTAATCGCATAGTAAAAGCCTGCGTCCACGCCTGTGTGCAGCCGCGTTAATCCAAAAGCCTCGGACAGTGTCAGATTGGCAATATGAGCGCCGGAAGCGGCCAGCCTGCCAATAAGATTGTCGCGCCATGGCGGTTCGTATCCGCTTGCGTGATAAACCAGCAGAGCGATGGCCGCGAATGGCAGGACCCAGAGTGTGAGTCGCACGACTTGTCGAGGATAGAGCATGAGTAGCGCCATTACGATTGCGATTGAAACTCCAAACCGCCCGTCACATGCGATGACGCAAAAGGCACCGACCGCCAGTGCAAAAAAACGTGTCCATTTTTCATAAGCAGGGCGGGTGAGGCCCCAAATCACGGCAATCACACCATAATTTCCCATCGCGATCGGTTCCAGAAACACGGAACCAATCCGCTGCTGGCCCAAAAACGGAAGAAAATTACGATCAGTCAGTCGGAACGAATTTCCACGCAGGCCTTCTTGCATCCAATAGGTGCTGTCCGCCGCCAATGCGCCGCGCGAGACGTAAAAGCTTTGCGGGTCCACAAAAGACGAATAGGCATCGGTTGCGATCCACTCGAACAGGCCGACGCTCACGACCAAAATCGCAGATGCGATAAAGGCGACGCGTGAGAGATCGGGATTAGGATGCCCCATCCCGAGGATCAGAAAAGCGCTGATAACAAGGACATCACGAATAGACTTTGGGTCAAACTCACCGCCAAAAAGAAACAGCAAGTAAGCATTGAACAGGATCGCCGTAACGATAATTGCCGTGAGTTTGCGTTTGGCCAGAAAGGCGAGCCCAATCGCGGCACAAACGATCAGTCCATCATAGGCGGAAACGATCGTTGCGCTTGTCGAAAACAAGTGCGCGTTGACCAGAGCGAGTGTGAATTGGCTGAGCAATGCGGCGATTAAAACCGCCAACACCAACCATTCTGATAGCAAGAAATTCTGCCGCCACATGAACCCGCAAAGACCTCAATCTGAAGTTGTTGAAGCTGGAGTAAGCCATTGGGTATGCCGATGGCGATTGGCCCGCAAGGGCGCAATCTGCATTTGCATGCAATCTTCTCACAACCGATAAAAAAATGCACATGCTCAGGTGAATTTTATTGAGTGAATTCAGATTTTGGGGAATGTAGGCCGCTGAGTGCTTAGGGGACGCCGGTGTGACTCATCCGAATCGAGCGGCAGAAAACCGCCCGCCCACTTCTTCGCCGCTAAGAAGTTGCCGGACGCATTTGGTATTGGCCTTTGCGTTAAGTGGTCTGATTGCATTTCTCTACTTCGCACCTGCGATTTACATGTTGCAGGTCTACGATCGCGTCGTCCAATCCGGCAGTGTGATGACGCTTGTCTTCTTGTCGGTCGCTTTGGTCATCGCGCTATACACGCTTTCTTCACTTGAAGCGGTTCGCGCCCGGACATTGGCGCGCGCTGGCGATCGCATCGAGAAACGCCTCGCACCGATATTGCTGAGCGCCGGATTCGCCAATTCCCTCGCTGCGCATGGTCAACAATTGCCAGTGTCTCCATTGCGTCGAATGGATGAAATAAAACGCTCCTTGTCGGGCACAGTGATCTCATCGCTTTTTGACTTATGCTTCACACCGCTTTTCATAATCGCATGTTTTTTATTGCATTTTTGGATTGGCGTCTTTGTGACTGGCGCCTGTCTTGTGATGGTGTTGCTTGGCGTTCTCAATCGATTTGCGCTCAGACGGGTTGCGAAACGCCACCAAGACAGTCTGCCGCAATTGCACGCATTGCATGAAGCCGACCAGCAAAGCGGGAATGTCGCGCGCTCTATGGGGATGTTGGGGGCGCTTGTCTCTCGTCACGTTTCTGCGCGAAAAAGTGTTTCGATCGCGCAGGTTCGCACGCAGCTTCTTTCCGGTGAATTGTCTTCGGTGAGCCGGTTCTTCCGGCTCGCATTTCAGTCCGGCGCGCTCGGCGTTGGTGCCTATCTCGCGATCAATCGAGAGATTTCGTTGGGGGCGATGATTGCCGGCTCGATTCTAGCTGGCCGTGCGCTGGCGCCGACAGACGGGCTGATTCGGAATTGGGAAGCCCTGCAAAGCTTCCAGCGTGCTGTCCGCGAATTACGAGAATTTTTGGGTCTCTACGCCAATCAACCCGCCCCTTTGCCCTTGCCCCCGCCGTCCGGAGAAGTCGCCTTGGAAGGCATTAGCGCTCGATCCCGCGATGGCAAAACAATCGCACTATTCGATATATCGTTTCGTGTTCGGGCCGGCACGGTGGTGGGGATAATTGGCGATAGTGGCGCGGGCAAATCTACCCTCGCGCGCATTCTGGCCTGTGCGGAGCGTCCAGCGAACGGAGATCTTCGCTTTGATAACTCAAACGTCCGCGAATGGGATAGCGAGCGCCTGGGAAAATATATCGGGTTTTTGCCGCAGGATATCGGACTGCTCGGAGGGACGGTCTGGGAAAATATATCCAGGTTCGCAAATCACGGCGCGGAAACGGTCGACCGTGAAGCAATTGGCGAGGCGGTTATTCGCGCCGCCAAAGCCGCAGGGGCACATGAAATGATTCAGAGATTTCCAGATGGGTACGAAACCGTGCTCGGCATGCGGGGCGGTGGATTATCGGCTGGACAGTCGCAGCGCATCGCGCTGGCGCGAGCGATCTATGGAGAACCACCCATTTTGGTCATGGATGAACCAAACGCGCATCTGGATCAAAATGGTCGAATGGCGCTGCGGGCCAGTATCATGGCGGCCAAAGAGCGCGGCGCGACAACCTTTATCGTCACACATCAGGCGGGCTTGATGGACATCACAGACCGACTTTTGCTCTTGAACAAAGGCCGCTTGGATCTGTTCGGACCCACTCAGAAAGTCCTCGAGGAAGTCCAAAAGCGCGCTCGCAGAGTGCAACAATATGAAGGGTCTGCCACAGAAGCGCATGCCAGCGACACCCGCCGGACAGCGATCCGGGTGGTTGAACCATGACAGCGCTTAGAGAAGCCAGAGAGATTGGCGGTTGGTTTGACCCTTCAAAGCCAAACATGGACTCAGTAACGCCGGAACTGATCCGCGCGATTATCGTTGTGGCCACATTTATCGGATTGTTTGTGATATGGGCCGGAAGCGCGCCGCTCGGCAGTGGTATTGTTTCGAACGGGGTGATTGTCGTTTCCGACAATCGCAAAGCGGTTCAGCATCAATATGGCGGTGTGGTTGATGCGATACGCGTTCGCGAAAACCAGACGGTGGAAGAGGGTGCGATATTGATTGAGCTCGATTCCTCTCAACTGGAATCGGAAATTGAAATCCTACAATCGAAATTGATAGAGCTCCAAGCGCGTGAAGCGCGCCTTGAGGCTCAAATCGAAGGTGCACGCCGGGTTGAGCGGCCAACGGCGTGGTCTGAGCTCGACCCGGCATTTCAGGACTTGGCTGACAACGCGTTCCAAGCGCAAGTGACGGAATTGCGCGCAACATCAACATCGATCGATGCTCAAATAAGAGTCCTCCAAGGGTCAAAAGCGCAGCTCAAAGCGCGCATAGAAGGCTATATGAGCGAAATGATCAGCGTCCAGGAACAGCTCGATGTGACGACAGCGGAAATCAGCAAGTTCAGAAATCTTGTTGAACGCGGCTTAGCGCCCGAAAAGCAATTAAACGACCTGCTCCGCGCGCAACTTGGATTTACGGGCCGTCTCTCAACGATCAATGCCGCGCGCATTGAATCAAACAGCGCCCTTGCTTCGGTCGATGACGAAATCACCGCCTTGCAGGCCGTTTCAAATCAAGAAAATGTCTCATCCCTGTCTGGTGTCCGAGAAGAAATCCTCGAGATTTCGCCGCAATTGGTGGCGCAGCGCACACGTCTTGCGCAGACGAAATTGCGCGCCCCAAGCTCGGGTGTTGTGGTGAATTTGAAAGCGTTCACGGTCGGTGGGGTTGTGCTGGCAAATGATGTCGTGATGGAGATTGTCCCAGTGGACAGACCCCTTCTGATCGAAGCGAATATATCACCAAAATTCGCGGACAATGTTTATGAGGGACAAGATGTCCAAGTCCGCTTCTCGGCGTTTTCGGGTTTGAACGTGCCGCTCCTCGATGGCGAGGTGATCGGGCTATCGGCTGACCGAGTGACGGATCTCGAAACCGATCAGCCTGTTTTTAAAACGCAGGTGCAGCTGAAGGAGAATGAAGTCCAACGGCTCGTTGAAGCGATTGAAATCGATGCTGGCGATGTGCGTCCTGGCTTACCGGTCGAGGTTTTGATTAAAATGCGCGATCGTACGGCACTCGATTATTTACTTTCTCCGGTTCGCGATTCCCTCTGGCGGAATTTCCGGGAGGAATAAGAATGCGGGGCGAAATTGTTTTATAGTGTTGTTTTACGACGCGTAGGACGGGTCGGGCGTTTGTCCCGTTGGGACGGTCAGAAGTCGTAGGGTAGGGGTCGCAAATGTCTCAATCAGACAGTTGGGTCGTGTGTATCGACTTTGGCACGTCTGCCAGCAAAGCGGCTTTAGCGCGGCGCAATCCGAACGGCGATATCTTCGGCATGAGTGTCAGACCACTCGCGGTTGGCGTTCGCGACAATGACGGCCTTCATCGATATTTGATTCCCTCGATCATCTATATCGAGGATGACCAGATATATTTTGGACGCTCGGCGCAACGTATGTTCGCAGACTCTGAGCAAGATGACCGCGAATTCATCACGTCTTTTAAGCTCATGCTCGGACCGCGGGGGGCTTTTCCGTTGACAACGCGCCTTTCGCGGCGGATCGATCCCGGTGGGATTTTCACCTATCGCGACTTACTGGTTTTGTATCTCGCTTATTTTTTGAGAGCGATTGAGCATTCCATTCTTGAGCAAAGCGATGTCGGCCGCGATGCACAGTTCTCTTACCGATACGCAAGGCCGGCGCAAATCATGGCGAACGGTGACGCCCAGATCATGGGAATTTTGAAACAGGCAAAAACCATTGCTGCCGTGGCGGGGCAAAAACTGGATCGCGGTCAGCTGTCGGTGCGTGAGGGAGTAGAGCTGGTTCTAGAGTCCGCCAACTCGAATATCGACTTGGAGTTTGAGGCCAGTATCACCGAAACAGCCGCTGCTGCGAGCGCGCTTTATGCGACCAACCATTTTGAAAACACTGCGATCCTAGTGGTGGATTGCGGGGCGGGCACGACGGATTACGGTGTTTATGCTTGGAATAAAAAGGGCGGACAGATGGAAATTCTGGGCGCTCGGACGCTGATCAGTGGTGGCGATGATGTGGATCGGGTGATCCTAAATCTCTGCCTTGAAAAAATTCCCAATCTGAAGACGGAAGCTGAAAAAGCGCAGCTCTGGCGTAAACTCTCGAGCGAAGTTCGCGATCTGAAGGAGAAGATCTTTCAGCGTGGCAGTGTCACTGTTACCTTCGGCGAGGCCAATGCAAAGATCACGAAGCGACAATTGGAGCGTGTGTCAGATTATAAGGCGATCGTTGCCAATATGAAAAAAGGCTTCTCGGTTTACTCCAAGCAAGCTGCGACCATGGTCAAGAAAAGTGAGATGCAGCAATTAATGGTATACTTTTGCGGCGGCACATCACGACTGCCTTTTTTGCTGAAGTTGGCATCAGAGAAAAAGTCTGTTCGCGGTATGAAATTGAAGACACTTGAGTCGACGCCATTCGCGAATGACGCTTTGGATGACCTGATCGGGCAAGAGCAAATGCTCCACAGGTTGGTGGTTGCGATCGGAGGCGCCATTGCCAGCGATGGTCTTTTGCGCCCGGTATCAGCTCAAAATCCAAGCACTTTGAGTGTTACAGCGGCGTAATGTGCCACCAAAAGGGGCACCCTTTCATCGTTGGCGAAAAGCTTCAAATTTTCTCCACTTGAGCGCTTTTCATCTGCCTGATATCGCGTTAACCATAACGTTGGGGACTGATTCACTGTGTCTATAAAAATCTGAACGTAGCAAACGGTATAGGGTGGCCAGCCTGTGAACCCCACAAGTTATTAGATTAAAAATGACTTTAGAAGGAAGATCTTATGGCTAATATTCAAGGCACCACCGACGGTGAGTTTATCCGCGGGACGGGCGCAAAAGACACGATTGTTGCAGGTGGCGGAGACGATGTCGTTTCCGCAGGCGGCGGCAATGACAGCGTTAATGCTGGCTATGGCGACGACCTGGTGCGCGGCGGCAACGGCAATGACATCATTGATGGCGGACAAGGAGACGACATCGTTCGCGGAGATGCGGGCGACGACACGCTGAATGGCGGCGAGGGGAATGATATCCTGACAGGTGGATGGGGTGCTGACACATTCGTCTGGGGCGCATTTAACTTTGGCGGAAGCGTGGACGTCGTCACCGACTTCCGGCTTGACCAAGGGGACTTGCTGAACCTTAAAAATGCGACTGTGACAGCTTACGAATTCAAAGACTTCGACGGCGACGGCGATCCTAATTTCTTGAAGGACGCAATAACGAAAGAAGACGTTTTGGTCACGATTACAGACAACACATCCGGTGAAGAGTCGACGATTTGGTTGCTGGATGTCGTGATCGGCGGACAATCAGAGCAGGACGTGATCGATTACTTGGACTCTTTGTCCGGCGCCTAAGCTCGACAAACGCTACATGGAAAGGCCCCAGAACGCTTCGTTCCGGGGCCTTTTTTGAACGCGCTAGATTGTCAGCGTCGGGCGCGACGATCATCGAGAATTTGTCAGCTCTATTCAGTCTCAACCGCTTGGGTCACCCCCCCCCGAATGCTGAAACAGCAAAGCCCGCTTATGGCGCGAGGCCACCGTGCTCGCGCTGCCTGCTAGCTCGGATCGTCGCTGACTTTGACGACCAGTTTGCCGAGATTGGCGCCGGCGAAGAGGCGGGAAAGGGCGCTAGGCGCCGTTTCGAGGCCTTCAACAATGTCGGTCTCATATTTCAGTTTCCCCTCCATCAGCCATGCACCCATGGCCGCTGCGCCCTCAGCGAAGCGATCCAGGAAATCAATGACAATGAAGCCCTGCACTTTGGTGCGGCGCATCAATAGCATGTCAAAATTACGGGGGCCGGAATGGGCCTCGGGAGCGGCATTGTAAGTCGAGATGAGACCGCAAAGCGGCATCCGCGAAAAATCGTTCAAACGCGCGATCACGGCTTCCATAATTGCACCGCCAACATTTTCGAAATTGATATCGATCCCATTTGGGCAGTGCCGATCGAGCTCGTCCCCGACATTTTCGGTCTTGTAATTGATCGCGGCGTCGAACCCCGCGACATCGGTCAACCAGCGGCATTTTTCATCTGATCCAGCAATGCCAACCACGTGGCAGCCTTTGATTTTTCCGATTTGTCCGACCATTGATCCGACGGCGCCCGCGGCGGCGGAGACGACCAACGTCTCGCCAGGCTGGGGATCGGCAATCTCGGTCAGACCAAAATAAGCCGTCATTCCCGTTGCGCCGAGCGGTCCCATAAAAGCGGTAAGCGGGACGCCCGGAAGCGTCGGCAGTACCGTCACTGCAGCGCCGGGAAGATCATTGTAAAGCGCCCATGTTGCAAGCCCGGTATTGACCAAGCTGCCGACCGGAACCGCATCGAAATTGCTCTCTTCAACGATGCCGATCGATCCTCCGCGCATTGGCGCATTGAGCTCCACCGGCGGCAAATACGCATCCATATCGCTCATCCAGATGCGGTTCGTTGGGTCCAGCGACAAATAGATCGTCCGCACACGCACCGCGCCGGCTGCGAGCGCGGGCAGGGTTTCCGTGACGAGCTCGAGATCCTGCTCTGAAACTTCGCCCACCGGGCGTTTACGCAAATACCAAGTCTTGTTCGTTGCCATGGTTAGCATTCCTCCTGCTTTACCTGACACCTACCCGAACTGGGACGATCGCCGAAGTAGAATTTACGATGGTCTTCACGTTTGCAGGAGGTCTGTCGGGCGAGGCGCGATCTTTATCTGCTCATTAGACAGGATAAACGCTTCGACCGCCGTCCCAGCGTGCCCCGGGCTCGCTGTTTTGAACTCTGACGATATTATTAGGCCAGGGATGTAGAGGGCGAACGCATCATGGCGGTGGGCGACGTCACCAAGGCCAACGATGCAAGCATGACCGTGAATGTCACCAGCTTTTAGGGGCCGATCGAACCTTTGTCGGAATCGACTTGACCCTACAGTTCCGTGAGGGTGCATAAACGAGGTCACCGCTGAGAAAGGAGGCCGCGATGGCGCGCATAAAGTCTTACAGAGTCAAACAGGTCTCAAAGATCACAGGCGTTTCGGTCCGCACGTTGCATTATTATGATGAGATTGGCCTGCTCAAACCCACGGACCGGTCCGCTGCGGGGTATCGGTTGTACAGCCAGGACGACGTGCTGCGGCTTCAGCAGGTGTTGATAGGTCGCTCGCTCGGTTTGGCGCTGGAAGAAATCCGGTTGTCCCTAGACGATCCCGCATTCGATTACGCACGGTCGCTGCGCCAACAACGGGCGCTGTTGATCAATCGGCTCGGCAACACACACAGAATGATTGCCGCGATTGATACGGCGCTGACGGGGCTTGGCGAAAAAACGTCGAGCATGGATTTGCGCACGCTCTTCGACGGCTTCGACCCGGCGACGTATGAAGAAGAGGTCCGAAACCGTTGGGGCAAAACAGATGCTTATAAGGAGAGCGCTCGGCGGACCAAGACCTATTCAGACGCTGATTGGACGCTGCTCAAATCCGAGTTGGATGCCATTTGGAGCGATGCCGCCAACGCTATGCGGGATGACGCCGCGCCGGACTCTTACATCGCCCTCGAAATCGTAGAACGTCACAGAGCGCATGTTTGCCGCTGGTTTTATGATCTCACACCAGAAGGGCATGCCGGTCTCGCCGACATGTGGCTGGCAGATCCACGTTTTCGCGAGAATATCGACAAATTCGGTAATGGGCTCACCGATTGGCTGGCCACGGCTGTGAAGGCATCGGCGGAGGCGGTTTAAGACCGGGGCGCTGCGCTGGAATAGTTACCAAGAAGTGTTTTCCTGTGTCCGTAAATGCCATTCGCGTGAAGCGGGGTCGGCACCTGGTGGGATGTTTATATATCAAGTATGGTCTTCTCCGCTCGGCAAAAACAGACATAGGAAGACCCATGCGCCCGCCATCGAACTATGAAGACTGGAAGCACTGTATCACGGTCGAATGCGGTATTGCGCTCACGCCTGAATATATAGAAGGTCGCATCCAGGCGCTGAATGATGCTCAGGATCTACATACGAAAAAATTCATCGATCAATGGGGGCGCGATCACTTAAATCGCGTCATAAATTGGTTCCAGACAGCGCGTATTGACGTCTAAGAGCTTTTGTTTTCGCGCGCCTCGAGCGCCTAAGCGGTTTGATCGCGGTCTTGTCGCGTCAGAATGCTCCTCAACCCGATCAAATGCGGGAGCTCGACCAGCATGCCAATAATAATCGCTGCGTAGATAATCGGTTGGTTGGGGAGCACCACCATCGTAATGACCAGCATTAAGGGCGCGTTTCGGGCTGCGGTTGTCATCGTCATCAAAACCCGGTCGGGATAGTTGAGCTTCATGAGTTTCGCGATCGCCTCACTCAAGAAATAAGTCGCAACGAAGAAGATAAGAATCGCGCAGAGGATTAGCGGCACCACACTCAAATTGGTGGCGAGCGTTCCGATATTCACAGCCATGATTTGCCAGACCAAGAGGGCCAGCAAGATTGGCACGGTGACCGCGACAACCGCTTGCAAGAGATCGAATTGAGGTTTGCTCAGAATGCGTTCGGCGAGGAACCGCAATGTGATTGCAAGCAGGAGCGGAATGAGAAACCATTGCCAGAGCGTCTGGAATATGTCGGCGGCAGCGACCCCGACGGCGTCGATGCCGAACAAATGCAAATACACGGGATAAAGGAGAAGTTGGACGATCATATTGATCGGTAGCAGCGCCGCCCCAAGCGCTGTGTTGCCTCTGGCGAGCCGGGTGAAGGCCAGAAACCAGTCCGTGCAAGGAGCGAGGAAATAGATCACCAGACCGATAAAAAATAAGGGATGCGCAGACAGAAAGACAGATGCAATCGCATAACCTAGAACCGGGATGATCAAGAAGTTCGCGATCAAAGCGGCGGCAATGAAATCGAGACGGTTCACGCTTGAGAGAATGCTTTGTAGGCGCACTTCAAATAGCAGCAAAAAGACCAAGACCAAGAGTGTGATATCGATTTGAGCAGATAAAAATGTCTCTGATTGCGGCCACAGCGTCCCGATTAGTGCGCCGATTAGGATGGCCGCGATTAGAACAATGGCGGTTCCGCGACCGGACATAAAATCTGCGGTGCGTTCTAATGACCTTGTCAGCATTCGCAGTCCCCATCGCAACAGCTGAGATCGTCGAGCAGAAACCCGTTTTCGGCATATTCTGCAATCATCGGGCTGTCCTGTCCCCAGCGCCCGAGAATCTCTCTGACGATCACCGCAAAACGCTGGCGATATTTGTAAATGAAACAGAAGATCGCTTTGTCATGCTGAACGTTAGGACCGACCAGGTATACATTTTTATGCAGCGTGCTTTCATCGCAATCGGTGAGCATCGGATAGCCCGCAGAGAAATCGAATAATTTGCCGGCCAAGCTTTGCGACATGTCAAAACCGGTTGCGTCAATCGCTGGCTGTTCGAGTTCAATTACCCGGCTTTGCGTGCGCACCTCGTGCGCCGAGATCGACTCAGCTTGCTCGGCGATAAACTCGGCTTTGCCGCTTTTTTTGAGCTGGCGCACCCGGCCGAACGTATACGGGCTCAGTCCATAACTCGAATCGCTGACCCGCGCGGCCCACGGCGCCGTCGGGTCGATAATGCTGACAGATGATCCATTTTTGACCAAGTGATAGGCGGTCTCCATACCGCTCTCAGCGCCACCAATGATCACGTGATGACCTTTCGGCAGCGTTTTATAAGAGCCATTGACGCGCACGGTGCCTGGGATGTGTTTCTGGTACTGAAATTCACCGCCCGCCCATATCAAGACCCGGCACGCTAGCTCTCCTTCGGTTGTGGTCAGGACGATGGTGCCATCGGCTTCGGTCTCAATGTCCAAAACGTCAACGCCTTCATCGATTTGCAGATCATAGACCTCCGCAACATCTTGTAAGTAGGCCGCATATTGACGGCCGAGAGGGTGCTCGGTCTGTAGACCGAAAGCCGGGGAACTGCCAGGCGTGATGGCATTCAAATCAACAGCGCCAAAAAAGTTTCCGGTAAAAGACGGAGAGATGAAGCGCGTCTCTTTTGGCCAACGTAGCAAACTCTCGCCAACGCGCCCGCGTTCCAGAATGAGGGCTGGGAGCGCGCACTGCGATAACAATGCGCCGATGCCGATTCCAGCGGGCCCGGCACCAACAATAATAATGGGATGTGTTTTCATCGACTGTTTTGTCTCATCTTCAGAGGCATATTGTCCGGGTTAGATTTAAGTGGATCTTTTGCGGAAACCAGAGGCAGACCGACGCGCCCAGCTCAGCATGGCCGCGCGCCCGCGTATCCTTCGCCGACCGTCAAAGATGGCCAGCGCGCCGCCGCTGGCGACTCTCTTGTTGCTAAGCCGCTCAGGCGCATTTTCGTCTCACTCACGTTCAAATTGTGAATGAATATCGTTTGCACCGATTGAGCTGTCTATCAATCCCACTTATAGGGTCTTTTTTGATCGTCGCTCGCGGACCCTAAGTGAAATTGATATAGACCGCGTCATGTCCAAGCCTGTTCTATCCAAAACAAAGCCGATCGCGTCTCTGGCCTGGGCGCGCGCCGCAACATTGTTCGCGGTTTGCGCAGCACTTGTTTTGGCCGTGCTGAAATTTGTGGCCTGGCTGGTCACCGGATCGGCAGCGGTTTTGGGATCTTTGGCAGACAGCGGATTAGACTTGTTCGGCAGCCTTGTCGCGGCCGGCGCTATTCGTTACGCGGCGCTGCCGCCGGATGACAATCACCGGTTTGGGCACCATAAAGCTGAAGCACTGACCTCGCTCGGGCAAGTGGCTTTGATCGCGGCCTCCGCGTCTTTGGTGACGTGGGAGAGCGTCCAGAGACTCTTGCAACCACAACCGATTGAACGCCCCATTTATGCGATTGCGGTGCTTGCCTTCTCTTTGGTTTTGACCTTTGCGCTCGTGGCCTTTCAAACCTTTGCCATCCGGCGCACGCAGTCGCTGATCATCGAGGGCGATCGGGCGCATTATATGGGGGACCTCATCGCCAATAGCGGGGCGCTCGCGGCGGTGATTATTGGCGTCTATTTCGCCTTTCCACAGGCTGACGCGATTGCCGGGCTGATCGCTGCGGCATTCTTAGCCGGCGCGGGGTGGCAGGTCGCAAGGCGCGCAATACCGCAGCTTATGGACGAAGAGCTGCCCGAGTCCGATCGCGAAAAGATCCAGGCCATCCTCGATGCCGACCCCGACCTTATCGATTATCACGCCCTGCGCACCCGGAGAGCCGGCGGCAGCCGCTTCATCCAAGTCGACATTCAAATCGATCCGAATCTAAGCTTTCGCGCTGCGCATGATATTTCCGACAGGATCGAGCTTGCCATCGAAGAAGCCTTTCCGGATGCCGACGTTATCGTTCATCCGGACCCAGCGGGCGAGGCGCGTATTGAGCGCCGTGTGCTGCCCAAACAATGATTTAAAAGCTGATACCAAAACCCGTTAATACTCGGTTTTGATAGCATAACGAGATATTCATTCAGTGGTTGTACTAGGAAGGATTGAATAGCTTTTGCGGTCGGGGGGCTTCGGCGGTTTGTGAATAAGGAAACCGAGAGTTTCATTGCAGGCCTAATGAAATGGGATGCCTTATTGGGACAACGCGTGCTGGACGCGATTTCGTTCCTGGTGCCCGCGTTTCTGTTCACGGCGTTCGCCCTGTCGCCAAAAGCGAATGACCTGCAAACGGGCTCATTCAGTTCTGCGTGCTGTGCTTTTTCCTGGTTGGTAGCTTTTATCGATTGGTGTCAGGTTGGAATCGATTGCGCAGTTTTCGCTTCCAAATCTGCAGCGCCTCAGAGCGGGGGTCGAAGGCGCTGTGCAGCGCGGCACACACCTGAAGCTCGAGGTGACCGAGTCCAGCGCCGCACAAGACACGCAAATGCATGATCGACTGCTCAGGTTGAGGGCGTCTGGTGTAAACCTCGCAATCGATGATTTCGGCACCGGTTATTCATCGCTCGAACGGCTCGGAGACCTCCCGTTCGATACCGTCAAAATTGATATCGCATTCACACGAAAAATCACCTCGGACGCTGGGTTTGCGATGATTGATGCGATCGTCCGAATGGCGGCGGCCTCCGGCAAGGATGTCATCATCGAAGGCATTGAAAATGCAGAGCAACAAGCTTTGGCGCTGAAAGCGGGGATCCGGTACGGACAAGGCTTCCATTTCAGTCCGCCCGTCAGCGTCGATGAGCTGCTGTCAAATGCGGGCTTGGACACCGAGCCGCGCGCCATGTCGCGAACCGTTTAGTTAGATTGGCTTGAGCGCGATCACGCCGCAATGATCCGCCCTAATCATCAAGCAAGGTGTTGAGCGTGGCCACGAAGACCTCTGGTTGATCGAGCATTATGAAGTGCAGGGCCGCTTCAATGGCAATCAGATCGTGTTCGGGCAGGGGCGCGTATAGGTCTTGATAGTAGCGCTCGACCACGTCCATGTTCGGGATGTCATCGTCTTTGGCATAAAGGATCGTTGTCGGAACCGTGATCTTAGAAACGTCGGACCGTAAATCCGTCACCAGCACTTCGGACATGGCTTGTGCCATCACCGCGCGGTCGCTTTCGATCGACCAGGTCAATGCTTGTTGAAGGTCGTCTTCGCTCTTGACCAGGGCGCCCAGCGCTTCGGCTTGCCGCTGCTCGAAGACATCATCAGACTGGCTCAGCAGGGTTGCCTTCATAAACGCGGAGATCGGCGCGATGCTCTCGGCTGATGCTGCTGGATCCATCAAGACAGAGAAAAACGGCAAGACATCTACAATCACCAGCTGTCGGAGTTCGGCGTCAGCTTGCAGGGCCGTCTGCATCGCCACCAGACCGCCGAGGGAATGGCCGATCAGAGTCGGAGGGGCATCGAGCTGGTTGGCATAAAGCGATAAGGCCGCGGCTAGGTCTTCGAGGACATTTTCATTGCCCGCATTCCCCGCAGCCGGCGCACCGGCAAAGCCGTTGACCTGGATCACATGCAGCGTGAAGCGATCTTTCAGCGCTGAGACCGTGCCATCCCAAACCGCACCGCTGGAGGCCAGGCCGGGGACCAAAATAATATCAGGTCCGACCCCCGAAACCGTGACGGAAAAGTAGGGACTATGAAACGCTGATCCTGTGTCGTCTTCAGCGGAGTCGGTTGCACCTTCCGAACAAGCGCTGATTGCGAGGAGCGCAATGGAAAAGATTCCGAGCCATAAGTGCCGCATCGTATGCGCCCTAAGTGCCGCCACTGCATTCGACGTAAATGCTTTCGCGAATATGTCCAAACTGTCAGCGAACCGGCGCCAGCGACCCATCACGCGATCGAATTTGCCGCGCTGTATGCTGAACAAGGCGGCGCCCCTTGTTGGGAGAAATCGGTTTCTTCGGCGCGGTATGTGGACGGAGGTCAGAAGGGCGAGTGCATCCGCGCGCTCATCCAACTGACCCCCGTCCTGGGAGGAACTCACTGCGGTCATCTCCGTCTCGTGAGCTTAAAAGTCGACGGACAAAGAGGCCGTGACGGTTGTGGGTGCGCCGTAAAATGCAGAATAGGCGCTATCGACGCCAAGCTGGCTCGGCGTGACGAAATTGTAGGCGGCAACACGGTATTCCTCGTCGGTTAGGTTCCGGCCATGCAGCCCAAACCGATATTTCTCGCTCGGCGAGGTCCATACGATGCTGAGATCGGCCAGTGTATAGCTGTCCGGATCGAGTGCTGGTCCGCCTGCCGGGAAGTCCGCATTGGTGCCGGCATCAAAGCCAGGGTTTTCCACATTGAAGAGGAAATACTCATCGCGATAGGAGAGCGCGCCGGTGACCGAGATTTCGCCATTACGGCCCAGATCATTGGTATAATTCAGCGCGATTTGACCCTGAAGCTCCGGCGTGTTTTGGGTCACAAATTGATCAGCGATATTGACGTCGGCGGAGAGGATCTCAGTGATCTCCGCATCGATGATGCCGAGATTGCCGGACAGGGTGAAGACGTCATTGATCAGCCAGCTGCCTTCAAGTTCGAACCCTGTATACTCCGACTCACCGGCATTGAAGACCGAAGACACGAATGTATCATTGACCCCGTCGCCATCGGAGTCCGCTCCGCTTTGTACCGTGATTTGTTGATCTGTGTACTCGGCGAAGAAGATCGCGGCATTCAGGTTGAGCGCATTGTCGAAAAATGAGCCTTTCGCGCCGATCTCATAACTATCAACGAATTCGGGGCCGAAGCCTTGCTCAGATAAGCCGAGCGGGTCCAAGTCAGCGCGCGCGCGGGGATCAAAGCCACCCGCTTTGAACCCTTGCGCAAAGGTGGCATAGAGGTTCAGGTTTTCCGCTGGCTTATAGGACAGCGAAATGCGCGGCGTGAACTCTTCATCCGACCGTTTCAGATTTTGAAAGTCGGTTTGCGTCACGAAAAAGGTTGAGGTCGTGTTCGATGGATCAAATGATCCCGATCCGATTCCCAGCCAAAGCTCGCGCAAGACATCAGCGGTGGTCTCATCCTCCGTATAGCGGCCGCCTAACGTGAGTGCCCACTGATCATTAAAGTCATAGGTGAAGTCACCATAGATCGAGAAGTTCTCTTTTGTCTGATCACCACCTTGGAAAACCGTCAGGCCGAGCCCGCCGAGAATGACGTCGAACGCGCCATTCGCATTGCCATCGAGATAGTAGATCCCGGCGACTCCGCTAAGTTTATCACCGCTGTAAAGCAGCTGAAATTCCTGGCTGAACTGATCATCAGCATAAACCGCAGGCACGTCAAAGTCTGGTTGTGGCAATGCATCGAAATCGATTGGGGTTGTGGTTTCGCCTTCGCGATAAGCGGTGATCGACTTCAATGTGATCAGGTCATTCACAGTCCATTCTGCGGTCAGCGAATAGCCCTCTGTCTCAACGGAATTGTCGTCGCCAAGCCCCGCGCGCGTATCGAAGACATCGCCGGTCACCGGAATTGTGCCATTGGCGCTTGGCAGCAACCGGTGCCCGTGTTTGGCGTTCGAGTCATCTTCGGTTCTGTCATACGCTGCGCGCACGAGGAAACTGTCGCTGGGCATCCATTCTGCGCTCAGCCGATACGCTAGCACGTCTTTGTCGTAATGCTCTGCGCCGGTGTTTAGGTTTTCGCCGAAGCCGTCTCTGGTATATTTTGCAATTGCGCCGCCGACGGCAAACTGCTCTCCAATCGGTGTCGAGCCGGACACAATCACATCGGCTTGGTTAAACGTTCCCAGGTTTAATTTGGCCTGCAGGTCAGGCTCATCATCGATGCGGCTGGTGACATATTTGATCGCGCCGCCGATTGTATTGCGACCATATAGCGTGCCTTGTGGCCCGCGCAGGACTTCGATCCGATCAATGTCGAAAATATCGAGAATCGCACCTTGCGGCCGCGCGATGTAAACATCGTCGACATATAGGCCGACCCCTGGTTCAAAGCCCCAAAGCGGATCCTGCTGGCCAACGCCACGAATAAACGCGATCAGCGTCGAATTCGAGCCGCGCGCCACTTCGATCGTCGCGTTCGGCGTTGCGCGCTGAATGGATGTGATGTCGACAGCACCGGTCGCTTCGAGTTCGGCGCCACTAAAAGCTGAAACAGAAAGCGGTACGTCGAGGGCGCTTTGTTCGCGGCGCTGCGCAGTCACCGTGACGGTGCCGAACCGGCGCGCTTCATCTTCATCTTGCTCAGCGTCCTGTGCGAAAACGGCGCCATGTCCCAAGGTGAGCGCCAAAGTGGATGCGAGCCCAAGATTCAAGAGCGCTTTGGTCTTAAAAGTCATATATTCCTCCCGCGGATTTATTATTTTTCTTGTGCTTAGAGGTCAGGCCAGCTGTCCGACCATGACCTATTAGCTTTTTCGGAGTGAACAGTTTCGCTCAGGCGTCTTGGCTCAGGCCTGCTTTTCGCCGCGCATATTGGGCCGGCGTTTCGCCTTTCCAGCGCTTAAAGGCGCGATTGAAGGCGCGGATATCGGAATAGTTCAGGACTTCACTGACGTGCGCAACGGAATACCCTCTTTGTAACAATTGGGTTGCTTCCTCGACATAATGAGCGCTGATCAGTTCGCGGAAATTCGTTCCGTCGGCTTCGAGGCGACGGCGCAACGTCGCGACGCTGACCGACAAGCGATTCGCGACCATTTCCTGCTGAACCACGCCATTCCGGATCAAGTCGAGCACTTTCGCTCTATATGAGGTATGGGTGTCGGACGGATCGAGTTGGTCCAGATAAGCGATGACGCGGCTGAAGATGCCTTCTGAGCTCAAATCGACTTGATCCGGCGGTGGCATAGGGGCGTGAGCGAGCTCGCAGTCAAAACTCAATTCATAGTGATCTTGACCCAACAAAACAGGCGCGCGCCAGAATTCGAGATGGGCTGGCAGCGACGCTGTGCGTGGACGTTTCAGCACCACGCGCCGCAGCGCTTTTGCCGCTAGACCGGAACTAAAGCTATCGAGCAAACACTGGACTTTGATCAGCACGCACTCGCCAACAAAATGCACCATCTCAACGTCTTCCCGCATTGTATATGGGAACGCACGATCATCGACGATCAGCGAGACGGTGCGGTCGGTGGTGCGCACAGAGTTATAGTGCTCGCCGTGCATCATATTGAAATATTGTGCGAGATTGCTGAGGGCGTCGCTCAGCGTCGTTGATCGGCTCAATTGCGCGGTCACGAAAGCGCCGGTCTCATATGTCAGTTTGCGCTCTGAAAGGTGCGCGGTGAGATCATCGAGGCGACGCGCGAGTTCACCCTCAATGCGAAAGTAATCGAGCAGTGTGAGTTCGGCGTTATCGCGTGCCTGTTTACACGATAGCTTTTCGTGTCCGAGGCTCCTCAACACATCGCGGATTGGGATTTGCGAACGCTCGGCTTTCTCCAAGAGCGGTTGCAATTGCCGGCCTGTAACGAAAGGTACGCGTTTCAACCGAATTCCACCCTCTGAGTTTGTGCGGACGGCGATTTATTGGGGTTTAGTTTAACACAAGACGGGGGCGCACCCTATAAAACTTTAGGCGAGTCTCGGGCCGACTTTCGCTGAAGCGAGTAACGGTTTTTTGTTCGGAGTCGATCGAGTGTCAGAGCTCGGTCTTGTGCTCTGTCATGTTGCCATATGCGTGAAACAAAAGCAGCCCGGGCGCCTTTAGCACGTGTTTGTGCCATATCCTTTTTTCACGACATAGCTCTCGCCTGCGCTTCACCTGATCATCGACGCTCGGCCTTGATCGTTGAGGTGCACGTCAATCGCCAGGTGAAGCAACTCTCCGGGTTGCTCGGACTTATTCAGATTGCTGCGGACTGACCGCCGACCCGGCAAGGATGCCACCATCAATCGTAACCTCAGTACCCGTCATATACCGGGCCTCATCCGATGCCAGCAAGACCGCGAGTGCGGCGACTTCTCCCGGCGCACCGAAGCGTTTCTGCGGCGTATCGGCGACCAGTTCGGCCATATTCGCATCACGATCAGCACCGGTGCCCAACATCGGCTCCCACATTGGGGTCAGGATCGCAGCTGGATGGATGGAATTACATCGAATGTCCCATCCGTTTTGCGCGCAATAGAGCGCGACAGTTTTGGTATGATTGCGGATTGCGGCTTTTGATGAGGCATAGGCTGCGGCTGCCGGGATGCCGACCATGCCAGAGCGAGAAGAGATATTGATGATGCTGCCAGTGCCGCGCGCTTTCATCGCCCCGATCGCATATTTGCAGCCGAGGAAGGTGCCATCGAGATTCACCCGGTGGACGTCGTGCCAATCCGACAGAGCGGCATGTTCGGGATCATGCGCAACAGGGCCAGCTTCGAACCCCGTGACCCCAGCATTATTGACCATGACTTGGATCTCAGAATACCTGTCTGCAAGGTTCTGCCAATGATCCTCGCGGCGAACGTCTAATTCGACAAAGGGGAGGTCGAGCGAATTCGCGAAGGCTTCGCCAGACTCGGTATCGATGTCTGTCACAATAACATGCGCGCCTTCAGTTTTAAAAGCGCTTGCGATCGCGGCCCCAATCCCGCGCGCCGCGCCGGTTATAATGGCTGTTTTGTTTTCAAGCCGTCGGCCCATTGCACTCTCCATGTCCCCGCGCGACCGGTAAGGCGCTGGGTCTCACTACGACATTTCGCTCAAGGGAAAATTCTGGCTCCGCGAGTAGGACTCGAACCTACGACCGGGCGATTAACAGTCGCCTGCTCTACCAACTGAGCTATCGCGGAACAGTGAGCCGCCTCATTAGCAAACCCGATTCCGATGTCAAACCAGCAAATTCACTTGGCGGATAAAAAAAGGGCGGGACCTGAGTCCCGCCGAGGCATTGGGTGATGGTGGGTGTCTCCAATAGAAGACATTAACCTTCTCCTACAGAATGGTTAATGAGAGTTAAACGCACCGCAAAAGATTTAAGCGAATGTGCAAATTTTCTAGAAAATGGAGAGTTTCTGTAAAGTATGGAGGCTCCGGCCGGAATCGAACCGGCGTACACGGATTTGCAATCCGCTGCGTCACCACTCCGCCACAGAGCCTCAGCGCAAAAATCATTGATGTCCTGACGCCGTTCAGACGCCTCTAAGACACAACGCTGCCTCCGTTAGACAAGTTGAACCAAGCTGGCAAGCGCTGAAATACGACCTGAGCCAGCAGTTCGTGTCGGCACGCCGGGAACAGTGCGCGAGTGTTTGGGCAGACCGCGCCATAAGGGCATGAAGCAGAACGCTTGCATGTTCGCACGATCTCGGAACGCGATGCATGATCTGGACATTCACAAAAAAATACCGTTGTGTCCCCTGAGACGCTGAACGCGCTCGGCAATATTTGGGGATGTCAGAATGGTGTTGGAAGACCTGTTTGGTCACGACCAAATCACGGGCAAAAGTGGCCGCGTGTTTGATGCCAATGTCGGAATTTCGCGAGAGGAAGCCTATTACCTTTTCGACATTGTGCAAAACGATGCGGCAATCACGAGGACACTCGAAGTTGGGTGCGCTCTCGGCTTTTCGTCAGTCGCAATCTGCTCTGGGCTCTTAGACCGCCCTGATGCACACCACACGATCGTCGATCCGCGGCAAAGCGAAGGTTGGGAGTCGATCGGAATTGAGAATGCCAAACGCACAGGCTTCCAAGCGATCGAATTGATTGAGGATGGCTCCGAGTTTGTGCTGCCGAGTCTTGCGAAGACCAATTCGAATTCATTTGATTTCATCTTTATCGATGGCTGGCACACGTTCGATCACACAATGCTCGATGTGTTCTATTCCATTAAACTTCTGAGAATTGGCGGAATTTTGACAATCGACGATGCCTCTTGGCCTGCGGTCGCTAAAGCATTGAGTTATTGGGAAAAAGTTCCGTGCCTCAATCTGACGTCTGTTTATGATCCAAAGCGGAACGCGTCGCGAGCAGGGCTCGCTCGGGCTATGAAGAGCGTCGCCAAGACGGGTTTGCAAAAAGCCTTGCCTTCGAGCATGTCTGACAAGGTCACGAAATCGAGGTTCGGAAGCATGGTCTCGTTCACCAAACAATCCGATGATAACCGACTTTGGGATTGGTATCAGGAGTTCTGATCAACCGGGGCTTATTCTTTTCCTTCGCCACGGACGCGCGCGACCGCGAAATTGCTGGCTGGGTCGGGCCCTTGCTATCCGCGTCAAACGAGACGATGCTCCACGAAAGGAGTGACGCATGGATTTCGCAAAACTTCGCCGCGTTATGGTCGACTCGCAAGTTCGCGTGAATGATGTGACCTCGCCTGCGGTGATCAGCGCATTTTCCGCAATTCCGCGCGAATTGTTTGTTCCCAAAGCCATGCGCGCCAGCGCTTATGCCGAGCTGGAGATCGAAACCAGCGAGGCCCGCGCGATGTGGATCCCGCGCGATTTAGGGAAGATGTTTCGTGCGTTCGAGCCGCAGCAGAGTGATGTCAGTCTGGTGGTTGGCGCAGGCGCGGGGTATAGCGCAGCGCTGCTTGGGCATATGACAGAGGCCGTCATCGCGTTAGAAGATGAGGAAGCCTTGGTCGACGCGATGACCGAACGGTTTGCCGCAATTGGGATGGACGAAGCGGTCTCAGTGTTGGGGGACCTGGCCGCCGGGTTGCCCGATCAAGGACCCTTTGATGTGATTTTTATCGCCGGCATGGTCGAGCAAGTCCCGCAGGCTTGGCTGGATCAACTCGCCGATGGCGGACGGCTTGGGGTCGTTGTCGCATCCGGCCGGGGTGTCGGGACGGCGCGCATGTATAAACGGGCAGGGGATACGTCCTCATACCGTGAAGTGTTCGAATGCTGCCCGCCGATTTTGCCTGGGTTTGAGGCGGAATCGGCGTTTGTCTTTTAAGCCTTCGCGGATTGCGACGCACCGGCTTCGGGTTGGGCGATGGTTCCTTTGACGGGATCTGGCAGCAATTGGCTGGGACGCACCGGTCCGCCGGTCGCTTCGGCGATCAACTCCGCCGAGCGCGTTTCAATAGCTTCCGTGAGACGCGCCATCGTTTCCTCTTTCGATAGACCCGGAGGGATGGGGTCGAGGAATTCGATCACTGCTGTGCCAGGCGTTTTAGCAATTTCCTCTTGTTGCCAAAAGCAATTCAGATTGGTGGCAACAGGAACAATCGGTGCGTTCATTGCTTTTTGCATATGCCAAACGCCCGGCTTGTAGCGAAAGTGGTAGCCAACCGGCGCGAGGTGTCCTTCGGGATAGATCAAGATCCGCCGACCATCCTCGCGCGCCCGACTCATCCCTTCGGCGAGCGAGGCAGCCTTGCGCTCGCCACCGCCGCACGTATCGATGACAATGGCACCGAGCTTGCGCAAGATGCCGCCGACTAAGGGGAACCGCTCGAGGTGATCGCCGGTCACGAAAGCGAGGTTTTTGACCTCTGGATAGACCATGAAGCCATCCCCCCAACTCGCATGTTTTGGCGCGAGGATAAATGCACCTTCAGGCAGCTTTTCGCGCCCACGCACATCCTTTTTGATGCCACCAATCCAGTGCAGCGCGATATTGATCGCGCGCGTGTAAGAGCGAATGATGGATGTCACCGGTCCACGTCCCGGCAGGGCCAGGAAAGGTAGGGAGGCTAAGACGTATACAACCGACAGGAGGTAATAAACGCCTGTGAATAACAGACCACGGATCATTGAGGGTCTCCTCATGGATTATTTCTGAAAAAGAATGGCCATAATGGTGCGCGTAAACACATCGACATGCTGACTAAACGGACCCGGCAAACGGTTATAGATTTTGTTCAAGCCCGCTTGCATGACGACCCCAAGGCTCATCGCCGCCAAAATTGCAGGATCGCCTTTCGGAATGTCGCCATTTTCGATCAACTGACCGATCAACTGCTCAACCACGGAAACCGGATCATCTTCGCGCTTAACATCGTGCGGTAAGAACCGGTTCAGCGAAACGAGATGATAGCTGAAAGACAGCCAGTCTTCATCTGCAAAGGCACAATAGGCGGTGACCGCCAGCCGGACTTTGAGTTCGATGTCTCCCGGCGCTGTAAAGGCCTGGATCATCATCTCGCCAAGCCGATTATGCGTGTCTAGGAATAAGGCCAAGGCAAGCTCGTCCTTGCCCTTATAGTGCCGGTAAAGCGCGCCTTCAGAGACGCCCGCATTGTCCGCAATATTGCGCGTCGTCGCCGCATCGACGCCCTCAGCGATGAACAATTCAAGCGCAGCGCGTTCGATTTTGGGGCGGGCATTGCGCGCTCGCGGGCGCCGGTGGTCGGTGACAGTCATAATATAGGTTCCTGTTTGTGAGCGCTTGCTAACATACCGTCTTTCGGTACGCAAGTGAATATTCGCTCACAAAAATCATTTGACCCCCTTGGGCCTCCGCCATCACTCTCTGAAGACAATAAATTACCGGGAGTAGACAATGGCAGACGGACACATATCGGCAAAATCCGCGACGTTTCGCGAAATGCTGGAAGGCACCAAAGAAGACTGGGATATCATCGCTGAACACTCGAAGCACTTTAATCAAGGTTTAGCGAAGCGCGTACTGGACCATTTGCGATTGCTCGATGGCGATTTTGGCGGCTTTCCGGTGGACCGGCTAACGCACTCGCTGCAAACCGCCACCCGGGCCCATCGGGACGGGCGCGATGAGGAATATGTCGTTTGCGCTTTATTGCATGATATTGGAGACACGCTCGGGTCGTTTAATCATCCCGACGTCGCCGCTGCGATTCTTAAGCCTTTCGTTTCAGAACAGAACCATTGGATGGTCGCCAATCATGGCATGTTCCAGGGCTATTACTTCTTCCATCATCTCGGGCTTGATCGAAATATGCGGGAGCAATTCAAAGATCATCCTTATTACGAATACACCGCGCAGTTCTGCCATCTCTATGATCAATCCGCGTTTGATCCGGACTATGAAAGTGAGCCGCTCGATTTCTTTGAGCCAATGGTCGAACGCTTATTCGCGAAGCCAAAAAACTCGATGTACTTGAAAGCGCTCGAGCCCAAATAAAAAAGTCCGGACAAGAATCCGCGCGCAATGCCTTGAAAGCCATTCCGACCAATGTGATCTGGAGGAAGGAACGCATTCGCGCAATTGCTAAAGCGCGGGGGCGTCGATATACGGGCGCAATTGTAACGATGAAGGTGACTCTCTGATGCGGACTTTCGTTTCCCTGGCGCTTGCCGCTTTGCTTCTCGCCCCGACGGCTTCTGCGCAAGAGGCTGCTGCAGGCGGTGGCCTGATCTCCAGTTTGATCATGTTCGTGCCGCTGATTTTGATTTTCTACTTCCTACTGATCCGGCCGCAGCAACAAAGGCAAAAGAAGCATCGCGAGATGATTGATACGATGAAGAAAGGCGACACCGTCGTCACCGCGGGCGGGCTGATCGGTAAAGTGACGCGTGTCGCGGACACTGAAGTCACTGTCGAGCTGGCCGATGGTGTGCGTGTGCGCTCGCTGAAAGGCATGATCGCCGACGTCAAAGATAAGAACACTCCCGTCGCCGCCAACGACTAGCAAAGGGCTTTGCCGACATGTTGAATTTTCCAATCTGGAAAGTCGGATTGATTCTGGTCGTGTTGCTTTGGGGGGCGGTTCTCGCGATCCCGAACATGTTCACGGACGGGTTTCTCGGGATTGCGCCGAAAGCGGTGCCCGATCCGACCAATGAGCCCGCGATGGCGGCCTATGAGCAGCAATTGTCGGAAGCGGAAGACTCGTGGTGGTTCTTGCCGAATGGCAAACTCAATCTGGGGCTCGATTTGCAGGGCGGGGTGTACCTGCTGATGGAAATTGATCCCGCCGAGATTGCTGCTAACCGGCTCGAAACTGTGCAAGCAGACATCCGTACAGCGCTGAATCGAAGCCCGCTCGTGGAGCGCAACCCACCGGTTCAGAATGAGGACCGGCTAACCATCGAGATTCTCAATCCCGAAGAAGATATGGATGAAGCGGTCCGTCGGCTGGAGCGGCTCAATCCGACCATTGGCACAACGCAAACGAAACTGTTCACGGTCAATCGATCTGGGAGCAGCTTTATTCAGTTGACGGTACCCGGCAGTGCGCGCACCGCGCTGGCGGCTGACGCGCAGTCTAAAATGATGGAAATTATTCGCCGCCGGATCGACCCGGATGGCGTCGCCGAGATCTCAATCACCCCGCAAGGCGACAATCGGATCATCTTGGAGGCCCCCGGCGAAGCCGATCCGAAACGGATCAAAGATATCCTTGGCCAAGCCGGCCGTCTGACCTTCAATATGGCGAACTTAGAGCCGTCGGCGATCCGCCGCGCCGTCGAAACAGGCCGCACGTCGCCGCGCGAAGTTCTGGTCGATTCGACCGATATGGGACGCATCTTAATCAATCGAATCCCAGAATTGACCGGGGCCGATATCGCGACCGCCAATCGCTGCTTCGATGAGGCAAATTTTCCAGCCGTCTGCTTCCGTTTAAACAGCTCCGCGGCGACGAAGTTTTACAATCTCACGCGCAACAATACCGGTAAGAATTTTGCGATTGTCCTCGATGGAACATCGATGTCATCGCCGACGATTCGCACGCCAATCCCCGGCGGGAATGTGATCATCGAAGGCCGATTCTCGATTGAGGAAGCAGAAGATCTAGCGGCGATTATCGAAGCCGGCGAATTGCCTGCCAAGCTCAATTTTCTCGATGAACGCACGGTTGGTCCGACGCTCGGTGCGGAGTCGATCGCGGCAGGATCGCGGGCGAGCCTCATCGGATTGGCTTTTGTCGGCGTGTTTATGGTGCTCGCCTATGGTCTCATTGGTGGCTTTGCGGTCGGCTCTTTATTGTCCAATATCGTCCTCATCATTGGCGCCTTGTCTGGTTTTGGCGCGACATTAACATTGCCCGGAATCGCCGGGATCATTTTGACCATCGGGATGGCTGTGGACGCCAATGTGATTGTGTTTGAGCGGATCCGCGAGGAGCAGTCCTCTGGCCGGTCGCCGGCGACGGCAATCCAGGCCGGCTATGAACGCGCGCTATCGGCGATCTTAGATGCCAATATTACAACATTCATTGCCGCGTCGATCCTCTATTTGGTCGGGTCTGGACCGGTAAAAGGGTTTGCGGTGACGCTGGCGATTGGGATCCTAACGTCGGTCTTTACGGCCTTTGTTGTGACCCGGTGGTTTACCGTCTTATACTTGCGCACATTCCGCCCGAAACGCTTGGCGATGTAGGGAAAGATAAACACGATGCTGCTCCGCCTCTGGCCCGAAAAAACCAAAGTCTCATTCATGAGTTTTCGGTTGATTGCTGTCATCATCTCGGTGACGGCCCTGCTTGCATCCGCCGCCTTATTGACGACGCGGGGATTGAATCTCGGCATCGACTTTGCCGGCGGCGCGGTGATTGAAGTGGACAAACCAGAAGATATCTCCGCCGATCAAATCAGATCGACTGTGACCGAGCTTGTGGTGGGAGATGTCCAGGTCAACTCGGCGCGCGGAACCGGGCCGAACGCGCCTGAAATTGCTGTCATTCGCTTTGAGCCACAACCCGCAGTCGGTGAGGAAACACCGGACGAAGCGCAGAATAGGGCCGGCGATCGCGTGAGTGCGGCTTTGCGTGATTTGATCGGCGAAGAGCGTTATTTATTGCGATCCGAAGCCTCTGTGGGGCCGAAAGTTTCGGGCGAGCTTTTCCGATCCGGGATCATCGCCCTGACCGTCGCGCTGGCGCTGATGATGCTCTACATCTCGTTCCGCTTTCAGTGGCAATATGCGTTGGGCGCGGTCGCTGCTTTGTTTCACGATGTTATCCTCACCATGGGCATGTTTGCGCTTACCGGGTTTGAGTTTAACCTCGCAACCATTGCGGCCTTGCTGACCATTGTCGGTTACTCGATGAACGATACGGTGATCGTCTTCGACCGGGTGCGCGAAGAGGCGCGAAAGTATAAAAAGCTGGAACTGTCAAAAGTCGTCGATTTGGCGATCAACGCGACCATGTCTCGGACGCTCCTCACGTCGGGAACGACCCTATTAGCATTGATTTCGATTTTCGTCTTTGGCGGTCCGGTACTGCGCGGCATGAGTTTTGCGCTGATCTTTGGCGTGATCGTCGGGACCTATTCGTCCATTTTCGTCGCGTCCGCGGTCGTGCTTCTGCTCGGGATTGATCGCGGCGACAAACCAAAACGCGAAGTCGAAGGCTTTCAGGGCGTCAGTTAAAGGGCGCTTGATCCGTTTAAGCGGTCTTCGACTTTCTCTTCCAGAGCGCGGCAGACCGAATCAGCCACTTCGTCGCCGGCTTCACCATCGCTCATCGACGCCGCGCGACACGCTTGGACGTGCAGATTGATGAGCGCCGCCTCAGGCCGCAGGTCTTCGACGCCAGACACCAATTGGTGTAACGAGCCGGTCAGCCGGGTAAGGGCGCCGCCGCCATATGCGCCGGATGCCCCATGTAGGTTATGCAGGGCGCTGCGAAATGCAGCCGCGGTCTCTTCGTCACCAGGATTGTCTTGGCAGGCATGCCATGTTGTCTGTAGCAGATCGAGGTCATTCTGTTTCCAGACGTCGATATTGGCTGGCACATTTTGCGGTGGTTTGGGCGCCTCGACAGGCGGTTCCGACGAACGATCACCGACGACGCGCGTGATATCGAGTTCGGTGAGTATCTCAGACCCTTTTTTTGGGTTCTTAAAGATCTTGAATAGCGACTTAACCATAGTCGCCGTGTAGCAGGTTAGGCTTAACAAACGCCTGAAAAAGAACCGAAAACAGGTTAATTTTAGAACGAGAATTGTTCACGCAATATGCGCTCATCTAATGCGTGACCTGGATCAAAGAGCATTGTCAGATGCTGCGACCGGTCGGCTCGAATCGATACTTTTGTGACATCACGCACTTCTTGATTGTCGGCCGATGCGGCCACCGAACGGCGCTCCGGCGCAATCACATCAATTTCAACGCGTGCATCATGACGCAGCAATGCCCCGCGCCAGCGCCGCGGCCGAAACGCACTCACCGGCGTGAGGGCGAGTAAATTCGCGCCGATTGGCAGAATTGGCCCATGCGCTGAGAGATTATAGGCGGTTGAGCCTGCAGGGGTCGCCACCATCAAGCCGTCGCAAGACAGTTCGGACAAACGCTCTTTGCCATCCACGATGACTCGAAGCTTCGCGGTTTGCGCGGTTTGGCGCAGCAAAGAGACTTCATTGATGGCGAGACGATCAAACTGTTGATCGTGAATATCGGTGACCCTCATCCGCAAGGGCTTCACAGAGGCGCGCTCAGCGCGGTCGATGCGATCGACGAGATTGTCCTCACTGTACTCGTTCATCAAAAAGCCGACTGTGCCGCGGTTCATGCCATAGACCGGTTTGTGATCCTTAAACCGCCGTCGCATCGCGTCGAGCATGGCGCCATCGCCGCCAAGCGCGACAATGACATCGGCTTTGTCCTCTTCATATTGCCCATATTTCTGCGTCAAACGCTGTAGCGACTCTTGAGCTTCAGGGCGTTTGGAGGCGCAGAAGGCGATACATGTGCTCATCGCTCGACTATGTCGGCGGCATCGAACCCTGGGTCAAGAACCTGTCCGAATTGCCCAAACGTAAGCTTCAGGCTACTATTGCGACCAACGCGCCTCGCGCAAAATACAAAGACAAGGAGAGACGACAATGGCCGACGGAATGCAGATCGCAAGCCTCAAAGGGCAAGTGAGTGAAGAAGAGTGGAATGCGCGCGTCGATCTCGCGGCGATGTATCGGCTCACAGCGCTTTATGGCTGGACCGATATGATCTTTACCCACATCTCGCATCGTGTGCCGGGGCCGGAGCATCACTTTCTCATTAATCCGTTCGGGATGCATTTTGATGAGATCACCGCATCTTCATTGGTCAAAATCGATCTTGAAGGGAACATTGTTCAAGAGTCGCCATATTCGGTGAACGCGGCGGGCTTCACGATTCACTCAGCGCTGCACGCCAATAGCGAGCTCGCAAACGTGGTGATGCATGTACATACCGTCGATGGCGTCGGCGTCTCGGCCCAGGAAGAAGGGCTGCTGCCGATCACTCAGCACGCGCTGCAAGTCATCCACGACCTCGCCTATCATGATTATGAAGGCATCGCCCTGGATCATGATGAGCGCGAACGCATCGTTGCGGATATCGGTGACAAAACCATGTTAATGCTGCGCAATCACGGCACGCTGACCGTCGGTGAGACAGCCGCAGCGTGTTTCCTGCGCATGTATTATCTTGAAAAAGCCTGCTCCATGCAGGTCGCGGCGCTTTCGGGCGGACGGGAAAACGTCAAAATGCTTGGGCAGGAGGTCCGGGACGTCGTGAAATCGCAATTCAGCGCACCGACGGTCAATTTGGTCTCTACGGTTTTGGCCTGGCCGGGTCTTTTGCGGAAACTGGACCGCGAAGCTCCGGGCTATGACGTCTAAAGAATATCCCTATACGGGTTATCCCGTATAGGTTTTCGCACCAGTGCGTCCATTGGTACCGTTCCAATTCTAAGGAAGAGCCCCTAGATCGCGTCGAGGCATATGGGAAACCACGTCATGAAACACTTAAAGGCTTTCGAAAACGCATTGGAGACGATCCATCAAGAAGGTCGTTACCGCGTCTTTGTGGACCTCCATCGCCATAAAGGTGAGTTTCCCAAAGCCACCGCGCGATTTGAACATGGTGAGCGCGAAATCATTGTTTGGTGCTCCAACGATTATCTTGGCATGGGCCAGGACGACGATGTCATCAATGCCATGCACGAAGCCATTGATAGCTTTGGCGCTGGGTCTGGCGGGACGCGGAATATCTCAGGTACGACGCGCTACCATGTCGATCTCGAACAAGAGCTCGCGGACTTGCATGGCAAATCTGGCGCGCTGTTGTTTACCTCAGGCTATGTCTCCAACGATGCAACGCTCTCAACGCTCGGAAAGATCCTGCCAAATTTGATCATCTATTCGGATGCGCTCAATCACGCATCAATGATCGAGGGGATCCGACGGTCAAAGGCAGACTATCGGGTCTTTAAACACAATGATGTCGACCACTTGCGCGCGCTGATGGAGAATGATGATCCGGAACGTCCAAAAGTCATCGCCTTCGAGAGCGTCTACTCGATGGATGGGGACATTGGTCCGATAGAAGCGATTTGTGATCTCGCAAATGAGTTCGACGCCATCACCTATCTCGATGAAGTGCATGCGGTTGGGATGTATGGCGATGAAGGCGCAGGGGTTGCGCAACGCGATGATGTGATGCATCGCGTCGACATCATCGAGGGCACATTGGGCAAAGCGTATGGCGTTATGGGCGGCTATATCGCCGCGCATGAAACGATCATTGACGCGATCCGCTCGACAGCCTCTGGCTTCATTTTCACGACGTCAACATGCCCGGTCATGGCGGCTGGCGCGCTCGCAAGCATCCGTAAGCTCCGCTCTGATCAGGGACGCAAGTTACGCCACGCGCATCAAAGCCAAGCGGAGCGGCTCAAGCAGAAGCTACGCGATGCTGGCTTGCCGCTGATCGAGAGCGAAACGCATATCGTTCCGCTTCTGGTCGGCGACCCGGAGAAGTGTAAAGCGCTGTCAGATACGTTGTTGTTTGATTTTGGCATCTATGTGCAGCCGATCAATTATCCAACAGTACCAAAAGGGACGGAGCGTCTGCGCTTCACGCCGGGGCCTGTGCACACCGAAGAGATGATGGACGATTTGATCGCTGCCATTCTCGCTGTCTGGAAACAGCTCGGCTTGGACAGTCGGGCGGCGTAAAGCCGCCTAGTCGGACCGTTTGCGTCCGAGTCCGATCTCTTTCGCAAATGCGGAGCGTTTCTTAGCATAGTTCGGCGCCACCATCGGGTAGTCGCTCGGCAATCCCCAGCGGGCGCGGTACTCGTCTGGGGTCAAATCATAACGTGATCGCAAATAGCGTTTCAGCATTTTCAGCTTTCGGCCATCTTCTAGACAGACGATGTGATCTGGTGTGATGGATTTTGATATCGGCACGGCTGGGTCGGGGCGCGGCGGGTCGGCAGGCTTGCCTTTGGCCAAGTCTTCAACCGTGCCGTGGACGGTCTTTAATAGATCAGCCACGCCTCCGGCAGGGACTGGATTGTTCGCTACAAATGACGAGACAATGTCAGCTGTCATCTCCAGCAACTCAGTTTTTGAGTGGGTGCTCATGTGTTCGCTCTTATTCTTTGTATTCATTCGCTCTAAAGACGAACTTGATTCTCGATAGAGCACAGAATCAGGCAAGAATTCAAGTTAGCGAATATATAAGTCGAAGAAGTATCCGATTGATTGCGGGTCTGCTCGAGGTCCAAATTGACGCCTTGCGGGGCGCTCTCAGTCCACGTAAATGAGCCTGCATAAACAGGAATCACGCCATGCCCGATACCAGCCACCCAACGCGTTTCGATACCGCCACTTTTTTTTCGCAGCCCTTGCAAGAACGCGACAAAGATGTGTTCGCGGCCATCGCTGAGGAGCAAACGCGCCAGCAATACCAAATCGAGCTGATCGCCTCAGAGAACATTGCGTCACAAGCGGTTCTAGACGCGCAAGGTACGGTGCTCACGAATAAGTATGCCGAGGGGTATCCAGGGCGGCGGTATTATGGCGGGTGCGAGCATGTTGATGTGGTCGAAGAGATCGCGCGCGATCGCGCTAAGGCGCTGTTTGAGTGTAAGTTCGCGAATGTGCAACCGAATTCCGGGTCACAGGCGAACCAGGCCGTTTTTCAAGCATTGATCAAGCCCGGCGACACCATTCTCGGTATGAGTCTCGACGCTGGCGGACACTTGACCCATGGCGCCCGCCCAAATCAGTCCGGCAAATGGTTCAACGCGATTCAATATGGTGTGCGAGAGAGCGATCACTTAATTGATTTTGACGAGGTTGAGGCTCTCGCCAAAGAGCATCAGCCGAAAATGATTATTGCCGGTGGCTCTGCCTATCCGCGGCAAATTGAGTTCGCCAAATTCAGAGCCATTGCCGATCAAGTCGGCGCCTTTTTCTTGGTTGATATGGCACATTTTGCCGGCCTCGTTGCGGGCAAAGCGCATCCCAACCCGCTGGACCATGCCCATGTTGCCACCACGACAACGCACAAAACACTGCGCGGTCCGCGGGGCGGGATGGTGCTGACAAACGATCCTGATATTTCGAAGAAAGTGAACTCCGCCGTGTTCCCGGGTATTCAGGGTGGCCCGCTGATGCATGTCATTGCCGGCAAGGCGGTCGCCTTTGGCGAAGCGCTCTCGCCCGAGTTCCAGCAATATGCGACGGATGTGATCGCCAATGCCAAAGCCATGGCTGAGGCGGCAAAAGCCAGCGGTCTCGATCTGGTTTCGGGCGGCACCGACACACACGTCGCTTTGATCGATTTACGTCCAAAGGGCGTCACCGGGCGGGACGCAGAGCAAGCCCTCGAGCGTGCCTACATCACGTGTAACAAAAATGGCGTTCCGTTTGATCCGGAAAAACCGATGGTGACGAGCGGCATTCGTGTTGGTTCGCCCGCCGGCACAACCCGTGGATTTGGCGTCGATGAATTTGCCCAAATCGGCCGCTGGATTGGAGAAGTGGTCGATGCCGTGGCGTCGGGAGACAGCCTTGCGACAGAACAGAAAGTTCGTGCGGAGGTTGAGGAATTGACCGCTAAGTTCCCGATTTATAACGGATTAGGAGCCTAGGTTTGCGTTGCCCATTCTGCGGATCTGATAATACGGCGGTGAAAGATAGCCGCCCTGCAGAAGATAATACGGCGGTGCGACGGCGACGTGGGTGTGACAATTGCGGCGCCCGCTTCACAACCTTTGAACGCGTCCAGTTGCGTGAGATCACAGTGATCAAACGCGATGGCAAACGGGTTCCGTTTCAGCGCGAAAAGCTGGCACGCGTGATCGGTATCGCATTGCGCAAACGCCCTGTCTCAGACGAGCAAATTGAGCAAATTGTGTCTGGGATTGCCCGCAAACTTGAAAGCAGCGGCGAAACCGAAATTGCCTCGCAAGACATTGGTGAGCTTGCGATGGAAAGTCTGCGCGCCATCGATCCGGTTGGATATGTTCGCTATGCGAGCGTTTATCGCGACTTCGATGCGCCATCGGACTTCGCGGCCTTTATCAAACAGTCTGAGTTCGATGAGGACTGACGTGTGAGCCGCCCGCAGGTGACGCTTAAAATCGCCACCAGCATGGATGGTCGAATTGCGCTTTCGAATGGCGTCAGCCAATGGATCACGGGCAGCGATAGCCGGGCGAGAGTCCATCAGATGCGCGCCGAACATGACGCTGTCTTGGTCGGGGTCGGCACTGTTCTGGCAGACGATCCGCTCCTCACCGCACGGACCGTGCCGCCGCCCGCGGGTCAACCGGTCCGCATTGTCGCCGATAGCAAACTCAGGACCTCATCGCAGTCACGCTTGCTCAATTCACAAGGCTTGGGGCGCGTCGTGCTGGCCAGTGCCCGACCGGCAAAGGGGTATCGTGACGATGCGATCCAGGATGGCCCGGACATTTGGGTTGTGCCCGGGCATGACGGAAAAGTCTCGCCGCAAGCCTTGCTCGATCGGTGCGCGGTGGAAGGCTTGAACAAGATCTTTCTGGAGGGCGGTGGAAAGCTCGCTGCCAGTTTCATCACGGAGGGGCTTGTTGATACAATCGAATGGTTCCGCGCGCCGCTCTTGATCGGCGGTGATGGTCTGCCTGCCGTCGCGGCCTTGGGGGTTTTGGAGATGACAAATGCGCCGCGATGGCGCACTGCCGCCACGGCACGGATTGGGGATGACACTTTAGAGACTTATGTTAGGGCATGAGCTTGTAGGAGGGCTCCCCGAATGTTTACAGGTCTCGTCACCGATGTCGGTACGATCCGCAATGCTGAGGACCGAAATGGTCTGCGTCGGTTTGAGGTCGAGTCCGCATATCCCGCTAAGAGCATTGAGATGGGCGCCTCGATTATGCATGCCGGCGTTTGTTTGACCGTTGTTGATTTCGGAGCCGTGGGCGAGGGCAGTTGGTTCGCGGTTGAAGCCGTGCCGGAGACGCTCGCCCGCACCATTCTCGGCGACTGGGCTGAGGGCAGCCAGGTCAATCTCGAGCAAAGCTTAAAGCTCGGTCAGGAACTGGGCGGTCATTTCGTGTTCGGGCATGTCGATGGCGTTGGCGAAATCGTTTCGGTCGAACCGGAAGGGCAAAGCTACCGGATCACCGTCCGTCCGCCGGCGGATATCGCAAAATACTTCGCCAAAAAAGGGTCAACGGCGATCAATGGCGTTTCGCTGACCGTTGCCGACGCTCTGCCCAACGGTGATTTCCAAGTCGCGATCATCCCGCATACGTGGGATGTGACGACCCTACGTGAATTACAGCCAGGTTCACACGTAAACCTTGAGATCGATATGCTGGCACGTTACGTGGCGCGCATGATTGGCGTCGATGCGCCGACCGCGCACGATGCTCAAGGAGCCCAGCATGGCTGAAGACTTTTCCGGCGCCATTTCTGACATCGATGAGATCATCGAGGACGCGCGCAACGGTAAAATGTACATTTTGATCGATGCGGAGGATCGCGAAAATGAAGGTGATCTGATCATCCCTGCGAGTTTCGCAACGCCCGAAGCGGTCAACTTTATGGCCAAGTATGGCCGCGGTCTGATCTGTCTTGCGATGACAAGCGAGCGCGGGCGAGCGCTCAGCCTCGATATGATGGCCCGCGAAAACCGGGAGAGTATGGGCACCGCGTTTACCGTCTCGATTGAAGCCAAAGAAGGCGTCACCACGGGCATCTCAGCGCATGATCGTAGCCACACGGTTCAAGTTGCGATTGATCCAATGTGCGATGCTGGTGACATTGTGTCACCCGGTCATGTCTTTCCACTCATTGCCAAAGATGGTGGCACACTGGTGCGTGCGGGTCATACAGAAGCCGCGGTCGATATCTCACGCATGGCCGGGCTTTATCCCGCTGGGGTGATTTGCGAGATCATGAATGATGATGGCACCATGGCGCGATTGCCGGAATTGGTCTCATTCGCGCAACTGCATGGCTTGAAGATCGGCACCATTGCCGACCTGATCGAATATCGCCGAAAGCATGATCGCTATTTGGAGCGACGCGTCGAAGCCCCGCTTGAAAGCGAATATGGGGCCGGGTTTAAGACCGTCATTTTCCGCAATGCGATTGATAATAGCGAGCATATCGCGATTGTGCACGGTGCGATTCAGCCCGACAGCACGACGCTGGTGCGGGTGCATCGCACCGATGTCTTGGCCGATATTCTCGGCGAGAAGGGCCCGCGCGAGGGTCTGGTTGAGCGGGCCATGAAGATCATTGCGCAGGCTGAGGCACCGGGCGTTGTGGTCTTCGTCAATACAATGCGACCCAACGCTCTGGCGGAGCGGCTCGGCATGAAAACATCCGAACCGAAAGATACCCATGCGCCGTTGCGGGAATATGGCGTCGGGGCGCAGATCCTGCGGGAGCTTGGGGTGCGCAAGATGACATATCTCTCCGATACTGAACCGACCCGCGTCGCTGGATTGGACGGCTACGGCCTGTCGATTGAAGGCTGGCGCCCCCTCTCTGATAAGGACGTTGATTAATGGCTATCCACCGCATTCTGATTGTGAACTCCCCTTACTATCAGCACATCTCCGAAGAACTTGAGAAGGGGGCGCGCGAAGCGCTGGAGGCGGCAGAGGATGATTGCGAAGTCGAGACCATTATGGTCCCCGGCGCTTTCGAAGTTCCTGGCGCGATTGCGATGGCAGCCGACAGCGCGCGATATGACGGCTACATTGCGCTCGGCTGCGTGATACGGGGTGAGACCAGCCATTATGATTATGTTTGCGGCGAGAGCGCACGGGGTCTGATGTACCTATCGACCGACCGGCGCCTGGCCATCGGCTATGGCATCTTGACGGTTGAAAATGAAACGCAAGCCCTGGCACGCGCCGAACGCGCACAAAAGAATAAGGGGCGAGACGCTGCAATCGCCTGTTTGGAGATGCTGAAACTGCGGAAAAAATTCGTCCGCTAGCGGGTATACCTGCAGCCATCCTCAGCGAAGTCGTGGGGAGAAATGAAATGCGCCGAAATCATCCTTCGACTTCGCTCAGGATGAGCGCTTGGAAGCATCAGCCGGAGCCGACTTAGATTTTGAGAGCAATTTGAGGGTTTGCATGTCTCCTCGAATGAATGCCTCTTTCTTAGCTCGGCTCCAGCGTTTCAGCCGGCGTTCAGCTGCGACCATATCATCCGGATTGGGAAAGACCTCGCTCCAAATGAGCGTCACTGGACGACGTCGAAAGGTATAAGCTCTCGGGTACCGGCCAAGATTGTGCTCGTGGATGCGGATCATTAAGTCATCGCCCCGGTGGCTACCGATATAATACGAGCCGTCGGCGCATTCGAGCATGTATACGTAAAACATATTTCACTTCTTACAGCTCATCCTGAGCGAAGTCGAAGGATGAAATCCAAGCATTGTGCTTGCGATGGATGGCAGTTAGCGAGGAAATTCCCAATAGCCTTTTCCGGCCCCAAGTGGCATGGACGCGCGATGAGTGAGCAGAAACTTCCGTTTGAAGTGATCCGCGCCCGCCGCGCAGGCGCGCGCCTCGCGGCGGTGCAGGCGCTCTATCAGATGGAGCAAACCGGTCAGAGCGGCAAAGCCGCCATCCGCGATATGATGGATGATCGCCTGGGTCTAGGCCCGGATGAAACACCCGTCGAAGAAGCCGATCCAGACCTCTTTAAAGCCATCGTCAACGCCACAATCACGCACCAGAAAACCGTCGACACGGCGATTCTTGCGCGTCTGTCTAAAGGGTGGAAACTGTCGCGTTTGGATTCAACGACGCGCTCCATTTTGCGGGCCGCAACCGCCGAATTGGTGGCGCATCAAGAGCTCTCGCGTCGCATCTTACTCGATGAATATGTGTCCTTGGCGCACGACTTTTTCGATCAAACCGAAGCGAATTTCGTCAATGCCGTGCTTGACAATGTGTCGAAAGACTTGCGGCCTCAAGAAGCCTAAGGCCGCTCGCTGCATTAGGAGCGCAAATGCAAGAAACCTTGTGGATTGAGCGCTTTATCAGGCCGCTGGTACGGGCCAGCGGCGCGCACGGCCTGCGCGACGATGTGGCTGTCTTGTCCGCTGGCGATGCCACCATCGTAACCATGGACACGCTGGTTGAGGGCGTACACTTTCTCCCGACCGATCCGCTCGACACGGTCGGTCAAAAACTGGTGCGCGTGAATGTGTCGGACATCTTGGCAAAAGGCGCTCGGCCCAGCGAAGCGCTGTTATCGATTGCCTGGCCACGCGCTCGAAGCGAGGCCAAGTTTGCTGATCTCGTCGGCGGCATTGGACGAGATTTGGACCAGTTCGAAGCGGCCTTGATCGGCGGCGACTTGGTCGCAACCCCGGGGCCATTGACGCTGACAATGACGATCACGGGCAGCGGCCTTAAGGCTGAACCGGTTCGCCGGTCTGGCGGCCGCCCCGGGCAAGGCGTGTTCGTTAATGGTGAGATCGGTTGGGGCGGGCTCGGTTTGCGCGCGGCCATGACGGGCACGGCGCCAGAGATCGCGCGGCGCTACCGCGTCCCGGATATTGGCCCGCTCGAGATTGCGCAAACGATTGCTGAGTTTGCGACTGCCAGTATGGACATTTCCGACGGCCTATTGATGGACGCAAAACGGCTTGCCGCGGCCTCTGAGTGCGGGGTCGAAATGGAGCTGAGCCGGGTGCCTTTGGCAAAGCCAACCGAAACGCTGGACGAGATCCTCGCTCAATGCACGTCTGGGGATGATTACCGGATCTTGATCAGTGCGCCCTCCGGCACACCGGTCCCTGGCTTCACGCAGATCGGCACCCTGACCGAATCACTCGGGCTCACACTTAGGTTTCAGAACACACAGATTAACCCTCCAGCAACCCTTGGGTTCGAGCATCGCAGCGGAATTAAGGGCTCTGACTCGCGTTAAGCGGGATACCCCTTGCGAAGGCGCGGTGGCTGTTGCAGTCATAGCGGCATAAACAGGAAGTGGGGCTGGGAGTCCCGTACTTTGACAGGAAGGTAGGGCAAAAATGACCCTTTGGTTTTGGATCGCCCTGGTCGCAGCTGTGCTTGCGATTGGGTTTGGTTGGCTGCAGAGCCAATCCATTATGAAAGCGGATGCGGGCAATGACCGTATGAAAGAGATTGCAGGCGCAATCCAAGAAGGCGCAAACGCCTATTTGAAGCGGCAATACACAACCATTGCCTATGTTGGCGTTGGCGTCGTGATCGTGCTCGCGATCTTATTCCGCAATTGGGAAGTGCCCTTGGGGTTCATCATCGGTGCCGTTCTGTCAGGAGCGGCCGGCTTTATCGGTATGAAAGTGTCGGTGCAGGCGAATGTTCGCACCACGCATGCGGCCAGTACATCCTTGCAAGATGGTCTTTCAATGGCGTTTAAATCAGGCGCTGTGACCGGCCTTCTCGTGGTCGGCTTAGCGCTGCTGGGTGTGGTCGCCTATTACGGATTGCTTGTCGGCGGCGTGGGTTACGAAGAAAATAGCCGCAAAGTCGTAGATGGCTTGGTGGCGCTTGGCTTCGGTGCGTCTTTGATTTCTATTTTTGCGCGTCTCGGCGGCGGCATCTTCACCAAAGGCGCTGATGTTGGCGGCGATATGGTCGGCAAGGTCGAAGCCGGCATCCCAGAAGACGATCCACGAAATGCAGCGACGATTGCTGACAATGTCGGCGACAATGTTGGCGACTGTGCGGGCATGGCGGCAGATCTGTTCGAGACATATGCCGTGACCATCGTCGCGACCATGGTGCTGAGCGCGATCTATTTCGCTGGAACCGATTATCTCAGCAGCATCTTGCTGTTCCCACTGGCGATTTGCGCCGTCTGTATTATCGCCTCTGTGATCGGGACGTTCTTTGTCAAACTCGGCCAGGGGTCCACGAACATTATGGGCGCGCTCTACAAGGGCTTGATCGTGACCGGTGTTCTGACCGTTGGCGGGCTCGCCGTCGCGGTCCAATATGCGCTGCCAAATGGCTTCGGCGAACTCGCAGGCGCGGGCGCTGCGCTTGGCTTGTTGAACGCAGATGGTACGGGCGCCGCGGTTGTGACCGGTATGGATCTGTTCCTATGCGGCGTGGCCGGGCTGGTCGTGACGGCGCTGATCGTTGTGATCACCGAATATTATACGGGCACCGAATATCGCCCGGTCAAATCGGTTGCAGAAGCCTCCGCGTCGGGCCATGGCACGAATGTGATCCAAGGCCTCGCCGTATCGTTAGAATCGACTGCGCTGCCAGCGATCACAATTATGGCTGGGATCATCCTGACCTTTAACTTAGCGGGCCTTTTCGGCATCGCCATCGCGACCACGACCATGCTCGCGCTCGCCGGAATGATTGTCGCGCTCGACGCCTTCGGACCGGTTACCGACAATGCTGGCGGGATTGCGGAGATGGCCGAATTACCGAGCAGCGTGCGCGATACAACCGACGCGCTCGATGCGGTCGGCAATACCACGAAAGCCGTCACCAAAGGCTATGCGATCGGATCGGCGGGTCTCGGGGCCTTGGTTCTGTTCGCGGCCTATAATGAAGATCTGAAATACTTCGCGGCGAACGCGACCGAAGGCAGTTTCTTTCACGGGATTGGCGTCGTGAACTTCTCCATCGCCAACCCTTATGTTGTGGTTGGGCTGCTCTTTGGTGGCCTGCTGCCATTCCTATTTGGTGGCATGTCCATGATGGCTGTCGGTCGCGCCGCGCAGGCGGTTGTGGAGGAAGTCCGAAGCCAGTTCAAAAATGATCCAGGCATTATGGCGGGAACGTCGAAGCCAAATTACGGTAAAGCGGTCGACATTCTGACCTCGGCTGCAATTAAAGAGATGATTGTCCCATCCTTGCTGCCCGTCTTGTCGCCAATCGTGCTTTTCCTGCTGATTTGGGTTATCGCGGGCCCCGCCGCTGCCCTAGCTGCGGTCGGTGCGATGCTGTTGGGCGTGATTGTGACAGGGCTGTTTGTGGCGATCTCTATGACGTCCGGCGGCGGCGCCTGGGACAATGCTAAAAAGTATATCGAAGACGGCAATCATGGCGGTAAGGGGTCTGAAGCTCACAAAGCCGCCGTCACAGGCGACACAGTAGGCGACCCCTATAAAGACACGGCCGGACCGGCGGTGAACCCAATGATCAAAATCACCAACATCGTGGCGCTGTTAATGCTAGCCGTCCTCGCTGGCGGCCATTAGGCCCAAAGCCCAAACTCAAAACAAGAAACCCGCATCCATCGCGATGCGGGTTTTTTGTCAGCTGAAGAGACAAATCCCCCTCGGAATGGTCTCGATTTTGCGTGGCGCATCGAAAAAAGAGCTATTGGTGAGGGCTGCCATGCACGTAATCAAACCATCCGCGGAGGCGAGAGGGGGGCGATCGCTTTTCGCGATGACGGCAAAACTTGTCGGCATATTCATCATCATGCTGCTTCTGATCAATCGCCTCGCAGAATTGCAGCCTGAACCGGTCATCATTGTCACCACGACACCAAAACCTCAGATCGCGAAGCCGTTAGAATCGCAAAGATCCGTCGACCGAGCTCCATCTTCCGAACAGAGCGTTGTTGGTCAAAACACGGTCGAGCCGGCAAAGCCGCCGAGCGCGATCACGCAGACGGCGATTTCGCCAAACGCCGTTTTCGCTGACCTACGCGCGCCGTTTGATCCATTGGTCTGGAAACCCAATCAGCATCATAACCGTGATCCGGGCACGCATTATGGTGGTCCTTGGCGCCCGGAAAATGTGGTCCAACAGGCCGACAATCTCGCACTCGTGGTGCGCGCCGGAAATTCCTATCAACGGCCAACCATGGGCGGCCTGAGAACGCATGATCGGTTCTCATATGGCCGCTACGAGGCGATTATGCGCCCGTCTGGGGAACGGGGCGTGGTCTCCGCATTTTTCACGTATACGGGTCCCTCCTTCGGCACGCCGCATGATGAGGTCGATATCGAATTCACGGGCAATCGCCCAAACTATATCGAGTTCAACTATTTCGATGCCGGCATTCGCGGCGCTTATCAGCGCGTGAAACTCGACTTTGATGCATCCAAGCGGATGCGTCTTTACGCATTCGATTGGCTGCCAAATGAAATCATCTGGTATGTCGAGGGCAAAGAAGTCTATCGGACCCCGCGTGACCGGACCGACATTCCCTCGCACCCGAGCAAAGTGATGATCAGTGCTTGGACAGGGTCAAAACGGGTGGAGAAATGGACTGGACGGGCCGATTTTGGCGCTTTGTCGCAAGCCGATTTCGCTTGTGTTTCATTTACACCGATGAACGAGACATCGCGATCTTGCGCTGAGCTCTATGCCAGCGACCCGCAGTTTCGGGCTGCTGGATAAGCTAGCGTCGGCCGGTAGGATTGCCCGGCGTCGCCTCGTCCGTTCGGGGCAGGGCAACCGCGCCGACAGTGCCGAAAATCTGCTCTAACAGGCCCAGCTCTCGTCCGCGCGTCGGCGTTTCGCGAGAGGCGTAATTGATCACTTCGCCATCGGTTTCATTATAGGTGAGCAGCTCTGCGACGATATCATCCTCACCAAACCGTATCGCCGTGATTGAGCGCTGCTTGGTGCGCGGGGTCAGAAACGCGATCCGCTCGCGGCGTGTGGTGATGTAAAACCATGTGTTCTCGTCAAACACGCTTTCAGTGGATGCCGAGCCGAGCTGCGCCAGCACGCTCGCCCGAGTATCCTCACCGACTTTAATGTTTTCTGGCAGCACTTCGTCGGCCGTATATCCGTGATAGTCTTCAATCGGACTGATACAGGCCGTCGTAAGGGCTGTGAGGGCGAGGGAAGCAAGGATGACACGGCGCGCCATTGCGATACTCCTGATATATGCGCTGAGATAAGGCTGAAACGCGCCAATTGGCAAGCACTAGGAAACACTTCTGACAGCTCTAGTTTGGGACGAGATGATTAAACTGTTCAATCGAAAACAGGCGAACAAAGCCGCTGTGAAGCGCTGGCGCGATGCGATTACGGCGCAGGCGCGCCTGCCAGAGCCGTTCTTAAAGGGATGGGTCACAGACACCGTGTATGGCCGCTTTAACATGGTCGCTCTCGTTGCAGCCTTGGCCATGCGTCGTCTGCGAGATTTCGGGCAAGAAGGGCGCACCCTCTCTCAGGCAATCTCTGAAATGTTGTTTTCGGATTTTGATCATGCCTTGCGCGAAAACGGCGTTGGGGATTCCTCGATCGCCCGCCGGATCCGTAAAATGGGAGAGGAGTTCTTTGGGCTGGTCAAAGCCATCGACGAAGCGCTCGGCGCGACGCCCGCAAAGCCCGCACTGATCGCGGTGCTACAGCGCAACGTCCAACCGGATGAAGCAGATGCGACGGCGCTCGCAGCTTACATGTTGGACCTAAATGTCGACATTGAGGACCTTTCTGAGGGTGAAGTCCAAGCGGGGCCGGAGCGCCTGTCGAAGTCGAGCGAACTTCGCTGATTTACGATCCAAGAGATGCGTTGCGTTTCCGCGCGGGCGGGCATAGGTTGCGGCGGTCCCAGAATGGGTGTGGAGCTCCAACCTCATGGCCAGCTTAATTCTATCCGTTGACGCTATGGGCGGTGACGCCGCACCTGCCATTGTTCTGGACGGTCTGAAACTGTTTGCCGAGCGCCGTCGCAATGTCGTGTTCGAGATCCATGGCCGCGCCGAAGAGGTCACCCCGGGCATTGAAGCGCGCGGGCTGATGGAGCGCTGTACGATCATGCATCACGAAGACGTGGTCAGCATGAGTGAAAAGCCTTCGGTGGCCTTGCGGCAAGCCAAAACAACCAGCTTATGGGGCGCCGTCCAAGCGGTGAAGGCTGGCCGTGCAGGGGCGGCCGTCTCGGCTGGCAATACCGGCGCATTAATGGCGTTCTCAATGGTCGCCTTGCGCAAAATGGAAGGTGTTCATCGCCCAGCCATGACAGCCATTTGGCCAACCGTCGAAGGCCGCTCGATCGTGCTCGATGTCGGTGCCAATCTGGACGCGGACTCCGATCAACTGGTGACGTTCGCGGTTATGGGCGAGGCGTATGCGCGCGCCGTCACCGGCAAGGCCAAACCGACGATCGGCTTGTTGAATATTGGATCAGAGGAAGGCAAAGGGCGCGATACGCTGAAACTCGCCGCAGAACGTCTGCGAGAACCCGAGCTCGGCCTCGACTTTCGCGGCTATGTCGAAGGCGATGACATCGCCATGGGCGCTGTCGATGTCGTCGTTACGGATGGATTTACCGGGAATGTCGCGCTGAAGACCGCGGAAGGGACCGCGCGCCTGGTCGCCTCTTACGTTCGCGAAGCCCTGACCACGGGTATGATTTCGAAAATGGGGGCCGCTTTGGCAGGGTCCGGGCTGAAGCGCCTGAAAGAGCGTATGGACCCATCCAACGTCAATGGCGGGGTTTTGCTGGGCCTGAACGGTGTTGTGGTGAAAAGCCATGGTGGCACCGATGCGGAAGGATATGCGACAGCGGTTGCATTGGCCGCCGACTTAGCCTCTAGTCGATACATGGAAGAAGTCGCCGCAGGTCTCAGCCGAGACCGCACCGAAGTCAGTTTGAGTGAGGCTTCCGAATGAGCGCGATCCGAAGCGTCATCCGCGGTACGGGCGGATATCTGCCAGAGCGGATCATAACCAATGAAGAGATGTCGCGCATTGTCGATACCTCGGATGAGTGGATTCAAGAGCGCACGGGTATTCGACAGCGCCACATTGCCGCCGATGGCGAACTGACATCAGACCTGGCCACCCAAGCGGCGCGCGCGATCCTCAGAAATGCCGATATGACGGCCGATCAGATTGATTTGATTGTGCTCGCCACCACGACCCCAGACAAGACGTTTCCGGCGACGGCCACAGCCGTGCAAGCCAATCTCGAAATGGGGGCAAGCGCGGCCTTCGATGTGCAAGCTGTGTGTTCGGGCTTTCTGTTCGCGCTTGCCACGGCGGACTCGATGCTCAAAACGGGTCTGTTCAAATCTGCCTTAGTGATCGGTGCCGAGACCTTCACGCGGATATTGGACTGGTCGGATCGCGGCACATGCGTCTTGTTTGGTGATGGCGCGGGCGGCGTGGTTTTAACCGCAGAAAGCGAGGCGGATGCGGGCGATCGCGGGGTCCTGACCCACCATATCCGCACGGATGGTCGCAAAACTGAATTGTTGCATGTCGATGGCGGCGTTTCGTCGACGGGAACGATTGGGCATGTCCGTATGCTCGGCAATCAAGTCTTTCGGCATGCTGTGACCAATATTTCCAGCGCCATCCATCATGTTTACGAGGAAACGGGCCTGAGCTCCGATGATGTGGATTGGTTCGTCCCGCACCAAGCCAATCAGCGCATCTTGAACGGTGTGGCCAAGAAAATGAGCCTAGATGAAAGCAAAGTCATTTCGACTGTCGGCGACCATGGCAATACCTCAGCGGCTTCGATTCCGCTTGCTTTGCACACAGCGGTCAGCGATGGTCGCATTCAACCCGGGCATTTGGTCCTCAGCGAAGCGATGGGTGGTGGATTTTCTTGGGGCGCGAGCCTTTTCCGCATCTGATTTTTCGTAATTCGTTAAGACCTGGGCCCTTATTGTTAACGAAGAGGAGCTAAACCTGTGACGACAAACACCCTTACGCGTGTAGAACTGACCGACGCGATTGTTCGCGAAATCGGTCTAACGCGACAGGAATCCTCTTACCTGCTCGACCGTGTGCTGGAGCTGATCAGCGAAAGCCTTGAAGATGAGGGCGCCGTGAAACTGTCACGCTTCGGCAATTTCAATGTCCGACGAAAAGCGGCCCGCGAGGGACGCAATCCGAAGACCGGCATTCAGGCCACCATATCGGCGCGCAAGGTTGTGACGTTCAAACCTTCTCCGATGCTCAAAGATCGCGTCGGAGGTTAATCGCGAGATCTGACCCCATGCCAAGTTCTGCTGCCCGTAAAATCGAAAAATCCGCTGACGCCTATCGGTCCATCGGAGAAGCCGCGGAAGAGCTTGGTCTACAGCCACATGTGCTGCGCTATTGGGAGGGCAAGTTCTCGAAATTCGTCAAACCGCTCAAGCGCCGAGATGGCCGGCGGATGTTCCGCCCCGAGGACATTGACGCGCTGCGAGCGATCCAAACCCTTGTGCATGATCAAGGCATGACCTTGAAAGGCGCATCGAAACTGCTCAGTGCGCAAGGTGTAGGAGCGGTTTTGGAGGGACAAGCGCGACTGCTCGTCCCGGCGGACGCCACTGACAGCGTGCCACAAGCGAGCCCGGCTCGCGAGATCCAAGATTCCGTCCGCAAAGCCTTTGAGGCCACCCCGCCCGGCACACCGGCGAGCGGCACCGAGGCAAGTTTGAAATCCATCTTGTCAGATCTGACCGATATCAAAGCGCGCCTCGACGCGGTGCGTTTGAAGACGGCAGCTTAGCGGGCCTTCCCCCTCGTCGATCGCTCATCCCCGCCGACGCGGGGATGAGCGGCTTTGGAGGGCGATTCCACTTCGGCGCGATCGAGGAGCTTTTGGTCGACCCGCCGTCGTAAGGCCGGGTTGTGCTGATCGGCGATGCCGCGCACGCAACCTCCCCAAATATGGCATCTGGCGCGGCGATGGCTTTTGAAGACTCAATCGTTCTCGCGCGATTGATCGCGTCAGCCCCCCGTTTGGACACCGCCCTTCACGACTATGCCAAAGCGCGTCTACCGCGAACGCGTTGGGTGCAATCCCAAACGCATCGGCGCGATAAGATGCGACAGCTTCCGCCTTGGATCGCGCATCCACTCACCCGTTTGATCTCCAACCGGGCTTATGCGTCGAATTACAAGCCATTGCTGGACGCCATTTAGATATCATGCGGTCGTATCTGGTCGAACCGGCAATTGGCCATTGCCAAATTTTAGTAGGCGCCTATACCTCCGGCCCTGGTTCGGAGCGTAGCGCAGCCAGGTAGCGCACTTGACTGGGGGTCAAGGGGTCGCAGGTTCGAATCCTGCCGTTCCGACCAGGTTAACCGAATATCAGAGCCAAAATTCCGCCGAACACAATCACGATCGGCCCATAGCAAATGATGCCGACAAGGATTGCACTATAGCGCTTCTTCTGTAGAGGCCGCAGCATAATGCCGTCTATGCATATCAAAGGCCAATTGGGATTTGGTTAAATCACAACGGACCGCGAAAACCGGTTGTCTCCGCCGGGAAGCGCCGTTACTCAGACGTCGCGTGCCCGTGTGGTGAAATTGGTAAACACAGCGGACTTAAAATCCGCCGCCCGTAATTGGGCTTGCCGGTTCAAGTCCGGCCGCGGGCACCATATTAGGGAGAATTTTTGCGCGCGAAGCGTGACCGGTTTTCCGGGTCGGTTTATGCACACAATTGGATCATTGGCGCACCTATCAGGATTCGAACCTGAGACCTCTGCCTTCGGAGGGCAGCGCTCTATCCAGCTGAGCTATAGGTGCGTTAGGCGCGTCTTACGCGAAGCCGAATTTAGATGCAATCTGCTGAGTGCGCGTAATGGCTTTTCAAACATCTTGGCGATATCACATCAGGCGTGGATTGTTTAAGGAGGCAAGCATGAGAGTCTTGAAAACCTCTGCCATCTTGGCGCTCATTTGGTCGGTTTTTGGGCTGGCTGGGTGTGATACAGCGGCGCCGGATGCCATAGAAAGCGCGCCGGAACGCGCTGAAAAAGCGCAAATATTAGAGGAGTTTGACGCTGCTTTGGCCACGGCACAGTCGACATCGGGGCCTGGCGAACCGGTGCTCTGGACGCTCTCAGATGAGGACACAGATATCTATATGTTTGGCACCGTGCATTTGTTGCGGCCGGATCTGGCCTGGCGGACGGAGGCGTTTGACACGGCGCTCGATGCGGCGGACACAATTGTCTTTGAAGTCGATATGGACAGCGAAAAAGCGCAACGCGCGATCGCGACAGATTTCCTGACCCGCGGGGTGTTTCAAGATGGTCGTACCCTGCGTGACGTTTTGAGCGATGAGGACGAAGCGGTGATTTCAGCCGCCTTTGAATCGCTCGGCGTGCCGTTCGATGCGATCAATACGTTTGAACCATGGATGGCGTCGATCAATCTCAGTATGATGAGTATCAGCCAAGATGGCTATGATCCTGAATCCGGGGTCGAGCGGGTGATTTATCGCGATGTGCGCGATGCTGGAAAGCAGTTTGCCTATTTGGAGACGATCAACGATCAAGCCGACGCGTTTGATCTCTTGCCCGAGGCTGATCAAGTCTCGATGCTTTATGAAACGGCGCTGCTTCTCGAAGAATCACCGCGCATGCTCGACCTTTTGGTCGAGGAATGGGCCGATGGCGATATGGCGGGGATCGAAGCGCTCATGGCCAATTCAGAAGCGCATGGATTTACAGATGCCGCCTATCAATCGGTCTTGGTCAAGCGCAATCAGAATTGGCTGCCCAAGATTGAAGCTATGCTCGATGAACCCGGAACATTTTTGATTGCCGCCGGTGCTGGGCACTTTGCCGGTCCCGACAGCGTGATCGCTATGTTGCGCGAAAAAGGTTACACGATTGAGGGCCCCTAAGGTTCGTTGCCGTCCCAATCGACGATCCAGGCTTCGATTTGTTCAACATCGTCTGGATCAAACAAAGTGTCTTCGCTCAAGGTGCGTCCCATAATCGAGGCGCCGCGATCATGGATCAGAGTGCGGTCGCCGCTGATCAGATGATGCCAATCGGGCAGGGGTTTGCCTTCATGAATTAAGCGATAGGTACAAGACGTGGGCATCCAGCGCAGCTCTGAAATATCCTTGGGCGTAAGGATGACGCAATCTGGGACATGTTGTTTGCGATTTTGGTAATCGCTGCAGCGACACGTCTCGGCGTCTAAGAGCGTGCAGTGGAGGCGGGTCAGGGCAATCTCGCCAGTGTCTTCATCTTCAAGTTTGATCAAACAACACTTGGCGCAGCCATCGCACAAGGCTTCCCATTCTTCAGAGGTCATCTCTTCAAGCCGCTTGGCCTCCCAGAAGGGTCTGGTTGTCTCAGCCATTCTGAGGGCCGTCCCCAATCAACCAGATGAACGGGATAATCTCAGTGTGTTCGAACAGCCCAGCCTTGGCATATGGATCATCTTGTGCCCAAGCGTGGGCCTCGTCGAGCGATTCTAGCTCGATGACAAAGGTCGAACCAATCATCGTCTGGCCATCGTCTGATAGAACTGGACCGGCCATTTTGATGTGGTGGCGATACTCGCCGGCCCATTCGAGATGGGCTTGGCGATTGGCAAGGCGCAAATCGCTGCGTCCTGTTTTGTCACGAGCGTTGATCAGGAACAGCGGCATCCTATTCTCCTTTATATGGGCGGGACAGCAGCGCGGACATCGCATCTGCAACCGTTATTTGATCACTGAGCACAGCCTGCACGGCACCGCAAATCGGCATGTCGACCGCGTGTTGGTCAGCCAGCGCAACAAGGGCCGGCGCGGTCGCAACCCCTTCTGTCACGGATTGACGATCAGCCAGGACCTGTTCCGCCGAGCGACCCTGTCCGAGCGCCAGACCAAAGCTCATGTTTCGCGATTGCGGGGATGAGCAAGTGAGCACGAGATCGCCCAGGCCGCAAAGCCCGGCCAGCGTTTCGGCCTGTCCGCCGATTGCGACACCGAGCCGGGTCATTTCGGCGAAGCCGCGCGCAATCAATGCAGCATGCGCCGACTTGCCGAGATCCAAACCTTCAACAATGCCGCACGCAATGGCGAGAACATTTTTAACGGCACCGCCAATTTCTGCGCCGATCAAGTCCGATGACCCATAAGGCCGAAAGGCGGGTTGCCCAATCGCTTCCATGAGCCCCGCCCCGATTGCCGCATCTGCGCAGGCTAAGGTCACCGCGGTCGGACGACCCTGCGCAACGTCCACCGCAAAGCTCGGGCCTGAGAGCACTGCCGGGACAGCATGTGGAATGGCGTCGGCAATCACCTCTGTCATCATTTTAAGGCTCGCCTGCTCAATCCCTTTGGCGCAGAGCAGAACCGGTGTGTCCGGGCGGATATGCGGGGCCAATTGCGACAGGGTGGTGCGCGCGAATTGAGCGGGGACCACCGCCAAAACGGCGTCGCAGCCCGCTAAAACAGAAATATCCGTGCTGGCGGTCATCTTGGGCAATTCGATATCTGGCAGGTAAGTCGGATTGCCCTGGCCGCGGCTCAGGGCGCGCGCGACGTCCTCTTCAAGCGCCCAAACCGGAATGTCAGGGCTCGAATGCTCTGCCTTGCGATAAAGCGATGCGGCAAGCGCTGTGCCCCAAGCGCCGGCGCCGAGAACGCCAATTCGACGAAATGCTGTCACAAGCTTGACCGTGTGCGACGTATTAGATTGAACAATTTGTTGATCATTCACACTTTTCCACTATTCTAATCACATGAACGAAAAACTCGACACTCGCGAACAAATCCTTCAGGCCGCCATGGAGCGTATTATGCACTATGGATACGCCAAGACGACCATGGCCGAAATTGCCCGCGATTGCGGTATGTCCGCTGGGAATATCTATCGATTCTTTGCCTCAAAGATAGACATTGCGGAAGCCATGGCGCGCAAGTTGAACATGGAAATTAACACCAAGAATGCCGCTTTGGTCCGCAGCGAAGGGTCGGCGGTCGAGAAATTGCGTCTGTTTCACCGGAATGCTTTGATCAAGACCTATGAGAAACTTGATCGCGACGCCAAAGTTTTGGAGATCGCCGAAGTGTTGGCGCATGAGCGCCCCATGTTTGCCAATGAGGAATTGGCGCAAGAACGCGTCTATCTCGTGCAATTGCTGGAGCAGGGCATTGCGCAGGGCGTCTTCGCGCCAATGGACAATCCGCATTTCATCGCTGAGATGATGCAGGCGGCGACGATGAAGTTTCGTTACCCGCAGCTCTGGACACGGCTCACCTTGCCGAAGCTGGAGCGTGAGCTCGAAGGCGTCATGGATATCGTTTTGGCGGGGTTAAGCGTTCCTATCAAAACACGTGAGTTATTGAACGCTGAATAAATCTGAAATTATTCATTGATTTTTATTTTTTGGTCCTTATATGCTGATGACAGACAGCGAATAGTCGCCGTTTGCACCGCAAAGAAGGACAAATCCCATGCGTGTTTCCTCCCCCTCTGAGGCCCGTACTGGCCTAATCGCAACCGCTCTTTCTCTTCCGCTTGCCATTGTCGGCGCTGCGCTGACCCTTGGCTTGTTCGGAACGGTTGTCTAAACCCATTCAAGCGCTGGTCTGACCGAGTTCAGGCCAGCGCCACTTGGCCCTCATATAGTTCTATTCGACTGTCACCGCTTTTGCGAGATTCCGCGGTTGGTCAACGTCCGTGCCCTTTTGAACCGCGATATGATAGGCGAGCATCTGAACCGGCACGGCATAGAGAATTGGCGCGACAAAGGGGTCGCAAGTCGGCATTGCAATTGTGTGAGCGGGCGCATCGCCTGCGGCCTCGAGGCCAGCTTGATCACTGATGAGAAGGACTTTGCCGCGACGCGCCACCACCTCTTGCAGATTGGACAAAGACTTTTCGAACAAGTTATCGAACGGCGCGACGAACACGACCGGGGTTAACTCATCGATCAATGCAATCGGGCCGTGCTTTAGCTCACCGCTGGCATAACCTTCTGCGTGAATATAACTGATTTCTTTCAGCTTGAGCGCGCCCTCCAGCGCAATCGGAAAGTGTACCCCCCGTCCGAGATAAATCACATCGCGCGCCTTACACAGATCGCGCGATAGAGTCGCGATCGGTTGATCGAGTCTGAAACTCTCTGCGATCAGACGTGGAACACCGCTCAGCGCCTCCACCAATTCCTTTTCGCGGGCGCGATCCAACCGTCCGCGGGCCTTGCCCGCAGCAATCGCAGCGGCTGCGAGGGCGCAAAGCTGAGCGGTGAACGCTTTGGTCGAGGCCACGCCGATTTCAGGTCCTGCGAGAGTCGGCAGGGTGAGGTCGACTTCCCGGGCAATGGTCGACATTGGAACATTCACAACCGCGGTGGTTTTTAAACCTGCCTTCTTGCAATATCGAAGCGCGGCAAGCGTATCTGCGGTTTCCCCAGATTGACTGACAAACAATGCCAGTCCGCCGTCCTGTGGGAGCGCCGGCGCGCGGTATCGAAACTCAGACGCAATATCGGTTTTGACGGGCAAGCCAGCGATCTGTTCGAACCAATACTCCGCGACGCACGTAGCGTAATAAGCCGTGCCGCAAGCCACCATGTGCAAATGCGTGATCTTTGCCCAATCGATGGCGCCGCCTTCGCTTGGCAGCGTGATCGTCTGGTCGAGCGCATTCACATAAGCACCGATGGTTCTGGCCGTGCTGTCAGGTTGCTCGAAGATTTCCTTCTGCATGAAGTGGCGGTAATTGCCCTTTTCGACTGTGGCGCCAGCGCTTTGAACCAGCGTTTCGGGGCGGAACACGACGTGCCCGCTCGCATCATAAATGGTGTATTGATCGCGCGAGAGCACGCACCAATCGCCTTCCTCAAGAAAGATGACCCGGTTGGTGAACGGCGCAACGGCCAAAGCATCTGAGCCCAGAAACATCTCATCTTGTCCAACGCCGATCACCAAGGGTGAGCCCTGGCGGGCACCGATCATTAAGTCTTCATGGCCTTCAAACACGATCCCCAGCGCGTACGCGCCTTCCAATTTCGCGAGCGTTGATTTGACGGCGGCAATCGGATCTGCCCCTTGGTCGAGCTCGGCGGCGATCAGGTGCGCAATCGTCTCTGAGTCGGTTTCAGTTTGAAAGCTATGGCCCTGCGCTTCAAGCCCTTCGCGCAAGGGTCGAAAGTTCTCAATGATCCCATTATGGATGAGGGCCACTGGACCCGAAACATGGGGGTGCGCATTGCGCGTGTTCGGGGCGCCATGCGTTGCCCAACGTGTATGGCCGATGCCAACCGACCCGCCGATCGGCTGTTCTTTGAGAAGCGCCTCTAGATTGGTGAGTTTTCCAGCCGCGCGGCGACGATCGAGCTTGCCCTTGTCGAGGGTCGCAATCCCTGCACTGTCATAGCCGCGATATTCCAACCTGCGGAGCGATTCCATCGCGCGCTCTGCGGCGGACCCGTTTTGACTGAGAATACCAATGATTCCGCACATGAAAAACTCCACTCCAAATCCTGAGAGTTGGCAGCCCTAAACTGGAGCGCGCCAATTCGTCATTGCACATCCTATTTCGGATTGTGACGATTTGAGGTGGTTTAAAAGACACAAGGAGGCCCGAATGGGGCCTCCTTGCCGGGGTTCATCCTGCGGATCGGTCCGGCTTTAAGAGCCGCTCTCGACCTCGCCCAAATCAGCTGTGCTCATTTCAGCTGTCCCCATCACGCTGGCCGAACGGCAGCAGCGGACGTGCATTTCCAAAACCTGGCTGTTGAACCGGCATTGGTCATTGTTGAGCTCGCGCAAGAAGGACAAACCTCCAGCGCGATGTGTATAGCGTGTCTGGACACAGCCCATAACGGTGTATCCGGCATCGCACGTGCCAATGTTCGACTGTTGGACGACAGCCGTTTTACAGTCGAGGTCACTTTCAGAAAGGGCTGTCGCCATTTCGTGTGCCTCATCTGCTTTGGCTTGCGCAGCATCGGCGCTCGCTTGCGCAGACGCTGCGGCACTTACAGCGGTGTCGGCAACCTGGCGCGCTTCGTTGAGGCTGAGATTGGTCTCGGCCAGCGCTGTTGCGTTACCATCAATTTCAACTTTTAGCCGGCAGACATCTTCCTCTGCATTGCTGACATCGGCGCAATAATCAGCGACCGACATTCCGGTCGGGAGGCCCGTTTCACATCCCGCCAATACAAACGCGAGCATACTGCCCGCAATCATCGATTTCATACGCATTTTTGCGTGTCCTCTTTTATCCCCAACTCACCAATCATGCAGGAGATGTACCATTCGCGCCGTAATCCGGCCTTGGAGTTTCCTACAAAATCGTGGCATTCCGCCTGCGAGAGGCTCACAAAGACTCGCGACCCGAAATGAATCAAGGATTTAGCGCAAAATGAAACGCAAATACTTTGGAACGGACGGAATCCGTGGCACAGCGAACACACCTCCAATGACTCCAGAGATCGCGATGCGGCTTGGAATGGCCGCTGGAAAGTACTTTAGAACCACCAGTCCGCGCCGCCATAGCGTTGTTATTGGCAAAGATACTCGCCTATCAGGATATATGATCGAGCCGGCGCTCGTCGCTGGGTTTACCTCGGTGGGTATGGATGTGTTGCTTTTTGGCCCGCTTCCGACCCCAGGTGTTGCAATGATGACACGGTCTTTGCGCGCGGATCTTGGGGTGATGATCTCGGCGAGCCACAATCCTTTTCAAGACAATGGCATCAAACTATTCGGCCCGAATGGCTACAAACTCTCAGACGAGATTGAGCTTGAAATCGAAAGTCGGATGGACCGTGCACTGGATGACAAGCTTGCCGCACCAAGCGATCTTGGCCGCGCCAAGCGGATCGACGATGCGCAGGCGCGTTATATCGAAATCGTCAAAGCGAGTTTTCCGCGCCGTATGAATCTCAAAGGGCTTCGCGTCTGCATCGATTGCGCCAATGGCGCGGCCTACCGGGTCGCTCCCAAGGCGCTTTATGAACTCGGCGCAGAAGTGTTTCCGATGGGGGTCGAGCCGGACGGGTTCAATATCAACTCTGAAGTTGGGTCCACCGATACGCGCGCGCTGAAAGAAACCGTGCAGACATATCGTGCGGATATCGGGATCGCGCTCGATGGCGATGCGGATCGATGCATCATCATCGATGAAAAGGGGGACGAGGTCGATGGTGATCAGCTCATTGGCCTGATCGCGGCGCACTGGAAAAAGCACGGCCAATTGTCTCAGCCCGGTGTGGTCACCACGGTGATGTCCAATCTCGGGCTCGAAACCTATCTCAATTCGCTCGGCATGGCGCTCGAGCGCACTAAAGTTGGAGACCGCTACGTTGTTGAGCGGATGCTCGAGGGCAAATTCAATCTCGGCGGCGAACAGTCGGGACACATCGTGATGTCGGATTTCTCGACCACGGGCGATGGTTTGATGGCGGCTCTGCAAATTCTGGCGGTCATGGTGGAAACGGAGAAACCGCTTTCCGAGATCGCTCACGTTTTTGACCCAGTGCCCCAGAAACTGGTCAATATCCGTTACGAAACCGGTGCGCCTTTGGAAGCCGACAGCGTGCAGGCGGCCATTGCTGAGGCGGAAAAGGCGCTCGGCAAAAAAGGGCGCTTGGTCATCCGTAAGTCTGGGACCGAACCGCTCATTCGGGTTATGGCGGAAGCAACCGATGCCAATCTGATGGACGCAGCCGTTGAGTCCGTCGCCGAAGCCGTACGCGCCGCGTGTTAATCGGCAGCTAAGACAAAGCCCTCTATCGCCGCCAGCGCAGAGACATCCGCAATCCGGTGGGCGTTTTCCGCGTTCACACCGCCCAGCGCATAGAGCGGCATAGGGGATGATCTGGCGAGCTGGCGATAGCGCACAGCACCTATCGGCGCACCCGCGCTCGCACTGTTTGAGACGAACACAGTAGAGAACAGGACGGCGTTGACTTTGAAACAGTCATTCCGGCGAACCGCTCGCCGAGAATGTGCGCTCGCGGTCTGTAGCTTAAACCGTTTGCGCCAATTGCGCGCTTTATGCGCCTGCGCTTCCGGCCAGTGCACACCATCGGCACCGACACGCATCGCCAAAACAGGATCAGCGGCAATCAAAAACACGAACCCTTTGTGTCGGCAGAGATGGGACAGTTGCGCCGCCAACTGGACGCGATCATCGCGCCCGAAATGGCGATAGATAACGCCCGATCCTGGCGGCAATCGCTGCGCGACCTTAATTGGATCTGGCAGCCGTTCGGGGTCGGTGAGAAGCAAAAGGCGCGGCAAGCCCGTCGGAAAGTGCCGGGCAATCTGCCGCGATGCGACACGCCACTTGCGGGCTGTCTTAGCTTGGTGTTTCAACCTCATCATGGACCCAAATACATATAAGCACAGCATTCGCGAAGCGCGTCAGGCCATCTTGTCCGAAATTGGCGCAGCGGTGACGCTCATTGCCGCCTCTAAACGGCAATCGGATGAGCGGATCGAGGCAGCTTTGGCCGCTGGACAGCGCGTGTTCGGAGAAAACCGCGTGCAAGAGGCAGAGGCGCGTTGGCGTGACCGCTTGGCGGATCATCCAGATTTAGAGCTGCGTTTGATTGGCCCGCTGCAAACCAATAAGGCCGAGGAGGCGGTCAAGCTTTTCCATGTGATCGAAACGCTCGACCGGGAGAAGCTACTCTCGGCCTTGATCAAAGCGCTTCGAAAAACCGGTGCGGCGCCACCTGATCTTCTCATTCAAGTCAATACAGGCGATGAACCGCAGAAGGCAGGTATAAGTGTCGACGGCCTGAGTGGCCTTCTCCGCCTTGCGCGCGACAGCTATCCGGGGCGGATCATCGGCCTGATGTGTATCCCGCCCGCGGCAGACCCTGCCGGCCCTCATTTCGCTCTGCTGAAAGCCTTGGCGGATGAGCACGGGCTTGGCAATGTGAGCATGGGTATGAGCGGTGACTATGCGCTCGCCGCCAGGCTCGGTGCGACGCATGTGCGGGTCGGTACGGCACTGTTTGGCGCACGCGATCCCTAAGTGGCGTGTTTGGCGATCAGAGCGTCGAGATGGAACGTCGCCGCGGTGAGGATTAAGTCGCGCCATGCGGTCATAGGGATCAGTTCTGTCGCTTCATGATCTTGCAGGCTGACATAACCATGCGTCAACGCCCAAAGCTGCAAGGCCGCTTCACGGCGTTGGCGATTAGACACATGGCCGGGGAACACCCTCGAGACGAGCGCCGTGAGGTGATCGAACGCCTTGGCGCCAACCGCGATGGCGCCCGATGATGGCACGTAACCGACGTCTCCGCGGCCAAAAATAAGCTGATAATGGCCACGATGTGTGGCCGAGAGGTCGATATAATTGGCGAGGCCTTTCAAGACGGCGTCGCGCGGTGACAGGTCTGGATCGTTGATCGAAATCGCCTGCATTACAAGCTCAAACCCTTCGATGTACAGCGCGTCGAGAATACCTTGTTTGCCTTGGAAATGATTGTAGATGCCAATTGTCGATAGCCCTGCGCGGTTCGAAATGGCTCGAACGCTCAATCCGCTTGCGCCGGACTGGGCGAACAATTCTGAAGCGGCTGTTAGGATTTTGGACTTACTTTCACTCATATCGCTTAGGTGCTTGACTTTCAATAACAGCGTTATTAACACGCCATAACACTGTTATCAAGCTGTTCATTCAACGGAGACGCGAAACATGGCCCTGGAAAAGATCGAAGTAGATTATGTGGTGATCGGTGCAGGTGCGATGGGCATGGCGTTCGCGGACATCATTCTTACCGAAAGTGATAAAACCGTTCTCATCGTTGATATGCACCAAAAGCCAGGTGGGCATTGGAATGATGCCTATCCATTTGTCACCCTTCACCAGCCATCCGCCTATTACGGCGTCAGCTCGAAAGAGCTTTCAAAGGGCGTGATCGATTCCATCGGCTTAAACAAAGGCTTGCAGGACTTGGCGTCAGGGCCCGAAATCATGGCCTATTTCGACGAGGTCATGCGGTATCAATTTCTACCGACCGGCCGTGTCACCTATCTGCCCATGTGCAAGTATGAGGATGGCGGGAAAGTCACTGCGCTCACGTCTGACAAAACCTATCATGTCACCGCGCGCGAAAAGGTCGTAGATGCGACTTGGCTTCGTACGACCGTTCCGTCGACACATACGCCTAATTTCGAGATTGCTGATGGCGTCAACATGATCCCGCTCAATGATCTTCCAAAAATCACCGAACAACCGTCACGCTATGTCATCATTGGCGGCGGTAAGACGGGCATAGATGCAGTGGTCTGGCTGCTCGAAAATCATGTGGATCCCGATCAAATTCACTGGGTGCGCCCCCGCGATGCCTGGTTGATGCGCCGCGAGAACACCCAGCCCGCAGGTCAATACTTCGAAGCGACGATGGGCGCTCAAGCGGCTCAAATGGAAGCGATCGCGCAATCGGACTCGGTATCAGATCTCTTTGACCGCCTCGAAGCGGCGGGTGTGTTCACGCGGATCGATCCGGCGTTTCGTCCGACCATGTTCCATGGCGCCACCATCTCAGACCCAGAGCTCGCCGAGCTCAAGAAAGTCAAAAACGTTATTCGCATGGGTCGCATTCAGCGGATCGAACCGGAGCAGATCATCTTTGACGATGGGATTTTGGAGAGCGATCCCGATACGCTCTTCGTTGATTGCTCAGCCTGCGCTGTCGGGAATTCTGAAGTCGTTCCCGTCTTCGCTGGAGAGACCATCCGTTTGCAGACGGTTCGCACTGTGCAGCCCGTCTTCAGCGCGGCCTTCATCGCGCATATTGAACTGACCCGGGACACCGAAGAGGAAAAGAACCGCTTGTGCCAAGTGGTTCCGCTGCCCAATCACGATACCGATTGGATCGGGATGCAATCGGCTTTCATGATGAACCAATACACTTGGTCGCAAGAAAAAGATCTCCGCGAATGGCTGTTGAACAATCGACTGGACGGTTATTCGCAGCTTGCAGCGAGCGTTGGCGAAGGCGAAGAAGGTAAAATCGCGATTTTGAAACGGATGCGCGAGAACGCCGTTCCCTCTGTGATGAAGCTACAGGCATACGCGGCCGAGCTGGCCTCGTAAGCGCGGCTCTCGTCGGACGGCCTTCTGCTTAATTACGGGGCATCGGGTTCGCTGCGATCGACGACATAATAGCCGCGGCGCGGGTTGAAGCCGAGCATCTCTGGATTTGGATGCTCCGCGGCATCAACTGCGTCATGATAGGTTTCGAAGGGCCCATGCTCGCTGGTCTGGGTCACAAGGTAAAAGCTCCCGGTTTCCGGGCGCGGCGGCGAAAGTTCAGTCAGCTGAAACACGTGCAGCCTCCTTACAACGCCCTCCCCAAATTAACGCTTGGTTGATTCTTATGGCTGGAATGTGGCGCGACGCGCAGACCGCCAGCGGCTTTAGTAGCGGATTTCAATCGCGCTGGCGTCCGAGACGCGCTCTAAAACTCTGAGCATATGTTCTTTGGCAATCGCCACACAGCCCTGCGTGGTGCGATAATCATCATGCGCCAAATGAAAAAAGATCGCACTGCCACGATCTGCGAGGATCGGTCCGTCATTGTAAGCAAGCTCAACCACCAAATCGTAAGCGTGATCGTCTCGCCAGAGGCGTTCATGGCTCGCCGCAAAGGGCAAACGTACCGGGCGATTGTAAAGCGGGTGATCGGGTGCGTCGCACCATCCATCTTGTTCGGCAAGCGGCACGATGGGGAGTGCGGTCTGGGGGCGCTGCAATCGGTCCGGACGATAAAACACCCGTTTCATCCGCCAGGTTCCAAGCGGACTTGCGCCATCTCCCTCGCGTTTCTGCAAGGCACCAACGATCCCGCCTCGCCCCAGGGCGCATTGGCAGGTGATCCCGTCGCCGAAAAACTTACCTTTCGCGGTTGCGGTGTAGACGCCATCAGTCACGAACCGCTCTCCTTTTTGTGACATCCGCTGAAGAAGCGTGTAATGAACTCTTTGACTTCATTCACTATCTGCTGGCCACAAGACAAGGGAGAAAGTCATGGCAGTGACAAAAACCATCTTGCTGGTGGACGATGATGACGGGCTGCGCGAGGCCCTGGCAGAGCAATTTGACTTGTATGAAGGGTTCAGCGTTCTTCAGGCTGAGAATGCGACCAATGGGGTCAAAATGGCTGAAGCGGAGCGAACCGATCTGATTTTGCTCGATGTTGATATGCCGGACATGGATGGCCGCGAAGCCTGCAAAGTTATGCGCAGTCGCGGCATCCGCGCCCCGATCATTATGCTCACAGCTCAAGACAGCGATGCCGACACGATTTTAGGGCTGGATAGCGGCGCCAATGACTACGTCACGAAGCCGTTCAAGTTTTCGGTGCTTTTGGCGCGTGTCCGAGCGCATCTGCGCAGTTTTGAACAAAGCGAAGATGCGACGTTTGATGTCGGTCCTTATGAGTTTCGCCCCAGCTTAAAGCTTCTGGTTCGCGAAGATGATCGTAAAATCCGGTTGACGGAGAAAGAGACCAATATCTTGAAATATCTTTATCGGGCAGGGGGGAAGCCTGTGGCCCGAGAAGAATTATTGTCGGAGGTTTGGGGCTATAATGCTGCGGTGACAACTCATACGCTTGAAACGCACATTTATCGCCTGCGCCAGAAGATCGAACCCGACCCGGGCAATGCGCGGCTGCTTTTGACCGAAGCGGGCGGTTATCGCCTGTCCTCATAAGCGGGCTCGACCCGTCGCGTGTGGCCATCGAGCCCATCAAGTGACCTCGCGATCCAACCTGCCACAGTGATCGCACCGCGTATTGAGGGTACGTCTTTCGCCATGATGTTCTCAGATGGCGTTCTGCGCAGGCCGAAATACCGTAAGTCAAGTGCGTTTCAGGCGCGGCTTTGTGGGGTGCGGCGATGAAGGCACTCATCGCTGGCGCGGGGATTGGCGGTCTGACGGCAGCCCTCTGCTTCCAACACCAAGGCTGGGCGGTGGAGGTTTTCGAAAAGTCATCGGCAATGGGTGAGATCGGCGCCGGAATCCAGCTCAGTCCGAATGCGATGAAAGTGTTCGAGGTGCTCGGTTTGGATCAAGCCCTGATTGCGGCGGGCTTTCTGCCAGAAGGCATCGAAATTCGCATGGGCGAGAGCGGCATGCGACTGATCCGGATGCCCCTCGGTGACGCCGCCATCAAGAGATGGGGCGCACCTTACCTTCATATTCATCGCGCCGATCTGATCTCGGTCTTGCAAACCGCGCTCGCGGCGCGCGCACCGGGCGCTGTGCGCCTTGGCGTTGAGATAGAAGCCTATACGCAAACTGCCGAGCAGGTCACGGCGCAGCTTGCGGGCGGAGGGTCGGTGACCGGAAGTGTTTTGGTCGGTGCGGATGGCATACATTCGGCCCTGCGCACGCAAATGCTCGGGCCTGACACGCCTCGGTTCACTGGCAATGTGGCGTGGCGGTCTGTTGTCGCCGTCGACCGGTTGGGCGATCACGCACCAGACCCCGTCGTCTGCGCTTGGATGGGGCGGGGCAAACATGCAGTCACGTATCGGTTACGCGGCGGGCACCTGGCCAACCTTGTTGCCGTGGTCGAGCGCGACGACTGGACGAATGAGAGCTGGACCGAGAAGGGATCGCGCGACGAGGCGATCCGCGATTTTTCGGGGTGGCATCCGACGATTGGGCGGATGCTAGAAGAGAGCGATGACCTGTTCCGCTGGGCCTTGTTTGACCGTCCACCGCTGGCGCGTTGGGTCGATGGACATGTGGCTCTGTTGGGGGATGCCGCACACCCAATGTTGCCCTTTATGGCGCAAGGCGCAGCCATGGCGATCGAAGATGCCTGGGTGATCGCAAAGCAGGTCAGCAAGTCACCATCTATCATCGATGGATTGCAGGCATATCAGTCGGTTCGTTACGGTCGCGCGTCACACATCCAGGCCGCGTCTCGGAGAAATGCCAAGACCTTCCATCAGCGCACATTGCCCGGCCGTCTGGTGTCTTATGGGCCGATTTGGTTGGCCGGTCGCATCGCGCCATCGATCGGGTTGACCCGCCAAGACTCGGTATATCAGTATGACGTGGTTGCAGAAACGCGTTGATCGCCATAAGCCATAAGGCCTGGAGAGACGCGGGTGCAGACGCAGTTTACGCACAAATTTCGCATTAACCGACCGATTGCCCAAGGTGGTATGGGCGGTGTTGCTGGACCTAAGCTCGTCGCGGCGGTCGCAAATGCTGGCGGCCTCGGCATATTGCCGATATGGCCGCAATCGCCAGATGCGGCGCGCGCATCGATTGAGCAGACCCAAGCGCTCACCGACCGACCGTTCGCCGTCAATCTTAGAGCCGACCTGCAGCAGATCGTACTGATCGAAACCGCGCTCGCGGCAGGCATAAAACTGTTTAACTTGTTTTGGGGTGATCCAGCGGCGTCGATGCCGACCATCGCGGCGGGTGAGGGGCGCTTGATTGCAACCGTCGGCGACCTCGCTGCAGCGCGGCACGCCGTCAATGTCGGTGCCGCGGCGCTGATCGCGCAAGGGGTGGAAGCGGGCGGACACGTGCTCGGCGAAACACCATGCGGTGCGCTTCTTGACCAGCTGATAAAAGCCGCGCTGGGGGTGCCCATCATAGCCGCAGGTGGCCTCGCCACGGCGGCAGATGTCGCCCGCGTCATAGCCAAGGGCGCTGATGCGGCCCTTCTTGGGACGCGCTTCGTCGTCGCCGAAGAATCCATGGCGCATCCGGCTTATAAACAGGCGATCATTTCTGCAGCAAGCGGTTCGACGGTGCGCACGACCTGTTTTGACGGCATGTGGCCGGACGCGCCGCACCGCGTCATACGCAACTCGACCTATGAAGCATGGCATGCTGCTGGCTGTCCGCCGGAAGGCGAACGACCCGGCGAGGGAGATCCAATCCTCACACTGCGAAACAATACGCATCTCCCCCGTTATTTCGTCGCGACGCCGTCCGATGGCATGTCCGGGACAATCGAGGCCTCAGCGATGTATGCGGGCACGGGGCTCGGCGCGATTACGGCGATTGAGCCCGCCGCCGATATTGTCGCGGATTTGGTCTCGTTGCTTGAGGATTAGCGCTGCTTTCAGCATCAAGTGTTCTCGACTTCAAAGGCAAATTGCTCGGTGGTCACGGTGGCTTGACCGCGCGCGCTATAGCGGGGGCCAGAGATCCGGTCTGGCGCAAAGTGCTGATCCAGCTGATCGATCATGTCAGCGCTGAGCGTCACATCCTGCGCGGCCCAATTCTCTTCGAGGTGATCGATCCGCTTGGTTCCGGGAATGGCGACCACTTCGGAGCCTTTGCTGAGCACCCACGCCAATGCCAATTGCGGGAGGCTGCACCCAAGGCGCTCTGCGATGTCTCTGGCGAGCGGCAACAGTTTCTGGTTTTCTGAGAAGTGCGGCTCGGCCAAGCGCGGAAAAAAGCTGCGGCGCATATCACCGTCCCAATAGGCGTTCGGGTCCAGGGGTTCATGCGCGAACATGCCTCGGCCCACCGGCGAAAACGCAACCAAGCTCGTGCCGAGGGTTTGGCAGGCCTGTTTAACAGCAATCTCTGGGTTGCGCACGATCAGGGAATACTCTGACTGCATCGCGGCAATGGGATGGATTTCCGCCGCGGCGTGCAACATCTCGGCTGACATTTCGGACAATCCAATGGCGCGAATCTTTCCTTGTGAGACCAATTCGGCGAGGGCGCCCACGGAGTCTTCCAGTGGCACCTTTGGATCCGGGCGATGCATATAATACAGGTCAATTGTGTCGGTTTGCAGCCGCTTTAAGCTTGCTTCGCACGCGCGGATAATGGCCTCTGGCCGCGCATCAAGCGTGCGATGGCCATCCTCGAAGCCGAAGACGCACTTGCTGGCCAGAACGAATTCGTCCCGGCGGTGCTTGAGAAATTTGCCAATCCGACGTTCGCTTTCGCCGAGACCGTAAATCGTTGCTGTATCTAAGAAATCATAGCCAAGATCTAAAGCTCGATTGAGAAGGGCGTCTGATTCCGCTTCTGAGATCGGCGCGTTGTAAGCATGCATCATGTTCATGCAGCCTAAGCCGATGGGTTGGACCTCGAATGGCCCGACTTTGCGCTTTTGCATGCTCTTATCTCCCGCGTTCGATGTCGGGAGGGACCTACCATGATCGGGTCAACGCGTTAATTGCGCCTTCGGGAAAATTGTGACCGTGCCCGCGTAACGATCAGTTGCGCCGGATCAGCGCGACCCAATCACTGTTCGGGCTGGAGGGAGGGGCGCCAAGCGCGCGGAAGTCTCCGCCCGAAAGGCTGTCAACCGAGCCAATTTGCAGGGCGCCGCCAAGAACGGGGTCGTACCAACGCACCGTGTAAGTGCCGGTTTGACCGCTCATATCGAGCACTTGTTCATCTGCATCTGAGTCCAAGTAAGCGACGTAGGTATCGCCTGGTGCGGCGAACAGGTAATTGTCGCTATCATTTGATCCTGGCGACACGGTCATTGTTGTCCCACCGACGCTGCCATCTGGAGCGGTCGTATTGGTTTCATTGGTCGATCGATTGGTGCCTTGGTTCAGCGTCATCCGATCAAAATGAAATTCCGTCGACCGGCCGGAAATCTCGATCCGGTGGCGCCCCGCAGAGAGATTGTAGACAGCCGGAAGCTTCGTGCCGTCTTGCCGGTCAAGACTGTTCGACCAGACCCAATCGGTCAGACTGCCGCTGAAAAACATCTTCCACCAAGTCTGTCCTGACTCACCATTCGGTTGGACTTGCTGCCCGGTCGATTCATCAATCACACGCATCCAGATATCGTTGTTGAGATCGGTGCGGCCATCGGTGCGCGAGATCCGGCGCGCGCGAAAGGCAAAGCGATAGTCACCCGCATCACTGGCGGGAATGTTGATAATGTATCCCATCGTGCCGCTGCCAGCGCCATTGATATTGAAGAGATCTGGCCCGGCCCAGCGATAGTAACCGGTGCCTGTGAAGCCGGGTTTGTCATTTTCAAACACCCAATCCCCGGGTGGATTGGTGCCAATGTCTTCGGCTTCAATGGTGAAGGTTTTTGGACTGCTTGGCAGCTGATAAACGCCGACGGTTGTGCTCTGATCTGCACCGCCTTGCGTCGTCAGCAGGGAATCGGCTTCCGACATGGTCAGCGCTTTGGCACCGATATGGGCATTGAAAAAGGACACAGCGTTTGCCGCATCAGACCATTTCGACTGCCGCGTCTCGTGATCCTGACACATCAAATCACCGCACCCGGTTTGATAGCCATAATAATACTCAACGCCAGCACTGCCGGAGGTCAATGCGTTCCACAGAACTCGGCCGCGCACGTCACCACGATTATCGCTCTGGTTGCGAGATTGCGGCAGCTGGCCCGCCGGATAGCTGTCATCCGCAGAAACGCCGCGGCTTGCACTGCCGGGCTCATCAAGCGCAACCACCCAGGATGTGCCTTCCGCTTGCGAGCGCGACACCCATTCCGTGAGGGTCTGGCGCACCTCGTTAAAGTTCTGATTTCCAGTTTGTATCGACGCCCCTGTCAGCGCTGACTGATTGCCCAGAAGGGGCGCATAACGCTGATCCCATTGTCCGGGAAACGTGTGCAGCACTCGCAAATGATCATAGGCGTCAATCTCGTCGAGATATGCGAGCGTCTGGCGCGCGGTTTCGCTGCTGAGCGTATATTCTTCCCCAAGGTTCCAATTCAGCGCGAGATGGTGTCCGAACCGGGCCACCAATTCGCGATAGTAAAGCTGGCGTTCGCGGCCAAAGGCGCCGCCATCCATCAGCTGGTCGTTCTCGGTCTCCATGGTCTTGAAATGCAGGAATAAGCCAAGCTGATCGGCATAAGAGAATACACGGTCCCATTGATCTAATTTCGAGACATCGAAGCGGTCATGATGCACGCCGCGGTCCCATTGTGCGTTGCGTCCCAGATTATTGTACTCTGAAACGCTGACTTGGAGCAGGTGCGGGAAGATGTTCTCATCGTCGCCGCCAAGACTAAAGGTCAGGAAGGACACCGCATTGACGCCTTGATTGGCCAGATAAGACCAGGCCCCCAGCAATTCCTGACCTTTCGTGCCTTGCCAAAGATAGGCGTCCGCGCCGGTGGCATTGGCGAAATCATCGAGGTGCGGCCACCAGTCTTTCAGGCGGTCGCCGCGATTCGGTGTGGCGTCGAAATCATCATATGCGAGCGTATTCTCGGGCGAGTCCGCACCGACTTTGAAAAACGGATCGCCATTTGCAAACTGCAAATAATGGCCGCCCTGATATTGCAGACGCCCGCGGTCAGGCGCGCGAAAATCCGATCCGGTTTTGGAGCTTGCGCCGATGTCGAAGCTTCCGGTCAATCCATTCAGCGAAGCGACTGCGGTGCCCGTTCCAGACAAAGACACATCATTTCCTTCCAGGAAGGAGATCTCATAAGTCCACGTCCCTTGGGCATCCGGGGCGAAGTGCACACGCCATTTATCGCCGGTCGTGCATCCACTCTCTGCAGCGGTCCCACACGCGGCAAAGTATCCGGGGACCGTATAGGATTTGCTGCCCTGTGAAAACGTCACGCTCAAGGCATAGTCGGTAAATGGGTTCGGGGCGCCCGCCTCGTCGGCATTTGGGCCATCCATGGTCAGCGTGATCGGATGCCAAATCTCCGTTTCTCCAGTGAATGTGACCGATTGCGGCGTCGTCGGGGGCGGCGGTGGAGGGGGAGGAGGCGGAGGTGGCGGCGAAACCGGCGGCGGCGTATTGGGCTGGCCACCAAGAGCCGGCACGGCCACGCCGCTCTCCTCACTCTCGCTGCCGGAACAGCCCGCCAATAAAGATGTCAACGCAAAACACGAGGCGAAGGTAATGACCAGTCTCATGGCATGTCCCCAAACGGTATCGCAGTAATTTCAAACGCGCTTGAGCGTTAAACGATCGAGGCTTTCGACTTTCGTAATGAAGGCCCACAGGATCGATCGGTCATCACAAGCTTTCATTTACCATGAGAGGATTGTTTGCGGTGCAACAGTTAAGCTTCCTTAAGTCGCTATATTTTAATAAAGACGGCTGGACCGTCGATTATGCGTCTTGGTGTAGCGTGTCAGCTTTCGAATGCGCGGATGGCGCCTCGGCTTGGCCGCGTTCAAACGCAAGGGTCGTCCAGACACCATGGTCGGCTGGACCGCGGCAGGCCTGAAAGTCCAGCCGCGCCGGATCCATCGCAACGACGGCATTCGTCGTCGCGCCGGTCTGATCTTCAGAAAACCGATTAATGCTCAAGCGACCATCGGAGCGATTCGAGAAGGCGTTTTTCAGCGTTTCAATCGTATGCGTTCTGGAGCTTCGGAGCAGCGTGCCCATACGATCAAACCGGGCATGCGTGCTCTCCGACAGATCGGTTTCGAGGGCGATATGATCCTCGAACAGACAATGATTGGTGCGGGCCAAAGGTCCATCCTGTGTGGTCCGCGCAAAGGCCGAGTCGGGTGAGCGCTCCCACTCAATCGCGCCCGTCCGGTCGCCAACCCAGTAAGAATGGCTGCCCGCAACCGGCGCCTTTTCTATGACGGCACTCGCCGCCGCGCGCGTGGTCTGCTTCAGCGCCAAGTGGAGCACAGATAAATAAGGGATGCCGACCCGGGCGCCCTTCGTTTTCAAGTTTGTGGTCCCGACCGTAACGCCGTGCTCATTCATCCCCATAAGGGTCTGGCACCCCGCACATGTCACAGTCCACGTTTCTGGGCCGTCATCTGGGATTTGATGCAGCGCGATCACATATTTGACGTCTGGCGCGTTCAAATCCCAGGTCTGACCCTGCAAGCTTTCGCCCTTCGCCGTCGCGCTGGGCGGCAACAGCGCTGCGGTGCACCCTTCATCTTCCAAAACGATTGGATCACCTGGCAGGACAATGATATCGCGAACATCGGTCATATTTGCCGTTGTGAACAATCGCACCGGATCGATCTCTGCGCCTGCCGCGATCGCAAGGTGCTCTGCGTGGCCATGGGGGTCAAACCGTCGGACTTGTTCCAAACAGGCGGCGCCCGCGTCAAACAGATCTGCCGTACCTGCATGGCCCGCTTCACTCAAATACAGCTCGACGGCAGCGACCCGCTCGCCCACGAATGCGTGAAGCATCTCACCGCAGAACGCGCCATAGGCACGCCCCATCGAGTCTGGGGTTCCCGATACGGTGAAAGTCGGCAGGGTCATGCTCATATCATAAGTCCTTAAACACACGCGCAGTGGATCGGAACCGCTTCTGTCTGCCCCAGCTTAGCTTGAGCGGATGCAAAGCCCAATAGAAAAATAACATCGCACGTTTAAGAGGCTATGACCGCGGACAGGAAGCCTATTTCAAGATGTCCGGCGATGTCAGCTCACCTGTCTTGGCCGCTTCGACATCGCGGAGAAGCCGCAGCACATTCCCGCTCCAAATCTTTTCGATGTCTTCGGCACTATAGCCAGCCTCGACGAGGGCGGCGGTGATTTTGGGCACATCGGAGACCTCGGCCATACCATCGACGCCGCCGCCACCATCCCAATCCGCTCCGATCCCGACATGATCAATGCCGACCAGATCAATTGTATAAAACAGATGCTCTAAGTATTTTTCAAAGCTTGAGCGTGGCGGCGGAAATTCGCCGTCAAGCGCCATACGCGCCATGCGATAGGCTTGCAATTGTTCATCACTCATCTCGGCAATGCTCATCCCAAAATCTGCATTCAGGGCGTCCAGTGCCGCTTGCCGTTCGGGCGAGACCTCAAGCGCTTCAAGATAGCCGCCAAACGCATTCACATGTACCACGCCGCCGCTTTCAGCCAGTTGGATTAAGAGGTCGTCTGGCACATTGCGGGCATGTTCAAACACCCCGTCTGGTCCACTATGGGAAAGGATGACGGGGGTCGATGAAACCTCCATCATGTCGCGCAGAGCATCGTCTGAAGCGTGCGAAGCATCGACGATCAGACCCATACGATTGGCCTCTCGAACGAGCTCTTTGCCCAACTCGCTCAATCCGCCGTGCAGCGGTTCGTCGGTCGAACTGTCCGCAAACTGATTGCTTTCGAAATGCACCAGTCCGAGCATCCTTAAGCCGCCAACATAAAACACTTCCAAGAGCGAAATATCCTCACCCAGCGGATAGGCGTTTTCCATACTTTGGAAGACGACGATTTTCCCGTCCGCATGGATGCGCTCGGCATCATCGGCGGCGAAGGCCAGCTCAACCGACTCGGCATATTTCGAGGCCATTTCCCGGATCGACATTTGCCGCAAGATCGCTGATGTGCGCGCCGCGATGTAAGCCGCCTCATTGAGGGGACCGGGCGCAGTGTAGATCACCCAAAACCCGCCATCGAGTTGACCCTCTTGGAGCCGGGGAAGGTCGACATTTGTACGATCATCCGCAAATGAGCCGCGCGCCGAAAAATCATAGCTGGCGCGGTGGAACAGAGCTGGCGTGTCGAGGTGGGCATCGAGCGTGAGCAAAGTATCGTGCAATGCGGCAGGGTCGGTTGGGTCTGTGCTCGATTGGAGGTCGGGCGCTTGCATTTCGCTGATCACGCTGCCGGCGCCTGGCAGCTGGGGTGCGCATGCGCTGCTCAATAATATCAGGGTCCCAGCCAAACCAAATCTCACCATCTTATTTCTCCTCTAGCGCTTTGCTTTGATCGCCGGAACTTATGCGTATACCAAGCGCGAAGCCAAGACACGCCTGCATTCGTTTGATGGCCATTTTTAATTGAGCCAGTCTTGCAGCACCTGTGCATATCGATTGGACACTGGCGGCTTCGACGTTTCAGGATTAGCCGGTCAATTCCGCGCAAATTGTGGGTTGCGGCGCTTCCTCACAGAAATCCGGGGCGCCATAAACCGTCCAATATTCGACATAACCGAGGTCCGAAACAATCGTACTAAACCGCTTGTGTTGTCGGCCTGCTGGGAACATCGGGTCAAACATCACAATCGAGATATCAAATCGGCCCGTCTCGGCTTCCGCCGCGGCGATCTCCATGGCCAGATCCGTGGCCTCGAGATGGTCAAAAAGCGTATAAGCCAGCCAACCCGGCAAGCCGGTTTGATACGCCGACAAAATATCGTCTTCGACGGTTGCGGTTGCGTCGGGATTGCCCGTCCTTTTGGCCTCTATAAATGACAGTAAAAGCGCTTCATCCATCGGCGCCGGTGACTGTGGAACCCAAGCTGCTGCCGTATCAAAATCGCCCGACCGCAAATAGACGCTCAAGATCCCAAACCATCCCGTCGGTGTTTCAAATCCGCGATCGTGCCAGAGCGTTTGTAAATCATTGAGAGCACTTTGAGGATCGCGGTTGATATGGCCGTTCATCGCCAGCGCGACGAGGATCGGCGGTGAGTTTGGCGCAAGGTCGCGCGCCCCCAGCAACACGGTTTTATTGTGGTCAATATAGCCCAGATCCCGAAAGTGTTCCGCAAACCAAAGTCTGAGCATTGGGTTGTCCGGATCCGCCGCGATCGCCTCCTCAAATATGTCACGCGCACTGAGCCAGTCGCCGCGGCGTTGCGCGACAGACGCCATCACGGTGCGGGCTTCCACCAAGCTGGGGTCGAGTCGCACAGCACGATCAGCGGCAAATATCGCCTCATCAAACGCGCGCCGCGGATCGACCTCCTCAGAATATGTCGGCAGCGTCATCCATGCGGATGCTAGCGCTTGCCAGGCTTGCGCATAGTTTTCGTCACGGGCCACGGCTTGTGTGAACAATTTGACCGCGCGGGTGTTTGGTTCTTTGCCGCGTTGCAGCCACAAGGCCCGGCCACGGTCATAAAGATCAACCGCAATTGGGTCGTCCGATCCTGCCGTTTCGATTGCTGCACTCGGGGCGAGCGCCCGCACGCCCAAGCCACTTAATGTGACCAAAGCCAGTGCGGCGACCGTGAAAACGGCAAGCCTTCGCTGGTTTGACGGCGTCCACCAACGGTCGGGGGTAGAGGGCGGACGGGTCGCGCGCGAGATGACCCAAGCATCAAGTTCTTCTGGGTGCGCGTAGACCGTCGATTTTGCTGTATGCTGTTGACGATGAATCGGAAGCGTTTCTTCGTGTTCCCAGCGGCGCGCGGTCCGCTCACTGCAGCCCAAATGCCCAGCAATGCGTTTCCAGCCCACCAGGCGCGGTTTTCGGGATTGATCCAAATATAGCTCCAAAGCGTTATCTTATGGGTGCGCAACCATGTTTTCGTTTGTGACCAAGCTAACCGAAGCGGCAGACCTGGCCAAGTGCGGACAAATGCGGTCACGCCTCATCATGCTCTTGTAGGAGCGAGGCTGACCCTGCAAGCCGATGACCACCGCAGATGACGAAACAGCTTATGAGACTTTCAGTATGACCCTTAATCGACGCAGGTTGCTGCAAACCTCCGCTGCGACTCTTCTTGCAGCCGCGAACGGTGCGCGACCGGCTTTCGGCGACCGCTCGCCACAAGGCGCGAATATCGCGTTCGCGACCGCTGGGGAGGCGCTCGCGGCCCTGAAGGCGCGTGAGGTGTCCGCGCGCGAACTGACCGAGCTATGTTTGCAGCGGATCACAGCGAGCCAAGACACAGTCAATGCGCTCGCGCTTTTACGCGGCGATCAAGCCTTGGCCGAGGCCGCAGCGATCGACGAAGCGCGGGCAAAAGGCCATCCGCTTGGACCCCTGGCGGGCTTGCCGATCACGATTAAGGAGAGCTTTGATGTCTCTGGCCTCGCAACAACCTGGGGGAATCCGAATTTTCCCAAAACGCCGGCCAGTGAAAACAGCGCCGTTGCGGAGCGTTTGATCGCAGCTGGCGGCATCCTGCTCGGGAAGACCAATGTTTCTTTGATGTTGAGCGATTGGGACGGTCGCAATCCGGTCTATGGCAGCACCCGCAATCCTTGGAATCTCGACCGGGTGCCCGGCGGCTCGTCGGCCGGGGCTGCGGCAGCGCTCTCATCCGGCCTATCCTTTTTAGATATCGGGTCCGATCTCGGCGGTTCGATCCGGCAACCGGCAGCGAATTGCGGCATTTACGGGCACAAACCTACAGCGGGGGTCGTCCCACAACGCGGGCATGTCCCATCCGCAGCACCACCCGGGCTGCGCGCAGCGATGATGGAAACCCCTCAGTTTAGCGATTTACCTGTGTCCGGACCGATGGCGCGCTCTGCGCCGGATCTGTTAACAGCGCTCAGCGTCGTTGGCGGACCGGACGGTGCTGCGACCCGCGCGCTGTCCTATCGCGTTCCGCCCGCCCGCCATAAAGCGCTGAGAGACTTTCGTGTTGGATTCGCGCTCTCGCACCCAGACGCTGAACCGGATACAGACACATTGGCCGTGCTCGGCACGCTGATTGAGTCACTGACGGGCCGGGTTGCGCGATTGGAAGAAGGCTGGCCGGAAGGTGTCGATCCAAGACGGCAGCGCGATTTGCGTCACTACTTCCGCGCGACCATCGGCACGCTGATGGCCACCCCGGAACAAGCTGCGGAACATGCGCGCGACGCGGCCTCTGATGGTCCGGAATGGGTGCAGGGCGATTATTATGGCGCGTTCAATCAAGGCTTCTCAGACCGCCGGGCTGCGTTCGTTGCCAAAGAAACGGAGCGCCTTGCGCTGCGTGCGGCTTGGCAGCGATACTTTACGGAATTCGATGTGTTTTTGATGCCGGTTCAAACCCGTACGGCAATGGCACCAGATGCGCTCACCGATGAAATCGCTTTTGCATCGCACCTCTGGTTTGCAGCGGCCACGGTTACTGGACTGCCTGCGACCGCGGCGCCAGCGGGGCTTGCACCGAATGGATTGCCGGTCGGTCTGCAAATTCTCGGTCCGCATTATGAGGATGCGACCTGTATCGGCTTTGCCGAGGTTTTGGCACGTGACGGCATAGGGGGATACCAGAAGCCGCCCTTTGCGATTTAGGGCTTATTCGCAGCAAATCCGTATTCGTTGACGCGTCGCGTTGCTATTAGACCAGAATGTCCGATACCTATTTCATCCTCGGCGGCGCGCGATCTGGCAAGAGCCGGCGCGCGCTGGCGCTTGCCGAAGCGATCGGCCCAAACCGTTTGTTTTTGGCGACCGCCGAAGCGTCTGACGATGAAATGGCATCACGGATTGCCCGCCATCAAGAAGAGCGGGGCGACGGCTGGTCGACGATGGAAACGCCGCTTGATCTTGTCCCGGCGCTTGCTGGCATCGATCCAGCTATTGATGTCTGTCTGGTCGACTGTTTGACGGTCTGGTTGTCAAACCTCATGCACTATGAGCGTGAAGTTGCCTCCGCGACGCGTGAGCTCTGCGCGCAATTGGCGAAGATGCCGATCCCGATCGTCCTGGTATCGAATGAAATCGGCCTCGGTCTTGTGCCTGAGACGCCTTTGGGTCGGAGGTTTCGGGATGCGCAAGGGCGATTGAACCAAGAGGTTGCGCGCCATTGTCATCGTGTTGAGTTTATCGCGGCAGGCTTGCCAATCCGGTTGAAGGGGTAAGGGCGGCGCGCAAGCGCGCTTCAGCCTCCGAACTTCCCGGTAGACCGACGCGTAAATGCGTTTTCGACCAGGCGAAGCGACGCGTATAAATCCCGGCCCGCGCCAGGGTCTCAAAAACCGCATAAGCGTCCTTCGTGATTATGAATCGAAAGAGCGCGGTACCGCCGACCTGTTCGAACCCCGCATCGTGGAGGATGAGATCGAGGCGGTCAGCCGCTTCGGCAAGGCGGGTCCGCGTTTGAGCCTGCCATGTAAAATCGGCATAGGCGCGCGTGCCGATTTCGAGCGCTGCGCCAGACACGGGCCAGGCACCCAGGCGATCTTTCAACGCGTTGCGCAAGCCATCGGGCGCGAGGCAGGCGCCCAGACGAAGCCCAGCAAGCCCGAAAAACTTTCCGAATGAACGCAGAATAATCAGGCCGTCGGCGCCGCCCTTTGGGGCGAGGCTCTGCTCCGGTATGAGATCCGCAAATGCCTCATCGACAATCAACCAGCCGCCACGCGCCGCGAGGTCCTGCCGCACCTCCTCAAGTGCCTCTGGATCGAAACGGCGACCGTCAGGATTGTTCGGGTGGGTCAGGATCACCGCATCGACAGAAGACGATACACGCAAAGGGTCATCGGTTTGTACCAGTTCGGCGCCGGCCCGCGACCAAGCCTTAGCGTGATCTCCATAGGTCGGTGAAAGCAAAGCGATGCGGCGCGGATGGATCAGGTCTGGCAGCAGGCGAATGAGGCACTCACTTCCGGGGGCCAGGACAATTGATTGCGCGGGTGCTTTCAGCGCGGATGCCATCGCGTCGCGGCACGCATCTTGGTCAGCTTGTGTCGGCAACCGCGCCAAAGCCCGCGCCGACACGTCGGTATTGGGATAAGGCCACGGATTGATCCCAGTGGAGAGGTCAACCCATGGCTTGGTGGCCTCCGGAAAGGCTGCGGCAATGGCGTCGACCGCGCCGCCATGGATAAGATCCCCACTCATTGGCTTAACCCGACCAAACACACCAGAAGGATGACCGCCGCGAGGCCAAGGGTGCGCCGATAGAGTGCGAGCCCGTGCAGGATATCGCTCGGCTCCGGATCGCGCGCGCCTTCATTGAGCCACGGCTCTTCGCTGACACGGCAGCCATATACGCGCGGCCCCGAGAGCCTTACCCCAAGGCTCCCGGCCATAGCGGCTTCTGGCCACCCCGCATTCGGCGACCGGTGGCGCGGCGCGTCACGCAGCATGACCTGAACCGCGACGGCGTTGAAACGAGAGATCGCAAACAGCCAGCCGGTGAGCCGGGCTGGGATCAGATTGGCAAGATCGTCCAGGCGCGCAGCAAATCCGCCAAAGGCGGCATAGCGATCAGATTTGTGGCCAATCATAGAGTCGAGCGTATTGATCGCCTTATATGCGGCAAGGCCCGGCAGACCAAAAACCGCGCCCCAGAAGAGCGGCGCGATGACCCCATCGGACGTATTCTCGGCAAGGCTCTCCAAGGTCGCGCGGGCCAGGCCTGCTTGGTCCAGGCGAGATGGGTCACGCCCCACAATCATGGCAACGGCCTGGCGGGCGCGCTCTAAATCACCGCGCGATAAGGGCTCGGCCACCGCTAAAACATGTGCCCGAAGACTGCGCGAGGCGATCAAGCTCGAGGCGAGAAGCGCTTCAATGGCAATCCCCCAGAACGTGTTCGGAAGCCTTATTGAGATTGCGATCGCGACGAGCGTGACGATCCCGACCAAGATGAGGGTGCAGATCAATCCTGCAAGATAGCGCAGGCGGTGCGACCAAGCCGCTCGATTGAAAAGGCGCTCTGCCGCTGAGACGAGTGCCCCGAACCAAACCACAGGATGGCGGATGTGCCGATAAACGGCATCTGGCCATCCAATGGCAAGTTCAATGGCCCAAGCGAAAACAATGAGAAGCAGGGCATTCATGACCGGCCGGTCGGTTTGAAGCCAGTATGTCGCCGCGGGCTCAAACGGGTCCTGCCATATCAACGCGGGCCCCCGAAACCTGCGCGCGAACGCCATAAACGGCTTCGAGACGCGCGGCGGTCAGGGTCTCGCTCGAAGGACCATCCGCGACGATCTCACCCTGCTTCATCCAGATCAGGCGTGACGCATAGCGCGCGGCAAGCTCAATATCATGTAGCACCACTAAGGCGCCGCCGCCCTGCGCGACATAGTCAGCGATCAAATTGAGGATGCGAAACTGATGGCGTGGATCGAGCGCCGCGGTTGGCTCGTCGGCGATCAAAAGGGGGGCTTCGGCAGCAAATGCGCGCGCACAGTGCATTCGCGCCAACTCGCCGCCGGACAGCGTATCGACGCGCCGATTCGCAAAGCGCACAAGGTCGCATGCCTCAAGCGCCCGATCGACGGCTTCAGCATCCCTGTCTTTAAGCCGTCCCAAGGCCGCGCCATGACTAAATCGGCCCAAAGCAACCACGTCGCGCACCGTGTTCGGCCACGCCAGCGGCCGGATTTGCGGCAAGTAAGCGACCCGGCGGGCGCGATCGATCGGCCGCAAATCAATCGTCTCATCACCGCCCAGTGTCGCCCCACCGCCACTTGGTTTTTGTAGACCGAGGCTGGCCCGGATCAGACTGGTTTTGCCAGCGCCGTTCGGTCCGAGCAGGGCGACGAACTCGCCGGGCGCCAGCGAGAAGCTGGCATCACGAACCAGAGTCGCGTCTTTAACGACGACACTGAGCTGCGTGGCAATGAGCTTAGTCATGAACGGCCCGCCTTTGCATCGCGATCCAGATAAAGATCGGCGCGCCCAGCAGCGCAGCGACAACACCAAGTTTAAGTTCATTGTCGGTCGGAATGGTTCGAACCCCGATATCCGCTAAGACCAAGATCAATCCCGCGAGCAGCGCTGACGGTATCAGGGACCTGGCTGGATCATGTCCGACAACGGGTCGGATGATATGGGGCGCAATGATGCCGACAAATCCGATTGCGCCCGCCAGCGCGACGGATGCGCCGGTCGCGAGGCCCGCGCCGAGCACGGTGTAAATGCGCTGATGGCGCAGATTCAAGCCGACCCCGCTCGCTGCTTCTTCGCCAAGCGTCAGCGCCGAGAGCCCACGGCCGGTCACCAAGAGCAGGGCACTGCCAGCGACCAAAAACGGCAAGGCCAACCCGATCTCATTAAAACTGCGATTGGCAACCGATCCGAGCATCCAATTGATCATGTCGGACAAAGAAAACGGATTGGGCGCCAAATTCATCAATAGGCTCATCAGGGCGCCGGAAAAACTCGACAGTCCGACCCCGATCAGAATGAGCGTCACGACCGAGCTGGTGCGAACTGCAGCGATCGCGAGGAGCGCCGTTGCGGCCAGCGCGCCGACAATCGCGGCAATCGGCAGGATCCATGGGCTGAGTGATACCAGGCCATAATAGAGCGAAAATGTCGCCGCCAGGGATGCGCTGGCTGAGACGCCGAGGACACCCGGCTCCGCGAGTGGGTTCCGGAGCAGGCCTTGCAAGGCAGCTCCGCTCACGCCGAGCGCGGCGCCGACAAGAAAGGCCGCGAGCGCGCGTGGCAATCGTATCGACCAAACCACAAGTCGGTCGCCCAGGTCGGCCCCGCCAAAGAATGCCGCTAGAATTCGGTCGGCTGGGAGCGGGGTGGAGCCTAGCAGACAGGCGGCGAAGATCGCCAGCACGCTTGCTGAGGCAAGGCCGGGTGTGAGCCAATGCGCGTGCCTCATTGCGCGGCGCCCTCGCTCAGCGCTTCAAGCGCCTCCATCAAATACCATCCGCCGCAGGCGAGCCAAGCGCCCTGTAAGGCCACCGTATCAGTACCCGCGAGTTGTTGGCGCGCGACGGGGTGCTGGGCCGCGCTCCAGGCGTTTGGGTGATTGGTGCGGGAGTCGAAATATGCGGCGACAACCATGTCAGGCTGCTCATAAACCAATCGCTCTAGGGGAAGTGACCGCCAGCCGCGACCGTCCTGAAAGTTTTGCAAGCCGGCTGCAATCAGCATTTCGTGAACCAGGGAGCCAGCCCCTGTCGTGACGCCCGCCGGGGTCATATAGAGAGCTGTGTCATCACTGTCTCTGGCGCGTACAGCCTTCAACCGGTTTCGGAATGAGCGGACCAGCGCCCGCCCGCGCTCGGTTTGTCCCAAGCCATCAGCCACGTGCTGGGTCAGCGGTGGAATGGATCCGATTTCCTCACCGTCGATATTCGTGGCCCAACTGACTTGCAAGACTGGGATACCGGCGCGTTCGAAAAACGCCGTCGCATTCGGGCCTCCGCCATAAGAGCGCACCACTAAATCCGGCTTGAGGATAAGCACATCCTCCGCCTTCGGTCGAACGGTCGGGACGCCCACTGCCGATGCGCGCATATAGGAAAACGCCTTCACGGCATCCGGTGACACGGCCAGGATTTGCTCTGGATCTGCGAGCTTCAAGACATATTGGTCGGCGCAGAAATCGAGGCTGACAATCCGCATGGGCCGGTCGGTGGGAGCCGCAGTGCCACCCCCTGATGGGCTGCAACCAGCCATCGCAAGAAGCGCCACGAAGACAGTCAGCCTCAACATTCGACTAGTATCTCAGACGGATACCAATCGAGCCAGAGAGATCTGGCGTGCCATAGCGCCGAATTTGTTGATACTCTTCGTCGAAAAGGTTCTCGATACGTCCAAACACTTCAACCTGTTCGTTGACCTCGTACGCCCCGGACAAATCGACTCGCGTCCAGCCATCCACCGTGAAAGACCCATCTGGCTCATCATCATTGTGACGCACCAAAATGGCCCCAGAGAATGGGCCGTCCGGATCAATTGAAACCCGTATATCGCCTGAATGCTCAGGAATACGGCGCAGCGGATCACCATCCGTATCTTCCGCGTCTATATAAGCGTAAGATGCTGACACGCTCAGCCAGTCGAGAAGGTCATATCGACCGGTCAGCTCGACACCTTGCGTGTCGACTTGTGCTTCATTGAAGTAACCTGAAGAGGCGAATTGAATCAGGTTTTCAATATCGGATCGAAACACCGTGATGCTGGCATCGGCCCGCCCATCTTTCGATCGCCAATCGATCCCGGCGTCGAAGGACTCAGACGTTTCAGGCTGGAGATCCGGGTTTGGCGCTGCGAACCCACCGCCAGTCAACTGGAAAATGGTCGGCGCTTTGAAGCCCTGACCCCAACTTGTGCGCAGTGTGACTTGCTCATTCGGATTGTACGCCGCTGCCACGCGGCCGGTGGTCTCGGAGCCGAACGTGCTGTGATCATCGACCCGGAGCCCCCCGGTGAGGGTCACAGTTTCAATCGGTTGAAACTCGTATAGTGCAAACACGCCATCAATCGCGGTCTGGTCACCTCTTGTGTCAGTTTCGTCGCGGTCCGCCCCGAATGCGAGCGTATTGCGATCATTGATCTTCAGCGTGCCTTGATAGCGATAGATCATCCGCTCGCCATCTGCGGAAAATGATGAAACGCCGGCATCGAAATTCTCTCGATCAATCTCAGAGTATCCGACCAGCAAGAGGTTCTCTAAGCGCCCGTCAAACAAGCTGCCTGTCAGCGAGACATTCCCGGAGAATTCTTCGGTTTCGCTGGTCTCATTTGTGTCCGTGAAACCTGGGGCAAAACCATCAATGTCCGTGTCGGCATCAGCCCAATAAACATCCGCAGACAGCCGGGCGTCTTTGCCAAAGTTCAAGCCACCTTTTGCCGATAGGGTGAGCGCTTCGTATCCATCTTCTTCGGTATTGCCATCATTCTCATCGGCTCTCGAAATACCGTCGGTTGAGGTGCTGGTGATGGCGAGGCGAAAGTCACCCTGATCGTTACCGTTTTCGATCGAAGCGCCACCGCGAAGCAGGTTAAAGGAGCCATATTCCGCAAATGCGCTGCCACCCAATCCGCCTTCTGGCGACTTGGTTGTGATGGAAACGACCCCGCCGATCGCATCAGTGCCCCAGAGCGTCGATTGCGCGCCTTTGAGAATTTCGATGCGCTCGATGTTTTCCGTGTCGACGCGCGCGAAGTTGAAACCGCCGCCGGGCGAGCTTGGATCATTTACCGGAATGCCATCGATCAGCACAAGCGTTTGCTCGCTCGCGGCGCCGCGTATACGAACAGAGGCCTGTCCGCCAAAGGTGCCGTTTTGATTGACCGTGACACCCGGCGCCGCTGCGATGGCATCAATCGCGAAATCGACGCCGAGCTCTTCGATATCATCTGCGGTGATAATGCTCACCGAAGAGCCGACTTCTGTTGCGGTCTGATTCAGCCGCGAGCCTTCGATGACGACGGTGTTCAGCGTGACCGCTTCGTCGCTGGCGTCTTGGGCTAAAACAGGCCATGAGAGTGAAAATGAAACAGCGCTAAGTAGCGCGAACTTATAAGACATGAGGACTACCCCTCAGCGCCCAGCCGCTCGACCATGGGCACAATTAACGACGTAACAGGCCTCGCAGAGATCTGCGCGAGCGGCCAAGCCATGACTTTGTCGTTGCAAAGGGTCGGCTTTCGCCTTCCCGCCCGCTGAGAACTCTTCCCGGCCTCCGGACGAACGACGCGATGGCAGGTCTCCTGGCTCACCGATCAATGCTTGAGGCCGTCTTCCCAGAGCAGATGCTCCAGTGACATCGTGGCCTGTCGCTCCTGGCTGACAGTTGCGGGTACAGCACCGGATTTCCACCGGCTTCCCTCTTAGCTGCCGTTAAAGCAGCACCATCTGCAACCGCTCTTGCGGTCGGTCGGCGATTTTGTCAATTGAGCCTGTGTCTCAAACCAGGGTGTGGCGGCGCTAAAAATCAATGCCACGCTGAGCTTTGATCCCGGCTTTAAAGGGGTGTTTGATTTCGCGCATTTCGCTGACAAGATCGGCATAGTCGCACAGCGCGGGTTTCGCGTCGCGGCCCGTGAGGACGACGCTGGTTCGATCTGAGCGGGCGTCTAGGCCGTCTATCACAGCCTCGATTGACAGGTAATCGTAGCGCAGAGCGATGTTAATCTCATCGAGCACGATCAGATCATACGCCCCGCTCGCCATCATCGCGCAGGCTTTCTCGAAAGCGGCCGTGGCGGCGGCGATATCGCGGTCTTTGTCTTGGGTGTCCCAGGTAAAGCCTTCGCCCATCGTGTGCCAGTCAACGTCGCCGACCTTATCGAAGAATTGGCGCTCACCTGTAATCCACTTGCCTTTGATAAACTGGACCACGCCGACCTTTTGACCCCAGCCGAGGGCGCGCACAATCACACCGAAGGCCGAGCTCGACTTGCCCTTTCCATCGCCGGTATGGACCAGAACGAGACCGCGCTCGGGATCGGTAGCGTCGCTGGTTTTTCGCTTTTGCTCCGCCTGCAATTTCTGCATCTCGGCCTTATGGGTGTCGGTATCGCTCATCGAAGTCTCCTCACAGATCAGGATATGGTGACAAATTCGCCAAAGTCGATTTGTGCATTGAAATCCGCGGCGGTGTCTCCGGTTGCGAGGGCGGCGCGAATGACGCCAGCATGCGTAACGATGAGCGTTGTCATGTCGGGCGCGCGCCAGTGGTCGAGCGCGGTTAGGACACGGGCCTGGAAGAGGGCGACGCTCTCGCCGCCATGCGGGCGGGCGTGCTGAAAATCATCGGCCCAGTCGTCAATCTCCGCGCGCGGGATATCCGCCCAAGCGCGGTTCTCCCAGGCGCCGAAATCCATCTCCGTCAGGCGCGCGTCCGGTTCGATGGAGAGGTTTCTTCTCTCGCCAATATAGAGCGCAAGCTTTTGGCAACGCCGCAGCGGACTGGTGACGATCCGATCGAAATCCGGGAGGGCCGCGAAGGCCGCATTGGCGTCATCTATAAAGGTCTCACCGACATCAAGATCAGTTTGTCCATAGCACGTGTCCGGTGCGACATTCGGGGGTGTGTGGCGAAGCAGAATCAAAGCCAAGCGAGCAATCCGAGATAGAACCCGATTTCACTCGCTTGCTGCACAGCGCCGAGTGTGTCGCCGGTATATCCGCCAAGCTTGCGCTCAAACATGAACCGTATGGCAAAATGCCCGGCCAACAAACCTGCGCCGCCCCAGATCAGCGCTATGGGTGGTAGCCAAACACACCACAGGGCGATGAGCGCTGCGCCCGTTGCCAGCGCAATCAGGAGGCTCGTGCGGCTTGCCGCATCCGCAACCGGCTTGGCTTTGCCATCTTCGCGAACATAGCGACTGGTCGCGATGACGCATACGCTCGACAGTCGCGACAAACCGTGCGCCATCACAAACGCCATTGGGATGACCGCCGTAGGCATCGCGATCAGTGTCGCCGCCTTCAGACCGAGCGCGATGATCAAAGCGAGCGTGCCATAGGTGCCGAGGCGCGAGTCCTTCATGATCCGCAGTGCCTGCTCGCGCGACAGGCCTCCGCCAAGTCCATCAAACGTATCGGCGAGCCCATCTTCATGGAAAGCGCCGGTGATCAGCACGCCGACTGCAATCGCGATGATGATGGCGACGGCGCTCGGCAGCGCCAAACTCGCCAGTACGAATGCGATGGCCGAAGCGGCGCCAACCAATGCGCCGACTAGGGGATAGTAGCGAACCGCTTTGGCCATGCGTTCTGGCGTATAGAGCCTCGTGGTCTTGACCGGAAAGCGCGTCAAAAACTGCACCGCAAGGAGAAAAGAAGCGCCTTCGCTCTTCATGCCGGACCACTCACCCCGGCGCTGTCAAAACTCGCCATATCCCTCAGCATCGCGGCAGCCGCTTTCACGAGAGGAAACGCAAGAAGGGCGCCGGTGCCTTCGCCAAGACGCATATTAAGGTCGAGGAGCGGCTGAGCCTCTAGCGCGTCAAGCACGATGCGATGCCCGGCTTCGGCGGAGGTGTGGGCGTAGACAAAACAAGCGTCGCACCCGGGCGCGATGTGCTGTGCACAGAGGGCTGCGACCGTCGCAATAAATCCGTCGACAATGACCAGGCGAGCGGTTTCCGCAGCGCCGATCATGGCGCCTGTCATCATCACCACTTCAAAACCGCCATACTCTTGAAGGGCTGCACGCGCGGACAATGCATTTGGTGTCCGTGCGGCGGCGCTCTGTAACGCAGCCAACTTGCGCGTCAGTCCAGCATCGTCGAGCCCGGTCCCCCGGCCAATGAGCGCCTCGACCGGCCGGTTTAGGATTTTCGCAGAAATGAGGGTCGCCGATGACGTATTGCCAATCCCCATTTCACCGAAGCAAGCGACCTCGGCTTTGATCGCCTTGCCAAGATCGCGCCCCGCGGCAAGCGCTTGCGCCAACGCTTCATTATCCATTGCGGGTTGTTCAATCGCATTCTGCGTGCCGTCTGAGATCCGTCGATCGATTAAATCTGGATGCGCGATGGGCGCGCCAGCGATACCGGCGTCGACGACTTGGACGGTCGCGCCGACAGCGCGGGCAAACACATTCGCAGCCGCACCTCCGGCAAGGAAATTCAGCACCATTTGGCGCGTCACCGCTTTCGGATAGGCCGAGACGTCCGCCTCCGCTATGCCATGATCGCCGGCGAAAATCGTCAACGTGCATGTCTCAGCTTGGGGCGTGAGCGAGCGCTGCACGCGCGCAAGCTTAGCGGCCAGCGCTTCAATCCGCCCGAGCGCCCCGACCGGCTTTGTCTTTCCATCAAGCGCGGCGGCGAGCTTCTCTTCAAAAGCGTCAGACTCAGATTTCATCCCGGCGCCTTAGCGCAGTCGCGCGGATTGACAAAGTTTGGATGATTGTCGGTCTTAGCCGCGGACCAAGCAAAGGCTCTAAATATGGGCGTCACCAATGACGCAACTTAAAGTCGTTCTTGACGGATTTGCCGCGCTACATGGGCCAGTCCCTGTTCCTCAGAAACCACATCGAAATCCGGAAGGCAGACTCCCGACAGTCTAAGATTGCGAATGGGTTGCAATTGCATGACTGCCAGTATAGCGGTTCGGGCATCTTGGACGAAAAGGGAAAGAGATGTTTAAAGTTACCACGGCTGCCTCTGTTATGGTTTTGGCGTCCGCCGCAGTTTGGGCACAAGACGTTGAAGCAACAGACACAGACGATGAAGCTCGTCTGGGCACGATCATTGTTCAAGGCACCAAATTCGAACAGTCCCTTCAAGATGTTACGGCAAGCGTCGCGGTGGTCACGGCTGAGGAAATTGCGCGCGAGCCAATTATCGATCTGTACGATATTGTCGACCGAATTCCCAATGTTAATGGCGCGCTTGGGCAGCAAGGCTTTGTCATTCGAGGGATCGATCAAAGGGGCGCTGGCGGGAGCAGCTTGACGGTTACGGTCTTCGTCGACGATTCGCCGCTAGGCAACCAAACAACCTTTTTTGGTCCGCTCGACAGTTGGGACCTCGGCCAAGTCGAGGTCTTTCGTGGACCGCAATCCACCAATTTCGGCCGAAACTCGATCGCTGGCGCCATTTATCTCCGGACGCGCGATCCGAGTTTTGAACGCGATGCGCGCGGTCGTTTGGAAGCGGGAACGAATGGCATCTTACAAGTTTCAGGCGCCTATGGCGATACCTTGGTCGACGATGTCCTCGCGTTTCGCGTGTCAGCGAGCCACCGCGAAAGTGATGGATTTATCGACAATACGTTTCTCGACGAAGACGCCGACGCGACAGAACAAACAACCGGCCGGCTTAAACTTCTATTCGAGCCAACTGATAATATCTCCATCATTTCGACGACATCATACACGGAGCATTCGGCTGGTGAAGACGTTGTTATTCCGAACAATGGCGATCCGACCCAAATCCTCGATGCGAGCGATGTTAGCCGTACCGTTGCCTACAACATTCCTGGGCGCGAAGGCACCGAAACGTTTATTCAATCGATCAATGCCGCTTGGAAGATTTCAGAGCGTTGGGATCTCACCTCGATCACGACCTATCAGGAATCTGATTATTTTCGCCTTGAAGACTTCGCGACGGATCCAAACCTTCCTGATGACAACCCTGAAATCGCGCTGGATCGGACCGGCGATGATGAGGTCTTCACGCAAGAATTTCGGTTGGGGTATCAGGGCGACCGCCTGAAAGGCGTGCTGGGGGCTTATTACCTTGAATCTGAGTCCGGTTTCGACGACACGTTCTCCCTCACCGGTGCAATTTTAAACCCCGCGCTCGACTTCGTCATTCTCACCCGTGACGGCGCGAGCCGCGAGGAAGTCACCAACACGGCGGTATTCTTTGACGGCGAATATGAATTGTCGGAGACGTTCGACCTGTTATTCGGCTTGCGCTATGATCGTGAGGATCAGGATGACAATGCGCTGGGCGATACTTTCATCGCGAACCCAGAACAGGTGCCCGCATTTCTGCAAGCGGAATTCGCGCCGTTTTTGGGTGTGGTCAATCCGCTTACAGAAGCCGAATATGAAGCTGTGCTGCCGAAGCTCGGCCTTCGCTGGCGGACCAATGAAAATGTTACGCTCGCCTTTGTTGCACAACGCGCTTATCGGGCTGGCGGTTCGGATGTGAATTTTGTCAGCGGCGGTGTCATCGATTATGATCCGGAATACATCAACAATTATGAGTTTTCCGCGCGGACCAATTTTCTGGATGGTCGTCTCAGCTGGAACACAAATGTTTTCTACAGTGACTATACCGATCAGCAAGTCACGGAGTCCTTCCCACCGCCGCTGCAGAATTTCGGTTTCACGGTCAATGCGGGTGAGTCTGAATTGTATGGGTTGGAGACCGATATTACCTACGCAGCGACACCTGAGCTGGAAATCTATGGTGGGTTTGGATATTCGTATACTGAATTTATCGAGTTCTCTGATACGGCGTTTCGCGAATCCAATGGCGCGTCTGGGACCGATTTCAGTGGCAACCGTTTTCCTTACGCGCCGCGCTATTCGGCGAATGCGGGGATCTCCTACGCGGCGCCCCTAGGCTGGTTCGGCGGCTTAGATGCAAACTACCAATCCGACCAGTATGCGAACAATATCAACGAACCCGTCGACTTTGCCGGTGAGCGGATTGTTGTGAATGGCCGTCTTGGGTATCGGTTTAGCGATGCCGTAACCCTGACGGCCCTCGCCAAAAACCTACTCGATGAGGACTATTTCGTTTTCGTCAATCGGGGTAATCCGGCGGGCCAGACGGCGCGGCTGGGGGATGAGCAAACGCTGGCAATTCGTCTGGATGTCGATTTTTAACGCAGAAAAGGACAAGGCCGGTGCCATTGCGCCGACGTCATGATCAACTCGAATGCTGATTGTTTTATCCTCAACCTGTCTGCTCTTCGCCGCTTGTGCGTTGCTCTATCAAGCCGATGAGCGGCGCTCGGCCTTTGCAAATGTGCGTGGATCGAGACGCTTGCGGCTTGGTCTTCGGACGGCTGCTATGCTTGTTTTCATCGCAACTTTGATGATGACGGCAACATTGCAGGGTTGGGAGCTCGGTATCCCGGTTTGGCTCGGTATTTTCAGCTTTGCGTTTGTCGCGGGACTATTTTTGAGTGCGCAAAAACCGGCTTGGCATCCAAAGACAGCATTGGCGTCGGGTGCGATCGGGATTGTATTGGGATTGGGAGCGTTGGTAATATAAATGGGGATATTTGGGCTCGCGCTCGCCTTTTTGGCCGCGATCGGCTTGGGTGTGGTATTGACCAAATGGATGCAGCAGCGCCCGCGATGGATGGGCTTTGCAGCCTTCCTCGTGATGTTGGTGAGCATTATTGGCGCCTCCGTGTTCGGCTTCCCGGGGAGCGATTTAGGCCGGGCGTTGTTCACGTTTGGACTGGTGACGGCGCTCACCGCTTGGACGGTGCATGCGCCGCGGCTGACCAGTGTCATTCTCTGGTCATTGGTCGCGTCTATGCTTCTAAGCGCTGCGCTGATGCTGACCCTTCCGATCGAGTTCAGGGCGCTTGCGCTGTGGATGGCGCTGGCGGTTTCCCTGATTTGGGTCGCCTTCCAGTTTTGGTGTTATTGGGATAAACACGGCTGGCGGGTGGCGTCCGGACTGATCGCTGTCTCTATGATAAGCGGTTACATCGTTTTCACCACGCCGCCACCGGCATAAAGGGGCCTCGAATATGGATCGCGCGCGTCACCTTCGGAATTACGACCTTCACTCTTGGGCCGGCATTACGCTGGGCTTGATCGTTTACATTGTCTGTTTCAGCGGCTCGTTCGCGCTGTTCGATAATGAAATTAAGACCTGGGAAGACCCAGCTTTGCGGGTGGCGGTGGAGGAGACTCCGATCGATATGAACGACACGTTCGCGACCTGGGTTCAAGATCAGACAGGCGGCGCTGAGGCGGAGTTCATGCGCTTCGACTTTCCGACCACATACGCCCCTTATTATTACGCAACCGTGCATTGGCACGATGAGACAGATACACATTTAGACGCTGAGCAAAGATGGGATGCCAATACGGGCGAACCGATTGCGATCCGGGGCGGCGGTTTGAGTGAGTGGTTGTTGGACTTTCACCGCGATTTTATGTGGCCAGACATGCTCGGCGGCCGCACAGTCGGCCGGTCATTGGTGGGTATTGTCGGCATCGTTTTGATGCTGGCCATTTTAACCGGCATCATCGCTCACACCAAGATCCGAGAAGAAGCCTATGCGATGCGGCTGAAGCGCTCACAGCGCCTGAAATGGCAAGACAGCCATAAAGTGGTCGGACTATGGGGGCTGCCCTTTTACATTATGATCGCCTTCACCGGAGCCTATCTCGGTATCATTGTGATTGTGTCGCAATTGATTGCCGGCATCGCCTATAAGGGCGATGTCGAAGCGCTTGTCGAAGCCGTCCTCGGCCCGCCATCCAAACCTGCGGGCGAGCAAGTGCAAATGATCAGCCTCGATGAGCTGCGCGAAATGCAGCACCCGGAGTCCGGCAAAGACCCGTATATGGTGATTATGCGGAACTATGGCGATGCCGCCGCCGAGTTTGACGTCTTCTACCCGGCGACCAGCCGTTTGACATTCTCTGACGTGATCTGGATCGATGGGGCGACGGGCGAGCCTAGCGCGCCAAACCCCTTCCGTGAAGAAACCGCCGCGATGCGGGTCGCTAACGCAGTGACCCCGCTACATTATGGAACCTTTGGCGGCATTTGGCTGAAATTCTTGTATTTTGCTTTGGGCATGTCGCTGGCCGTTGTCACGGCGCTCGGATCGATGATGTGGATTGAGCGACGTAAGCACGGCAATGATGGCGATAAATCGCTGACATTCTATAATCGTTTGGGCTATTTCAATACCGGGATCGTCATGGGCCTGCCGGTTGCCACCATGGCGATTTTCTATCTCGATAAGCTCTATGTCGGCACGGAGAGTGCGCGGATCATCGCGACCGGTTGGACGTTCTTTGCGGTCTGGGCGTTAGGCCTATTGTATGCGTGCGTGCGCCGCGACGATTATCGGACCACACGCGAATTGCTCATCGTGACGGGCGGGCTGGCAATCGGCATACCCGTGCTCAACGGTCTGGTAACGGGGCAGTGGTTTCCCGCTCATCTCGGTGCAGGTCACTCAGTTGCTGCTTGGGTTGATGTGACGATGCTCGTGGGCGGTGCCATGACGGTCTTGGCCGGATACTTAGCGCCTGCCGAACGTGTCGACAAACAGGCGCGGCGCGCAAAAGCGGCAGCTGCAAAGAAAGCGGCGGCAGACCCAGAGGCCGCCGCCGTTCCCGCCGAGTAGAAAAATCTCGGCTTAGTTCTGCACTGCGAGCACGGCATTAGATGCCGCAACCGTGACGGCCGCCAAATCAGCATCGAGCGAGTCCGGTCGAACGGCGCTCGGATAGGCCTCTGCCAGCGTGGCAATCGCGTCTGTGATCGCGGCGGCAGCGGTTGTATCCTCTGCTGCAATCGCATCAGCGCTTTCCAAAAACACAGCTTCACCAGCTTTGTAAAAGCCATAGCCATCGAGGTAGGGCTCATACGCGTCTGAGTCTAAAGCGATGCGATACATGTCCGCAGCCCGTTCGATTTGATCGACCGCAACGCCCGCAGCGATGCTGGCGTCACTCGCATCCGTCGCCGGCGCTTTTTCAGCTGCGGTCCGAAGCGCAGCAATAATCGCATCCGCGCGGACGCCGATCTCCGCGGGGGTCTCCCCGGCAAAGATCGCCGCAGACGTTTCGGTCAGAAGATCGCTGAAATCGGTCACCCCCAGTTGCTCAAACACCGGTTGGATGTCGAATAGAACCTCTGAGACGGGGTGGGCGAACATTTCTGCCGCAGCGTCGTTTTCGCCGAGCGCGTGCGCGTCGCGGGCCGCGATGATATGTGCTTCCGTGATCGCCAGAGCCGACAAGAACACAACTGGATCTGTCGCCGCCTGCGAGATCGCGACGCCGCCTTCGCCCTCGCCGCCTTCACCTTCACCTTCCCCTTCGCCTTCACCCGCAACTGCCGCTGGAGCGGGGGGCGTTTCGGCCGTGATCTCGGTTTCCGTATCGCCAGCCGGCGCTTCAGGGCTTCCGCAGGCGACAAGCGTTCCGCTCGCCAGCGCCGCGCCAAGCCCAAGTTGGGTCCAACGTTTAAAACTTGTTGTCATCGATGCTTCCCTAGCTTGTTTACTTCAACCACACGCCCACTATGACCAGATTGAAAATCATTCGCAAGTAGGAATTCGATGCTCATCACCATTGCTCATGCGCTCGACGAGGACGCGCTTCAAACCGCCCAGGACCTGATTTCAACCGTGCGCTGGAAGGATGGCGCAGAAACCGCCGGAAAGACGGCCCGGGCGGTGAAGCGCAATATGCAAGCCGACCTGACAAGCCGGACCGGGGTGAAGCTTCGGGACCTGCTTGTGGCTGCAATTTCAGGGCATCCGGTCTTGCAGGCCGCCGCTCAGCCCGCGCGCTTTTCAAAGCTCCTGGTCAGCAAGACGGTGCAGACGGGTGGATATGGTCTGCATGTCGATAATGCTTTTATGCCCCATGCCGATGGGCAAATGCGAACCGACGTTTCGTTTACGCTTTTTCTGTCATCACCGAATGATTATGAGGGCGGCGAACTCCAAATTGAGCATGCTGGACAATCGATGCGCCTGAAACCCAATGCGGGCGATTTGATCCTTTATCCCTCAACCAGTTTGCATCAGGTCAATGGGGTGACCTCTGGAACGCGCCTCGCAGCGGTTGGATGGATTGAAAGCCGGGTCCAGCGCACCGATGATCGCGAAACGCTGTTCGATCTCGCCAATTTGAAGGCACAACTCGCGACGGCTTATGACCCGCAATCAGCCGAAATGCTGATCGCGGCAAAACTGTATGCGAACCTTTTGCGCCGCTTCACCTGATCAGCGATCGGCGCGAAGGTTCGTCTAAGCGGCACGTCCCGAACGACCAGCCGACTGGGGCTGCGGGCAGCCAGGCCACTGCTAAGAGGCTGTCCCCATACGATCTCGTTTTTGTCGCTCGACGAAAGCGCGCGTGTCTCGCGGACTTCGATATGGATCTGATCTTCGGTCATGCGGCCCATTCCACGCTTGGTTTAGGTTTTCGAAACGCTTCTTCGATGAGGCGGGCCTTGCCAATAGGCGACGGTGCGTCAGGTCCTGGCCCGGTTATTTCTGCGCTGGTGGGACAGGCCGCGGCGCCAAGACGATAAAAGTCCGTGCACAAAGCAGATGCGCGTGGCACAAGGCGCGCGACACAGCCCGCAGACCCACAAACACGATGCATAGAGATCTAGACTATACGTTTTCAGTCGCGCCGATGATGGATTGGACGGACTCCGTAAAAAAACTAATTTTAATCAGGGATTAGTGCTGCTCGGAACTGAGGTGTTGTACTTTTTGTTGTACTTTAACTCCACAACTCACCAAAACCCGGGCGCAGCATGCAAGACTGACGCATTTGCTGAAATGTAGACAACACACTCTTCGTCACAAAGGGCTAGTTGCAATGACGTGTTTCGAACAAGAGCTGGCAACAGCAGGAAAATTCCGAAACAAATGCTGATCTACGATGGCAGTTTCCTAAAACCAGACATTAGGTTTCGCTCGACTCAGCAGCCATCCTTTGCGCCTCACTTAGCAAGTCAAATCCCGCAGGAACGTGTTTTTCGCTTACTCGACGAAGGGTCATAATGCCCGCTGCGTTTAGTCCTTTGCGCCATGAGCGCCTGTTCCAATATTCTCCCTCGAGTACGGTCTCTTCCGCAACTTTTGCGTCCAGGGTCGCAGCGCCCATATGATGGTCCTGATCTGTAGGGAGTGGGTCAGGTACACTTTGCTCGAAGATGTACGAAATCTCAAAGTCTCGTCCACGCACATTCCGGCTGGCGATTACGTCGTCGGCCTTACCACCGCCGTTGGTCGCACTTGTCTTTACCTGTAGCTTCATACCGAACCAGTGAGCTTTGATCTGAACCGCTATGGGATCGCTCTTAAGAGGAATTGTGGCTAGGTCATCGGCGAGGATAGCTCCTTCAGATGTCGCATGCTTGAGCGTCGATTCAATCACCGGCCAATTCGATCTAGTCTCGCCGAGCCAAACTCCGTTCAGATCTGGATAAAGCCATCGGTTCAATCTCGGATATCGTCGCCACAACATACGCCAGGGTGAGTTGAACGCTGAGATGCCGAACGAAACAACAATTATGACAGACAAGAACAACGCGGTGTTTCGTGCCCAAATGAGCAACGATATCAACCCGCCATCCGAACTCGAAAACACTACCCCTACGAGTAGTATGAACCCATAGGTGGCGAACGCATACAATAGCGTAGAATATGACAAAAATGCTCTAATCATCGACGCAGTTTTATTTTCTTTCACGGGATCGTTGAATTTCACCGAGCTCTACCTTATCTCCATAGCGGCGGCGGAACAGAAGGTAAACAGAATAATGGATAGTCATACGCTTTTACGTAAGTTTCAGATCGAGCATGTTGCTCTCACTAAGGACCAAAAATCCGATATGGAGAGCAAACGCGACCTCAACCTTAAACGCGCTCAACGCGGCCTCGAAGCAAACAAGAAGCCGAAAATCGTTGATACTATCAATCAAGGTGGCAAGGCGATGGATACTATGACCCATCCACCTGAGGGAGACGAAGCCAGCCGCTACGATATAGACATGGGTGTCGTATTTGATGAAGCGGATGCTTTGGGAGCTCGTACCACACGAAGATGGATCGCAGACGCTATTGAAGAGGCCTCCCCCGCGACGATGGTAAACACGCCCGATATCAAAAACAAATGTGTCAGGGTTGTCTACTCAGAAGGATACCAGTGCGATTTCCCTGTTTTTAAACGTATTCCCGCAGGGACTGGATATGTCTACGAGGTTTCAATTGGCGACGAGTGGGTGTCTTCGGACCCTGGTGCTGTGAACCAATGGTTTCGCGACAGCGTCCGAAACTTGAGCCCGGAAAATAGTGGTGATTACCAACTGAGACGGATCGTGCGCTTGGTGAAGTATTTCGCCAAAGTGCGGGCATTAAAGACCGGGACTAAGTTCCCCGCCGGTCTTCTCGTTACGGCGATTACAGTCAACAACTATGTTCCTGTTGCTGACCGCGATGATCAGGCATTTTATAAAACCCTGAGCGCTATCATTAACAGTCTCCGCTGGAGCAAACAGGTTTACGTCGATGGCGTACTGATCACTGACGATAAGGATGACTTACGCTTAGACCGTTTCGTCGAAGCGGCAGAGAAAGCAACCGACGATCTAGCCCGGCTGTTCGACGGCGCGACTGATGTTTCAGCAGAGCAAACCGCGAGGGCATGGAAAAAGGTATTCAGCCATAGCTACTTTGCATCTGAGGAAGCGCTAAATCAAATTGAGGCTGTTAATGGAACCACAGAGACCAAGGCCGCTAATGATGGATTGTCCGCTGCGGTCGCTTTGGGTGCAAGCTACTCCAGCGACAAAGGCTTTGAGCCCAAAAACCCCGTAAACAAAGCTGGTGGTGGGACTAGCGGCTGAGGGGCTCGGATCAACGGAATGGAGCCTGCAACTTCTGACAGCCCTAAAGAAAACTGGATGGAGAGCTTTGAGGCTTATCTGACCAAAACTTATGGCGCGAAAAGGTTGGAAGGATCGGCGCTCAAGCGCTTCCGAAAACGCGCTGTAACAATCGGTTGGGCCCTAACGAGTCCCAACAAAAATGAGTTGCTATTGCTTGCCGGTCCAGGTTTTCCATATGAACTTCCTAAAGTGGCTTGGCCTGATACGAGCAAAGTCTTGGTCTGGCCCCATATTGAAAACGATGGCGTGATTTGCGCTGTTCCGACAACAACGACAGTGGATTCTGCTCAACCGGCGAAAGTAGTCGACGAATTACTGATCGATTCAGATCGCATAATCTCGGAAGGCATGGCCGGAACGAATCTGGATGATTTCAAAACAGAATTTCTAGCCTACTGGGGAATCGCGGCGGATGATGAACTAGTCGTATCAACGTGTGATGCTGTGGGCAATTGCCGTGAGTTACCAGTTTGGAAGCGTAGAAGAGGCTCAAAATCTCTTTGGATAATTGGTGAGACTGAGCATCAACTAAAGACGTGGCTGCAGCGAACATGTCGTGTCAAACGGGGCGACACTGTGAATCTTCAGTCTGGCCTTCTATTGCCGCTTCTCGAACCTTTATTGCCGTCTGAATACCCAAAAAACACGGCGCAGTTGCGAGATATTGCTCATTCGTCCGGCCACGGAGTTGCATTCGACGATGTGCTGAAGAGGTCGGGTAAAAACCCTACACCAATCATCATAGCAACTCCTTCTGCTTCCGGTTTGGTGCTCGCAGCCGTAGTTGTTTCAAAGTTGGCGAAGAAAGAAGTAGCGCGGGCGTTCAATAAAAAGGGGGCGACTACGCAGCAAAAAGAAAGCGTTCTTTTTTCAGAAGAACGCGGAGTTACGCTTCACACAGTGAAACGCCGCGATGCGGTTTGGGTGCATGGCAGGGGCTTGGTGCCCGCAGTCGTGAAACGTCAAACACAAAAGGTGAGTATCATCGGCTGCGGATCGCTAGGGAGTAGCGTTGCGCAACACCTTGCCGACGCAGGAGTCGGATCATTTGTCTTTGTCGATGGCGACAATCTGAGCGCAGAAAATACTTCGCGTCACGTTCTTGGTGGACAGTTCTTAGGTGCGAACAAAGCACATGCCTTAGCGCTGCACATTCAGGCGCGACATCCACATGTTCGCGACGTGAGCTACGTGAAGCAAATGGTCAAAGCTTCGAATGAAAAACTGCTGAGACGCATCTTCAGCGCAGATCTCGTGATTAACTGCTCTGGTGAGTGGCCCGTAATGTCACTACTGGATGATATTCACGCCACCGGCACTTATTCAACTGCTCTTCAAACCGCGTGGTTCGAACCTCATGCGATTGCATCGGTATCGCTTGTTTCTCGAAGAGGCGGGCGGCGAGTTAGAGATGGCTTCGAAGCTGATGGCTATCAATGGTCCAGCGTGACCCACTGGCCAAACCCAGCGAGCTCTTGGGTCAACTTAGATGGATGCGCCGCGATCTTTGCAGATTTCGGCGGAACCACACTCTCGGCGCACGGTGCGTCCGTCGCTGAACACGCTCTACAAGTATTGAGCAATCAAGAACAATCGGTAGCACAAGTGTTCGTATCAAGTGGCGAGCGTCTCGCATCTCATGATGGCGTTTGGAATAGCGGCTGGCTGACCTCCCAAAAGGATTACGAACCTGGAAACCGACGAGTTGCCGCAGACTGGCCATTTTACGAGCAGCCAAAGCGGGAATTGGAGTGAATTATTCAGCCCCGAACTTGCAACTAGCGCCTGGTGTTGATCGGCTATCTTTTTCTCCGGCCAGCATCGCTCACCTAATGAACTGTCGTCAAATAGGCCGACGTGATCCAGAGCGAGGCGGGCAGCTGTTCGCTACATTTACGGGCTCTACTATGCGGATCGAAGAGGCCACTGGTCCTCATCGAGGTGCTCGAGCAGGTCGATTTTGGTTTCGGGGCAATCGTCGCAGAGAAATCCGTGAAATCAAAAGACAGTTTAAAACTGGAAAGCACTATGTAGGTGATTGGCATTCCCATCCTGAACCGAGTCCTACCCCGTCCTCATTGGACATGAAAACTCAACGATCTCTGGCTTCACATTCCGAATACGAACTGAATGGCTTACTGCTGGTTATTGTCGGACAACTCGATCTTCCTGCTGGGTTATGTGTCTATTTCGTTGATCGAGAAGGTGTTGATACGCAACTAATTCCCACCACCAGTGGTGACGGATCCACGACGTGAATGGATATCATTATGTCCGCTTTTGCTCACCATAAGGACGTTAGAAACAGCGCGAATTCGAATATTTCTCAATACTAGAAATTGCCAAAACCGCTCTCGACAGAAAACTGTACGCCCCCCCAAATCGATCACATCTGAGGTGTTAGAAACTGGTTCTTAACTCCACACCGAACAAACGCGGTTCATTCACGGTAAACCGCGGGTTGGCATTTTCTACCAACACACCTGTATTCGCTGGGACGGTGAATGTGGTGCGCCCCAGTACTACCCGGTCGTCAAAGAGGTTGTCGACAAATGCGGCAACTTTAAAACTACCAAAGTCGTACCCTACTCGGGCATTGACCAAAAAAGCCTCATCACCGCGGTTTTCTTGCAAGTTCAGGATGTCAGAGAACTGCGCACTAGAGTAGCTGATATTTGTGTTCGCGAATAAGCCCTGATCGTCCTGATAGGTCACGCCCGCTGCCGCATTGAACCGCGGAGCGTTGTTAAAGCGATTACCGTCGAGATTTGCAAATTGCGGATCAGCTGGGTTTTGCGGGTCACCATTCTCATCGACGGCAAACGGAAAATCGGTAAACTCTGTCCACAATAGGCCCATATTGGCGAATACTGAGAGCGTTTTTGTTATTTCAGCTTGTGCCGCGAACTCAGCCCCAAAAAGCTCCGACTCTCCGGAATTAAGGATGAAGCGCTCGACCAAATTACCGGCTTCCCCCGGCAATTCGACCTGTTGGTCTCTCCAATCCGAGTAAAAAATATTGGCATTCAACGTAATGCCAGCATCAGGCCATTCGTTGCGAAATGCGAGCTCATAACTTGTGAGATATTCAGGATCATATTGATTGATGATTGGTGCGCCATTGCTTGCTGTTGTAAACGCGACGCCGCCGGCCCGATAGCCGCGCGAAACGCTGAGCGAGATGGATTGATCATCATTAAAATCGTAGATGACGGTGCCACGGGGCAGGAACGCTTCAAAGCTTGTATCGGAACGCACGCCATCGCCGAATAAACCAAGAAAAGGTTCTGCACATGGCCTCCCGCCTATTTCAGGGATGAACGGCGCGATAATGCAGTCGGATGGGGCTACCGTCAAAGTGCCTATTAATCCAGGAAACTCAAGACTTTCCCAATCATAACGAGCACCAACATCGATCGTAAGCTTGTCGGTCAACGTATAGGTCACGTTGCCAAAAACTGCGTAGTTCTCTGTAAAACCCGAGACGTCGGCCACCAAATTCAACCGAGAGTCAGTGGGAACAACCGGTAACGGAATGGCAACTTCCTGTAGCCTGGTGGTATCAAGCGAGCTATCGAAAACATAGCCTCCAAGCCAGCCTGTAATACTGTCATATTCAAAATTGGCCCGCAATTCGGCCGTATAGGTTTCGGCGACATTAAAATCGAAATTAGAGTCGCCCAGATCTATCTCGCTATCACCCTCCTCATAGGTGCCAAGAACCTTAACGCTCCAATGATCGTTTACCTGATAGTCGAGATCAGCAATGAAGCGGGTCGTTTCGATATTGGTAATATTTGTTCGGCCGGCAAAGCTCTCATTACCGAAGGGGTCAAAATCGCCAAAGGCGGGGTCGCTGATGGGGACGGGGGCGGAGACAGAATTGAGATCTGCGGTATCGGTGGATATATATTCTCCGGTGATTTCTACCCTGAGATCTTCAAGCGCCTTGGGTTCAAAGAGCAACTTTCCGCGAAGCGTCAAACCCTCTTGAAGCCGCGTGTCCCTCCCATCGAGCTGATTGATGACCTCAAAGTCCACTTCCCGATAATCCGCGGAGAGGCGGAATGCGACCTGATCAGCAATGATGGGCCCCGTCACGGCACCAGAATATTGCCGCGAATTTTCATTGCCAATTATAATGCGGGCATCCGCGCCGAAATCATATTCTGGATCGGCGGTCTCGAAGACAATCGCCCCCGCTAGAGCATTGCGACCTTGAACGGTGGATTGCGGTCCGCGTAGCGCTTCAACTTGCTCCACATCCCACAGATTTAAAGCGCCCCCATTTGTAACGGACGAACTGGGTGCACCATCAACGTAAATGTTGCCCGTGACGCCACTGCCGGCGCCGCCGACGCCGAAAAAGCTGATTCCGCGGATCGAAATGTCGTTAAGGGAGCCACCAGCGGTTGAGAGATTGGGCGTTCGCAGAATGAAATCCTCCAGATTGAATAGCCCGCGTTCTTCAGCTTGCTCACCAGTTATGAGTGCGACCGAGGTTTGCGTGTCCTGAACCGACAAATTCTGCTTCGTGCCCGCGACGATAATTGCGTCTTGGATCAATGGCTCGATGGGAGGAGTCTCGATGTACTGTGAGACTTCTGTGGCATTTGTCGTGATAGACGATGCAGGCGGCGTTTGCATTTCCTTGATAAGAAAAGCGTCTCCGCGTGGTGTCGCTTCAAGTCCCGTCCCGTTTAGCAACAGAGCGAGGGCTTCTTCTGCTGAGCGCGCGCCTGAAACGCCCGCCGTGACCTTGCCGCGGACGATGCGATCGGGCGCAATCACACTGATCTCTAAAAGCTCGCTGAGTTCAATCAGCGCGTCAGCCAAAGGCCCGCCCTCAATGACTAGCTGCTGAACTGACGCATTGTCTTGCGCCTGAACGGCAACAGGACTCGACAGGAGCGCAAGTGTTGACGCAACCGCAAAGAGAGCGGTTTTTGGCTTGAATTTTGAATTTGGAAGACCCACGCGATAGCTCCTGGCGTTACTCTTGCGATTGATATTCAATCGCTTCTTCACCCCAAAGACTCGCGAACGCTGCAAAAGATTACCTAGAAACCAAAAAAGTGTCAGTGCATCCGTTTTGGAGCTTTCGACGATCCGTCAATTGTCCGCGCCGCGGGCTGAAATGACGACCTCGGTTCCGGATGATTGATCGATCTTGACCGGAAACATGTCCGGCAATGCCTCGATCATTGTCGGAATATCGCCTGCATCAAAGGAAACAATCACCGACAAATCCTCAAGGCCGTGTAAACTCGGATCAAGCTGGATGGGCATTTCAGAATAACGATTGGCGTCAGCGACCAGTTCTTGAAGTGTGCCGCGAACATAGGTCAACCGCCCGTCTCTCCAGGCCGCAAAACTACGCTCACGATAGGTCGAAACATCTGTGAGACCTACTTGCGATGTTGCAAACACTTGCTCGCCTGCCCCTAACTCTTTTCGCATAGTCAAGCTCGACGGTTGTTCATTTAGCATCAGGGGATGGCTGGCTGCGACACGGCCTTCAGACACTGCTAAACGAACCGTCCCGCCATTGTTTCGAACACTAAAAACTGTGCCAAGCGCTGTAGCCATCATTCCGTCCGCCATGACGGAAAAAGGTCGATCTGGATCTGACGCCACCTCAAATAAGGCCGCACCACGCGTTAAAGTAAGACTGCGTTGGTCTTCAGAGAAAGAGACTTCGAGTTGGCTCGCCGCACCAAGCGTGACTTCGCTCGCATCTGACAAGACAAACGTCTTTATCTCCCCGATTTTGGTTTGATAGATCTCGCTGGTTTGCACCGTCCGTATCTCTTGAGGCGAGTCCGTGACCAGCTGGGGTAGGAAGGTCAAGCCAAGTCCCGCAACGACCGCGCTTCCTATAAGCCCACTAACGGTCCAAGTTCTACGTCCAATTAGTTTTCTCCAGATTGACGCTCTATCCGTCGTGTCTTGTGTCTTCAAATAGACCGGATAGATTCCTGGCTCTATTTGAGCTGGACTAAGCGTTCCAAGAGCCCCCAAAACTGATACTGCCCGGTCATAGGCATCGGCATGTGATGGATCAGCACGACGCCATGCTTCGAATGCTGCGAGCTCTTCTGTGCTTGGTTCCCCAGACGAGAGGAGAACACGCCACTCAAAAGCGGCTTCTCGGATTTGCTCGGGAACCAATTCACTTTCCACAAATGTCATTGGGTCTCCTCCAAGTCGCGCTTCAACGCGATATCGATATCGAGCGCTGCCCGCGCAATGTGTTTGGCCGCCCCGGCTCTGGTAATGCCGAGGCGACGCGCAACTGCGGCGACGTTCAGCCCTTCAATACGGTTCCAAATCAGTGCTTGTCGGCGTCGCTCAGGCATTTCGCGTAAAGTTCGATTTATTGTCGCTAGTTGTTGCTTTATTTCTAAGACTCGTTCGGGCGTAGATTCATTACCCTTTGCAACAAAATAGAGTTGTTCGACCTCGTACTCATACTTCGAGCGTGTCTCCGAATTTCGGCGCTCAGTGAGCACCAAATTCCGAGCGGTTCTCCAAAGGAATGCCTTTAAGTTTCTAACCCCAGCAAGATCTTCTTGGCGCGATAGTCGCTCAAAGGCCTGTTGCGCAACATCATTGGGTTCAGGCGGTCCTTCTCCGAAGACTTTGCGGAGATACGCGATGAGCTCATCAACACTTTGCTGATAAAGCTCGACCAGCCTCTGTTCGTTACTTAGCTCCTGTTCGGCATTTGAAACGTTTGAAGGCAAATCAGTCTGCGCACCGACCGATTCGTGGGGTAATTGCGGATCATTCTCCATGGCGAGATAGCCCCGACTGTTTTACCTCTCGGACGTGGGTGGGGCTTACTGCAAACAAGAGGCTCAACGGAAGTTCACTCAAAAATGCTGGTTTAGCCTTACATGCAGTATATGCATATGAGACGCAAGTGCACGACGTTGGCGCGCCCATAAACTTGCAAGCTTAAAGCTAAGCTACGGATACGCGCTCCGATCCGCTCATTCTTATGAAATAGAAGACTCTGGTCTTGGTCGCTGCAACGCGATCAGCCATCCAATAACAGTAAGTGTTCCGAACCAACTCAAGAAAACGCCAGAATGTCCGATGGCAATTAGGATCGCGCCCGGGAGGCAAACGCAGGCCGCTAAAATGAACCGCAGGGTCGGGCTGAGCTGCATTCGTTTGATCTTTGCGGTTCGCGCGAGCTTGGCATCACTAACCCGAAGGAGCCATATAATTGCGAGGCTAAACGCGCTTGCGAGCAGGAAGCTGGCGAGGCTCATCATTCTGCAGGAACGCTTCGGGTTTCTACGGTCTTGCTTGGCCATAGTTTAATATTGAGCATGGAAACAAGACCCCAGATCGCACCTATCCAAAATAATAGGTCAATCGCGAGTGAAGTGACATCCTGTCTCTGCATCAATTCAAACCAGCTGTGACCGCCGAAACTCAAGCGTAGACAGGGGGTGAGCGCGAGCGCGAGGATCATCGTCCATTGAAGAATCAACGTTAGGCGAGCGGCCTTTCGCACGAGCACGCCCAAGACCAGTAATGCCGCAGCGCTCCCCAGGAAGCCCAACGCAGTCCAGTAGCTTGCATCAGCGCTTAAACCAAGCGCAGGGAAGTATCCAAAAGCGGCCCCGAGCATGGTTATCGGTACGCCGTATCCCGTCAAAATCACGGTATTGTTCATCCAGGCCCATGCCGGTCGTTCGGCCCGGCGACGGACCCAGAGCTGGAGGCCAGACAAGGTAACATAGGCAAGCGCAGCACCAAGCGCCCCCCAAACCAGTTTAGAAACCAATCCACCGAAATTTCCGAAGTGCAATGGCCCCATCAAGGACGCGAAGCTTGAACCAGCCGAGGGTGTGGTTCCGACGAACGGCGCGATACTGATAAATTTTCCGGTCGATCCGTCATATAGATTTGAAACGCCATTAATCCCGCCCTCGAGGGGTAAGTGATTAACACGGACGCTAAAGGCCTCGGCATTGTAATCGGCCAGCCGAATGGAACTTGGAGCGATACCGACACGGGCTGAAGAGTCGGCGATAATCTCATCGATGCTTGCGACTTGCCCGGGAGACTTTGCGATTATTTCGATCGGCTGAATGACTTCAATCAGACGATCTGTATCTCCACCAAATGCAGCGAAGGCAAGGACCGGAACACCGATCGTTAAAGCAAAACTAAAGAAGGCTCCGGTGAACGCAAGAATGAAGCCGAATGGCAAACTCCATGTTCCAGCTAGGGTATGGCGGTCGCGGCTATTCAGCAGCCGTGAAGACAGACGCGGTGACACGAAGAGATCGGTGATGATGTGCCGATGAAGGATCAGTCCAGAGACGGTTGCAATCACCATCACAAATCCCAGGATGCCGGTCATATAGAGCCCCCAAGGGTCCGGAGCGTGCAGATTGACATGGAGCGTGACGATAAAGTCCATGAGTGCAGAACGTGGAGGAGGGGGCATTTCAGACTGAAATCCTTCTTCGCGGCTAAGCACTTCATGGGTGCTCGGATCAAGCACGTGCAGAACGCGAGTATCTTCTGTTTTCCCTTGATCGTTTTTTGCATGGCCATGAAAGACGATCTGCAATTGCCCATCATTGCGCCCGGAGATCTGGACCTCTTCCTTATACGCTTCGGATACACTTTCTGAGAGCTTTGCCAGGGTTGGTGCAAGCGGGCGTTCAAGCTTGAGCGGGCGGTCGAACACGGCTTGGTTGTCTAGACCCGGCTGCGACCAAGTTCGCAATTCACCCGCAAAAACAGCAACAGCTCCAGTGACAACAATCAAGTATAGAAAGAGCCCCAAGATCGTGCCGGACCAGCCATGAACTGCAAGTAAGCGTTGCGTTGTGGCTTTGGCGACAAAACTCATTTTATATTCTCCTAACCAGCACTGAATGCGGTGAACAGCAGGTACGCATGCACCGCCGAAGCACCGAGAATGAGCAGCGCAGCTTTCCAAACATGATCGAACATAACCGCAATAAAAAAGAAGATCGCCCAGATGCCTGGGAATAATAATATGGGAAACAGTATGTTATCGATGCCCGCGGGTCCGACAGGTAGAAATTGAGTGCTGCCCCCCATCACTAAAACTGCCGCGATTAAAGCTACAGGACCAGCGAGTAGCCATCGGGAAACAGATTTGAGCATTGCCGCCATCTTAAAAAGCCCCCGACCTCTGTGTTTGGGCCAAAAAGATCTTGGCCAATCGATTGCGGACTTTTAACGGTTGCATGGAAGGTCTGACTTTCTTTTTTGAGTGTGCGGCACGCACCACTTCTAGTTTGGATCGCGACGACCAACGAGTTCGGTTTTGGCGGAAATTGAGTGGCCATAGAGTTCGAGGCTATGGCTCTCCAGCTTATAGCCGAGACGGGCGGCGATCTTGTGCTTAAGGGCTTCTAGCTCGGCGTCGTAAAACTCCAGAACCTCACCGCTATGCAAATCGATGAGGTGGTCATGATGTTCAACCTCCTTTACCTCAAACCGCATACGGCTATCGCCGAAATCATGTGCTGATACGAGCTGAAGCTCGGTGAGCGTTTTCAATGTTCGATAGACAGTCGCGAGCGAAATCTTGCTGTCTTGCTTTCGCACGCGTTGGAGAATTACCTCTGCATCTGGGTGATCACTCGACGCTTCCAAAACACCGCAAACAGTTTTTCGCTGCGCCGTAACGGTCGCTCCTGCAGCTATCGCTCGTTCAAAAAGTCTGCTCGACGGCATAGAAATTCCATGTCTTCTCAATCGTAAGACTCGCGAACCCAAAGAAACAAAACCATGCCGAGCTCTTTTTTTGCAATTTCTACGCGAAACGTGACTATCGTAGTAGGTACTCACGTAGAAAAACGCCGCCAAAGCTCGGCGCGGCATTCAGTCCAATAAGCGCCGAAAGACAATGCACCCTGCGCCCTGGCGTTTCCGGCGACGACTGAAGCCAGGACCAAGATCTTTGTTTTGTTCGCTCACCAACCATCTGGTGCGTTGGGGAGCCAAGTAACAAACCGCTAACAGGCTGTCTCCATTGGCTCTGTCGACATGTTGGAACAGTTCTCGGTCGGTTCAAACGCGAGTTTCGGGTAGCCAACCGGACGACCTTGGCCTTTCACGACCCCACTTGGCAACTCCAATGAGACGCCAAAAACCCTGGCGAGCGCTCCTAACGTTTGTTGGTGCCAGTCCGACAGAGGTATGCCGGGCGCGGGCACACAAGCGGGAGACGTTTTGGCGATCGTTCGATAATAGATTGCGTGCGCCATTCTCCGGCAAAAAAGATAGGGCTGTCAGACGAGGTGTTTCCACCTTCGCTCAAAACGTGCAGCGCCATTTGGGCGAACAATCCGCGCTGGCGGACTGTCGGATCCACACAACTCATTCCGGCCAAAGCAACTGCTTCTTGGTTAGATCAGCGCGTGAGTGGCATAATCCTGGTCTCACCGAAGCCAACCAGTTTCGACGATTTCGAGGCGAACGCGATACATATCGGCGTTCCCACGCTTTTATCGATGTAGGTTGGGTCGGCCTCGTCATAGTTTGCTTCGATCAGCTCTATGATGCGGTTCATTTCTGAGGATGTCAGAAAGTTTGTGTCGCGGATCTGGATATGAACCTCGTCATCAATCACAGCAGACCTTCCGTTCGTTTAGTAAGTCTGGCGGAGTTTCGCGGATGCTTGCATGACAGCCAATCGGTATCGCCACGTAATGTCTTGTGTGGATGGCTCCTGCTTTGCAAGGGCTTTTTGACGTTTCGGCATGCCTTTGTCTGGTACGGTCTTCTGTCCGGCCTGTTGATCGCGGGGTAATTGCCGCTGGCCCTGGTGGTTTGCGCGAACCAAGCCCCATTCTCTTTTGCGGACATTCGATGTCCATGACATTAGTCGGGGTATCTCGGTTCCCGGGTATACCCGGATTGCCATCATGTCTTATCGTACTTGCAAGTTCGTGTGTCCTTTTCGTGCGTCAGGCGCCTATGCGGCACTCAGGTTTCGGTAGGGTTCGTTTCGTGTCAGCACAACCCAGATGATGCGGGCCGTCTTGTTGGCCATGACGACGGTTGCGAGACGAACTGGCTTTCGCTCGAGTAGACCGGCAACCCATCGATCCGCCCGTTCCGAATGCGCCTTGGCCGCTCTCACGCGTGAGGTCATGCGAAATACGAGAAGCTTCCTGAGATATTGATCTCCCATGCCGGTGAACTTCCTGAGCCGCTCTCGTCCACCCCATCTGGTTATGCTCACCTAACGGCATAATCCCGAGCATCCGCGGAACCTCAACTTTTTTGGAGTTTTCGGCGATTCCGAAGTCAATGAAACGCTCTTGTCTCCCTTAAGGCTATCTCGCGCCGTCGGTCGAGGTAGTCAGCCAAATCTTGCAGGTGGACACCCTTGAAACTCTTTTGACTCTGTTCGGCGTACGTCAGCGTTAAGTCTATTTGTTTGGAGTTTACTTTGCGCAAAAATTTCTGATACGACAGATGAGCAAAGTAATCCCGGCAAACTCTCTCTGCCGGAACGATTACTTGCGCATCGTATTGCGCCATAAGCAGATAAAGCGTATTCATGAGACAAGCATCTTGAGAGAAGCGCCAATAATCGAATGGGAAAGTGTAGCGATTGTCATTCCGACTCCTTTCAGAGCTGGGAAGCAATCCATCCAATGCCATAACACTTATCCACAGGCGCCTGAAAAAGACAAGTACAGGAGACGAGGTTGTTAGAATAAACGTCCGTACACGAGTCGGATCACTCTGCTGGAAGTGAGTTGGCCCGGCTCCTCCGCATTTCATCCAAAAGGCTTTTAAGTGTATCCGCATCGAGCAGATTGATGCTGTTAATGATGAGCTTGCTAAGAACAGGGTCTTTGACCTCGTCGGCTCTTTCCCGGATTAGGTGAAGCAGAAGTTCGCGCTCAACCCTGAGTTCCGTTTCGTCAGCAGGTTCTTGGTCAGAAGTTAGGTCGCGGAACATCTTGGGCAGATCGAGGTCAATCACTGCGTCCAGGTCAATCAGTTGTTCGATACTCGGTGGTCGTTCGCCGTTCTCAAACCGGTTCACCGTTGCAGGTGACTTGTTGCCGAGCATTTCTGAGACTCTGCCTTGGGTCAGGCCTTTTGCTTTCCGGGCAATGCGAATGCGATCCCCAATAAACTGGGCAAGCTCTGGACACGGAATCTCGTCGTTGAAATCAGACTCACTCATGTGCGTCCCCCAACTATACTTAGAATAGTATGTGGGCGTATCTTTAATTTGGCAAGTGAAGACAGTGAATAAAGTAAGGGTATTTATATTAATTCGGAGGTAACGTAAATATATATTAGTGTTAATCATCTTCTGGGTGAATAGATTCAATAAAGTAATTGTTCTTCTCAGATAGGCTGCAAATGGCGGCATGAACGATCGAGCGCAACGAGCAATCAGTTGCGCCTTTTTCCGCGAGATCTTGTTTCAGTGTCAAAAGGTCGCAAGACGCAGAGCCTGTCACCTCGAACAAAGATTTTTGGGGCGGGCGAGCGTGCGGGGAAGTGGGCAGGCAACACGTGTCGTCTAAGTGATCTAGGATGTTTTCAACCGCAGTGTTTCGTAAGCCGAACGCCGCGACTTCACTCAATTGTCCAGACCCAATGCCATTGGTGACCAGCAGTATCCGTGCGCGCTTGAGGCAGCTCTGAAATCCTACGTCACCACTAAGCTTGATTTGATGCCTTGCCATGGCAGTCGTCGACATAGGCGTCTCCCGTGGATTGATGGTGGTTAATTTTCGGTTCCAACCGTCTTGGATTCACCATAACACGCTCTACGTCTTGCCGTATCCTGATCTGAAGCGTCTCAAACAAAGATTTGATGATGCCAAACTGGCAATACGCATGCCGTAAAATCAAAGTGGTTTCCAAATCAGCAAACTCATTTCTCCCATCGCGAGAGAAGTTCTGCTTATGTGATATACGCGTTTTTTCAAATCTATTGATCAGAGAAAGTGTTGCCGATCTGGCAAAGCACTTGCCAGATCAGCATAATTATCAATCAAATTACTGCGTTGATCGAATTAAATAAATTGGATTTGCTTCCTCTCGCCAGCACTTCTGTTTGGCGGATGAAAGGAGCAAATCATGCATCAAAAACTGATCTTTCAGCATGGTGAGCAATCGGTTCAGTGGGCGGCTTTCGCTCTTCTGACCCTGTTCGCCATTCTGTATTTCTTCGCCGCTCCGGCCCTTGCCGGTGCGGACACCACTTTCGACACGGCGGTCACCACTGTGGCGGGCTACATCAACGGTTCAGCGGGCAAGCTCGCGGCTCTGGTGTCGCTTGGCTATGGCGTCATCCGCATGGCGACGAGCGGCTGGTCGCTCGGTCATGTGGGCGTGCCCATTGCTGTCGGAACCGCCGCCGGTATTGGCGGCCCCATCGTCCAGTCGTCGGTTACGGCGCTGATTTAATCCTTCAACTTTAACGAAAAGGAGCCTGGGACTTTTCATTCAACGCAATGCGCTCGGAACATGGCAGAACCGGCGCGGCGTCGAACATCCCAGACCAGGTGATTATGGCGCAGGCAGACCGATACCGCATTCCATCGACGCTCGACGACCCAGAAAAGATGGCGTTCTGGACGATTGATGAGTTCTGCGTCCTGATTGGCGGATTCGCCATTGGCATTGTCTTCTCCCGTTTCGTCGAAGGCATCATTGCCGGTTTCATCGGCGTTCAGCTTTTGAAACGCTTTAAGCGCGGCGAAAGCCTCAACATCCTCCGCTACGCGCTCTACTGGATCGCGCCGAGCGGCCTTTTTTCCTTCAAACGAACGCTCGCGTCTTATAAGCGCGAACTGGCGGGCTGAGCCATGGACACGTCTGTATCATACGCCCGGCTCAAAACAGCGCTGCGCCAACGCAACATGCTGGCTGTCGGCGGCATGGTGCTCGCGCTCGGCGTTGCTTTGCAGGCATATGTGCTCGCGACCCGCGACACAAAAATCATTCTGACGCCGACTTTGACGGCGGATGCGTCAGTGTCCTCGAAAGCGCCGTCTGCAGAATATCTAGAACAAGTGACGCGCGATGTCGCGAACCTCTTCCTCAATCGCCACCCTCATAATCTCTCTTACTTCCGAGAAAACATCCTGCGCCTGGCTCATCCGGCCGCCCATGGCGAGATTGAAGCAGCGCTGATTGCAACCGAACGCAGGCTGCTCGCAACGAAATCCGCGACCGTTTTCTATCCAACTGAGATTTTCGTCGATCCAGAAGGTCTTTACTCGGAGATCCGCGGCGAGCTGCACACATATCTCGGGCCAGAGCGTGTTTCCAAGGACCCCAAAGTGTTTGCCGCTGATTGGCGCTACGCCGCCATGCGGCTGCAGCTTGAAGACTTCTACCCGATTGAGGCCGATGACGCGGAAAGTCTCGCAGCGCCTCTCACTGTTGGCAGGGAGGACGCAGAGTGATGCGAACCCGATACTTACTCTCTAGCCTCGCCGTCGCGGCGATCATTATACCCGCTGAAGCGCAACAATTACTCGAAGCGAGCGACGGTGAGGTTATTTCGGGCTATGTATCCGCCACTGGCGTCACGCGCCTCAGTTTTATTGGCGATGCCGCTGCTTCGGTCCAGATGGGTCAAGGCGGCGATGGACCCGGTTTTTCAATTGTCCATGAACCGGCCAAAGGCGATCTTTATCTAACGCTCACCCGAGATCCTCGGCGCGGCGAACGCGCCTCGGCGGCCAGCTTTTTCGTCACGACACGAGAAGGGTTCACCTATCAAGTTGAACTGGCCGCCCGCGAAGTGCCAAGTACGCAGATCTCGATCCGCAACCCTGAGATTACCTTAAGAGCGGCGCAAGCGAGAGCAGCGTCCACGCCTCAAGAAACAAGGATCGTAAGCCTGACACGGGCGATGTGGTCTGGGCTGACTGTGGATGGATATCGCATTGAGCGGCCTTATCAGCGCGAACGCGCAGCTGGCTCGCTGAGACTGTCTGTGAGCGCGGTCTATGAAGGACACGATCTGACAGGCCGCGTTTTGAACGTTCGTAATACCACTCCGGGCGCTGTCAGTGTCGATGAAGCGGTATTTATGGCGCCGGGCGTTCTTTCGGTGACGCTGAAAGGCTCGCGCACACTTCAATCCGGCGAGACAGCGCAAATCCTCATTGTCGATCGGGGTGAAGGAGCCTTTGCGCAATGAGCGAAGCCAATAAGAAACGCCAGCGCAATCAGCGTCTAGGTTTAGGGGCCGCAGCTGGTGTGGCTGTCATCGCCGCGGGTCTTTGGGTCTTTTCGGGCGATAGCGGTAACAATGAATCGCGCGCCGAGGATTTGCGCAAACGCCGCGCTATGACCGATGTCATTAATCCACCCGGTATGGCTGATGATTTTCTGACCGAGACCGGTACGCGCCTGCGCGCCTTGGAAGGGGCCGTGTCACGGCTGGAAGAAAGCAATCGGCGCTTGTCAGAGACGGTGACGCGCAAGGATGTAGAACTTGCAGCCGCGCGCGATGAGCTTAACCGAACACAAGATGATGCTGTCGCCATGCTTGAAGATATGGCCGGTATGGTGGCCACATCGCAAACCCTTTCAGACTCGACTTCCGCGCCTTTGTCTCCGGTTCCGTCAGGTTCTGCCGCCGGCGATCCATTTGTGCGGCAGGGGATCGTGCCGGGGAGCCCAAACTCTCCCGGCACGATCGTCCCCACCACCGAGTTACAACCAGAACCCCGAAGCGTACAGATCATTAGCTTTGACCCGGTCGCTGATCGTTTGGAGACAGGCGTATTGCAACCGGCTGTCTTTGATCCGGCGCGCGGTGATTATGTGCCGCCAAATGCCTATGCCTCGGCCCGGGTGTTGGTCGGCGTCGACATGTCGACGGGCGTGCGTTTGTCCGCCGACCCAAAGCCGGTCCTGCTCAGAATCACCAGCCCGGCAAAGTCGGTCATGCAAGGCGGGGCACAGATTGATGTCGATTTGACGGGCTGCCTTGTGAATGGCGCCGCGCATGCGGAACTTTCGTCCGAGCGGGTCTATGTCAAACTGCAGAAGATCACCTGCGAAAAAGACGGCGAAGTCGCCGAAAGCCCGGTCGAGGGCTATATCGCCCAACTCGGTAAGGTCGGCGTACGCGGGCGCGTTGTTTCCCGCGAAGGTGACATTGTTTCAAAAGCCTTGGTCGCGGGTGTGGTTGGCGGCTTCGGGCGTGGCATCGCGCGCAACACCGATCAAGTATTTGGTGGCGGCGCATCTGGTAGCGGCGTCACGACCGTCATCGGCCAGGAACCACTGTCGGCGGGTGAGATCGCCGCGGGCGGATTGGGCGAAGGCCTCGCCACGGCGGCCGATACGGTCTCGGACTATCTGATCGACCGGGCCGAGCAATACCAGCCTGTCATTGAAATGCCGACCGGGATCGATGTCGAGATTGTTTTCCTGTCGGGCTTTTATGCGCGGGGGACAGACGATTGATGCTGCCTCCCGTCCTTTCTCTCATCCTCTTCGGGTTCGCCGGCCTGATCGCGGCCGCTGCGCTTCTCCCCCAAGGCGCTGGCGCACATATCAGCGAACGCGTTCTCTCCCGCCTCATCGCGCGTTTCGGCGAGCCCGTCCTTCATCCACCTGCAGACGTCCAGCGCGCCTTTCATCGCGGCGAGACGCTGGTGGTGATCACGCGCGAAGAGACAACACCGACTTCGACAAAACCTGTTCTGGAGATCACGACATGCTGATCAGAAACTTGTGCCCCATCAGTCTGCTAATCATCGCCGCCTGCAGCAGCGGCGCAACGGAAACCAGTACGCAAACGGATCCACGCGCTGCCGTCGAGGCTCGCTTCGCGGAAACGCAAGTCGATGAGGTCTCCTGCGACGGCTTCGGGCCGCTGTGCCAGGTCGTGGCGGGCAAGGCGGTCTTTTATGTTGATCCAGACGCGCGGCATGCCTTTATCGGCCGGGTCTACGATCTTGAAGGCAAACGCGATCTTACAGAAGAGACGCTCGCCACGCTGCGGCCGGAAGCATGGCCAAATCTTACATCTCAAACTCAAGTCGGTGTGACGTGGGGCGATCTCCCCTTCGAAGCATCGATCCTGCGCAATGAGGGTGGCAAGTATCAAGTCGCGGTCTTTTCCGACATTAATTGCGGCTACTGCCGAAGACTGTCTGACGCCTTGCACGATGCGCCCGACATTGAAGTGCGTGAATTTCTCGTCGGCATGAGCCAATCCGCAGATGTGTCAAATGCGATCGCGTGTGCGGACGACCCGGAAGCGGCGTTGCAGAGCTATTACGCCACGAGACAAGTCCCTGTCAGCGCGTGTGACAGGGATGTGGTGACACCTGCAATCGCCGCCGCCCGCGCCATCAATATGTCTGGCACGCCGACCTTCATGCGGCCCGATGGCGCGACCATGGCGGGCTTTCAATCGACACAGCAATTGCGGGCCTGGCTCGAAGCCGGGTTAACCCATGAGGAGGTCCCCCAGTGAAACACATTCTGCTCATTTCTAGCCTGTTTGCCATGACCGGCGTCACCGGCTGCGCCAGCGCGGTGAAACTCGAAAACGTGGCCGGCACCTGGTCATGTCCAAGGGTCGATGGCGTTTGCGCCGATATCGCGACGTTAGACGCTGAACTGGTTGGGGCGCCGTCCATGCGCGGCATTGGCAGTGCGAGCGAGACCATTGCTGCAGAGACCGATCGGATTGCGATCTCTGCCGCATCGAGCGCCATGCCTGCGCGAACCGCAGATGAGATTGCGCGGATCGTCTTCGCCCCGAGTATTGATGCGTCGGGCCATTTCCACGGCGCCCGCGCCATCTACGCTGTTATGAAACCCGGGGAATGGATCGAGGGTCCGGTCGAGGAGACGCCAGAACAGTCGACATCGCTGGTTGACGGTCCGACTGCACCGACGTCGCTTATTGACACCGATGAAACCGCATCTGCCAGTCTACCTGTAGGCATCGGTGAAACCACGACACGCGTTATCCGTCGAACCGTTTCTCCGACTACTTACAATACCGCTGATCTGGATCAGAGCCATGACGACTGATCCGCTCGGTCTCCTGAACCGTCTCGGCGCGGCCCTGACCGGCGAAGGCTCGATGTTTGACCGCGTACGTGAGGAGACCAGCCTCGATCGATTGTCTGAGATGTGTCCTTACCGCGTCCACGATAGTGATAACGGGATCTATATCAATGCCGCCTCGGTCGGGTGGGTCCTGGAAATTGTACCCTTCCTGGGCGCTGACGAGACCGTGGTTTCGGTACTTGCGGAGATGTTCTCCGACTCGATCCCGGACAAAGCCCATCTTCAGATCATAAATTGGGCGAGCCCTCGTATCGATCCGGTCCTGACGAGCTGGGCAACGGCCCGCGGAGGGACAAGCCCGTTCTTTGCAAAACTTGCCAAGCATCGGGTTGATCACTTCCGGCGTGGTGCGTTCGATAGCCTCTCCGCCCATGCGCCGATGTTTACAAGACAGTTCCGAGTGTTTGTGGCGCTCGGCCTGGAAGGTGAAGCAAGCCCCGAGACGCTGGAAACGCTCATCACCCTGAAAGCCAATGTCTCTCAAGCGCTCAAAAATCTTGGCGTAGCATCACGCGAATTGTCGCCCGATGCCCTCATCCGTCTGCTCGATGATGTACTCAATCCGCGCATTGGCGTTGCGCGCTCAAAAGCGAGCTATGATCCGGCTGAACTGATCGACCGGCAAATCGTCCGACCTGATACGACCGCGCGGATCGAACGCGGCCGTATCCTGTTTGAAACCACCTCTCCGGAAGATCGTTCGCCGTTCGCGCCGCCCGGCGAAGTTGGTCTTGAGCAGTTTCGGTTCGACACGTTCGATGTGCGCGCGTTTTCCGCGTTCAAGTTTCCTGATCGGTTCCATCAGAGCGAGATGAGCCAGGCGATTGGCCATCCCTTAAATGATCAATTGCGTCTGCCATGTCCGGTGCTCTCCAGTCTCTGCATTACCTTCCAGGCCAAAGAAAAAGGCGTCGACTTGGCGGGGCAAAAGTTTGGGCGCGCCGAACAGCAATCGGGCACAAATCTTGGCCGCTTCTTGCCCGAGCTGAAAGTTAAAGCGGAAGATTGGAAATGGGTGCGCGAGCGTTTACGCGATGGTCAGCGTCTTGTTCGCGCCGGTTACTTCGTGATGGTGTTTTCTCGTGGTGGCGAGGCGGAAGCCGCAGAACGCGCCGTCCGGAGCATTTATCGCGGCATGGGTTGGGAACTGGCCAAAGACCATTTTGTCTGTGCCCAAACTTTGGCCGCCTGCTTGCCGCTTTCCACCGCCGACGGGCTTGGCGAAGATCTGAACAAACTTCGGCGCCTCAGATACATGGTCACCGACACCGCGGTCCAGGTTGCGCCGCTCCAGGGCGAATATCTTGGCATGAATATTCCCGACTTGATGCTGGTTGGGCGACGCGGCGCGCCATTCTTCTGGTCGCCTTTTGGGAACAAAGGCGAGGGCAATCATAATGTCGCGATTATCGGCTCGTCCGGGTCGGGCAAATCTGTTCTGATGCAGGAATTGGTGACCGGGCTTCGTGGGTCGGGCACGGCGGTCGCCGTCATCGATGATGGCGAGAGTTTCAAACATATGTGTGAGGCGCTGGAAGGTCGGCATGTCAGTTTCACGCTGAAGGCGGATATTTGCATCAATCCGTTCTCACTGCTCGATGAAGCGCGCGCGGCGCAAGATACTGACTATAAAGCCGACAGTCTCAATCTCGTCCGCGCCATGATCGAACAAATGGCGAAGGGGGAAGAAAACGCATCGCAGGAAGAACGCGGATTGATTGATGGCGCGGTCGCCGAGGTGTGGGATGCGAAAGGTGTGCGTGCCGGCATTGATGATGTTGCCGCCAATCTCAAAAGCGACGGCCGTCAGGGCGAGAAACTCGCTAATGCTTTGAAGCCGTTTACGAGTGCTGGACTGTTTGGACCGTTTTTCAATGGCGACGCCACGCTCGCCATCGATAACATGCTGACTGTCTTTGAGATGAAGGATCTGGAATCCAAGCCTGAGCTGCGCGCCGTTGTGATGCTGGCGCTGATGTTCCTAATCAATCAGCGCATGATGCGCGATCGCTCCGAGCGTATGGCGCTCGTCATCGACGAGGCTTGGGCGCTCTTAGGCAAAGGCGCGGCCGGTCAATTCATTGCCGGATTTGCCCGGCGTTGTCGTAAATATGGCGGCGCACTGATCACCGGCACGCAAGGCATTGACGATTATTATCGCACGACGGGCGCGCAAGCCGCATTTGAGAACTCAGACCACGCCATAATCCTGCGCCTTAAACCGGAAGCGGTGGCTCAGGTGCTGAAATCCGAACGCCTCAGTCTCACGGAACATGATGCCGATGTGATCCGGTCGCTGTCGGTCTCATCCGGAGAGTATTCCGAAATGTATTTCATGGGGCCGGCGGGCAAACATGTCGGGCGGCTCGCATTGGACAGGTTCTCTGTCACGCTGTTCTCTTCCGACGCTAAGACATTTGCAGAGATCGAGCGGCTTGAAGAGAGCGGCATGACGGCGGAAGAGGCGGTTGAATCGATCGCATTCGGACGCGTTCCAGAACGGGAGATCGCCCATGCTGCGGAATAGTCGTCTTCGGCTGGTCGGCGCCATGCTTGGCGAGGCGCTGACCTGTATCCTCCTCGCCATCGGCCTCATCATGTTGCTGGTTCTGATCCTCAATGGATTCAGCCTGATGGCAACGGCGGAGTTTATCGAGAATTTTACCCGGCGAATGACCGAGGCCACAGGCGCTCGGGCGGCCGGTTTTGAACGCGGTATCGTTCTGGCCGTCTTGAGCTTCGCCGGGCTAAACGGCGCCGTCCGCGCCGTTGATCGCCGCACCCTTGAGAAGAAGGGAGTGCGGACATGAGCGATCAGATGCCTGTCATCGTCCATCGTCACGTCGATATGATGACCAAACGCATCGCCGTGATTGGTGTCGCCTTGGCATGTCTTCTAAGTTTCGCTGCCGTGGTCATGGTGGTTAGGCAGCCCGCGCCGCCCGTCTTTGTATCTGTGTCTGTCAAATCGCTGATGGAAGAACACATGATGTCGGTCGTCGGCCGCGACATCACGCAGACCGAAGCTGAAACCCGAACATTAGAATATCTGGCAGCGGTCGAAACCTCGATTGCAGAGCTGGCCGGCAATAATGGTGTCATTGTCATCGCGTCTGAAGCGGTGATCGGTCCGAGCGTGCCGGACTTTACCAGCGACATTCGATACATCGCGCGAGAGCAGGCTGAAGCCATGGCGCGGGCGCGCGGGCAAAGCCTGCCACCGCTTGGTGATACATCGGGCGCGGAGCGTTTGATGTCAGATATGGCTGCGCAAACTGAGGCGCTCGCTGCGGAGCTGCGTCCGTCATCGCCGCTGACAGAGGAGACTGGCCAATGATGGCTGACGCGCTCGATCGACGCCAGAGCCTCAATCGCAATTGGGGACGACTCGCCGCGTTCGCCAGTGTTATCGCGCTCGCGGTCTTCGTCAAAGCCGCCGCCGCGTGGGAACGCAGCTGGTATGTGACGTTCAACTGGACGGAGTCCTTGCCGCATTGGGCTTATGTGATCGATGAAACCGCTGAACCGGTTGTCGGCGACTATGTCGATTTCTGGCCGCCTGAAAATGCGTACTATGATGGCATTTCTTTCGTAAAACAGATCGTGGCCGGGCCTGGCGACACGATTGTCTGTGAGGACCGTCGTTTTGTGCTCGATGGCGTGACGATCGCCATTGCCAAAGAGGTGAGCCAGGCTGGTGATCCTTTAAGCCTTGGACCCTGTGGGTTGATTCCGCCCGGCCACTATTTTGTGACCACACCGCATAAAGACAGTTTTGATTCCAGATATGGGGAGATTGGTTATGTCCCGCGCCATGCTGTGCGCGGCGTCGCTCGCCCTGTGCTGTAGTTACGCTGCGTTTGCTGAAGACCTTGGGGTCAGAGGGGAACTCTTCCCCGTCACCGAACCAGACCTCTTTGCCCAGATCGCGGCCAAGTTTGCTGCGATGGAAGAAACCGGAGAAGTCGACCGGATCAATCAAGTGCTACGCGACCGGTCGGTCGCTAGAATGGAACGCCCGCCTGCGGTCACAGGAATCTCTAAAACCATCACCCCGCGGGCGTTCCACTATGATCCGACGGTTACGTTGGTCGAAGACATCACCACACCAGATGGCCAAATGATTGCGCGTGCAGGCGATGCGTTCAATCCGCTCGACTACACGCCCATGCGCCAACGCCTCATCTTCTTTGATGGCGATGACGTTGAACAAGTTAGTTGGGCAAGAGCTCAGACTGACAACCGCGGGGTTCAAGTTTCCGCCATTTTGGTGAATGGCCCGGTTTTGGACCTCACCCGAAATTGGGGCTTCCAGGTCTTCTTTGATCAAGGCGGCAAGCTCACGGGCACCTTTGGCATCACCCAGGTGCCCGCAACAGTCTCTCGTGATGGCGATCTGCTTCTGGTTGAAGAGGTGACGCCATGATCGCGCTCATACGCACACTGATCCTGGCGGCAATGATCACGTCATTCTCATCCGCCCCAGCGCGGGCGCAAGCCGCACAATGCGGCGGAACGTTCGTCAATCCGATCACAGATATTTGCTGGTCATGCCTGTTTCCAATCTCATTGGGCGCCATTCCGATCTGGCCGTCTGATCGGCCGGATACGAGCAATCCGGGGAGCCCGATTTGCGTCTGCCCGATGTCCGCCCCGCCTTTTGTGCGCGTCGGTCTCTCGGTCGGGTTCTGGGAGCCGGTCCGATTGATGGACGTGACCAAGAAGCCGTATTGTTTTTCCAATCTTGGTGGCATGACTTTGGATCTGGGGCTCGGCGTCGGATCTAAAAAGGTTGGCTCATCGGACAATGATGACGATACCGGCTCCTGGCACGTCCATTACTACATGTATCCGCTCATCTATTGGATGAACCTACTGACCGATTTTGGCTGCATGCAAGTGGCCGACTTTGATCTTCTTTATCTGACCGAGATTGATCCGCTCTGGTCGAATGATGAGCTGACCTTTCTCCTCAACCCAGAAGTCGTTGTCTTCGCCAATCCGATTGCGCAAGCCGCTTGCGCTGCGGACTGTGTCGCCGCGAGCGCCCATTTGCCCGTCGACCAGCTCTTCTGGTGCGCGGGATGCCATGGCGGCATGTATCCGATGAATGGCAATATCGCCGCCGAATATGGACATGTTCAAGGGGCGAGCCTCGCGGCCGAGCGCTTCCTGTACAAGCTGCATCGTCAAGGGATTGCCTGGCAGCATTCAGGCTCGGGTCATGTCTGCTCGAACTGGCCGAACCCGATGATGAAAAAGTCAGAGTACCGATTGCAGCTGGTCAATCCTGTCCCGAATGTCGCCGGACGCTGGGCGTGTCCAACCGTCGGCGCCTCCAATGTCCTCTACGAGATTGGCAAGACCGTACCCGTCATCGGCGAGGATTATGGCTTCCTTGTTTTCAAGAAAGAGAATTGTTGCGTGTTCTGATGAAACTATTTATTTTCAATGCTCTAGCAATGATCTTCGCGCTAAATTCTGCCTTCGCGCAAGAGGCTGCGCCGGTCGATACGGAAGCGATCGAACAGGCGGTCAGAGACGCTGAATCTGAGACATCCGCCTTCGCTGCCGAAGTCGCCGCCCGGGCCGAGCTTTACGCAGAAGACGCCCGAACGCTAGCCGATGGAATAGGGGACCGCATTCAATCAGTTGAGATTGGCGAAGCCTCTGAGGGTGACATTGATTTCTCTCATCTGCTCGCAGGTGCGGCCTCGATTGCGGACGTAAAAGACACCCCGCCGCCGGCTATGGGCGTCTTGGTCTTTGCCAGCTTCTCTATGCCGGAGCCCAGCCTGAAAGCGCTTGTCGTTGATGCGAAAAAAGCAGGTGTGCCGGTGGTGTTGCGCGGCTTTGTCGACGGCTCGCTCGAACAGACTGCACGGCGTATGGCGAACTTGTTGGGGCACTCAGATGGTCCGGAAGCGACGGCAGAGGCGCTGGGTGGCGTCATCATCGATCCGCGCGCGTTCCGCGTGTTCGACGTTTCCCACGTTCCGACCTTTATTTCGACGGCGCACCCGCTGCCCGAATGCGATGGCCTCAATTGTTCTGCGCCTGCGCCGCCGCATGATCGCATCGCAGGCAACATGTCATTGCAAGCTGCCTTGAGCGGCCTCGCGAAAGAAGGGACGTCTGCGCCGTCTCAAGCGAATGCAGCTCTTGTACGGCTTGAGGTGCAACCATGAGCTGGTCAGATCTTTTTTGCCCGGCAGGTCTTTGCTGCCTGTCCTTGATGTTTGCCGGCATTACGATCTGGTGGCATGCCTTTCCAAAATGGCCTTCACTGGCGATCAGTGGGCAGACGCTTGCGGGTGGCGCACTCATCGCGCTGATTGTGGTCGTACCTATGCAGGTGCAAGCGCAAACCGCGCCGCCCGACATGACGAGAGATGAGGCGAAGGCGGAAGCGCGAGCCCTCGCTGACAGTTTAGAAGCTGGTGTACAAGCCGGTGCAACCCAGACCGTAGATGGCAATTCTGTACCGGGCTTCGTGACTGACGCGCCGCCGGAGACGGCCCATTATGGCAATGCGCCTGGTTTGGAGTCAGCAGGCACCGCCCAGAGTTTTGCCAATGACACGGCGTTGTTCGTCCATGACTCCATGGCGAGCCGCCCCATCATTAGCCAGGCAGAACTCGATACGTGGACTGCGAATGGGCTTTCCATCGAAGCCAATGCGCAATCGATCGTCACCGAATATAGCGGGACCTATGGCGACTGCACCACGACCGTTTCTGGCGGCACGGCCGGAACCAGCTATCAATATGCCTGCAATGAAGGCGACACGCTGGTTCAGTTCAATGACACATGCGCCATTCCGCTAAACGTCACGTTCGATCAGGATTATGTGTATCGGTGCACCTGGAACTGGGTGTCGAATGATTACACTTATGCGCCGGATAGCAATTGCGCGGTGCTCTTCGCCAATCCGACTTGCGGAAACTGGACTTATGTCAGCGGGACGGTTTGCCGCGTCATCGATCCGTGGACCTGTTCGATTGGTGACACAGACCTGGTCTTAGAGGCGACCTGCACTGATCCAGTGCCCCCGCTGACGCCGAACCGGACCATTTCAGCCGGCCCGCCAATCGATCATTGGGATACCGCGTTCTGCGATCTCAAAGACACCGATCCGACCTGCACGCTTGTCTCAGAAACTTGTGTGGAGCCGGCAGCGACGCGCGTCATCGATGGCCAATCGGTAACAAGGGATTGTTGGCGGCATGAGCGGACCTATCAGTGCGCTGCGCTTGGCGGTGTGGTCGATGATTGCAATGTCCCGCCAGATTGCGCGTTAGATCAATCCATCTGTCTTTCCTCTGATGATACAACAGGCGCCTGCCGCACCTATGAGCATACTTATACGTGCTCAACGCCGGGCACATCTGGCGGGGCTGTCGGTTATTGCGCAGACGATGTTTATTGCATTGATGGGGATTGCGAGCCGCTGACCCGTCCGCAGAATGATGAGTTTCATCAGGCGGTCTCGGCGCTCTCAATTTTGGGCGAACTGCAAAATGATGTCGATCAGAACACGCTGGAAATCTTCCCCGGCGAGTATGCCAAATGCGACAAGGCCATCGCAGGACTGCAGAACTGTTGCTCGAATGATGGGTTTCTGGTGTCGATCGGTTTTGGATGTTCGGCTAATGACCAGGCACTGGCCCAGCGCCAACAGGCCGGGCTTTGTCACTATGTCGGAACCTATTGTTCGAAAAAGACGCTGTTCGGTATCTGCCTGAAGAAACGCAAGACCTTCTGTTGTTTCAACAATAAGCTCGCCCGGATCATTCATGAACAAGGCCGTCCGCAAGTCGGACAGACTTGGGGCAGTATCAAATCACCGGATTGTTCCGGGTTCACCGTCGCGCTGTTTCAACAGCTTGATCTTTCGGTGATGGATTTTTCTGAGTTCTACAATGAGGTGCTTGCCACCTATGTCGGGCCAGACACAGACGCCGCCACGGCCGCCATTCGAGACAGGATAATCAATGCCTATCAGTGCCCGCCCAATTGTTGAGCTGGCCGTGATGGTCATGCTCGCGTGTTTTTTTGCGCCATCGGTTTTCGCGCAGACGGAGCGTTCGCCCGATCCGCTTTACTGTGGTGAGCGCGATCTTGGACGCTACTTCTATTGCAATCGCGCGCAACGAGAAACGCCTCCGCTCGAGCCAAAAATCACCGTCGGCGCCTCATCTTTGCCGACGGCGCGCGAAGAAGTTGCGGAGATTCGCGAGCAGCTGGAAGAGCTGCGCGCCGAAGCGGTGCTGCGGCCGACAACAGAGAGCGTGTCGGCCTATATCGCCTTTCAGCGCGAACAATTGGACCGGGCGAGCCATTTCTCTGATGTCTGGCGCCGCGCACTCTGGGCCAATCCAGAACTTGATTACAATCTGGTCCGGCCTGTCAGCCAAATGGGCAAGCGGGCTTGGCTCGATACTCGGTCCGCGGATCGCGAAGAGGTGCTGAGCACGCTGCATGAACGCTACGGGCTCTTCTATTTCTATGCGGCGAGCTGTACGGCGTGCACGGAATTCTCGCCCGTGCTCGCTGATTTCGCGCAATCGCACAAACTAACGGTCAAAGCGGTGTCCACTGATGGCGGGCCCAACCCGCACTTCCCGGATGCCGTATCCGATCAAGGTCAGATGGCCCGGCTGGGACTTGCTGGCTCGCCGACGCCTGCGGTCGTCCTTTTTGACACTGAAACCAAAGCCGTCATGCCGGTAAGTTTTGGCATCGTCGCCCAGGCCGAACTTGCCGACCGTATCTTCATCCTGACCCAAACCAAACCTGGGGAGGATTATTGATGGGCAAGCTGACCATTCTGCCGCCACCGGTACTCGATACCGCCATAGAAGCCTGGATGCGCTCAAAGGGCGTGAAACTGGTGTCGATATCATCTGCTGAACGCGCTGCGGCACGCCAGCGCCTTGCCAGCAAGGGCAACCCCTCAAAGGCGAGAGCGCTACGTTTGGTGGCGCTTTGGAGCCTGGCGCCGGAAGCTGCCCGGCGGACCGATCCCATCAGCGTGCGCGACATGGCTGATTTCATCGAAGCCGAAGGCTTTGCCCTGGAAGACGCTTATGGCGAGCGCACGCTTGTTTCTGAAACACACGCCAAAGGAGGCTGCAAATGCTGAGCTTCAAATCAATCATGTGCCTGATGGCTGCAATCGCTGTGGCGGCCGCGCCAATGCCCGCCATTGCGGACGTCAACAGTGAGATGAACGACTTCTGGACCGATCTTGGCGTCGCCGGAAATGTGACCGGGCCGTCTTCTTTCCAGGGGCAACGCGCGGGTTATTACACACTCGGCAATGTCTATCTGCGCACCCCGCAAGAGAGCCTGCAGCCGGTGACCATCCAGATGCCGGGGTATCGAGCAGGGTGTGGCGGTATCGATATGTATGCAGGCGGCTTCTCGTTCGTGAATTCCGCACAGCTCGTCGCCTTTATGAAATCGGTTGCAAACAATGCCGCGTCATTCGCTTTTCAGGTCGCGCTGGAGACGATCAGCCCTGTTATCTCTGAAAAGGTTGGTGAGCTGCAATCGGTTGCCCAGCGGATCAACCAGTTCTCGATGAACTCGTGTGAGGCAGGCCAAACCGCTGTCGCGGCGATGTGGCCGCAATCAGATCAGGCCAGCCGGGTCATCTGTGAAGCGTCTGCTTCGCGACGCGGCATCTATCCAGATTGGGTGGCGGCGCGTCACGGCTGCGGCTCAGAAGGTCAGCGCGGCTCTGTGCTGGCAGGCGCGAGCGCCGAAGAAAAGGCCGCTGTCCCTCAGAACATCAACATTGCTTGGGACGCGCTGAAACGTCATCCGGTCATCTCCGGCGATCGCGAGTTCATGCAATTCTTGATGACCTTGTCGGGCACGGAGATCCTCCGGGCGGAAACGGACGATGATGCGGCCCAAGCTTACGAATTCCTGCCGTCGAAAATGCTGGATCCTGGCGTGATCTCGGCTTTCCTGGATGGCGGCAGCGTCATCATATATCAATGCGATAGCGACCCGGAAGACCGCTGCCTAAACCCGACCGCGGGTGGCACGGTCACGATCGATGCGGCCGAAGGGTTGCGGTCCCGCGTCAATCAAATGCTGGCCGATATTATGGCCAATGTTCGCGCGCGTACGCCACTGACCACGGCCCAACAAGACTTCCTGAATGTGACTTCGCTGCCGGTGTATAAAATGATCAATGTTCATGCCGCTTATGAAGGGGCGTTCGCGGACCAGACGATCCAATCCTATGCAGAGATTATTGCGGTTGATCTCTTATATGGTCTGTTTGAGGACTATGCGGAGACGCTTGGCGAAGCGGGCTCTTCAGCAACGTCTGGGGCCCGCGACAGCGTTCAAGCCTGGCGTGAACAAATCATCCGACAACGCGAATTCCTCGTTGCATATCAAGTTGAGTCCAACGCGCGGGTTGAAGTGATCGAACAGGTGATTGCGCGTACGCAAACGATTGAGCGGATGCTGGCGGGTCGGCTCTCCAAGGATCTCGCCGACGCTTATGCCTTTTCGCGCAATGCGGCCTACTAGAAGGACGTAAGAGTATGGAAGTCATCACTTATGGCGGCGGCGAGTTTATTCGCGATATGTTCAACGCGGTGGCGGCGATTGTCGGCGGCGGGCCATTTTTATCCGCGCTGAAACTCGCCTTCACGCTCGGGCTTTTGTTCGCGATCTTCCATACCGCCTTTTCCATGAACCTGATGACGACCATTCGTTGGTTGGTCACGTCGCTTGTGATCTATCTCGTCATGATCGTCCCGAAAGTGGACGTGCAAGTAACTGATCGGTTTGATCCGGCGCTGCCCGGAGGGACAGTCTCGAACGTGCCCATCGGACTTGCGTTGATTGCCAGCATCACTTCGACCGTCGGTGATCGGTTCACCGAGGTAACTGAGACAGCTTTCAGTCTGCCGAATGATCTCGAATACCAAGAGAACGGCTTCATTTATGGCTCGAAGATTTTCAAAGACTCCATGAGCTTCCAGGTGACCGAAGCGACCTTTGGGCAAAACCTGTCTGGATATGTCAGAACCTGCGTCTTCTATGACCTGTTGGAGCATCGCTACTCCGTCACCGATCTTCGCGAGACCAACAATCTTTGGACCTTCATAACGGTGACCCACCCGCCCAATCCCGCCCGTTTCTATGAATGGGTGACCGGGCCCGGCGCGACCGTTGTGAAATCCTGCGAACAAGCGGCCAATGATCTAGATCCGCTGTGGGCTGGTGAGGTCAACCGAATTGCGACCATTTATGGAAAGCAGATCGCGCCGAACCTCACGGAAGCGGCCGCCCAGACACTGGTGCTGAACTCGCTCGCTCAGTCTCATGACTTCTTTTTGGGCTCGGCTCAGGCGGCGTCTGACACGATCCGCCAAGCAACCCTTGGTAATCTCATCGACAAAGCGGTACGCGATCAGGGCGCGGAGCTCGGGGCCGAAGCGCTTTTGGACGCTTACGGACAGGCCCGTATGGAATCTGAGATGGCTCACGCCATTCGCCAAGGCTCGCGTTTGGCCGAGCGGTTCGTGCCACTGTTCCGGACCGTGGCGGAAGCATTGTTCTATGGGCTCTTCCCCGTACTCTTCCCACTCTTCTTGTTGCCGATGACAGGTGAGAAATTCTTGCGCGGCTATGCTGGTGGTTTCGTAACCCTCATGGCCTGGGGCCCGCTCTATGTCATCCTGCACCGGATCATGATGGGGACGGCGGGGCTTCGGTCGCTTGGCGCAAGCTATACGCCGACCTCTGGCGAGGCGGTGACGCTGGTGACGCAGCAAGGGATTGAAGCGGTGCATTCCGACATCGCCATGATTGCTGGGTATTTGACGTTGATGATCCCATTTGCCGCCGCGCGGCTGGGACAAGGGGCCATGGCGTTTGCCGGGCTCTCTCAAAGCTTTCTGCATCCGGCGCAAATGGCGGCGCAGTCATCTGCGCGAGAAGTTAGTACGGGGAATATCTCGCTCGGCAATACCGGGTTCAACACTCATCGCTTCAACAGCACGGAGGGCAATCGCCACGCGACAAGCGGTTTCGTCGATGCGGGGGAGGGCAGTTGGAATACGCCAGAAGGTGGACGGATGCGGGTGACCGCCGGTGGTGGCCGTGTCTACGATGGCATGGGCGCAATCAGCCGCGGCGGCGCCCATGTCGACTACCAGGGCGGACTTTCGACCGCCTTGCAATCGGAAGCGAGTTGGTCGCTTGAGCAGCGTGATGCGGCAGCCTCCCGATCCAGCCAGGCCAATACGGCGCTTACCCACGATATTGCTGATCTCACATGGCAGATGAGCCAAGGCCGTAGCTTTGAAGATGTGGCTGGCTATTCCATCGATACGCGGTCTTCCGAAGGCGTGAATCGGATGGTTTCCAATGCGGCCCGGTTTGCAGAACGCTTCTCTGAATCTAAAGAAAGCCGAGTGGCGGTCGAGGCCTATGCGCAGATGGCCGCCAAGCGCGAACTTGGTCTGCCGCTGATTGGCGGCGTTGAAGCCGAAGCTGGCATTCGAGGCACGACCGGCTGGGAAGCGCGCCGCGCGGAGATCTACGAGGCGGCCCGCGATGCGGTTCTAACGGATACTGCGACTGATGGTGCTGAAAAAGTCGTCAGCACACTGGGCCGAGGCTCGACCTCAGACACAGGCGGGAAGCAAACCGCGTGGCGCGAAGCGTTCGCCGCGAATTACCAGGAGTCGGTGTCGGCCAGTCAGGACCAAGAACACTATCGTGCGCGTTCAGACGCCGCCCGAGAAATGGCAAGCCAGGTCGAGCGTGAAGGCTCCCAGTTTACGCTGAACTGGGACAATGCCTTCTTAGACCACATGGCGCTGCAGGATCGCGGCGACGGGCATCCGGTTGGGATCTCTGAAGCGACGCGGCGTTGGACGTCCGGAGAGCTTAGCGATCAGATATGGGTTGAGGGCGAGGCCCGAAGCTTCATCGGTAGCCAGGCGGATCAACTCTTGGACCGGCCTTCTCTCGAAGGATGGGAGGCTCCATCGGATGCCGGCATTTCGGGCGTGCGTGGCCCGCGCAGTGTCGAGATCGCTGCTGACGAAAACTATATGGCCGCGACCGGCATGCGCGATCGTGGCGAAGCGCTTGGGATTGGGGACCCGGTCTTTGATGAGGCGCGCGCAGAGAAGATCGAAGGCACGAAAGAATGGACGGGGCGCCGCCACGAAATGTCGATCGCGCGTCAACAAGGAGATGAAGAAGAACTCGCACAATTGCGAAAGTTCACCGTGCAGTCGCGTGTTCAAGATAGCCGGGACCCGGAATGGGATGAATTTGCGCGCCAAGACCCAGATGACATGTCGCCGGAAGAAGCGAATATCTGGCGGAAGTCAAAACGCATCCCGGGTATAGGTGGAGCTCCGATTGATGGAGAGTATCAGAGAGGAACCGGTTTCGGATCCGAAGAGCGCATGCCGGACGAGCAATCTCTTGGCGACGCGTTGGGCTCACATCAGCGGACCGGTGCGGAGCGATTAGATCAGAACTGATCAATCAGTGTAGGCTCGGCTTCCCATGTCGGACTTGTACTGATCAGCCATCGCCTCGGCAGTTGTTTGTGCTTTCGACACTCCTTGCCACATCAGACGGAAGAAAGCCGCTAATAGACCAAACGGTACAGCTGCGCCGATCCACAGGAACCATGGCGTATTCGAGCCAATAGCAGCTAGGATATATATACCGCCTATCACAGCTCCGATCGCCGCCAACCCTGAGCCGATGGTTAGCAAGGCCGGCACCCAAACAAACGGCCTGAATTTCTTGGCGTGCTTCGCATTGAAGGCATATCCTGCGTGCAGCTCAGTTTCGAGCTGCTGTTTAAGCACGGGATCCAGACCGACTGTTTCAGTCTTGGCGGCGCGCTTAGCGAATGCACTCTTGTCGTAGGTCATGATCGGTCCCAAATAGCATACTTTCTTGATTTGTTCACGTTAATTCGAGAGGCGCGAGCGCTTCTAGTTGATGGGGTAAATATCGAAGACAGAGTGGCCGAGTCAGCGTATCGGGCTCAAGAGTTGAGAGGTCAGCGACTAAAAATGGTAGAAAAACTCGAAGGCAATTGGGCCGTTGGCAAAGCGTTTGATATCCACACGATTTCAAGCGAATACCTCGGTGTAGATGATACTGGTCGAGACCGTTTCGACAATACTCGTAGCAAGATGGGACAGCTTGTTTACGACTTGAAATATGGTCAAAAGCCCGACGCGGTCGCTAAGATCGTTGACCTGCTCGATACGATCAAAGGGATTGAGGGCTTTGATGCGCTCATCCCCATACCGCCCACCAACAAAGAGCGAAAACACCAGCCCGTGCAGCTGATCGCAGCCGAACTCGGCAAACGACGCGAAGTCGCCGTGTTGGACGATTTGGTCGCGAATTCTGGTGATGCTGAACTTAAAGGAGTCACAGACCCAGTGGCGCGACTCGATCTGTTGCGAAAAGCGCTGTCCCTCAACGAAGGTGAGCGGGTCAAAGACAAGCAAGTTCTTCTAATTGATGACCTTTATCGATCGGGTTCGACGCTTCAGGTCGCAACTGATATACTCCTTAATGAAGCAGGCGCTGCGCGCGTATGCGTTCTGACCATGACAAAGACACGAAGTAACCGATGAGTACTGTATTTCTTTCTGGGTCCCGCAAAATGAGCCGTTTGAACGAACCAGTTCGGACGCGCCTACAGAATATGATTCAAAAGGGTCTGAGCATCGTTGTCGGAGACGCAAATGGTGCTGACAAAGCAATGCAAAGCTTCCTTGCCGAACAGAATTACGCATCCGTGATCGTTTTCTGTTCGGCAGGCAAATGTCGCAATAACGTTGGTGATTGGCCCGTGAAATCAATTGAGGTCGATCCCAAATTGAAAGGGCGAGCTTTTTACACGGTCAAAGATAAGGCGATGGCGCAGGTCGCCGAGTATGGCTTCATCCTTTGGGATGGCGAATCAAAAGGATCGTTGGCGAACGCAGAAACGCTTTTGGACGCGGGAAAGAAAGTCGCGCTCTATCACGCGCCAACAAAGCGGTTCGTAACCCTCAAATCGCCGAGCGATTTAGCATCACTGCATCCAACGCATTCTGACGGACCACCCCAAGGAAAAAGGCTTAGATCGGAAGATGCGATCCAGCAATCCACGCTGCCGTTTGAGAATGTGTCCTAGCCGCCGCAAGGAAACTTTCCTAATCGGTTTGTGCTTGACGGGTGCCGAGCCGGCGACTTTACAGGATCATGTTTGAATCTCCGCGATTAGCGCTCGGATTCAAACATGATTTTGCATTCGGTGCACATTTAGACATTGATGTCCCATACGTGCAAAATGAAGTTGCTCATCTGGTTCTAGACTTCGTTTCAAAGCGAAATGTCCATATCCGGCGGCTCCATTTCCATATCCGCCCCAGCGCCTTTGTCCTGCTCAATCGCAGGTGTGATTGGATCGGGAGACTTATCGGCTGCGCCCATGTCCTTATCGACGCGATCGCTCGCACCGGTTTCAGAAAGGTCCGCCTCAGCCCTAGACGGCTGATCGAGGCCTGTTATCGCCTCCATGCGTCGGAGGGCGTCGAGCGCGGACGATTTCAAACCGGTATGCCGCTGTAGCGCGCCCAGCACTTTCGCTTTGTCATCTACAATCGTGGCAAGCGTATCAGCTGACCGGGAAACCGATACATAGAATCCAACCTGACTGGTTAGCATGCGTTCGCGACTATCGATCACAGCGACGACATCAGATGCCGTCTTTCCCTGAGCGGCATGGGACGTAATGGCGTAGCCGTGAGTGAGGGACTGCAAGGCTGGATCAGACCGCTCGAAGACCTGTTCGACGCCTTTAAGATCCAGAGTTACGGTCTTATAGTCAAAGTTTTTCACCTGGGCCTGGTCGAGCGCGGCCAATCCGCGGTCCCGATCAGACCGTGTGATTAGCAGCTTATCTCGCTCGCGAATTTCGAGGCTCTCTTCACGCGCCAGCGAAAACGGCGCTGAGGCGTGACGGCCCATAAGCCGTTCCAGCGGCAGAGTCTGGCGACCACCCCGCTCGTTTTGAAGGGTGACGCGGCCTCGTTTTTCATCGACCGCGATCACGGTGCGCGTGACACCGGCGCGAGCATTCACCGCCGCCAATCGGCTATGAAACACCAATACGTCGCCTGGCTTATATGTCCGCGGACTGACCGCTTCTGCGCGTGTCATATCCTTAGCTTGCAAGACCGGCAGGCTCGTTGGATTGGTTCCAAGCCGCCCATCTTCGATCATTTGAGACCGGATGGCATTATTGATGTCGGTTCTAACGCGATGGCCGGGCGCGACGATTAACGCTTTTGCCTGCTGGTCGCGGCGCAGCCCGCCCCAGGCTTCAACCGCGCCCTTGGCGAGCCCGTCCGCATCGGGCCGTTCCACCATGGTGGCGTCGAGGCGTTTCATTGCTGCCTCCATACGCCCCTCGGCGGCGGCCATGACGCCGGCGCGTTGATCCTTATGCGCGTCATCCTTGGGAAGGCGGACCACGTCTTTCATGATGGCTGTGGTCATGCCAGAGCGCTGGGCGAGGTCAAATGGCCGCCCAGCTTCGACCGCTCCATGTTGACGCCGATCTCCGGACAGCACGATGCGGGCGGGCTTCAAACTGATGAGCCGTTCCAAGATCTGGTTCATATTCTTGGTGGAGAGGAAAGAGCTTTCATCAATGAGGACAATCGTCTGCTTGATATCCTTCGGAACATGCCTAGCTTTTAAGTCCTTGAACAGGCTCTGAACCGTTTGGCTTTCAAAGCCAGCGCTTTCCTCCAAAGTTGCCCGCGCAGAATGCGTCGGGGCAAGCCCTAGGACTTTGTAACCGTCTTTCGCCGCTTCGCCGACAAGGTCGCCAGCCAACGACGCGGTTTGGCGCATCATCGTGGTTTTACCCGTCCCGGCATAGCCCTGGATGCCGACAAGGCGATCGGTACCCGACAGGATGGTTTCAATCGCGCGGCGTTGATGCTGAGTGAGACCCGTGTCTTTGAGCCGGTCATGAACTGCAGCGCGCATCACCAAGGGATCTGTCTGCCCTGCCGATTTCACCAATTCGCCAGTTCGCCGCTCGTGATTGAGCGCGGTTTTGGTCGTGGCCTCGGCTGAAGGGGCACGGGCATTGACCATGACTTTCTTACTCGCCCGTAGATCTCGCAGCTGTCGATCAACATCCGCCATGGTGATGCCGTCGGCGCCGTGCTCGAGGGCGGCGCGGCGTACATAATGCAACGAAAAGGCTGCTTCGCGTTCTTCTAGATGACGCACGGCGAAGCTGACGGCTGCGCGTGCTGCATAGTCGCGCTCAGAAAGTGGCTTATTGGACGCATAAGGATCATTGGCCTCGCGCCGCAAGGTTCGAGTCGGGCGGAAGTAAGCTTGGACAAGCTTGGCTTTCAGCCCTTCAAAACCGGTCGCTGACGGCGTGCGCTCATCCAGCAGTTTTTCCGTACGCCCGGCTTCGGCGCGTGTTTCAGCTTCGCGCGCGAGTCCTTTCAGCCCCGGCGTCCACTCCGCGCCGCGGGTTTCCCAAGACGATTGCCGGTCCTCTTGGCTCATCTCGGTTTTGCTGGGCCGCGTCTTCACTGCCAGTTTGGCTTTCGCGGCTGGCGTCGGATTGTCGAGGTTTTCCGCCGCGCGATTGATTCGTTCATGACCTTTGGAGAATTCTTGCCTCGCCTCATCAGGGACGCCAACAACGCCCCAAGCGCCGGACTTACCGTCCGTAAGGCGCACCTCATAGCCAAGGCACCGAACCTTTTCGCGCATCGCGGCGTCATAGGCGAGCGAGATGGTCTTGCGGTGGGCAAAGAGCGGATCATTGTGAAGGGCCCGCCATTTGCCTTGCCCGTAGGTCATGTTGGCGATCACAGAATGGGTGTGCAGCTGCGGGTCTTTATCCCGGCTGATATCATGCTCGAATTTGGCGATGACGAGATTGCCGGTTTTGACCGGAATCGGGGCGTGTTGCTTCTCGCCTTCCTTGGCGGGTGGCCGAATCCGTGTCCCGGCCATATTTTTCTCGACCCATTTGAGGGTTTGCGCGACCGCGGCGCGGTGGGCGGCGAGGAGGCGTTTGTCGCCGCCAAGATAAAGGAGCAAAGACACATCCTTGGGCGGAGAAAATGTGAGGTCAACGCCGGGCCGGTGTGGGCGCTCCATCGCCTGCTCAAGCGTTTCGCCGGGTTTCTGACCGACGCGTTTGCCATCCAGCGTTTGACCTTCCAGCACCTTTTCAAAGGTCTCAAGATCAACCTCTCCCTTCAGCGCGAGCCGGTCCGCGCCTTTCCCGAACCAGGCGCTCGGCTCGGGTCGATCACTGGATTTCGCATAGTAATTGTCCTTGCCATAATAGGATTTGGCGGCGGCGGCGGATGACACCGCGGAGATGGAGGCGACCATGGTTCACACCTCCATGTCCCAGTCAGGAAACTCCGCAGACACCGCGCGCCTCGGGCGCGCTTGGTCGTCTTCTCCTTTGTCGTTCGGAGATGTTTCGGACACTTCGGGTCCGCCGCTTGGTGGTGCTTCAGGCGGGTCCGCAGTCGCCGTGCCATCATCTGGAAACACGGATGCGAACATATCGCTTTGACGCTGGTCCGGCTTTGGTTTTGACCGCGGCTTACCTCTAGCGGCGGCTTGCATCGCCGCCACCGTGTGCGGCGCCCGGGTCCGTGTTACGAGCAAATCCTGATCGCCGCGGAGGCTGAAGGCCGGAACGCTATCGTCCCGAATGACGAGCGGGACCTTGACCTTCGCCAGGGGAAATCCTTCCGGCAATTTGAGAAACCCTTCCAGGGATTTCAGATTGAGAATTTCTTCTGGGATGACCAAATGCTCGACCCGTTCCTGGCGCGCCACCATGACGCCGTCCCGGATCGTGTTTGCCCCGAAAGAGACATTCTCATTCGACCGCGAGGTTTCCTGTCGGCCCAGAAAGTCGGCATACCATTTCGCAGTGTCGGCATCGGCGGCGGCCATTATCAGTTTTGTTCGGGCGACCGATGAAAGCGACTGCGCGCCGTCAGGTCCGTAGATATCCCGCAACTGAGATTGTGCTTGCACACCCAGAACAAAGGCGGCCCCGAATTGACGTCCGCGGGCAAGACCGTCCATGATAGAGGGCAGGGCTTGTAACGCTGCGACCTCGTCCATGATGAACCAAATGCGCCGGTTTGGATCGCGCGGCCTGGACATCAATGCCCGCACTGCCGTGTCCATCCAAACCGTGAGCAGCGGCTTCAATGTCTCGTGCATATCTGCGCGCGACGACAGGAAAAGGGTCGACCCTTCATCCTCCGCGGCGATCCAATCGGTGATCGAAAACGTCTTTCCGTCGGATGGGAGAAGCCGCAAACAATCAAGATACGTGTTCAGCATCATCCGCACCGAATTGGTCATCTTTGGCGTGTCTGGAGACATAATGGAGGCGGCCGGTGTACCGACAAAAAAGGCGGCCAATTGATTTAAGTCGGATGTCAAAAGGGTTTCGACCAGGGCGTCACTTGATGCTTTGCCGTCCCCAAGCAGGAGCTGGCCAGCGGTTGAAAACACCATACGTGCGCTATCGGCCCAGACCGGATCGCCGGTACGACCTTTGGGGATCATCGCTGCTGCAATAGCGTCGAAAGCAGCTTTGGATCTCGCTTCCGAAAAAACCGACCATGCGGGCGATCGCGCATCAAGCGGGTTCAGAATCTGATCGTGCCCCGGGCGATAAAAGGGCGCGATAAAGCCCCCGGTGAGATCGAAAACGACAGCGCGGTCGCCATGGGCGCGGATCTGTTCCAGGAGCGCCGAGATCGCTTGTGTTTTGCCCGCGCCGATGGTTCCAGAGATCAGCGTATGCTGAACCTCAGATCCCAATGGATAAGGAATACCGGCAATCTCATAGGGTGTCGGATTGATCCCTTTGCGTTGCCGCGCGGCCGCCCGGTTATGGCTGATCACTTCTGCTTTTAAGGCGTTCGGTTTCGCCATGGCGGCGCCGCGCTTGAAATTAGTTTTGGTCAGCGAACCGCCCCGCTGTAGGAAGAGGCCGGTACAGATAATAAAGCCAATCCCGCCGCCAATCGCGCCCCAGGTCGACCAGAAAAAGAGCTTACTGCGGAAGGTGCGCTCATGCTCGGCGACGACGGGATGAGCTAAAATCGTATCAATAGGAAAGGCTTCGCGTGTGCCTTCAGACGTCAACATATTGAGGTCGACGTCGCCTTTGACACCAGCCGCATTGTAAGCCCAGGCCTCGTAGCGTTTCATCGCATAATGACGCTCCTCTGAAGTTGTGTTCGCCAAGACGCCGATAAAGGCGATGACTAAGGCGACGGTGACCATGCCAAGGGCGAGGAAACGCATCACTTGCCCAAACATGCGCAATGTATGCAGGGTGACCTGACCGCCGCGAAGAAAGGTTTTTAGGGGACCGCTTGCGCTGGTTGTTGGAGAAGGAGGGTCTGACATTACACCCTCCGCTCTTGGGGCGAACCGTCATCGGACCGGCGCGTGCGGATGGTCTTGACCGCCTTGTCGAGTTCCTCGATCGCCCCGGTTCGGCGAAACATTTGTTCCACACCGGCGCGAACAATCATCAAGTCTTCAGCAACTCGTTCGGGGCTAACCGGTTCCTGGCGGAGGGCGGCTTGGACAATCCGTTTGGCCAATTGATTGGGGGCGAGCCCCGCTTTCTTGGCGGCGTCTTCGATCCGGCGTTCATCGTCTATCGGAAGCCGGAACTGATAGCGTTTGAGGGCGGTCATGCGCAGGTCCTCCCATCAAACACAAAGCCTGCGGTTTCAGTCGCAATCCTTCGGTTTGGCCATTTGTTGCAAATCCGGCGCGAACTGTCTCCATGATGGATACCGATAAGACTCAGAAAACACGTGAGAAAAACGCAACCTGTATCCATCCTACACAAAAACGGGCTCAACTTGGCTTTGGTTTTAACTACTTGATTTGACGTGCTTTTTCGGCTCTCTGCAGGCAGTGCGTCATGTGTGATACGGCACAGAGTGACCCTGTCCACTCTAACTCGTCTTCTAGTTCGATTCTGCATTGCTTGGGAGACTGAGGTTTCATGGGTGAAACCCCGACCAACCCAAAAAAGTTTGAAAGGCGCGTATTGTAGCCCGCTACAGGACCATGGGTGTTCCTTATTCTTAGCGTCTAACGTAGAAAAGGAGTCCCTTATGCCACGCGCCAAAAACCCAATTGCCGACCTTGCCGCCCATCGCGAAAAGCTCGCTGAGTTCAGTAACAAACAATCCCAGCTTGAAGACCATGCCGCATCATATCTGGGGAGGCTGATGTTGAAAGCCGGACTGGACCACTGGGATGACAAAGCCCTAAAAACGGCGATCACTCGGCTTGGGAAACTCGGAGAAGAAAAAGGCCTGACCTTGCTCTCCCAATCCCTCACGAAACGGGCGTCTGGAAATGGAGCGAATGCATCCCTTCCAGCGGCGGAATAAGCAGGTGCCTCCCTCATTGCACCGCCTCCTGCTTTGTTGGTGCGGAGGCTTCATGGCCGATATCCATCGCAGGCTGCTCAGACTCTTCACCCGAACCATGTCGATGGTAATCAAGCCCGATAATCTCTCGTGCAATGACGCGCATAATCTTCCGCGCCGGGTCTTGCTCGCCCGCCCAATGAGTGGCTTCAAGCCGCCCGGTCACAGCGACACGGTCGCCATTGGCGAGGTGGTTGGCGGCGAAGCGGCCCGCCGCACCGTCAAAGAAGGTTACAGGGATCCAGTCTGTCGAGATTTCGCCCGTATTGGGATTTTGGCCGGACCACTCCACGGCGAGGTCGAAGCTCACAACTTGGCGCGGTTGCTGACCTTGCTTGCGCGACCGTTTTTGACTGTAAGGGGTGATACGCGGGTCAGCGCCGAGCCGACCGATAAGGTGTATTTGGTTCACGGAATATCTCCTGTGCGTGACAGGAGCCGGAACACAATTCACTACAACGCAGCATAGGCCTAGCGTCTCTTTGCAGTTTGATCAATCGAAACCCTATATTCGGACTCGACGACAAGTTGCTGCTTCGTTGGCTACCTCAATGGAACAGAATTTGCTTGATAAGCCTGCTAAACAAAAAACAAACAGTTAGTGGTCAATACAAATGACAAAACCAAGCCTGGATATCGACACCCTCACCATCGACCAGATGTTGGACTTAAAAGATGCATTAGAGGCCAAGCTGATCGAGATTGCCAAATCAGAAGCCGCAACAATGGCCGAACGACTGGAGCGGCTAAGGGCTTACCTGCCTGAGGAGATGTCGACACCGATTCAGGCCAAAAAGAGCGTCCGGAAGTCCGCAAAAGCGCCGAAAGCATCCAAGGCTAAACCGAAAAGTAAGCATCAAAAGTCAGGCAAGCTAGCGCCTAAATTTCGCGACCCAGTGACCGGCAAGACCTGGTCAGGCCGAGGCATGGTGCCGGTTTGGCTTCGTGACTACGAAGCGGCTGGTCGCGGACGAACAGAGTTCTCAGTCCAACGACAGCGCGATTAGAGAACTGCGTTGAATGGGATAACGCCCTCGCGAGAATGGTTCGCGAGGGCGTGAGGTATACCTAGTTTTCAGGATTCCAGATTACGGCATATGAGCCATCGTTTGTGCCTGAAGCGAGTACGAGATTTGCAAAAATCCGGCGAATAAGTTCTGGGGCGGAGAATGTGAGGCTCACGTATTCCTTTCCCGATTGTTTGCCGGTTTTGCGCCAGGCTGCGCCTAGCTCGAAGCCCTGGTCGGTGAAAATGCGATAGTCCGGTTGGCGATCATCCAACTTATGTTTGTTCGGCAAAATTTCGATACCGGTTGCGATGGAGAGGGTTATCAGCGATCCTTTGTAAGTATTGGTCTCAGGATTGTGGGTCACATATCCAATGGTTGACATGGGTCTTACTCCAGTTTGTGCGACAGAGGGAATTCCCTGCCGACGCTGGACCAGTCTAAGCAAGCGCGGCCCCCGCGCACCCGGCGGATTAAAAAAAGGCCGGATCAAACAAATCTGCCGGGCCGAAGCGGGAGTGAGGACCTTCGAAGGGTGAGATAATTTGACCGCGCGAGGAATGATGCGCAGCATCAGGGGAAATTATGGCGCCCTCAAGGTTTCGCGGGAACGGGCATGCTTTAGGTCCTTTGTCGTCGGCGGCAGGGAATTCTCTTGAGCTCTATCGAATGGGCGTGAGCTCACTTCATACATGTAGGCACCTCTCATCCCAGAAGCGGAACGGTTAAGGCGCGGATCCGCTATCGTCTCTGTTTGTTCTGCCGATAGTGAGGACAGAGCGCTCAGCGAGTTATCGAATGTACAAAGTGCCTCATAGACTCGCAGCCTCAGCAGAATCGGCGCATCGAATAAACAATGCGTGATCTATGCACCTCTCAGCTCTATCTTGTCCCGGTGGAGCGATCGTGCCCGCCTCCAAGCGTGGTATTGCCGGACGATGCGGGGTGGATTTTTACCGCTCCTGACCCTGTCATCGATGCAGTGGCGGAAGATCTTGGCGCTGCAGGCGATCGACCTGTTCAGATTGTCAGCGGGCTGAACGGTTACAACATAGAGCCTCATCACTTGATCGAAGTAATTGAGGGCTGTTTCGAGAGCGGCCCTAATCCCGTCCTAGTTGTGGATGCGGATCTGGCGCATGATGTTCGCGACCTCGTTGGCGGTGACCGCGCGCAGGTCCAGGATTTGACATTGGCTTAGAAGTGCATTGTGCCACCTGGCGAATACTGGAAGGCGTGCTCAAAGATGGGCGCGAATTTTGAGGCCTGCCAGGCTAGTTCCTGACCCCTATCTTATGTAACCATAGGCAGGTCGAAAAGAGCCGCGATGCTGTCGCCAGCGATGTCGGCGAGCAAGGCTTTCACAAGACGTTTGTCGTGTAAGAGATCGAACAAAGCCGGGTCCTGTTTCCAATAAATTCATCATCTGCCACCGGAATAAGTGCTTGCACCTCAACCCAGAGCTCCACCGACCAATGCCTGGCATCCGTCCTGTTGTTTCCAACGTCCAAATGTCCATAGTCCAAGCGCCATGATCGCCGCCACCTCGGTCAAAACTCCACAACCTTCCCCCGACCTGTAAAGAGATAAGCCATGGGAAACCGGATGATAGAAGCCGGATTCGATTTCGAGCTGCGCTGTCGATTGTTGGGATGCGATTCGAATCGATTGAGATAGCGGCAGAGTGCCCGATCGATCCTCGAGCGCTGGCGACACAACTGCAATCATATCCGGCCTCACTCATCGCTGGGCGGGCTGACGCCGTCGGCGCAACGGTCGCTCGAGCTTGATGGGAGCACCGCTCCCTACGCGCTCGCCAAGCCTCAAACCATGAACTATGGAAAGGCCAGACTCTGATTATGAGTGAGGGACCCAAGGGTCTCAGGTAAGTTTCGAAAAAACTAGATTTCGAATAGCGACTTCCTCGCCCGAGCGTCTGGACAATCTGGACAAGGATCCAGATGTGCTCTTTCTTTCTTTACTTTCCGGCGGTCGACAATGTCATCCACGAGGACGGCGACATCATAATGCATGGGAGACCAAGAAAAGAGCTTCCCCAAAATCCGGCATCTTTTGCCGGGAACCGTGACCCGTACATAGGGCATGTCGAGGGAGTTATACTCCGCTGCGTTTTGCGGCAATGTCATTTTCTTCAAACATATCTCCGTGCGCAGTCGTGTCAGCGCATCCACTGCATTGGGTTTCGGGGAAACGCTCCTATTCCGAGCTAAAAATCGTCTGACAGACTTAAGCGGCTACATATTCGACGCGCGACGATTACCGCAGGGTCCGAATTACATCCTTGCTGCAGATTGTGTTTCTCAAAATGATAGTGCTCCTGGACCAATTGAGGCAACTAGAACAAGTGAGCTGATCAAACCCAAGTGCTCCAAGCTCGTTGTAAGTGCGCGTTTGAAGGGCGCACCTTCCAAGCGCCACACGGGATGTCCGAGCGCAGTCGCGAACGCTGTAAAGCCTGCCAGCATTAGGGCTCCCAGTTCGAGGCCAATGCCGGTCAAGAGCATCAAAGCGCCGAGAATTTGAACCATTACGGTCGCTATCCAACCGACTGGCGGGCAGGGGACGCCCAACGCTTGAATCTCCTTCTCCGCCGCCTTTCGATCTAGCAGTTTCGTGACACCGCTATAGAGGAATGCCGAGGACAGGCCGATGCGGGCCAATAGCAGCGCCGCATCGCTGACCTCTGGTGACTCTGAGAACGCTGGGCTTATCATTTTGTACTAAACCGCACCAGGACCGATCATCGCATCTACAACCACAAACCCGACCGTCATACTCACGACTAGTAACGCTCCGATGAGTTTGGGCGGCGCAGGCAAAGGTAGGTCAAACCATCGGCAGCCATAACCAATGCCAAATCCCAGTAAAAGTCCAAACAGCGCTGATATCATGATGCCGATCCTTTCGTTTCGCCGGTGGGACCGCCACAGAGATGGCGATTTTTCGCTTCGCGGTGAGAGGCCGTTTCATCTGCAGCGATATAGCCAAGCGTCATTGCGAGTACGAGCAACGCGCCAATCAGGACAGGCGGCGCCGGTACGGGGATTCCTGACATACGCGCGCCCGCTCCGATCGCAAATGCGAGCAAAAATGACAGTGCTATCTTATTCATTACAAAGCCTCGTTGGTTAGTGTGGGTGGGGGCGTATTGGCGGAGCCGGTTACGAAGTGAGAAACGATCGGCGGCTCATCAGTGTTTAAGAATACGTTAACCGCGTCCTTAAGTTTCATGTCTTCTTCGGTGACACGATCGTGGTGGCGTATGTGCTGCGTCCAAGACGCTTCGAACCAGGTTTCAACAAAGATCGAAGCGTGCTCGGCATCTTGCATAATGCTCCAGCTAAACGCACCCGCGCGTCGTCGGGCTTTTGAGAGGGCATTTATTGCATCCAAAAAGTCTTGATGGTGGCCGCCCGCCACCAAGTAGCGGATTTGGATCATCACAGGACCACCGGTATCCTCGACGCCTTCAGCAAGAACGGGTTCTGACCAATGTGCTGAGGCGCGAAGATCCATGCTTTCGCCTTGGCCTAATTTTGCCGCAAGGGTCAGCGGAATGAAGAGCAATAGTCCCGCCGCCGCGACTAAGAGTGCTGTGTCTATTGAGAGCTGTGTCGCCACTTGTCCCCAAATCACCGAGCCGATCGACATGGATCCGAAAAAGACTGTCAGGAAGATTGACAATCCTCGTGCCCGAACCCAGTCCGGCAAGGAGGTCTGGGCCGAGACGTTGAGGCTCGAGAGAACCGCGATCCAACAGAGACCCGCCAAGCCAGAGGCGCCTGCCGCGGCAATTGGGTTTTGAACGAGTGCAAACACTGACAGCGTAACCGCTGTGCCAATCGAGCCGAGAATCACGGAGCCATTGGTGCCCAGAACGCCGCGAATTTGCGGCAATAGGAGCGCACCAATCACCGCGCCGGCACCAACGCTCGTGAGTAGGATGCCATACAGTCCGGCACCGCCATTCGGCATATTCTTCGCTATCAAAGGCAGCATCGCCCAATAGGCGCTGGCAAAGATGAAGAAGGCCGCCGCTCGAACAATTGTCGAACGCAAGGGAGCCGAATACCAGGCATATCGCAAACCGGACCAAATTGCGCTTGGGACATGTTCAGGTGGAAGTGTTGCCGTTTTTTTGGGTGGCGGTGTCCACCAGAGCAGCGCAAAAATGATGGTCACGATACTGATCGCATTGATCAGAAATGGATAGACGAGGCCAGCTGCAACGATTAAAAAGCCAGCAATGGCAGGGCCGATCGCGCGCGAAACATTGATCCCCATTGAATTGAGCGCGACAGCTGACGACAGGTCTTTGCGGTCCACCAAAGATGGCACGATCGCTTGCCACGCCGGGGCCATAAAGGCCGCGCCCGTTCCCATTGCGAACGTGAAAACTAGAAGTAAAAGTGGTGTCATGGCGTTCAAGCCGACCAGGATTGCCAAAGCTGTCGCGGTCACCGCCAAGAAAGCGTTCACACTGATCAGCATCCAACGGCGATCAACAATATCTGCGATGGCGCCCGCAAAAAGTGCGAATAGGAATACCGGCAGTGTATTGGCTGCTTGCACTGCTGCGACCATCGCAGGAGACGGCGCAAGATCGGTCATCAACCAGCCTGCACCAACATCATGCATCCACGTACCAGTATTTGAGATCACAGTTGCTGTCCAAAGCACAGCGAAGGATTTATAGCCAAACGGCGCCCACGCGGAGGCTTTCTCTTTCTTTGCGGGGTTACCAGGCGTTTTGAGATCTGCTGTTTGCGCCACTAGTTCGCTCCTGCTTTGGTTTCCTTTGGCATCTGCACAATGTCATGCCATTCGGGGTGTTTCTTCGCCGTCGCCCTAAAGAAGGGGCATATGGGGATGAGATAGACGCCATCTTCACGCGCCAATTCGACCATCCGCGTCGCTAGTGCCTTGCCAGCACCTGTTCCGCCGAGCGATTCATCAACTTCAGTATGATCCACACTGCGTTGCTTGGCCGTCACATCGGTGAAGGTCATCTTTCCTCGGCCGTCGCGCTTATCCACCGTGACGATCAGAGCACCGCCATTGGCAGTGTTCTCGCGAACAATTCTGAACTGGTTAGACATCAGATAATCTCCGTAAACTAGAATTTGAAACGCAGCGTAAGCTCAAGAAAATCGACCGGGTCAGACGGTCCTGTGTCTTGGATGAAATCACCTGGAGCGTTATGGGCGTAAATGATCTCGGCCGAGATGTGTTGGTTGATTTGATAGGTCGCGTGGGCCGATAGACCCATCGCGACAAAGTCAGACGTGCTTCTTTCGGGCCCGCGCAACACATTGCCAGGAGCTCCGTAAACGCCGTCCTCGTTTTCAAGTCTCCAGAACCAATTGACGTCTGCGCCTAGCGTCAATTTTTCGCTTGGCGAGAGCGATATGTATGGGTTTACATTGTAAAAGTTGGCGGGCCCGAGAATGGCCGCGTCGGAGAAATAGTTTCCGCGCGGATAGAGCGGGTCAAACGTTCCGAGTTGGTGATCGCCATTCGTGCCGTCGCCAGATGCGACATTAGCCGATACCATAAGTTCCGGCGACCACGGAGAGGCGAACCGGTAGCCTGTATTCGTCGCAATCGTCCAAGCGGTGATATCTAGATCGCCGTGTCTGCCCCATTGGTAAATGGCTTCCCAATTCCAAAAGACGGATCCGCGTTCACCAAAACTGCGAAGACCGACGCTGTAGCGCTTTTGGTCAGCGATGCCTTCAATCGAGATGTGATCATCGCTTTCGGCATATAAGAGGTAAAAGTCGAGTTCGCCGATCGCGGCGGGACCGGTCGTGTAGAGACCGGCCAGCAAACGACCATCATCAGCGCGGTCGTTGAACATACCATCTGGTTCGACATCGACTAATGCAACTGCGATCGCATCGAGTTGCCAGTTTCCAGCCTTGAGGCTTAGACGCGCGCCATCCCAACCGCGTCGTACATTCGTGCCGTCGCGGGTTCCAACCAGGCGCTGTGATCCGAGTAGCAATTCTTGTCGACCAATGCGTAATGCGCGGCCTTGATCGCCAAACTCAAGATAGGCTTCTCGGACGTCCAGTACGTTGGAGTCTACAGGGCTTGTCTGACTGCCAGATGTGACCGCACTTTGAAGGCTCAGTCTGGCTTTTACAGACGGTGCGATCCATCCTTCAGCGGATGCGGCAATACGCTGCGTCCAAAGCCAATCATTAACCGTCGATGCCGCGTCGAAATTGGTATTGTTGAAGTATTGAACACGTTCGCGAGCCTCAAACGCTGTTTGCCATTCGCCCGACTCAGCACTGGCTGCCGGTGACAAAATCGCTAGGCAGCCGCAAGCAAGAGGGAGGAAACGCAAGAGCATTTGCGGGCAAACTTTCGAAGAAACAACAAAGAGAGGGTGCGAGCCGCTCCGGTGTGAGGGAGGAGCAATAGCGTGGAACGGCTCGCACCGGGGAACTAGGCTGCGGCTGCTTCAGACGCATCTGGGCCCAGCGCCCATTTTGAGAAGTGAACTTGGATACCGTATGGCGAGTGACGATAGAGGATGTCCATAACACCATCATAAGTCTCACCGCGTGCCCAATCCTGTTGAAGCTCAAACACTGTTTGGAAGGTTGTCAGCGGCACAGCACCGGATTGAACCAAGCGGTCCACAGCGCGCTCATGGGCTTCTGCAGATGTGTCCCCGCAAGCATCCGTCGGGACGTAGATCTCGAAGCCTTCCGCCAGCATGTCGAGAGTTGGGAAAGACACACAGGCGCTTGTCCAAAGACCCGCGAGAATGATTTTCTTTCGGCCGGTCGCTTTGATCGCTTCGCGAAATTTTGGGTCGAGCCAGGAATTGATCGATGTGCGGTCGATAATATCTGCACCTGGGAAGAGTTCAGTAACTTCTTCCATGAAAGGACCAGAGAAGCTGTCTTTTGCGACTGTGGTAAGCACAGTCGGCAATTTGAACAGACGCGCCATGCGCGCCAGTGTTTGGACATTATGCATCACGGTCAAACGGTCATGGCTTTGGACGCCTTGATACATTGCCGGCTGATAATCGATGAGTGCAATCGCGCAGTTTTCTGGCGTGAGCATTTCTGTGTAGTTGGACATTCGTATAGTCTCCTAAGAGGGTATTGTTGAAAAAGACGGGAACGTCATCTTAAGACGACGACATCGAGAGAGATGACGACAAAAAGGCGATGAGTCCTAAAGCCGAATGCCTGGCAGGCGTTGGTCTCTGAAATTTATCGAGCATTCTTCGTCTCCATGTTTGCGGGCAACGTGCCGCGAGCTGTTGCCCTGACCCGTAGTCTTCGAAGCAACATGGGAAATATGGAGAGTGATGGAAGCGACCGTTACGTCCGTTCAGGTCAGGTCAAACCTATCCGAAAGGACAGGCTTTAATCAATGCTGATAATACCGCGTTTCACCGCATGTGTTATGGCGGCTGTTCGCGATGAGACCCCCAGTTTCGAATAGGCATTGTTCAAGTGAAATTTTACGGTTGAACCAGAGATCCCTAATTCTTTCGCCATAGAAGAGTTCGATTGTCCGTTCGCAGCAAGCGTCAGCATCTCAATCTCGCGGGGCGACAGACCTGATGCCCCCACCCGGTCCGCAAGTTTGTCAGAAAGCGCTGTGGGCAAATATCGCCGACCGGCCAGGACTGCTCGAACAGCATCGACAATGGCATTAGGTTCAGAGTCTTTGAGCATATACCCCCGAGCGCCCGCGCGCATGACTCTATAGATCTCTTCTTCTCCATTGAACGAGCTAACAACGAGTATACGTGCCTCTGCATCCGACTTCTTAATGCGGGTGATCGCACTGACAGCATCACCATCTGGCATACGCAGATCGAACAAACCAATATCTGGCTTCAACGATTGCCAAGCATCGATTGCTTCTTCGACGCAGCTTGCCTGTCCGACGCAATGGAAGTCTTTGATGCTGTTCAAGATTGCGACCAGCCCCTCCCGGACCACAGGATGGTCATCAGCGACGAGGATCGAGGCGGATTTCAAGTCTTGAGTGTCCATGCAATCTGATTATTCGAAACTTAGCTTATCACGAATATGCGCGAGGGATAGTTGCGAACCTAACCTAAAAGCTAGGTGATTAACTAAGATACCGAGTTTTAATCCGGATTGCGGTTCCACTTTCCAGGCCTGACCTGTGTCCAACTGCGCCTAGTTTGCTTTTGCCGTGTTATTCACTTTCGCTGGTTTGAAGCCACTGAATAACCCATCAGAATTGCGATCGAACCCGACAGCGTTTTTTTTTCGTAACGACAGCATGGTTTGTACAATTCCAGTCGAGGTGATTTCGTAACGAAGATCCAATCGCGAGCTTATTGACTTTAGAGATCACGACTTGGATAAGCCAGACGCAGAGCTGAACCCGTCTAAAAGGACGAACATTGCCATAGCGGGAAGTCCTGGATGGCTTGATAAATCCTTGGCGAAAGTCGATTTCCGTGCTCGGGTTTAATCGCTCTGAGTTGCGACCAAGGGTTATGCTCGCCCAAGGTTTTTCTCTGTCAGCCTGCGGCAGTAGTTCGATATCTTCCGCTGTCGAATGGGTCTGAAGAAACTCGGCCAAACTGTCATAATTTGAGTCCCCTAGCCGTTCGGGTAGGCCGATCCGCGCGCGGCCGAACTATGGAACAAACACGGGCTGTTTAGAGCAGCACGCGGCAATTTGAAGAGGTGAAGTATGACCAAATTCACATTGAACGGGCAGCCCGTCGAGCTGACGAATTCAAAAGATGAAATGCTCTTATTGGTGCTGCGCGACACACTCAAATTGAAAGGCACCAAATATGGATGCGGTGCGGCGCAATGTGGTGCGTGTACGATCCATGTCGATGGAACAGCAATGTTCTCATGCCAGCTGGCGCTGGAAGACGTCGAAGGCACAGATGTTACGACAATTGAAGGCTTGTCGGAAGACGGTTCTCATCCATTGCAGAGAGCGTGGGTGGAAGAGCAAGTCCCGCAGTGTGGCTACTGTCAGTCTGGTCAAATTATGCGCGCGGCGGCCTTGCTAAACGATTTGCCCAATCCCAGCCGAGCAGACATAGAGTTTTACATGAGCGCCAGTTTGTGTCGCTGCGGGACTTACAATCGAATATTCAAAGCCGTCGAGCGTGCTGCGGAGGATCTGTAATTATGTCTGGGTCTTCTTCTTCATCCACGCTCTCGCGCCGCGGTTTTCTCAAATCAACAGGTTTAACATTTGCCCTCGGAGCAGTCGGCGTCACGTCTGTCACGGCATGTGCTCCTGGTCAGGCGATGGCCGAGCCGCTCGACGTGAACCAATGGCTCTCGATGGGTGCCGATGGCGTTATAAAAATCGTTTTCCCATCCACGGAAATGGGTCAAAGCAGCTATTCCACACTGCCTCAAATCTTGGCAGAGGAACTTGATGCCGATTGGGATCAAGTTCAAATCCAGCAGCTCAACGCCGATGATCGACGGTTTGGTAATCCGCTGTTTGGCGGCGTCCTGTATACTGCCGGGAGCACAGGTGTTCAGGCCTATTATGAACCCATGCGAAAAGCAGGTGCACAAGCCCGCGATGTCCTTTTGCAGATTGCAGCGCGCGAATGGGGCGTGGAGAAAAGTACCCTGTTAACCGAGCCAAGCGTTGTGATCGGTCCCGATGGACGACGCTTTACATATCGAGAGCTCGTTGGGTTTGGTATTGACGGTGTGACTGTTCCCGATGCTGAAACCGTGGCCCTCAAAGATCGATCTGAGTTTCGTATTATCGGACATGACTTACCGCGCCGCGATGTTCTCGCCAAGAGCACCGGTCGCGCAGAGTATGCGGTCGATGTCGACTTGCCTAACATGGCGCATGCGACGGTTTTGCGCGCTCCGGTCGAAGGCGAACGTCCTGTTTCGATTGTCGACGCAGATGCGCGCGCTGTGCCGGGTGTAATTGATGTTGTAGCATTGCCGGATGGTGTCGCGGTCGTCGGCGAGAGCCTGTGGGCGGCGCTCGGTGGACGCAGCGCACTCCAAGTCGAATGGTCGATAGACTCGCCGGCGCGAAACTATAATAGTGAAACGACGTTGGAACTCTATAGCGAGGCCGCGAATGATCAGAACGCGGAGTTCGCGACATGGGCAGAAAAAGGCGATGCCATCCAAGCCATATCTGAAGCCGAGACCACTTTTAGCCAGCTTTATTTGACCGATTATGCGTATCACGCCCAAATCGAACCCATGGCTTCGGTCGCAAGCGTTGACGAAGATGATCAGGGCGCGGAAGTTTGGGCCGGAACACAAACACAGTCCTGGACCGCGCGCACAATCGCCGAAACACTTGGTATCCCATTAGAGAATGTCCGTTTGAATATGATGACGATGGGTGGAAGCTTTGGTCGGCGCACGGCGCTGATGCAAAACTATGTCCGCGATTCAGTGCTGTGCTCAAAGGCCGTCCGGCGTCCCGTGAAAGTTATCTGGACGCGCGAAGACGACGTAAAAAACGGTACGTTTCGACCGGCAGCGGCGCAAAAAATGGAAGCTGGGCTCACAGCCGATGGAAAACTGGATGGCTGGTATCACCGTGTTGCGACCCCCACGGTGATCGGATTTTTCAATCCAGTCCGCTGGGATGCTGTTCGGCCAAATGACGTAATTTCGATGCGCGGCGCCGAGAGCAAATTCTATGGCATAAAGGATTTTAGAGCAGATCATGTGATCACCGAACGCCAGGCACGGCTGGCGCCTTATCGTGGAATTGGCGCAGCGTATACGAGCTTTGCCGCTGAAGCATTTATGGATGAGCTTGCTGAGCAAGCCGGACGCGATCCGCTCGATTTCCGCTTGGACTTGGTCGAAGACAATCCACGAGGACGGCACTTGCTCGAGAAAGTCGCCGAAATGTCCGGCTGGCGGACGCGCGGCGATCGCGCACTCGGCTTGTCTTTCGCCGGCTATAGTTCGTCAATGGCGGCGGGTGTCGCTGAGATTGAAGTCGATGATCGGGGCCAGATCCGGGTGACGAAATTCTGGGCCGCCGTTGATGCAGGTCTGATCGTATCGCCCGATAACAGTCACAACCAAATCGAAGGTGGTATTATCTTCGGGATTTCGAGCGCCCTCACGGAGCGCATCGATATTGAGAATGGCGAAGTCGTGCAAAACAATTACTACGATTATAGCATTGCTCGCGCCAACCAGGTTCCACCCATCGAGATCTATATGGCAGACGTGGATGCGCCACCTGTTGGTGTCGGCGAAGTCGGGAGCCCCATGGTTTCCGCGGCGATTTCGAATGCATTCTACTTCGCAAAAGGTCAGCGCCTGAGACATATGCCGTTTACACCGGATCGCGTACTTCAAGCGCTGGCTTAGCGCGACGACACCTATCAGCTCCGAATTGATTGGCTCAAACTAGATTGAAGGTATCACCCGCGTCTCGATCCGAGCCTCGCCCGCGGGGTCTGGATGGACAATAACATCAGCATCCGGAAACGAGCCTTCGATCGCGAGTTCGATCCGATCGGTTATCGTATGCGCTTCTCGAAAGGTGAGATCTGGATCAATTTGAATATCGACCTGAATGAACCGCCGGCCACCCGCCCGGCGGGTTCTGAGTGCATGATAATCACGAACATCTGGCGCGTTTGAGAGAATGGTGTGGATGACGGCACGGTCATCTTCTGGAAGCTCTTCATCCATCAATTGCGGGATCGCTTCACGCGCAATCACCCACCCTGCACGAATGAGGAAAACAGCTGCGAGCAATCCGGCAAGAGCATCTGCTTGCACCCATCCGGTATAGGCCCATACCAATACCGCGGTCAAAGCGCCTATGGTTGCAATGACATCTCCTAAATAGTGAGCACGGTCGCCGCGAATAATCAGTGAGCCAGATCGCTGAAGCGCGAGGGTTTGGATCGCAATAAGAACAAGGGTTAGCAGCAGGGAAAGTCCCAAAGCAGAGCCGGCAAAGAACGCATTCTCCACTGGCCCGGGAGCGATCAGTCGACGCGTGCTTTCCCACAGTACCAGCGCTGCAGACGACGCGATTAAGGCGACTTGACCGAGGGCTGTGAGAGCTTCGGCTTTATGGTGGCCAAATCTATGATTATCGTCTGGCGGCTGTGCTGCGAATCGTACGGCGCCGGCAGCCATCAAGCTGCCAAACAAGTCTAAACTGCTATCGGCTAAAGATCCGAGCACCGCGGCAGATCCGGTCACTAACCATGCATACAATTTGACAATACAAAGTGTGGAAGCGACCCCCACCGCAGTGAGGGTCGCAAATCTGGCCCAGATGAGTGACGATGCACGGTTCATCCTCTTTCTCTAACCCAAGCGCTATAGAAAGAACATCGAGCATTCCGGTTAAGCGTTCGTAGCAGATACTTCTTCCTTGCTTGAGCGCGACCATCCGAGCTCATGAAGTGTATACGCAAAGGTTTGAACCACAGGTTCGATCAGCCCGATGCTGAGCGCGATTCTAATGTCTTGTGTCAACGCGAACGCGACTAACACCGCCACACAGAAATGCATCACGGCATAAGTGCCGGTCTTCATGACATCTCGCTTGGCGATCTTAGATGTGCGCTTCTTACGCTTCCGTACATTTGGCTTCAGGCTAAGTTCGAATGGGGTCGCTGTAACGCCTTCAGCAACACGGTTTGAGTTTAACGGGTTCATTTCAGTCTCCAATCTTTTTAGTGTGCGAAGGACATCGGCGAACCCGGGGTTCGCGCGCCCGGTGCCCCGAAAAACGGCAGCGGGCTCCAGTCCGGCAGTTCTGGAAGTGGTGGTGGGGCAAACTCGGCGAATGCCCCTTTCGCGTGAACGATTTTTCCGCCCGTGTAGGTCAGGTCGGCTTCGATATTGATGATATCGGCTTCCGGGATTTTGTAGTAGTCTCGGTCGAGCACTGCGAGGTCTGCGAACTGTCCGGCTTTGATCTGGCCTTTCTTGCCAGTTTCGCGGCTGAACCAGGCGCCAGCCGCCGTCCAGTGTCTCAACGCTTCGTCGCGGCTGAGACGGTTCGCAGCCTGCCAGATGACATCGCCGCCACGGCCGCGCCCACTCACCGCCCAATGGATGGCGAGCCATGGATTGTAAGAACTAACGCGGGTCGCATCCGTGCCAGCGGCAAGCGGAACGCCAGATGCCATCATTTTCTTGACGGGCATTACCTCATTTAGGGCTTTCTCTCCATAGCGATCGCGATAGGCGGATGTCTGGAAGGCAATGCGGTTTTGATAACTGATGCCGCCGCCAAGACGCGCGATCCACTCCATGGTCGACTCACTAATCGTTTCGCCATGGTCGAAGATCCAATTTAGCTCTTCGAGCCCTTTATCCTGACCAACTTCTTCGACCACTTTCAACAAGCGGTGCGCGCTCTCTTCATAGGTGCAATGGAATCGAATCGGCCAGCGATTTTCGAACAAAAATTCGAGCACCGGGCGTAGGTCTCCTTCCATACGCTTGGGCAGCTCCGGACGCGCATAAGAGAAATCCTCGAAGTCATAAGCAGAGGCCACCAGCATCTCACCAGCGCCATTGCACTTCAGAAAATCATCGCCTTCGTCAGGTTTGACGATGTCATTCCAGCGTTTGAAGTCTTCGAGTTCAAACAGCGGACGCTGGGCAAAAAGCTGATAACCGATGCGAACTGTTTGTTCGCCTCGCTTGTTCAGCGTTGAAATGACACCATAATCGTCTGGGTAGTTCAGGAACCCTCCCGCGCAATCGAGCGCGGAGGTCAGTCCGAGCGCATTCAATGCTCGGAAATAGTGTTTCGCAGAAGTGACCTGTTGTTCGAAATCAAGTTTCGGAGCCAGATCGAGTAACGCATATAATGGCTGTGCGTTGGGGCGTGCCAAGGCGAGCCCAGTCGGATTGTCATCGTCGTCTCGCTCCAGCCGCCCAGACACAAATGGCTCAAAAAAGTGCTTGTCGATCCCTAATGCGCGCAGCGCTGCTTTATTCAACCAAGCGCGATCATAAAGGTGCAGAACATAGACCGGAACATCTGGCACGACTGCATTGATTTCATCAATCGTCGGCAAGCGCTTCTCGGCAAACTGGTCTGCTGACCACCCGCCAACAACTCTGATCCACTGTCCAACCGGTGTCCGCTCAGCTTGCGCCTTGAGCATGCGTAAGCCATCATCAAGTGAAGGCACATCATCCCAGCGAAGCTCCATCGCAAAATTATTGCCTTGGCGAATAATGTGCGTGTGGCTGTCTATTAGGCCAGGTATGACGCGCTGACCTTGAAGGTCGATCACATGGGTGTCTTTGCTCTTCAATCGGATGATATCATCATCCGTTCCGACTTCCAGAATGAGACCGTCGCGCATCGCAACGGCGGTCGCATCGGGCTGTTCGGGATCCATCGTGGTTATTAGGCCATTGTGCAGAATCGTATCTGCCTTGCTTGAGCCGAGTAAAGACATGGGGAAAGATCCTTGTAGCTGCAGTGTTTTTTTTGCTGTCTCAATTTGAAGGAAATTTCCGAGAAGCGTCCCAACCGGTTAATTAGTCTTCCGCCTGTCCATACGGTTAGGGAGTGTTGCCGCTGACAATCTCATTTTATCTCTTTCGTGGCGCAGTCGTCCGGTGATTTTGGATAATCCGAGGGACGTCGATGAGGCTTTTGTAAGCCTGTGGGGTGTTTGTGCGCTTGTGCGGTAAACCACTCGGGATGCGTGTGCGAGACGGTCTTCGGCACTAGGTAAACAGTACAGCACTCAATCTCGAGCTGGTGAGACAATGACTATTGTTCATCCACTGCGGCTACGCCGATACCATTTTATTTCTACGATCCTTTTGATCGGACTAATGCTTTTTGGAGTGTGGAAATATACCAAGCAAACGCTGAACGTTGAGCCTCAAACTAATATCTCAGCTCCGATGACGTCTGCGGCTTCGTTGGGTAACACCGATTTCATCGCATCAAATCCCCGCACAGTTTTTTCAGTTTTCGAGCGTTACAGCGAGTTTGAACTTTTTCATCAAGAACACTTTGTTATCGGCCCAAAACGTCGAGATATTAGGCTCGATCTCGCCGTTGATCCTTTGCCTGATCCAGATCGTCTGCGCGTGGACTATCGATTCAGCAAATCTGGGGCCGAAGAAACGCAATACACCGCTTCATTAGGCGAAGAACTTACTTTTTTAGATCTAGTGCCTGGTGAATACCAATTCCATGCACAATTAATGTCGTTTACGGGCGCGGAAATGGCTGCGATCGATCTAACAATCGAAGTCCGTCCATACTGGTGGGAGCGCAGATCCGTTCAATTGATCGGTGTCCTCTTTATAATTATCGCGCTTGTGAGTCTTGCCATGGTCGCGCGCTCGCTCACTATTCAGCGACGATATGAGCTAATCAAATATGAACGCAAACGCCTCGCGAACGATCTTCACGATACATTCTTACAAGATGTCTTTGGCGCAAGAATGCTCGGTCAATCGTTGGGTGCGGACCAAGCAGGCCATGACCATAAACAAAAAGTCGACCGAATCATCAAACTTCTAGATTCCGCCACTGCCTCGGCCAGAAAAAGCGTTTCCGACCTCAACACGATGAGCGATGTCCCGGAATTGTGTCAGGCAATAAGAGCAATCAAGCCGCCCACATACCATGGCTCCGGATCACGGATTATCATTGAGCAAACTGGAACCCCGTGGCGTGTCAGGTTGCAACGCCGGTTTTTCGTCAGCAGAATTGTCCGGGAGGCTGTGAATAATGCCTGCAAGCACGCTCAAGGCACAGTTATCAAAGTCACTGTTACTTGGAAGTTCTATGGCGTTTCGATCCAGGTGATCGATAATGGCAAGGGATTCGACACGAGCAGCGAGCAACACGAACCCGGATTTGGCCTAGATTCAATGATGTGCATGGCAGCGGCCGCGAAAGTGACGCTACAAATAAACTCTCAGCATGGAAGAGGCACGGAGGTTTTGGTGGCCGTGCCTCGATTTTTCTTCTTTTTCACTTACATAGCTTGTCTGAGCTGCTGGTGGCAGAATAGAAGCCGGCGCTTCAGAATTGCCCATCGCTAAGCCTGCAATGCTTTTCGATACTCTGAAGGGGTCAGCCCTAATTCCTGCTTGAACGCATGTGTGAGATGAGACGGGTTAGAAAACCCGCACCTTTTGGAGATTTCGGTCGCCGACAGAGATGTATCTGTCAGAAGGTTTCGAGCGTGCGCAATCCGTCGGCTCAAAATGTAGCGGCGTGCGGGCATGCCAAACGTATTGCTGAAGGCGCGGGAGAAGTGAGCACGACTGAGATTCTCTTGCTCCGCCAGCGCACTGACATGAATAGGCTCTCCAATGTTCTCATCGATCTTTTTTGCGATCCTTTTCGCGATAAAGGGTGAAAGCAACTCAGAGCCGATTGAAAGAGTTTGAGAATCGGCGAGGAAGTTCGTGGCGAGGCGTGCCACAATTGCATCTGCCAACGTGTCGAGATATTGTCCGCTGCTGAGTGTTTCGCAGATCATGACGCGCCGCACTTCTGTGCATAAAGCCGTTAAAGCCGGATCAACGGTTCTGAAAATGGATCGAAAGTTTTGCCACCCATTCGCGTTGTCGCCAGCAATACGGTCGAATCGCTCTGGGCGGACGCGTATCGCCAAATACTCCAGCGGCTTATCTTGGATAATTCTTACCGCTAAATCCGGCGGCACCAAACCCGTTCGGTTGGCTTCGGTTTTGACGCTCACCAAAGGAGTGTTTCCGATTGCATATCGCCCCTCAGACCCATTAAACATGTGTAGAATATTGTATCGCGGGATCTGGTAATGCAGTTCATAAGTGATTGCAGGACATAGGTGATATTCCACTTCAGCCGTCTCGGTAAAAAGTCCCCATCTCGGGATACTCTTCATTGGCGGGCCATCGACACTAACTACACGTTTTTCAGGGATGTCGATCCCTGATATCCGTGCCACCGAGTGCTGTTGCGGTTTCATCTCACTAACATACTGAGATAGATGGAAGTTAAAAGACGCAAATAGTCTGCAGGTCACCTTGGTTCTTCGGGCGAGCAATTAGATGATGGTATGGCTGTTACCCAATCAGAAGTCGGCGCCATTCAGAGGGGGCGGCGTTCTTCATTGATTCAAAGTCGAGCGCTGGCTGATGTGAGGGTCTATAATGAAGTGGTTATGGAATGAAGCGTGGGTCGAGGTGAATTTTCGTGGGTTGTTCGTCCTTTGAACGTTCGACATTGCCCGCGCTTTTCATCGGAAAGGCAAACGGCTGTTCTGAACTCTGTTGATGAGATAACGACCAAACGTCAGACGGTGGCTGTTTCCAATCTCTTTTGCCGCTGTTCCATACGAAAGAAGTCAGTCGGTTTTGACGAGCTTTGACGCTCCGTATCACTGCATGGCATTCATCAGTTAACCTGAGCGCGGCCCGATCATCTCTGAGTTCGGTCACTTAGCTTTTCAGTACTTCACTTTCGTGATCCAGGGCGCGACTCAAATACTGTTGCACGCCATTGATATTCATGAGGAGCTCATCTGTATGCCATTGCCATTGAGTGTGCTCTCAAATGTGAGAGGCTCGCCGTGTTCGAATCTGGCTGGCAATTATTTGGCCTAGGCGATCACCCTAAAGGTGCACGCTTTCATAGTAGAAGTCGATCACGCCCTCATGGAGCAGGTCTTCAACATCCAACGCAAGAATGGAAAACGGACATACAACATCACTGCAAGTTCGATGATCTCGGGTGGCTTCATGAAATCGCAAAATGGTTCCTTGGTCATAGATCCAGCGTAAGGCAGGGCGGGATTAGGCCTGCGTTGCGCTGACAAGCCCAATCTTGAGTTTTGCGCATAATGTTTGGAACCTTCTTGTAGGTTCAGAGATTGCAATACGGTTTCGTATGGATTACTTATTTATCTTAGTCGACCAACCACCAAGGCATAAAACTGACGATAGCAGTCATCGTGATCGAGCATTCTAATGAACATATTTGTCGTGAATTTTAGTGAACACCGCTATCAATAACGAGGTCAACACAATGAAAAAAGTATTGTTATCAGGATTGGCGTTAGCAGTTCTTGCTGTAACGACGGGGCATGAGGCTGTTCCTCAAGCTACAACCGAGCCGATCGGACTCGATGATGTTTTAGAGAGACTGCAAGTGATTGAGGATCGACAGGCTATCTTGGATCTGCAGTTTCGATACTCAAGCTACAATGATAACGGTTTCAAAGCAGACCGGATCGCAGACATGTTTGTAGAGGAAGGCGTTTGGACCGGAGGCGTGTTCGGAACCTATGTAGGCGTCGAGGCGATTAAGGGCTTTTTCCAATCGGCGCCTTCATTTGCGAAGTATAGCGTTCACTACACAACCAATCCGATGATTGAGGTTAAAGGCGATGTTGCAAGCGCTAAGTATCGATTGCTTTTGGTTGCTTCTGTGGTGAATCCAGATGGAGTTACCGAGCCGATCATTTACACAGCTGACTATGACAATGCGCTTGCGCGCGTGGATGGCCAGTGGAAATTCACCAAAATCGATGTGCACTTCGACTTTGGCGTGATAATTGGTGAAAGCTGGGTTGGGGCAGAGAATCCCCGTTGGCAAACAAATGGAGCTGAATGAAGGCTGGAGCCTAACTAACTCTGTCTGCTCATGTTTCTAAAGCACCACGCGAGAGGGGGGCGGACAGCAAGGTCGCTATGCGACTTTCTTTCGCCTTACTAGATCTCCAGGCCATCAAACTTTATAGCTCCATGCCCATTCGAAGTTCAGCGGGAACACCATGAGCGCTAGGAATTGGTGCTTTGGTCTCCACCATGACTTGCATTCCCACTGATTTGTAGAGGTCTACCGCTGGGTTGTCAGCTATCACGTCCAATTCGAGGCGGTCGAAACCTCCAGACTTCGCGATAGACTTGGCGTGTTCGACAAGTTTTACACCAAGTCCTTTGCCGCGATGCTCTGGTTTAACGGTAACGGCAATGACGTAGTAAACGCCTTCATTCATTGCCACATTCAGCCAAACAAGCTCTGCGCCCCGCTTTCGAAGTTTGGCTAACCCTTCCGGATTTACGTTGCTGTTCTCTACAATATCGTACCCAACGGCGCGCAGCTCAGTTCGCCGATCAACATATTCGGTTGCCTTCATGGAGCAAAGGCATCCGATCATTTGATCACCATCCATAATAAGCGACATTGTATCGTAGCCGTAAGGGGTCCCCGCATTCTCGACCGAAATCCCAAAGTAAAGATTGAAGAAATCCCTATCCCCGTCAAACATGTACTCAAAATATGCGGGGCCGGTGGAGTAGAGCAGATCGAGAATTTCATTCCTATGTTTCTTGGCAAGCTCAGCCGTTCCTTTGACGATTTCCATTTGTATTCTCCACTTCGCGAAGTTCAAATTTTGCTGCGAGATAACAGAATGACGATGAAGCCAGACAGCTTTAAGAAATTTTCGCTGAGACTGTCTTATCTCGCCAATTGTTAAATTTGATAGACGTGGAATAGTATACGAACTAAAAAAAAGTCAATGACCTATTTATCTCATGTCATGGAGTTGCGATCGAAGGAGCGCTGCTTTCGCGCCGCCAATTTCGGTTCTCAAGTAAGCCCACTCGGGTCTTCTCTTCATTCAGAGTCAGCAGTGCTGAAGGTGCTGTCAGTCTAATGCGAACCCGTCTCCAGCATCGTACGGAGTAGGGGCTCTTATCCAGCCAGAAGCTGGCGCCATTCCGAGAGGGCGGCGTTTCTCATCGATTTGAAGGTTTGACGGTGGTTTATGTGGCGGTCTAAGTTGAAGTGATTGTGGAACGAGGCATGGGTCGAAGCGAACTTCTGTAGGTTCGACATTCGCCTGAACCTGGACATTGCCCGCTCTTTTCTCCTGAAAGGGAGGTGGCTATTCTCTGCCCGATTGTTGAGATGGCGACCGATCTCCTGACGGTCGTCCATTCCGATCTCTTTCATAGCGGCACCATAAGAACGAAGCCGATCAGTGATGACAGTCTTTGGCGATCCATATCGCTTCATTGCTTTCTTCAAAAACCTAAGTGCAGCCTGCTTATCCCGTGTCTTGGTGACATAGCTTTCCAAGACTTCACCTTCATGATCGACGGCTCTCCAAAGATAGTGCTGAACACCATTGATCTTCGCAAAAACCTCATCCAAGTGCCGCTGCCATTGAGTATGTTGGCGCATGTAGGAGGCGCGCCGCGTTCGGATCTTACCGGCGAATATTGGTCCGAAACGATTAATCCAGAGCCAAATGCTCTCGTGACAAACATCAACACCCCTCTGGTAAAGACGGTCTTCGACATTGCGCAATGAAAGAGGAAATCGGACGTACATCATTGCAGCAAACTGGATGAGCTCTGCGGATGTTTCGAAATAGCGAAACAGAGAATTGATCATCCTCAGACGCTGACGGGCGAATCTTAAGGCCGGGTTCGGCTGACAATTCCTGCCAGAGACGTGGTAGAAGCATGAAAGACCCAACTCATCTTATAGTAGGTCATTGACATAATTATTGGTTAGAAAATATAACTCGATGCTCCAGAAGCTTAAGGACGTGGAAGAGCCAAAATGTTCCCATCAATGAAGCCGCCTAGCGTTCTGGTGAACGATGAAGAACCGGAATATGAGACAAAAGAGCCGGTAAGCTATCGAGTGGAAGAAAATGTGGCTTGGGTCACGCTGAATCGACCGCGATACTTTAACGCTCAGAACTTACAATTGTTATATGCGATCGATGACTTATTTCGCCGGGCGGTGGATGATCATACAGTCAAGGCAATAGTTCTGGGGGGAACCGGAAAGCACTTTTCAGTCGGGCATGACATTGGCTCACCTGGTCGAGATTTTCACAAGACTTTCAATCGCCGCGATTTGCTACCTGATCACACAGAGAAACCTGGCGCTGAGTGGATGTATACGCAAGAGAAGGACTCTTTTTTGGGATTATGTCGCCGTTGGAACGATATTCCTAAACCTACGATTGCAATGGTCCAAGGCGGATGTATTGCAGCCGGTTTGATGCTTGCGTGGACCTGCGACCTTATAATAGCGTCAGACGATGCGTTCTTTCAGGACCCGGTCGCTGCCATGATGGGAGTTCCCGGTGTGGAATACTTCGCGCACGCGTATGAATTACCGAGCCGAGTCGCGAAAGAGTTCCTCTTACTCGGCGAGCGTATGAGTGCGGAACGCGCATATCAATATGGAATGGTCAATCGCGTGGTTCCACGCGATGAGTTGGAAGCTACTGTAAAGGTAATCGCGGAAAAGTTGACCGCACAATCTTCCATGTCTCTTTGGTTGGCCAAACAAGCGGTTAACCATGCTGATGAAGTGCGCGGCAAGCGTGCGACCATGGACGGTGTATTCCATATGCATCATTTGGCGCACGCGCACAGCTTGCTCACCACCGGTTCTCCGGCAAATAATCAAGACGCGAAATCAATGTCCCGTGCAAATAAGAAAAACACCTAATTCGGACTTGCAGCGGGGCCGATTGCGAAAGATCATGAGATGACCGAAACGCACTTCTATACAGATGAACGAACGTTTTGGCACAGTACAGGCGTGCAGGCCTTGAACATTCCAATTGGTGGTTGGGTAGAGCCGCCAACCGGGTCTTTTGGAGCTGATACGCCGGGAGCAAAGCGACGCATTTTAAACCTTATTAGAGCGTCTGGCCTTGACCAGTATATCGACATTCGGTCTGCGCCTGCCGCGATGCGCGGCGATTTGTTGAAAATTCATCCGCCAAAATATTTGAATGAATTTGAGCGCCTAAGTAGAGAAGCAGGCGGCGAACTCGGGGTCTACGCTCCATTCTCCAAAGGTGGATTTGAGATCGCCACGTTGTCAGCTGGGCTGGCAATTGCTGCGGTCGACGCTGTGTTGAATGGTGAAGCCAAGAATGCTTACGCGCTGTGTCGTCCGGCAGGACACCATTGTTTAGCTGATCAATCCATGGGGTTCTGCTTATTGGCCAACATTCCAATTGCAATAGAAGTCGCCAAGAATCGCCACAGCGTTGATCGCGTTGCTGTTCTGGATTGGGATGTGCACCAAGGCAATGGAACTCAAAAAATCTTTTACGATCGTTCCGACGTATTGACGGTGTCGATACACCAAGAAAACAACTTCCCTGGCAATTATACGGGTGAGCATGACCGCGGGATAGACGATGGAGAAGGTTTTAACTTGAATGTTCCAATGCCGACCGGGAGTGGGCACGAAGCTTATATCTATGCCATGAAGCGCGTGATCATTCCCATGCTAGAGAGGTATGATCCAGATATCATAATCGTGGCGAGCGGTCTGGATGGTAATATCGTCGACCCTCTGGGAAAGCAGTTGCTCGTCAGCGAGAGTTTTCGCCTTATGACCAGAATGGTTATGACCGCCGCCGATCAATTGTGTTCGGGGCGCCTCGCTATGGTCCATGAGGGCGGATATTCAGAGGCATACGTCCCATTTTGTGGTCAAGCCATCTGTGAAGAATTGAGCGGGTCAGGGGTGCTGGTCGTTGATCCGCAGATTGACCACTATCTAGCCAAACAGCCTGGTGCTCGATCACTTCAGTTTCAACGCCAGTGGGTGGACGACTTAGCCGACCATTTTGGTTTAACGTGATGTGGGGCTTGGCACATACATCCCACAAGCGGGTGCAGCTAAAAGTGCGGGTCTACGTGCATGATACTGGGTCAACACAACTTCCTGATCTCACAAAATGCTTAGAAAGCGCTGCAAAATGACCACTACGTCAGATTTAATCGATCGCCAAGAAAAAGCTCTGCCTATAGGAATTGGTACAAAGCCAATATATGCGGAGCGGGCTGCTAATGCAGAAATTTGGGATGTCGAAGGCAAACGATATATCGATTTTGCCGCCGGTATTGCGGTAAACAATACAGGTCATCGTCACCCAAGAGTTATGGCAGCCGTGGCACATCAGGCGGAACATTTTACTCACACTTGCTTTCACGTTGCGCCATATGAGGGGTATATCGCGCTCGCTGAACGTCTCAACGAGTTAGCCCCTGTCGCGAAACCTGCCAAAACTATGATGGTGACAACGGGAGCCGAAGCGGTCGAAAACGCGATCAAAATCGCGCGCATAGCAACCGGCAGAAGTGCGATCATTTCGTTTTCCGGAGGGTTTCATGGTCGCACCCTAATGGCGCTTGGTCTTACTGGAAAAGTCACGCCATACAAGAAAGGGTTTGGACCCTTTCCCTTGGATATCTATCACGCCCCGTTTCCGTACGAGTATCTCGGTCTGTCGTCTGAAACCGCACTATCGGGCGTAAAACAAATCCTGTCCACTTCCGTTGACCCGGATCGAGTGGCAGCGTTTATCATTGAGCCGATACAAGGCGAGGGCGGATTCATTCCCGCACCTCGTGAATTCCTTGAAGCGTTGCGTCAGTTGGCCGATGAGCATGGCATTTTGCTAATCGCCGATGAAGTGCAAGCCGGAATGGGGCGGACGGGAAAGATGTTTAGTCTCGACCACTCGGACGTAAAAGCTGATCTTATCACAATAGCGAAGGGTGTCGCAGGTGGTTTCCCGCTTTCAGCAGTTGTTGGACGGGCCGATATTATGGATGTTCCGCATGTCGGCGGCCTTGGCGGAACCTATGCCGGAAATCCGATCTCAGTTGCTGCTGCAAATGCGGTTCTAGACGTAATCGTCGAAGAGGACTTGTGCGAACGTGCGCAAAAAATTGGTGAGATGATTTTTGACAAACTCAATGAATTGGCATCGCGTCAAGGGATGGAAGCTATCGGCGACGTTCGAGGCAAAGGTGCCATGATCGCTTTTGAACTTGTTAAAGACCGGACATCAAAGGAGCCCGACCCAGAGCTTGCTAAGAAGATAGTTCAAGAAGCACAAGAACGAGGCCTCATTTTGCTCGTTTGCGGTACTCGTTTCAACGTTGTTCGTATACTTCCTCCGCTCACGACCACGAACGAAATTGTGGTCGAAGCGGTGCAAATCTTAGAGGCCTCGATTGACGCTGCAATCCTCTGAGTAGGAGCGTTCGTTCAGTCTCGCCTCTGACTAATAGACCTTATCATGGTTCGACGAAGTAAAGGGTGAGTCTGGAACATAGTCTGGATGGACCCGGTGCGCATGTGCACCGCCGACGAACAATGAATGGATAGATGATGAAAAAACCGTGTATGAATCTGGTGGGAGGAGAGTGGATTTCGTCACAAGAATTGATTCGAAATTTCAATCCAGCTCGTGTCAAGGAATTGGTCAGTACGCATGCCCGTGGGACCCCTGAGGATATCGATCGCGCTGTAAACACAGCTAGGGTTGCGTTCCAGTCTTGGCGCTATTCTACACCCTCGGAACGTGCGGTACTGCTCGACAAGATCGGAACAAGTCTTTTTGAACGCCGTCAGGAGATTGGGCGTTTGTTGACAAGAGAGCAGGGCAAAACCCTGGCGGAGGCAGTTGGCGAAGCGACACGCGCGGCCGAAGTGTTTCATTTCTATGCCCAAGAAGCATTTCGACTAGCAGGTGAGGTTGTACCCTCCACGCGGCCTGGCGTCAGCGTTGAGGTGACAAGAGAGCCGCTAGGCGTTGTGGGGCTGATCACGCCGTGGAATTTTCCGATTGCAATCCCGGCATGGAAAACCGCTCCAGCTTTAGCTTTTGGGAACACGGTTGTTTTGAAAGCCGCAGAGTTGACCCCAGCTAGCGCGCACTTGATGGCTGAAATTATTCAAGATGCCGGATGTCCGGCCGGCGTGTTCAATTTTGTCTGCGGATCTGGATCTGTGGTCGGCCATGCCTTGGTCGAACATGTCGAAGTCGACGCGATTTCGTTCACAGGCTCTGTGAGCACTGGTGAGAATATTGCCTCAACCGCGATGAAACACATGAAAAAGATCCAGCTAGAAATGGGTGGGAAGAATCCCATGATCGTTATGAGTGACGCAGATCTCGACAAAGCTATACAGGTCTGTCTCAACGGGGCGTTTTTTGCCACCGGTCAGCGTTGTACGGCTTCATCTCGCCTTATTGTTGAAGAAGGAATTCATGATGAGTTCGTCGAAAAACTAATCGAGGAAACGCAATGCCTTCGTGTGGGCGATCCTCTTCATAAGGAGACGCAAATCGGACCGGTGGTATCTGAAGATCAACTTAATAACAATCTTTACTACGTTGACCTTGCTACACGAGAAGGCGCTGAAACGGTCGGAGGCGATCGGATAGATAGTTTGCCGACGGGATACTATCAACGGCCGGCAATCTTCGTGAACGCGACAAACGAGATGAGGATATCTCGCGAAGAGATTTTCGGACCGTGCGCGTCAGTCATAAAGGTCGCGGATTTTGACGAAGCGATCAACGTCGCAAATGATACAGAGTTTGGCCTCTCCGCGGGGATCTGTACAACAAGTTTGAAGCGTGCGCGCGAGTTTAAAAGACGTTCAGAAGCCGGATTGGCTATGGTAAACCTGCCAACGGCTGGAGTTGATCACCACGTCCCATTCGGCGGACGGAAAAAGTCCTCTTATGGCCAGAGAGAAAAGGGTCGGTACGCCGTTGAGTTTTATACAGATATCAAGACCGCTTATACTGCTTAGTCACAAAACAATCGACAGGCTGTACATCAGGTGAACAATACCATGTTCTGGCGACCAATCAGCACGGGATTGCCGTCGCTGTTACGTACGAGCATGGACTGGCTTGTATACCCTTGGCTGGCATTCTCAGCGGTTTCTTCAACGAGCCACCAGCCATCGCGTGTCTCGAGATCGTCAGAAACAATGTCAAAATACCAACTCATGCTGACAAACCCCGCAGGCGAAGGAAACATCGGGGCTATAACAGCAGCAGGAATGTCGGCGACAGCGATTAGAGAAGTCAGGGTGTCGGGTTCCTTTCTGTCTCTATGCCTGATCCACAATTTGTGGGACGTACAATCGCCTTTATGGTCTTGCTTGCAACCTTCCATCACTCGCATTTCAAACTTTTCGATAAACTTTGGTTTAAATGCGTTTGCCCCGGTTTCATATTCTGGGCATCGATCAGGCAAGACAAGCTCTGTTTGATCGATGAATGTGCGATCAAACACCGAATCCCGTTTCGCGCCAAAACAAAATAGGCCTCGCGTAACAAGACCTTTCTCAGTGTGTATGTCTGAATTTATGTTACAAACGGAACGGCCTTTGCGCAGGATCTCAGATGTCACATTGATGCATCCTGCGCTGGCGCTGATAAAGCAAATATGAGCTGATCTGAGAGGCGGAAGATCATCAGACGATTTTATCGCATTCTGAAGGCAAAGTGAGGATGACAAGCCTCCGTAGACTGTCTCTCCTTGCATCCATTCTGGAGGTATCGTGATCGGATGATCCGACGCAGCGGGCGCTTTGATCTTATTCATAAGACTTGAAAATCTCGTCATATCAGATTTCTAAATCGCATTATTTATTAGTCAACGACCTATTAACTGGGCCTTGGAGTAATCATCGGTTGCCAATTCTCATTTTTTTAAGAATAATTTGCGCATTAGCATACGAAGGCGTATGGATTGTAGGTGGGCGTTTAACGCGCTTTATGACCTACTATCAACCATAACGACGAGGCACGTAGTGAGCACTGAAAAACTCTTCCAGCCAACCAACATTCGGTCCTTAGAGTTGCGAAATCGTGTTGTTATGGCGCCGATGACCCGTCAGCTCTCGCCTGGCAACTTCCCAAATGAAGACGTTATCGAATACTACGTGCGCAGAGCAGAGGGAGGTACTGGCTTAATCATCTCTGAGGGCACATGCGTGGATCATCCGGCTTCTAACGGCTATCCAGATGTACCCTATTTCTATGGTGAAAAAGCGCTGAAAGGCTGGAAAGTTATCACCGAGAAGATTCACCAGCACGGTTGCGCATTTTTTCCGCAATTATGGCATGTTGGAGCGATGCGTGAGACTGGCAGCCAGCCCGATCCGAAAATTGAAGCTGTCAGCCCGTCTGGGCTGATCGCGCCTGGTGTCCGGCACGGCCGAACTATGACGTTAAAGGATATCGAAGATGTCATTGGCGCATTTGGACGCGCCGCGCGAAGCGCAGCCGATATCGAAACCGATGGCGTCGAAATCCACGGAGCACATGGATACCTGATCGATCAATTCTTTTGGGAAGGCTCCAATCACAGGATGGACAAGTATGGCGGTGGGCTGGTTGAGCGCTCTCGGTTCGCATCCGAGATAATTACAGAAGTGCGACGCAATTTGAATGTAGAACAAGTCTTAAGTTTCCGTATGTCCCAATGGAAGCAACAAGAGTTCCAAGCGCGTTTGGCTCAGTCACCCAAAGAGTTGGAGGCGCTTCTCATGCCTCTGGTGAGCGCGGGCGTCGATGTCTTTCATTGCAGTACTAGGAGATTCTGGGAGCCCGAGTTTGAAGAGAGCGACTTGAATTTGGCCGGTTGGGTGAAGAAAATTACAGGAAAGCCGACCATCACGGTTGGAAGTGTTGGTTTAGATGCGGCCTATATCGAGAGCGATAAAAAGACCGGTGTGGTTCAAATTGAAGATCTCACCGAAGTCGCCAATTTCCAAAGTTTGGATCGATTGACCGAGAGGCTGAGCCGCGAGGAATTCGACTTGGTGGCGGTCGGGAGAGCGATGCTGGCCAACCCAGATTGGGCGAACAAGGTCAAACAGAAACGATTCAATGATCTTAGACCATTTCAAAAATCAGAGTTGGGAGAGTTGCTATAGCTAAAATTTTCGTTGTGGGCCGAGATCGAGCAAGATGGAAGCGGTTGAAACGGTGCTTTAGCTATTCTGCCAGAAAGTCAGTGATCACCTGAGAGCTTTCATTCGGCCGCGTTACCAAGAATAAATGACCTCCCCCTTCAATTCTATGCAGACGCGCATTCGGGATTGCCGAGGTGAGAATATGTGCATTGATCATTGGCACGAGAACATCATTGCTCCCCGCCATTACGAGTACAGGCATTCTGATGCATCTGGCGAACGGAAGGGAAGACCACCCCATGACCGCAAAGAGTTGAAACAAATACCCGATTTGGGTGGGAGGAACGAGATTCTGAACATGCGTGCCGGCGCCAATGTCGGCAATGTCGCCATAAAGGTGCTGGAAGTTTTCACTCATGTATTGAGGGTCTGTATATCGCCTTGTATCCATCATTTTCGAGATTGAGGATAACTTACCCGGGATCATTGTCATGCCGGCCGTTGTTGCGCAGAGAATAAGTTTCCCAACCCGATTTGAATACTGAAATGCAAATTGTTGCGCCAAAGCGCCGCCCCAGGAAACACCCAAAACGTCAACGTCTCGAATTTTGAACTTATCGCAAATCTTGCATGCGACCCGGGCCATCGTGAACAAACGATATGGAAGCTTCGGAGAAGCACTACCGCCTACGCCGGGCATATCAAACGTAATGATTACGCGGTCATGTAGCCTACTCGCAAATGGAGAAATAAGCTCCAGATTGGCCCCGATGCCATTAAAAAAGAGAATGGGACGATTATCGGTTTGTTGAGCTGTCGGCCAATATGCAACCCGAAGGCGATAGCCACCAATAGAAACCATCTCTAGAAGAGGCGTTCGTTCTTCTAAATCCGGTGGTGCAGGTTTAGTCATTTTGGAACTCGCCTTGCGGGCTTTAACGAAAAAGCGGCTTTACGCTCGCGCTTTGAGAAAAGGATGGTCGATCTCTAAGTCTCTTAACTGCTCAAAAAGTCGACCTAGAGCGTTAAACCGCCTTCCGATTTGATGATCGTGCCGGTCATGTAATTTGCGTCTTCTACAGATGCTAAAAGAACAAAAGCGCCTGTATGGTCTTCAGGACGTGAAACCAAATTGAGCGGAATATGGTCCGCCATTTTCGCAATCCGCGCAGGGTCTGAGTTCATTTCTCTTTTTGCATGACCAAGTGCATCAGACCCGGAGATCGGAGTATTTGTTGCCCCAGGCGCGACAGCATTCACGCGTACCTCAGGGGCAAACTCCATTGCAAGTTGCTTGATGATGCCCCGCAGCGCAAACTTTGATGCTGTGTATAAAACACCGCCTCCACCTGCTTTAAAGCAGGCGTTAGAGCCAGTAGCTATGAAGCTTCCTTTGCTGTCTTTCAATGCTGGAAAGCTCGCATGCGCTCCGAGTAAGATTCCTTTGACGTTCACATCAAATATGCTCTGATACCCGTCAGCGACTTGATCAGCTGACATTGCTGATAGCTTTTTGTAAAAGTCCCAGATGCCGGCATTAGCAATAAATGCATCGAGTCCACCAAATTCTGTGACCGCGGACTCAACCGCTAGCTCATTCGACTCAGCTAGTCGAACGTCGCCAATCACGAGTTTTAAGCGATCATGGACTTGGAAATTCTCGAAATCTGATTCCCGGCGAACCATTGCGACGACCTGAGCGCCCTCAGCAAGAAAACGGTCAACAAGTGCACGACCAATCCCAGATGCGGTACCGGTAATTACAATTCTTCTTCCTTTGAGGCGGTCGGCCAATCGTTTACTCCAGCTCTAGCTTAGAAAAATGCTGATAAGTTTTTTGTGAGCAACGTAGATTGCTGCAACAAAACGAGCCGGCCGGCGAGTTCAAAGCCCTGATCTGTTCTGCGGATAATGTCCCGTCGACGCCCGAACAAGGTTGAATCATCCCGCTCAGCACGATGACGATAAAGTGCAAATGTGCTGTGAACCTCGTAACACTCTTCCCGTTCAAGCAGGAAACACTCGATATTTGAAATGACGCGAAGCTGGCGTGTCGCTGGATCCTCCGCCCACGCCATTCCGCTTTCAAGTCTTTGTAACCTCAGATCAATCGTCGCTTTGGTCTCGTCAAACATGGCCGACGCTTTGCGATTTAACTCTGGCGTTTTTTCGCGCCGAAACTTGTTTTCTCGAAGCGGCGCCCAATAGCACAAATCGTCAGCAAGTAGGTCGTACCAGCACCGCAAAAGTTCAGCGTCTAAAAACCTGGCTTCCTTATAAAGAAAGCTACGAATTTCATGGTGTGTCCGCGCATCGG
>JBCBBZ010000008.1:0-159055 GCA_038531165.1 Pseudomonadota bacterium
ATGGCGGCAACGCTGCGGTCAATCAGGCTTTGACGGCGGTCGATGCCGACAGTCGCCGCCTGATCGGGGCTGGCGCTACTGCTGCGCTATTTGTTGGGGGTAGCGCGGGCGTATGGTTTGGTGGCGCGCTGTTAACCATGCTTACAATTTGGCAACTTTTTTTACGTCACCGTGCCCGGCAAGTCCATTCGCGATCGGTGCTGGCCGAACCTTCGCGCCCAAAAGACAACACTTGGGATCAAGCGCCTGTCCTCATCCTGCACGTCTCTGAGCTTGGACGGGTGCGCGCGATTCTCGGTCAGGCCGGCTGGCTGCCTGGCTTGAAAGTCGGAGCCGTTATTAGCGACCTGATCCGTCCTGATCAGACCTCTCTAAGCCGCCCGGCGGAGCAAGCTGAAGTCGATTTGGAGATTATCCGGATGCCGGCGCTGGATGGCGCATGGGTTTTTCTCGCGCCGCGCGGCGAAGGTCAGCAGCGCGCGCGCGACGAGGTGATGGAGCGAACCAGCTTTTTCGCCGCGCTCGGCCATGACCTCAAAAGTCCTTTGAACGCAATTATTGGGTTCGCCGATATTATGGATGGCGAGATCCGCGGTCCCATGCCGAAGGCTTATCAAGACTATCCCGGTCTCATTCGTGAAAGCGGACATACCTTGTTGCGCCTGGTCGAGGACTTGCTGGGCTATGCCCGCTCTGAAGCTGGCACTTATGAGCTCGATATCGCGGCAATGGATCTAGCAGCCAGCGGTGAGAGCGTTATGCGCCAGTCGCAAGCCCAAGCGGAGCAGGCTGGCGTACACCTTCGCTTTGACGCACCCCAGGAAGTGTTGGCGCTGGCAGACGCCGACGCTGTGCGTCGCATTTGGGACAATTTGGTTTCCAATGCGATCAAATACTCATCGACCGGCGACACCGTCACGATGAGCGCGTTTCAGCGCGGCCCTGCCTGCTGGCTGCAAGTCCGTGACACGGGCGCTGGTATGGACGCAGACGATCTCGCGCGGATCGCCAAACCGTTTGCACAAGGCCGCAACGCAAAAGGACGGGCCGGGACCGGATTGGGACTGGCCATGGTGCACCGGCTGGCGGAGCTGCAAAGCGGAACGGTGAAAATCGAAACCGCGCTGGGCACTGGGACAACGGTGACGATCACCCTACCGAGCGCGGCGAATGTCGCAAAGCGTGCGGCGGAGTAATCCTATAGACCGCCGCCCGCATAAGCTCATGGACTTTGAATTTACGATGGTTAGCGGATCATCAAACGAATCGATCCATTTTTTTGAGTCACGATAAGAAATGGTTTGCCATGTTTGATGAGCGCCTTCCAACCAAAGTGTGGGTCGATGCATTGATCCGCCGGGCCCAGCTCGCAGGTGCGTCAGCCTTTGTGCTCCAGCGCGGCGATGAGGCGCGCGGGGATACTCTGGTCAAAGTCTCAGACTTGCGCGGGCAAGCGCAAATCTATGTGCCGCGAACCTCAATGGAGGGCACGCGCGTGTTCGTAAACCTGACGCACGAAACCGTCAGTTCTGATGAGCGTGAAGCTGACGCTTATGTTCGGCGGGCGGGCGACCGCGACCGCGACCTTTGGATCATAGAAATTGAAGATCGCGACGCACGCCACTTTTTGACCGAGCGTGTTGAATAAACGTCATAAAACGACACCGTAACGCTTCATTAACCGCGAATCGACGACATGGGCTTGAGAGCTGTGGGGCGGACCATGTTGTTTCTTTTAAATGACACGGTAATTGAGATCGGCGCGCCCGAGGCACGTCTGATGCAGCGCTGGCGCGCGCTCGGCTGTGGTGACCCGCGCCAGCTAAGAGCCCAAGAAGCCGTCGAGTTCGCGACCGATCAATTCCAATCGCTTCGCCAAGAGACGCGTGAAGACGCGCTCGAGATCATGCGAGACATCGCGGCCTTGATCGTCGCGAAAACGGGCGCCAATTGTTTGATCTTAAAGCCCACTGCAAGCGGCGGATACGAGCAGCGTTTGCGCGATGTGCCGCCGCTGGTGCTGGAAACCTATTTGCGCGGGGCCGCCAATGACGGCGCGGCCAGTGATCGAGAGGATTGCGCGCGCGCGTAGCCGCCACCCCAAACGCCGACCGAGCCGTGATCAATCCTGCTAAGGCCAGTTGGTCACGCGGCAACGATTATTGTTCAGCGTCGTCCCTTTGGACATGTATTTCACCGTTCCGCCGGAACTATTGAAAAACACTTTTTTGTCCTTTCGACAGCTCTTCCCTTCGCCTTCAGAGATATCAACAAATCCCCAAACTTCGCTGCCATAGGGGATCTCGGACTGTTGACTGAGGCAGCGGCTGCCCCCGGCCTTGACCGTCATGGCATCATGTAAATCGTATTGCACCCAGCTCGCCGGTGCGACCACAGATGCGACGTCGCCTTTGGGTTTTACTTTGCATTTGGTCCCATCATCCAGGTTGTAACGGATATAGAATTGCGCCGTGTAAGCGCCATTATTCTTGTAGCGCAGGTCCGAAGCGACCACCTCTCCCGCAAAGGCGGGCAATGCCAGGCTCGCAAGCAGCGCGGCAGAGATGGGCGCGCGGGTGATATGTGACAGCATCGGCAAACCTTTCATATGTGATCTTCAAGAAAGCCGCACGGCGAAGGCCGCGCCTACTGTCACCTTCGCCAGGTGGTTCGGTAGCGGTGCTCAAATTGATCTGGCAGGTGCAGTCAAAACCGTTGAAGCCATATTGAAACCCGCCTAAATCGCGGTCTCGACCGATTTAAAGAGCTAAGTGTTTATGTCTTTGCCCGAACAGGCGGACCGCCGCCGTACATTTGCGATCATTTCTCACCCTGATGCGGGTAAGACAACGCTGACAGAAAATCTGCTGCTTGCGGGCGGCGCCATTCGCATGGCAGGAGAGGTCGCCGCGCGGGGGGAGCGGCGTCGTACGACATCTGACTGGATGAAAATCGAACGCGATCGCGGTATTTCCGTGAGCGCCTCGGTGATGACCTTTGAGCATCGCGGCAATGTTTATAATTTGCTCGATACACCGGGCCATGAGGATTTTTCCGAAGACACCTATCGCACACTCACCGCCGCCGATTGTGCGATCATGGTGCTCGATGCAGCCAAAGGCATTGAGCCGCAAACTCTGAAACTGTTCGAAGTGTGCCGCTTGCGCGACATCCCGATTGTCACCTTCATCAATAAGCTGGACCGCGAAGCTCTGGATCCGCTTGAACTGCTAGACCAAATCCAGGATCAACTGCAATTGGATTGCGCCCCGCTTTATTGGCCAGCCGCATCGGGGCAGCGCTTCGCTGGCATGAGCGACCTGCGGACAGGAGAGTTCCTGCATTATTCAAAAAAGACCGCCGATCAGGGTCTGACGCCTGGCGAGTCGGCGCGGGTCGCGCTCGATAGCGTTCGCGATCAAGTCGATCCCAGCGCGATTGAAGAGCTTGAAGAGGGCAGCGAGATGGCCCGCGAGATGCTGCCGCAAATCGACAAACAAGCCTTCCTGGAAGGGCACATGACCCCGGTTGTGTTTGGGACGGCGCTCCGCCATTTTGGTGTTGGGGAGCTACTCTCCGTATTGGAAGAGTTTGCCCCCGCACCGCGTCCGCAAGCGTGTGAGAAGAAAGCCCAGCCGCATATGCTGCACCGCGGTGATCAGAGTGTCGCCGGCTTTGTATTTAAGATTCAGGCCAATATGGACCCCAATCATCGCGACCGAGTGGCCTTCTTTCGGCTCTGTTCGGGCGAGTTTAAACGCGGCATGCGTTTAAAAACCAATGAGGGCAAACAGATCAACATCCACAATCCCATGATGTTTCTCGCCCAGGATCGCGAGATCGCCGAAACCGCTTATGCGGGTGATGTGATTGGTGTGCCGAACCATGGCCAATTGCGGGTCGGCGACAGTCTGTCTGAAGCTGGGGATATTAAATTTGCCGGCATTCCCAACTTCGCACCCGAGATTTTACGTCGCGCCCGCGCCAAAGATCCGATGAAGGCTAAGCACCTGCGCAAAGCCTTAGAAAGCTTGGCCGAAGAGGGTGTCACGCAGTTGTTCCGGCCCAGTATCGGCTCGGATATGATCGTTGGTGCGGTCGGGGCGCTGCAAATTGACGTGATGGCTGAACGCATGGTCAATGAATATGGGCTCGACATCGTCTTTGAGACAGCGCCGTATAATGTTGCCCGTTGGATCCATTGTGACGATCAGACGATCCTAACGGCATTTCTGGACAAGCATAAGTCCGCCTCTGGCACCGACTTAGACGATGCGCCCGTCTTTTTGGCAAAGAATGCTTGGGATGTTGGCTATGCGCAGGAAAAAAATCCAGACATCCGATTTACAGCGACCAAAGAGCGCGCCAATTAATCTAAACCCACGGGGTCGCTATGGGCCATCAAGATCGGTTCAGTTAACGCTTCCCCTAAGGGTGCCATCGGCTTACAACGCCATGGAGCTAGGAGGTCTGTTATGTTGCGGTTTTTCTCGTTTCTACTTATTCTGATTGGCGCGGCGGCGCTGGCTTATGGGGGCTATCAGTATCTCCAAGTCGAGCAGGATCTAACAGATGAAAGTCTCGCAGCGAGTGCCGAGGTCTTTGAGTATGCAGATGGCGACAGCGCTGCGGTGCCGCCTGCAATCACGCACAATATGAGTGCGGGCGAGACCGAGACCGCGGATGATGTATTTGGTCCGTCATTTGTGGACGAGGAGATGATGAGCGCGCTGCGCACCGTGCCGGTCGCGCATGAAACGCCAAGCGAAGTACAATTCGGCCGCGCCTTCACCGTCACCTTGGCAATGGACGCCACCGGTGACACCACAGCTGCCGACGCCCTTTCCGGAACTGGAAACATTGTTGAAGGCGAAGCGCGCGTTTCCTCCACGGTGCGGGCGCTTGTCTCGGGCCAGGCCTTCGATGTCGAGGCGATCACGCCGGATACGCAGCGGGTCTCAACCCTGACAGAAAATGTGTGGCGGTGGCGGGTCACGCCGACCGCCGTCGGAACTCAGGAGCTGGTGATTGAACTGTTTGCGCTGGTCGGCGAAGAAGCGCTGCCTTTGAGGACCTTTCGCGATGACGTTGATGTGCGGGTCTCACGCTTGGGGCAGGCGATCGCCATTGCCCGCGATCTCAGCCCAATCACCGTCGTCGCCGGCGGCATCGGTTCGCTCTTGGCGGGCGTGTTTGGCTTAATCGGGTTCTTCCGGCGCAAATAATCAGCGCGTGGGTATTTTGTTCCACCTGTCACAGGCCGGATCTAGGCAAAGTCAAATTTGTCTGAAACAAAGTCAATGAAATCCATGATCCAATCAGCAAAGGACCACACGATGCGGTTGAACAGACTTATGGCGGGTGCGGCAATAGCGATATCGCTTGTCCTCACCGCGTGCGGTGGCGGTGCGCCGTCGAGTGAAGATGAGCCTTTAACCCTGCGGCGCGGGATCTCCGCCAAAGTCGACACACTTGATCCGCATCGGTCATCGGCGCAATGGGAAAGCATTGTTATTGGCGATATGTTCCATGGCCTGACACAGCACACTGCAGACGGCCAAGTGATCCCGGCCATGGCAGAAAGCTGGACGACCAGCGAAGACGGTTTGACCTGGACGTTCAAATTGCGTGAAGCGTCTTGGTCGGACGGCGTCCCGGTCACGGCCAATGACTTTGTGTTTGCGCTGCGGCGAATCCAAGATCCAGCGATTGCCTCACAATATTCTTCGCTCCTCTATATCATCAAAAACGCGCAAGCTTTGAATGAGGGGCGGGTTGCGCCTGAGGAGCTCGGCGTAAGGGCGATCGATGATTTGACGCTGGAGATCACGCTCGAAGAGACGGCGCCGTATCTCGAAGGGTTGCTGACGCATTATACAACGTTTCCAGTGCCGCAGCATATTGTTGAAGAGCATGGTGAAGCCTGGGTGCAGCCGGAAAATATTGAGGTCAATGGCCCTTACAAACTGGTCTACTGGGTGACCGGCGACCAGTTGATCGTCAATAAGAACCCGCTCTTTTATGAAGCGGACACTCTGTGCTTTGAACAGGTGCGCTATTTTGAGCTCGAAGACTTGGCGGCTGTAGAGCGCCGGATCGAAGCGGGCGAACTCGATATCAACAATGCTTTTGATGGCGGTCGCAAAGCTGAACTGGATCGTCGTCTACCCGGATGGGCGCGCACAACGCCGGCTCTATTGACGACCTATTGGAGCTTCAATTCCAGCATCGAACCGTTTGACGATGTCCGTGTCCGAAAAGCCCTGGCGATGGCTTTGGATCGGGAATATTTGGTCGAAAATGTTCTGACGCCCGGCTTTATTCCGGCTTACAGTTTCGTCCCACCTGGCATGAACAATTACGAGGTCGACCGCCCGCAAGTGTCTTGGAGAGACCTCAGTCGGCCTGAACGCTTGGAACAAGCTCGCACACTCCTCGAACAGGCCGGTTTTGGACCAGATAATCCTTTGCGGTTTGAGTTTAAGCATCGCTCGACTGACGATAATCCAAAAGCAGCGCCCGTGGCACAAGCCAATTGGAATGAAATCGCGCCTTGGGTGACTGTCGACATCCTCCGCCAAGACACCAAAGTGCTTTATGCCGATCTACGCCAAAGCAATTTTGAAGTCGCCGATGGCGCCTGGATCGCTGACTATAATGATCCGCTGAATTTCCTGTATTTGCTGGATTCAGATACCGGGCAGCAGAATTATGGTAATTATGCAAACCCGGAATATGATCGCTTGCTCGAAGCGGCGAGCCAAGAGCGCGATTTGGTCGCGCGCGCGGCGCTGTTTGCGGAAGCCGAAGCGATCATGCTCGAAGATCATCCGGTCACACCGATGTGGTTCCAAGTGACCAAAAACCTGGTCGACCCTGACCTCACGGGTTGGGCCGAAAACGCAGAAGACAATCACCGTTCGCGCTGGCTGTGCCCGGCTGAACCGGAAACAGAGGATGCGCCCGCGGGTTAAAAGATGAGGGCTGAGGGACCATGTCGACGGAATTTGAGACCGCGGCCATAGCATCGATTGGTGGGCTTGCCAGTCGACAAGCCGCAGACCTATCAGGGCAGGCCTGTCGAAACTGCGGGACGCACGTTACCGGGCGGTATTGTGAGAATTGCGGTCAACTTGCCGCGAGTTTCCACCGACCGATCCTAGGTCTGATGAGCGAAACACTCGCGGACACGTTCAGTCTCGATGGACGCCTCAGTCGGACGCTTCCGATTCTATTGTTTCGGCCGGGACGTCTCACGCGAAACTATACGCGTGGATTGCGCGCCCGATATGTCCCGCCGTTCCGGCTTTTCTTGCTCGCCAGCCTATTATTCTATTTGGTCCTCTTCGCGATCGCCCCGCCGGCAAGATATATCAATATTGACGACGCAACGCGGGCGGAGGTGGAACGAAGCCTGAGCGATGCGCAAGCGAGTGAGATCGTCGATCAAGTTGAGACGCAAACCCGCGAATCCTTGGCGCGCGCGGACATTCAGGTCGGCTCGTCGGATGCGCTGCACAGCGGCGTTGAAAATCGCATCCGCGCCATACTGAACAATCAAGACCTCTTCGCCGCCCAAATTGAAACCTGGCTACCGAGGCTCGGGATTTTGCTGGTGCCGATGACGATCATTGCCTTGGCTCTGCTGCATGCTTGGCGCCGAAGCTTGTACGTTTATGACCATGCCATTCATGCGCTTCACCTGCACACTTGGGTGTATTTGACGGGGACAGTGATGCTGTTGCTCGCACCAATTTTGCCAGGCTTTGTGTCCTGGCTGTATGCGCTTTCGTTTCTGATTTTCGTTTGGCGCAGCTTGATGGTGGCAGGGGATTCCGGGCGGATTATGTCGGCCATCAGACTGTTTTTGCTGCTTTTGATTTGGAATGTGGGCATTGTTGCAATTGTCGTGGCAACGATCATTATTAGCGGTCTATCCGTGTCTTCGAATTAAGCGCCCGCTGTTTGTAAACCGCGCCACTGCTATGAAGAACCGTCCTGTCCCAAGCCTTTCAGAAGACCAGAAAAAGACCATTCGCGCATGTCTGATCTATGAAGACCGCTTCCTGCTCGCGTTCAACAAACCATCGGGTCTGCCGGTTCAAACCCGGGGCAATCGCGGGACGTCCTTAGATCACTTATTATGGACCTTTGCGCGATCAAACGGCAAGCGACCGAGACTGATACACCGCATTGATGCCGGGACGTCCGGACTGATTATCGCTGCGAAAACCAAACCGGCAGCCGCGTTTTTGTCGACAGAGTTCGCTGAGCGGCGGGTTGAGAAAACCTATCTGGCCCTTGTCTCGGGGACGCTTCCGGACACGACCTCTGGCATCTGCGATACGCCCTTATTGAAAGTCGGGCGATCTGTCCGGGCCGGGCGGCTCGACCAGGGCGCTGACGCGGCTCAAACCAAATGGCGGATCGTCAAAGCCGCCGGAGCTTATGCGCTCATCGAGGCTCACCCCCACACAGGACGTCTGCATCAAATTCGAGCCCATCTCACCGAACTCGGGATGCCGATATTGGGCGACCCGATCTATGGCGGTGGCATCCTGACAAGTCCGCGCCTGATGCTGCATGCCGCGCGCTTGCGCCTCACGCAGCCAGATGGGGTGGAGCTGTCCTTAGACGCGCCGGTTCCGGACGACTTTCAAGCCAAACGGGCGGAGATCCTGCCTTAGCCATCAGCGCCAAGATTGACGGCCATTGGCGCACCGGGGCCAAGATCCAAGCCAAGGGCGGTCCACGTCACGACCAGCAGGATCCCGGTGATCAGCATCCAAATTGAATAAGGCAGCATGGTTGCTGTCAGACTGCCAAGACCAAAATCGTTGACCCAGCGCCGGGCAAAGACAAGGATCAGCGGGAAGTAGACCATCAAAGGCGTGATAATATTGGTTGCGCTGTCACCGACACGATAAACCGCCGTTGCGCCATCTGGCGAGACCCCAAGCAGCATCAGCATCGGCACCATAACCGGCGCGAGCAGCGCCCACTTGGCCGAGGCCGAGCCGACAAACAAATTGATGATTGCCGAGAACATCACGATCAAACCGAGTAAGATCGGGAGGGGTAAGCCTGAGTTTTCGATGGCTGCGGCGCCATGCACCGCGCTGATCAGGCCGAGATTCGACCACCCGAACATGGCAACAAAATGCGCCGCGGCGAAGGATAGGACGAGGTAATAGCCCATGTCTTTCATCGCTTCGGTCATCATATCGACCAAGTCGCGATGGTTCTTGATCGTCCCTGCGGCGGCGCCATACGCCCAACCCGCGGCCAGGAAGAGGACCAGGAAGCCACCGACTAAGGACTGAAACAGCGGCGCGGCGCGTTGATACCATTCCAGACCTTCGGTGCCTTCGCCATCGAGCCAGAGCGGCGTACCAGGGCCGATCGTCATCACCGTCCAGAGGGCGATCACCCCGAGCACGGCCAACCCGGCGTTACGCAAACCGGTCTTTTGCTCCGGCGTCAGCGGTTTGTCGTCATCGCTATAGCTATCAGCATCGGCGCCTTCAGACGGGCTCCACTTGCCGAGACGAGGCTCAATCACGCGGTCGGTGACATACCAAATGATCGGCAGATAGAGCAGCATCAGCGCGATGATGAACCACCAATTCCCAGCTATGTTTGCGTTATAGCTGGCATCCAATATTTCACCGGCCTCTTCGGTGATGCCGTATAACAGAGCGTCCAGCTGTCCTGGAAATAGATTGGCCGAAAAGCCGCCAGAGACTCCGGCAAAGGCGGCTGCGATTCCAGCGAGCGGGTGGCGCCCAGCGGAGGCAAAGAGGACGCCGGCGAGCGGGATGAGAACCACATAGGCCGCATCGGCTGCGTGGTTGCCAATCATCGCCACCAGAGCCACGACAGGCGTGAGTAGAAAAACCGGTGCTCCCCGCACAGCAGACCGCATCGCGCTTGCGAATAGGCCAGAGCGTTCCGCCACACCGGCGCCGAGCATCACCACCAACACATAGCCAAGCGGGTGGAAGTGCGTGAAGGTTTTCGGCATCTCAACCCAAAGCCGCTTTATATTTTCTGCGGCGAGCAGACTGATTGCGCTTATGACGCCATCTGCGCCGATCCCGAACCTATCCTTTTGAGTCTCCGGCATACCGCTCAAGACGTCATCATTCAGCGTCGCATTGACGCCGAGAAAAGCACAAACCACGGAGATCAAAACCAGCGCAATGATGAAATAGACGAATAAAAAGACCGGGTCCGGCAATTTATTGCCAGTTTTTTCCACCCATCCGAGAAAGCCTTTGCTCTGGCTCTGCGAAATGGCTTCTGTCATGCCCTGATCTCCACGAAATTTGAATTGCTCAAACACCCGTGTAAAGCGCGCAGTGGAGGCTGGCAATCTTCGCCACGGTAGAGGAAACAGTTGAAAAATCTGTGCTCTGACCCCGTGCCCATTGGTTTTGTATGTCGGCCATACCCGGCGGTTCGATTCGGATTTCGACCCGGCGCATCGAAAAAGTGCGCAAAATCTTTGCGTTTTCAGTTCTGTTTCAGCAGCTGACTGGAAGAAATTGATCGATTTGCAAGCAGACTTTCTAGTTTGGGTTGCGGATGCAACCGTTCGCAATTAGGTACAGTCGTGTCGCAGAAATAGACGACAAAAAGGGGAAATCGCAGGTGTCAAAAATTGACCAGCACCTGGGCAAAAAGCTTGCCGAGGCTAGGGAAGCCTTAGCATTGAGTCCGTCGCAAGTCGCAGAAGCGATCAATGTGACGACCGAAGACTATCTTGCCCTCGAGAGCGGGAGCGTCCGGATACGTGCTTTGCACATGGCGCGTCTGTCGCGTGTCCTTAATCAACGCTTAAGTTGGTTTTACGCGGACCTCCCTGGGCAGAGTGTTTTCTCAGATCCGGGGCCGTCAAAGCGCTCAGTTTGAGCGCGAGCTTGACGGCGCCTGCACGACCATTTCAGCGGCCACGCGGCGCAGCGCCGACTCCGCCGCGCCTAAGCTTTCATCCAGATCCTGAAGCGCTTCAGCTGAGACCGGCCCTAGATCATTTTTCACCCATGCGATTGCTCGCAGCATGTCAGCAACATACTCGATATCCTCGATGGAAAGCTGTGCTTCTCCCATACCCGTCCACCTACGCAGTGACCCAAAAAGGTTAATTACACCTTCGTCAGACAGTTTGAAAGGCAATGCAACCTTATCGCGTTACTTTTTGCTGTTATTTCGAACTTTATTTGCGCAGGACGAAACAATTTCAGCGAAATCTGTTGAAATCATCGGATCTCTTCGCGGATTCTGCGGGGCCGCTATGCGGCGCGTTCAAGCAACCGAAATTGTATTCTGTGACGCAAACTGACGGATCGCCTCCAACAACGTGTCGGGGGACGCGTAGGCACAGAAAATGTCGCCAATCGGCGCTTGAATGAGCGGCAATTGGAGCCGCGATGCCTCGGCTTCCATCGTCAATCGCCAGTGCTCTTTGGTCTTAGCCCCGATGAGCACGGCTGCATTTGTGTTGGCAAAATATCGATCTTTTAGAATGTGATCATGAGCGAGCACCGAATAGGCGTCATAGTAAAGCTGCCCAGGGGTGACCTCCAAAACCATATTGCCCGCATCGCAATAATCCGCTGCGTTTCGCGTCACATAATCGAGATCCCCGCGGTCTTTTTGCAAAATACTCTGATAGAATCCGACCGGATTGTTTCGGATCATCAGTTTCATCCCGCGCATCGCGAATTCCAGCCCGCTTTGACTTGTGACAATCTGTTTGATCATCTTGGCGAACCATTCGGGCGAAAAGACCTGCCAAATCTCTCGATTAAACACAGGGTTAGCAAAGATTGCGACGTCTATATTCGTCGTCATGTGGATCAGACGAGACGCCACCGGATTGGCGCTGCCTAGCGCGAGCAAGACGATGCGTGACACATCGAGACGGGCAATCAGCTGACGCAGCATGGCCGCTTCGGCCGCGAGCGTCGCCCCGCTTTTGACGGCCGTGTCCTGAAACAGGGCATCGGGAAGGGGGGTCGACCGCCCATAGCCAGCGCGACGCACAAAAATGACCTGATACCCGTGCGCCCGCATATATTCGCAAAAGGCGACCGATGGTGGGATGGGAAACTCGATGGAATGGAGGATGAGCAAGGGCGTCAAATCTGCCTGTCGGCCGCCATAAGACATGACGTCGAGCTTGAAGACGGAGTCTCCGGTGAGAATGAGGTCGAACTCGCGCTGCGGCATCGTTTTTCAGTGTTGCTGAGGCGCCGTCACACGCACCAGTACCTCCTAGTGTCTCCCCGCCCGTCGAATGCTGGACATAAAAGCGGGGGGATCTCGCGGAAAGCAACCAGCAACTTTAGAAAAAAACAAAATAGCGCCGCGAAATTGCACGCAAAGCGGGTATTTCGAGAATTCCTGCCTATTCGGTGAGCAGCTCTCGGGCGTGTTATGCTTGCGATTACCAGTTTTCTTTGAACGGACGCAAATCGAGTTCGTGGGTCCAGGCGGATTTTGGTTGCGAGTGGACGTACCAAAACGCCTCCGCAATCGCCTCTGGTGAAAGCCCGCCATCTTCGCCCAGCGCGTCTAAATACTCGCCGAAGCGGCTGCGGACCATGTCTCCGTCAATGACGCCGTCAATAATGAAATGCGCGACGTGAATGCCTTTTGGGCCAAATTCTCGTGCGAGCGATTGTGCCAACATCCTTAAGCCCGCTTTCATCGACGCGAAATGCGCGAAATTAGCTTTCCCGCGCAGCGATCCGGACGCGCCGGTGAAAAACAAGCTGCCATGGCCTTGTTTGGTCAATAAAGGGATGGCGCGTTGCGCGGTTAAAAACCCGCCAAAACAACCGACCCGCCAGAACTGTTCAAACGTGTCGGCATCAAGGTGTTCAAATGGAATGATGGCATTGTTGCCAGCATTGTAGAGGACTGCTGCGATCGGGCCGGATTGTGCCGCGTGATCGAACAGCGCATTTTGATCGGCATCAGATGTCACATCGACGATGAAGCTCTCGGCTGACCCTTTGCTGTCATTGACCATATCTGCGAGCGCATCGATCTTGGATTTCGTGCGGCCGCAGACAATGACGTGATGACCTTCGGCGGCGAAGCGGCGGGCCAAGGCGCCGCCGACCCCTTTGGCCGCTCCGGCGCCGAGAATAATGACACTTCCAGGCATTCCATCCTCCACCTAGGCAGTCTCATTCGCGGCATGCGCCGCGAGCCATTCTGCCTCTTCGCCAGGCTCCGGCATAATGTCGCCGCCTTCCATAACCCACTGCGCTGGGGTGTCTTGGGTGGTGACTTTAATGGCGTCTAAGGCGATGCCCGTATGAGTGTGGATCGATTGGCGCATGTCCTCGACGATATCTGCTTTTTGTGCATCGGTGCGACCCGCGCGAATGGTCCCGCTTAAAAACGCTGTTGCGCCATCCAAAGGCTGATGCGGCGCGTCTTCAAAAAAGAAGGCATGAACAAAGATGTCAGGTGCGCCCGTGACGTCACAGTGGATGCGGGTAATGTCGGCGGCGATTTTGGTTTTGGCCTCGGCGCTGATGGCGCCAGATTTTGCATTGCAGGAATAGAGTGGCATGGGGCGCTCCTTTAACTTGCGATCGGATCGGCAATCACGCCGACAATTTCATTCATAGACTGACCGGTTTCTGCGGTCCAAAAGCCGCACAATTCGTGCAGCAATTCGGCCCTTTTTTGTTGCGCGACCGGCGTGTGGGGGCGGACAGATACGATGGAAGAGGAAGATGGTTTTGCCGCCGTAAACCCATTGCCTTTGGAAACGGCGACCCAGCTGATCTGAGCACCTTCGCCGAAGGTTTTCTGCGTAAATGCGTCAAGCTTAGAGCGTAAGACCGTTTCGCTCTGTTCTGAGATTTGTCCGGCTTGGACAAGGCAGATGCAGGGGATCATGGTTCGAGCCCTCCTCTTTCTTCTGTGCATCAAACAATCGGTTTTGCGCGTGCCGGTCGGACACCGACTTCGCCGAGTTGGAGCGCTTCGCCATTCTCGCGGCGCGGCCAAACCGCAGATAGGTCATGACCGGTTTTTTGGTCAAAGAACTCAAATCTTGGGCCTTCGGGATGAACCGCCCATTTATCCCCCCATTGCGAGAGCGCGATCATCACCGGCCCAAGCTCGCGTCCTTTCAAGGTCAAGCGATACTCATCATATGCTGAGCCATCTTCGGCCGACACTTTTTGCAGAATGCCACTCTCGATCAATTCGTTGAGGCGATTGGTGAGCGTGTTCTTGGCAATGCCGAGCGAGGATTCAAAATGCTTGAATCGCCGCGCCCCCATCATCGCATCGCGAATAATCAATAGCGACCACCACGACCCAACCAGTTCGAGTGTACGTGCGATCGAGCACTGCATGTCAGAAAACGATTTCGATTTCATGCCCATTGCTTATCGAAACTAGTTTTGTTTTGCAACTATAAAAATCAATTAAGATAGGATTGCGCTCAAAATCTCCTTTGAGTCTTTAATCCCTTGGGGATGGGAGATCGCACATGGATCCGATTCAATTTAATTGGTTGCACTATAAAACTAACTAAGATAAGTCTTATTATACAACTGATTAAGATGGCGTTCAAAGACGAATGGGAGATAATCATGCACCTGAAAGTTCACGGGACAATTTTCTCGCCTTGGGTTCGGCGATTGATCGCTCTTATCGAAGAAAACGGCGAAACATTTGAATTGATCAACGTCATTCCGCTCGGCGCACCAGATGCTGACTTCCTTGCGATGAGCCCGCTCGGCAAGGTTCCGGTGTTGGAGGTAAACGGACGGCACATGCCGGATTCGCTTGCCGCGAGCGTCTATCTCGATGCAGTTTTGCCAGGTCCAAGCGTGTTTCCGGAGGATCCATGGCGGCGTGGATGGATGCTGTGGTTGTGCGACTTTCTCGGAACGGGGGTTTTTTCGAAAGTCGAGGCGCCGCTTTTCATTGAGCGTTTTATCAATCCGAACATGTTGGGCAAAGCGACCGACCCAGATGTGGTTGATGCAGCTTTGGCGCAGATCCCATATCATTTCGGATATCTGGATGATCAGCTTCAGGCGGGTGCTTCGTTTTTGCTGGGGGATGAGATGTGTCTCGTTGATCTCACGGCAGCGAGTATTTTCATCAATTTCTTACATGCCGGTGAGGTGGTCGATGGTGGGCGGTGGCCAAAGCTTGCGGCTTACATTGATCGGCTATTGGCGCGGCCGTCTTTCCAGCGGATGCTGGCGCGCGAGCGTCAGGCCGTGGGCGACCAATCTCCCTTATTTGCCGCTTAAACCGGGATCTTCGCGGGCTGCGCCGGACGAATTCGAATTGACAAGACCGCCAAGATGCGTGCGTCTTATGGCGTGGGACGCGACGAATGCGCGTGCGGTGATCGCACGGTGGGAGGAATCGGATGCTGAAATGGCTATTCGGAATCGTGTTGGGTCTGCTCGCCATGGCGATTTTTGCGGTCTTGCTTCTGCAAGCCCCAACCCGTTGGAGCCCTGCGGAAACGATCCGCACGCCTGACACTCAATTTGCCGAACTCGAAGATTACCCCTTCGCGCCAAACTATGTCACCGTCGAAGGCTACCGTATTCATTATGTCGATGAAGGGCCATCGGACGGTCAAACGATCCTGTTGATGCATGGCCAACCCTCTTGGAGCTATCTCTATCGCCATATGATCCCGCCTTTGGCAGATGCCGGATATCGTGTGATCGCGCCGGATTTGGTCGGCTTTGGCAAGTCCGACAAACCCTTGCAGCAATCAGATCATACGTATCAAATGCACATCGATGTGATGTCGGGTTTTGCCGAACAACTCGATCTGCAAGGCGTGACTCTTTTCGCCCAAGACTGGGGCGGATTAATTGGCTTGCGGATGGTTGCCGCAGATCAAGATCGATACGCCCGAATTATGCTATCCAATACCGGGTTGCCTGCCGCGGGCGGACTGCAAGGTTGGATTGGTTATCCGATGATCCGGTTCTTGGTTTGGCGCGAAGGCAAACCTGAAACGGTTGATGATGACGGCGAATTCCGGTTCACGCGTTGGATCGCCTTCGCCAAGCATTCCGATAATTTTGATCTTGCAGACTTGTTCCAAGGCGCCACAACGCGGGCGCTGTCCGACGCCGAGCTTGCGGGATACAGCGCACCCTTTCCGTCAAGCGAGTATCGCGCCGCAACGCGCATTTTTCCAATGATGGTGCCATCTCAATTGCGGCAAAATCAAAAGGTCATGGATGAGGTATTCGCCAATTGGGAGAAGCCATTTGTGACTGCGTTTGGCGATAGCGACCCGGTCACCGCTGGGGGCGATGTGGTCTGGCAAGAAACGGTCCCAGGCGCGGTTGGACAGCCCCACACGACAATCGTCGACGGACATCACTTTATCCAAGAAGACAAGCCGGACGAACTTGTCACACGGCTCAAGGCCTTCATTGAAGACAATTGAAGCGGCGCGCGATTTAGTTGAGCTTGTCCTCGTCGCGCGGCTTGGCGGGGACAAAAGCCGGATGCAGCGGTTCTGCGGGAACCCCTTCTTCCTTCAGCGCCGCACGTTCGTCTGATGTCGTCTCGCCCCAAATCGGTTTGTGCGAAATCTCACCATAATGCATAGCGCGCGCTTCGGTGGCGAAGCCATCCCCGACATAGTCAAAATTCTCTGAAACGTGTTGGCGAGCCTTTGCTGCAAGCTTGCCGAACACTTTTTGCGGATCAGGCGGCGCGGATTTTTTGGTCCCCGAGACAGCGGGCGCCATCACCGCTTTCCGGACGCTATGACTGCCGCACTGTACGCAGTCGATTAGGCGTTTCTCCGACTGATCATCATACGCCGCCGAAGACGCGAACCAGGCTTCAAACTCGCAGTCGCAGTCATTGCAGATGAGGGCGTATTTGATCATTTATGCGGCCAGCATCGGGTCCAACTTGCCGGCGCGTTCGAGCGCCATCATATCGTCGCAACCGCCAATATGTGTGTCGCCAATAAAGATTTGTGGAAAGGTGCGCGCGCCGCCGGACTTTTCAATCATCTCGGCTTTTTTCGTGGCATTCATGCCCGCATCAATATGCGTCATCTCGACGCCTTTCTTCTTGAGCAGGCTCAAAGCGCGAGAGCAATAAGGGCAAAATGCGCGCGTATAGATAGTGACATGTGCCATATTAGAAGCGGTCCTTCGATCAGGTTCGCAATATTATATGGTAATGTCGGCCTCTCTTACAACGCGGGCGAGAACGATCACATTGACGCGGGCCGCCCCGGCCTTTTTGAGCGTCTTTGTGCAGGCGGTCAGCGTCGAGCCGGTCGTTAATACATCATCGACCAAGGTGACTGTGCTGCCTCTGATCCGGGCCAGGCGCGACTTTCGGACCTCGAACGCCCCGGCAACATTGCGCTGTCTTTGTTTGGCGGTCAGCCCGCCCTGGCTCGGGGTGTTACGTTTGCGCGATAAGGCATCGACGAGCGCCAGTGTTCCGGTTTTACGCGCAATGCCTTGCGTCAGCCAGGCGGCTTGATTGAACCCGCGGGCCGCCAGACGTTGGTAGTGCAGGGGCACCGGCACGAGCCAATCAGTTTCAGGTAAAATATCATGCGCAGCGAGGGCCATCCAATTGCACATAGCGCTCAAGCCATCGCGACGCCCGGCATGTTTGAGCTCCAGGATCGCCTGGCGCGAGATATCATCATAAGCGAGCGCGGCGCGCGCGGCATCCCAAGCTGGAGCCTTTGCCGCGCAAGCGCCGCAGATCGTATCACTGCCGAGATCTATCTCGACCGGGACGGCACATTTGCGGCAGCCGCTGCCGCTCAGGAAGGTCAGTTGGGCAAAGTCTTCTGGCGCGATCGGTCCATCGCCGCCATGACGCTCACCGGTAATAATGGACCGGTGCGGCCAGACAAAATTGGCAATGGTTCGAAGGCTCGCTCTTGCGGAACGCCTCGTCCAGTGCATATCCGAACTCATGTCGCCGTCTCCACCTCCCAAATTATTTAATGCGATGCGCGTTGCCCGAAATCGAGACCGCGCCGCTTATCGTTTTCGGGACTATGCCTTCTTAAAGGCGCGGGAGTCGACTCAATTATTAGAAAGGCTGGACGATAGTCCGCGCTTTTTTGCCAGCGCGCTCGACTTAGGTGCGCATGACGGGCAGGTCAGTGAGATGCTGCGCGCGCATCCACGGGTTGGCGAGGTCGTGGCTTGGGAAGTCTCCGAACGGATGCGCGATCAACTCGAACAAAACGGGTTTTCGGTGGCGGGCTCGCTGGAGGACAGACTGCCATTTGCCCCACATACGTTCGATTTGGTGGCGAGCGTGTTGTCCTTGCATTGGGTCAATGACCTGCCGGGTTTGTTCGTGCAGGTCCGGCAGATCCTAAAACCAGACGGTTTATTCTTGGCCTGTCTTTTTGGGGGCGGCACGCTGCATGAATTGCGCGCGGCCTTGATTGAAGCGGAGAGCGAGATCACCGGCGGTGTTAGCCCGCGTTTGTCGCCTTTGCCCGGCCTGCAAGATATGGCGGGATTGCTGCAAAGAGCCGGATTTGCTCTCCCGGTTGCCGATATCGAGCGCGTGGTCGTTCGCTATGCGCACCCGATGAAATTGCTTTACGATCTGAAAGGCATGGGGGAGCAGGCGGCGTTCGCCGAAACACCGGGCCAACACCGTCGGCCCCTGTCTCGGCGCATCTTATCGCGTATGGCGGAACTTTATCAGGCAAAATTTAGCGATGAGGATGGCCGGATCCGCGCCAGCTTTGATATGATTTGGGTGTCCGGATGGGCCCCCGCCGCTGGGCAACCCACCCCTTTGAAGCCGGGATCGGGTAAATTCAGTTTAGCAGACGCCGTAAAACAACAGCGTTCGAAAGAGTGATTCGGCTTTAAGTCGAATTCGCCAGTTATTGCTAAACTCGAGTAAAAATGGTTATTTTAGCCACGATTTTGTTTATTTCATAAGATAAATTACTTAAATCATATACCTAAGATTTATATCTCCCAGAGAATTCAATTATTTTTTTCAATAAGATCTAGCATTCGAATTCAATTTTTGTATTCTTCGCAAATAATTGAAGGTGAAGATTTATGGTAAATGCCCTTCCAAATATTAATCAGTCTACGCAAAGTGCGTCAGAAGAGACACTGGATGTGCTGTCGGAAAAACAGCACGGTCTGTCTTTAGATTGGCGCCGTAAGTCCTCTCCGATTTTCGATGTTTCCCTCTTGGAAATGGAGGCGAATACAGGAGAATTTGCAACAAATACATGGTTCGTCGGCGGCTGTCTTTTCTCTCGTGCAGCGTATGACGGTCAAGCGGCGCAGCATAAGCCGCGGCACATTAAGCAAACTGGCCATTTGGTCATGATCCACAGGGTGCTGGCAGGACGGTCCATTGGGCATGTTGGCGGTTACCCATTTGATCTTGCGCCGGGCTGTATTTCAATTGTTGATCTGTCGAAAGAGTTTGAATCGATTAATGCCCCATCGATCATAGAAGCTGTGCTGGTGCCGGCACAGTTGGTCGGGTTCGATCAGGACGAGCGGCCAGCAATCCAGGAAATTGGCAATGATGCCCCAGCTTCAAACGCTTTGACGCTAGAATTCAATTGCATTTTCAGTCATTTGTCCCTTGGTCACGCGTCCATCCTGCGTCAAACTCTGGATGGGTTTTTAGCCGCTGCGCGCCAGGCGATGAGCCCCCCATGCGATGGTCGCGACGGACGCGCATTGGCGCGTCAGCAGCAGCAGCTTGAAATTAGCCGTTTCATTGAAACGAACTTATCATCGCAGTCGCTCTCGACCTCGCTGATTTTAAAAACGTTTGGGGTGTCACGTGCGACCCTGTATCGAATGTTCGAGATCCATGGCGGCGTGCGCAATTATATTTTCCGGCGCCGGGTTTTGCGGGCCGCTTTGGATCTTGCTGATTCGCCGCGACAGCGTGGACAAATCCAGATTGTCGCGGCGCGCTGGGGCTTTTCATCGGCTGCAAACTTCAACCGCTCGGTTCGGCGCGTATTTGGCAAAGCGCCTGGATCCTTGTTCCGCGATCCCGAGGCGGATGTGATCGTGGAAGACAAAGATGGCTACGAATTGGGGCAGTTGCTGACGCGGATGTTGCGAGACTCTGTCGCTTATGCGCCGCGCGGTTCGTCAGACGTCGTAAATTTCTGATGTTACACGCCCAGTGGCGACCTCTGCATGAAGGGTGGGGCTAAAGCCGTTGATTCGGCCCGTTGACCGGGGGCGCACACGGTCGTTTGTTTGGGTTTCGAAAGCGGCCAGCTTCCAGCGTCGAGTGCGCACATACGAGCGAGTGCGTTCCTACGAGCGAGTGGCCATGCAATCGAGGGGTTGTCCGAATCAGTTGCCCAAAAAATTGCGCCTTGGCCGACTGCGTTAAACGACCAAGGCGCACCAATTGATTGCGTGAGTACTAGGGGACGTTAGTATTTGCAACCAAATGGAAGTTAAGAGCTATTCACATGTACGATTTACCATGTAGTTCATCGTACGAGTGTTTTATGCATGATTTTGAGAACTGTATCATTAGCCCAGCGTCTCAATTTAAGGGCTAGATCAAAAAATTTTGACTGTCATAACCGCTCAAATACTTTTTGTCTTCAAAAGTTTGAGACGTGACGAGAATTTCATCTCAAAAAAATCGCCGTAAGCGAATAGGTATGCAAAACGCTCTTAAACTCCGACCCGCCCCGCCGTTACAGACCGCGTTTCAGGATCTGACACCCGTCGCTCTGGACCACTGGATGACTATGTGGTCGCCGATTGCGGACCTCCACATTCTTCATCCGCAATCTGAAGACGGTTCGAACTTCGCGAACGGCTATGTCTGTGATGGTCTTGCCGGGATGCGATTTGTGTCAGGCCCGCAATTCTCGAAGCGCAGCGCGCGCCATGCGAACCAAAGCGGCGACCTCATCACGATTCAGCGCATCACCTCCGGCTTTGTCGCGATGGATTTTGAGTCGAAAGCGTTTGTGCATCGACCGGGCGTGATCGTGATCATGGATGGTCAGCACGCGTACAAAGCGTGTGCGCAAAACGTCGTCGGCGAATTGGTGTTTATTCCGCGTCAGCGTCTGGGTCTTTCTGAATCCGTGACCGTGGGACCGCTCCTCATCGAGGAAGATTCGGCCCATGGACGCATGCTTTTGTCTGAGCTTGAGACGTTTTTCGAGCTGTCCTCGACCGACGCCCCCGGCCGGACATTTAGCACGCATCGCCTTTTGCACGTCATGAGTTCGGCCATCGGACATAATAATCATCCAAATTCTGAGCGCGCGGGTTGGTGGCGCGCGCGCAACGCGCTCATTCGCAAACATATTGATAGCAATCTTGGCGACGCGACGCTTTTGCCCGCGCAGATCTGCAATATGTTCAATCTCTCGCGGGCGACCCTCTATCGGATGTTCGAATTGGATGGTGGTGTCCGCCGCTACATCCAAGACCGTCGGCTCATCAAAGCCGTTTGGGACTTAGTAGAGAACGGCATCCAACGTGGCCGCTTAACCGAAGTATCGGAAAAGTGGGGATTTTCTTCAAATGCGAATTTCAACCGTGCGGTGAAATCGAATTTCGGAATGCCTCCTGGCGCTCTGGCTGGACAGCATTCGCTGGTCATTCCGGCGCGTTTGGATCAGTACCCCGGCGCGTATCCAGTCTATGATTGGTTGACACAGCTCAATGGCACAGAGCGCGCCGCGTCTTAGCGGTCGGGCTTCTAGCTCCGCACTTAAAATCACCAAACCGATCAGTCTGAGACGTCCGGACAATGACAAGCACTGCTACTTATGATTGAATTTACGCGCATGAGGGGCTCGGGGTCCGAGCCGATCGCCTAAGCAGCGTTGCCTTGAGGTTCCCAATTCTATGGGAGCGCTCGTATGGCGCGAAGGCTAACAAACGTCATAGCAATCCATCTATTTGCGGTTGGGGTCTTGCCCGGCCTGTCGCTCGCCGAAAACTGTCCACAGTGGAATGATCCTGGGCGCCAAACACTCTCTGAGGGCGAGGGACGTCATATCGCCTGTCCTGCGCTGCACGCCGCTGCGGAAGACTTTAACCTCATGCCCATTGGCCCGATCACGACACATGCTTTGCCTGATCCAGCGTTCGATCAATTGGTCAGCGATGTTCGATCGAATAGGGGTTTGATCGACGCGCTCGAAAGCACCGTTGGCGGGCACTCATCTCTTCTCACCAATATCCTGACGACCCTTGGCCGAGTGAATAATGCCCGCCGATACTTCCGGGCAAACAGTGATGGTGCAGACGCCGCGGCACCAGGGGAAGAAGCGGTCGCTCTGGGCGGCGGGTCGGTGGCGGATCGCGCTTATACGGTTGCCATTGGCCGGGCGGCGTCGGCGCCGGGGACCAATGATGGGATCCTGCGCCGCTTGACCTATCTCGCCCCTGGGACGGAGGAGACAGATGCGGTCAACCTCGGACAATTAAACAGCGTTGATGAGCGCACCGCGGCAAACGCAGATTTATTATCAGGGTTCGAAACCGATCTTCACGCGATCACCGATTATGTCGCCGTGAATGGTAAAGACGTCGCTGCCTCAGCGCGCGGGCGGCGATCCATTGCAATCGGCGAAGGCGCCCGCGCCACGGAGACCGATAGCCTTGCGCTAGGCGCCCGGGCGCAAGCGCTGTTCCCAAACTCCGCTGCCATTGGCTTTGGTGCAAAAACGTATCGGCAAAATCAGTTTATGTTGGGAACGTCGATCTCGACTTACACGCTGCCGGGCCTGACAAGCCCACGCTCCGCCTCGACGCAAACCGGGGCCCTGCAATTGGTCACCGTCGATTCTAATGGCAATCTGGCGGGCGATGGCGGCGCCACGGTCGATCAGATCAATACCGATATCGCTCAATATACGGGCACTGTAAGCGATCTAGAGAGCGATATGAGTGCCGCGCAATCCTCAATCACACGTCTCGACACAGCGGTGAGCGCGCAGGGTTCGCGGCTCACCCAAGCGGAGGCCGATATTGCGGCAAACTTGCAAGGGGTGCGCGACAACCACGAGGATATCTTGCAAAACGTGCAATCCATCGAAGCCAATGCAGCGTCTCATCGTGCAAACGCGGTCCAGATCGCAACCAATACGAGCGGGATTTCAGCCAACACGGCAGGGCTATCAGATCATTCGCAAGCGATTGCGGAGAATGCCGATGCGATTGTATCCACTCAGCAAGGTGTCGACGCCAATAGCGCAGATATTGATTTGCTAAGAGCAGGGTATGGCGGTGAGTCCGAACGGTTTGATGCGGTTGAAGCGGAGGTGGCAACGCACAGCGAGGCTCTGGCAAAAGCCGATCAAAACATTGACGAGCATGCGGACGCGATTGCGAGCAATCAGGCCCATATAAATGCCAATCAGGTGCGCATCGCGCAGAGCGATGCCGCCGCGCAAACGAACCAGCAAGCCATCGCCGTGATGCAGTCTGACGTCACGCAATTGCAGATCAATGTCGATGAATTGGCGTTACGTCTCGGCCGAACCGAGCAGGATATTGACGCCAATACGGCGGGGATTGCGATCGCCAATGCTTTGGCCGGCTCCACCTGGTTACAGAGCAATGAAAGCGTCGCGGTGTCTTTGAATGCCGGTTACTTTGAAGGCGTTTCAGCCCTCGCTGTGTCCGGTGCAGCGCGCTTTGATCGGCATTGGTCAGCAAATTTTGCGGTTGGAACAGTCCCCTCCCGCGGGGACGTGGGTGCCCGGGCCGGTTTGCGTTTAGGCTGGTAGGGCTAAAACGAAATCTCGGTTCCCGCGAGTTCCGGCAATTGCAGAAGAATAACCAAGTCTCGAAGTTCTTGGCGAGCCGCCACATGGCTCATCGTGAAGCTTACGTTTGAACCGCTTTCGGTAAGATCCAGTAGCGTCAATCCGGCTGGGAAGAGCTCCCGATAAATCACCCGTTCTGACAAGCCAGGCGCGAGCCGAAACCCAATCCGTTTCGACAGATTTAGCAGCGCCTCGCCGACTTTCTGCTTATTGCGTGCTTCGAGCGGTGAAACGCGATTTCGCATCACCACCCAATCAATTGGCTGACGGGATGTCCGCGCTTTGCTCTTGCGACAATGCCAGACCATTTCGGAGTAGAAACTCGGTCGCAACACTTCGAGCGTTTGCGGGTTCACGTCGCCGAGCAAGTCAAAGTCAACGAACGAATCATTGAGCGGTGTAATCAACGTATCAGCTTGCATATGAGCGATCCGGGATAGGAAGGTATCGCCACCAGGCGCATCAACAATGACCAATTCGCAGACCGATTTGAGACGTTCCAACGCATCGTGAAAACGATCTGTTTCTTCTGTTTCGGCTAAGTCCAGATCGCGTTCTGTGCTGGCATCGACGCGGATCATTTCAGGCATTGGCAGCTGCGCATTGGTCGACTGCATCCACCGCATCCGATTTTCGAGATAGCGCGTCAGCGTACGTTGCCGGACATCAAGATCAATGACCCCGACTTTCCGGCCCATCCGCATCAAAGCAATCGCCAAATGGATCGAAACGGTGGATTTGCCCGCGCCGCCTTTTTCGTTGCCAACAACGATAACCCGGCACTGGTTTTGTGCCGGGGTCGAAAGCGTTAGCGTTGAGGCGTCATCGCCCGCATGTCCATATCCGTCGGCCATTGCCGGTGCGGGTCTCCGTTAGATCTAGGCTGCTTGTTGATGCGCCGCTTGTTCGTCCTCGAAGCTTGGAGCATCGTCGAAAAGGAAAACACCTTCGCCGCCGCTGATCTCTTCTTGCGCGATGGCTGTCGGAGCCGTCGCCTCACCTTCGAACAAGGCATCATCATGATAGAGCACGGTATCCGGTGCAGCGGTAGCGGCTTCCATTGGCATTGGCATCTCGCCGTGAATGAAAGCCAGGGTTTCGCGAAGGTCCGACAAACTGTCGGCGATCGCGTTCATATCTTTCGAAAGGTCCAAACGCGCGGCCTCGAGCGCTTCTTCGGATTCAAACAACCAGGTGTCTTGGTGATCGCCCATGGGGTCGGTATCCGGTTCAAGACTGAACTCCGCCGTAGCGGCGTTAGACGGTCTTGTGTAGAGCGGGGCGCATACTGCAGTGAGCAGAGCTTTGAGGCGGGTCAGGAGGGGCTTTCTCATATCTTAAAAAATCGCTGCAAAGGGTTAACAGATGGTTTACAACTACAATCGTGGAGTGAATGTAATGAAGGCTTCACCCGACCTTGCTCGTAGTCTAACCGAATTACGAGCGATTCTCAAATTACATCGTGATGCAGGACTCAAAATTGGCTTTGTCCCGACCATGGGCGCCTTGCATGATGGGCATTTATCTCTGGTCGAACGGGCGCAGGCGCAATCAGATGTCACTGTGGTCAGCATATTCGTGAACCCAACGCAATTCGCTCCGGGTGAAGACCTGGAGTCCTATCCGCGAACCGAGGCACAGGATATCGCACGTTTGGCGGCGCTTGGCACCGACATTGTCTACTTGCCGCGCGCGGAGGACATGTATCCGGATGGATCGAAAACCAATGTTCGGGTCGAGGAGATGTCCGATTTGCTGGATGGCGTGCATCGCCCACACTTCTTCTATGGCGTCGCAACCGTCGTGGCGCGCTTGTTTATCCACGTGCAACCGGATGTTGCGGTGTTTGGCGAAAAAGACTTTCAGCAACTCCAGATTATTAGGCGTATGGTGCGCGATCTGGGGTTTGCGATCGATATTATAGGGGGTGCGACCATCCGAGACTGTGATGGTCTGGCGCAGTCTTCGCGCAACGCATATTTGAGCGGTGAAGAGCGTCGGCGGTCAAATGCTTTGAGCGCAGCGCTGCATCGCGCGGTCTGTCGTATTGAAGCGGGTGGCGCAATTGACCTCGTCCGCGCTGAGGCAGAAACGACCCTCCTGGCGGCCGGTTTTGAGCGTTTAGATTATATCAGCATTGTCGATCCGGAGCGTTTACAGACCCTCTCCGCCGATCGGCTCGCCCCCGGGCAAGAGGCGCGGATTCTCGCGGCGGCCTGGATGGGGGGGACCCGGCTGATTGACAATATGGCAATCGCGCAGCGTTGATCTGACCGCGGCGGCAGGCCTTGTCGACGACCCCTGCTTGGCGCAAAAACGTCCCTACGAACAGAACGAGGTGTTGAAAGAGGTGGAGCGCGCCATGCCGATAGTGAGTGATCAGCGATATAGAACGCGGCATTGTATCGTAATCGCGCTGGCGAGCGCGTTGCTGTTTGGATGCGCGAGTTCGCACTCCAATCCGGTCGCGTCGGTGGCCGACACGGTCGTGCCGGTAACCGCCGATCCGGCCGACGTCGTGATCAGCCCGTCCAGCTCGGTTTTCTCCGCTGAAAAAATCAAGGCATTGGAAGACAAAATGGGGGCTTATGTCGCCGATGGACGCCTCTACGGGATCCATACGCGTTTGGCCCATAAGGGTGAAGTGATCAGTGACTATTATACCGGTCTAAGATCGCTGCAGCCGCAAGCGCCAATCGAGCCGGACACCATCTACCGGATCTATTCGATGACCAAACCGGTCACTGGCGTGGCGATGATGATGCTCTGGGAAGAGGGCAAGTTTCAGCTAGACGATCCCGTGACCAAATATGTGCCCGAGTTTGAAGGTCTGAAAGTGCTGTCCGGTGTGGATGAAGACGGCGCGGCGATCCTGGTTGATCGTGAGCGGCCGCCAACTATGATTGAGCTGATGGCGCACACCTCTGGCTTTGCCTATGGGCTTGGTGGCAATGATCCGGCGAACGCAGCGTTTCGCGATCTGGATGTCATGCGCGCGCCCGATCTGCAAAGCTTCATTGATCGAACCGCGACAATCCCGCTTTTGTTCCAACCCGGTGAAGCATGGTTCTACAGCGCCGGTATGGATATTCAGGGCTATATTATCGAAAAACTGTCTGGCCAAACGTTCGGGGCATTCTTACAGACGCGTTTGTTCGAGCCTTTGGGTATGACCGATACCGGGTTCTATGTGCCCGATGCGGCCTATGATCGTTTCAGCGAGGTCTTTGGGTTTGATCCGGAGACGGGCGCACTTGTGCCGATTCCAGCCCCGGGTGTGATGTTTGAGGAAGAGACCATTGCATTTGAGTCCGGTGGAGGCGGTTTGGTCTCGACCATGGATGACTATGCCAAGTTTGCGCAAATGTTGGTGAACCAGGGCGCGCTCAACGGGGTTCGGATATTGCAGCCCGACACCGTTAAACTCATTCGCACCGACGTGTTACCCGATGGCGCGCTGATCTCTGATGGCGGCCTGAACATCGGTCAGACATATCCCGGTATGGGTATGGGTCTAACCTTTGGCACAATTGAAGACCCTGATCTGGCAGAGACGCAAACCCCTGCCGGGACCTTTTTCTGGGGCGGCGCGGCAAGCACCTGGTTCTGGATCGATCCGGTCAATGAGCTTTATTTTATTGGCATGGTGCAGATCTTTGATCAGAACAATCCCGGCGCGCCGCTCGAATTGAGACAGACATCTGTGGCGGCGGTCTATGATGCGTTGAGCGGCGAATAACGCCCTAAACCGATCACTCCGACTCGCGCTCCATCGCCCCTTTTCCGGCTAGGATCTTAGGACGGAATTTGGTAATCCGAGCCATACGGGTCTCGGCTTTCTTCGCAGAGTTGAGATTGATCGCGTAGCTCTTTTTCCGACCAGGCGTGAGCTTGTGAAATGCTTCAGCCAATTCCGGATCGGCGTCCAACGCGTCGACCAACTCATCGGGTAGGTCCAGGGTCGTTTCGTTTTTCGGTGGCTTAATAGCAGCTTCAGCATATGCCATCGCCTCCTCGAGGTAGGATCGGATGACCGTTTCTTTCTCGGACACCTGAGCAACATCGGTAAAGCGGAACATATCATTGTGCTGCGTATTCGGACCCTGTTTTTCGAGCACGCCTTCCGGGTCCTTCATCAAAGCAGCATTGAAGAAGCTGAGGCGAAAATCGCCCCGAAACGCGCCGATGATCGCAATGTTTCTGCCAACATGTAGGTAACAGGGATGTCCCCACTTCACAGTTTCGACGAGCCCTGCTTCACTGCAGATGCGCCGAAGGTGCAGTAGGCCTGTCTCCCACTGCCGCGTCGAGCAATCCGGCGTATCGAAACGCTCACATCGCCCGCAACCCTTCAGAAAATAGTCTTCGATATCCGTGATCATGGTAAGGCATTATAGCACAGAATATGACGAGCATGGACGTCTTATTCTCGCCCCAGGATTGCCCCTCATCAAAGTTCGAGAGCCTCCGAAATTTGAAGAGCATCTTCCAACTCAATTCCAAGATATCTGATCGTGCTTTCGATTTTCGCATGTCCGAGAAGCAATTGAACAGCTCGAAGGTTTCCGGTGTTTCGGTATAGCTGAGCTACTTTGGTGCGACGCAGCGAATGTGTTCCATAGTCTGAGACCTTCAATCCTATTTGACGAACCCAGCTATCGACGATGCGGTGATATTGGCGGGTCGAAAGATGTTCGCTCTTGCTGTTCCGGCTTGGGAACAGAAAGTCATCCTTGGTCAGTCCTGCCGCTTGAACATGCGCCACTACGGACGTGGCGGTGAGTTTAGTGATTTCGAATTGGACCGGTCGTGACGTTTTGCGCTGAATCACCATCGCACGCTCCCGAATGGAGCCTGCGGAGAATACGTCCGAAACTCTCAAACTTACGAGGTCGCACCCACGGAGTTTGCTATCGATCGCAAGGTTCAACAGTGCAAGATTTCGGACTTGGCCAAGCATTTCAAGCCGGGCTCGAATTGCCCAGACCTCGCGCGGCCGGAAAGGACGCTTCTGCCCTCTCGGTGCACCGCAAAGCGATTGAGCGTCGTTTTCTGATTGACGTTGAGCTTCACTCAGGATGGCTAGTGACATGGAATTCTCCCAAATCCATGCCTATGCGACTCGTGAGCCAATCGGGTATCGTGAGTTAGGGATGTCCTGGGTCGCCCTAAAACGGTCACTCGCAGTTATCGCTCCATAGCTCCTTTGCCGGCGAGGATTTTCGGTCGAAGTTTTTCTATTCGAGCAATACGGGTCTCGGCTTTCTTCGCAGAGCTGAGATTGATCGCGTAGCTCTTTTTCCGACCAGGCGTGAGCTTGTGAAATGCTTCAGCCAATTCCGGATCGGCGTCCAACGCGTCGACCAACTCATCGGGTAGGTCCAGGGTCGTTTCGTTTTTCGGTGGCTTAATACCAGCTTCAGCATATGCCATCGCCTCCTCGAGGTAGGATCGGATGACCGTTTCTTTCTCGGACACCTGAGCAACATCGGTAAAGCGGAACATATCATTGTGCTGCGTATTCCGACCCTGTTTTTCGAGTACGCCTTCCGGGTCCTTCATCAAAGCAGCATTGAAGAAGCTGAGGCGGAAGTCGCCCCGTAAGCGGTCGCTCGGGCTTTTTAGTGTTCGCCGTAAAAAGGCATTTAGTGCTAGACTTCGGATTGTCTCATTGGGGAAGACTAGTAGAAAGGTTGAGGAGGTGACTAGATGCCAGTACTGCGCAGAGCCGATCGATATGTCGAAGAGCATGACCGACCTGCTTGCGGTCCAGGGCGTAGTGAATGGCTGACGTTGCCCGGCGCGCTGACGCAGTTCGGGACGGTGATTGAGACATTGCCGCCAGGCTCGCGGTCCTCCATTAAACATTGGCACGCTGAAGAGGACGAACTCGTCCTTGCTCTGGACGGCGAGGTCACACTGATCGAGGGTGAAGAGAGGCACGTTCTATATCCCGGCGACGCAGCGACGTTTCGCGCCAGCGTGCCGGTCGGTCACTGCTTAGAGAACCGAACCACAAAGCCGTGCCGCTACCTCGTCGTGGGGACACGGGCGGCGCACGAAGTGGCCACGTATCCGGACCACAATCGTGTTGCGATCATGCAGGCCGATAGCGACGAGACGGTTTGGACAGACCTCGACCACGCCCCTGCGGACAACCCTTATCGCCGCGCATACGACGACCGAGATTGAGTTCGAGCCGTGGGACAGTTTATGCACGCATTCGTTGAGGGACCGTTTGGGAGCTGTCCAATTGCATCAAAGTCGTCAGCAAGCGTCCTATTCCGCCCTAAAATGGACACTCAAAATGTCAGCTTTGGGTCAAGTTGCTGTCTCCTAGCCAACCACGCCCTTGGGACGCGCGAACTCGCTCACAAAATTAGGCTAGCGCAGCGCGGCTAAAGCGTACTTTCCGCTGAAAACTATAAGAAGATTGACCAAAACGTCAATGTATTTGACGTTTTGGTCAATTATGCTATTCTTCGGTGAACAACAAAGCGTTACATAAGCAATTGACCGGAGGAAGTTTGGAATGGAACAAAACATCAGCGCAGCAATGGCACAACAACGTGCGTTCAAAGCCACGCGCCCCATCACCGAAGCTGAGGTCGAACACTATGAAACACACGGCTTTGTCCACTTGAAAGGTATTCTCGACGCCGACTGGATTGAGACGGCGGAAGCCGCCTTTAATGATGTGATGTCGGCCGACCCAGAAACCGTCCACCATGCCGACCTTGGTGAAATGGCTAACATGGTTTCCAGCATGGGGGCGAAAACGCTGGAGGATGCCCCGGACCGGTCTTCCAGTGCCGAGGCAAAGCCAACCGGGAAATTTTGGGTCAGATCCTTCAATTGGTCGCGCATCGAGAGCCTGGCGAACATCGGGACGAGGGGTCCGCTACCAGAAATTGCCGCATCGCTTATGGGAGCATCTCGGATAAATTTTTATGGCGATCAGCTCTTCTTGAAGGAGCCAATGTCCATTCGAAGAACCGCCTTCCACCAAGACGCAACCTATTTTCATTTAGAAGGCAATCAGTGCTGCACGATGTGGATTCCACTCGATAAGGTCGACACTGAGAATTCGACGATGGGTTATGTCCGCGGCTCACACAAAGGCCCGCTCTATCTCCCGAATACTTTTGTCTCTCAAATGCCAATGCCGGGCGCGTCCGGACACGCGCAACTTCCTGACATTGAGGGGAATGAGATCGACTATGACATCGTCTATTGCGAGGCTGAGCCCGGAGATGTGATCATTCATCATGTCCGCACGCTTCATGGGTCAACGGGAAATACCAGCCCTATACGTCGCAGGCGCGCTGTTGGATTGCGATACATCGGAGAAGATGTTCGCTATCTGGAGCGAGACGGGGCACCAGCAGATTCCCAAAGAAGTCCGAATCTGAAAGACGGAGATGTCATGGACAGTCCTGAATTCCCACTGATCTGGACCGAGAAAGACGGCTATATCGCTTGAAGTCATTGGGACCAAAGGAATTGTCATGCGCCAGATAAACAGGTCCAAGCGAAAACCCGACGGACGCCAGACACGGCGTGTGGCCACGCGAGACCGTCTCATTCTCGCAGCCAAGTCAGTGATGGCTGAGACCAGTGTCGATGCCGTGACCGTGGACGGCATCGTTCAGAAAGCCGCGGTCGGAAAAGGCAGCTTCTACAATCACTTCAACTCCAAGGAAGATCTGTTCTTCGCGACACTGGATGAAGTATTCGCCGATATGGCCGATCACATCATGTCGGCGACCGAGGCAGTGGACGACCCTGCGGAGGAATTGGCCATTGGCATAAGGATGTATGTCCGGCTGGCAGCGGCGGATCCGGAAATCGGCCGGCTTATAATTAATGCCCCTGCTAGTTTCGACATCCTCCATACGTATGCCGACCCCGTTGTGAACCATACAATCGACAAAGGGCTGCAAACGGATCGCTTCAAGCTGCGCCACCGGGACATGTTTTTCCTCCTGCTCACCTCCGGTGTGAACGCAACCCTCTCAAGGGTCCTGGAGCAGACATTCGATGAGACGGTTACGACAGAACTGGCAGCGTCTGCTTTATTGCTGGCGGGAATCGATTCGAAAGAAGCCCTTGAGATCGCGTCGAAGCCATTGCCGACCTTATAAATGCGCCGTGGCACAAAATAACCTGATATGCTTCCGTGACTCCCACTTTTCACCCGAAGGAGAGCAAGGACGCCATTTGTGTCGACCGTATTCTCCAACGGAAAAGGGTCAGAAACCGTCAAATGGTGCTTGGCGCGAGCGGCTTAAATTCGCCCCTAAGAAGCCTCTGGGCGGGACAGCCATTCATTTAGGGTTTCTATGGTTTCGTCATTACGGTTGGCCGTTGAGGAGGCACTCAGGCGCGCTGTCTCGATCCCACCGTTTTCAGACTCATACTCGATCGTGATCACGTAAGTTGGGCCGCTGTCTCCCAAACGATCTGCGCGTTGTCGAACATTCGTTATGCGATGAAGTGACATACAATCATCAAACCTGACCCCAAGTTTCCATCGTGTGCGATAGATGAGCCCCGTCTCGCGGTCGAAAATGAAGCGTTGAACCGGCATCTTAGCCCACAGAACCCACAATAAGCCGAGGCCAATTGCACCCCCGATCCCGCGCGCGAAAGGAGTGAGATCATCGACGTTCAATAGTGAAAGCGTGCACAAAGTTGCGGACATCGACCCAACCAGAAAGGTGAAAAAAATGGGACGATCCCAGAGCACCAAACGGGCGTAAGACTTGTGGCTCACTTGCATATCCATCAGATACGTTACTCAGACTAAAAATAGGTTGCGAACGTCTTTCCAATTGCCCCGCCGATCGAACATGCTTTCAATGTTCCGAACGCGTTCCAGACCCGTCGCCGCGCCAATGACGCAAAGCGCGCTTACTCGGCCGCGCTTTCATCTTCCATCCAGGCTTCGACCTTACCTTTGAGGGTTAAGGTGAGCGGGTTGCCTTTGCGGTCGACGGCCTTGCCGGCGGCGACTTTCACCCAGCCCTCAGAAATACAATATTCCTCAACATTGGTTTTGATCTCGCCATTGAAGCGAATACCGACCCCACGCAACAATAAGTCGTGATTGTAGTAGGGGCTGTTCGGGTTCACCGAAAGGCGATCAGGCATGGGTTCTGTCATGGCAGTGGTTTAAGCGAGACTCGAAACAGTGTTCAAGCCTGTCTCATGCACCGCATTTGGCTCAGCCAATTTTCGAGAAGGGTCAGAAGCGCTCAAAAAACGCGTGGGCGCTCACTCTTTTCGATGTGCAGACCGCATTCGCTTTTATCGCGACCCGCCCATCGGCCTGAGCGAATATCGCTTGGGTCTTCGGCCGGCTTCGTGCAGGGCCAGCAGCCAATAGAGGGATAGCCTTGCGCTACCAAAGGATGTTTCGGCAGATCGCGGTGTTTGAAATAGGCCTGCACGTCGTCTTGCGTCCAACCGGCAAGCGGATTGACTTTGAAACGACCACTGGCGTGCTCAAACACCGGCAAAGACATCCGCGCGCCGCCATGAAAGCGCTTGCGGCCGGTAATCCAAGCCTCAAAGCCATTCAAAGCCGGTTCCAAGGGGCGAACTTTTCGCAACGCGCAGCAGGCGTCAGGATCGGTTTTCCAAAGCGTTCCTTTCGGGTCTTCGGACAATCGTTCGTCTTCCGCCGGAGGGATCTCGCGGACATTGGTCAGACCAAGCCGCTCGATCAACGCGTCTTTATAGTCGAGAGTCTGCGGAAAGTGCATGCCGGTTTCGAGGAACACGATGGGCAGGCCTGGATCAACATCGGCGATCAAGGCCAGCATAACGGCGCTCTCAGCCCCGAAGCTCGACACATAAGTCAGCTCTCCGAGCCATTCGCGCAAGATTGAAGCGCGTAAAATGGTTTGGGCGGAGGCGTCGCGAAGCTCGTCGTTTAAGCGCTTTAGGCGCTCATCGACCTCCTCTTCGATCCGTATTTTGATATCCGAATAGGGCATTCGCCTCTAAGCCTTTTGGTGGCGCCTCGAAAAGACCGATCGGTGGCCGTCCGCAGCAGGTTGATAGAACGCGGAATATTCGTTCAGCGCGTCTAGAACTTTAGGTAGGTCGGCGCGGGACGTCTGATAAGCATCAAACCCTGAACGGTTCATATAGAGAATCTGATCCCTCAATACGTGACCGACAGCGCGCAGCTCGCCTTGATAGCCCAAGCGGCGGCGCAAAAGCTGCGCTTGGCTGTAACCACGACCATCGGTATATTTTGGAAACTCTATTTCTATCAATGCGATACGATCAAGATAGGGTGCAAGATCATGCGGATCATCGGCTGGCGCGAGGCGCACCCCAATTTGCTCATTTCGCGCCAAGAGGGTGTCGGCATGTTCGAGGAGCTGAGGCAAAGGAACGCTAATGCTGCCCGCCGCGGGAACATCCTCGCCGTCGACAAAGGCCCATAAGTTTTCAGCCTCAGCGCCGTCTTTAATCAGTGGCATAAATCGCTTCCTGGAATGGTTCGAGCCCCAAACGCTCGACGGCATCAATGAACTTTTCATCCGCATGGGTGCGCAGGTCGCGATAAGTATCGACAATCGTCTTGACCGCTTCCGGCACTTCCTCCTGGCGCAGGGCTTTGCCAATGATTTGGCCGATCGCGGCTTTTTCATCCGCCCGTCCGCCGAGCGAGATTTGGTAATATTCCTCGCCTTTTCGGTCGACCCCTAGAATTCCGATATGGCCGACATGGTGGTGCCCGCAGGCATTTATGCAGCCCGAAATATTGATGTGAAGTTTGCCAATGTCTTGCTCATAGTCCGGATCGGTGAAGACTTTTTGGATCTCCTGTCCGACCGGGATGGACCGCGCATTGGCGAGATTGCAATAATCCAAGCCAGGGCAAACGATCATGTCGGTGATCAAGCTTTCATTTGCGGTTGCAAGTCCGACTTTTTCAAGCGCCTGATAGACCGCATACAAATCGTCGAGAGCGACGTGCGGGAGGACGACATTTTGCGCATGTGTGACCCGGATATCATCGAATCCGTAGGTCTCCGCGAGATCCGCCATCACCTCCATTTGGTCATCTGTGGCGTCGCCGGCCAGACCGCCAATCGGCTTTAGGCTGATGGTCACCGACGCATAGCCCGGTACTTTGTGTGGGTGCAGGTTGACATTGGCCCAATTGGCAAAGGCTGGGTCAGCCGTTTTAACGCGCTCGAAGGCGGCGCTGGTTTCCGGCTTTTCCGCAAATGCGGGCGGCGCGAAATAGGCATGTATGCGATCGATTTCCGCCTGCGGCAAAGCAATTTTCTCGCTGGCCTGTTGCGCTGCGTATTCCGCTTCCACTAACCGCGTAAACTCGTCCGGACCCGTTTCAGTGACAAGAATTTTGATCCGCGCTTTGTACTTATTATCGCGGCGTCCGAAGCGATTGTAGACGCGCATAATCGCTTCAAGATAGTCGAGAATTTCGGTTTCGGGTACGAAGTCGCTAACCTCAGCCGCGATCACCGGGGTCCGTCCTTGCCCGCCGCCAACATGTACCTCGAAGCCAACCACGCCATCGCGCACGCGCATGTGCAGACCGATATCGTGCACGCGGATCGCTGCGCGGTCATGGTCCGCGGCGGTCACCGCAATTTTGAATTTACGCGGTAAGAAGGCGAATTCGGGGTGAAACGTGCTCCATTGGCGAATGATCTCGCACCAGGGGCGCGGATCCATGAGCTCATCTTGTGTGGCCCCCGCAAAATGGTCTGAGGTGACATTTCGAATACAGTTGCCTGAGGTCTGAATCGCATGCATCTCGACCTCCGCGAGCTCAGCCAAAACGTCGGGAATATCCTGTAAGGCGACCCAATTGTACTGAATGTTCTGGCGCGTCGTCATGTGGCCGTAGCCGCGATCATACTCGCGGGCGATTTTCGCGAGCTTGCGCATCCTGGCACCATTGAGCTGGCCATACGGAATAGCGACCCGCAGCATATAAGCATGCAGTTGCAGATAGACGCCGTTTTGCAGACGAAGGGGTTTAAACTCGTCCTCCAAAAGCTCGCCTGAGAGACGGCGCGCCACTTGGCCTCTGAACTGGTCGACGCGCTCTTTGACGATTTGCGCATCAAATTCATCGTAACGATACATTACAGCGTCCCCCCTTGTTTTGGCATGGCATGGCCAATCGAAAGCGCGCCTTCGACCCGGCTGACCCAGCGTTCGACATTCGGGAATTCCGCCAGATCAAACCCGCCTTCGTGGGCCACACGGGTATACGCAACCAGTGCAATATCGGCGCATGTCAGTGCGCTCCCGACCAACCAATCGGTCCAGGTCAGCTGCATTTCCATGACCCCAAGCGCCCGTCGACCCTTGACCATCAGCTGCGGATCAATCTCATCCTCCGGCAACCTCAAATAGTGCTTCTTAAAGCGGCGTACGGCGATGGACGTTTCGTGCGAATACTGTTCCCAGAACAGCCAAGAATTCATTTGCGCGCGCTGAAATGGGTCGCTTGGGATGAGCTCAGAGCCGTCTGCGAGATAAAGCATAATCGCGTTTGATTGCGGCAAGATCCGGCCATCAGGCCAGCGGGCGATTGGCACCTGTCCAACCGGATTGAGCGCGAGAAAAGCTTCGGTTTGGGTGCCGCCATTTAAAATATCGATTTCAACCCAATCATGGTCGATATCGAGATGGTCCGCTGTCCAACGCGGTTTTTGGCAATTGCCCGAGATGCTATCACCATAAAGCGTGAGTTTGTTGATGTCGCGATTGGGCATTAGACAATCACCCCATACGGCACGGTCGGGCCATTGGCGCGAATGGTTTCGCGCAGGGTTTCGCGGCCAGAGACTTTTCCGTCCTCGGTCACTTCCATAAAATATGGGTCGGTAATTTTGCCCTCTTGTGTCTGTGCGCGCGCCAGGGCCGCTTCCGCGTCATCTCCGGTGAAGACGCCCATCTCACGCGCATCATCCGTCCATGTCTCGTCCTGTCGCAACCAAACCACTTTGCCCGTCGCTGTGTCCCACGCGGTCACGGTTTTAGGTGTATCCGGTTTGAGTTTCGGCCGCACAGAGGTCATGCGACCGCCTCCGCTGTCAGCTGCGCGAATGCGTCTGCGGGTATTGCGCTCACCTCACCAATAACGAGCAGTGCCGGTCCCTGAATGCCCGAGCGTGTGATCAGCTGTGGCAACTCTGCCAGCGTGCCATACACCGTGACCTCGTTTTCGCGCGTGCCGTTTTCGATCACAGCGACCGGTGTCGACGCGGCGCGGCCAGCTTGGATCAGTTTTTCTGCAATCACCGGCGCGGTTCCGACCCCCATGAAAACGACCACCGTTTGCGCGGGGCGGGCCAAGGCCTGCCAATCAAGGTCGGGCACGCCTCCGGCTTTTGCATGCCCGGTGACAAATGTCAGAGTTTGAGCATGATCGCGGTGGGTGAGAGGCAGGCGCGCAGACGCAGCGCATCCGAGCGCTGATGAAATGCCGGGGACGACGGTCGCTTCAATCCCCGCCTCCCGCAGCGCTTCAACTTCTTCGCCGCCACGACCGAAGACAAACGGGTCGCCGCCTTTCAAACGCACCACGCGTTGACCTTCTCGCGCCGCCTCAATCATTAACGCATGAATGTCAGACTGTGGCACACTGTGATTGGCTTTCGACTTACCGACCGAAATTCGGGTCGCGTCGCGGCGCACGAGATCCATGATTTCATTGCTTACCAAGCGGTCATAGAAGACGATGTCTGCGTTTTGGATCAGTCGGAATGCTTTCAAGGTCAGCAATTCCGGATCACCCGGGCCAGCGCCAACAATGTGGACTGGACCGAGAGGATTGGCCGGGGAAGCAATGTCTTGCAAGAGCGCCTCCATCGCGGCGCGGGCGGCGTCAAACGCTCCCTCCAGAGCGAGATCCGCTGGCGCACCGTTCAACGCAGCTTCCCAGAATTGGCGGCGTTTGGTGCCATCGTCCAAAACCTCGTACACGCGCGGGCGGAAGTCGCGTGCAAGCTCGGACAAGGGACCGAGATTTTGCGGCATCAAAGCTTCGAGGCTGGTGCGGACCCGTTTCGCCAAGACCGGTGCCGCGCCGCCAGACCCGACGGCTGCGACAATCTCACCGCGCTCAAGAATGCTCGGAACAATAAAGTCACAGGCGTCGGGTTGGTCGACGACATTGATCGGCACACCATAGTCGCGGGCCCAGAGGATAGACTGCTCGCAGTGTTCTTTTGTTCGGCACGCGATAATCGCAAATTTTGACCGGTCCAAGGCTTGGCCAGCCATGTCGCGCGGTGCGATGGTGATGCGACCAGCAAACTCTTCGGCAAATCCAGGTTCGATCTCAGATCCAATAATGACGGTGATTTTGGCCGTCGATTTGGCCAATAACCGCACTTTGCGACGGGCTTCTTCACCACCGCCGAAAACGGTGACATGGGCATCGTCTGTATAGAAAAATGTCGGGAAGAGACGCATGGCGCTTTAAAGTCCGTGTGATCAATCGTTGCCCGAGAAATGTGTTGACGGCGCCGTTTCGGCAACCGTATGGGCCTTATTCCATTGTTTAGAGAAACTACATTCAAAATCGGGTTATACGGGTCGACTATGACTGAAACGATTGATCGCCTTCCTCCGCTGAACGCCTTGCGCGCCTTTGAAGCCGCAGCGCGACGCCTGTCCTTCACCAAGGCTGCCGACGAATTAAACGTAACGCCTGGCGCGATTTCTCAGCACATTCGCCAGCTTGAGGAATATGCATCGACGCCGCTGTTCAAGCGCACCGGACGCAGCGTGCTGCTCACCGATGCGGCCCAGGCGGCGCTTCCACTCGTCCATGAAGCCTTCGATCTCATCGCTGAGGCGGGTCGAATTATGCAGGCGCCAGCCCGGAAGGGTCGGGTCATGGTCAGTTCAGCGCCGAGCTTTGCAGCGAAATGGCTGGCGCCGCGCCTTGACCGGTTTCACAGCGCCAATCCTGGAATCGAGGCTTGGGTCAGCGCCGATAGCGGCCTAACGGACTTTACCACCGCCGATGCTGATTTTGCGATTCGATACGGTGCCGGCGATTATGATGGTCTGAAAGCCGAGAAATTGCTGGATGAGACTGTGCTGCCCGTCTGCTCGCCGCAGCTCTTGGAAGGCGCGGATGCGATCCGCAAGCCAGCGGATTTGGCCAAGCATACATTGATCCACGATGTTAGCGCCGAGGTGGATCCCTCTTGTCCCGACTGGACCAGTTGGCTGCAGGCCCGGGGGGCTGGCGCCGATGTCGATGGTACGCGCGGGCCGCGGTTCAACCAATCGGCATTGGCGATTGAAGCAGCAGCCACCGGGCGCGGTGTGGTGCTCGCCAAGCGCGCGATCGCTTCAGCAGATATTGCTGCCGGGCGCTTGATTGCGCCATTTGCAGATGGATCGATCAGCGTCGACTATGGGTATTGGCTGGTCTGGCCAAAAGGGCGACACCTGACAGAAGATGTCCGCTCATTCATCAAATGGGTGAAAGCGGAGGCCGCTGCGAGCGAAGTGGCAGGTGTATAGTCCGTGATGATCGCGCGGCGGGTCCGAGAACCATCCTTAACAGCATTAAGTTCGGATACGCTGAGATCACGCGGATTGGTTAAATCGCAGCAGCTTTCGCGCCTTTAGAAAAGGACGACGGATGCGTATCAAAACGCCCGAAACAGAGCGATTCTCACGTCTCTAATTGCTGATAAAAGCGCGCGCTAAAGTTGTGTTTTACAGTTAATCAGCCGATAAAAATAGATTTATGGCACGATTACTGTAATCCCCAAGTCTAGAATATTGAAAAAAGTTAGCTTGATTTTGTAGCGCAATTTGATCATACCGTAGATTGAAGGGGATAGAGATGGATCTGACGAAACTCAGCGGTGTATGGTCGGGCAAATACTGGCTCGAACCGGCTGATCATGAAGGCGTGCCCTTCTCCGTCTGGCTAACGGTCGACAGAGATCGTTTGACCGGATCGATCCTGGAGAAAAACATCTTTGAAACATGCAATTTCCCGCAGCTCGAAAGCGATGTTCGCGGGCATGTGACGTGTGACGAAATCGTATTCCTGAAAACCTATCGCGGGTTTGATCACGAACCAGCTTATTATGAAGGCGCGTTTGCACGGGGTGGACGTCAAATTATCGGGCGTTGGTATTTTGATTGGCCTGATGAAGTCTCGGGGCGATTTGAGATGCACTATAAAGGCGCAAAAGCAAATATTGGTCAGGCCGCGTCGAATGTGACCAAGCTGACGCCCTGAGGGCCGTCGCTCAGCCAAAAATTAAGCCCATCCCCTCTGGCATTTTGCGGTCGATCCCCGTAAAGCGCCCCGATGTTGGCGCGGTCTGAATATCTTCCTTTAATCATCGCTGCCCTCGCAATTGCGATGGGCTCTGGCATAGATGCGATTGTGAAAGGCGTTGCGCCGGATGCCGGGCTGCATCATCTCTTGGCCTGGCGGTTCACCTTCGGCGCGTTGATTGCGCTGACCGTCTTTCGCGTCCAAAAGCGGCCAAGACCGAGTTGGTCAGCGATGCGGTTCCACACGCTTCGCGGCCTGATCCAACTCGCCACAGCGTTTACATTTTTTTACGCGCTCCTCCATTTGCCGCTCGCGATCGCGACGATTATTGGTTTTACCGCCGCGCTGATGGTGCCTTTCGTGGCGCGGCTCCTTCTGCACGAGAGGGTTAGCGCGATTGCTTTGGTCGCAACCCTGGTTGGGTTCGCCGGTGCCGCTTTGGCAGTGAGCGGGCGATCCAACTCGGGCGGCTATAGCGAGCAGTGGCCGCTCGGCATGGCCAGCTGTTTCCTCGCCGCTTTCCTTTATGCTTTGGTATTGGTCCTGTTGCGGATGAGAGCAACGCATGAAGATGCAACCACCATCGCAATGTTCACCAATCTCGTGCCTGCCTTGGCCTTGTTGCCGGTGACGCTCGGTATGTTCGGCGCGCCCGATTGGGGCGACCTCCCGCTATTTGCCTTGCTTGGCGCACTCGGCTTTGTGGTCTGGTATTTCATGACGCTCGCTTATGCGAAGGCGCCAGCGCAGCGGCTTGCGCCACTCGAATATTCCGCGCTCATCTGGAGCGGTGTGTTCGGATCTGTATTCTTTGCCGAATATCCGGGCTGGCAAACTTGGCTGGGAGGGGGAGTGATCATCTTAGCCTGTTTGATTGTGGCGTTTGAAGATCGCTTCTCAACGCGAAAGGAAACCGGGCTTCCCGTCAGCGATTTGCCGGAATGAGCGCAACGCAGGCGGACGCCTTAGCTCGCGGTTCGGGTCAATTCGCGGTGACGCTCTAGCATCCCATCCAAAGCGTCCATGCTGTTTTCGCCCATATGCGGAACGACCAGGAGCATGAATTGCAACACCGTGTCATGGATCAAATTCGGCCCGCCGCGGGCGTGGCCTTCAATCAGATCATGGCTAAGCCAGAAGGTGAGCGTTGAGAGCATTTGCTGGATCAGCGGCGCGCGCAAACGCCGATCGATGGTGACAATGCCACGTTTCTCGAGCTGACCGAGGACGTTTTCAATCGCATGACGTTTCATGGCGAGGATTTTGCGAAACCGTCCGGCCAAGCCGGGATAGCGTTCCATCATGTCCCCGACATTGCGATAGAAAAACCTGAAATCATAGATTTCTTCGAGAATGATATAGATGAAGACCCAATTGTCCTCGATTGAGGTCACGGCGCCGTGCGAACCGCCCAGAATGATCTGCATTTCCTCTTCAAAGCGCTCGAAAAGAGCTTCGATGATCGGCTCTTTGCCCTTAAAATGATAATACAAATTGCCGGGCGACATATCGAGCGCATTGGCAATATCAACGGCAGATTGAACCGCTTCGCCTTCTGCGTTGAAGAGCGTCAAGCTGACGTCAAGAATACGATCGCGTGTCTTCATCTGATCCGGTTCGCGTGAGGGCTGAATGGCCTGTTTCCAGCGTGTATTTGACAGTAAAACGTCAATATGAAACGAATTTGATTGGCCAAGGTTATGCAAATTTAGACTCTTAACCATAAGAGCAAGCCTTGTGCCGAACGAGTGCGCGCTCGTTCCAGGAGGAAATCGGAGGCATGGATGAGCAAGACATCTGATTATATCGGTGAAACAGCAGCGGATTCGACCAATGCGCTAAACCCGCTCTTAGGGGGCTTAAATCGACAGGAGCTCATCGGCTCCGTTGCAATGATGTTGCGGCGAACCAGCCTGTCACCGATGGCCAACGCCAAACTGGCGGGCAAAATGGCAAAAGAGTCTTATGACATTGTCCTCGGTAAGTCGGAACGCGCGCCCGACCGCAAAGACAAACGATTCAAAGATCCAGCCTGGATGAATAATCCATTCTACAAGCGCGGTATGCAAACCTACCTGGCGATGCAGGAGCATCTCGAAGACTGGGTCGGCGATCTGAAACTGGGCGAGATGGAACATGCGCGCGCCACCTTTGTCATGAATATGATCACCGATGCGATGGCGCCAACCAATGCCTTTCTAACCAACCCAGCGGCGAAAAAGCGCGCCATCGACAGTGGCGGTCTGTCGCTGATCAAGGGGCTGCAAAACGCTTATGAGGATTTGACTCAGAATGGCGGAATGCCGAGCCGGGTCGATAAGTCCCCATTTGTGGTCGGCGAGAATATCGCGATCACGCCAGGCAAAGTCGTGTGGAAGAATGAGATGATGGAACTCATTCAATACACGCCAATGACGGAACAGGTGCGCGAGTATCCGTTTCTAAACATCCCGCCGCAGATCAATAAGTTTTATGCCAGCGATTTGGACCCGATCACGAGCATTGTTCAATTTCTGCTCAAAGAAGGGTTCCAAACCTTTATCATCTCTTGGCGCAACCCAACGAAAGACCACAAAGACTGGGGTTTGTCGGAATATGTTGATAGCTTGATTCAGTGCACGGAAGTGATCAAACAAATCACCGGCGCTGACAAAATCAACGTGTCTGGCGCCTGCTCGGGCGGGATCACGACAGCGACGTTTGCCAGCCTGCTCGCTGCGGCCGGGGACGACCGCATCAGCTCGCTGACTTTCCAAGTCTGCGTCCTCGACCCCGAGCAAGATGATAGCGAACTCGGGCAAATGGTGTCTGAACGCAGTCTTGAAATTGCGCGCCGTTATTCGCGCCGCAAAGGCATTCTCAAAGGCGATGACCTAGCGCGCATGTTCGCCTGGATGCGCCCAAACGATCTGGTGTGGAACTATGTCGTGAACAATTACCTGATGGGCGAAGATCCGCCGCCCTACAATGTTTTGTTCTGGAACGATGACTCGACGAATCTCCCAGCGAAACTGCATTCAGATTATCTTGATTTCGGCTTGCAAAAGCCCTTCAACACTCCCGGCCAGGTCGAAATTGCAGGGCATTTCGCGGACCTGACCAAAGTTGATGTCGATGCATTCATCGTCGCGGGTGTGACCGACCACATCACGCCATGGAAAGCGGCATATCGAACCACCGGTCTTCTCGGCTCAAAGAATATAGAGTTCGTGCTCTCCAATTCGGGACATATCCAGTCGCTACTCAACCCCCCCATCAATCCAAAGGCCAAATACTTTCGTAATGCGAGTATTGAACCAACGGCTGATGAATGGGCTGCTGGAGCTGAGGAAGTTGCTGGCTCTTGGTGGACGCGATGGGCAGAATGGTTGCATGAGCGGTCTGGCGATATGAAGCCAGCGCCAAAAGAATGCGGATCAGAGCAGTTTCAAGCGCTGTATGATTCGCCGGGCAAATATGTGTTCGACTAAAGGCGAAAAGACCTTCGCGCGGCACTGACAGGAGAAGGAGGCCCGAATGGCCACCAAAAAGACGGCCGGCAACGCGTCACCACGCCTGCCAGAAATCACGATGGAGACAATTGGTGCTCACACGGTGCGGGTCGGCTATTGGAAAGCGCAGCGTCGCACAAACAAGCGCCCACTGCTATTTTTCAACGGCATCGGCGCCAATATGGAATTGGCGTTTGGCCTGGGCGAGTGGATCCGTGACCGGGAAATTATTACTTTCGACATGCCCGGCGTGGGCGAGAGTCCACCTGCGAGATTTCCTTATCGCCCATGGATGATGGCGCGGCTGGCGCGCAAATTGTGCGATCAGTTCGGGATGGGGGACGTCGATGTGATGGGCGTCTCATGGGGCGGCGCGATGGCCCAACAATTCGCCTTTCAGTATCGTAATTCCGTTGGCAAATTGGTGCTCTGTGCCACGACCGCCGGGATGACGATGGTGCCCGGACGGGTTGGAGCCATCTCGAAGATGGCCGATGCGCGGCGCTATACCGATCCTGGCTTTATGCGCGAGAACTTTCAGCGTCTGTATGGGGAAGCCGCTGATGAAGGCGCGGGCCGCCACATTGATAACCTCAAACCGCCGGCGCCAATGGGCTATGTTTATCAGCTTCTGGCCTTTTTGGGTTGGTCGTCTTTGCCGTTTATCCGCTTTTTGCGTATGCCGACATTGATCATGGCGGGCGATGAGGATGCCATCGTGCCATTGGCAAACGCCCATATTCTGAATTTCGGCCTGCCCAATGCGCGCCTTTATGTCATCGAAGGTGGCGGGCATCTTTTCTTGGTCACCAAACCGGAAGAGACCGTGACCGAGTTGGTCGAGTTCCTTGATGAGCCGATGGAGGCCATGCAGCCAAAAAGCGTTTGGGATACGGGGGTGTCGGCCGCCTGAAAGCGTTATGTGGCGTTTGAGTTCGAACAAAGCCGAGCAGCGCTGAAAGAGACCGACGGCACCAGCTGAAACGCAAGCGAGAATCGCCTACATTCAAGGCATGTCGAAACTGTATTTCACCTATAGCGCAATGAATGCGGGAAAATCTGCGATCCTTTTGCAGGCCGCACACAATTATCGCGAAAGCGGCATGCGCGTGATGTTGTGGACCTCTGGCCATTATGGCGACGATCCAGCGGCAGATCGCGCTGAAATCACCTCACGCATTGGATTGCAAGCCGACGCCCATCCGTTTCGCCGCGATACGAATATCTTCCAGGCCATCGCGACTGCCCATTCTGACGCCGCGCTGAGTGCTGTTTTTGTCGATGAAGCGCAGTTTTTGACCAAGGACCAAGTCTGGCAGCTGGCAAAAGTTGGCGATGATTTGAAAATCCCGGTGCTTTGCTATGGCCTGCGGACGGATTTCCAAGGCGAATTGTTTGAAGGGTCGGCAACCCTGTTGGCGATCGCAGACGATCTGCGCGAGGCGCGGACGATTTGCCATTGCGGGAAGAAAGCGACGATGACGGCACGCTTAGACGAGGACGGCAAATTTCTGACCGAAGGCGAGCAGGTCAATGTCGGCAAAGAGGTTTATGTTTCTCTGTGTCGTGCGCACTGGAAAGAGGCCTTGGGGCGCTAAGTCCATGGCCATATTTGGCCACGTATTCCTGCCACAATGGCGCGGTAGCCAATAGTCACGGCAAAGCGCGGAGCAGACTCATGTCGCGACGACAAAACGGCGCACGGAACAGCTTAATCTGCGGTCTTCTGGCCATCGCCGCCTTTATTGGCATTGGCCTCGCCGCCAATGGGCAAGAGATGCACGGCTCATCCGAAATTGATTTTGCGGGATTTATGGATCTTGGCGGGGAGGTTTTGGAGTTGCGTGAGACCCGTCTTCTGGACCTTGATGCGTTCAATGCAATGGCCGCAATGCCGGGAACGATGATCCTGGATGCGCGCAGCCGCGACGCCTTTGAGGCGGGTCATATAAACGGCGCGGTGAACTTACCCTTTTCCGACTTTACAGATGAAAAACTCGCCGCGATCCTCCCCTCAAAGGACACCCGGGTTTTGATCTATTGCAACAATAATTTCAGCGATGATGCGGAGCCGATCCCGCTAAAGCGCATTTCTTTGGCGCTCAATATTCCAACCTTCATCAATCTCTATGGCTATGGCTATGAGAATATATTCGAACTCGGCGTGTTGACCGAGACGACAGATCCTGACGTGAATTGGGTTTCCGCCGATCCTTCCCTTTGAGGGCGCCACAGTCCTTCCATTAGCTCTCCTAATGCGTCCATTCCAACTCTTGCATTGCCGCGCCAGATGCTACATGTGCGCTCGTTGAGAACCGTTCTTAGGAGACCTGCATGACCGCCTCGGCCGAAGCACCCGCCAAGAAAGTGAATCCGAACGCCCCGACGGAGGAGACCGTGCTGTCTGTGCATCACTACACAGATCGATTGTTCAAGTTCACAATCACACGGCCCGCAAGCTTTCGGTTTCGCTCTGGCGAGTTCATTATGATCGGTCTGATGGGCGACAATGGCAAACCGCTTCTGCGCGCTTATTCTGTTGCCAGCCCGAACTGGGATGACACTTTAGAGTTCTATTCCATCAAAGTGCCGGACGGTCCGCTCACGTCGCGGCTGCAGAAAATTCAAGTTGGTGACAAAGTTCTGCTCGGCAAAAAGCCCGTCGGCACGCTTGTGCACGACGCTTTGGTGCCTGGCAAGCGCCTCTATTGCTTCTCCACCGGGACGGGTTTTGCGCCCTTTGCGAGCATCTTGCGAGACCCTGAGACGTATGAGAAATTCGAAGAGGTGATCATCACTCATACTTGCCGGGATGTTGCTGAGCTCAGCTATTCGCGTGAAACCGTCGACGCGTTTCTCAATGACCCGGACATTGGTGAAATCGGACACGGAAAGCTCCGCCTCTATCAAACCTGCACGCGCGAAACATTTGAGCGTCAAGGCCGTGTGACGGACCTGATCCGGTCTGGCAAACTGTTTGAAGACCTCGATGTGCCGCGCTTGGACCCGGCCACAGATCGCGCCATGATTTGTGGCTCGATTGAGATGACCAAAGAGCTAAAAGGGCTGATGGAAGATCACGGCCTGAAAGAGGGATCGAATGCTGAGCCTGCGGACTTCGTCATCGAGCGGGCCTTTGTTGGATAGGAAGGTGACGGCATGATCGTCCGCGATTTTACACCTCCCGACGCCGCCGCTTTTCGAGATTTGAATCTCGCTTGGGTCGAGGCCTTCTTCACCGTCGAAGAGGAAGACCGGGCCCAATTAGACGATCCGCAATCGCAAATCATTGATAAAGGCGGCGCGATTTTGATCGCCGAGCTGAAAGGCGAAGCGGTCGGGACGGTGGGTTTGGTGCCGGGCCATGGCGAGGGCGTGCTTGAATTGGTCAAAATGTCCGCGCGCGACGATCTTAAGGGCAGGGGCATCGGTCGTGCGCTGATGTCAGCCGCCATCACCAAAGCCCGCACGATGGGCGCGCACAAAATCTGGCTTGAGACCAATACCAAACTCAGCGCCGCGCTCGCGCTGTATCGAAAATCCGGGTTCCGCGAACTTACCGGCGATGAGCTAACGCCAACGCCTTATGCGCGCTGCAACTGTCAAATGGTGCTCGATCTATAGCGACAGGTTAATTGCCGAAACCATAGACCAATGACACACGGCTAATCGTGTCCGTGTCTTCGAAGCCTTCGACCGGGTTGGTGTCGTGGCGCACTTCGAACGAAACGCGCGCCGATAATTGATCGATCAGCGTTGCCGTCAAAGCCGAGATGTTGCCAATCTGAGTCGAAGTATCCGCATAGATCACATTGGTATCATTGGTAAATTTGACGTTATCATTGAATTGATGGAGGAATCTCGAGCGCGCTGTCGCACCTAGGGATTCCTCGGTGCTCGACGGGGTCACCACCGTCGCTGGATCCGTGGTTTCATCGAGAACGGCCTCAAGCTCATCAATTTTAAAACCAGGGCCGCCGCGGATGGTCCAAGTTGTCTGTTCACCGGCAAGGATATCATACCCCAAACCGCCCCCGATAAAGGTGCGCGATTCAAACCCCGAAAACTCATCGATTTCATATGAGAGCTGGCCAAACCCGAACATGCGATCGGTGATTTGACGATCTAAGTTTGACCCAAGGAAAATTCGGTTTTTGGTCTCTTCGCCATCGGTTTCGCCATAATCTGCATTGGCCAGTAAGCCGACTTTCCAGACGTCTTGGGTGCGAACAACATCGACGCCAAGCCCAAGATCGGTGGTCTCTGTGTTGCCGGTGGTCACCGCCGCGCTCAAAGATCCTTCACCGCTCCAGCCATTTTCGGTTGCGTCTTGTGCGTGTGCTGGTAGCGCGATTGCGGCCGCGCCGACCAAAGCGGCGCGTTTCAAAAACGGGGTGAGAGACATATTTGCGGCTCCTGATTCTGTCCTGCGCGGGAGATGACCGTACGAAGGTGAATCAGATATGAATTACCGAATCGTTAGCTGCCAATCTGCCCGCGGTGTCGCAATTTCGCATCGGCGAGGACACACGCCATCATCGCTTCAGCCACCGGGACGGCGCGGATACCAACGCACGGATCGTGTCGGCCCTTTGTGCGCACATCGACCTCTTCGCCATCGCGAGTCACAGATTTGGTTTCAGTCAAAATCGACGAGGTCGGCTTGATCGCGACCCGCACAATCAGATCCTGACCAGTTGAAAGGCCCCCCGCCACACCGCCATTATTGTTCGACAAGAACCGAACACCATCATTGCCCATACGCATTTCGTCGGCGTTTTGCTCGCCGCTGAACGTGGCTGCGGCAAAGCCGGCGCCAATCTCGACGCCCTTGGCGGCATTGATGCTCATCATCGCCATCGCCAGCTCGCTGTCGAGTTTGCCATAGATCGGCGCGCCCCACCCAGCGGGAACACCAGATGCTTGCACCTCAACCACCGCGCCGACGGACGACCCAGATTTACGAACCTCATCGAGATACGACTCCCATTGCGCCGCCATGTCGACATCCGGGGACCAGAATGGATTGGTCTCTGTGACGTCCCAATCCCATTTGTCGCGATCGATTTTGTGGGGGCCGATTTGAACCACCGCGCCGCGGATCACAATCTCGTCGCCGAGAACTTTGCGAGCGACCGCCCCTGCCGCAACACGGGCGGCGGTTTCGCGGGCCGAGCTGCGTCCGCCGCCGCGATAATCGCGCACGCCATATTTTTGGTCATACGTATAGTCCGCATGGCCAGGGCGGTAGCGGTCACGGATCTCGGAATAGTCTTTTGAGCGCTGATCGACATTTTCGATCATGAGGCTGATCGGCGTGCCCGTTGTGACCTGACCGTCCGTGCGATCGTCGGCGAACACGCCGGAGAGAATTTTGACCTGATCTGGCTCACGGCGCTGTGTCACAAACCGACTGGTGCCTGGGCGCCTTTGATCGAGATAGTGCTGCACAAACGCCTCATCGAGCGACAAGCCGGGCGGGCAACCGTCGATCACACATCCAAGGGCCAAGCCGTGGCTTTCCCCCCAAGTTGTCACACGAAATAAATGTCCAAATGTGTTATGCGACATAAGGGCTGATCCGGTTTGCGATATTGGCGGTCTCCTATATGCAAAACGAAGACCTGCCAAACCCCTAATCGCCGCCATTTGAGTTGCTCTTCCAATGACTGATGTCCCTGTCTCCATTCCCAAGTCGCCAAGTGCGGCAGATTACGCTGCTGAAGGCGACCGCCCGCTGATCCCAGATGCGCAAGATCCATTCGCCCTGCTGGAACGCTGGCTGAAAGACGCCAATGAACACGAGATCAATGACTCAACGGCGATGTCGCTCGCAACCATAGATGCCGAGGGCATGCCGGATGTGCGGATTGTCCTATTGCGCGGGCTAAGCCCGGAAGACGGCTTTCAATTCTATACCAATTATGACAGCGCTAAGGGCTTGCAGCTGGCACATCATCCGAAAGCGGCATTGTGTTTTCACTGGAAGAGCCTGCGGCGGCAAGTTCGCATCCGCGGCATCATCTCTAAGAGTACAAGCGCGCAATCGGATGACTATTTTCGCCGGCGTGCGCCGCAGTCTCGGATCGCTGCGATTGCGTCTGATCAGTCCAGGCCGTTGCGCGATCGTGACGATTTCAACCAGCGGGTGGCGGAGATTAGTGCCATCTATGGTGATGATGATGACATTCCGCGTCCGGACCATTGGGGGGGGTATTGCCTGAAACCAACCGAAATCGAGTTTTGGCAAGACCAGGCGTTTCGCATGCACGACCGCTTGAAAATGATTTGGGATGGCACGTCTTGGCAGAGCTCGCGGCTCTATCCATAAGGACAGAAAACCGGCACATAAGCGCGAAAGCATTGGGAGGGAGAGATGGCGGCATTGTCTGATTATGCTGACAAACGCGCGTTGGTCACAGGCGCCGGCGATGGCATCGGCGAAATGCTCGCCCGCCATTTGGCGGCAGAAGGTCTATACGTCATTGTTCAAGATATCCGACAAGAGGCCGCCGACCGGGTGGCGGGCGATATTGGCGCACGGGCCAGCGCAATCGCCTTTGACGTGTCCGATCGGGCAGCGTGTTTCGCCGCCGCCGAGACCCTCAAAGCGGAAGGCGCCCTCAATATGCTCTGGATCAATGCCGGTGTCGGGGTCGGTTCGCCAATCCTCTCGGGCAAGCAGAACGCAATCGAATGGGGGTTCGACGTCAATGTGCGCGGGGCGATTTGGACGGCGCAGGCTTTTGTCCCCCTGATGCAAGAGGGCGATGGACCGCGGCATGTCGGGATCACCGCGTCATCGGCGGCCTTGCGGCCCCCTGATGGCGACTTTCCACTCTATGCAACGACCAAGCATGCGACATTCGCCGTCGCCGAAGCGCTGAGGGGCGAGCTGGCGGCATCCAAGATTGATACGACCATTCTGTGTCCCGGCTTGTTGAACACAAAGATTTGGGATGGTGCGAAAGCCCGCCCAGATCGTTTTGGCGGCGTCAGGCATATGGACCCATCTGTGTCAAAACGATGGGATGAAGCAAAGGGTCCTGAAGTCATGTGGCCGGACATCGTCCGTGTGATCGAGCAAGGCGGCGGGTATTTGGTTTGCGCGACCGATGGCGGCGAAACGAAAGCGGCTTGGCTCGCGCGCACGCAAGACATCGCGTCGGGCATTGTGGAGGTATAGATATGAAATTGGGCCTGCAAATCGGACTAGGTATCCTGTCGCTCATTCCGCTATTCTTTTCGGTGATGGGGGTGGTGAATGGCGCTGCCTTCTTCATGCCGGATGGCGGTTATCCGCCGGCAATCGACAATCAATTGCGATACCTTTCGGCAATTTATCTGCTGGTGACTTTGCTGCTTTGGTGGACGATTCCGAAGGTCGAAAAACACGGCCTCGTGCTGGCTTTTATCTGTGCTGTGATCTTCTTAGGCGGGCTCGCACGCTTGCTATCGCATATGACGGTCGGTCCAGGTCTGGAAACGCAATTCGCAGGCATGGTGCTTGAGCTTGGATCCCCGCTGTTTTTGATCTGGCAAAGACTGGTTGCGAGGTCGGCCACAGCCGCCTAAACGGCGGTCTATGAGCTTAAAACTCGCTATCTTTGACCTCGACGGGACATTGGTCGACAGCCGTCAAATCATCCAAACTGCAATGGTGCGGGCATTTGAAGCGCATGATCTGGCCCCGCCGGACTATGAGCAGACACGGCGCATCGTTGGCCTCGGCTTGGAACAGGCGTGCCGCATCCTCGCACCTCATGTGCCCGATGGTCAGTTGCAGCGGCTGGTTGAGTCCTATCGCGGAGCATTCGTGGCTTTGCGCGCTGAAGGGCAAGGCTTTGAACCGCTTTATGACGGCGCCCGCGCCACTGTCGAGCGCCTCGCCAAGGCCGGCTGGTGCCTCGCCATAGCGACCGGAAAAGCCCGCCGCGGTGTGCGTGCCTTTTTCGATCAGCATGCCATGCAGGGCTTTTTTGATACCAGCTGGTGCGCCGATGATGGCCCTGGAAAACCGCATCCGCATATGTGTGAGCAAGCCATGTCGACCCTCGGCGCAGCGCCTGAGCAGACCCTGATCATTGGAGACTCCATCCACGATGTTCGGATGGGCCTAAACGCTGGTATTCGCACACTTGGTGTGTCTTGGGGGTTTGGCGAAACCCACGAGCTAACCGCGGAGGGCGCGCATGAGGTGCATCATGATTTCGCGACCCTGAACAGAAGCCTCGATACGTTCGCGGAGGCCCTCGCTTAATGGACAAAGCAACCCAACCGAAACGGTTCTACGCGCAAGCGGGCGTGCGGCAGGTCGGGCAGGGTTTCTCGGTTGAGCTTGATCAGCGGCCGATCAAAACGCCGGCCAAAGCGACCTTGACGCTGCCGACGCTAGCGCTGGCCGAGGCCATTCGTGAGGAATGGGATCGGCAGGGTGCTCAGCTCGACCTTCAAGGCATGACGCTGACGCGCCTGGCAAATGTCGCAATCGATCGAACGCCTGACACACGGGCGGATCTGGCGGACGAACTTGCGCGCTATGCCAGCACGGATGTGACGTGCTATTTGGCGGACGGACCGCGTGCGCTGCAAGCACGCCAAGAGGCGGCTTGGCAGCCTTGGCGCACTTGGGCCGGGCAAGCGCTGAATGTGAACTTGCTGCCCGTGATCGGCGTGATGGCGAGCCCGCAACCTGAAGCGAGCCTCGATGCGGTGCGCGAGCATGCGCTATCGCTCGATAATTTCCGCCTGACGGGGTTGGCATGGGGGTGCAGCCTGTTGGGGTCAGCCGTACTCGCACTTGCCGTTGAGCAAGCCCAGCTGGCGGCGCTCGACGCTTTGCGCGCGTCTTGCGTCGATGAGGACTGGCAGATCGAGCAATGGGGTGAGGATGAGGAAGCGTCTCAGATCCGCGCGCGTCGGGAGATGGACGCTGCTGCGCTCGGCACATGGTTCGACGTCCTTACCCGATAAGTCCAAGCCCCGAGCGATATCTCAATCATCACAATGGCTTATCCGCTGGGTCTAAGGCCGACCTACGCGGAGAGGCCGATATCTTGTTCAGTGACCGCTTCGTTATAAGTCTTGCTTTAGATCTGATTCGGGGAGGTCGTTTTGATCATTGTGCATCATCTCGAAGATTCGCGCTCGCAGCGCGTTTTATGGTTATTAGAGGAACTCGGTCTCTCCTATGAGGTGAAGCGATATGATCGCGACCCGGTCACGTCGCTTGCCCCGCCTGCGCTTTACGGCATTCACCCGCTCGGCAAGTCTCCCGTGATCTCCGATGGTGATATTTCAGTGGCAGAAACTGGCGCGATTTTCGAATATTTGGTCGATACGTATGACACTGAGCACGCGCTAAAGCCAATGCCCGGAACCCAAGATGCGCGCGATTACACCTATTGGCTGCACTATGCAGAAGGGTCAGCGATGACCAATCTTCTGTTGAAGCTGGTCTTTTCCCGGCTTCCGGAACGTGCGCCGATGCTGGTGCGGCCGGTGGTGAAGGGTGTGTCGCGTGCGGCTGAAACCGGCTTTATCGATCCCCGCATTGCTGAGCATGCGAAATGGTGGAACACCAGCTTGGCGGCGACGGGTTACTTTGTTGGCGAGACACTGACCGCGGCTGACATTATAATGAGCTTCCCACTCGAAGCCGCGGCAACGCGAGCGGATTTGCGAGACTTGCCGCATGTCACGCAGTTTCTGGATCGCATGCATGCGCGGCCAACCTATCAAAAAGCCTTGGAGCGGGGCGGTCCCTACGCTTACGCGTAACAATCGCCACATGTCACGCTATCCGGGCGCCGCTCTCTAACGGATCACGGCACAGGCGATACGCGGACCGGAGCCCCCGATTGGTTGCGAGATATGATCGTCGCGATTGGCATGGATCACCATGGCCGTGCCGTCGGCATCCTGCAAATCGCTCGCGCTGGCCAAATTGGTAAAGGTTTCATACCCCGCTGAGCCATCCGCCGCAGCCCAAATGTTTGGCACATCGCCGATTTCAGGCCCCACCGGATTCAGTAAGCCATGCCCGCCTGAAATCATGCCCAAATGACCCCCCGAGCGCCGAAACACGCCGACATCGCTGCAATCGCCGACTTGGTGCAGATGCAAACCGTGCCAGCCGGGCAGCAAGCCGCCAGGTTGGATCGTCGCTTCAATCATCAGGCCATGCGGGCCATCAATGATCGAAACAGCCCCGATAATCTCGCCATCGCCATCAATGATATCTCCGCCGAGGCGCGGCATCGATTCGACGAGGCTCGGATCAGGCGCGTCAACGGCAGCAGGCATCTCCATCGTGTCTTGAGCCGGCGCGACGGCACAGGCGACCAAGGGCAAGGTGGCAAGGAACAAGGCTTTACGGATCATCGGGTTGGCTCCATTTGCTATTTCTCTTTACTCTAGACCGATTGGTGGAGAAGTCAGCCGTGTCAGAAAAGATTGATCGTGCTGATAAAGTTTTGGTCGCACTCGGGCATTTCGAAAGTCGATCTGCGGCGCAAGCGGCCATTGCTGCAGGGCAGGTCCGTGTGAATGGCGGCACGGTCACCAAGCCCTCTGAAAAGATCGCCCGTGATGCGCGCATCGAGGCGAGCAAGGCCCACCCTTGGGTCTCGCGTGCGGGACTTAAGCTGGCGCATGCCATTGAGCAGTTCGAAATTACGGTCGGGTCGAACGTATGTCTCGACCTGGGGGCTTCAACGGGTGGGTTTACAGACGTATTGCTGGCGCATGGCGCAGCCTCCGTGGTTGCGGTGGATGTTGGGCACGGGCAGCTTCATCCGCGCATCGCAGGCGACCCTCGCGTGACGGCGCTAGAGGGCCAAGATGCGCGCGCGTTAACCGCCGACAAAATCGGCGCGGCGCCATCAATGATCGTGTGCGATGCGAGCTTTATTTCTTTGCATAAGCTGTTGCCAGCGCCCTTGGCGCTGGCGGCCGATGGCGCTGTTTTGATTGCGCTGTTTAAGCCGCAGTTTGAAGTCGGCCGGAAACATGTTGGCAAAGGCGGGATTGTGACCGACTCGGCCGCGATTACTTTGGCCGAAACGGCATTTGTCGACTGGTTGATCGCACAGGGCTGGTCCGTCATCGGGCGCGCGGATAGCCCGATCAAAGGCGGCGATGGCAATGCGGAGCGGTTGATCTATGCGCGGCGGGATTAGCCTGCCGGGCCACGCGGACTGGGGCCGGATTGACGCCGGTTTAGGAAGGCTAACCGTTCGAACAGGGCCACATCCTGCTCATTCTTGAGCAGCGCTCCGTGCAGCGGCGGCGTCAGCTTCTCAGGGTCTTGCTCGCGCAGCGTTTCGAGATCCACATCTTCATTCATGAGCAGTTTTAGCCAGTCGAGCAGCTCTGATGTCGATGGCTTCTTCTTCATACCAGGAACCTCGCGCATCGAGTAAAACGTCGTCAGCGCATCCGAGACGAGCTTCTCTTTAATTCCGGGATAGTGCACGTCGACAATCTCTTTCATTGTCTGCTCATCGGGGAACTTGATAAAGTGGAAGAAACAGCGACGCAGGAAGGCGTCGGGCAGCTCTTTTTCATTGTTCGAGGTAATGATGACGATGGGCCGCTGTTTGGCTTTAATCGTTTCATCGGTCTCATAAACATAGAATTCCATTCGATCGAGCTCTTGCAGCAAGTCATTTGGGAATTCGATATCGGCTTTGTCGATTTCATCGATCAGCAGGATTGGCCGTTTGTCAGCGGTAAATGCCTCCCACAGCTTCCCCTTTTTGATATAGTTTTTGACATCCTTGGCGCGCGCTTCGCCCATTTGACCATCGCGCAGGCGGGAAACCGCGTCATATTCATAAAGACCCTGCGCGGCTTTCGTCGTCGACTTGATATGCCATTCGATCAGCTCGCAGTTCAAAGCTTTTGCAACTTCGATCGCAAGCACGGTTTTGCCGGTGCCTGGCTCACCTTTGATCAGAAGCGGCCGTTCGAGCGCGATGGCAGCATTTACCGCGACCCGCAAATCTTCAGTTGCGACATAGTTCTCTGTGCCTTCAAAGCGCATAGCGGGACCTCTTATTGACATTTCGTAAGAGGATAAGCGGCGCGCGCCCAGAAGCAAGCATTAACCCGGCGACAGGACTGTGATTCGCGAAATGGCGCGGAATCGGCCAATAATGTCCGCCGGTAAACCTCTGATCGCAATATGGAATCGCCCCAGCGTTACGAATTCGAAAGTCCGCGTTAACCATTTCCTCTTAGCTTTTTCTCAGTCTAGGAGCATGGTCAATGCCGCTAAAATTGTCGCTTAAGCCGAAAGAGGCGGTCGTCGTGAATGGCGCCGTGCTTCGCAATGGCGATCGGCGCGGCACCATTTTGCTGCAAAATCATGCGCGCGTACTGCGCCAAAAAGATGTGCTGGATCCTGATCGGACACAAAGCCCCGTTGAGCATTTATATTTCGCTGTGATGCAAATGTATTTGACCGGCGAGACGGAGGGTCAGCTCTACGATCAAGCGGTCACGGCGATCGCAGCAGCCATGAATGAGACTTCGAGTGATGATGGGCGGGAACATCTTTTACAGATTTCAATGGCGTGCGCCGCCGGCGAAACCTATCAAGCGCTGTCTCTATGCCGGAAACTGCTAAGAGCGGCGGAGACGGGGAATGGCTGATAAATCGAGCATGATAGAGCTTCCGGATACCCCCCCAATTGTCTCGCTGGACGAAGGCATTTCAATGATTGAAGCTGGTCAAGCGCCAGAGACAATCTGCGTTGATATCGGCCACGAGGTTTTGCTGCGGGCGAATGGCGAGAAGGGTCTGCCTGGATTGCTGCAGCGCTTGCGGGGTCATCGCATGATCCTCGCCATGTCGGAAGGCGAGATTGCCCCAAGCGTCGTTCCCCTGCGCTCTGGCAAACCAGAGATGCATCCCGATGTGGCAGAAATCCTCGACGCCCTGAAAGATCGAGGATAGAGGGCACCCTTCACGCGCGTGCGAAAGGGTTTTCATGTCCGGCGAATTCATTGCGATTTTTGTGGCGTCGTTTGTCACATTTTTTGTCCTGATCGATGCCCCTGGCGTCGCCCCGGTTTTTGCGTCTCTGACGGCGCGTGGACCCGCACAGTATCGCCGGTCAATGGCGGTGCGATCGGTTTTGGTCGGCACTCTGATCATATTCGGCTTTGCGTTTTTTGGCGCTTGGTTGCTGGACCAACTGCACATTACGATAGATGCGTTTCGCGCAGCTGGCGGGATCCTCCTTTTTTTGATCGCACTCGACATGGTGTTCGAGAAGCGAACCGAGCGCCGAGAGCATCGGGCTGAATCGGTTCTGTCGGGATCGGATAAGCCGGATGAGACGCCAGACGATATTTCGGTCTTCCCCGTTGGCATTCCCATGCTGGCCGGGCCAGGATCGATTGCGACCGCAATGCTCTACATGTCCCAACACGACAACTGGGTCGGAAAGGGTGCCGTCCTGTCCGCGATTGCGGTGAACATGGTGATTTGTTTGCTGATTTTTCTTGCGGCAGGACCTTTGGTCAAAGCCATGGGCGATAGTATCGCCGGCGCGATTACACGCATATTCGGCGTCATTCTTGCCGCGCTCTCTGTGCAGCTTATTATCGATGGGATCAAAGGCGCGTTCGGCCTTTAGCGCGATCGAATGGTTTCAGCTTGAGTCAGCGCCGACAGCATGGTCCAAACCAAAGCCATCCCAAGCGCCATCAGACCCATGACCTGAAACACCAAGTTGCGGCTCCATTTGACGCCGATCTGCGCCATAGACAGAACATCTGGGCCCATTTCACGTGCTAAGGCGACGGAGCGATGGCTACCGGACTCTGAGAGGAGCAATGCCCGGCGCATATCTTCTGGCGTGGTTGCTTGCTCGACCAAAGTGATCGCCCCAGATGCGCTGGTCAGCTCAGCGATTCGCGCAATGATCATCATATCACGAGCCAGCCGCGCTTGCGCTTCGGGCTGGAGCGCGGCTTGAAACGCCTCAATCACTTTCTCGGTTCGCGCTTCGGTCGTCATAACGGTCTCGAAGGCCGTGGTCAGCCTGACCCTTAGAGTGTCTTCGGGGAGCGCATCTTCAATGCGGCTGCGTAAGTAGCGGACAAAGCGTTCGTTCAAACGGCCGGCACGATGCGCGCTGCGCAGAATAGAGGCGGCTTCGAAGACGGCCTGCGACTCAGGATTTGGATCGTTTTGAGTCATTAGCCCCAGAGCGCGCAGACGCAATTGCAAGCTATCGACTTGCTCTCCGGCCACCCAGCGCTGGCTCCGACGGGTCAGATCGGCCGGATCCCCGATCAGAAAGAACGAGCCCGGACCCGCAAAAGGCTCATTGCGCGGCGCCAACTGAACCGCGTCCGGGACGATGCGCGGCGTCTCGGCGGCTTCGTCGCTCAGCGGGGTCGCTTCGCGCTCTGCGTCGGCGGTTTCGGGATCGTCTGTGGACGCATCTATCAGCGCTGACGCCGATGTCTCCGGCGGTGAAATAGAGCGTTGATAATTGGCGCGCAGGTCTTCTGGTAAGAAGAGTAGGGCAGCGCGTGCAAGACGCTGATCGCGACTGCCAGAGCTCTCAGCATCTGCGGCGGCCAAGACCGCTGCCGAGTCCTGCTTGTTCAGCATCAATGGCGCGGCCAATAAATACCCACGCGCGGCGGAAAAATCGCGCTCTTGCAGGGTCTGGTCGATGCGTTCTGCCCAGGCGCGGCGTTCTTGTCCGACCGGCGCGCTTAAGGCGCGAAACTCAGCTTCGATCGCTTGCCGGGTCTCTGTGCGAGCCTCGAGACTTAACGGGTCCGTCGCAATATCTGAGGTGTAGGCGGCGATGATGATCCGCGCAGCAAAAATCGGCAGTAGCAGAATGAGGCTGTTGAACAGCAAAGACTGCCGCCAAGTTGACGGACGTTGGACTTCGCGTTGGCGCCAGCGGGAGGTCATATGCTCGCCTAGGTCCTGTCTTCTGTCTCGCGCAGATTCGTATTCCTTTAGCGCACAGAGCGCCCGCTTTAATCAAGTGTTCGTTACCGGAAGAACTGCAAAAGCCGTGCATAAGCCAAGCCCACGCCATATTTCGCCATATGATCTGCGGCCAATTGGTCTGATTATTGCGATTGCGTATCTAACGGGTCCGCAGTATAGGGCGCGCAAACTCGGTAGAGGATTTGATTCCATGGGCGACTTAGATCTGAATGGTTATAAACCGTCTGACAAAGAAGACTTCATGAATGCGAAGCAGAAGGCCTATTTTCGCAAGAAGCTTGAAGATTGGAAATCGGAAATTTTGGACGGGGCCAAGGTAACAATCGGTAATCTTCGGGCCGAATCGTCTAACCATCCAGACCTCGTTGATCGCGCATCGGCAGAGAGTGATAAAGCGCTTGAGCTGCGCACCCGCGACCGTCAGCGCAAACTGATCTCGAAAATCGAAGCCGCCATCCGCCGGATCGATGACGGAACTTATGGCTATTGCGATGACACAGGGGAACCGATCGGATTGCGTCGGCTCGAAGCTCGGCCGACCGCCACGCTGAGCCTGGAAGCGCAAGAACGCCATGAGCGTAATGAGCGCGTTGTGCGCGACGATTAGAATCGGCAAGGGCCTCGCGGGGACTCCAAAATCCTAACGCTTCATTAACCGTGTTAACGCACTGATAATAAATCGTTGGTCACAGGTGCAGAATGCGAGATGGTCAAGAACCTTCTGATCCGCTGAGCGGGCGCGCAGACGCAGCTGAAGATACGCTGGTCTTGCCCAATCGTCGAACGGTCCTCACCCCAGAAGAGATCGATGCGCTGTTGCGGCCGACCGCGGCGCCTGCAGACCAAGCGCCATCGCTGCCGACGCCGCAAGAGGTCAAAGCCAAACCGACCCCGGTCTTTGATGAAGCCGCGGCGGCAACGGACCGACATGCGCGAACCCTCGGATCGAAACTCTCCGCGGCGCTCGCGCGTGGAACCGGCTTAAAGGCCGCGGTGATGGCGGTTGAGACGGCGACCCTCGCGCGCGAAGACTTACCGCCTTTGATGACCGGGAAATCAGCCGCCATTGCGTGCATTGGGCCCACGGAGACCGAGATCAAAGCCTTGATCTGTCTGCCGCCCCTCTGCGCGGATGCGATCATTGCGAATGCTTGTGGCGCGCGTGGATCGACTGGGCGGATCGGCGATGGTTGGAGCCTCAGTGCGATCGACTGCGCCTTGTTGAAACAATTGCTCGAACCGCTGGGTCCGGCCATGGCGGCCGGTATGACTTTACAGTTGATCGAAACAGACGTCCCCTATGTTACCAGTCTGTTGCCAGCGGTCCATGTGAATATCTCCGAGTTTTCAATCGAAGCACAGGGCCTCCATACCGAGCTTGCAGTGATCGAAACCGATTTGAAACCAGGCTCTGGCGCAAGCGTCCGAGATGCAACACGTCCCAAAGAGGCACCCGTCATGGCGCTCGCGACGGCGCGATTGGCAAGCCTGAGCGTTCCCTTAAGCCGGGTCACGGCGTTGAAAGCCGGGGCCACACTGTTGCTCGGTCTGCCGCCGGATCAGCCCGTCGAGCTGCTCTCAGGCGGGCGCGACGGGCCGCCCATCTATGAGGGGCGCATGGGTCGAAAAGGCAATAAAGTCGCCTTAAAAGTGATGAAGCGCTTGCGACCGCTGTCACGCGATTAAGGCGATAGTGCATTAGCCAATATTGCCATGTTTTGCGATATGCGCATCGACGGCTTTGATGGCGTCGTCCACTTTGTTTCCGGCGCTTAACAGCTCAGCCTCGCGCTGAGCCCAGAGACGCTTTTGGTAATTTGTTGAGATGATGTCTGTCACGACCAAAACCCCAACGACGAGATAGAAGCTCGACTTGCTCATCGCATCGATGGGGAAGCTGAACAGTTTCAAATGCGCCAAGTGCGCGCCTTCCGTGACCAGCAAAACGCCGACCAGGAACAGGATAAACAGACCCAGCACTTCGTACATACGGTTCCGCTTGAGGAAATCTGCGACATAATCTGCGAGCAAAATCATCACCACGCCCGAGGAGAGAATTGCGATCGCCATAATCCAGACTTGATAATCTTTGCCCGGCTCGCAGCCGACGGCGCCCGCAATCGGATTGGCGATCAAGTCTGCTTTGCATTGCACGACTGTGCCTGTGAACGTGTTCAGCACATCGCCGGATGCGCTGACAATATTTGATACTTCAACATTGGCGATGGCCATCGCAGACAGGATCGAGTCAAACGAAAACACTAAGTTCATTGCGACAATCATCGCGATCGCTTGAAAGACGGATTTCGTCGCTGAGCCTTCGGTGTGTTCGATATGGTCGACCGCGAGCAAGTGATGGATCTCTTTAATTGCCGTGTAAATGATGAAGCCGCCACCGGCGAGCGTGACCAGCGCTTGCAACGTAAACTCGCCTTCAATCACACCTTGAAGAGCGATGTTGAATAAGGGTTCCGCCAACAAAGCGAACAGATTGACGATGATGACCAGCAGTACGATCCGCAGAATGACGGCCAATCCGATTCCCCAGCGACGCACCATCGGGGCTTTCTCAGGGCCGACGCGCTGCGACTCAATCGAAATATAGAGCAGATTGTCGAAGCCCAGAACCGCCTGCAAAAGCAGCAGCATGAGCAGGGTAAACAACCCGCTCACAGAAAAAACTTCAGCTATAAATTCGGCCATCTCGACCCCCTTGGATGGTTCTCAACGGAGGTGAGCTTACTCTGAGTCCGCGGGGTTGAAAGACTGGATTATGGGCGCCGGTTTGCGTGGGGTCCTGGTTGCGTCAAAGCGCGCTTAGAGCGCTTTGACGATATCCTCGACCATCTTCTTTGCATCCGACAGCAACATCATCGTATTGTCGCGGAAGAAGAGCTCATTCTGGATCCCAGCATAACCGGAGCCCATTGACCGCTTGATGAACAGCACCGTGCCTGCATTCTCAACGTCGAGCACAGGCATGCCATAAATGGGCGACGTCGTGTCGGTCTTTGCCGCTGGATTGGTCACATCATTCGCGCCGATCACAAAAGCGACTTCTGAATTGCGGAAGTCTGAGTTGATGTCTTCCAGCTCAAACACTTCATCATATGGCACTTGGGCTTCGGCCAAGAGAACGTTCATATGTCCCGGCATCCGGCCCGCAACCGGGTGGATCGCATAGGACACATCGACGCCTTCTTCTTTCAACTTATCGCACATCTCTTTCAGAGCGTGCTGCGCCTGGGCGACCGCCATACCGTAGCCGGGGACGATGATCACTTTCGAGGCATTCTTCATGATGAAGGCGGCGTCTTCCGCGGACCCACGCTTAAACGGACGCTCTTCTTGTCCGCCAGCGGCGGCAGCAGCATCTTCGCCGCCAAAGCCGCCAAGGATGACCGAAATAAAGCTCCGGTTCATGCCCTTACACATGATGTAAGAGAGGATCGCCCCAGACGATCCAACCAAGGCCCCTGTGATGATCAAAGCGAAATTGCCAAGCGTGAAACCAAGCGCGGCGGCGGCCCACCCTGAATAGGAGTTGAGCATTGACACAACCACCGGCATGTCCGCGCCGCCAATTGGAATAATCAGCGTGATGCCAAGGATGAGCGCCAGGACCGTCAGGCCCCAGAACGCCCAAGTCGCACTGCCGCCACTCATGACCAGGACAACGATCAAAGCAACAATGCCGCCCCCGATCAGGATGTTGAGCACGTGCCGCGCCGGCAGCAGGATCGGCGCGCCCGACATATTGCCATTCAGCTTTGCAAACGCGATGACCGATCCGGTAAACGTCAAGGCGCCAATCGCTGACCCGAGCGCGAGTTCGATCAAAGAGGCGGTGGCAAGATTTCCAACACTGCCAATGCCAAAGCTGACCGGCGCATAAAGGGCTGCCGCTGCCACCAAAACGGCAGCAAGTCCGACCAATGAGTGGAACGCGGCGACAAGCTGCGGCATGTCGGTCATCGGAATGCGGCGTGCAATAAACGCGCCGATGCCGCCACCGACGAGCGCACCCGCAGCGAGAATGCCCCATGTGGTGGCATCCAGCGCGGTCCAGAACAGAGCGATGGTCGTGCCCACCGCGATGGTCATGCCGATCATGCCGTTCCGGTTACCGGCGCGGCTCGTTGCCGGACTAGAGAGCCCTCGCAAGGCAAGGATAAAAAGGATACCCGAGGCGAGATAGAGCAGGGGTGCCCAGGTCGATTGGAACTGTTCCATCGGACTAGTCTCCCTTCTTCTTATACATGGCCAGCATGCGCTGGGTGACGAGGAAGCCGCCGAAAATATTGACGCTGGCAAGCGCAACACCAACGCCGCCAAGGGCCTTTGCGATCCAGCCGCCTTGAACGGCGCCAGAGGCTGTCGCAGCGATAATCGCGCCGACAATGATCACTGACGAAATCGCATTGGTCACAGCCATGAGAGGGGTGTGCAAAGCGGGCGTCACTGACCACACCACATAATACCCCACAAAGCAGGCCATTGCGAAAATCGCGGCGAGATAAACAGTTGGGCTAATCGTGCTGGTTTCAGCGGCATAGGCTGGCAGGGCCAGTGAGGCCGAAAGGGCCGCGGTAAGAATGAGTTTTTTCATATTATCTACTCCGATCGCCCCGGACTTGGTCCGGGGTCTCGTGCGCCTTGGTCAGGACAAGTGTTTGGAGGTCCCGGATCGAGCCCGGGAAAGTCGGATGATGTGTCATGATTGCAGCCTCTCATTCACGGTTTCGCCACCGCGTGTGAGCATCATGGCCGTGACAATTTCGTCATCCGTATCAAGGTTGAGGCTGCCATCTTCCGCCGTAATCAGGGGTAAGAATGCAATCAAGTTTTTCGCATAGAGCGCGCTCGCATCGGCGGGCAGGTGGGCGGGCAGGTTTGTAAACCCAGCCACTTTTACGCCGCCTGAGTCGACCACTTGGTCGGGTTCTGACAGCGGACAATTGCCCCCTTGGCTAACGGCCATGTCAACAATCACAGAACCTGGCCGCATGGTTTTCACCATGTCTTCGGTGACCAGCACCGGTGCTGGGCGACCTGGGATCAGCGCGGTGGTCACCACAATGTCCTGCTTGGCAATATGCGAGGCCACCAGTTCGGCTTGCTTGGCTTGATACGCGTCAGACATTTGCTTGGCATACCCGCCAGCGGTCTCAGCGGCTTTAAACTCTTCATCTTCAACGGCGATGAATTTGGCGCCCAGCGAACCGACCTGCTCTTTCGCTGCCGGGCGCACGTCTGTTGCGGTGACAACTGCGCCAAGCCGGCGGGCTGTGGCGATCGCCTGCAGACCTGCGACCCCAGCCCCCATGACGAAGACTTTAGCCGGCGCGACCGTGCCCGCTGCGGTCATCATCATCGGCATCGCCCGGCCATACAGCGTCGCGCCTTCGATCACGGCCCGGTAACCCGCAAGGTTCGATTGCGACGACAGCGCATCCATGCTCTGCGCCCGCGTAATGCGCGGCGTGAATTCCATTGCAAGTGTGGTCGCCGACTTGGCGTTGAACGCGGCGGCATCGAACTTAAACGGGTCGAGCAACCCGATCACTGTAATCCCGTTGGGCAAATGCGCGGTGTCCGGGGTGCGCACGCAGAGCAGCACGTCAGCGCCATCAAGCGCACTCGCTGGTGTGCTGGCGATCTTTGCTCCGGCCTCGGTATAGGCATCATCGGTATACCCCGCGTCTAAACCTGCATCGGTTTCGACGGTCACCTCGTGTCCGAGACCGACATATTTCTTGACGGTCTCGGGCGTGGCTCCAACCCGGCTATCGCCTGCGGCCACTTCTTTTAAGACTGAGAGTTTCATGATTGCTCTGTTAGGGCAAAGAATTGCGGCACGGCAACAAAAAAAGTAAAAAGATGAAACGAGCTTTCTTAAACCTTTCCTCTAGGGGAAGGGTATTGCGCTTTATAGTTGTGTCGAAATCCAAGCCTCGACATTCTCCTCCAAGATTTGCAATGGAACCGGGCCGTCTTTGAGCACAACGTCATGGAAGTCTCGGATATCAAACGCGTCGCCCAAGCGTGTCCGCGCGGTTTCTCTGAGATCGAGTATCTTTATCATGCCGATTTTGTAAGCCGTCGCCTGCCCTGGCATGACGATGTAGCGCTCAATCGCTTTGCGGCAATCTCCTTCGGGATTTGGCGTGTTTTCAAGCAGATAATCGATCGCGTCTTGACGGGTCCAGCGTTTGGCGTGGAGGCCCGTATCGACGACCAAACGCGCCGCGCGCCAAAGTTCCATGGCGAGGCGCCCGAAGTCAGAATAGGGGTCCTGGTAGAAGCCCATCTCTTTTGGCAAAAACTCTGAATAGAGTCCCCAACCTTCGGTGTAGGCTGTGTAGCCGCCATATTTGCGGAATTTCGGAATACCTTGCAGCTCTTGCGAAATTGCGAGTTGCATATGGTGCCCGGGAATGCCCTCATGATAGGCGAGCGCCTCCATCTGATAAAGCGGCATATCCTGCATTCGGTAGAGGTTTGCATAGTAAACGCCAGGCCGAGACCCATCTGGGGCCGGGCGCTGGTAGAAAGCTTTGCCGGCGGCTTTCTCGCGGAAGGGTTCGACCGCTTTGACCACCATTTCGGCCTTCGGAAAGGTGTTAAAGACGCTCGGCAATTCCGCTCGCATCGTATCGATCATAGCGGTCGCTTCGGCGAGATATTCTGCGCGCCCCTGATCCGTATTCGGTTTGAAAAACTGTGGGTCGGTGCGGGTGAAATCAAAGAAGTCTTGCAAGCTGCCCTGGAAATCGACCTGGCGCATGATGGCGCGCATTTCGTCATGAATGCGATCAACCTCAGTCAGGCCAAGCGTATGGATTTCATCCGCCGTCATATCTGTGGTCGTCATCTGCCACAGTCGATCACGATAAAACGCCTCACCATCGGGGTGTTTCCACGCCCCATCATCGAGGGTTGCGTTGGTTCTGTCCGCGCTCACCCATTCGATCAGCTCGGCATAGATTGGGTAGACATGCCTCAAGAGCGCGCTGCGCGCCTCGCGTTTCAGTGCCTCTGCCTCATTCGCGGTAATCTTGCCATTGCGCACAAGGGCATCGACTTTGCCGGAAAAGTCTTCGTAAAGCGGAGAGGGTTGCTCTGGTGTTGCGTCACCGAACGGATAGCCTTCCACGACATTTTCAGCGCCATCGATCACGAAATCGTAGACGAATAAAGGCGGGCGGATGCCGCGCGCAGCTGCGCTTTGTGCGTTTTGCAGATGTTGGCCGAGATATGTCTCAATGCCGCGCAATCGCGCCACATACGCTTCGGCATCTGATTTTCGGACGACTTTGTGCTGCCCAATCAGGAATGCGGCGATATAGGCGTGGGCGCCGCGCATTTGGCTAAACGCGTAACCATGTTCTCGCCATGGGTCAGCCCGTTCGGCGCGCTCGAGTTGGTACTCTGCCAGGCGAAACGATAAACGCCCTTGTGCGGTCAGCATGGCCGGATCAAATTGCGTCCGCATCTCCTCGATTTCGGCCCGTCTGAGCGCCAATTCAGCATCCTTAGCCTTTGGCGATACATTGTCCCATTTATCGTAGTTTTCGCGGCTGCCTAAAAAGGTGGCGCGCATCGGACTGCGGGCGACGGACTCATTATATTTGGTTTCGAACCAAGCGTTTAGGCGCTCGGTCTCGACCTCCATATCTCCACGCGCCACCATGGCGGTATTGGTCGAGGGCGATTGTGTGCTATCAGCGCCACAGGCGGCGAGGCAGAGCGCGCTTGCAAAGGCAAGTGCAGCGCACGGGTAACGCATGATGACCCTTTCGTAATCTGTAATAAACACTGTATAATTCGATCACACCGATTAACCAGCTTTCTCGTTTGATTAACCAATTCGAGTGCAAAAGGATAAATTAGAGCAGAGCGGTGCGTCATCTCGCAAAGTCCTGCTATACATGGGTGCGAATCATCGGACGTTTGTGTGTCCGTGTCGGAGTATGCGTTATGGCAGGCGAAACGCCAGACAACCAATCCCCAAAAACGATCGACCAAATGAGCCGGTTGGATTGGCTGCAAATGGGCTTCTGGTCGTGCTTGTTAATGGCGGTTGGCGCAGCAAGTGCGACACTGGCATGGCCAACGGCTGGTGGACCTACGGGGATCATCCTTCTCATATCAATGGCTGCGGGCGGGATGGTTTTCTTGCTGTGGATCCTGCGCGGCGCCGGTCGCCGCATGGGACTGTTTCCGGAGCGCGGGGCAATGGCCGATGCGGTCCAACCTGCAACGCCGCGGTTTTCTTGGATAGAGGCGCTGGATGAAGCGGTCCTGATTTCCGATCAGGGCGGCGCCCCATTGGCGGCCAATAGCGCTTATTCTGATCTCACACAAATGGCCCTGCTGGGGCAATCCGACACGCTCGGTCCGGTATCGGTTGATCGCATCTTCAGCGCCGCACCCGGGCTCGCCGCGCCAATTTTCCGCCTGTCCAAAGCGGCAAAAGCGGGGGAGACACGGCGCGAGATTTTGCCGGCGATGACCCTCGGCACCGATGCGCTCCCGGTGCAGTATGAAGCATCGGTTGCGCCATTACGAGGCGAGCGCGCGATTTGGCGACTCCGGCGGATCAATGGTTCAGAGCAGGTCACCGGCGCTGCGGACATGCGGGCCTTATATGTGGAAGATGCCCCGATGGGCTTTTTCTCGACGGGCCCAGATGGCACCATCTCTTATGCCAATTCCTGGCTGCGCGAATTGCTCGGCTTTCCCGAAGGCGCAAAAAATGTCCGCCTCGACGATATTATGCGACCTGAATTTGTCAAAATGCTCCGCCGCGACCGCAAGTCCGGTGTGCCGGGCCGGGCCGACATCATGATGCGCTCTCGCGATGGCGTTGAAGTTCCGGTGCAAACCATCACAACATGGAACGGCAAAGGCGCCGACGCCACAGGGCGCACTTTGGTCTTGGCGAATGCGCAAAATATGCTTGAAGGCGAAAGCCGTATGTTGGCCGCTTCGGCAAGTCGCCCGCCTCGGCCCGAGGGTGATCCGATGTTCGACGATGCGCCGTTTGGCGCGGCGCGCCTTGAGGGGCAGTCGCTTGAAGGTGCCATCATCACCGATAGCAATCGCGCCTTGATGGGGCTGGCGCGCGGCGCCGCATCACCGGGCACGCGGTTCATCGACTTGTTCGTCGCCGAAGAAGGCGAAAACAAGCTTCGTGAGAGTTTGCTCGACTCGATTGATAAACCGGTCGGTCTGCGGCTTGCTGATGAAGATCAGAAGCATGTGAATGTGTTTGTCACCCTGGATGGACGCGGCCAGCCTGCCGTCGCCTATGTGATTGATATGAGCGAGCAAAAGGCGCTCGAATTGCGCTTGGCGCAAGGCGAGAAAATGCAGGCGATTGGCAAGCTCGCAGGTGGTGTCGCGCATGATTTTAACAATGTGCTGACCGGCATCATGCTCAACAATGATGAGCTCTTATCGAAGCACCCGGTTGGCGACCCGTCCTTTGACCACCTCAAGAAAATTCATGAATTTTCGGTGCGCGCAAAAGACCTGGTTAAAATGCTGTTGGCCTATGCGCGCCAGCAAACCTTTCGGCGAGAGATTGTTGAGCCGGGCGATTTTATTTCGGAGTTTGCGATTCTGCTCGGTCAGCTCTTGGATGAGCGGATTGACTTTAACGTTGTGCATGGGCGCGATTTGCCAATGATCAAAGCCGACCGAAACCAACTTGAAACAGCGATCATTAACCTAGCAACCAATGCCCGCGACGCTTTGCTGATGGATGGTGGAAATGGCGGCAAGCTGACGATCAAAACGTCGCGCGCAACCGAAAAAGATGCCCACAATAATGGTTTTCGGTATGTCGAGGATGGCGAGTATCTCTTGATCGAGGTGATCGATACCGGGCATGGCATTGCACCGGATATTCTGGCGAATATTTTCAATCCATTTTTCACCACCAAGCCGAAAGGATTGGGAACTGGGCTTGGCCTATCGACCGTTTATGGCATCATCAAACAGTCCGAGGGCTATATCTGTCCGATCAGTGAAGTCGGCGAAGGCACCACTTTTCAAATCTATTTGCCAGCATTGAAAGCGGACGAAATCCCAGCGGCAGAGCTCTTGGAAGCAGAGCCGGTGCGCGCCGTTGCGGCGCCCGTGGACATTTCCGGTCGCGGGCGGATCCTTCTGGTTGAGGATGAAGATGGCGTGCGCTCGATCGCCGCCTCGCAGCTCAAGTCGCGCGGTTACGATGTCGAAGAAGCCTGTGACGGTGAAGAGGCCTTGGAAATCCTCAAAGAGAATGCCGGCGGTTTCGATTTGATCGTGTCAGATGTCGTGATGCCCGGAATGGACGGACCGACGCTGATCAAAGAGGCCAAGTCGCTGCTGGGGACGGCGAAAGTGCTGTTCATGTCGGGTTATGCCGAACGGGATGTTGCAGATAAGCTGGATGGCGATCAAGAGGTGGCGTTTATGGCCAAACCGTTCACCGTGAAGCAACTGGCGGAGCGGGTGAAAGCCGAGCTTGCCGCGCGCGCCAAAGAGGCCGCTTAGTCATTGCTCGCCACCAATCGTAAATGAGTTGCTTGTCGATCCGGAGATGGCGGGTAAATCGCGGTAACCCGGTGGCGCCATACCGGTCGCCCATTCAGAATGACCCGCGGCTGCAGCAGCTGATACAAGCCCAAGAGACGCGGTGTATTGCCTTGTGATTGCGTGATCGGCAATGGCGCAAATGTCAGCTCAACACCGACATGTTTCCCGGTGAGCGTTTCACCGCTGGCATGCAGGATGCCGGGTTTGCGGCTTTCGCGCACGGAGTCGATCAATGATCGTACCATGGCTCGGTCATGCCCGGTCCAAAAATCCATACAATCATGATCGCCTAAGTCTCTGCCGAGCAGCTGGCTTAGCTGATCGCCGGCATTGCGAAACAACCAGCGCCCCTCGGCAGCGCGTTGGATCACGAACAAGCAATCCAATAAGTCAGGATAATCGCTGGCTTTTGCCGCGTTTAGGTCCGCAGCGATATCCGGCGCTTGGGTCATACGCTCCCAAGCCGTTAAGAGCGTGATCGTATTGGGGTGATAAGTCAGCGACATATATATATTTCTCTCGCGCGGTCGCCGTGTCCGACCGGATCCTGGTGAATTTTAATCTGAGACCAGTGTCGCAATGTCTGCGCCAATTTTGGGCTCGCGCATCGCGCGAAAGTCGGTTCATTTTGGGGCTTCCTTCGCGGAGAAAGCGAAAGTTATTGGTTTCGCCACATCCTTCGAGGCGAACCGGTGGGCTCGGTTTCTCAAGCTTTCGTTCCAACACGACACACTCGGTCGAGCCCTGGTTTAACCTTAACAAAAGGGCCGTCCGATCAGGCGGATCACACGCCGAGGAGGTCGGCGTCTTGTGTTGTCATGCTTGCAGTCGCGGCCGATTTGATCACGTTTGTAAACTATGTGCAAAAGTATGCTTGCCAGACGCGATGACTCAACTACTGCTCCTGGCTAAATCCTCCGCGAAGAGAGGACCCCCAGAAACCTATACTTAAAATGACTATCGGGAGACGTGAGTTGAAACAATCCACGACATCGAGCTTTGGGCTCAAAGCCGCGCTATCGCTTAGCGTTGGCCTCACCGCTTTAACAGTTGGCCACGGACTTAGCGCCGCCGCGCAGGACGAAGCCGAAGCAGAGGCCAAGCGCCTCGACACCGTTACAATCACCGCGACCAAGCGCGAACAAACACTGCAAGAAGTGCCGATCGCTGTTTCAGTGGTCGACAATGAAGTGCTTGAAGACGCACAATTGATCGACATTTTGGATTTGCAATCGGTTGTCCCCTCTCTGCGCGTGTCGCAGCTGGAGCGATCGGCAAACGCAACCTTCATCATTCGCGGCTTCGGGAATGGCGGCAACAATATCGGCATCGAGCCCTCTGTCGGGGTGTTTGTTGACGGCGTCTTCCGCGCCCGTTCGGCAGGCTCGCTTTCTGACTTTGCGGACATTGAGCGCGTCGAAGTCTTGCGTGGACCGCAGTCGACCCTGTTCGGTAAAAACGCCTCTGCAGGTGTTATCAGTTTTACAACACGGCGCCCGTCTTTTGACTGGAACGGCTCCGTCGAAGCAACGTTCGGCAATTTCGACGCCCAGCAATATAAAGGCTATATCTCAGGACCGATCACCGACACCGTCGCGTTCAGCTTGTCAGGTGGCATTAATAAGCGCGATGGCTATGCCGAAACGACTGACGGCGATGAGCTGAACGATCGCGACCGCTACAATCTGCGGGGTCAGCTCTTATGGGAAGCGACTGAAAACACATCGCTGCGCTTAATTGCAGACTATGACGATTCTGAAGAAAATTGCTGTTACGTCGCCTTGGTTGATCCCTCCGAAGCGGGCGGGCCGTTCACCGGGGATGGGATCGACTCGTTCGCAATTGTCTCCCAACTCGGCGGCGAGATTAATATGGACCCGTTCGGATACACCGCGGCGCTCGACTTTGTGCCAAACGGAACGCTCGAAAATTCCGGCGTTTCTTTGGAAATCAATCATGATTTCGGATGGGCAGAGTTCACTTCGATCACCGCAAGCCGAAGCCAAGTCTCACGATTCAATGGCGACTCCGATTTCATCAAGCTCGACTTGCTGGGCTCAAACCAAAACAATTGGGACATCGATACGCTGACCCAAGAGTTTCGTTTGAACGGCAGCACCGATCGCTTGGATTGGCTTGTCGGTGCGTTCTTTTATGATGAAGAACTTGAAAAGACGTCAGACGTCTTAATGGGGGCCGATGCCAACCTCTTCGTCGATGTCTCGACATCCGGCCTGACACAGTTTCTTGAGGATGGGCTCGGGATTGGAGAATTCTTCGCGCCAGGAACCGGACGGCGAGAATTGTTTACGCAAGACAATCAAAGCTACAACCTGTTTGCGCAAGCCGACTATGCGGTCACAGACCGTCTGACGGCAACCTTAGGCATTGGTTTCGTTGGCGACGAAAAAGACGTTACGTTCGCTGGCACCTCCGACGAGATTTATTCCTTGCTCAACTTTGAGGACCCAGCGCTCGCCGGCGCGGTCGGCGAGCTTGTCTTTGGGGCGACCTTTGCCGGCGCAACCATGTTAGATCCGACGCCGGCAAATATTGGGGCTGTGGCGACCGCGGATCCAGCGGGCTTCGCTGCCATTCAAGCCGCAGCGGCGGCCGCGACGCCTGGCGCGATTTCAGGTCTGCAGGGTTTGCAGGCCTTCCAGGGCTTCACCGATTTCCCGAATGCGGTGGAAGATGGCAGCTCCTCGGATGAGGATGTCGTGTACACCGCGCGTTTGGCTTATGACGTCACGGATAATGTGAATGTCTACGGTAGCTATGCGACCGCGTTCAAAGCCTCATCCTGGAACCTCACCCGTGAAACCTCGTTCTTTGCAAGCGACACGGCGGCTTTGTTCCCGGGTGTCGCAGTCGATGCCAACGGCCAACCCTTGGAGGCGCTTCCTGGCAATGTCAGCCCCGGCACGCGCTTTTCTGAGCCAGAAGAAGTTGAGGTTTTCGAGCTTGGCTTGAAGGCGGACTTTGATCGCGGAACCGTGGCGGTCGCGGTCTTTGATCAATCGATCAAAGACTTCCAGTCGACGATTTTTAATGGCTTTGGCTTTGTTCTATCGAATGCTGGCGAGCAATCGGTCCAAGGTCTCGAAGTCGAGGCGACGTATCGGCCAATTGATCCGCTGACCTTGAGCTTTGCCGGAACCTTCCTGGATCCGGTCTATGACTCGTTCGAGAATTTCAATGTCGGTGAAAGCCTGACCGGTGAGACGCCGGCCGGCATTCACCAGACAAGCTTATATTTCGCCGGTAAGTACGAGTTTGAGCTGGGCGATAATGACGGCTTTATCCGGGCCGACTATCAGTATGAGGACGACATCCAAGTGGTTGATGGCATCCCAGCTGAGTTCGCCAGCCGTGAGGTCAGTTTGGTCAACGCGTCGGCGGGCATCACCACACCGAGCGGTTTGGAGATCTCCATCTGGGGCCGCAACCTGACCGATGATGAGTATATCCAAAGCGCTTTTGCTGCGGTGTTCCAAGATGGTGTCAATGGATATCCAAATGCACCACAGACCTATGGCGTGACCTTGCGCAAAACCTTCTAGCGCTTTGTTCGCACGCTCTTTTTAAAGCCCCGTCATCACTGGCGGGGCTTTTTTATGCCTTACGCGCGACCAAGGCTGCGGAAATGAGAAACATGACCAGTTCAAATCCGGCAAAAATCCAATTTGAGCTCATCGCGCTGTCGCCATAGACAAAGGATGCGCTGCGGCCAATCAGATAGCCCCCCATATAGGCGGCGACAAAACAAAGGGCCGCAAACTCAAATCGTTGCCGAGCAGCGCCCAGCAAGCAAAGAAGCGCGGCGCCAAGGCTGACGCCGCCATAAATGCCGCGCATTTCGAACGTGCCGGACACGCCCTGCACTGAAACGCCGAGCCCGGACGTCATGCCGATTGGGTCGGTCAAAGACCAGCCGCCAAATGCCACAAACATGAGGCCTGTGAGGCCGAGAAAGATACGATTGATCATGGCGAGAGAAATAGGGCCGAGATGAAATCTGGCGAGGGGGTGTGCGCACTGACCGCGTTTCAGGCTTGTCAGCGGCGACCCAGTGATAGACAAGTCCGCGGAAAATCCGCGAGTGGAAAGAAAAAGACGATGGTGACAGATTTACAAGCCGTGATTTGGGACTTTGGCGGCGTAATAACCTCCTCTCCGTTCGAGGCCTTTAACCAATATGAAGCCGCCAACCAATTGCCGGCGGACTTCATTCGATCTGTAAACGCCCAGAATATTCACCAGAATGCGTGGGCAAAACTCGAGCGCTCCGAAGTCTCCGCTGCTGAGTTTGACACCCTGTTTCGAAATGAGAGTCGGGCCCTCGGGCATGAAGTTCCTGGACAGGACATTCTCGGCCTTTTGTCCGGCAGCATACGTCCTGCGGTGGTGGCCGCGCTGAACATCTGTAAGCAGCATGTCAAAATTGGATGCATCACGAACAATGCACCAATCGGCAAGGGTGCGGGGATGAGTACGGACTCCAAGAAAGCGGAGCAAGTCTCAGAAATCATGAAACTTTTTGATCATGTCATTGAAAGTTCGAAACTTGGTATTCGCAAGCCCGATCCGCGCATCTACGCGCTGATGTGCGAAGCATTAGATGTTGATCCGAACCATTGTGTCTATCTCGACGATCTCGGCATCAATTTGAAACCCGCCCGCCAAATGGGCATGCACACGATCAAAGTATTGAACGAGGCGCAACTTTTGCAGGATCTCAAGGAGGCAACTGGCTTTGAGGGGATATGAGAGCTTTCGTCACAGGAATAACCGCCGCCTTGATCTTAACGGCGTGCGGCAATGCGAATGGGTCGCCAAAGGTTCGGGTTGAAGTGGCAGCCGCGCCGGCAGCAATTGCTGCGAGCGAGCCTGAAACAGCAATTGTCCCGCTGACCTCGGAGGTCGATGCGAAAATCGCGCAAATTCGGGCCGTGCTCGAACGCAATTCGCTCACCCGCTTGGTGCGATTGGCGCAAGCGGAAGAGAATTTTGTCTCCAATTTCGCCGACGAGTCTCACCGTGTGCATTGGGATTTGCTGCGTCGGACCGGGTTTGATCCGTTGCTGCGGCTCGGTGCATTGCTGGACGATCCTTATCAGACGCGCCAAGTCGGCGATGAGACATGGTATATTTGGCCCGACTTCGCGGCCATGGACGCTGATGAATTGGTCCTGGAACGGTTGAACTTTACCGATCGTGCGCGATTGCGAGCGCTGGTTGGCGATCCGGGTCTAGACCGCATTCGCGACGGACAGGGTTATTCCGGGATTCGAACAGCGATTGCCGAAGATGGCCGATGGCTCTACTTCGTACATGAAACTGTTGAAGAAACCCAAGCGAGCGAATAATGGCGACAAAAATCGGCGCAGAAGCCGCCCTCGATCAAATGACCGGTTGGCAGCCGGCGACCGGAGCGCGTGATGCTATCTCAAAAACGTATAAATTTGCCGATTTCAAAACCGCCTTCGGTTTTATGTCCTCAAGTGCTCTGAAAGCCGAGCAAATGGATCATCATCCGGAGTGGTTTAATGTCTATAATCGGGTCGAAGTGACACTGACCACGCATGATGCAGATGGCGTTACGGCATTGGACGTGGAGCTTGCAACATTCATGGATGCGCTGGCCGCGAAGCTGACCTAATTCTCAGCCATTGCGGCTTGGTCCGTGACCGTGACTCGCACGATCCATTGACTCTTGGCCGTATCCCAGCTGCGGTCGCACGAGATCAAATATGGGATCTCGTCAGCTTCATTGATCTCCCAATAATCCAAATTGAGCGAATCGCCGCGGAACCAAGAGATTCCGCCCTCTTTGGTGTGCTGATTTTGAACGCGGAACGTATTCGGCGTGTTCAGGACATCCATCGAAAAGACATGGTCTGCGTGATCCGGGATCGGTTCTCGAATATCCATGGCCGCGCCTGGATCAAGGCTGGCCGCGCTGAGTTCTTGGTAGGACCGACTTTTCGTGTTGGCGTCCGTGACATTGGCGGACCGCCCGAGCACAATATCCAAGGCGCGCTCGGATTGATTTTCGACCAAAATTTCAACGCTCATCGCTTCGCCTTTGTGCGCGACATGTTCAAGACAGGTGGAGGCGAATGCCGCGCTCGGCATGAACAGAATTGCGGCAAGCGTGATCGATGCGTGCTGCCAATGGCGGGCGGGTCTTGTAGGGGCGGCCATATCGTTCCTCGTTTTCGTGATCGGTTTGGAGTTTAGACACGCGCGGATACGCCTCGAAACTGTCGTGTTTGACAGGCGCAAGGGTGAGTAATTGTCGGGTCGACACTAGTTCACCTGGATCGAAACGCTCCAGCGTGCATTATTGGTTTTGAACTGCTCATGGCATTCGACACTCTCTTGGGACGTGATCGGGCTCAATTTTGCGCCGCGAAACTCAGAGACATACGCCGCCGGTTGGTTTTCTGGATAGTACTTGTCGTTCAGCACATGAAACTTTCCCGACACATCCGCATAGGTGATGAAGAACGTCTTCTCAGCATGTTCGCTCATCGTGCTGTCATACTGAGACTTTGTGCCAGCTTTGACGGTTTTTGATTGCACCGTCTTGCGTTCATCTTGGGTCTCATAATCGGATTTCTCGATGAGCAAGTGGATGTTTTGATCGGTTTCATTCTTAAACACGATCTCAACATGATTTGCAGTCACGTTGCGCGAATGGGTTTCGTCGCATTGGGCAAGCGCTGGCATTGCAAAGGCTGATGCAAGCCCGATTACGGTTAGGCCCTTTAATGCGATCCCAAAGCGACAGTTTGCGCGGTCAATTCCTGAGCCCATACCGGGTCTTCCTCTTTGGTTTTGATGGATCATTGCGTTGGTGCGGAAACGGTGAGTTTCACACTCCAACGATTGCTATTCGCTTTGAAACTGGCGTCACACGATATACCGCGGCTCGACGAATCGCGTGGCATGTAGGCCCCCGAATAGGTCGATTTGGCATTGGTGCCCGATTTTGACGCTTTCTCATTTTCAATCGTAAAGCTGCTTAAGTCGCTGCCATATCTTATTTCGAATCTCTTTTTGGCATTGTCTCCGAGATTGCCGGAATAGTCCGCTTTCGTCTCGGCCGCGACAATTTTGGATTGAACGACTTTCTCGCTCGCCTCACTTGGGTCTTTGAAGTCACTTTTCGTGATTTCCAGTCTTATATCCGTCTGCGTGTCGTTCTTGAAAATGATCTCTATTTTGTCGGCGAGCGAGCCGCGCGTTTTCACCTTTGTGCAATCTGCGAACGCGGCGCCGCTCAGCGCGATCGAGCATATGCTCGCCGCCGCGACCTTACCGACCCGAGGAAAAACCGGCATACATCTGACGTGATGAAGGTCCATTTGAATATCGTCCTTTCTGACCGCGTGCATCAGCGCGCAACCCTGACACCCCAGCAATGGGTTTTCGCTCGGTCGCGTTCCAAAATGAACTGTCGGAAGTGACGGGGGGCGGGTGCGCCGCCGCGTCAGGGCTTGCGCACGTGCCCACCGCGCGGCAAGACGACGCCCACAAGACAAGACAGAGGAGGGCCTTCATGGGCCGCGTATCAGGCAAGAAAGCAATCGTTACGGGCGGCGCCCAGGGCTTAGGCGAAGCCACCGCTTGGATGCTGGCGCGTGAGGGGGCTGTGGTCGCCATAACTGACATTAATGGCGAGGGCGCTGACGCCGTTGCCGCCGCCATCAATGCTGAGTTGGGCGAGGGCACCGCTTTTGCCTGGCAGCATGATGTCACCGATGCCGACCGCTGGAAAACCGTGGTTCAAGCCGCGCATGACGCGATGGACGGGCTGAACATACTGATCAACAATGCGGGCATTGGCTCCTTGGGCAGTGTGGAGGACGAAGACTATGGCATGTTCCAGCATGTCATGAAGGTCGACGTCGATTCGATCTTCTTGGGCTGCAAATATGCGATCCCATTGATGCGCGAGCACGGGCTGGGTTCGATCGTCAATATTAGCTCGATTGCCGGAATCGTCGCCAGCGGCAATTATGTGTCTTACAACACGGCGAAGGCGGCGGTGCGCCATATGTCGAAGTCTATCGCCTTGCACTGCGCCAAAACAGGCGGACAAATCCGCTGTAATTCGGTCCATCCGGTCTTTATCAACACCCCGATATTGGATGGCGTGAAGAAAATGTTTGGCGAGGAAGAAGGCCTGGCTAAGCTGGGGCGCCAAATCCCGATGGGCAAAGTCGGAGAGCCCGATGATATCGCCTATGCGGTCCTCTATCTCGCCAGCGATGAGAGCAAGCTGGTGACCGGCGCTGAGCTCAAAGTCGATGGCGGCATTAGCGCAATGTAGGCCTTGCTTTTCGCGTATGTTCCTGTAATGTTCCAAAAAGCTAAAACATGGAGGTTGGAGTGATTGGGTACGTGACATTAGGCACAGCAGACATTGCGCGCGGTGCGGTTTTTTATGATGCAATTGCCAAAGTCTTGGGCTTTGGCCGGATGATGGAAGAAGACACGTTCATCGCGTGGGGTGAATTTGAAGGTCCAGGCGCGGGGCTTGCGATCACCAAGCCCTTTGATGGACAGGCAGCCAGTGTCGGCAATGGTACTATGGTGGCATTAAATGCCGATAATCCTGCTCAAGTTGACGATGTCTATGCCACGGCCATTGCGCAAGGCGGGACGTGTGAAGGCAAACCCGGAGATCGCGGCGGCGGGTTTTATGCCGCTTACTTTCGCGATCTCGATGGCAACAAACTGAATGCGTTTTGCTATGTTCCTGCCGAGTAGCGGGGTTTGATCAAACGGGGCGGCGTGCGACCACGAGGATCGCATAAACGCTCAAAATCGCCATAACGCTGGCAGAGGCATAAAGCGGGAGTGCGGACCCAATCTGATAAAGCGCGGCGCCGAGGAGCGGTCCGAAAATGAACCCGGCAGGCGGCGCGGCGGATAACAGCGCTGCGGCGGATCCTTGCTCATGTCGTTCGACCGATAGGCTACCAAGCGCGTTGGCTGCCGGGACCGCAAGCGCGGCGCCCGCCCCGACGATCAAGAACGCAATGCAAACCGCCCAGAACGGCAGCAATAGGTTGGCGAGCACATAGCCGATGGCGATCAGGATCAATCCTGCCGGCAACATTCCGCGCGGGTCAGGCTTGCGCGGTTGCACATATCCGAATTGTATTACGACCATCATGACCGCCAGGCACGCAAATGCGATCCCGGCATATAGAACCGTTTGTTCCTCGCCCAAATCGTAGCGATCTTCCAAAAACCAACCGAGCGTCTGCTGGATCATGCCGACCGCAACGAAATAGGTGAACAAGAAGAGCAAATGCGGGAACACGCGTGGGTCGCGCATCGCTAGGGGCGGAGGACGCTGTGCGCTCGGTCGCTCCGGTCGTGATTTCGGCAGTGCAAAGGCGATCAAGACGCCGCATGAAATACACAGCACAATCGACCCCCAAAGCGGCACCAAAGCGCCAAATGGGGCGAGGACCGTCGCGCCGGCTGGACCCAGGATAGACCCAATGCTCAACGCAGCACCCAGCATCCCAAGACCGGCAGCGCGATTGGTCGCGGTGGTGGCATCTGTCATCGCCGCCATGCTTGCCGGCTGCAACCCCGGCGATAGAAGCCCGAACCAGATCCGCACAAAGACCAAGGTGAAAAACATGGTCAGGCCAGTTATCATGCCAGCAAGGGCTGCTTCTAACGCGAATAAAAACGCCATATTGGTGAAGCCCATCGCCATCAGCGAAAACACCATGACGCGTTTGCGCCCAAAGCGATCCGCCCAACGCCCCCATTGCGGGATCATAAGCGCATAAATCGCCGCCGAGAGCGTCAAGATTCCAGCCACTTGAACCTCGGTGAGACCGGCCTTGCGCGCCAGCGGCGCGACGACGACGAAGTTAATCGTCATGCCAGCGCCCATAGCGACGCTGGCGAGCGCGATCATGCTCTGTTGAAACCCGCTCAATGGACGCAGCGGCGTTTCAGACGTGATACTTGTGTCGGCCATACCCGATCCTTCCGGTCATAGAGGTATGGGCTTCGACCGACCGGGCAAGCCGAACCTAACGGAAAGCTGAGGACAAGCTCCGCTCAGCCAACCAGGACGTGCAAAATGCTGTGAATCGCGTGTCGAGATCAGCAGATGATACGCGGCCTAAAGCTGCAGCGGTCGCTCGAGATGAACGTCATACATATGATCGCGATGTCCCAATAGGATCGGATCGAGCGCGTCTTGTGTCGCCTGATCGAGGGTCAGGAACGCTTGGCGCGTTGCCGGGTTCATTTGACAATCGGCTTCTGGAAGGGGCGCGAACATGGCCATGAGGGTCGCGCTATAGATGTCTGCTGCGGTTGGAGAATCGCCAAAATAGTAGCGGCTGCCGACATGTTTTTGGGCGCCCAGCTGCGCGACCATCTGCCGTAACAGATTTTGTACCCGCACGCCGCTCGCAGCCCCCTTCGATTCGGTGTAGCCGTATTTTTGTCCGATATACTTCGCCACACGTTCTGGAAAGCCGCCTGTGCCTGCCAGGCCCGCATCGACCAATTGCAGGCGCCGTGCCCAGCCCAATCCATGTTCGCCGAGCAGATTCTGGCAGAGCGTGAACATCGCATCTGCATCATCGGCCATCAGAGACGGGCTCGGCGACAAGCGCTCAGCCAGCTCCAAAATCTCGCGCCATCCCCCGCGCGGGGCTTCGTCTTCATAAATCGCAATCGGGCCGCTTTGATCTTTCGCCCAGGCGTCGAAGGCGGGGTCGTTATAGACCAGGCGAACAGCCTGCCAGGGAATGCGTTTCATATGCAGAATGCCCTTTGCCGCTTCGCCCCAAGGGCTCGGGACATTACTGACCACCACCATGCGCAGACCAGGTGCGGTGATCGCCGCTTCGACGGTGATATATTCAAACGGCATGAGCGCTGTCTCCTTAGCTGGTCTTGAACACTGGGCGGCGGTCGATCCAAGGCTGCGCCGCCTCAAGCTCATATGCCAAAGCCAGCAAGACACCGTCATCGCCGCGCCGGGCCGAGAACATTGATCCAATCGGCAGGCCGTCTGAGCTCCATTGAATGGGAACGCTCATAGATGGCGACCCGGCGACGTTCATCACAGGCGTAAAGGCGGCGAAATCGATCACATTCGCGCGGACGGTTTCGTAGTCTCCGTCCGGGGCTTGCTCGCCGATTTTTGGGGCCACGGACGCGACGGTCGGGCTGAGCAAAACGTCAAAGTCTTCAAACCATGAATGATATTCCGCTTCAAACGCTTTCAGATAAGCGATTGTAGCCTCCATCTCGTCGCCTCGGCGAAGAAATTCCTGTGCCAGACTCAGCGTCCATGGTTCGAGAATATCTGGGCCAACGGGTTTCCCAGAAAAAGCACTTGCTTGCTGAGCGAAAGCGGCTGCACCGGCGGCCCAGTATAGGAAAAATCGATCTGTAAACTCTGCGCCATCGAATGGGACTTGATAATCTATGACCTCATGACCGAGGCCTTTACAAAGCTCGGCTGTGCGTTCGAGCGCCGCCTGCGTTTGGCGATCGACAATCGCGCCGGTGGCGGCTTCAGGTGCAAATGCGATCTTCAGCCGACGTTGCGTCGGGCCGGTCACGGCGCCGGTTTTCGCCAAATCGCTCTGCACGTCCATTTCCGCGGCCGCAAACAATGCCGCGCTGTCGCGCACGGTCAGCGTGACAGCATGATTGACGGAAATATCAACCGCGCCAGCGCTGCGGCTGATCGGCAGCGCGCCGCGACTCGGCTTTAGACCAAACAGACCACAGCACGCCGCCGGGATGCGGATCGAACCGCCACCATCGCTGGCATGCGCAAACGGCACCACGCGCGCGGCGACCAAGGCAGCGGCGCCCCCCGAGGACCCGCCGGGGATCCGAGAAAGGTCAAACGGATTACGGGTGGCCCCCGTTACCAAAGGCTCAGTCGAGGAAATTAGCCCCATTTCCGGACTGGTCGATTTTCCCAGACTGATCATGCCCGCCTGGCGCCAGGCCTTCGCGAACGCCCCATCGGCGGGCGCAACATAACCGCGAAAGGCGCGCGAGCCGAACAGCGTTTGTGCGCCGCGCCAGTCGAGCAAGTCTTTGATGAAAGTCGGCACCCCGCCAAAGGCCCCAACTGAGGTGGTTTCTGCGGCCTTCAGCGCCGCCTCATAGCTGTCAGTCGCGACCGCATTTATGAGCGGCTGCGCCGCCCGCGAACGTGCAATGGCCGCTTCGGTCAGCGCCAGCGATGTGGTCTCACCGGTCGCCAACATATCGCGCTGTGCGACACCATCCGCGATTGGTTCGGCACGGTAGCCAGGCGTGACCGCAATTGGTTCCGGAGCGGCGCTTTCAGTCGATGTTTGGGCGCGCGCTGCGGGTGTATTGGCACATGCCGTGAGCGGGCCGAAAGCGGCCGCAGCGACACTTGTTTGCAAGATGCAACGGCGACTAAATTGGCCCAAATGTCCCTCCAACATTGATTTTTTGTGACCTTTGCGCGGGCTTGCGGACAAGGCAAGGGCACCGTAGGGGTAGGGACCGCTGTGCCAGGAGACGATAGGAGACAGACATGCGGAAAATCTTTCAAGTGATCGGAACACTCGGTGCGCTCACCCTGCTGACGGTCCCGCTCACGGCATGTTCAACCACGGCGACGTCATCGGCCTCGCGTGCCGATCTCTCCACGGATAGCTCTCAAGCCTTGAACAAATTGGTGCGCGATAATCCAGCGGCGCTGGCGATTTCACGGCAAGCCAAAGCGGTTTTGATCTTTCCGTCTATCGTCAAAGCGGGCCTGGTTTTTGGCGGCGCGTATGGGGAAGGGGAGCTGCGCAAAGGTGGTCAGACCGCCGGCTACTATACCTCTTTTACAGGGTCATGGGGATTGCAAGCAGGCGCACAGTCATATGGCTATGCGGTGTTCTTGATGAATGATGATGCGCTGCAGTTTCTGGAAGAGTCCGATGGTTGGGAAATCGGGGTTGGGCCGACTGTGGTCGTGGTCAATGCTGGGATCGCGGAGAACTTGTCCTCATCAACTCTGCAGGATGACGCCTATGCCTTTATCTTCGATCAAAGAGGGCTGATGGCAGGGGTCAGCATTGAAGGCACGAAAGTCACGCGGGTCGCCAACCCTTAGGGTCTCCCACCGGCATGCCGCATGGTGACGGATTGGTGCGCACATCGCGGCGTGGCAAAGGGTCAGTATGGATGGATTTCAGGGCAAAACAGCCGGCCGCGCGCCGCTAGACTATCCGTTCGGGGACACGACCCCGGCTGTCGGCGAGACGATTGAGGTCCGACCTGGCATTCATTGGGTGCGCATGCCGCTGCCGTTTTCGCTGAAATGGATCAATCTCTGGCTGATCGATGATGGGCCAAAAGGATGGACCATTATCGATACGGGCATGCCATTGGAGGACACCAAGACGGCCTGGCGGAAAATCTTTGCCGAACGGCTGGGGGGACGACCGGTTTGGCGTGTCATCGTCACGCATATGCATCCCGACCATATCGGAAATGCCGGTTGGCTGAGCCGTAAGTTTCCGGGTGCAGAGCTTTGGATCTCGCGTCTGGAATACGTTACTTGTCGAATGCTGGTGGCGGATACCGGGCGCGAGGCGCCGGCGGTTGGCGCCGCGTTTTACCGCCGCGCTGGATGGACGCCGGATCAAATCGCGATGTATGAGTCGCGGTTTGGTGGTTTTGGCCGCGGCGTTTCACGCCTTCCAGATGCATATCGGCGCTTATCGGATCGCGACACACTCGAAATGGCCGGCCAGACTTGGCGTGTCATTGTTGGCAGCGGTCATTCCCCGGAGCATGTTTGCCTCTATTGCGACGCTTTGAACATCATCATTTCGGGTGACCAATTGCTGCCGAAAATTTCGTCCAATGTTTCGGTTTTCCCGACCGAGCCTGATGCCAACCCGCTCGCAGACTGGTTGCAAAGCTGCGAAAAACTGAGAGCGGAATTGCCGGCCGATGTGTTGGTATTGCCGGGGCACAATGAACCGTTTCTCGGCGCGCATCCGCGATTGGAGCATTTGATTCATGGCCATGGAATCGCGCTCAAACGCTTGACTCAGCGCTTGCAGCAAGCCCCGCGTCGCGTGATTGATGTTTTCCCTGCGATTTTCGGACGTAAGATTGACGATGATGTGATTTCGATGGCGACGGGGGAGGCGATTGCGCATTTGAACTATCTGCTCATCAAAGGCGACGCGCAGCGGGAACAGGACGCAGATGGTGTGGATTGGTATCGCGCCTAGGTCGCTGATCGATCGTGCCTTTTTTCCGACACGAAACCCGGTCTTATAACCCGAAGTATAATTGGCTTGAGGCGGCTAAGGTTCGGGCAGATCCGCGGTTGAGAGAATTAGGACTGATACCGGGCCTTGTCGGATCGAGGTTCTCGTGCTTCTGGCAATGCAGCCGAATGGCGCAGCCAGAGACAAGACGGGCGAACCGGTCACAAAGACGGTCAGAGAGTTAGGAACGCAGCATGAGCGAGACCACCGCGAAACGTGACGATGCTGCCCACGATCGGCCACTGACATTTCAGGACAAAGTGAAAAAGGAATTGCGCGAGTGGGGCATTACGTTGTCTGTATTCATACCGATTTTTCTGGTTTTCTCGACCCTGCTCTATGAACTGCGTGTGATTCCATCGGAAAGCATGGTGCCAAACCTGCAGGTTGGGGATCGTGTGACGGTGAACAAGTTTTCGTACGGTTATTCGCGCAATTCGCTGCCGTTTAGCCTCGGGCGATATGTTCCACTGCCGGATGGACGACTCTTTGCCAGCCAACCAAAGCGCGGCGATGTCGCGGTTTTTGAGCACACCCACACACCGCGGGTGATGATTAAGCGTATTATTGGACTCCCCGGCGATACGGTCACCGTCCGTGATGGGCAACCGATTGCGATTAATGGCACGCCGATCGAGCGCACCTTTATCCGTCGCATCCGCTATCGTCAGCATGACAATGGTCGGTTTGTGACCGCAGCTGAATTTGAAGAACGCTTTGGCGATGCGACTTGGCTCAGCCACGACATCGATGGCGAGACCGGCACAAACATCTCTGTCACTTTCCGAGTTCCGGACGCGCATTATCTGTTTATGGGAGACAATCGCGATAACTCGATGGATGGGCGCAATCCCACCGGTCATTGTCCGACCAGTGCCCAGGGCGTGATTGACGCCGCGGGCTGTCCGCCACGTCCGGGCTGGGCTCCGGATCAGGCCTCGGTCGGATTTGTGCCGTATCAAAATCTGATTGGACGCGCCGATACAGTGCTATTCTCCTTCTATCGCTGCGGTCGCGCGCAAGCCGATCCATGCATGAAAGAGCGAGTTTGGCGTGGTTTGTAAGGCGTCCGACAAAGCCGTGCTGCCGTATGATCCGGGAGGGCCCTATTAACGCGCCGACGCAACGCCCTTCGGCCAAACCGGCTCGTGGCCCGATCATCGTCTCGCGTCATGGTCGCCCGGCGCTGGACCGGTCGGCGGGCCCACGTTTGACCTGGCAGGAATATTGCGATTGGTGGGCGCGCTATGAAGAGGGTCATCTCGCCGCGGATCAGTGTGCGCCCGATAAACTCAAATTCATTGTGCAAGATGTCGACTTGGTGCTGAGCTCGATCCGACCTCGGGCCGTTGAAACGGCGCAATGGGCGACGAATGGCAGAGACCCCGAGCGCTTCGACGTCTTTAATGAGGCCCCGCTGCCACCGCCGCGCTTCAAAACGCAGCGTTACCTGCCCAAGACGTGGAACATCCTTGCGCGGACCTATTGGCTACGCGGGCATCAGCTCGATGGCGAGAGTGTCCTTGAGGCGCGCGCACGGGCCAAAGACGCTGCAAAACACTTGCATCAGGCGGCTGAGGGGCGATCGGTCTATCTTGCGGCGCATGGTTGGTTCAATCGCATGCTGCGGCGTCCGTTGGGGCGACTCGGCTGGGTCTGTGTCTATGATGGCGGCGACAAATATTGGAGCTTCCGGGTTTATGAATATCGTGGAAAATCCTGATATCCCCATTGAGGCGAGTGACTTCCGGCTCTAGGGTGCGGGTCTTGATGCTTCAGCTGAGGTAAAAAATATGGCCGCCAAAGCAAAACCCGTCAAAGAGATGACGTTTGAAGAGGCCTTGTCGGAGCTCGAAACAATCGTCCGGCAATTGGAACAAGGGGACGTTGAACTCGAGCAATCGATTGCGATTTATGAGCGCGGTGCAGCGTTGAAAAAGCACTGCGAAACGCGCCTCAAAGCCGCCGAGTTGAAAGTTGAGCAAATCGTGCAAAGTCCGGATGGAACGCCTGATACAGAGCCTGCGAGCTTCACTTGATGCCCGCCAGAGGCGATCCGGACTTTGGTCGGCGTTTGACCGAAATCGCTGATCGCGTCACGGTTGCTCTCGATCAACTCATACCGCCCGCCCAAGGCCCTGAGGCAGACCTGATGCGCGCGATGCGGCACTCGGCGCTCGCGAATGGCAAGCGGATGCGCCCATTCTATGTCATTGAGACTGGTGCGATATTTGACGCGCCGGACAAGTCCTTGCTGCGCGCCGCTGCCGCTTTAGAATGCGTTCATTCTTACTCGCTCGTGCATGATGATTTGCCCTGCATGGATGATGATGACTTCCGGCGCGGGCAACCGACGGTGCATAAAGCATTCGATGAAGCGACCGCGATCTTGGCGGGCGACGCCTTGCTGACGCTAGCATTTAAAATCCTTGCCAATCGCGACACGCATCAAGATCCGCATATCCGGTTAAAACTGATTGAGCGGCTCTCGGATGCCGCGGGTGCGCTCGGCATGGTCGGCGGGCAAATGATTGATATGCTGGAACAAGACAGCCCGCGCGATCTGAACACGATCACGCGGATGCAGCGGTTGAAAACCGGCGCGCTCATTTCCTATTCCATTGAAGCTGGGGCGATCATCGGCGGCGCGAATGATCCAGAGCGCAATGCGCTACATGGTTTCGCGCATGATCTCGGCTTAGCCTATCAAATCTCCGACGACCTCTTGGATGCGACCGGAAATGAAGATGAAGTCGGCAAACCCTTGCGCACCGATGAAACAGCGGGAAAAGCAAATTTCGTCACGCTTCTCGGCATTGACCAGGCGCGGGAGCGGGTGCGGCTGCTCGCCGCGCAAGCCAAGGAACATCTAGCCATTTTCCACAATCGGGCCAATATCCTCCTGCAATCAGTGGATTTTGTCTTAGACAGACGACACTAATCGTGCTGGAATAATTCGAACGGCTGTAGGGAGGCCGGGTCATGACAGATCTCAAGAATTCGCGCCTGCTGGACGAGATCGACATACCGGCGCATTTGAAGAACAAAACCCGAGAGCAACTCAAACAAGTTGCTGAAGAGGTGAGACAGGAAGTGATTGATGCCGTCTCGGTCACGGGGGGACATCTCGGCGCGGGCCTTGGCGTGGTCGAGCTGACCGTGGCTTTGCATTCGGTGTTTGATACGCCGACAGATCGCTTGATCTGGGATGTTGGTCATCAATGCTATCCGCATAAAATTCTAACCGGGCGCCGCGACCGTATTCGTACGCTGCGCCAAGGGGGCGGTCTGTCGGGTTTCACCAAACGCAGCGAGAGCGATTATGATCCGTTTGGCGCGGCGCATGCATCGACGTCAATCTCTGCGGCGCACGGCTTCGCGACGTCGCGTGATTTGCAAGGCCATGACAATCATGTCGTGTCCGTGATTGGCGACGGGTCAATGACGGCGGGCATGGCATATGAGGCCATGAACAATGTTGGCGGCGACCAAAAACGCCAAGTCGTGATCCTGAACGATAATGATATGTCGATCGCACCGCCGGTCGGCGCGATGAGTCACTATTTCAGCCGTTTGGTTTCCAGCCGGTCTTATCGCGGCTTGCGTAAGCTGGCTAAGTCCGTGGTCAAGCCGATCGGGCTTGAAAATCCGGCGCGCAAAGCGGAAGAGTATTTGCGTGGTTTCGCGATGGGCGGGACCATGTTCGAGGAACTCGGCTTTTACTATGTCGGTCCAATCGATGGACATGATTTGGATGTACTGATCCCGGTTCTGGAAAACGTCAAACAGATGCAGCGCCCTGTTTTGGTTCACGTCGTGACCCAAAAAGGCAAAGGCTATGCGCCAGCCGAAAACAGCGCCGACAAATATCACGGCGTTTCGAAATTCAATGTCGTGACCGGCGAGCAGCAAAAGTCGACCCCGAGCGCGCCCAAATACCAAGATGTGTTTGGCAATACCTTGGTCGCCTTGGCCAAATCGGATGACAAAGTCTGTGCGATTACGGCGGCGATGCCATCGGGCACGGGCGTCAACCTGTTTCAGAGAGCTTTCCCAAATCGCGCCTTTGATGTCGGTATCGCCGAACAACACGCGGTGACCATGGCGGCCGGCATGGCCGCTGATGGCATGAAACCGTACGCCGCGATCTACTCCACTTTCTTGCAGCGCGGCTATGATCAAGTGGTGCATGATGTGGCGATCCAGCGCCTCCCGGTGCGCTTTGCGATTGATCGGGCAGGACTGGTGGGTGCCGATGGCGCGACGCATGCGGGAAGCTTCGATATTGGCTATCTCGGCGCTTTGCCCGGCATGGTCTGCATGGCCGCGTCTGATGAGGCAGAGCTCGCGCGGATGGTGGTCACTGCGAACGAGATTGATGATCGCCCGTCGGCTTTTCGATACCCCAGAGGCGAAGGCTTCGGGGTCGCGCTTCCAGACACGCTGACACCGCTTGAAATCGGCAAAGGCCATATTGTGCGGGATGGCAATTCAATTGCGATTCTATCATATGGCGCGCGTTTGAGAGAAGCGCTCAATGCGGCGGATATGTTGGCGGCACAAGGGCTGTCTTGCACCGTTGCAGATGCGCGTTTTGCCAAACCATTGGATGCCGAGCTGACAGAACGTTTGGCCCGCGAGCACGAAGTTCTGGTGACGATTGAAGAAGGGGCGCGTGGCGGATTTGGCGCCTTCGTCTTGCAACATTTGGCGGCGGTCGGCGCGCTCGACAATGGACTGAAAATCCGGACCATGCATTTGCCAGACATTTTCCAGGATCAGGACAAGCCTGAGCAGATGTATGAAAGCGCTGGCTTGAATGCCCATCACATCGCCGCATGCGCGATCGAAGCGCTCGGGCGCGGCAGTGTCGCGGCCATCCATCCGTCTGCGCGCGCTTAATGTAACTGTAATCTCGGCTGCCGCTTTTCGGCCTTAGTCGCCTGCAAATTCGTCGCTCGAAATGGTTTAGAAACGAGCGTCCATCCGATGAAAATTACGATCATGCTTGCGGCCTTAGGGCTGGCTTTAAGCGGTTGCGCGAGCGGGCCCCAAACAATGGATCCAATTCAGTTTGAAACAGAGCTTTCATCTGGACTGGAAAACGTCTCGGCGGTGAGCGTGGATGCCGCGCTCACCGCGCTGTTGAACGCAGACGATTTGAGTGAGCTGCAGCGTGCGGATGCGCTTTATCTGCGGGCCGAGCAGCGGCTCGATCGACGGCTAAATCTGCCAGGTGCGATTCGCGACTTCGAGCGTTTTGAGGCCGCGCAGTCGGACGATCAGCGCCGGCAACGCGTGGCCCGTATGCTGATCTTTGCGCAATCAGAAATTGACGCTGCCCAAGAGCGCTTGGCGCGTCTCCAAAACCTGACGGACTGGTTCAATGATAAAGTACTGATGGGAGAGCTGGCGGAGGGGGCGGCGCGCTATCAATCCTCTGGGCTTATGCCCAGCCACAGCCATTTTTTGCTGCTCAAAGATGGCGGCTTTATCTGTTCTGGCGATGGGAAGCCGATCGAGGATTTCGGCCTTGCCCCGGATTATCTCGGCGATGCCTATTGGTGTATCGATCCAAACCTCTCCTGAATTCTGCCTTAGTCTCGCCTTTGCCGGTCGCCAGGTTTTGCTGAGGCATAAGAAAGGACTATCCGATGCGCCATATCCTCGCGATCTCGACCCTCGCGCTCGCCGCGGCATGTGCATCCGCACCCGTAGACGCCCCACCAGTCATCGTCGACACACCGCCGCTGGCTGAGACAAGTGACCCGCGGCCTTTTGATCTGGCGATGGGGACGGTGGATGAGCTCGTTGCCGCTGGCAATGAGCAAGCGGCCATTCTGCGCTTAGAACAATTGATCGGGATGCAGGATATCGCTGACGACGAAAAAGCTGCGGCGCTCTTCCGGATGGCCGAGCTTAAACTCGGCGATGGCAATCAAGTTTGGGGCGCTATCGAAGCGCTCGACGAGCTGATTGAGACATACCCAGAGGATGCGACGATCGCGGAAGCGACCGAAATGCGGAACTTTGCCCGCGGTGAGGCGACCAGTCTGAACGGCTTACTCGAGCAGGGCGGCCTATCGCCGATGGAAGAATACAATATTCGGTTTCGTCTGGGCGAATATCAAACGGCCGCAGATCTTATGCTGGCCAACGCACTGAGCCCCGGCAATGAGCAGCTCTTGGATATGTATCAGATCGGATACTTGTGCGAGAGCGCCGAGCTGTCCGGGCCAAGCTATGCGTTAACCGAGCCTGATGGCGCTGTGCGCACCGTGCGCTTCTGCGATTTCGGGAAGTAGCAAAAGCGGTTGAGGTCAGATCATCGCAATCGCTAAGGCGCACGCGCAGACTGTAAGAAATATTGCAGCCGGGGCTTCCCAGAGGCCGCGCCTTATGATTAACAAAAAATGAACAAAATCTGCAAAAAGTAACTCGCTCCGTTAAGCGAATTGGCATAATCCTTGCGAGGGGCTGGAGCGTGTAGAGTATTTAGGAGTTGCTCCAAATGCAGTCGTTTCTGACGATTCTGATCGCCGGACTTACCGCCTTTATGGCGATGTTTATGCTTCAAACGAAACCCGCCCCGCAAGTCGATGCGTTTGCGGCCGATATCGATCCTATCCAATTGGTCGATGAGCTCGTAGTGCCGTCTTTTCTGATCGAGCCAAGCCCGCCTCTGGTTTTGGCATTGGATGCCGAACTGACCCTGGACACCGGGCTCGATTTGACGAGTGTCGTGCTGGCGTCCAATTAAGCCGGCTTGAAGCGGCACTTCCGGAACAAATATCGACCTGCCGCAGCGTCGCCCCTTCCGTAGCGGCGACGCTTGTCGCATATCCGAAGGGAAGATCAAAAAAATGTCCGGAGGAACGCTATGGCTGCAGCAGCCTTACCAGACGGCTGGCCCGCAATGCCGATCGCACAAGCCAATGAACTGATTGCCGCGTCCGACACGCCGCTCAAACTCGGTGATGGCGAGGTCGACGGTGTCTCGATGAAAATCTATGTCGACGCCCCGCCGACGATCCGCGCAATTTTGCAAATGAGCGAGATCGAGTTCGGTGCGCGCGATTACTTGGTCTATGAAAATGACCGCGTCACATATGCAGACTTCGCGCGCGCGGTGGAACACTTTGCCAAAATCCTGACCGAGCAGTTTGGCGTCACCAAGGGCGATCGCGTCGCCGTCATTATGCGCAATTATCCAGAATGGCCGGTTCCCTTCTTCGCCGCGTTGGCCATTGGAGCGATTGCGACCCCAATGAACTCTTGGTGGACCGGGGATGAGCTTAAGTACGGACTTGAAGATAGCGGCGCGAAAGTTGCGGTGGTCGATCCGCAAATTCTCGAACGGATTCGCGGCACCTTAGATGCCTTGCCTGCGCTTAAATCTGTGATTGTCGTGCGCGGGGCTGAGGCCGGGTCGGATCCGCGGATATCTTCGATGGAGTCGCTGATCGGGCCCGTCAGCAGCTGGTCGGGTTTGGCTAAAATTGGTCTCCCGGACGTCGATCTCGAACCCGATGACGATGCGACAATCATGTACACGTCCGGAACCACAGGCCGCCCGAAAGGTGCTTTGGCAACGCATCGTGCGATCATATCGAACATGCTCAACTCGCTCACCTGCGTCATGCGGATGTATCTGCGCCGCGGGGAGATGCCCCCGGAACCAGATCCGGACGTTCAAAACTCGACTCTATTGGCCATCCCGTTTTTTCACGCCACGGGCGCTTTCGCGATTTTGATTCCGACCATGCTGCGCGGCGACAAAATTGTTTCAATGTTTAAATGGGATGCGGGCGAAGCGCTGCCGATCATTGAGCGCGAAAAGATCACCAATGTTGGCGGTGTGCCGGCGATTGCTTGGCAATTGCTCGAGCATCCCGATCGCGACAAGTACGATCTGTCATCGATCGCTGTGATTTCTTATGGTGGCGCGCCGTCGGCACCTGAATTGGTAACCACGATTAAGAAGCGCTTTCCCGAGGCTGCGCCTGGCAATGGCTGGGGCATGACGGAGACATGTGCGACCTCGTCAGTGAATGTCGGCGAAGACTATGTCAATCGACCGGATAGCGCAGGGGCACCGCCAGGCGCGGTCGAGTACAAAATCGTCAACCCAGACGGCGAGGTCCTGCCACCCGGCGAGGTTGGTGAGCTTTGGTGCAAAGGCCCGATGAATTGCAAAGCGTATTGGAACAAGCCGGACGCCACGGCCAGCACGTTTATTGATGGCTGGGTGGTCACGGGTGATCTGGCCCGCCTTGATGAAGAAGGGTTTCTGTATTTGGTGGATCGCGCAAAAGACATGCTGATCCGCGGTGGAGAGAATATCTACTGTATCGAAGTCGAGAGCGCGCTCTATGATCACCCAGCTGTGATGGACGCTTCCGTCGTTGGCATCCCGCACAAAATCCTGGGCCAAGAAGTCGGCGCTGTCGTTCAAGTGAAGCCGGGAACCGATGTCAGCGAAGATGATTTACGAGAACACGTTCGTAATCAAATCGCAGCGTTTAAAGTGCCGGTCGAAATTCAGTTTCAAGATGAGCCGCTCCCGCGCAATGCGAATGGCAAAATCTTGAAACCTGTTTTGCGCGACCGGTTCGAAGCGCGCGGATAGGGCGATGTCCAAGTCCGTGCTCACTTAGCTCCGGACGATGGCTGGCGCGTGCGTCATGAATGAAGAGCCCCCTGATTATCAAAAAGGCGTGTCGGGCAAACCCGCAGCGTTGGAAGCGCGCGATCAGACCGCAGATGGCAGACGCTTTTCGCCGTCAATCAACCGAAACAAAGATGTCGTACGGAAGGCCTTTCTAGCGCATATGCCGACCCATGGTCGTGTCCTCGAGATCGCTTCCGGCACGGGCGAGCATGGCGCGCATATCACAGCATCCGCGAAGGACCTATATTGGACATATTCGGATATCGATCCGGTCAGCCGCGACAGTCAGAGCGCTTGGCGCGAACATATGGGTCACAATCGAATCGCGGGACCATTGACCATCGACACGACTGCACTGCACTGGGACGTGGCGGAAGCGTCCGCTCCGTGGGACGGCGTGTTCTGCGCGAATATGATCCATATCGCGCCCTTCGCTGCCGCAGACGGACTGATCGCGGGGGCTGGCCGCCTATTGAGGTCTGGGGGGCGGTTGATGCTCTATGGCCCGTTCGCGCGCAACGGCGCGATCGCGCCCTCAAATGCGCGGTTTCATCATGATCTCAAACGCCGCGACTCCGATTGGGGCGTTCGGGATCTTGAGCTTGACCTTCTGCCGCTGGCGCAAAAGGCGGGCCTGAGCTTGGTCGATGCGATCGATATGCCAGCCAATAATACGAGTGTTATTTTCGCGCGCCGTTAATTCGTCTCAGAGCGCCGTGTTTGTGTCCCAAGGTCAGCGATATCGCTGCGCGCTTGGTTCAGAATTTCGACAATTTTCTCATAATCGGTGGTATCGGGCCAAGATCGAGCTACGGCTTTAAACACCGTATGGCGCAGGCGTTGACTGGCGACGCGGACATCTTGCGGGTCGAGTTGCATATCCGGGTGGGCCAATGCCTCGAGACGCGCGTCAATACGTTCTAAGGCTTCACCATTCGCAGCGAGTTCGTCTTCGCCCGCGTCGGTGATGTTGAAGACACGCTTGCCATCCGTCTTTTTGACCTTCGCCAAACCCAGATCTTGGATCACCGAAAGTGCCGGATACATAACGCCAGGGCTCGGCTTATATGCGCCGCCGCTGCGGGTTTCGATTTCGGCGATCAGATCATAGCCATGCCGCGGCTTCTCAGCGATGAGCGACAAGATCAATAGGCGCAGATCTCCATGATTAAGCGCGCGTCGACCGCCGGCGCCGCCAGCGCGATGGTGCATTTTGCGATAGGCGCGTGCGGCATTGCGCATACGGCGAGTGTAGTACATGGGAACCTCCATCTTGGCTTAGATATATCTAAATTATGGTTCGATATATCGATTTCAAGACAGGGACGTGTCTCTTTCGCGCGTCAGCCCGATCGCTTAAGCGTTAATGTCGCCTTCGGCGCGCCAGCGCGCGCGGATATCTTCGCTTCGATTGTGGTCGCCTTGCGGGCTCCAGCCAGGCGGGTTGATGGCGCGCTTCAACCAGGTCATTGGCCGCAAACCATCTGACCAACAGTCGCGCAGCAGCGCTGCAAACTCATGATAAGCAACGATGATTGGATTATAGGACTTGAGCGGTTTGACGATGCCATAGTCTGGCTTGTCCGACGCTTGTTCCGGAATAAACGTGCCGAACAGTTTGTCCCAGACGATAAACACGCCGGCATAATTCGCATCGAGATAGCGCGGATTGGTGGCATGATGGACGCGGTGATGGCTGGGCGTGTTGAACACCGCTTCAAACCAACGGGGGCATGTCTCAATACTCTCAGTGTGGATCCAGAATTGATAGACCAGATTGATGCCAGCCGCGACGCCAATAAAAACAGGATGAAAGCCGAGCAGCACTAAGACCCAGCCGACGAGGATCAATCCTGAGAATGGTCCGAACCATGGCTGTCGTAGGGCGGTCGTCAAATTGTAGTGGCGGCTAGAATGATGCGTAACATGCTCCGTCCAAAACCAGCGGATGCGATGGGCAAAGCGATGCTTCCAATAATAGACCAGGTCATACAGGACAAAAACAAGCAGAAAGCTCCACCAGGTCTCAGGCATCGTTATCATCCTGTACGGCCAGGCCAGCATGAGCATCCAAACCGCAGCGACACCTGTTAGCGTCCCGACAATTGCATTGCCGAGCCCCATTGCCAGGCTGGTGATCGCATCTGCGGTTTCATACCGGCCCTTGGCACGACCGGTTTTCACCGCCCACCATTCGAGGGCGACGCAAATCACAAAGATCGGCGCGAACAAAGCTTCAATTGGAATCCCACTCGGCACTGCGACGACCCCCTAAATATTGCGCCTCCTTGTGCCAGATGCACCGACCTTCGCCAAGTCGCGATGACCGCGCTCGAGCGCCCGCATTAGGAACAGGCGCACGCGATTTTGGCGGTGGTCTCTATGGTGAGATAACATTCGAGCTTTCCGGTCGGCGGCGCTGTTCCCGGCGTTGGCGTAAATTGGCGCCGAACCGGTCCTGTGCGCGATGTGTGACCTGATACGGATGGCTTGCAGGTCTTGGGGTTCGTGCAGCTGCGATTTCCGGCAGCACAATAGGTTTCAGAAAAGGCATTATACTTTTGCCAAGCCGCAACAACCGCATCGCCCTCTTGGTTTCCCGTCGGTTGGGGACAAGGGTCGGTGTCTGTTGCGGTCGGGTTTGTGTGATACAGATGCTCATAAGTGCTAGCATGCGACAAGCTTGGAAAGCAGCCGCTCGTTGCTTTTTGGTCCGATATTTCTTCTTTCATGTGATCTTCCCTCGAAATAAAAGAAGAGTATCACAACAGTATAGATTAATCTATTATTTCAAAATCTAAGCGAACGCTTTCGCTTGCTCGCGGATCATATCGCTGGCTTTTTCAGCGATCGCAATCGTCGGAGCGTTTGTGTTTCCGCTGACCAAACGCGGCATGACCGACGCATCGACGACGCGCAAGCCTTCGACACCGCGCACGCGCAGCTGATCGTCGACGACAGCCATACTGTCGCCCTCCGGCCCCATTTTGCAGGTGCCGACGGGATGATAGATGGTGCCGCCGGTTTCGCGGGCAAATTCCAGCAGTTCATCATCGGATTGCAAAGCCTCACCGGGCTCCAGCTCATGTTCGATATATCTGGCCAAAGCCGGTTGCGCAGCCAAATCGCGGGCCCAACGCAAGCCCGCAATCGCGGTTTGTTGGTCAAGCGGATCTGACAAATAATTCGGCCGGATCGCGGGATGCATATCGGATTGGTTCGATTTGATGTGGACGCTGCCACGGCTCTCGGGTCGCAGCTGGCAGGGGGCAATAGTGATCCCTGGATGTTTCTCCAGCTCCATATCGCCGGTTTCCGTCATTTTCTGCAGGTCCATCGTCGCGGGCAAGATATGGTATTGAACGTCCGGCGTAGCGAGTTCAGGCCGCGTCTTGATGAAGGCGGCAACATGTGCGGCTGAAAGGGTCAACAAGCCTTTGCGCTGGGTTAAATATTTAAAGACTTCGCCAATCATCGCCAAGCCTCGCGATTGTTGGTTCACCGATGGGCTGCCCTCTTTCATCCGATAACGGTTGCCGAGCACAAAGTGATCCTGCAAATTTTCGCCAACGCCGGGGAGGGGCGAAACCACATCAATCCCGTATTCCTGCAACCGCTCCGGGTCGCCAATGCCTGACAATTCCAGCAATTGCGGGCTATTGATGGCCCCGCCGGCGAGGATCACTTCGGCGCGCGCTTGCGCCGTCTTTGACTGACCGTTCTGCGAATACTCAACGCCAATGGCGCGTTTTCCGTCAAATAGCACCCGCGCCGCCAGGGCTTTGGTTTCAATGTATAAGTTGGAGCGCTTTTTTGCCGGGTTGAGATAGGCGACCGCAGCGCTACAGCGACGCCCATTTTTGACGGTCAACTGGTAATAGGCGATGCCTTCTTGGTCTTCGCCATTGACGTCGCGATGCGCCAACCCCATCGCTTCGCCCGCTTCGATCACGGCATCTGAAACCGGATGGGTTTCGGTGACGTCTGAGACATTTAGCGGCCCACCTTTGGCATGTCCGTCCAGCCCATCCCGTTCTTGATGTTGGCTGCGCAAGAAATAGGGATGCAAATCATCATAAGACCAGCCCCGGAGGCCGAGCTGCGCCCAACCATCATAGTCTTCGCGTTGGCCACGAATATAGAGCAATCCATTGATCGAGGACGAGCCGCCGAGAACTTTGCCGCGTGGCCAAGTGTGCACGCGGTCATGGGTGCCTGGATCTGGCTCAGTTTCGTACAACCAATTGACCTTTGGATCTTTCAGAGTGGACGCGTATCCGACGGGAATGTGGATCATTAAAGAGGTGTCTTTGCCGCCCGCTTCGAGCAGCAGCACTCTAGACTTGCCGTCTTCGGTCAGTCGATTGGCGAGCACGCATCCTGCGCTGCCAGCGCCTATGATAATGTAATCGAATTCACTCATCCTAAACTCCCTAAGACCGCGCGTCTCCACGGATTCCAATTTGGAAGATGACACAGGCGTCAGCATTTAAAAAGGGCAACGCGGCGTCATGGTTGACGCGATTGAGCAGACATCGCTTCCTATCGCTGACAGTCACATAGACAGGAGCAAACACATGGCCAGTCTCGGCGAATATGACCACATCAAATTGGAGCAAGAGGGACCGATTGCGATCCTCACCTTGAACCGCCCAGACAAGATGAACGCCTTCACCGGCAAAATGATGTACGAAATGATCGACGCATTCGACAAAACCGATGCGAATGATGATGTTCGGGCGGTGATCGTGACCGGATCCGGCGACCGGGCTTTTTGCGCCGGGGCAGATCTCTCGGAAGGGGCCAAAACCTTCGACTATGAAGCACGCGCCGACACCGGCGAAGTCGGCCGGACCAGCAAAGTCGATATTCAGCGCGATGGCGGTGGTCGTTTAACCCTGCGAATCTTCGACAGCTTGAAGCCGGTGATTGGCGCAATTAATGGCGCTGCGGTCGGCGTGGGCGTGACCATGCAGCTGCCAATGGATGTTCGGCTGGCGGCTGACACGGCCCGTTTTGGCTTTGTCTTCAATCGGCGGGGGATCAATCCAGAAGCGGCATCGAGTTGGTTCTTGCCGCGTCTGGTTGGCATTCAGCAGGCCTTAGAATGGTGTTATTCAGGCCGGGTCTTTCCAGCCGAAGAGGCGCTGAAAGGCGGGTTGGTTCATTCCGTCCATCCGCAAGCAGAGTTGCTCGATGTGGCGCGCGCCATGGCGAATGAGATCGCCGATAATACCGCCGCAGTTTCGACCACGCTCACGCGCCATATGATGTGGCGCATGCTCGGCGCCAGCCATCCTATGGAGGCGCATATTGTCGATAGTGCAGCCATCTTCTCCCGCGGACAGACCGATGATGCACGGGAAGGCGTGATGAGCTTTTTGGAAAAGCGTAAACCCGTCTATCCGGTCAAAGTGTCGGACGGCATGCCAAGCTTCTTCCCGTGGTGGGAGGAACCTGAATTTGAATGGGTCGGCGACTGAACAGACGGCTACGTCACGGCTGCGTCGAGCAAGAGGTAAGTGGCCAAACGTGCACTTGCATTCTTGTTCGACGCATGCGTGTTTTCGAGCGCATTGAGCGCGTCTGATTCTTCGAGCGCTAAGAAATCGCGTGCCAAGGTCATCATCTCAAGATTACCGCGCAGGCGTTGACGTACGCGCTCCACTTGCCGACCGACTTGTTGATTGATCGCCGTGCGCCGCTGGTCTTCTCCTTTGCGCGCTGCGACGGCGATTTTCTTCTTGTCTTTCGGGCGGATAATATCGGTCAGGCGGATGCCCGACTCCTGTAACTGGTTCAGTAACGCTTCGGCTGTTTCTTCGCGGGATAAAGGTGAGCGTTCATCTCGCTCCATATCGGCAATGATTGAACTCAGCGACTCATTCGATCGCTCTGCGCCATCAGCATCGTGGCGACCCTTGGCGAGTGTGTGCTCGTCATCGCTTGAAAAGACGCCGTCATGGGCGCTGCCATTGCCATTGCTTGACCCATTTTGAGTGACGAGACCGTTGCTCGGAAACGGCACCGGATCGTCCTCTGCAGGCTTTAGATCTTCCATCAAGGCCTCTGCCATTCGGTCAGCACTGGCCTCAAACAAGTCCTCTTCGACGGCGTTTGACGGCGATGGGTCGATCCGGCGCAGTGGCATTGGCGCGATCGGTTCCGGCTCAGGCGCCGGGGGCCTGTCCGGCTTTGGACTGGCAGAAACCTCACCTGGCAAGGGGGGGTCAAGCCGCGAACGCAGCGCTTTGTTTTTGTTCAAAAGCGCCAAACTCGTATTCGTCGCGCGGCGTTCGGAGATATCCATTTCAGAGCGCGCCGCCATGCCAGCGGCCCGGATCGCTGCGGCGGCCTGTTCACCCGCTTCTTTGAGGTCAGACAAAGCGCGCGCCGTCGACTCCGAGGCATCATAGGTGTGCTTGTGGATCGCGTTGCTGGCTTCTCGTGCGCCGTCGAGGGCGATCTTGACCGATTCGAGCAAGCGATCCCCTGTTGTGCCGGCCGCAGCGGCCGCAAGCTCGCCCGCCCGCACTGCCGTCTCAACGGTCTTGCGCGAGGTTTCGAGTTTTTCTTCCATCCGCGCAATAGCGAACAGGAGCGTTTCGTTGCGATCCCCAGCTTCGGCCGCGAGTGTATCCAATGCTGAGATCTTTTGTGCCAAGCTGCGCCCGGTCCGATCCAGCGTTTCTAAACGCCCTTGCAAGGCATCTTCAGCGGCCGCAACTTCACTGGCCGCGGCTTTTGCAGACGCCACCATCATATCGGCTTGCTCAGGAATAGCCTCGTTCAAGAGATCGGTCTGTTCGCGCAGATCGCGGGCTAATTGTTCGAGCCCGGTGCGCTCTGTGCTCAGCCGTTCGGCAAGATCACGGGCATTATCGGCGCTCGCATAGGTCACCGATTCCAAGCGTTGGCGCTCATCGCCGATTTCCATCGACATGGCTTTCATTGCTGACAAAGCATGCCCCATAGACCGGTCGACTTCTTCCGTGGCGCTCGACATTTCTTGGGCAAAAACACGGGCCTCTTTCGCCATGGTTTCAGCGGGTAAGAGCAAACGGGCGGCAGATTCGAGCACGAGGGCGTTGGCTGCCGTGGCTCGGGCTTGCTCGCGTGCCATCATCCCGGCAAGCACCAGCATCAAGCCGGGCAGTAAAATCGCGATAATGCCCGCGACCACGACGGCTGGTTGTGTTTCCCCGAGGGTTTCCGTGCCAACCAGCGCAATGGTGCCAACAAAAGCCGCCACCCACCACAAGAAAGCGAGGCCTAATCCGCCCCAAGCGAGCCAGCTGGCAGATTGACGGGCGGCATCAAGACGTCCGATCGTTTCAGACGGCGTTTGCTTTGGGGATTCGGACGCATCACTCATGTTAGGTAGTATAAGCTAGACTGGGGCAAAATTGCGAGAGGGCAGCGCATTTCAAGGCTGTCATCCGTGCAATCCCCGAACCAATCGCTGCGCGTGCGTTTAACAGAGCCAACTACCACATTGAAATAATGGAGAAAAGAATGTTACTCGCGCAAAAATTGAAAGGCCTATTCGCCATGTATGAGAGGTGTCAGAGCCACTCTAAGGCGGGGATAAGTCTCGAAAATGGCGATGTTTTTCGCGCGTTGAGCGAAATCACTTCGTAAGATGCTCGGGGCGCGAGTCAGCGCAATTCACCGGACCACACCGTCCCATACATCACATCTCTCCCTTGATTTGTTGTAATTGCAATGGTTTCAAGGCCTAAACAGAAAAACCCATCGAAGACAGATTGACTCCATCCGGAATCGACCCATGTTCAGGCCGTTTGCCCGCGCGGCGGCGGTAGCGAACATGGCTCAAGGAGAGGACCTCGCAATGGCGGCGCTGGACACACATTCAAAAATCGATCTCATCGGATTTAACCTAAAGATGCTCGCAAGGGGCAAAAAGCGCTCCTTGTTGATGAGCGCAGGGGCGATGGAGGACAAAGCCTATTTGCTCGAGGCCTGCCGTAAAATGTCGGATATTGGCGTTGGGCTTTATGCGACACCGGGCACGCATCGCTTTCTCGCTGAAAATGGCGTCGAGTCGATTGCCGCGCGTAAGATCTCAAGCTCCGAAGAGCCAAATATAAAAACCCTGATCCAAGATGGAAAAGTCGATTTTGTCGTCAATATTTTGACCGGCGATTCGACATATGATGAAGCCTCTGATGCTGCCAGCATTCGCTCCCTCTCGGTCAAACACGGAATACCACTTTACACGGACCGCCAAGTCGCCCGTGATACAATCGAGCTTGTTCTCAGCGATCTCGAAGCGCGCACCTTTAGCTACAAAATCGGCGGCGCGGACCGACCGTGGGATTTGCGCACACGCTTCCTCGAATTGGTGCAAGAACGCGGCGGTTGGTCCAATCATCATGGCCATTTCGACAAAGCCTATTTGATCTCGCCCGAAAACCTCGCGCTGGGCTTTGCCGATATGGAAAAGAAGTGGGAATTGTATCGCCACTTAAAAGAAAATTATACGCACGAAGATCTGGTTGAACGTATTTCTCGCGCTCTACAAACTGTGGTGGACCAAGGCGCTCGATATTGTCGTACGATGGTGGACGCAGACAGCATTATCGGTCTGAAGCCGATCCACGCCGCGGTTGAGGTCAAAGAACGATTTAGGGACAAAATCCGGTTTGAGATCGGCATCCAGCCGCTTGAGGGCGTGCTCGATGAAAATTCCCAAGAGCAATACATTGAAGCCTGCAAAATGGCAGATTTCTGTGGGGGGCTGCCATCACGCGACCGTCCGCAGGAGGAGAAACACCTCGATATCGTGCTCCAGACAGCAAAAGAGCTGAACAAAATGGTCGAAGTGCATGTCGACCAGGAAAACAATCCATTCCAGCATGAAACGGAGCTTCTTTGCCTGAAAACAATCGAACACGGCATGCAAGGTCGCGTTTATGGCATTCACGCGATCTCTGTATCAGCCAAAGATGAGAGCGAGCAGGATCGGATCGTGGCGCTGTGTAAAGAAGCCGATGTTGGTATTGTGATTTGCCCGTCAGCCGCCCTGTCCATGAAGCAATTGCCGATGCAGGGCCCGCTGCACAACTCGATCGGTCCATTTGTAAAGCTGAAAAATGCCGGCGTGCGCACATATCTCGGGATCGATAATATCGCCGATTTGTTCATGCCGATTGTCGATGGGGATATGTGGACGGAAGTGCGCATGCTGATGGAAGCCTGTCGTCATTATGATCTTGAGCAAATCGCCGACTGGGCGTGTGAGCCGCCATTGCATGTTTTGAACGAAGAAGCCGCCCGCGTCGCTGCAGAGTAGGGACGTCTCCTGCGGCCAGAAGAAGCATTGGTTTGCGCCCCCGGCTTTGACATATAAGTCTAAAGAGGCGGACCGCTGTGGCCCGCCTTTATGGTAAAGAGGCCTTATGCTTGCCGAGATTGGACAGATAACGCTTATCCTCGCGCTGCTGGTCAGTGGTCTGCAGGCATGGATGGGGCTTCAAGGCGCGCACCAAAATGATCGCCGCGCGATGCGCTTCGCCGATCGCGCTGCAATTGTTCAAGCCACGCTTTGCATCGCCGCCTTCGCGCTGCTCGCGCATGCCTTCATGGTATCCGATTTCAGCGTCAAACTGGTCACCACGAACTCTCACACCAGCAAGCCAATGATCTATAAATTCAGCGGCACCTGGGGCAATCATGAAGGCTCTATGCTGCTCTGGATCATGGTTATGGCGCTGTTTGGCGCGGCTATGGTTTGGTTCGGAAAAACGCTGCCCTCGGGTTTACGAGCGCGGGCCATTGCGATCCAAGGGCTGACGACGACAGGCTTCCTGGCGTTTTTGATTTTTACGTCCAACCCGTTCGAACGGTTGTCGCCAGTGCCAGAGAATGGGATTGGCCTTAATCCCTTACTGCAAGATCCCGGCCTCGCTCTACATCCCCCGTTTTTATATCTCGGCTATGTCGGCTTCTCGGTGGCGTTCTCATTCGCCGTTGCGGCGCTGATTGAGGGGCGGGTCGATGCCATGTGGGCGCGCTGGGTTCGGCCTTGGGTGCTTTTGGCTTGGAGTTTCCTGACGATCGGCATCGTTTTGGGCAGCGTTTGGGCCTATTATGAACTCGGCTGGGGCGGCTGGTGGTTTTGGGATCCGGTCGAGAATGTCAGCTTTATGCCCTGGCTCGCGGGCACGGCCTTGTTGCACTCGACCCTGGTGGCGCAAGCGCGCGGCAGTTTCATCCGCTGGACGCTTTTGCTGGCGATCACAACATTTTCGCTCAGCCTGGTCGGGACGTTTATTGTTCGCTCGGGCGTTCTGACCAGCGTGCACGCATTCGCCGTCGATCCAGATCGCGGCGTGTTTATTCTCGCCCTGCTGATCCTGGCGACTGGCGGTGCTTTAGCGCTCTATGCGATGCGCTCGGGCAAGATCGCGCATGGCGCGAAGTTCGAACTGGAAAGCCGGGAAGCCGGCTTAGTCTTAAACAATGTCATGTTGGTCGTTTCGACGGCTACGATTTTTCTTGGAACCTTTTACCCGCTCGTGATCGACGCAATGACCGGTGATAAGATCACGGTCGGACCGCCTTATTTTGAAATGACATTTGGGCCGATTATGGCCGTGTTGATTGTCTTCATGGCGGTTGCGCCAATGGTGAGATGGCGCCGCGACACTTGGCAGAGGATCCGCAAGCCCTTGCGGCTGATGGCGCTCGCGGCGGTTCCTGTGGCGCTTGCCGTTGCGGTGCTCGGCAGCACCTTCTTTGGCGCCATCGGGATGGGATTGGCCGCTTGGCTCGCGGTTGGAACATGTACCAACTATGCCCGTAAACTGCGCCTCGGCCAGACAAAGAGCAGCATCGGCAACCTGGTCCAGCGATTTACGCTTTTGCCCGGTGCAACGCATGGTTTCGCGCTCGCCCATTTGGGCCTTGCCGTCTGTACCATGGGCGTCGTCGCCATGGGTGTTTGGTCAGATGAGGAGGTTGACCGGCTCCGCCTCGGCGAGAGCATCTCCATATCGGGGTACGACTTCCGGCTTGAGGGCGTGGATCAGGCGCGGGGCCCGAATTACATCTCGGAGACGGGACGCATTGTGATCGAGCGAAACGGGCAACCGGTTGCCAGGCTGAACCCTGAACAAAGGCTGTATCCGGTTGAGCGCAACACAACCACAGAAGGATCGATGGAGGTTGGCGCGCTTCGAATCCTCTATGCCGCGAAAGGCGAAGGCAACCCCGATGAGGGCTGGGTGGTCAGTGTCTATTATCATCCTTTGGTGATTTGGATTTGGATTGGCGCCTTGATGATGGCGATGGGCGGGTTTGTGTCCGTCGCAGACCGCCGCCATGCTTATGCAAAACAGCGGGCACCGCGTTTTACCGCGAAGCCCATTCCGGCGGAGTGACCCGATGAATTGGTCCCGTATGCAGCCCGCAGCTCTGTTTGCCGTCCTGGTGATTTTTCTGGCGATCGGGCTGACCCGCGATCCGAGCAAAATTCCCACCGAGATGATTGATCGACCGCTGCCGGAATTTGCGCTGCCTGAATTGCGCGCGCAGACCACAATTACGCAGTCGGACCTGATTGGCGAGACGGCCTTGGTCAATGTCTTTGGCTCCTGGTGTGCGGCGTGTTTGGAAGAGCACCCGACATTGATGGAGCTTTCGCAAGACCAAGTGGTCCGGATCGTCGGGATCAATTGGCGGGATGATCGGCAAGATGCCGTCGATTGGCTGAAACGGCATGGTGATCCATATGACCAAATCATCTTCGATGCTGAAAGCGATCTCGTGATCGAGATGGGCGTAACCGGTGCGCCGGAGACGTTCATTGTCGATCCAACCGGCCGTATTCGATACAAACAAATCGGGCCGATCACGGCCGATGTCTGGCGTGAGACCATTCGACCTGTCCTTGATGCGATTGCTGTTGAAACCGAGGCGACGTCATGATGCGGGGTCTGGTGGCAGCTGTTCTTCTTTATCTCTCCGGCCTGGCTTGGGCGCAGGCGCAAACATCGGTCGAGCCCTCTGAAGAGAGCATGGAATCGGTGGCGGTCGATGCGCGGACGGAAGCGATCTCAAAGACCCTGCGCTGTGTCGTTTGTCAGAACCAATCGATTTACGACTCCAACGCGCCGCTGGCGGAAGATATGCGCCGACTGGTCCGCAAGCGCGTGCTGGCGGGCGATACGGATGATCAGGCCCGGGAATATCTGCGCAGCCGATATGGCGATTATGTGCTGATGACCCCGCCATTCCAGCTCAACACAATTCTGCTTTGGCTTGGTCCGCTCGTCCTATTCCTCGTCGGCAGCATTTGGTTTGCGCAGCGGCTGCGGCGCGATCGGACGGATGTGCCAGCCGATATAAGTGATATTGATCGCGCGCGGATTGCCGAGGCCTTGGCAGAGACGGATCGCGTATCGTGATTTGGCTGATCCTACTGATCTGCGCAGGCTGTGTTGGCGCATATTTATTATATCCGTTTTTCGCTTCGAATGCAGAAGCCGATCCGGAGGGATTGGAGGAAGCGCGGCGGCAGCGTTCAACGGTGGACCGCGATGAAGCCGAGGGCCGTCTTGATGCGCTGGCGGCAGACCAGGCCAGGGAAGCGCTCGATCGCCGCATCTTGGCTTTGCTCGACCAGCCCGCAGCGCGCGTGGATCGAGCCAAATTGAAAATGCTTGCGCTTGCGCTTGTTCCTGCGGTTCTGGTGCTTGGCGCAGTTGGCATCTATGCGCAAACCGGGAGCCCAAACTACCAGCCTTTGACATTGGCGGAGTATCGCGCCCAGCAAGTGGCCGACTTACCCGATTCCCTAGAAGGCTTGGTCGGCGAACTGAAAGCGCGTTTGGACTCTGACCCAAACCCGCCAGCGGAGGGCTTTGTCTTGCTTGCGCGGTCCTATCTGAGACTTGGCCGCGCTGAAGACGCGCTGGCGGCATATGATCAAGCGGTAGAGCGATCTCAGGACCCCGCGCCGATCCTGGCTGAGCGTGAGCGCGTGGCGAGCGCCATTCAGGTCCAGGGCGCGGCGCCAGCCATCGACCCAGAAACGCGGGCGCAGATCGAAGCCATGTCCGCAGACGAGCAAGCGGCGATGATTGAAAGTATGGTCGAAGGGCTTGCAGCTCGGCTTGCGCAAGACCCGAACGATATCCAAGGTTGGATGCGACTGATCCGGGCGCGGATGGTGATGGGGCAGCCTGATCAAGCGCTTGCGGACCTGACAATGGCGCAGACCGTATTTGCGGATCAACCAGAAGAATCAGAAGCTTTACGCGCGCTTGCGCAAGACTTGGTTGAGCAAATGCAAGCGAGCCCGCCTTAAGACCCGCCATCCCGCCTCTTCAAGTGACGCTGCGAAACGTTTGCCAAGGCGGGCATTGTGTTTCAGGTAGGCCAAAACACACTTACGGAGAGTGCCATGGCTACAGGCCGCGAATTTGACGTCATCGTTTATGGATCAACCGGTTATACGGGCCGGCTGGTTGCTGAATATATCGCCAAGACTTATGGGGTCGGCGGCGATTTAAAATGGGCGATGGCGGGCCGGAGCGCGGAGAAGTTAGCTGCGGTTCGAGATGAAATCGCTGCGCCAGCGGACACCCCTTTTGTGGTCGCCGATGCCAATGACCCGGCAAGCCTCAAGGCGATGGTTGAACGCGCCGGATGTATCTGTACCACGGTGGGCCCTTACCAGCTATATGGCGAAGCCTTGGTCGCGGCCTGTGCGGAAGCCGGGACGGATTATGTCGATCTCTGCGGTGAGCCCGCCTGGATGCATCAGATGATCGAAAAATATGAAGGCACCGCGCAAGCCAGCGGGGCCCGAATTGTCTTCTCTTGCGGGTTTGACTCCATTCCCTTCGATCTCGGGGTTTGGTTTACGCAGGAAGCTGCGAAAGAGCGATTTGGAAAGCCGGTCCCGCGCATCAAGGGCCGCGTGCGCAAGATGCAAGGCACGTTTTCAGGCGGCACCGCTGCAAGCTTCAAAGCAACCATGGCGTCGGTTGGAAAGGATCCCTCTCTCATCGGGCTGCTGCAAAACCCGTTTAGTCTGACCATGGGCTTTGAGGGACCAGAACAGCCGCATGGTATGGCGCCGATCGAGGACACGGATATTGGCAGCTGGTCGGCGCCCTTCATTATGGCCTCGATCAACACCAAAAACGTTCATCGCTCAAACGCGCTGATGAGCCACGCTTATGGCGAAGATTTTACCTATGATGAAATGATGCTGACCGGACCCGGCGACGAAGGCAAAGCCATGGCCGAAGCGGTTGCCAGTATGGATTTGATGGGCGGCGATGATGGGCCAAAACCCGGAGAAGGACCAAGCAAAGAGGAGCGCGAGGCAGGGTTTTATGATGTCATGTTCCACGGCACTGCCGCCGATGGCGCTGTGATCATCGCGGGCGTTACGGGCGATAAAGATCCTGGCTATGGTTCAACGTCGAAAATGATTGCCGAGAGCGCGATTTGCTTGGTCAAGGATGACACCGGAACACCTGGCGGCGTGTGGACCCCAGCCCCCGCCATGGGCGGTCATTTGGTCAAGCGATTGACGGAAAAAGCGGGCCTCACGTTTGAGGTCGAAAACTAAGGCCGCACGATTTCGTAAGCCAGGTTCGCTCGCGCGCATTCCAGGGTGACAATGAAAACCGCTGATCCCGGGCTTGACCCGGGATCTCGTCCGATACTTCCGAACAAGCGGCACGAGATCCCGGGTCAAGCCCGGGTGAGCGGGTCTTGTGAATGTCTCATCCTTCGACTTCGCTCAGGATGAGTCCAATTGCGTCAGAGGGTGCACTTAAAGATCGCTAATCGGCGACGACTTTGACCGCTCCAGCGGCGCGCTTAGCTTTCTCCCGCGCCGTCTCGACATGGTCAGCATGCGCCACAGCGACGCCCATCCGACGTTTCTCATAAGCCACCGGCTTACCGAACAGACGCAGCTGCGTGCCCGGGTCTGACAGCGCTTCGGCGACCCCATCAAAAGATACGCCTTCAGCTTCAACCCCGCCATAGATTACAGCACTTGCGCCTGGACGGTTAAGGCTGGTGTCAACCGGCAAGCCGAGGATCGCGCGCGCGTGCAGGGCGAACTCACTTTGATCCTGCGTTGCAAGCGTTACCAAGCCGGTATCATGCGGACGGGGACTGATTTCGGAAAACCAAACCGTGTCCCCTTTCACAAAGAGCTCGACGCCGAACACCCCAAGGCCGCCAATATTGTCGGTGACTTTGCGTGCCATGCGTCGCGCGGTCTCCAGCGCCGTCTCATTCATCGGTTGCGGTTGCCAGCTTTCGACATAGTCGCCCTCGTCTTGTCGATGTCCGACCGGCGCACAAAAGCTGGTGCCGCCGCGATGACGAACCGTGAGCAGGGTGATTTCATAATCAAACGCGATCGCGCCCTCGACGATGACTCGCACCTGATTGCCGCGTCCGGCGCTTAAAGCGTGCGTCCAAGCCGCGCTAATATCCGCGGCGCGATCGACTTTGGATTGGCCTTTGCCGGAAGAGGACATGACCGGTTTGACGAACACGGGATAGCCTATTTTTTCGGCCGCTTGTGCGAGCGTTTCTGGATCGCTTGCAAAGGCATATGGGCTGGTCTTCAAGCCGAGAGTCTCGGCCGCCAATCGGCGTATGCCTTCTCGGTCCATGGTCAGCTGGGTCGCCCGCGCTGTGGGGATAATCGTGGCGATGCCGGCAGCTTCGACCGCTGCCAATGCCTCCGTCGCGATCGCCTCGATTTCGGGAACGACGAGCTGCGGCTTTTCGCGTTCGATCACCGCGCGCAAGGCAGCCCCATCGGTCATATCAAAGACGTGCGCGCGATGCGCCACCTGCATGCCGGGCGCGTTGGGATAGCGGTCGCAGGCAATCACCTCAACGCCGAGGCGTTGCAATTCGATCATCACTTCTTTGCCAAGCTCGCCGGCGCCGAGAAATAAGACTTTTGTGGCGCTCGGCGAAAGCGGCGTGCCAATACGTGTCATTTCAGATCGGCTTTTTTGTGGCGCTTTTTGATCGTGCCGGAGAAGTTAAGCACAGGTTTTCCGTCGCCGGTAATCACGCCGCGAACAAAGGTGATCGAACGCCCACCGCCCATCACCTCACCGCGCGCTTCGATCAGCTCGCCTTCCTTGGGACCGGCTAGAAATTCTGAGGTGAAGGCCACTGTCACGCCATAACCGTCATCCTCGCCCGAATGCGCGAGCGCGAATAGAGCAAAGTCGGCAAAGGTCATAAGCGCGCCGCCATGCACGACGCCGCCAGCATTCATATGTTTGCGCTCAGCCCGGAATGCCGCCACCATCGTACCGTTTTCTTCTCGGCGCATATAGAACGGGCCCGCCGTTTCATATTCAAACGGTTCGCCCGGCCAGGTATACCAGCCGGCAAACTCACCTTCTTTGATTGTTACCGTTTCCATTTGGCGATCTCCTTGAGGCTCTTGTTAGCGGCTGCGGTGCAATTCGCCAGCGTGACGATGCGTCAGGGTTCGACTTGGCGCTCAGCTCGGGTATTGTAAGCCCTCGGAGGAATTGACTCATGGCCTTTGATCCAGAAATTCGCGCTGCGCTGATCGACCAGGTTCGCCGCTTTGTCCGCGAGCGCTGCGTGCCCGCCGAAGCCCAAGTCGCTGAGGACGATCTGGTCCCGGATGATCTCGTTCGAGAAATGAAAACGCTTGGCCTGTTCGGGCTCGCGGTGCCGGAAAGCTATGGCGGACTCGGGCTCGATATGGAAACCGAATGCCTTGTCGGGTTTGAGCTGGGTTGGACGTCGCCCGCGTTTCGCTCGGCGGCGGGCACGAATATTGGGATTGGCTCGCAAGCTCTGGTCCTGTTTGGCACTGAGCAGCAAAAGGAAACCTATCTGCCGGGCATTGCCAGCGGTGAGATCGTGACCAGTTTTGCCCTGACCGAGCCTGAAGCTGGGTCGGATGCGGCCGGTCTGCGCACCAAAGCCACCAAGGATGGCGATGGCTATATTTTGAATGGCGGCAAGCGGTATATCACCAATGCCAATGTCGCAGATCTGTTTACCGTGATGGCACGGACAAACCCGGAAGAGCCGGGCGCCAAAGGGGTGTCAGCCTTCATTGTGCCGCGCGATACGCCGGGTCTTTCCGTTGGCAAGCCAGAAAAGAAAATGGGTCAACAAGGCGCGCATATTTGCGACGTCAATTTCGACAATGCCCGCGTCTCTTCCGATATGATGGTGGCGGGCGAGGGCGAGGGCTTTAAAGTCGCCATGAGTGTCTTGGATAAAGGCCGATTGCACATCTCGTCGGTGTGTACCGGTATGATGGATCGTCTGATCAGCGAGATGGTCAATTATGCCATGGAGCGCGAGCAGTTCGGTAAACCGATTATGCAGCATCAACTGATCCAAGCGATGATCGCAGACAGTCAGGCCGAGGCGTATGCGGCGCGATGCATGATCCTAGACGCGGCTAAGAAGCGCGATGCGGGCGCGCCTGTCACGATGCTTGCGTCATGCTGCAAAATGTTTGCATCAGAAGCGGTGGGCCGGGTCGCGGATCGAGCCGTGCAAGTGTTTGGCGGTGCGGGCTATGTCGCTGATTACGGGGTCGAGCGGTTTTTCCGAGACGCGCGGATTTTCAGGCTTTATGAAGGCACGACGCAGATCCAACAAATTATCATTGCGCGCGAGCTGAGCCGCGCGGCCAAGCGTGGAGAGATCTAAATGCCAGATACCGAGCACGATTTTGCCCCCGAAGATGTCGGCCTGAACGCGCAGCGCTTAGACTTTATTCCCGACTATTTCGATCAAGCCTATCTGAGCCAAGGCAAGCTGCCTTGCATGGCCACCCTGGTCTCGCGGAACGGACAGATTGTACATGAGGCCTATCGCGGCAACACCCATTTGGATGGCGGCGCGCCGATTGGTCCGGATACGATCTTTCGCATTTATTCGATGACCAAACCGATCACCTCAGTTGCCGCAATGATGCTGCATGATGAGGGTGTGATCCGCCTTGACCATGAAATCGCGCGCTATATCCCGGAATTCGCCGCGACTGAGGTCTGGGATGGCGGCGATTTGAAAGACTTTAAAACCCGTGCGCCGGATCGCGCGATGACCGTGCGCGACGCCTTCACGCACACGACCGGTGTGACCTATGGCTTCCTGTTTCAGCATGAGGTCGATGCCCTTTATCGCGCTGAGAAGATCGGTAATTTGGGGGAAGGGGATGGCGAAACGCTCGGCGAGATGTGCGCGCGGATCGCCAAATTGCCACTCGTCTTCTCGCCGGGCGCGCGATGGAATTATGGCCACTCAACCGATATTCTCGGGCGTGTGATGGAAGTCGCCAGCGGGATGTCCCTGGATGTTTTCTTCCGCGAGCGGATCTTTGAGCCGCTTGGCATGGTCGACACGGACTTTTATGTGCCGGACGCGAAACTTGATCGATTGATGGCGTGCTATGCGAAGAACCCGATCACTGGTGAGGTCACCCTCAGCGATGGCGCGGGCGCTGAGAGCAAAGCCTATAAGACCCAGCCAAAACTGCTAAATGCCGGCGGCGGGTTGGTCTCGACGCTGCACGATTATCACCGCTTCTGCTTGATGCTGTTACAAGGCGGGAGCCTTGAAGGCGCGCGGCTGCTGAGTCCAAAGACGGTTGAGTTTATGCGCATGAACCACCTGCCCGACGGCAAAACCATCAAGGAAATGGGTGACAAAACGTTTTCCGAAGCGCGCATGGAAGGCAATGGATTTGGCCTTGGTGGGTCGACCGTGGTCGATGTCGCCGAAACCCTGACGCCTGGATCGTTGGGCTCGTTCAGTTGGGGAGGGCTTGCAAATACCTTCTTCTGGATCGATCCGATTGAAGAATTGATCGCGATCCAAGCGACGCAAATGATTCCAACGGGTTGCTATCCGATCCGACCGCAATTCCAACAATTGGTCTATGCGGCCCTGGACTGGTAGCGCAATACGCGAAACATACTGTAAAATTGCGTGTAGTTTGGGGTATTTTCTGCCCCAAAACGAGAATACGAACTTTTTAGTTTCTATGTCAGCGCTGTCAGGGTTGCCAAAGCGGGAAACTATTCCCATTTTCCCCTGCGTCACCCGAAAATCGCGCCGATGGTCCAAATCGGTAGACAGATCAGGGAAAATTGTAGGAGGAATTGAATGACGAAATTGGACAATCCGTTCCACACCTATGTGGAAGATTTGTTTTCTGGCCTTGGCCGTATTCGTATCCGTAAAATGTTTGGTGGTGCAGGCGTGTATTCCGGCGAAGATATGTTTGCGCTGATCGATGATGATCGCGTTTATGTAAAATCAGACGATGCGCTGAAAGCTGATTTGGAGTCCGAGGGCGGGGAAGCCTTCGAGTGGACCAATCCAAATACCGGGCGCACAATAACGATGAGCTATGTCTCACTCCCCGTTGAAGCCCTGGATGACCGAACGTCCGCTTCAGATTGGGGCCGCAAGGCGCTCGATGTCGCCATCCAGGCCCGCCGCGCCAAGGTGAAATCGCCGCGGCGGATGACGTTCTAGTCAACCGCTTCAAACGTTGCGAAAATTAGCGGGGCGTTTCTCTCGAAACGCTTTGACCCCTTCCTTGAAATCGGGTTGGCGTCCAGCGGTGCGTTGCGCAAAGCGCTCAGCTTGTAGCTGGCTGTCAAAGTCATTGTCTTCCGCTTGCCAGACCAAATCGCGGATCAAAGCCAGCGCTTGTGTCGGCCCGTCTGCAAGGCGTTTGGCATAGGTGTGCGCCTCGCTTATCAGCTCATCGTCTGGAACCACGCGGTTGATAAGACCCCATTCCAGCGCTTGATCGGCGAACACTTTCTCCCCGAACAGGGTCATCTCCATGGCTTTTGCGCGGCCAACCATGCGCGGGAGTAAGAAGGTCGATCCGCCATCGGGAACCAAACCGATGCGACGGAAAGCTTGTAAGAAATACCCGCTCTGCGCGGCGATAATGAAATCCCCCATCAGCGCGATCGAGCAGCCAACCCCAGCCGCGGCGCCATTCACGGCGGTGATGATCGGATGGGGATGCGTGCGCATGGCTTTGATGAAGGGGTTGTAGTGCGTGTCCAGCGCTTTGCCGGCATCAGGCTTTCCCTTGGCTGCTGCGCCTGGTGTGCTGGAGAGGTTGGCGCCCGAGCAAAAGCCGCGCCCATTCCCCGTTACAATCGTGCAACGCGCTTCGTCGGCAGATTGTTCGAGCGCCAGCAGAAGCTCTTCGATCGTGTCGATGCCGGCGGCATTCAGTGTCTTCGGGTCATTGAAGGCAATCGTGGCGATATCGTCTTCGACACTATAGGCGATTTTGGTGAAGCTCATGGATCTCTCCCGTTTCTACACAGCTTATTCTGCTGAGCGCCTTTGAAAACCGTGACGTGACGGCAGGCGGATTTGTTTTGTAATCTGACCGTTCTGAGGTATCCTTTACGTCAACGACAATTCCGCTCGGAGGAAACAATGGCATTGGACGGACTTTCTGCGGATGGCATGGGGGCCATTCTCGCGAAACAAAAAGCAGCGCACATTCGCGATGGGATCCCATCGGCGGAACAGCGCGAAGCGTGGATTGATAAATCGATAGATCTGCTGGTCACGCATGGCGAGGCTTTGTCCAAAGCGATGGCTGAAGATTTTGGGCATCGATCTGTCGATCAATCCAACCTCACCGATATCGCCGGCTCGATTGGCGCTTTGAAGTTTTCAAAAAAGCATATGCGCAAGTGGATGCGTCCAGAAAAACGCAAAGTTGAGTTCCCGCTCGGCTTGCTCGGCTCTAAAGCATACATCCAGTACCAGCCAAAAGGCGTGATTGGCGTGATCAGCCCATGGAACTTTCCGGTCAACTTAACGTTTGCGCCGTTGGCGAACGTCTTCGCCGCGGGCAATCGCGCGATGATCAAGCCGTCAGAGTTTACCGAGGAAACCAGCGCGCTCATGGCAGAGCTGATCGCGAAATACTATACTGAAGAAGAAGTCGCTGTCGTCACCGGTGGACCAGATGTCGGCGCAGCGTTTTCGAAACTGCCTTTCGACCATATGATTTTCACTGGCGCGACCTCGATCGCGCACCATGTGATGCGCGCCGCCGCGGATAATTTGGTGCCGCTGACCCTAGAGCTCGGTGGCAAGTCGCCCGTGATCCTCGGTAAGTCTGCGGATCTCGAAAAAGCCGCTGGTCGGATCATGGCGGGCAAGACGTTGAATGCCGGGCAAATCTGCCTCGCGCCGGACTATGCGTTCGTCCCGGAAGACAAAACCCGCGACTTTGTCGGCGCCGCGCAAGCCGCGATCGGCAAAATGTATCCAAGCGGTTTGAAAGACAATGATGATTACACATCCGTCGTCAATCAGCGCCATTATGACCGCCTCAATTCTTATCTGGACGATGCCCGTGAGAAGGGCGCTGAGGTGATCGAGATCAATCCGCAGAATGAGAATTTCAGCCAGCAGCCGCATCACAAAATGGCGCCGCACATCGTCGTCAACCCGACCGATGATATGAAGGTGATGCAGGACGAGATTTTTGGTCCAATCCTGCCGCTCAAGTCTTATTCCGATACCAAAGACGCCGTGGCTTATGTCAACGATCATCCACGCCCGCTGGGGCTCTACTATTTCGGTGATGATGCAAACGAGCGGGATATGGTGTTGAACAATACCACATCAGGCGGGGTGACGGTGAATGATGTGATCTTCCACGTCGCACAAGAAGACTTACCCTTTGGCGGCGTTGGTCCGTCGGGCATGGGCGCTTATCATGGCCGCGATGGCTTTTTTGAGTTTAGCCATAAGAAGGCGATCTACACCCAAACCGGGAATGAGATTCTGGCCATGATGCGTCCGCCTTATACGGACAAGTTCCGCAAACAAATCGCGGGTCGGATCAAGAAGTAAAAACCTGTCGAACACACCAGAAAGAGCCGTTCCGATCGGGGCGGCTCTTTCAGTTTTCAACCGGCAAGTGTTCGGACATGAAGCGATCCATTGCGCGCAGGGTTTGCAATCGCGTATCTGCGACAGAAAGCCAGTGATCTTCGCCTTTGAGTCTGACCAGTTCGACCGACTTGTCAGCCCGTTTGAGCGCCCGTTCCATTGCTTTACTCTGTGAAAAGGGGACCACGGTGTCATCATCCCCATGCAGCAGCAGCACCGGGGCTTGGACATTCTCGGCAAATTTGACGGGCGAGATTGAATCAAGCTTTTGGCGTCTGGCATCGCCATCGGACATGACGTTCTCCCAATAGCTGATCACCCAGTGATCTTTACCGCTCTGGCGTCGTTCATCGCGCAGCATGCGATTCAAATCCGCCACCGGCGCAATGGCGACAACGCATTTATAGAGCTCTGGCGTGAAGACCGCGCCCGCGAGCGCGGCATAGCCGCCATAGCTTGCACCGGCAATACAAACGCGGTTCGGATCGATATAGTTGGAGCTGGCGAGCGCCTTGACGCCATCAGTGATGTCATCTTGCATCTTGCCGCCCCACTCGCCGTCACCCGCGCGTTCAAAGGCGAGACCAAAACCCGTTGATCCGCGGAAATTTGGTTGCAGAACGGCGTAGCCACGATTGGCAAAATACTGGGCCATCCAGTCGAAATCAAAGCGATCATAGGCGGCCGGGCCACCATGTGGCATGACAATCGCCGACAAGGGTGGATCTGTGTCTTGGTTATAGCCCGGTGGTAAGGTCAGAATGGCTTGGATCGATAGGCCGTCACGGGCCTGATATGTAATCTCAAGCATGCTCCCGATCGCGGTATTCGGTATCTCGGGCCGGATGCTTGTGAGCGCGCTTATTTCGTTTGTGGCTTGGGTGTGCAGAAGCAACACTTCGCCGAGTGTGGCATCGCACACCTCGTATAAAACCTTTTGTCGATCGTCTGACCAAGAGTCCAAATAGATTGTCGCATCTGGTAGCGCATCGGAAACCGCTTCAAAACTTGCTTCTAAGCCAGCGTCTAAAAACGCATAGTCCGGCTCCACGCCCGCACATTATTTGGTGTCCATACAAAGGCAATAGAAGCAGTAGCTATGTTTTCAAAAAAGCTGGGACTTCTTCTCCAAAGCCTTTTACTTCGTCGGGTGCGGGCTCTAAGACGGGATCATCATCTTTGCGCTTGTACTCGCGTTTCTGGCGGCCAGGCTTCGGTTTCGGCGTTTCCGCATTGGTCGCCTTTTGCGCTGAACGCTCAGGCGCCGTCTGCCGGTCGCGTCGGCCTCGGCGTCCAGCCCCCCGCTCGCCGCGGCTGCGTCCGCGCCGCTGATCCACTTCGCTTGGCAGGTCTTCAAGTTCGGCGACTAAGCCTTCGGGCATAAACTCATCGACATCGGTTTTGATCAGCATCATCACGCCGCGCCAGCCTTTTTTGTCCTCCGGTCCGACCAGTGTGAAGCTCTCACCCTCGCGGCCTGCGCGCCCTGTGCGCCCGATGCGATGGACATAATCCTCATCTTTAGGCGGCGGAGAATAGTTGAACACGTGACCGACATCCGGAATATCCAAGCCGCGGGCGGCGACATCGGAAGCCACTAAGAGCTGTAGCTCGCCATCACGAAAGCGACCCAGCGTTTCCATGCGCGCACTTTGCGGTAGGTCGCCATGGATCGGTGCGGCGCTGAAACCATGTTTGCTCAGCGATTTGGCGACGATATCGACTTCGCGCTTGCGATTGCAAAAGACAATACCGTTTTTGACATCGCGGCTCTCTATCACCCGGCGCAGCGCCGTGCGTTTGGCTTTATCGTCGCCGCGCGCCAGTTTAACAACATGCTGCTTAATGGTCTCCGCCGTCTTGGATTGACGTGCCACTTCGATCCGGATCGGATCTTTCTGGAAAGTCTTGGCCAGACGGGCGATTTCCTTCGGCATGGTCGCCGAGAATAATAGGGTTTGCCGCTTTGGCGGCAGCAATTTGCAGATTTTCTCAATGTCCGGGATGAAGCCCATATCGAGCATTCGGTCGGCTTCATCGATGGTGAACACCTCGACCCCGGTGAGGAGGATTTTGCCGCGCTCGAACTGATCGATGAGGCGCCCCGGCGTCGCAATTAGGACATCCACGCCGCGCATCAATTTCTGTTCCTGGTCTTTGAAGCTTACCCCGCCGATGAGCAGCGCCATGTTCAGCTTCAAATCTTTGCCATAGGTCTCGAAGTTTTCCGCGACCTGAGCGGCGAGTTCGCGGGTTGGACACAAGATCAAGCTACGCGGCATGCGCGCCCGCGCCCGGCCTTTGGCGAGGCGGTGCATCATCGGCAGCGTGAAGGCGGCTGTTTTCCCGGTACCGGTCTGGGCGATGCCGGTGACGTCACCGCCTTTTTTTATAACCGGGATGGCTTGTTCTTGGATCGGGGTCGGGTGTGCGTACCCAGCTGCATCAATGGCGGTTTGGATACGGGGATCAAGGTTGAGTTCGGCGAATGTAATTTGGCTATGTTCAGTCAATGTTTGGTCCAGCTAGAGTTTCAATAAGTCGGTCACGTCAAGCTGTTCCGTATTGAACAGCGGGGCCGACTTCGAATCACTGCGCCGGCAAACATGTTGCGCTGCACATAAAGCAAAAAAGCCTACCCGCAAAGGTAGGCTTTTCAGTCCTAAGTCGAAATCGATCGGTTAACCAGCATCTGCCAAGTTTTGGTTGGCAAAATCCCAGTTCACCAAGTTGTCGAGAAAACTCGTCATATAGTTCGGGCGCGAGTTCTGATAATCGAGATAGTAAGCGTGCTCCCACACGTCCATCGTTAGGAGCGGTGTGACGCCTGCGTCCGTCAGCGGCGTTTCCGCATTTGGCGTGCGCATGATGCTGAGCTTGCCATCCTTGAGCACGAGCCAGGCCCAGCCCGACCCAAATTGACCGCCGCCCGCAGCTTTAAACTCCGTTGCAAACGCCTCATAAGAGCCGAAATCACGGTCTATGAGTTCGGCAATCTTGCCATGTGGCAGACCGCCCCCGCCCGGCTTCATAGAGTGCCAATAAAAAGTATGGTTCCAAACTTGCGCGGCATTGTTGAACATGCCTGCTTTGGCGGGATCGGTCGCACTAATTTTAACGACCTCTTCAAGCGAGGCGTCCGCGAGATCGGTGCCCTCAACCAGTTTGTTTAGGTTCACGACATACGCATTATGATGTTTGCCATGATGGAAGTTGAGCGTATCTTCTGAGATATGCGGCGAGAGGCCATCGCGGTCATAAGGAAGATCGGGTAGAATAAAAGCCATGTCTTTGTCTCCGTGAGGTATTTTATCGCTGTTCTCAGACAGCGTTTGTGACAGATATGGGACTCATGACCCGTCCTGCCAGTGCTTCGACGAAAGAAATTCTGATCCGTTTGGATCAACGGATTCGGGCCGTCGATGAGGAACGTTGGCTGTCGAGTCGATACGCCGCTGAGCCAAAGCGAAACACCTTGATTGTGCTCTATGCGTTCTATTATGAGATCGCCCGCGTGAGAGTTGCTGTGAGTGATGAGACGATGGGTCTGATCCGTTTTCAATGGTGGCGTGATGCCTTGTCAGAGATGCATGAAGGGCAGGTCCGTCAGCATGATGTCGCTTTGGCGCTTGCTGCGGAAAGCAAGGCGGATGCTTTGTCGCTGAGTGGTTTGTCAGATTTGATTGATCAGCATGAAACGGCGTTCTTGACCGATCGACGGGACGCGGAGCCGGAAGCCGCGCTTGCGATGCTCGCGGCGCACGTGCTGCAGGCCGATTGGGTTGCCGATGATGCGGTCTTGGCCGTGGCTGCAGAATGGGCAGCGCTGCGCCGTGGTGAAACGGTGACCTCAAACCTGCCGCCAGTGCGCATCCCGTCATTGATCCGGCCAGCGCTCGCGCACCTTCGGCTTCGACGGGCCTGGACCGCAGCGCGCAAACTCGGTCCCTTGGGGACCCGCGGCTCAGTGTTGCAAGCGATCCTCACTGGCTGGATATAATTTCTGGCACGACATTTGAGTGAACGCTGTTCACTTGTTTCTCAAGGCTGAACGAGTAGATACGGTAAAGTTGACTGTGTGAGGGTTTTTTCATGATCCGCAAATCCATGATGATTTCAGTTTCCGCGCTCATGCTGACCCTGCCCGGTCATTCTGAGAGCCTGCAAGAGGCCTTAGAATTAGCGTTTGCCACAAACCCGTCCTTACAGGCGCAGCGTGCCGAGATCGGGGTCGCGCGCGAGCAGCTTAATCAGGCCAAAGGCGCCCGCGCGCCAAGCGTCGATGCGACCGCCTCGGCCGGATATGAGTCGCTCGACAGCACACAGCCGGCAGCCTTCAATGTCGGTGATCGGCCCCTGGCGTCAGCCCAGTTGCAAGCCACCCTGCCGGTTTATACCGGTGGACAGATTTCAGCCGGCATCGATCAAGCGCGTGCTGGCATTCTCGCTGCAAACGCCCAGTTCGATGGTGCAGCGCAAGACCTGATATTGAATGTGGTCACCGCGTATTCGGACGTTTTGCGCGATCGCGAAGCGATTGTGATCCGCGCCAATAGTGTGGCCCTTTTGGAAGAGCAATTGCGCGCCGCGACCGATCGTTTCGAAGTCGGCTTCGCCACCCGGACAGATGTCAAACAAGCTGAAGCGCGGGTTCAGGGCGCGAAGGCCTCACTGGCTGGGGCCGAAGCACAATTACAAGCGTCTTTATCGATCTATGAAGTGTTTGTCGGACAGGCCGCTGGTGATTTGGCGCCGGTGCCGGATGCGCCTGGGATTCCCGGCTCTTATGAAGCAGCGCTGCAGGGCGCCTTAGCGAGCAACCCAGACCTACAAGCGCTCAGACAAAATGAGCGCGCCGCCGAAGAGGGCGTGCGTTCGGCGAAAGGCGAGTCACGGCCGAGCCTGTCCATTGTCGGGACCGCCAGTGTTCAGGAAACCTTCGATCTTGAAGCCACTGATTTTAATGAACAAGGCGCTGTACTGCTGCCGCCAGACAATTACCGCGACACACAATTGCGCATCCTGGCGCAGGCGAGCGTGCCATTGTTCCAAGGCGGTATTTTGCGCAGTCGGGTGCGCGCGGCGCGCTTAGAACGCGATCAAGCACGTCTCAGTACGGTCAATGCTGAGCGTCAGGTGACAGCAAGCGTGGCACAGGCTTGGTATTCCAATATTGCCGCGGAACAAGCGATAACGGCCTCTGAGCGCCAAGTTGAAGCCGCTGAAATCGCTTATGATGGCGCCAAAGAAGAACTGAGCGTCGGCACCCGAACGACCCTTGACGTTTTGGATCAGGAGCAGCAGCTTCTGGAGGCACGTCTCGGGCTGATTGAGGCGCGCCGCGACGCCTATGTCGCGATACACCAATTGCTACGGGCCATGGGGGAACTAAGCCTGTAGTTTATATGTAGAGTTTCAAGACGATCCGCACAAACTGCGGTCGTAATTGCTTGTTAACCGACCTGCAGTAGCCGGTTAATTGGAACAAATTGATGGGACCGGCTATGGCGGAGCAAGCACAAAAAGAACCGACCATGGAAGAAATACTCTCTTCCATCAGAAAAATCATTGCCGACGACGATGCCCCGGGCGCTGAGGAAAACGCACAGGCTGAGATCGAAGATGATCTCGGCATGTTCGATGAACCCGCCAACGCGGCCGAAGACGCCGGAGCGATCGAAACCGAAGAAGACGTTCTCGCGGCCATTAGCCAGTCCATGGAAGAAGCCACTTCAGAGCTCGAAGCAGGCGATCCTGCCCCTGAAGAGAGCTTCGATTTTGTCGTTGAAGAAGATAATTTCGAAACGTTCGAAGAGGACGATTTTGAAGGGGTTGAAGACTTTTCAAAGGCCGATGATACATTCGAAACCGCGCCTGAGCCGGAACCGCTTCCACCCGTAAAGGAGGAAAAGCCGATGACTGCAAAAGCTGCTCCACTCGCCGATACAGCCACAGTGACCGCTGCCGCAGGTGCGCTCAGCAAACTCCTCTCAAATGTTGAGTTTGGAGAAGAGGCGGGCGGCGCGACCACGATTGAAGGCCTGGTCCGCGAAATGCTGCGCCCCATGCTAAAAGAATGGCTGGACGAAAACCTTCCGGGAATCGTCGAGAAACACGTCGAAGCCGAAGTGCAGCGCATTGCGCGCATGGCTGGCTAGACCCGAGCTAAACCTCTGCTAAAGAGACGGGCGCGCCAGAAATGGCGCGCCTTTTTCATTTGTTCCAGACCGACCGGACCGCATAAGATGATCGACCAGCGTTTTGACCCGAGTGCCCACGAACAGCGCATCTATAAGCGCTGGGAGGAAGCCGGCTGTTTCCGGCCAAGCATGGACACCGCTGCGGAAGCCTATGCGATCATGATCCCGCCGCCAAACGTTACGGGCAGCCTGCATATGGGCCATGCGCTCAACAATACGATCCAAGACATTCTGTGTCGGTTCGAGCGGATGCGCGGTAAGAATGTCCGCTGGCAGCCGGGGATGGACCATGCCGGTATTGCCACGCAAATGGTGGTTGAGCGCCAGCTCGCGGCGAGTGGCGGCAATCAAGACCGCCGGTCGATGGGCCGCGACGCCTTTGTCGACAAAGTCTGGGAATGGAAAGAAGAGTCTGGCGGCACGATCCTCAATCAGCTGAAACGCCTCGGCGCCTCCTGTGATTGGGAGAACACCAAGTTCACGCTCGATCCGGAAATGAACGTTGCGGTCAATAAGGTCTTCGTTGATCTCTACAATGAAGGTCTGATTTATCGCGCCAAACGCCTGGTCAATTGGGATCCGCATTTTCAAACCGCGATTTCAAATCTCGAAGTCGAGAATAAAGAAGTCGACGGCCATATGTGGCACTTCAAGTACCCGCTCGCGGGCGGTGAGACGTATACCTATGTCGAGCGCGATGCGGACGGCAATGTCACGCTGGAAGAAGAGCGGGACTATATCTCAATCGCCACAACCCGACCGGAGACTATGCTCGGCGATGGCGCGGTGGCGGTTCACCCGAGTGATGAACGTTATGCGCCCATCGTCGGCAAGCTTTGTGAGATCCCCGTCGGGCCAAAAGAGCATCGCCGCCTGATCCCGATCATCACCGATGAATACCCCGACCCGAATTTCGGATCGGGCGCTGTGAAGATTACCGGCGCGCATGACTTTAACGACTATCAAGTCGCCAAACGCGGCAACATCCCAATGTACGCGCTGATGGATGAGAAGGGCTTCATGCGCGCCGATGGCGAAGACTATGCCGCCGTCGCAGAGGTCGCGCAGCGGATCGCGGAAGGCAAAGAAGATTTTGACGAAGCCAAAATTGCCGCGATGAACTTGGTCCCCGACCCGTATCGCGGGCTCGATCGCTTCGAGGCGCGCAAAGCGGTCGTCGTGGATATCACGGCGGAGGGCAATGCGGTGATGGTGCCCAAGCCCCAGAAAGAGGCCGCATCCCCGGCCAAGCCTGCGCCCGCGCAGGCGGGTGAGCCGGGGTCTCCGGCGGATGGAGACTCCGGGTCAAGCCCGGAGACGGCGGACATTGAGATGATCCCCTATGTCGAGAACAAAAAGATCATGCAGCCCTTTGGCGACCGCTCGGGCGTGGTCATTGAGCCGATGCTCACCGACCAATGGTTCGTCGATGCTCAAACGCTCGCCAAACCCGCCATTGCAGCGGTGCGCGAGGGACGGACCAAGTTCGTTCCGGAGAATTGGGACCGGACTTATTATAATTGGATGGAGAATATCGAGCCTTGGTGTATCTCCCGCCAACTCTGGTGGGGACACCGAATTCCGGTCTGGTATGACGATGCCGGCAACCATTATTGCGCTCTGACGGAAGCAGAAGCCCAAGCCATGGCGGGCGAAGGAAGCGAGCTGTCTCAAGACGAAGACGTCCTAGACACTTGGTTCAGCTCCGGCCTTTGGCCGTTCTCGACGCAAGGCTGGCCAGAAGAGACAGACGGCCTCAAAGCCTTCTATCCCGGTGCGACACTCGTCACGGCGTTTGACATTATCTTCTTCTGGGTCGCGCGGATGATGATGCTCGGCATCAAATTCATGGACGGCGAAGTGCCGTTCAAAGACGTCTATATCCACGCCATCGTTCGCGACGAGGATGGAAAGAAGATGTCCAAGTCTGAGGGCAATGTTATCGACCCGGTGGATTTGATTGACGGCATTGAGGCCGACGCGCTCGTCGCCAAGCGGACCACCGGTCTGCGCCAACCCGAAAAAGCCCCGCAAGTTGAGAAGGCCACCCGTAAGCGCTACCCGAACGGATTTGAAGCCTATGGTGCCGACGCCCTGCGCTTCACCCTCGCCGCCATGGCGACCAAAGGACGGGACATCAATCTGTCCGTGGACCGCGTTGCGGGCTATCGGAATTTTGGCTCAAAACTTTGGTCTGCGACACGATTCGCACAAATGTACGAGGCTAAGTTTGAATCGCGAGTAAACCCGTCAACACTACGGTTGGCGCTGAATCGATGGATCGTGAGTGAGCTCTACAAATGCTGCGATGCGGTCTCTGTGGCGATTGAAGATTACCGCTTCAATGATGCCGCCGACGCGGCCTATCAGTTCGTCTGGAGTGTCTTTTGCGATTGGTATCTGGAGCTCTCAAAACCGATTCTTCAAGGCGTGGATGGAGAAGATAAAGCGGAAGTGCGCCACGTCCTGAGTTGGACACTTGAACGAATCTTTGAGGTGCTACACCCGTTTATGCCGTTCATAACGGAGACGCTTTGGGAGCAAACCGCGGCGCGCGAAACCTTCTTAATGCAGCAATCCTGGCCGGGTCTCAGCGATGGTTTCGCAGACCCGGATGCAACCGCAGAGATGGACTGGGTGCTAAGCGTCATTTCGCAAATTCGGTCAGTGCGATCCGATGTGAATGTGCCAGCCGGCGCAAAAGTGCCGGTCCGCTTTATCGGCGCGAACGAGATCACGACCCAGCGCATCGAGACCCATCGTGACGTGATTATGCGGTTGGCGCGGCTCGAGACCTTGGCGCACGCCGACCAGGCGCCAGCAGGCGGCGTCAAAACGATTGTTGGCGAGGCCACCCTCGTGCTCGAAATCGCCGATCTGATCGATGCCGGTGAGGAGGTTGCGCGCCTCGACAAACAGCTTGGCAAGATTGGCGGCGAGATTACCGGGCTCGAAAAGCGGCTTGGGAATGAGGCGTTTGTTGCAAAAGCGCCCGCGGACATTGTCACCGAGCAACGCCAACGTCTTGCCGACTTGAAGGGGACGCATGACAAGCTTAGCCTCGCGCGAGACCAATTGGCTGCGCTATAAGGAGATGATTATGTTACGCGCTTTGCTCGCCGTATTGACCAGTTCGCTGTTTGGGGCTGCCAGCCTCGCTGAAGCGCAAACGTCCGTTCCGGCTGAGGCGTCCGCATCGCCAGAGTGGCGTTTGGTGATCCATGGCGGTGCCGGTGTCATTCTGCGCGAGAATATGTCCGCAGAGCGCGAAGCGGCATATACGGCGGCGCTGGAAACTGCGCTTCAAGCCGGCGCCGAGATTTTGCGCGGTGGCGGGTCAGCCATTGATGCGGTGCAGGCGGCCGTCATACCAATGGAAGACGACCCCTTGTTTAATGCTGGGCGCGGCGCGGTGTTTACAGCCACCGAAGAGCACGAACTCGATGCATCGATCATGAGCGGCGTAGACCGCGATGCGGGCGCCGTTGCTGGGGTCAAGCGGGTCAAAAATCCGATCCTCGCAGCACGCGCCGTTATGGACCAATCCGAGCATGTCATGTTCGCCGGCGCCGGTGCAGATGCCTTCGCTGAGTCCGTTGGGCTGGAAATGGTCGAAAACACGTATTTCGACACTGACCGAAGACGTTTGTCATTAGAACGCGTCTTGGAACGCCGCGCGCGGACCGATGCAGAACGGCACGGAACGGTGGGGGCCGTGGCGATCGATGCAGATGGCAACCTTGCGGCGGCCACCACGACGGGCGGAATGACCGCGAAGGCCGCCGGCCGCATCGGCGACTCACCGCTGATCGGGGCTGCGACCTACGCCCAAAACGGCGTTTGCGCTGTCTCAGCGACGGGGCATGGAGAGTATTTTATCCGCGTGGCGGTGGCGAAAACGATCTGTGCGCGGGTTGAGCTCGCGGGCGATAGTATTCGAGCCGCTTCCCAGCAGGCGCTCGCGGAGGTGGCTGAACTTGGCGGCGATGGCGGTGTCGTCGTGCTCGATGGAAACGGCCAGTTCGAGTATGTTTTCAACTCAAAGGGCATGTATCGCGGCATGATTGACCCAGATGGGATGCAAACCGCGATCTTTGAGCAAGAATAGCCCCGCCTTATAGGTGACAGCTTTTCGTCGACGGGCTAAGGCACGGCGCAATGAAGGAATGCTAATATGAGCAAGACTTGGGATAAATCGAAATTGCCGTCCCGGCACGTCACCGAAGGTCCGGCGCGGGCCCCGCATCGCAGCTATTATTACGCGATGGGCCTGAGCACCAAGGACATTCAAAAGCCATTTGTCGGTGTTGCGAGCTGCTGGAATGAAGCGGCCCCGTGCAACACAGCGCTGATGCGCCAGGCACATGCGGTTTCCGAAGGCGTGAAAGCCGCCGATGGCACACCGCGGGAATTTTGCACCATCACGGTCACTGATGGCATCGCCATGGGCCATGAAGGCATGCGCTCCTCCTTGGTGAGCCGGGATTGGATCGCTGACACAGTTGAGCTGACCATGCGGGGTCATTCCTATGACGCGCTGGTCGGTGTTGCGGGCTGCGATAAGTCGCTGCCGGGCATGATGATGGCGATGCTGCGTCTGAATGTGCCTTCGGTCTTCCTCTATGGCGGCTCGATCATGCCGGGCAGCTTTGAGGGCCGGGATGTCACGGTTTTGGATGTGTTCGAAGCGGTCGGTGCGCACGCCGCGGGCTCGAACGAGATGAGCGATGAAAAGCTTCGCGCCTTAGAGAAAGTTGCCTGCCCAGGCGATGGCGCATGCGGGGGGCAGTTTACGGCCAATACGATGGCCTGTGTGAGCGAGGCCATCGGTCTGGCTTTGCCCCTATCATCCGCTTTGCCAGCGCCATGGACGGACCGAGATGGCTATGCGCGTGCCTCGGGCCGGGTGGTTATGGATCTGATCGAGAAAAATCTGCGGCCGCGAGAGATTTGCACGCGGGAAGCCTTCGAAAACGCCGCCATCGTGGTCGCGGCCACGGGGGGATCGACAAATGCAGCGCTCCATTTACCAGCAATGGCGCATGAATGCGGCGTCGAGTTCACACTCCGCCATGTTGCTGAAGTGTTCGAGCGCACACCTTATGTGGCGGATCTGAAGCCAGGCGGGAACTATGTCGCCAAGGATTTCGGTGAGGCGGGCGGTGTGCCTATGCTGATGAAGACACTGATGGATGAAAACATCATCCATCCCGATTGTCTCACTGTTACTGGCAAAAGTTGGGGGGACTATTTGGCGGACATCACCTTTGATGAGAGCCAAAAAGTCATCTATCCCGCTGGCAAGCCGATCACAGAGACAGGCGGCGTGGTTGGCTTGTGGGGCTCTTTGGCGCCGGATGGTGCGATTGTAAAAGTGGCGGGCCTTGAAAAACTGCAATTCACCGGTCCAGCCCGCGTGTTTGACGGCGAGGATGCCTGTTTCAAGGCGGTTGAAAATCGCGAATACAAAGAGGGCGAGGTGCTTGTCATCCGCTATGAGGGCCCAAAAGGGGGACCCGGCATGCGTGAAATGCTGTCGACGACGGCGGCGCTATACGGTCAGGGCATGGGCGATAAAGTCGCCCTGATCACGGATGGGCGTTTCTCTGGCGCAACGCGTGGCTTCTGCATCGGACATGTCGGGCCTGAGGCGCAAGAAGGCGGTCCGATCGGCTTGATCCAAGACGGGGACATGATTTCCATTGATGCCGAAGCGGGGACGATTGACGTCAAACTGACCCCCGCCGAACTCGAAGATCGACGCCGCAATTGGCAGCCGCGGGTCACCGCGTATGGCAACGGGACGCTGTCAAAATTTGCAAAACTGGTCGGACCAGCCCATCTCGGCGCGGTAACCCATGAAGGGTTTGCCGGAGAACGCCATGTCTATGCGGACATATGACGCGCCCAGGGACGATAACACTCATTTAGACGCTGGCCTTGGTCGATAACTGCATGTTGCACAGAGCCTTCGCCGCGATATGCACCTGGTCGAGGCCTTTGCAGATCCGAAAGAGCGCCTGCGCCTCTAACGGTGGCCTAGGTCTGTAGTCTTGCCTGCGCTGGCTTAGAGAGGTCGGAAACAATTGCGAAATGGGCCTGCTCGGTCCATCTAGGACGTCGTACAAGAGGACTCCTGGCAATGGCCAAAAGCAGCGAAGAAACGCCACCATCACCGGAAATTGATCCTTTGATCCTCCGAGCGATGCAAGGTTTACCGCGCGATTTTGCTGACTTTCCGCAGATCTATCAGGATGAGCTGCAGCCGGCTTTACGCGCGCAAGAAGAGGATCGAGTGGCTGCCGCAAACACGGCGAAACGTTGGACATGGATCGGTATATTGATCGGCGTTTTGGGCGCGGTGGTGGGCTTCGTTGCGTTTCGCGTGCCGCAGCTCGCTTTGGTCGCGGCTGTGATCGGTTTTGCGGTCCATGGCGCGGGACGCGGACCGTTAAATAAAATCGGCAAACGTGCAAAGGCGATGATCGTCGATCCGATCGCGACGCGCTTTGAGATGCGTTTTGATCCCGCACCGGGCACGCAAACCCATCTGGTGGATTGGCGCAGCGCTGGCCTTGTACCGGATTGGGATGTTGCCGGGTTCGAGGATCGTTTGACCGGTGACCGCAGCGGGGTCGCCTTTGAGTTTTTCGAGGCGCGATTGCAGCAGCGTCGCCGCTCAACCGATTCTCGCGGCCGCTCCCGAACGCGATGGGTCACCGTGTTCTCCGGGCAATGCCTGCGGTTTCAGTTCCACAAAGCCTTTCTCGGCCGGACCATGGTGATGCGCGATGCTGGCATATTGAACCGGATTTCCGGACCGCGCGGCATGGAGCGTGTGACACTTGAGTCAAACGCCTTCGAGCAAGCCTTCGACGTTTATTCCACGGATCAAGTCGAAGCGCGCTATTTGCTGACGCCAGATCTGATGCAACGCCTGGTCGAGCTCGAAAAAGTGTTTCGCGGGGGCAAATTGCGCTGTGCGTTCCGAGATAATGAGCTCCTGATCGCGCTGGAGGGCGGCAATCTGTTTGAGCCGGGAAGTCTGTTTACCCCGCTAGACAATCCCGACCGGGTGCGTGAATTGCTGGATGATTTTGCGGCAATCTTCAATTTAATTGATAGTTTTGCCGATCCGGCCAAATTGAAGCGTTATCGCGATCCGTAAAACTGGTGCGCTTGCGGCGGACCCGCCACACTTTGGACGAGATCTAGGCGTTTACGTTCAGGCGCGCTTCAGTCGCTTCATTTTAGAGAAGTCTGCATGAAAACAGTGATTTCCGCCCCAATGCTCTTTTCTGCAATCGCGCTGCTGCTGGTGCCCGCCGCCAGCGCCTTGAGCTGTGCCCAAGAAGCGGCCAATCTTCAAGATCGCCAGAGCCAATTGATCGACATTGCGAACGAGCGGCAGACCCTCGTCGACCAAGTCGAAGCGGCAGGCGATGTGTGGGAAGATGTCGAAATTCATCGCTTGGTGAGTGCCAGCCATGCCGCAACGGCCGATCAGGCCAAGGCGGAGTATGAAGCGCTGAAAGCTGATTTGATGCAGCAAGAAAACGTCCTTCAAGCACAAGCGGCCAGCCTGAATGATGAAGTCGCTGTGTATACGGCGCGCTGCGTCGACCAGAAGTAAGCTGGTCGCTTCTGATACGGGTTTAGTCGCGCAAGGTGACGATCACTGGAACATGATCCGATGGCTTGTCCATCGCGCGTGCTTTGCGAAAAATCTCCACGCTTTCGAGCCGATCTGCCGCCTGTGGACTGAGCAAGTGGTGGTCAATGCGGATACCATGATCCTTTGGAAAGGCGCCGCCTTGATAATCCCAAAAGGTATATTGGTGACCGCGATTATCATCGGCTTCGAACGCTTCGGTCAAGCCTAGATGCTTGAGACGGCGAAACGCAGCGCGGCTCTTCGGCAAAGCAAGCGCATCATCTGCCCATATCGTTTCATCCCAGCAATCGTCTGCCCGCGGGATAATATTATAATCGCCGCACAGAACCAGAGCTTCCTCGGCGACCATGAGGTCGGCGGCGTGAGTCTTGAGATGGTCCATCCACGCGAGTTTATAGTCATATTTCGGGCCAGGGGCGGGATTGCCGTTTGGCAGATACAAGCCGCCGACCCGCACCGGCGACTCAGACAAAACAAGCGCTTCGATATAGCGCGCCTGCTCGTCGCTTTCATTCCCCGGCAGGCCTCGCACGACATCTTCGAGCGGAAAGCGAGACAGCAGCGCGACCCCATTATAACTCTTCTGCCCGTGCGCTTCGACGGTGTAGCCGAGGTCTTCAATCTCCATATATGGGAATGCGTCGGTCTCGCACTTGATTTCTTGCAAGCAGACGACATCGCAGTCGATGGCTTTCAGCACCTCCAACACGGTCGGGAGGCGCGCTTTCACGGAGTTGACGTTCCAAGTCGCAATTTTCATGGCGCTTGTTTAGCGCGCTTTGCTAAATAGGCCAGCCGGTTGTTTTACTGGCAACTCAATAACTGTCGGGGTGATATGCATTCGGTGCGACGATGTCTGCCGGCATCTAGACAAGCATCCCGCGCATCTGCATCATCCGGGTCTTCCTCGACCGAAGGTGATCCGAAAACTGCGAAACACGACGCCCTCCATTTAAGGTAGTCTTGCTGACACCGTTGCAAGCATTGCTCACGCGGACCGTCCCATTCCGCTCCGGAATAGGAGCGCCAATTCTGCCGAGCTAAATAGTTATCATACACAATCAACTTGTCATACAAGGTATATGGGTCCGGTATCGTCCCTGGCAAGTCGCAATTCAAACCTAGGCAGACGGTATGATCGGGTGTTTGCGCCTCGCTAGATGACAATTCGATAAGTCCAAGAAGCGAAATAGTTAAAAAAAAGGTCTTTATCATATCAAAAATACTTGTTTTGACTGGGCGTTTGATTAGATCATTATATAGATATATATAATTATACAGTAAAGAGCAATATTTATAGTTTATTTTATTATTTGCTTGTAACTATTTCACCCCGGTAAAAACCGGAACCGTCTTTTCTGGCCATAGGCCCAGATGCGACTGTCCTCGAGCGTGCCGAGGCCGATATTGTGGATCGCCTTCCAGCGGCCACTGCGATCTTTCCGGCTCGAGAGGATGCCGATGTGCGGCAGTGTATCGCCAACGCGACAGGTCATAAGATCCCCTGGCTGCCAATCGGAAGCCGGCCATTCGTGGCCCTGGCGTGCCAGCCAGGTCTCGACATTCGGGACGCGGCGGTGATCGATATTGCGGTCCGTGCGCGTTAGGCCCCAGCGGTTCGGATAAGCGCCAAAATTCGCGGCCATGTCTTCGTGGACATGCTTTTGAAGATCGAATGCAAATGCGTCCCGATAGGCCCGGATGATGACATCGATGCAAACACCGCGATCGCGGGGCACATCTCCGCCGGGATAATCGAGGGCCATATAGGCTGGATCGTAAAACAGCGTGACCCCGATTTGGGTGCGCGCTTTGGCGATTAAACGACCCGCTTTGGCAAGCTCATCTTGGCGCAAGAGCGGCAAAAATGGCAGGCTGAAAACCTGACTGAGGCAAGTGCGGCGTGTGGCGTCCATACCCGTCACCGTGCGGTGGGAGTATGGCGCGAGTTTGAACAGATCGCGGCTAAAACCCTCGCAATTCGGCAAACTCGTTAAGCTCTGCGCGGTCGGTATAAATCTCATTGACTGGATCCGAAGCGTCAGGGAGTCCCACCGCCATTCCGCACCAAACCAATTCATGCTCAGCCAGGCCAAAATGCGCTTTCAAGCTGGGGCGCAAAATGCCCCAGCATTCCTGCATACAAGTGCCCCAACCGCGTTCTTCGGCGAGTAAGCAAAGCGTCTGCATGAACATGCCCGTATGCCCCCACTGGCCGTGACCAACGCGTTCATCCATAATTATAAATAGCGCAAGCGGCGCATTGAAAAATCGATAATTGCGCGCGAACCACATCAATCGACCAGCTTTGTCTTCGCGCGGGATACCAATCTTACCATACATTTCTTCTCCGACCGCGCGGCGCCGCGTGTTTTGCGCATCGCTGATATAGTCGGGATAGATCGGGTAGTCCGTCGGCTCGCCGCGAGGGTTTTCAGCCAGCTTGGATGCGGCCATATCGATCACTGCCTGCTTCGCGGCGCCAGTGACAGCAATGACCCGCCAGGGCTGTAGATTGCCGCCGGATGGAGCGCGCTGCGCATCTTGCAGCCATTGCCTGACCTCGGTTTCGGGAAGCGGCGTATCGAGAAATGCGCGGGTTGATATCCTTTGTTTGATGGCGGTGCTGACATCCATGCTGCTTTCCTTCGTCTGGTCTCTTATCGGCGACACTACAAACGCTTGTGACGACGGCTAGGGGTCTCGTGGCGGGAACTCGTTTAGGAGAGATGCCCGGCCGGATATGAGTGTCGATATTGGCAACTCGACGGACTGTCCCGAAAGTTAGTCGGCGCGGTTTAGGATCCGGAGCTTCGCGCTGGCCAGAACGTCGCCATAATCAGGCATCGATTTATCGCGCGTCCAATTGCGGCGCCGGACCAGCGCACCGTCCGGCGAAAGTCGTCGTCGCGGCCGAACGCGTTACCAAACCCGAATGAAATACATGCCCGCACTTATCTGCATATTAAGGTAATTTTGGCATGAATTCTCGAAAGGCTGAGCGGCGCGAGTCGCGGTTTGCGTTGCATGAAAGAAGGCATGATGAGTTTGAGCGATCGATTGAAGTCTATCCTTTTGGCCTGTGGTGTGTTCGGGCTCGCCGCCTGTGGCAGCGGCCCAGCGGTCGATCCGTCGACCTTCGATGCCGAGGTCCAGCGTTTGGTCGACGAGGGAGATAAGTATGGCGAAGTGTTCATCGCCTTAAAAGATCGCCGACCAAAACTGTATTCGGATTTTCGCGCGATTGCGCTTGAAGAGTTTGTGCGCGGGCGGTCCGCGCGAGATGCCGGATATGTCGCGGGAATGCGGATGCGGTCGATTTTTATCGATGAGATCTTGTCACTTTCGCGGGGAGCCAGTGATGAACACGTGAAAGACATGATCGATGTCATGATCGCGACCTATCAGCACCTCAACACAGAAGACCCAGCCGATTGCGTGCGCAATATTGACGGGCTGCCTTTGCAGAAAGTGACTGATTTTCCTTACGAGCTGCGTCAACGCGAAACCCAGCTCATCATTGATCTTTTGAACGCCCCGCAAACCCTCGCAAATCGCCGCGCAGCATCCGAGAAAGAAGTCACCAATTGGATGCTGAACGTCTCCACCCTGGAGCCTGAGGTTGCAGAGATGCTCGATCTGATGGCTCAGGAAGAGCGTGGCGGTGAGAATGACGCGAAGATCTGCACGGGCATGATCACGCTGTATAAGCGGCTCAGCTACAAACGGGATGCGAGCCGCGGAACGCTGTTTCGAGGGATGGCATTGATGGCGCTCGAGCAGCAGCAATTGCAGCGAATAGCCCAAGCAGAAGACGCCGCCTAAGGCGCCTCTTTCCGCGTCTGAAAAATCGATTTGTCTTGAACCGGCCTCTTGCTAAGCTTGCAAAGTGAATGGAGGCGCGGCGATGGCGGAACAAGCAGGCGAGGCAAACACGACGACGGGTGAAACCGCAGCGCCTGCGAGTGGTTTGACTGCCCTCGATCAGTTGGGCACGCAGCGTGTCTATACGCATTCGCCCATTCTCTATTGGTGGCCGATTTGGTTTCTCGGGCTTCTTTTCTTTTTCTTTCAGGGCACCGGCTTGCTAAACGAAGAGGCGGCTGCGCGCGTTCAAGGGCAGACTTTTGTATTCACTCTCGTGTTCGTGATCTTTTCGACCACTGTCAGATTGCGGGGTGCAAATTCTGTGATTTTCGGTCTGATCTTAGCGATCGGGCTGATTTTATTATTCACTGCGAACCTATCAGAGCCGATCGCGCGGTTTCTCGGCGGGCTCGATATCCGCATGAGTGCATCCTTCTATGCGTTTATCGGTATCTCCGTTTTTATCATGTGGGCGGTGATGATTTTTGGCTTCGATCGCGTCAAATACTACGAAATCGTGCCCGGACAGATCCACCAGAAAGTGGTCTGGGGCACCGGGGATCGCGCCGAAAGTGGCGCCGCGGCGCGCTGTAAGTATCGCAAAGACGATTTCCTCCGGCATCGCATGCTCGGTCTAGTGGTGACCGGAGATATTGAAATTACGCTTGGCGATGGCGAGGTCTGGGAATTGCACAATGTCTTGTTCGCCAAGGGCAAAGCGCGCCGGATCAATGAGCTGATTGTCACGCGACCGGTTGATTAAGTCGAAACACTTGGATGTAGGCTCGGCTTATAGCCATGTGCTAGCGCTTGGCAGGTGGTATGCGGTGTCAGCCGGATGCCACGTGTCGGCAGGCTCTGCGGCGCGCCATAGCCCGAAAAGTGCCAGGGATGGGCGGCGCCTTGCCATTTCAGAAAAGCGGCCGCACCCGTCGTGAACATCGCCCCGTCGGGCAATTGCGTCGGGTCGACCACGGGCCGGTCCGTTTTGCCTTTCAGGACATTTTGAATTTCGCCCGCAATGGCATCGCTAAGATCGCTCGCTTTAGGGCGATACCGAAATGCGCCAGCCCGCATCAAGGCCTCGCGAAATCGTTTTGCATCGGCGTAACGGCACTCATAACAGGGCCGATGTCCCGCCGCCAAAGCGGTGGCCTCATCTAGGAAGAAAAGTTCGGTATATTTGCCTGGCATCATCTGTTCGCGCTGGCGTCCTTTAAAGGCCAGCGCACAGGTGATCCATTGCCGCGTTTTCCAATGTGTGCGCTTGAGGGTTTTTTCATCCGTATGAAAACAGCCGCCGCGATTGCCCATAAAAGTGCCGCGATCAGGAACCGCATGAATAAGCCCAAATGGATCAACGCGATTTTGCAAGGGCATCCGGTTACACCTCGTCTCCGCCGAAGCGTTCAGTCCATTCTGCCACCATCGCATCTTCGATCTTTTGAAACAGAACCGGCGGCGGGCTGACGGGCAGGCCAGGGGGGATCGCATCGAGCAGCTCATCATCCTCCGCCGACGGCCAGTTTCGGTTTTCGTCTGGAATGCCGAGCGTGTCCAAGATCAGTTTCGCCGTGTTCGGAATGAGGGGTTGCGCCACAATCGCAAACACAACGGCGAGGTTTAGCCCGGTCCGGACCCCGATTGCGGCGGCGGCTTTGTCTGCCTTATACTTCACCCAGGGTTCGGCGCGCGTCAGATACTCATTGCCGGCCGCCCAAATTGCGCGCGTCTCAGCAGCGGCTTTGCGAAACTCCATTTGCTCATAATGCGTGCTCAGCGCCGCAAGCCGCGTTTTTAGCTCCTGCGCGATCCAAGCCTCGTCCTCACCAGGGCGCCCTTCTGAGGGCAAAACGCCGTCAAACTTACTGGCCGTGTATTTGGTGATGCGATTGACGAAATTACCGAGCACATTTGCCAAATCCGAGTTCACTGCGGCTTGGAAGCCTTCCCAGGTGAACGCCGCATCGGAGCCTTCCGGCGCATTCGCCATCAGGTACCAGCGCCAATAATCAGCGGGCAATAAGTCCAATGCTTGGTCCATAAAGACGCCGCGCTTCTGACTGGTCGAGAATTTGCCACCATACCAAGTCACCCAATTAAAAGCTTTAAGCTTATCGACGACCTTCCAGGGTTCGCCAGACCCTAAAATTGTGACCGGAAAAGAGACCGTGTGAAAGGCGACATTGTCCTTACCCATAAATTGGACATATTCGACCGCTTCGGCGCCCGCGTCTTCGCGCCACCAAGACTGCCAATCGCCATCCGTGGCGGTCGCCCATTCCTGCGTCGCTGCGATGTATTCCAGGGGCGCGTCGAACCAAACATAAAAGACTTTCTCTTCGAAGCCAGGACGCGCGGACCCGTCGGCGCCGAGCACTGGAACCCCCCATTTGAGATCGCGCGTGATGGCGCGGTCGCGCAAGCCTTCATCCAGCCATTTGAGCGCGATCGAGCGGGCAAGTTGCGGCCATTCCTTCGACGCCTCGACCCAGCTGCGAATGCGCTCTTGCAGTTTCGATTGCAGCAAAAACAAGTGGGCCGTGTCCCGGATCTCAATATTTGTGCCGCCAGAGACGGCGGAATAGGGATTGATCAAGTCCACCGGATCCAAAAGCCGACCGCAATTATCGCACTGGTCACCGCGGGCTTTGTCATAGTCGCAATGCGGGCAAGTGCCCTCGACATAGCGATCTGGCAAAAACCGACCATCATCGACACTGTAGACCTGTTTCGACACCCGCTCTTCGATCAAGCCTTTGGTTTCCAGGACGTGTGCAAAATGCTGTGTCAGGGCTTTGTTTTCGGAACTGGAGGATCGCCCAAACCAGTCATAGGACAAAGAAAAGCCATCGCCCGCCGCGCGTTGGATCTCGTACTGCTCGTCGCAATAGGCCTGTACGCTGATCCCAGCCGCTTGTGCGGCGAGCTCGGCCGGTGTGCCATGTTCGTCGGTGGCGCAGATATACAGCACCTCGTGACCCTGTAGGCGCTGAAAACGCGCATACACGTCTGCTGGCAGCATCGAGCCGGCCAGGTTCCCCAAATGCTTGATCCCATTGATATAGGGCAGAGCTGAGGTGATCAGGATCCGGCGTTTACTCAAAATGGGCCTTCCTTTACGGTCATGACGCAGCATTGGTCGGGGTAACGACACACGATGCGCCTGTCTAATCGCGTCATCGGACAAAGGGAACAGCCTTGAGGAGGGAAGCATGCCAAAAATTGCAGGGGTCAATCTCTTAGGTGCCTTGCTCGGAGGCGTCGCAATCTATTTTGTTGGCTTCATCTGGTACGGGATCTTATTCACCGAGCCCTGGATGCAATCGAATGGCATGTTTTATGGCGATGAGGCTAAAACCACGCTGCAATGGCTTACGGCCGATGGGTTGCAAACCGTCGACAATAGCGGTCAACCCGAGCCAATGGTGCTGCTTTGGGGCTTTGTCATCTCGATCGTTTTGAGCCTTGGGCTCGGCTGGTTGATCCAGAAAAGCGGCGCTAAAACGCACACCGGCGCAATTGTCTTGGCCGTCGGTGTCGGCGTTTTAGTCGGGCTGCCGCTTATGGCCTATGATCCGGTCTACACGCCCTTTGGGACGTTGACGGGCCTGCTGGTGGATGGTGGTCATGTGCTGGTAAGCTTTGTTGCCGGAGCGGCCGTTTTGTCTTTCTTCGACTAGGCGCTGCGGGCTGCGCAAAAAACAAACGCCCCGGATCACAAAAGCGATCCGAGGCGAGGTATTGCTCCGACGTGAGTAAGAGGAGCAAGTGGGAGGGAACGGGTGGATGCCTAGCTGATCTCCGGGGCCCAAGCGGTGAACGTCACTTCGACCTGTCGATCCGTCGGCCATTGTACTGAAGACGGAGCGTTTGCGGGGATCGGCGCTGTCTGGAGATCGGCGCCAGCAAGATCATGCGCTTCCAGCGCAGCGATCACAGAGGATAGGCGTGCGTTGCCGAGCCTTTTGCTGGCCTGCGGATCAACGGCATCCGCCACGCTTGCGCGCAAAGCGACATGGCTGAGAATGCAGCCCCGCAACCGTGCCTTGGTTGCTTCAAGCAGCCCATAAGAGGCGGGTGTCAGCGCACTCTCGCCAGTGGCAAAATAGAGATTGATCGTCTCCTGCGCGCATGAAACCTGCGGCGTCTGCGTGTAAATTGCGGTTGGCGGCGCGGGCAAAGGCTGCGCCATGGCGGCTCCGGCGGCGACGCTGATGAGGCAGGTTAGAAGGGTTGTTTTCATAGCCAGTTCCAGTCTTGCTGCGGCTAAGAGACCTGCATGAGGCGGCGAAAACGTGCCGGTTCGAGGATCAAATGTGGCAACTGCATGATCTTGTCATGACGCCTTGCGCTTTGCCGGACAGCATTATAAATCACCCGCCAGTGCCCCTATAGCTCAGCTGGTAGAGCAACGGATTTGTAATCCGTAGGTCCGCGGTTCGAGTCCGTGTGGGGGCACCATTTCCTGACACCTATCTTGCTGAAATCCCTGTCGTTAATCGGGTTTAGCTCTGACGTTCGGTACAATTTGGCAAAGCGATAGGACGCTCTGAAGGTAGATCAGAGACGACGTACATCCCCGTGATGGAACCTCCGTTTTCTGCGGCGCGATTCCGATTGAATGGTAAAACGAGCTTGGTCGGCGATCGCGGAAACGCGTTTTGCGATACATGCCCTAAACGAAACCGCGGGCGGCGGCGCGCAAAGCGTAACTTTGCACGATGCTGACATTGACGAATACGAGATCGCATGTCCCCAATCGCTTTGCGCACCCCAACTGAGTTATGATGGTGAAAGGGAGAATGCGGATGAAGGTTTACCGATGGTTGTTGGGTTTGCTTGCGGCGGTCGGTCTTGGCGTGGCTCTGTCTTTCTTTTACCCAAAGCAGGCGATGTCGCAGACCCATTCAGAAGCGATCGCTGCCGCGCGACAGATCATGGACGACTTCATGACGACGTTCAACGCCCGGGATGAAGAGGCTTGGGCGGGGACATTCCACTATCCCCATATTCGCATCGCCAGCGGCGACGTGCGCATTGCGGATAGCGCTGAGGTCGTAATGGCAGAGATGGATTTTGCGCTATTTGCGGAAATGACCGGTTGGCATTATTCAGCGTGGGACAGTATCCAAGTTGTACAGGCCGGGAGTGATAAGGTCCATTTCAGCGTTGAGTTCACGCGTTTCAACGAAGAAGGTGAACCGCTGCGCACCTATCAATCGCTTTACGTCGTCACCAAACGCGGCGATCGATGGGGGGTACAAGCCCGGTCGAGTTTCGCGCCTTAATCCGGAGATCTTCGGCTGGCGTGGGTGAGCTGCCGGATACTCGGAGACGGGGTTGGGAGACGAGAATGCATATACAAAGCTTCTGCTGGGCGACGCTATTGGTGCTCTCCGCTGGCTGCACGAGTGCGACTGAGCCATCGGAACCGATCACCGTAGCCAACGCTTTGACGCAAGCGATGACCGAGAATGGCCAATATATTTCGTGGGTCGAGCACATTATCGATGATGAGCAAGTGAATGGCGGCATTCCAATCCGTGGTGGGGACGGAATCGCTGTGGCCGATTTGGATCAGGATGGACACCTTGATGTCGTTACAGCGCAAGAAGATTCAAACCATTTGCGCGTTGCCTATGGCACGGGTGATCCGCGTATTTGGGACCTCAAAACGCTTGCAGACGGTGCCGCGGTCGGCGCGATCGAAGATGTCGCTATTGGCGATTTTAATGGAGACGGATGGGTAGATGTCGTTGCAGCCTGCGAAGACGCGCATCTGATATATTTGCAGAATCCGGGCGTCGGGACCCGCAATCGCACCTGGCAAAGCATCATCCCGACAATCACTCAAAATCGCGGGTCTTGGCTTCGTGTCTTTGTCGCTGATTTTGATGGCGACGGACAGCTGGATCTTAGCGCAGCCAATAAAGGTGCACCCGACATCGTCCGTCCAGGCATCGATGTTGCTGTGAATGGGGCGACCTCGATCTTCACGCTTACCGGCCCTCCGTTGCAAGATGAAAGTTGGCAGGAGCAGGTGATCTTTAATCAAGGGGTGCCGAACACAGCCCTGCCGCTCGATGTGGACGGAGATGGCGATATGGATGTGCTCGCGGCAAAGCGCGTCAAGCAGGAATTGGTTCTGTTGCAGAATGCGGGACAGCTTTCCGATAATGACGTTGAGTTCCGCCCATTTCCAATCGAAATCGAGCCGGCCTTTGAGATCACTCGACCGTGGCGAGGTTTGGCGAATGCGTTTCAAGCCGATGCCGCTGATCTGAACCGAGATGGCCGCATCGACCTCGTCGTGAACGTGATTGAACGGGGAGACGCTATCACCGGATTGCAAGCCGGTCTGGGATGGCTCGAACAACCCGCATCTCTTACGGCGCCATGGCGCTTTCACAGGATCGGCCACACGCTGCCAGACTGGGTGATCGGCATCCATCTGGCAGACATCGATGGCGACGGGGATTTGGATGCCGTTACGGGCGGCTATTCGGGGATCAATATCCTGGCTGGCAGCTATTCCGGCGCGTCGCGTGACTATGATGAGCCAGGCATTGACGCTTCTGCGTCTGTGGGTCGAATCTCATGGTTCGAGAATCCAGGGGACGCGTCAAAAACCTGGCAACGACACGACGTGTCGCGGCGCGTTCGCGGGATGTATGACATGTTCGTGAGCACCGATATGGACGGGGATGGCGATCTCGATCTGATCGCACCGCGCGGAAATAGCGGGGCTTATGATGGAGCCTTTTGGCTAGAACAGGTGCGGTCGAATGATCCGCAACCTGCCTTCATACCGGCTCGAGATAAGGAGAGCCGGCATCTTCCATTCCCGCCTGAGGATTGGCTCGCGCGCTACGATCGGGCGGAAACTTATGTGGCACCTAATAAGGCGGAATGACACGCGTCACACTTCATTCGACAGAGGTGGGCGTGGGGAAACGCCAAGCGCCACTTAGCAATTCTTCGCGAGGTCGGTAATATCTCACAGTGTAGTTCCAGCCTTCAAAGACATTCAGGAAGTTCTTCGCGTCTGGGTCGCCTCCAAACCGAAGTGTGACGCTGCCATCCTCCGATGGCTTGGCGGTGACGCTGTTAATGGAATAACCAGCGCCATACGCGTTCGGTTCGAAAAAGCCCTCTGCATTGTAGACGGAAATCGACCAGAAGGCGTCAACGGGCACATCATCAACACGGACCTCGAGAACCTCTGAACCCGTCTGCGAGATCGGCGTCACATTCTCATAATAGGCAGCGTGAGTGGGACCGCCGCCCCAGCCACCTGCTGTGCCGATCAAGTGTTTGACCGGATCCACCTCCGTCTTGGCGCCGAACATCCGGACACTGTCCGGTGTGAAGGGAACCAGTCCAATGATTGCCTTGCGGAGTTGATCGCGCTGTTCAGCATTCCAGTTTGGAATGACGAAGTCTCCTGTTTCGGCCTGCTCGATTATGATCTGATCCTGTAGCGCATGCACCTTTGCTAAGTCTTCAGGATCATCGGGATCACCCAGAATGCGTACCGAAAGGTGAAGATAACGCGTGCCAACCGTCTCTTCTGTAAAAGTATGCGACCCCGGCTCATAGGTGTCCGTTACGATATAATGGTCCTGATTGATCGCTCTGAGCGACTGAAATCGCTCCCCTGGATCAGGTAAGGTGATGGTCACGGGCGTGGTTAAATCGAACACGCCATAAGAGAGGAGATTATCACGGTTCGCCCGAACGACAGGTTGTTTATCAATCGAAACCGGTGCGCGCGAATGATAGAGGCTGCTAAGTCCACCCGCGTCTACTCTCGACTTTAGGTACCGATCTGTCTCAGCGCGGGTAAAATTCTCGATCGTAACCTCTACGCGCTCGGTCGACGGTGCTTGGGCCTCGGCCGAAACGAGGTTTGTGAAGGCGTCGCCGATGTCATACGAAAGCAACACGATCGCAAAGAGAAAACCGCTTGCTCGAACGCTCAGATTGGAAAGGCTGAATTGCATTCTGGATCTCCCTGCGATGTGTCATCGTCCGGTTCGTCTTATCGTGCGGTTGCGACGAAAACTCAATCAGCGCGACGGTCAATAAAGAGTTTCCTGTGAGACATTAGCCAGCCTTCATCCGTCTTGCGCCATTCTATTCGATAGATGCCGGTTGATCTGACAATTGGAGGATTGCTTGGGGTCACGTGCGTGACCATAAACATATGCTCCGTGAGCGCGCTGGTTTCAGTTAGATCTTCGAAGATGAGGTTAGAAAAATGGTGTCGTGATTGGCGACCGGCGAGTCGCTCTGCTTGGGCTTTGTGGCCATATTGAAGAATGTTCTCACGACCTTTCAGCAAGGGTGGCTGCGCCGTCGCATCTGCAAAATGCCATTCGATGACGGCATCTTCGGTAAACAATTGGGAGAACGCTTCGACGTCTTTGCGATCCCAGAGTTGCGCGTACTTAGCGACTTGATCGGCAATTCGTGCGCGGTCTTCCAAACGCATATTTTCCCCCAACGCGCGCCCCTGACCCAGCAAAATAAACACTAAAACAAGGCACATTAAAACCACAGTTCGCATGATGATCGCCTCCTTGTTGTATTGACTTGCACAGGGAGCAATTTGATGACTGCCATCTATTTGGCATTTGCCGTAGGCAACTAAGACGGCTCTCCGAACTGCATCAATCTTGATCTATTTAGAATGCGCACGCGACCATACTCGATTTCAATCAAGTTCAACCGTTTGAGCATTTGAAGCTGTGTTCCAACGGCATATCGCGAGACCCCTAAATTCCTAGCGAGAACCGATTGCGGCAATTCCAGCACGCCATCGTCGTCTGCGTTGCGGATCAAAAAGTTCGCCAATCGTTTCTTAAGGGGCAGCATTCGCTCTTCGTGGCCAAATGTGGTCGCCTCGAACACCGCCCATCCTAATCTGCGAATGATCGCGCGCCGGATGACTGGATCATGATCGATGAGCGCCCAAAGCGCCTCTCGACTCACACAAACAGCGACGCTTTCTGCAACGGATTCAAAAAAGAAAGATGCCGGTGTTCCTAATAAAACGCCTGCCAGCCCCCACAACGATCCGGGGCTTTTATATCCGTAGACAGAGCTTCTGCCATGTCTATCGATGCTCGAAAATGAGAATTTGCCAGCTTCAATGAGAAAGAGATTGTCGAAATCATCTCCCACCGCAATGACGAGCTGATTTTTCTGATAAGTATGCCTGGTTCCGTTTGCGCGAAACAGATCCAAAACCTCTTCCGTTATGCCCGGCTCGAGTATTCCTCTCGGTGGACTCCCCATCTTGTCACTCTCTGAACTGCCAACTTGTTGGTATTCTTGCTAGATCATCTTCGCTACCGGCGAAAGGAGATCCCGGAATGTGAAACAGTCTGGAGCGCCTCCAGTCGCGTTTCTCGCCAACCGCGGACGAACCATAAGATCGAAAAGATCGCGCTTAGGGAGGAAACCAAGCATGAAGAAAACAATTATCACATCGTCGGTCGCCGCAATTGCCATCGCTGGTATGTCGAGCACAGCCGTCAACGCACAAGATCAAAGCGGCGAGGATGACGACGAAGCGCGTCTTGGAACCGTTACCGTTACCGCTCAAAAACGTGAGCAGAATGTGCAAGATGTACCAATCTCTATCTCTGCTTATTCAGGGGAATTCCTCGAAGAGTCTGGGGCGCAAACGCTTCAGGACATCGCGCTTTACTCTCCCAATTTCTTGCTTCCGAGTTCCAGCCAACTGACAAATGCTCGTATCCAAATTCGAGGCGTTGGTTCCGTCGGAAATGCCGGGATCGAACCGTCTGTTGGTGTGTTTATCGACGAGGTTTACTATCCCCGCCCAGGGTCAATTCTCGGCAATTTGCTCGATGTTCAAACCGTCGAAGTCTTGCGCGGTCCGCAAGGCACTTTGTTCGGACGAAACACAGCGGCGGGCGCGCTGAACATTCGGACCAACGACCCGTCTTTCGATGGTCACACAGCTGATCTGACGATCGGTGCGGGTAATTTCGATGCTTACAATGGAAGCGCCGTCCTCAACGGCGTTCTCTCCGATACGATCGCGGTCCGCGTCGCTGGGCAGTACTCGGAGCGCGGCGGTTTCGGCACCAATCTGTTAGACGGCCAAGAGTTTGGTGCACGCGATGATTTGAATTTACGCGGCAAGGTTCTGTTCAATGTCAGTGATCAGCTTTCTGTTAAGCTTGCCGCTGATTATTCGGAGATCAATTTCGGTGGCCAGACCGTTGAGCTGCTTGCTGACAACATTCCGACCCCTGTTTTTGGTGGAACGATTGGGGCTCTGTTTGGTGCGCCAGCGCGCGACGCCTTCCTCGCAGCGGCTGCAGACCCGTTTGATCATGAGATCTATCAAGATCACCGAGACTTTTCCGACGATTCTCAGTGGGGATTGTCGCTTCACGCCGATTATGAGTTCGGGTCCGGCCACATCCTGAGATCGATCACATCGGTTAGAGATTGGGAGGCGAGCAATTTCGGCAGTTCGCTTAGGCTGCCTGCCCAGCTTTTCCCGCGTGCTCAAGAGTTCGAAAATCAGACGTTCAGCCAAGAGGTTCAGCTTTTGTCGCCAAGCGGAGGCGACTTCGAATATGTGGTTGGCGGATTCTATTATGATGAAGCCTATGACATCCTCGACACCTCGGACTTGGGGGCTCAGTTCTGTTCAAATGTTGTCACAGGGCTCGCGGGCGCCGGTGCGGCGGCTGGCTGCGCGGCAGGGCAACAGGACAATGCCTCTGTGGTCGAGTTTGCTCAAGACCTGACCAGCTACGCGGTCTTTGGTCAGGGGACCTGGCGTCCGAACGATCAGTGGGCCCTCACGGCAGGCCTGCGTTGGACCGACGAAGAAAAGAAGGGCACCTATACGAGTACGATCAATAATGTCTTCGTAACAGCGCTCTCTATTCGCTCCGCCGAAAGCCTTCCAGAAACGACCCTCACCGATGATCAGTTAACTTACTTTGCCAATGCCAGCTGGTTCCCGATCGATGATGTGATGGTGTTCGCGACCTACTCGACGGGGTATAAAGGCGGTGGATTCAATACCCAGGGCACGTTCCCAGCGCTTTCTCCATCTCAACGTGTGTTCGAGGCCGAAACCTCCGACAATTTCGAACTTGGGATCAAAAGCCAGTTCTTCAATAATACTGTGCAAGCGAACGTCACCGCGTATCGTATGGACCTAGAAGGCTTCCAAGATCGCGCGTTCGATGGGATCTCGTTTGTTACGCGCAATGTCGGTGAATTGCGGCAGCAGGGTCTTGAGGCCGACCTGATTTGGGCGCCGCTCGATCAATTGACCATCAATAGCGGCCTGTCTTTCCTCGACTCCGAATTCCTCGACTATCGAAATGCGTCAGGCTTGCCAGGCGGACCCGTCCAAGACCTGACCGGCGGCGAAGCGCACTTCTCGCCCGATGTTCAAGGGTCGCTCGTTGTCGATTGGTCTGACCAGCTCGGGATTAATGATTGGGACTACTTCTTGCGCGGCGAGCTGCAATACATAGGTGAGCAAAACGTTGGTGCGACCACCAATAATAGTCCTCAGACGGTTCAAGATGCTTACTCGCTTGTGAATGCGCGCATCGGTCTTGCAGCGTCGGACAATAATTGGCGCCTGACGCTTTGGGGCAAGAACCTCACCGAGGAAGGCTATTGCACCTCGATTTTCAATCAACCCTTTGGCGGGCCGCTCGGCGGAACAGCAAATTTGCAAACGCCGCAGCGCTGTGTTGTCGGCGCACCCCGGACCTACGGTGTTGAACTGAAGAAGTCTTTTTAATCCCGATGGGAGACGGGAGCTGGGGCCCCAATGTTTCTCCTCCGACTTGGCCGGCGCCCGTCGTCGGCCGCTTTTTTCCCGATCACTGGAGACTGGCCTGCCTGATCTGACTGGCCCAACTATAATGTTAGGATCGAGGGTTGGATTGTAGCGGCGTTCATGCCGCCCCCAACCGATAAGGCGGCAGACCAGTCGCGGGCACGATGGTTCTTGGTGTGGGCGGCTTACGGCCCCGCGATGAGTCCGGTCTGGCGGTGTTGTAGACCGCCTCCAATTTTCGAGCTTATGCTCAGACTCATGGCGCATCAGCGCAGGGCTGCACCCAAACGGAGCCTAATTCGCTAAGTCGAGGCGCTCGATGACAAACCCGATATCGCCGCGCGATTGCTCATAGAGCGCCATAACCTGGGCGCGCAGTTCGATCCCAAGCCAAATTCGACTTCCAGCTTGATTGAGTGCCAGGTCCAATATTCGATAGGTCTGATCGCTGCGCCGGACACGCCAAATGACGAACACATCTTCCTGCTCGGCGCTGTGGATCACAGTCTCTACAAAACAGTCATTTGGATTGCGGTCGACCGAGGTCAGAATATCGGCGTTTAGCCCTTTTACACTTTGCAATTGTTCGGCCAGGATGGTGCTCAAATGCGTCTGCGGCGCGTTCTGATAGGTCGCTAAATCATCGCGGGGCACCTGACCTGCATACTTGCCAAGGGTGAAGCGGGTAATGGCAGGCAAATCGATATGATCCTTAATCACCGTTTCGATATGGCCTGTCGGATCCTGATGATTGCTTGTCTCGCCGGCAAGAGCGCCCTCGAAGACCGTGCTCATAAACCGTTCGCACGCCTCGTCCGCGTGCGCAGGTGCGAGCATAAGAACTGCGCCCACAATTATGTTCAATAGCAAGTCTCGCCAAGCCGTGCCCACGTGTAGATTCCTCCTAAATCCACACTCAAGTATAAAATGGAATAATCAGTTTTGTAAATCGAGTTTACAAATCATAATTTGGATAAATATAATAATAAATCAGATTTTACTGTTTAGGCCATCACTGCGGTGTCAGCATTATGGCCCTTGGATTTACATCCGTGAAACCGCAAATGCGCGTGTTTGCTTTTCGGGCGAGCGCGGCTGTGAGGGCGCGATTGAGCAGCTCATTTCTTGACATTCTGAAGGATCAATCGTGCGCTGCTCGGGCTGCAAACCTCTTTTGATCGCGGAGAAAAACATGGTTAAGAGTTCCACGACCGCCGAGCGCTCGAAACGCAATGCCTTCAACCGGTTTTTAGATGGCGTGGAATGGCTCGGCAATCTCCTGCCGCATCCGGTAACCCTGTTTGCCATTTTGGCCCTCGGTATTGTGCTTTTGTCAGGCGTGTTCGGCTGGATGGGGCTAGCGGTTGTGGACCCTCGACCAGCCGGGGCGTCGGGTGTGGCCGAGGATGGCATGATCCGCGCCGTGAGCTTGGTTAATGGGGATGGTCTGCGACGCATCTTTACCAATCTTGTCGACAATTTTACCAGTTTCGCCCCGCTTGGCGTCGTTTTGGTAGCGATGCTGGGTGTGGGCGTCGCTGAAAAATCTGGGCTCTTATCGGCTGCCGTTCGCAGCATGGTCTTGGGCGCGCCGCGCCATTTGGTGACCGTTGCCATCGTGTTCGCGGGGATCGTGTCAAACACGGCCTCCGAAGTTGGATATGTCGTCCTGATTCCGCTCGCGGCCGCGATCTTTTATGCCTTAGACCGCCATCCGCTGGCCGGTATGGCGGCAGCGTTCGCTGGGGTGTCTGGCGGTTATAGCGCCAATCTCTTGATTGGGACGATTGATCCTTTGCTCGCCGGGATCACAGAGGAGGCGGCCCAGTTGATCGATCCAACTTACCAAGTCGTCGCTACGGCGAATTGGTACTTCATGGTGGCGTCGACGTTTTTGATTACGCTGGTCGGATCTTTGGTGACGATCTTCATCGTGGAACCGCAACTTGGAGCTTATGACAGCGCGCGCGCCGACAAAACCATTCTCGACAAATCGATGATGGAACAGCTGCAAGATAAAGAGAAAAAGGGTTTGGCGTGGGCGGGAGTTGCTCTGCTCGGTGTCCTTCTGGCAATGGCCTTTTCGCTGTTGCCGCGGGAAGGACTAACCCTCCCGTTCACATCATGGGTGTTTGGCGGCGACTCTATTCCTGGATGGGGCGTTTTGCGCGATCCAGCGACGCAAGATGCGATGCGATCGCCCTTCTTTGATGGTTTCGTCGTTTGGATCCTGATCTTCTTCATGGTCACGGGATACACGTATGGCCGTGTCGCAGGGACGATGAAAGGTGATCGCGACGTGATCGACGCAATGGCCGACGCGCTGGCCTCGTTGGGGCTGTACATTGTCTTAGTGTTCTTCGCCGCCCAGTTCGTGGCCTTTTTCGGTTGGACCAATCTCGGGGCCATCAGCGCGGTTGCAGGCGCAGAATTCTTGAAAGAGAGCGGGCTGACCGGTCCGGTGGTCTTCTTCTTTTTCATTTTCATGTGCGCCCTGATCAATCTGTCACTTGGCTCGGCCTCGGCGCAGTGGGCTGTGACGGCGCCGATTTTCGTGCCCATGCTGATGTTGATCGGCTATTCGCCAGAGGTCATTCAGGCAGCCTATCGGATCGGGGACTCAACCACCAATATCATCACCCCAATGATGAGTTATTTCGGCCTCATCCTCGCTTGGGCCAGCCGCTATGACAGAGACCTCGGCGTCGGCACCCTGATTGCCATGATGCTCCCGTATACGATTTTCTTCATCGTTACCTGGTCCGCTTTCTTCGTGTTTTGGACCTTTGGATTGGATCTACCTGTCGGGCCCGGGGCGCCGACCTATTATGCAAGCTAACGTAGCGGGCTCGCGCCAGGCAGGCGCTCGGCGGGACCCGCTCGCTCGCTTGTTCTGCTTGCGGCGCGTCGACGCTAATCTTCGTCCTGCGACACCACCAATCCGCGATTGATTAAGAGCGGCTCGGTCCGCGGCTCACGGCCCCGAAAGCCGATATATGCGTCCATTGCCGGACGGCTGTTGCCGGCGGAGAAAACACTGTCATAGAGCTTCTGCGCGAGCGCCTCATCAAACGGGTCGCCAGCTTCCTCGAACGCCGCATAACCGTCATTGTCGAGCACGCCAGCCCACATATAGGTGTAATATCCACCGGCATAGAGCTCGCCTGCGAACGAATGTAGGAAGTGCGGAGAGCGATGGCGCATTTCGATCTCATAGGGCATGCCCACTTGCGCAAGCACGCCGTCTTCAAACGAGTTGACATCGAGATTGGCGATAATGTCCGGATCGCTCAGGCGATGGAAGGCGAGATCGACAAACCCCGAAGCGATGAATTCGACATTGTCGAAACCCGATTTGGCATTGCTGGCCGCGCGGACGCTTTCCAGCAAGGCTGGTGGCATGGCATCACCGGTCTCATAATGGCGCGCAAATTCCTCGATTACAGCGGGTTCTCGCATCCAGTGCTCATAGATTTGCGCTGGAAACTCGACAAAGTCGAAATCAACGGCGGTGCCAGAAATAGAGGGATGGGTCACATTTGAGAGCAAACCATGCAGCGCGTGTCCGAACTCATGGAACACGACCTCTGCCTCCCGTAAGGAAATCAAAGCCGGTTCGCCGGGGGCCGGTTTATTATAATTACAAGCATTGGTAATCAATGGCGTGACGTCGCCGCCAAGCTTATGTTGCGTGCGCAGCGCGCCCATCCATGCGCCAGACCGCTTCCCGGGGCGGGCAAAGTAATCGCCATAAAACAAACCAAGTGGCGCCCCGTCCGCAGATGTCATTTCCCAAACACGTACATCCGGATGATAGACGGGGACATCCGTGCGCTCTTCGAACGACACGCCGAACAAACGCGTGGCGACGGCAAACTGAGCATCGAGCACATTGTCTAAAGACAAATGCGCTTTGACTGCATCTTCATCGAGCGCGTAATTCGCGGCGCGGGCTTTTTCGGCATAATACCACCAATCCCACGGTTCCAGAGGGTGGTCTGCGCCGAGGTCGGCCATGATCGCCCGGATCGCCTGTTCCTCTTCCTCGGCTTTTGCTCTCGCCCCCAACCAAACTTCGCTCAGGAGATTGTGCGCGGCTTCCGGCGTCCCGGCCATAGTGTTGGCCGTCCGAAAGGCGGCGAAGGTCTCAAACCCGAGCAAATTGGCGCGTTCGAGACGCAGCAACAGGATCTGCCGGATATTCTCTTCATTATCGAAGGTATTGTCATTGTCGCCGCGATTGGTCCAAGCGTTGAAGACTATTTCGCGCAGATCGCGGCGGGTAGAGAAAGTCATAAACGGTTCGAAGGAAGAGCGCGCTAGCGTGATCACATGTGCGCCGGCCATGCCGCGATCAATGCCCGCTTGCGCTGCGGCGCTGAGCGCTGAGCTCGGCAATCCAGCTTTGTCTGCGTCAGAGTCCAAGACGAGTGCGAAGGCTTCAGCATCTTTTTGAACATTTTGACTGAAGGCCGTATAGCGCCCGGCGAGCGCCTCGGTGATCTCGGCCAATCGATCTCGATCAGCCCCTTCGAGCGTCGCGCCGGCGCGGACGAACCGCGTGTGCGTTCGCTCAAGCACGCGCGCTTGTTCTGAATCGAGGTCGAGCGCATCTGACGTCTGGTGCAAGGTGTCAATGCGCTCGAACAAGGCCTCATTCAACGCGATGGCGCTGTTATGAGCGGCAAGCCGAGGTGACATTTCGCTTTGGATCGCGCGGATTTCATCATTGGTTGCCGCTGATGAAAGCGTCGAAAATGTGCGTTGGATCCGCTCTAAATCACCGCCTGCAAGCTCGAGCGCGACAATCGTGTTTTCAAATGTTGCCGGTTCGGGATTGTCGGTGATCACAGCAATTTCAGCCGTGTGCAATGTCATAGCTTGTTCAAAAGCGGGAATGAAGTCATCGGCCGTGATCAAATCAAATGGCGGCGCGTTATAGGGCGTGGTCCAATCTTGAAAGAGCGGATTTTCCAAAAGCGCGGGCTGCGATACCTCCTCAGTTCGCGGTTCTGCGAGGCCTGTGGGCGTGGCCAGCGCAATCGCCGCGCAGGTGAGCAGAAGATGGCTGCGCGAAGCGGTGCCATAAATAGAGGTCATGTTCCGTCTCCATCAGAGGTCGAATGATCAAACAGTGTCGCGATCAGTATAGGTTTCATCAAGACCTGCAAGGGCGCGGTTTCGATCCTCAAACCGCGTCTTTGGGAAAGCCCGCCGTCTTCGGTCAGAATCGCGCATGAGCGTGATGGAACGTGTCACGCGCCCACAAAGCATGACCCGGATTAGATTCTGAACTTGTCATCCTGCGCATAAACGACGACGCTGCCTGAACAACCGCTTGGAGCGAAAAAGCCGATCGCAGGGGGTGCGAGACTGGACATAAACGGTCCCGCGCTCAAGCCAGGCGACGTTCGCCGCTGCAGGGAGAAAAAAGGATGGTAGAGCTATGGACCGCTGCGACGCCAAATGGCTGGAAAATCGCGATTATGTGGGAAGAGCTGAAAGAGGCGGGGGTCGCATTACCAGAGCTCAAGGTGGAAACTGTCAATATTGGCGCTGGCGCGCAGTTTTCGGAGAGATTTACGGCCATCAATCCGAATCAAAAAATCCCCGCCCTGGTCCATGGGGATCAGTGTTTGATGGAAAGCTGCGCGATCCTGCAATTCCTGGGTGAAACATATCCGTCTCCTTTATTGCCCTTGGGGTCGCAAAAGTGGGACGTGCTGCAATGGGTGTACTGGCAGGCGGCAAACTTGGGCCCCAATTTCGGGAATAAACTGAGCTATACAAGGTATATGGATGACGTGGATCCGGTGCTGAAATCCCATCCGTTGGAGCGATTTAACAAAGAAGCGCTGCGATTGTTGAGCGTGTTATCAAACCAGCTGGGGGACAAACCCTTTATTTGCGGCGACCAGCTCACGATCGCGGATATCGCCTCTTATCCATGGATCCGCGGTTGGAAATGGAGCAAGATCGATATCACCGCGCACCAAAACATCGTTGATTGGGTGCGCCGCGTGCGTGCACGTCCCGGGGTTGAGCGCGGTCTGAAATATGGCGTTCCTAAAGAAGAGGTCGACACGTGGAGCTCAGATACGCGTAAATGATACGCGAAAATGGGGGCGTCCATGGCGTCGAACGAAAAGCTCAGAACGGAGCAGTAGAACCGCGGGCTTTCGCCAATCGCTTCCGCCTTTTTCCAAGCGGGTCGCTCCTGAAGACGATCAACGCAGGTCAGCAAACATGCCATCTCTGCCGGCACGCACCCCAATCGATTTGCGATAATGCATGTTTGGCCAAGCATAATAGTTCTTGCCCCTTAAACCTGAGCCAAATTGATTTTAGTGATTTTGGCGGTTCAGGACGGATTGAAGATGGCTTGGAAGCGGTATTCGGGTAACGACGTTCTGCGGTTGCTGCGGGAGATTGAGCTTTCACTGGCCGAAGGCCTCGACGTCGTGAGCGCCTGTCGTACAGCCGGTGTGTCTGATGCGACCTACTATAATTGGCGCAAGAAATTTGGCGGCGTGAGTAAGTCTCAACGGGCTGAGAAGAAAGCTCTAGAGAAAGAGAACGCCCGGCTGAAGCGGATCGCGCTGGTTGTCATACGTCTCAATCCGGGGCGATCTAATCAACTTGGATCGAAATCAAATAGGCTAGGACATGGTCGGTTCCAATTGGACCGAAATCAAAGTCTGGCATATCTGGATGCCCGATCTTAACACGCTCACGGAAATCGTCCGCCAAGGCATCAGGAGGATAAGTGGCAAGGATGTTTCGCAATGGCGGTGCGTCCAGGCGCGGGCTCTGGTCATCCAACCCAATCGCGTGACAGCTGGAACACTGTGCTTCAACGATTTCGCGACCGCTTTCGATCTGATCGAGCTCCGGTAATTCAAATGTGTCTTCCGGGTTGCCGACTGGACGGACCTCGGCCCCGCATGCCGAGACGCTCAACATCGCCAAGACAATGATTGCGCGCAAGTTGACGATGCCTATCTCAGTCACGGTGACGTACTTCTATCCGGTCGAGCTTTGTGAAATCCAATTGCGGGAGCATTATCTCAGCGGTCAGTCTTTGGTAAGTTACAAAGAGGGTTGGGCGCTCTCAACGCGGTCACCCGACTGCGCGATCGTTCGAGCAAGTCCAACACTACCGACGACGTGTTGATCAATAAGTCACGTTCGATTGCTCGCACATAGCGAGGCACAAGACATGACGACACGACAAGATGTGTTTCATAACCAATGGCCCTGTTGTCCGACCCTAAAGCACTGCTGCAATATTGGTTTCAAGGCGCTCAAGTCTAAAGTGGCGAACGGTTTCGACCGCCTTGCTGTGGGAGCCTTATCCTTTTCTCCAAGGCTTCCGGCGATGATGATCCGCGATACTTTTTTCCAATCGCGAACTTCAAAAACATGTATCGCGCGCGCCATTGGAGCCGCTCTATAAAGTCGTTATGAGTGTGCTCGAGGGCTGATCCCACTACCAGAGCGAGACTTTCAAAGTTCGCCAAATCGGAACGCGTTTGATGTTCCAAACATCATACGCAGCAGCCGCTCAAAGCTCGCTCAATGACGCGCCGAACGCGCCGCTGACGACCAATACCTTCAAACGCTTAATCTAATTTTGAAAGACCAACGAAGACCCAATGGCCACAATTATCGGCGCCGTCGACCATGCCGACGACACACACGCGCTCAGCAAAACGCTCAAACGCCTCACTCATTCTGATGATCAAATCGTTATCCTTGGGATCGCGCCGCGGCTGAGTGGTAGTCTCACAGATCATAAAGTGGTTTCTTCGGCCAAGCGCGCTGAACAAGCCATGCTGGACGGCCTCACCAAGAAGACTGAAACCCTATGTCAGGAACTCGGTCGGAGCATTGATATCGACCTCGTATCTGGGCCACCGGCACAGAAGATCATTGAAGCGGCGATCCTCCGCAAAGCTGACCTTCTGATCAAAGAAGACGATGATCTTTCACCCGATGAAACCGCGCGCAGAGCCAAGGTTTCGCGTACACTGTTGCAGCGGGCGCCGTGCGCGACGCTGATCCTCAGAAACCCAATTCAAAAGCCAGCTCCAAGCGTGGTCATTGCGGTCGATAAAACCGAAGACAAGTTAGATAGCACCGCGCGAAGCCTGCTCAATGAGCGCGTTCTCTCATCGGGTATTGAAATGGCAAAACGCCTTGGTGCGAATGAAGTGATGCTGCTCCATGCCTGGACGACAGCCGACATCAAATTTTTACAGCACCCCTTGGCTGGCCTGTCTGAGAGCACGATCAATTATCAAATTGAAGGCGCAAGAGGCGAAGCGGTGAAATGGTTTGCCGCCTTTCGCGATGAGGTCGCGCGCAAATTCGACTCCTCAGGCCTAACTTTCAAAACCAAATTGGTATTCGGTGAGGGCGGCAAAGCGATTGCCGCGGCCGCCGAGCAGATAAGGCCCGATCTTCTGGTAATTGGTAGCGCCAATCGTCGTGGGGCTCAAAGCCTGTTTTTTGGCAACACAGCACAAGGCGTCTTGGATGAAGCGCTTTTCAATCTGCTCGTGATCAAGCCTGCCGACTTTTATGAATTGGTGGCATCATAGCCAAGCCTGAAGACATCCTCTGCGTCAGGCCAATGGCATGACAGAGGCGATTACCGATTATCTCTTCTATGAGATCGCGGCCTTGCTCGTATTGGCAGCGGGTGTTGGCTTCCTTGGCTTAATGCTGCGCCAACCATTGATTGTGAGTTTTATTGCGGTCGGCATCATAGCAGGTCCTTCGGCGCTCGACATCGCCCAATCCGACGCAGAAATCGACCTCCTCGCCGAGCTAGGGATCGCGCTCTTGCTGTTCCTTGTTGGTTTGAAGCTTGATCTGAATCTGGTGCGCACGCTGGGGCCAGTCGCACTCATGACGGGTCTCGGCCAAGTCGTCTTTACGACGGTGTTTGGGTTCCTGATCGCGCTGGCGCTGGGGTTCGATCCCATCACCAGTCTCTATATCGCGGTTGCGCTCACATTCTCCTCCACGATCATCATCGTGAAGCTTCTCTCGGACAAAAGAGAGATCGACAGCTTGCATGGCCGGATCGCCTTAGGATTTCTGATCGTGCAGGACCTCGTCGTCGTCCTGGCAATGATCGTGCTGTCGGCCATGGGGGCGGGTGCGGCCGGCGATGCTGCCTTGCAAGATGTATTGCGGGTCTTTGGGTATGGCGCCGTAATGCTGGCGGGCGTTCTCATCTTCATACGATTTATTGCCAACCCGCTGGTCGAGCGCCTTTCGCGCGCGCCAGAATTACTGGTCTCATTTGCCATTGGCTGGGCGGCCTTGCTCGCCGCGCTTGGACACTATTTCGGCTTTGGCAAAGAGCTTGGGGGTCTATTGGCCGGGGTGTCCTTGGCATCTACAGCATTTCGGGAGGCCATTGCCGCGCGGCTCGCCTCTTTGCGCGACTTTCTTTTGCTCTTCTTCTTCATCGCCCTCGGGGCATCGCTTGATCTTAACGTCTTGGGCGCAAGTGTTGGCGCAGCGATCCTCTTTTCGCTGTTCGTGCTCATCGGAAATCCTTTGATCGTCTTGTCCATCATGGGCGCGCTTGGTTACAAGCAGAGGACAGGCTTTCTTGCTGGTCTGACCGTGGCTCAAATCAGCGAGTTTTCACTGATCTTCATGGCGATGGGCGTTTCGCTTGGTCATGTCGGACAAGACGCCATGGGGCTTGTCACGCTTGTGGGCCTGATCACGATCGCCGCCTCGACCTATATGATCACTTACAGCCACGAACTCTACGCTCGTCTAGCGCCCGCCCTTGGCCCATTTGCTAGAAAGAGTGCGGGCCAATATGAGGCCGACTGGCAACCAAGGTCCGACCGGTATGACGCCATCATATTTGGGCTTGGACGGTATGGGTTAGCGGTCGTCGCGAGACTTGAACATGATGGTGCGAAGGTGCTTGGCGTGGACTTTGATCCGGTCGCGGTCAGTTATGCCCGCAAAGCCGGACACGACGTCGTTTTTGGGGATGCAACAGATCCGGAATTCCTGCTGCATCTACCGCTCAGCCGAGCCAAATGGGCGATCTCGACTCTGCCGCAACATGCGACTGGCGTGACCCATGATGATGCGCGCAAATCTCTTTTGCTGGCGCTTAAAGATCAGAACTATGGGGGCCGCGTAGCGATTGCAGCCCACGGCGATATCGCCGCCGATCAAATGCGCGCCCTTGGGGCAGACCTCGTCCTCATGCCCTATCGGGATGCCGCCGGCGAAGCGGCGTCCCTTATCATGGAGGATGCAACGGCAACTGAGCAGGCTCCAATAGATCCCGTCGGACAAAAGGAGTTTGCCGCATGACCGTTACGCAAGATGAGTTGAAAGGTCGGCTTCGCCACGCTGGGTTTTCGCACCTGCTGGCGATCTGTGATGGCAATGTCGGTGAAGACACGACTCTTGAAATCGCAACAGAAATCGTCCGAGAGACATCCGCATCTCTCACTCTGATGAGCGTCCTAGAGCGACCGCCAGGGCTGGTGCGCCTGGCAAAACACACCAGCGTCGACGCGGATGAGATCATTAGGCGGATGGTCGATGATGAACGTCAAAGGCTGGCAGATCTGACATTGGCCCTATCGATCCCATGTAAAATTGAGGTCCGCGTCGGCAAAGAATTTCTCGAAATCATTCGTGAAGTGATTTCGAACAGTTGCGATCTGGTCATCAAAGCGGCCGATGCCCCGGCCGGCATGCCGCGAGGCTTCTTTACCAGTACGGATCAGCACTTATTGAGAAAGTGTCCGGCGCCGGTTTGGTTGCACATGCCAAGCACGGCTCAGCCTCCACAGATTGTCGTTGCGGCAGTTGATGTTGATCTTGTTTCAGCTGCTCAACCCGATACGATGCGGGACTTAAATCATCATGTCGTCATTACGGCCGCCGAGATCGCTCGGCAAAGCGACGCGGTGCTTCATATTGTTCATGCGTGGGACGGTGCGGGCGAGGGCCTTATCTGGATGTGGTCAAATGCGGCCAATGCAAAAAAAGAAGTCGATGCCTATTTGAAATCGGTTTTTGAAGAGAGCCAAAAAAATCTCAAAGCCTTAGTCAAAGATGCGTCTATTCCAGAGACGCATCTTCGCCTCCATTCGATCCGCGGACCGGCGCGAGAGGTCATTCCAGAAAAAGTCAAAGCCCTGAAAGCGGACACGCTCGTTATGGGTAGCGTCGCACGTACCGGGATCCCCGGCTTCATCATTGGCAACACCGCAGAGGACGTCCTCAACCGCGTCGAAACGTCGGTCGTGATTGTCAAACCGCCCGGCTATGTCAGTCCGGTCAAAGTGTAATCGGAAGCGCTCAACAGCATGAAAACGATTGAAATCTCAACGGTCTTGAATGCGGATCCACGTATCGTATGTGAGCATCTCGAACGGTCTGAGTTGCTCCGGTATGTCACGAAAGGTGTGCTTAAGTTTAAACCTATTGATCCACCAGAGTTCCCAGAAGTTTGGCAGGCGGGCAGCTATAAAGCGTCTATTTATTGGAAAGGCTTTCTCCCAGTCGGATGGCAGGTGATCAGGATCGAAACCCAGCCGATGAGAGGTGAGACTTGGTCCTTGAGGGACAATGGCTATGGCTGGCTGATCAAAACTTGGGACCACATCATCGAAACCACCCCACATGAAGAAGGTTGTCTTTACACTGACCGCATCCGGATAGAGGCTGACATGCTGACCCCGTTCGTGGCCCTGTTTGCGGGACGCTTTTATCGGCACAGACAAAAAAGATGGCAGCGATTGGTGAAGAACGGCTTTGACTACGATCTCTGATCGCTTTCTTAGCGTTTTTGAAACCAGCAATTCTCGTTCAACGACTAACCCATATACGCGCTAGTTTTGGTGGTTTCACCTGATAGCTCGCCGGAGATGATGGTTTTGATCGAATGCGTTTGGCGAGGCCTCAAATGGAGCGCGCGTTATCTCTGTTGCTCGTGCCATAATCCGCTGCGCCAATCGTTTACCGACAGGTCCTAAATCCAATATCTGACACGATTGGATCGAGTCGACATTTCTATGCGTTCACGACTTTCTTTTTGGTTCTAGGTGAGACTCTACAGACGGTGTCTGGGATAGACTTTGAGCGCCGCTCAGATTTGTACTTGGTTCAGCTCTAGGGGCCACTAAGAACCGATCTGTTGTGTAACCTCTTCACAAACACGCGCGACGTCATTCAAATGCCCGACAGCTTGTTCCGCGTTGCGCGCGCTGTAGGCATGCGCAAGTGCGACAAGTGCCGCTCCAAACGTTCGATAAATTGCTCCGATTTCGGCGAACGCTTTAGGTCTTAACTCTACGAGGAGTGCGCGGCGGTCTTCGGGGTGGGGGGCGCGTTCAATGAACTCTCTCGCCTCTAACCGATCAAGCAAAGATGTGATGCTGCCGCTGGTGAGGCCAAGCGATTGGACCAAGAACTTTGGAGTGACGGGACCGTTTTCGAGCAAGTTTAAGCATCGTAGATCGTTTCGAGACACTCCCAGGGCTCGTGCTGTTTTCTCGTCCATTTCGTCAATTGCAGCGTGCAAACGACGGCAGGCTCGAACCAACCCATAATCGTCGTCGGGAGCACTTGGCGGGTTAGTTTGTTTTTTGTTCATCTTGAAAACATGCCGCACCAGTGTATGTCTGACAAGTATCTTGATTATCAAGATGCATTATTATCGAGCGAGGTGTTTGAAGAATGGTTATCATCAGTATTTGCGCTGCCATAATAATTGGGTTTATCATCGCCGTGATCGCGACGCCCAGAATTGTAGAATATGTAGAGACAACAACAATCGATGCACCGCGCCGCGCTGTCTATGACGCCATCCGCCGGCAATCAAATCTCATGAAATGGTCTGCCTGGCCGAGTGAAACGGGGTCAGATTGCAAAGTCTTGGGCGAAGACGGTGTGGTCGGGGCACAAACTGTTTTCTTAGATAAAAAGGGCAGCAAATTTGGCTATCAAGAAGTCACTCAAATGACGAAAGACGCGTCGGTCAGTTTCATGCTTGAGAGCAAAGGGCCGCCGCATGTTCCAGTCATGCACTTTTATCTATCAGATCTCGATGATGACAAAACGCACGTGTCGCTCCACTTTATAAATGACATCACACCTCCTTTCCATCTTGCGTTGCGTCTATTTGGGGTCGTCAAGTGGACGCGCGGTATGCATAAAAAAGATCTCGATGGCTTGAAGCGTTTCCTTGAACGGTCGGAAGATTATAGCGGCAAGCCGCTACAGGTGGCTGTGTAGAATTGACCGACTTCTTCCCCCACCAATTTGAAGCTCCAATTGAGAAATTTGGCGTCGGGAAGACCAAAAAGATTTGGTACAACGTCCTTTTTCTTCCAAAAGAGCTAGAAGTTGATCTTCCCTTTAAGACGTATCCTAGGCTTCGTGTTGACGGGGAAATCGCCGATGTGCCAATCGCAAATGCTTTCATGCCAACAGGAGATGAGCGCTACTACGTGATTGTGTCACCCAATGTATTGAAAAGTGCCAAAGTAGGCTTGGGCGACACTGTAGAGATGCGTTTCCGCGTTGCGGATCAGGATTACGTGGAGGTTCCCGAACCGTTATACAAAGCCGTGCAGCGGACAGAGGCCATTCGAGAGACATGGAGTGGTTTGACACCGGGCAAGCAACGCATGCTGGCCCAACATGTCCTTTCGGCAAAGACCGATCCCACGCGCCAGAAGCGTATCAAGGAAGCGATCGAGGCCCTGATGTCCCATGGTGCCGACTTGAGAGCATGGCGCAAGGCCAAGCGTTAGGTCCGGCTGATTGGGCGTCCGCCCCTTGACCCATAGCCGCGATGACCAGCGTCCATTTTAGGGCGTTTTTTGCCTCTGAGCTAATGACTTCTTTTGATGCTGTGGACGGCGTGCCCAACCCAGCTCCGCGGAGCTGGTAATGTGAAGGTATCCACACCGCCAACATTAGGAGCACGCCTATGGATAAGAGTATCACAGTTATCGGCTTAGATTTAGCCAAGTCGGTTTTTCAGGTTCACGGGGTCAACGCGGAGGGTGAAGTTGTCGTCCGACGCAAACTCAGCCGGTCGCGAGTCCTCGCTTATTTCAATCAATTGGAGCCGTGCCTGGTTGGCCTGGAAGCCTGCGCAACAGCGCACTATTGGGGCCGAGAGCTGAGGGCACTCGGGCATGATGTGAAGCTGATGCCGCCGCAATTCGTGAAGCCGTATCTGAAGAGCCAGAAGAACGACATGCGCGATGCAGAAGCGATCTGCGAAGCCGTCACGCGGCCAACGATGCGGTTCGTGCCGATCAAAACACCAGATCAGCAAGCGCTTCTTGCTCTGCATGGTGTGCGTGATCACTGGGTGCGCTTATCGACCCGGCTGATCAACACATTACGGGGCTATCTAGCTGAGTTTGGTATCGTCGCTGCCAGAGGTCGGATGGGTGTTGAGGCCATCCTCGACACGCTGGCTGACGATCAGGATGAGCGCATCCCCGATCTGGCGAAAAAGCCGGTTCGGCTCGCAACTGTGGCAATGGCTAACAAGACCGCGCGCATAATCTGAGCCGTCCTCTCTCGCGACGAACCGTTTAGGCAGCCCATCTCAGTCTAACCAATAAGGACACAAACAGAACGTGAGACTTGCAAGGACGAATTGAGTTTATGGTCATCCGGGTCAGCCCGGGAGCTAAGCAATCCCACGAGCGTCATGTGTCCAGCCCCCAGTTTATGGGCCACTTTGAATTAAGGTTTCCGGGACTGGTGGGCGCATGCCCAGGGCCTGATGCGGCCGGACACGATTGTATTGTCTGAGCCATGTATTGATGATGGTTTGAGCCTGGTGGAGTGAGGTGAACCACTCGGCATTCAGGATTTCGCGGCGCAGGGTTCCGTTGAAGCGTTCATTGTATCCATTCTCCCAGGGGCTCCCCGGATAGATGCGCAGCGGCTTGATGCCGACTTTGGTCAGCCAGTCTTGCAGGTGACCTGCGATAAACTCTGGGCCATTGTCTGATCGGATATGATCAGGCTTCCCGTGCTTGAGCAGGAGCGGATAGAGCGCCTCCAGCACATCGTCTGAGCCCATTCTGGCGCGGGCATGCACGCACAGCGCTTCGCGTGTGTACTCATCTAGCACGGTCAGCATCTTGTATGGTCGGCCAGAGCTCAGCTTGTCATGCACGAAGTCCACGCTCCAGATATGGTTGCGGTATTGCGGGCGCAGCCGGATGATGGAGCTATCTTT
>JBCBBZ010000009.1:0-158208 GCA_038531165.1 Pseudomonadota bacterium
TTGGACATATTGGGATCCCTTTTGAAGTCGACCGCTTATCTGCGAACTTCGTGACCCTGTCGCAAGCCTCACCTAGCGGCAAGGCTCTGCCGTTTAATTTTCCTAATGTATTCAGAGCCTATTCAGGCGAGATCGTGCTCTTTGGTCGCGTACTTTGAGGAATGAGCCGATGACCAGGACGATTATCAGCGGTGCACTAGCCGTCACCAGCCTCGCGGCCTGCACCACGCCAGGGATCAGCTATGAGGCGCGCTTGATGCCGGAAAGTCTCGCCGCCGCTGAGACGCGCATCGTCCAGGTGGATCGCTTCGATGGCCCCGGCGGCGGATGGTATGCGCGACAATTTGAAAACATGATCCTCAACACGGCTTTTGACGGTCAGTCATGGTTCACACTGGCCGATTTTACGTATGGCGAGCCCGAGGACCGACCAGCCGGCACCTATACTGGATATGTTGATATCGATCATTATGATTGGGACGAATATCACCGAACAACCAGCAAGTGTATCGAATGGGATGGACTTTTCGACTGCGAAACGCGCGTCGATGTTGAAGAACTCTGTGTCGAAGAGCGGGTCAAAGTGAGTGCGCATCCGCGCCTGGTCGATGCTGCAACGGGAGAGACTGTGTTTTCTGGGTCCTATGGCGGGTCATCGCGGCGCAAAGACTGCTTTGAGACCGGCGTCTATGATGGTGAATTCAATAAACGTTTAAAGAAAAAACGGCGCCGCCATGGCCTGTCGGGGTACCATTCGATTGGCTTTGCCGGACTGGATGCACCTGCCGATTTGGTGCGCGACGCGCTGTTCGAAACGCTTGAACCAATTCGCCGCGATATCGCGCCCCGTAATGCGACGGTCCGCGCCAATTTCATCACCGAAGCGCTAGACCCTGTCGCGCGGGCCGACCCGCGTTTCAATCAAGCGCTTGAACTGTCATCGAAAGATCCGTTTGCCGCCTGCGCGATGTGGACGGGGATGGCGGAAGAGTACCCGGAAGCGCCGGCCGTGATTTACAATCTTGGCGCGTGTTCCGAGGCGACGTCTGATTTCGAATCGGCTCAAGGCCACTATGCCAATGCCGCAGAACTGTCGGTGCGCTTTAGCTCCGATGGCGTCACTGCTGGGAATTCCTTCGTTAAAGCGCTGACGCGGCTTTCGAAACAACGTTCGGATTTAGAAGTTTTGGAAACGCTCTCTGCGCCCTGGCAGAAAGTGCCAGAGGTCGATCCACTGCCTCAGAATTCGTCTGGTTCCTAAACGCCGAACAGCAACATCGCGGCTGCGATGGCCGCCACTGCTGTGAACACCAGGGTTAAACTGACCGCAAAAGCACGTTGGGTCTTTTTGGGCGCGGCGGCACGATCGGACACATCTGCGCGATCCGGTTCCGCCAAGGTCCGCCGATTGGTGAAAAAACCAAAGGCGCTGAGCAAAGCTGTCAGGCCGGCGACCAAGGCGCCGCCGAGAATGGCGAGTGCACCAGATAGCAACAGGATGACGGCGATCGGGTCGGAGGTGGCTTTCAATAATTCGCGCACATGTCTGTCGGCATCAGCGGTATCGAGTTGATCGTAAGAGATGTTCGATGCCGCAATCGTCGAAACCCAAGCCGCGCCAAGGGCGATGCCAATGAGCAATACCGCGCCGTCTTGTCCAAATTCGCGAATAGGCTCCAACACTTTGCGCCTCCATCAGCGCAAACCATAACGGAATCGTCTTCCGTCAAGCAAGCGGTCTAAGACACCGCTCTCAATTGGAAGACGTTTTCAGCGATAATTGTCGGCGCGCCAAATAGGAAGCCTTGCATCTCATCACATCCCAAAGCGGCCACATAGTCCGCGGATTCTGAGTCTTCGATGCCTTCGACACAGCAGATGAATCCGAGCTCAGCGGTGAGATGAACCGTCGCTTGTAAGACGCCGCGTTTGTTCGGTGTTCCGAGCAGGCTTTTGTCGAGCTTGACTTTGTCGAGCGGCAATTCTTCGAGCAGAGATAGGGATGAATACCCGGAGCCAAAATCATCTAAGGCGATGCGGCAGCCGCGGCGGCGCGCGTCTTCAAGAACGCGAACATTTTCCTCAAGGTTGCGAAATGCGACATGCTCGGTCACCTCGATTTCGATTCGGTCCATTGCAACGCCTTGGCTTAGCACGCAGGTTTCGAGTTCATCCAAGAAATGGCTTGATGACAATTGCGATGGCGAGACATTGATGGCGAGAAAGACGTCGGGATCATCAATCCTGCGCAGCGCGACCATAAGCGTTTGCCAGAGCAACTGGTTAAGCAAACCGAGTTTTTCGGCGATTGGAATGAATTCCGCCGGCGTCGGCTCGCGGCTTAAGCCGCTATTCGGCCAACGCGCCAAGAGTTCGTAGCCGATCACTTTATGGCTCTTCGCATCAACAATCGGCTGCAAAGCGGGTTTGATCTGCTTATTGTCGAGCGCTTTGCGGAAGGCTTCTGTCATCGCTGAATTGGAGAGGGAAATATTGTCATGCTGCGCATCAAACTTCGCGATATCCTGATGATTGGCCTTACAGCGCATCATTGCGGTGTCCGCGGCATGCAGCAGTTCGCTAATACTTGCCGCATCGAGTCTGGCGCGGGCATAGCCAATCGACGCGCCAACAGAGACGTGACCGAATTCGACATCGATCAGCTGCGTCAGCAAATCGTGCAACTGTTCGACCAGCGCATGCAAAGTGGCGTCATCCGATTGCGGATCGATTATCGCGGCGAATTCATCGCCGCCAAGCCGCGCCGCGCAAGCTAGGTTCGAATGATCCTGCAGGCGTTTGCCAATCGTTTGGAGCACTCTATCACCGACGGCATGGCCGTATTCGTCATTGATCGGTTTGAAGCGATCCAAATCGATGAAAACAACTGTGAAGTCGGTTTTCAATTCCCAAAATCGGTCAATTTGCTGCATGAGGGCGCGGCGATTTTTGAGACCCGTCAGAGGATCTTCCGCGGCGAGCCGCTCTGTTTCATTAATCAGGTTGAACAGCCGATGATCTGTTCGTTTGCGCGCAAAGGCCAGAATTGCCAAGAGCAATAAGGCTTGGCCCGCCATTAGCCCAAGAATGATGGACAGCGTATCGATATTGAGCACAGTCGTATCTAACCCATACACGTCGGCTAGGAAAAACCGCGTGTAGGAATAGACGAAGGTGCCCTGCAGCAATGCATAGCCAATCAAAACTCTGTACCCTGTGACGAGGACAAGAAACAGAGGCGCGAACAAAAGCGTTGGAAACCAGAACACCGAAGCGTCGACATCATTCGTCCAAGCATCATAAAACGCGGCCGACCACATGTGCAGGTATATTCCGGCCAGGCCGAGAGCCAATATGATGTCGACGCGCCAGTTTGATCGCCCCGTCCAAGCGATCAAAGCAAAGATGCTCCCATAAAACGCGTATCGGCTGAGATAGGTTGCATTCAGCGTATGATCGATGGCGTAGATTCCGATCAACAAAGTCGATTGCGTGAAGCCAACCACTCCGACCCAAAAAGCCATCCGACGGACGCGGTCATCAACGCCGCGCGTTTTGGTCCCCGCCAATGATTTGTGGCTCATCCGACTGCTCTCACCCCCGCAAAAGACTTGATCTCAAATGGACGCTCCTTGGTTTGAGCCGCCAGGCGTCGCGCGGGCGGGAGCCATGGGGCAAGGATGTTCGGGCCGGACGTCATGAGGCCGCTTTCAGGCGGTGAATGTTGCGTTCAATCACTTCTGGATACCCAAACCAAAAGCCCTGCATTTGTGTGCACCCAAGCTGCCGCACAATCTCGGCGGCGTGTTCGGTTTCGATCCCCTCCACACAGCACTCAAACCCGAGATCGTGGGCAAGTCGGATAGTGGCCTGCAGCACGCCACGTTTGTGGTGGGGGCTTTGCAGGCTGCGATCCAGCTTGACTTTGTCGAGCGGCAATTCTTCGAGCAGCGATAGAGATGAATAGCCCGAGCCAAAATCGTCCAGAACGATCCGGCACCCCAAATCGCGCAGGCGTTCGAGTGTTTGAATATTATCATCCAAATTACGAAACGCGACATTTTCTGTGATCTCGATTTCGATCCGGTCAGGACTGAAGCCATGTCGGCGCGCGATATCAGATAAGCCATCTGTGAAGGCGTTCGATGCGAGTTGAGATGGCGATACATTGATAGACAGGAAGTGATCACTCTCCCGTAAGTAGGGCAGGGCTGCGTCCATCGTCGACCACAATAGATCGTTCAGTAGCCCGCTCTTCTCCGCGATCGGGATGAAATCGGCCGGCGATGGATCGCGCGAAAAGCCGCTATTGACCCAGCGCGCGAGCAGCTCATATCCGATCACTTTCTGACTTTTGGCCTCTACAATAGGTTGCAGGGCGGGCTTGATATTGCCCATGTCGAGCGCGATCCGGAACGCTTCAGTAATGGCCGATGCGGATAAGCGAATATCATCCAGCGCCGGGTCGAACTTGGCGACTTTGGTCTCGCTGGATTTACAACGCATCATCGCCGTATCCGCCGCATGCAACAAATCGCCGACGCTTGAGGCGTCAAACATGGCGCGCGCATAGCCCACCGAGGCGCCCACAGAAACGCGGATCAAATCAATACTGACGGGGTCCGTGATAGCAGCATGAAGCGATTGCATCTTGGTATGTAAAGCGGTGCTATTATCGGTGTCCGGGAAAATCGCGGCAAATTCGTCGCCCCCGAAGCGCGCCGCTGCAACGAGCTCAGGGCACTGCCTAAGACGTTTGCCGATAGTTTGAAGGACCTGATCACCAATCGCGTGTCCATACTCGTCATTGATCGGTTTGAACCGATCCAAATCGATGAACACAATGACAAAGGGCGTGCGCGCTTGCCACGCTTGCTCAACTTTTTGCATGAAGGCGCGGCGATTTTTGAGACCGGTAAGCGGGTCTTCCGCGGCCAAGCGTTCCGTTTCTTGGATCAACGCCAACAATCGCCGGTCGGTTTTCTTGCGGGCATAAGATAGCACGGCGAGCACGGTGACCATTGTGGCGGACAGGATGGCCAAAACGATCGCGAGACCGGTAATATCGACGAGGTCGGGATCAAATCCATACACCCCGGCGGCGAAGTAATTCGTGTACAGGAAAATCAATGCAGATTGAACGATCGTATAGAAGAACAATGCGCGGTAAGAATTGCTCAGAATCAGCCAAAGCGGTGTGAAGAGCAGGATTGGCAAGCTGAAAATAGACCCTTCATCCACGGTCGCGGCGTGGAAGGTCCGGCCCCACATATGGAAATAGATCGCTGCCGCTCCGAACGTGACAGCGTGTCGGAAGTGCCAGTTTTTATAGCTGCACCAACAGACTAAGGACAGAATGATCGAGTAGAAGGACCAATCGAAAACATGCCCGAGCTTAAGGCCTTCGCTTAGGACGATGGCGGCATGCAGTAACGTGTTGAATAGGATTGACGCTGCACTTCCCCAAAACGCCATCCGGCGGATACGATCATCCACACTCCGCGTTTTGCTCCCCGCTAGAAATGCGCTTCTCATGAGACGGCTCTCAAGCGGTGAATGTTGCGTTCGATCACTTCCGGATATCCGAACCAAAATCCTTGCATTTGACTGCAACCGAGCTGTGTCGCGACATGCGCAGCATGGGCGGTTTCTATGCCCTCAACGCAGCACTCGAAGCCGAGTTCCGTGGCCAGACGAATGGTCGCTTCCATGACGCCGCGCTTTTGGGTTTTGCTTTGAAACCCGCGATCCAGTTTGACTTTGTCGAGCGGCAACTCTTCGAGCAAGGATAGGGACGAGTAGCCGCTCCCGAAATCGTCCAAAGCGATACGACATCCGTGGCTGCGCGCGGTTTCTAAGGTTTGAATATTGGCGTCCAGGTTGCGGAAGGCGACATGCTCGGTGATTTCCAGTTCGAGCCGATCCATTGGAAAATCAAACTGGTCTGAAATCGCCACCAAATCATCAACAAAGGTCGACGAGGACAACTGCGAGGGACAGACATTGATGGATAGAAAGTGCCCGGTATCCCGGACATGGGGCAGGGCAACGCGCATCGTTGTCCAGAGCAGTTCATTCAGCAGCCCAAGTTTCTCAGCAATGGGAATAAATTCCGCGGGCGTCGGATCGCGCGCGAGGCCACTGTCGACCCATCTGGCGAGCAATTCATGTCCGATCACCTCTTGCGTCTTCGCATCGACGATGGGTTGGAGCGCGGGTTTGATTTGACCCGACTCCAGCGCATTTCTGAACGCTTCGCTGATTGCCGAAGATGGCAGGCTGATATCATCTTGCTCCGGGTCAAATTGAGCAACCCCGCCACCATTGGCTTTACACCGCATCATCGCGGTATCAGCGGCATGCAATAAATCGCTCACGCTGAGGCTGTCATAGAGGGCGCGTGCGAAGCCGAAGGACGCGCCAACAGAGACCTGCATGAACTCGATATCGATGGGTCCTGTCACCTTGTGATGAAGGTGTTGTGTGACGTGATCCAAATCCGACCCAGTTTCCGGAAGCGCGAGCGCGACGGCGAACTCATCGCCGCCAAACCGTGCGGCGGAGAGAACGCCCTCGGCGGTCTTGATCCTCTGACCGACCGTTTGCAGCACCAGATCCCCAATGGCATGCCCATATTCATCATTGAGCGGCTTGAACCGATCCAGATCAAAAAACACGACGGCGAAAGGCGTACGCTCTGCCCAAAGCCCATTCACATCGTCCATAAACGCGCGACGGTTTTTGAGCCCCGTTAAAGGGTCTTCGGCGGCCAGCCGTTCCGTTTCTCGAATCAATGCGATCAACCGCTTATCGGTTTTGTGTCGCGAGTACGCGACGATGGAAAGAACAACCAAAGAGATGAACGACACCACAGCCAAAACGGCCGCAATCTCTGTCATATCGCTTTTACTGGCCTCGAAGCCAAACACGGATGCTAGGTGGTTCTGAGTGAAGTGAAACACCAACACAGCTTGCACGACTGCGTAACCCAGAAGGGTTCGAAACTCAGCGACCAGCAATAGAAAGACCGGCAGAAATAGCAAAACCGGCACGTGCAATGCGGTTGCCGAGATCTCGGGATATATGGCGTAGAGATAGGTGCGGACCCAAATCTCTATGTACATGGCGCCATAGCAAATCCCCAGAACAGCGCGGAAGTGCCAATTGCGCCACGCACTCCAAGCAATGGCGCCGTTTGCCAGGGCATAAAAAATGTACAACCCCCAATGCCAAAGCAGCATGGGTGAGCTCATCGCATAGAGGATAAAGATGAAATTGATTTGCGCGAACGCGGCTAAGGAGACCCAAAACGCGGTGCGGCGCCCGCGGTCTTTGACAGAGCGGAGCTCGCCTTTCTCGACGAACATGCCTGGATTGGAGAATGGTTTCATCGCCCCCTCCACATGTCAGTGACATCCAAAAGGGGGGCTGTTCGCGGTTCGAAGACCGGATGTCGCCGGCTACGAACCATAACGCCGCGAATTTTTGTCCCCGACAAAAATGCGCCTCTCATACGGTTCGGTTTATACGGTCCGCATGAATAAGGTTGAAAATTCGAAATTCTAATTCCGGTTGGTGCGTTAAGGACTGCGTCACACCGGTTTGACCTGTCCGCTCATTCTGTACAAACATAGGGGCTCAAACCGGAATACGATATGCACGTCTTGCAAAGCGACGCCCCGCTCATTGTCTATGTCGACATAAAAAGCCCGTACGCATTCATAGCGATCCGGCCGACTTTAAAGCTCGAGATGGAGTTGGGTCTGCAATTCGATTGGCGCCCCCTGACCCTAGACATACCAAGCTATCTCGGGTCGGCGGAAAAGAAAAAAGGCAAGGTGGTGGCCTCGTCCGGCCGCAGCCAGCATACTTGGAATGCTATTCGCTATTCGTACCGCGACGCGAGACGCTATGCCGAGCGACAAGGGCTGGTTCTGAAAGGTACGGAGAAGATCTGGGACTCCACGCTTCCGAACATCGGTATCTTGTGGGTTATGGCGAACGCGCGCGATAAGCTGGCGGACTATTTTGAAGCGGTTTATCCGCCGTTTTGGCGGCGCGAGCTTGATATTGAAAACCTATCCGTGGTGGAGACCTGTTTGCGCAAGGCAGGCATTGACCCAGCCGGGTTTGCGGCGTTCGCGGTGGATGAGGGGCGACAATTGCATGATGCGTTACAAGCTCAGTTTCACCCAAACGTTATTTATGGCGTGCCGACTTATGTGCTCGGCGATGAGGTTTTATTTGGCCGTGAGCATATCCCTTACATTCGCTGGGCGCTAACTGGCAGCGAAGGCCGCGCGCCCGACATCGCGTATGAGATCACCTAATGTTGACGGTCTATATCGATTTCAAATCTGCCGACGCTTTTCTCGCGATGGCGCCGACGCTCGCGCTTGCGCGTCGGACATCTATCGACCTGGACTGGAAACCGTTTCGCGTCATCGAGCGCGAGGTTCCGCCGCTCAGATCCAAGGAAACCATCGGCGAAAGCCATCGCCGCGTGCGCGCGCAGTCGCAACGTGATCTCGCAATCAAGTATGCGGCGCATCAGGGCATTGACTTGCGGTTTCCCCCGGCAACCGGCTCTACGGACCTCGCACTCGCGGTCCTCGGCGCGATTGAGGTTGATCCATTACCGTTCATTCGTGCAGCGTTTGAGGCCTATTGGGTGTTCCACGCAGACCTGGATGATCCGCGCATCGTGAGCCGATTGATGACGGACAGTCAAACCCAATTGTCGTGCGATTTAGATGCCGCGCGGGGTCGGTTCGATCTCGCCCAAGCAGAGGCGGAAGAGACGGGCATCGTTGGCGTCCCAGCTTACCTCATTCAAAAGCAAATTTTTGTCGGCCGCCAACACTTACCGTGGATCGAAGACCTCGTCTGCAACACCTGACCTTACTCTTTCGGCCAATGGGTGACGCGGCAGCGATTATTGTTTTTGGTCGTCCCTTTAGACTCATATTTGATCGTTCCACCACTCCGGCGGAAGATCACGCTTTTGCTTTTTTTACAGGTTTCGGAATCGCCCATATCGATCAGAATCCGACCCCAGACCTGCTGTCCTTGGCGGATCTCCATATTTTTGTCGATGCAATTATCCGGACCGGTATACACTTTCATAGGATCATCCAGAACGTATCTGAGTGAGCCACCTGGCCCTGTATAAGCAGAGATGCCTTTCGGCTTGACCAAGCACTTCTTACCATTGTCGAGTTCATACTGAATGAAAAAACGAGACGTGTACGCGCCTTCGTTTTTGTATTCCATAATGCCAGCTTTGACCTCACTGGCTTGCGCCGGGCTGGCCAGCATAACCGATAATCCCATTAAGAGCAGAATCCCGCGCATATTGAGTCCTCCGAAACAACACCTTGGTGAGGATTTTATCCGTTAAGCTTCTAGGCGGTACTGTCAGATTCGACGGGAAAACGTCTCAGTCATCAAAGCTAACAAGCTTCGCAGCCTCATCCATCGACTTGCGATTGGAGAGGACACCATTCGCCAGGAAGGTTTCATCCGGCCAGCCCCATTGCAACGCACATCATGATGACGTGATCGACAGGGAGGCTGGCAGGCTCATGCACAACGAGCGATTACACGATGCCTTGGATTGCGGAACTCGCGCGAGGCGGCCCTAGTCACCCGGCCAGTGGGTCACGCGGCAGCGATTTTTGTTAAACGACGTCCCCTTTGTTTTGTAGGACATTAGGCCGCCACTCGACTGATAGATGACGCGCTTATCTTTGCGGCAGCTCTCAGAGCTCCCGGAGTCAATTTGTACGCGGCCCCAGACTTCGATGCCATTCGGAATACCTCTGCCGGCATCGACACAGCGGCCTGGTCCAAGGAAGACCTGCATCTCGTCATCTAGCCCATATTTGATCCAACCCCCAGGGCCAACATAAGCCGACATCGATTTTGGCTTCACCCAACACGCTTTACCGTCGTCAAGCTTATATTGAATATAGAAGCGCGCGAGATAAGCCCCGTCATTGCTGTATTTCATCGTGCTTGCCGTGACTTCGCTCGCATGTCCAAAGCCGGTCATGCAAGGGGCGATCATTGCGCAAGCAAGCGCTCGTAGAGAGTGTTTCATGGCTTCACCCATTCTGGATTAATACGGAGAGTCTGGGTTGTAGCCCCGGTAGCGCACACCGCCTTTGTCGACGATCGTGCACCGATTATTGTTCTCCGTCGTGCCTTTGGTTTGTACGACCAGCGTTCCGCCATGCGGGTGGTAGTAGAATTTGGCGCCGTCTTTCCGGCAGGATTCTTTGTTGGCGACGCCGGTATATCCCGATCCGCGATCGATATAGACCATGCCCCAAACTTCGTTGCTAGGCTCGGGAAAACATGTGTCGCCGTATTCATCGGAATCGATCAGGCTGCCGTCCGAATTATCAAGTTGGATGGTCACGGACTTGCCGGACTTGATGCCTTTGCCTTTTGTGTTTTTGCCTTGGCACTGGATCTTCGCGCCATTGTACAGGCTGTATATGTCGAAATAGGCATAGTAGGCGCCATTATTCTTATATTTAATCGCTTTCACCGCCCATTTTTCCGCGTGCGCGGGGCCGGCGACGGCGAATACAAAACTCAAACAGAGAATGAGACTGCGCATCGAAGATGTCCTAAGAGGTTGATCTCCCAGCATCTTATCTCGCGATGATAGCTGACCCACTGTCAGGTGCGACAGGGCGCGGGCTTAGTCCTCAAACCCAACAAAGTTCGCCGCCTCATCGATCGATTTGCGATTTGAAACGACGACATTCGCAGGGAAGGTCTCATCCGGCCAGCCCATGGCGACGCAGATCATAATCACTTGGTCGTCTGGGATGCCGGCATGCTCGCGCACCACGGGGCTCTGCATAATACCTTGTGAATTGATCACGCAGCCTAAGCCTTTCGACCAGGCCGCGTTGACGATGGCGTTGACGACACCCCCGCAATCAAAGGGTGCAATGTCGCTGCCATGGATCGATCGATCATACGTGACCACAATGGACACTGGCGCATCGAACTGGCGAAACCCGCGCAGAACCCAGTCTTGTCGCCCCTCTTTGTCGTGCCGTTCGATGCCCATTTCGCCGAAGAGTTGCTTGGCGACTTCGATTTGGCGCTCACGATGAACGCCCTCATAGCCTGGGCCGCCGCGAAATTCCCGGCTATCCGGGACCCCTGCCAGGATGTTCTCAACATTCCCTTTGCGGATTTTGTTGAGCGTTTCGCCCCCCACCACATAAAAATTCCAAGGCTGGGTGTTGTAGGATGTCGGCGCGCGCATCGCCATGGCGAGCACCTCTTTGATCACGTCTTTTGGGACCGGTTTTTCCAAATAGCCGCGAATGCTACGGCGTCCCATCACAACATCTTTATAGTCCATTTCATCGCTCCCGGCCGGTCATCTGCTGATGCCTTTTTAGCGCACCAAGCGCTCGCGTGTAGCCGTCTCTCAGCGTGAAGCGAACCTTTTTGGCAGAGCTCACGACTACAGATATGCAAGCCAATAGGAGATCTTGCATGACCCGGTCGGAAACCGAACGCGTTTATGACGAGTTGCTCGTCACGCTGGCGCGGTCGGGGGATCAGAAAGCCGCCAATCGGCTGGCGGCGCGGTGGTATCCGCGTCTGTTGCGGACCGCGCTGCGGCTGCTCCGGGATCGCGGCGAGGCGGAAGACGCCGTGCAGGAGACGTGGGCAGGGATCTGCCGCGGCTGGCCACGCTTGTCGGATCCGGCCATGTTTCCAGGCTGGGCATTCGGTATCTTGCGCCGAAAATGCGCCGACCGGATCCGTCGGTTACAAAAAGACCGAGCCCGCTCAGCTCCGGTTGAAGCGGCCCCTGAACCCTGCGAGCCGGCACGCGCCGAACTGCGTTTAGAAATCGACCAAGCGCTCGCAGCGTTAAACGCAGAGCACCGGCTCGCTGCCATTCTCTATTTCGGAGAGGGGCTGCGTTTGAATGAAATTGCCGCTGTTGCAGACATTCCTGTCGGCACCGCGAAATCGCGTCTTTTTAAGGCGCGCCAACTGTTGAAATCTCACTTGAAAGGAGAGACCTGATGAGCAGTTTTGAAGATCGTTTATTGACGAGCTTGAATGCCGAGGATGAAGCATTTCTCAAAGAGCTCGAACAAGATACGGGTTTGTTCCAGCAAATGGGCATGACATTCACCGGCCCGCTTCGCTATTGGACGGCCTTCGCGTTCGTCTTCAGTCTATTTTTCTTTGGCCTTGCAATTTGGGGCGTGGTCAAAATGTTTGAGACCGAAAGCCTTAAGCACGTCATTCTGTGGGGAACACTGGTTGGATTTTCCAGCCTAACCGTCGGTTTGGTGAAGGTTTGGTTCTGGATGCGGATGAACCACCTGAATGTCCTGCGAGAACTCAAACGGATCGAGCTGCGCCTGGTCAAATCGGCTTAAGCGGTTTCGGTCGTCATCGCGACAAAAACATCTTCCAGATTTGGCTGTTCGGTCGACAGATCGGCGACGCTGATGCCAGCCTCGCGGACCCGCTCCAAGAGACGCCCAATACCGATTTCCGAGCTGTGAAAGGTGATATCGAGCCCACCATCATCCGAAAGCTTGGCATTCAAATCGGTGAGGCTTTCGGGAATGGTCGAGAGCGTTTCTCTTGGGGTAATTTTTAGCAGCCGCTGATCGAGCCGAGCGAGCAATTGTGGGGTCGGCTCTTGCGCCAAGACTTGGCCCTGACTGATGATCGCAATCTCATCACACAGCTCCTCGGCTTCTTCGAGATAGTGTGTGGTAAGGATAATGGTGGTTCCATTCGCGTGGAGTTCTCGAACATAGGCCCAGAGCGACCGTCGCAGCTCAACATCGACACCCGCGGTCGGTTCATCGAGAATCAAAACCGGTGGGTTGTGAACCAGGGCTTTGGCCACCATAAGGCGGCGCTTCATCCCTCCTGAAAGCTGCCTAACATAAGCGTCTTTTTTATCGTCGAGACCGACGGCTTTAAGGATCTCCAGGCTGCGGCGTTCGGTTTTGGGCACGCCATAATAGCCGGCTTGCAGCTCAAGCGCTTGGATCGGCGTGAAGAACGGATCCATATTGATCTCTTGATTGACCACGCCGATCGCAGCACGCGAGGAGCGGGGATGGTCATCTATATCCAACCCCCAAATCTTAGCCATGCCGCCAGTTTTGGTGACGAGCCCGGCCAGAATATTGATGAAGGTCGACTTGCCCGCCCCATTGGGCCCAAGCAAACCAAAAATCGCACCCCGTTCGATTTTCAAGTCAATGCCTTTCAGCGCCCGCATCTCAGGCAGTTTTCCCGACGCCCGATAGGTCTTTTCAAGACCGATCGCTTCAATCGCGAAATCAGGTTGGCTCATAGACGCTCCGTGCACTTTGGCCGGTCGATATAGGTGCGCAGAGGAGATTCGCTCAAGTGTTTTGTTTCTCGCGGGCCCTTTGGAAGGCGGGTCGCTCCATCAATCGCTCTAAATAAGCTTTTGCATTAGGCCCGAGCCCCGTTCGCAGTGGTTTGAGCGTGGTGGCGAGGAACACGCCGTAGCCGATTGCGATGTCCGCGATCGAAAACCTGTCGGCCACGAGATAATCCCGCGTGTCCAATGCCGTTTCGACATGCTTCAGGCGCCCTGAAAACCAAGCGGCGTAATCATCGGCGACCTGAGGAAGTCGGCGGTCTTTTGGTTCCAAGTAAGTGTAGCGCAGCACCAATGTCTGCGGGAAGGTCAGCGTCGCATCGCTGAAATAAAGCCAATTCAAAAAGCGCCCATATTCCGGGTGATCTGGCGCCAGCGCCAGCGCCGGATCGTAGCGCTGCGCGAGATAATGACAAATCCCGGTGCTCTCGCTCATTTGTGTGTCGCCATCAATCAAAAAGGGGACCGTCCCGAGCGGATTGATTTCTTTGTACGCTTTGGCAAAAACGCGGGGTGGAAAAGGAAGATTTATAAGATCGTAATCCAGTCCCATCTCTTCTAAGCACCAGAGCGGGCGTAGGGATCTCGCATCCGGACAGTGATACAGGGTGAGGCGCATTCGATCGGGTCCTTTTTCTATTGCCTCTATCGCATTGACGCCCGGCGCGCACCACCATAGCTATCGCTTAATCGTTCGTCTGACCCCGTTTCTCAGCGGAAACTATGAGCTCGCCCATGACACAGGTCCCGACCCATGAACAGCCCGAGATCATTCTGGTCGACACGCGCAAAGTCTCTTGCGATGGCGGCGGCGGCGCTTTGGGACATCCGCGCGTTTGGTACGAAATGGGCGCGGATGATATGGTCGAGTGTAAGTATTGCGACCGGCGCTTTATCCTAAAAGGCGGCAAAGTCGATCTCGGTGAACGCTAGCGTAGCCGTGGAAAATGCCCGCATGATCACCTTGCGTCACGGCTTGTCCTTGACGTGAACGTAAAGCATAGCTGCGCCAGGATATTGGAGATCTCAAATGGCTGAAGCTTATATTGTTGACGCATGCCGCACACCGCGCGGAATTGGCAAACAGGGAAAAGGAGCGCTTGCGCACCTCCACCCGCAGCATTTGGGCGCCACCGTGCTCGGCGCATTGCGCGATCGCAATCAGCTGAACACGGCCGAGGTTGACGACATTATTTGGGGCACCAGTTCGCAGCGCGGTGCGCAAGGGGCAGACCTTGGCCGCATGGCAGCACTCGATGCCGGATATGATGTTAAAGCCTCAGGTGTCACACTCGACCGCTTTTGCGGTTCGGGGATCACAACGGTAAACCTTGCGGCGGCGCAAGTCATGTCTGGAATGGAAGATGTGGTGATTGCTGGCGGCACTGAAATGATGAGCTACACGTCCGCGACGGCGGATCCGAAAGTGCCGCCCATGCTGGATGCAGGCAATATGAGCTTGCGTGAGAAACATCCGCAATCTCAACAGGGCGTCTGCGCTGACGCGATTGCGACTCTCGAAGGGATTGACCGGGAGGCTGTGGATCAGCTTGCCGTGGTCAGCCAAGAGCGTGCAGCGCGTGCCATTGCTGAAGGCCGTTTCGAGAAATCCCTGGTTGCGGTTTACAATCCGGACGGATCGCTGGCGCTTGATAAAGAAGAGTTTCCAAGACCGGGCACCAGCATGGAAAGCCTCGCGGGGCTCAATACGGTGTTTAATATGTTCATGGAAATCCCAGTTGACGATCAGGGCAATACCTATGGCACGATGGTCACCAAAAAGTATCCAGAGCTCGTTGGCAACATCAATCACGTCCACCATGCGGGCAACTCATCAGGGGTGGTCGATGGGGCTGCCGCGCTGCTGATTTCGTCCGATGCTGCGGTAAAGAAAAACGGCTGGACGCCGCGGGCGCGGATTGTGGCTACAGCGAATATGGGCGACTGCCCGACGCTGATGCTCAACGCGCCCGTTCCCGCGGCGCAAAAAGTGCTCGAAAAAGCCGGGCTGTCGACCGACGATATCGATGTGTGGGAAATCAATGAAGCCTTCTCCGTCGTCGCTGAACGGTTCATTCGGCACCTGGAATTGGACCGCGAGAAAGTAAACATCAATGGCGGCGCCATGGCCTTAGGTCATCCGATCGGTGCCACTGGGTCTATCCTGATCGGGACGGCCTTAGACGAGCTCGAGCGCTCAGGCGGGCGATACGGATTGGTGACCATGTGCGCCGCGGGCGGAATGGCCCCAGCCGTGATTATCGAACGCCTTTAGGGCCGCTCAGGCGCTTTCACTGCGATTGCCGACGAGGCCCGCCGACTCGCCTCATGCGCGAGCCCGGCTGGTCAAATTGAAAACAAAGCGTCATAGTTTCCTGAACCTGTTTGCTTTAGGGGGCCTAAAGAGTTCCGTTATTGACGGGTTGGGAGGAATTTATGGAACAGTTGCAGGGCATGGATGCCTCCTTTGTGGCATTAGAAACCCCAAGCTCGCCGATGCATATCGGGTCAATTTTGATTTATGACCCGTCGACGGCGCCCGGCGGTTTTGTTCGCTTCAAGGATATTTTGCGCTTCTATGAAGAGCGCATGCAGCTTTCGAAAACGATGCGACAGAAGCTCGTCAAAGTTCCGTTCAATGTGGACTATCCTTATTGGGTTGAAGACGCGGATTTCGATCTGGAATATCACGTTCGGCATGTCGCTTTGCCGAAGCCAGGCGACTGGCGCCAGCTGTGCATTCAAGCGGCGCGAATATTTGCCCGCCCACTCGACTTATCGCGCCCGCCTTGGGAATTCACGGTTGTTGAGGGATTGGACAATGTCCCGGGGGTTCCAAAAGGCTCGTATGCGGTGGTGACCAAAGTGCACCATTCCGCGATCGATGGGATGTCGGGGATTGACATGATGCAAGCCTTGCATACGCCGACCCCGAGCATCGCAGCGCCAAACCAGCCCGACACTTGGAAACCTGACAGAAACCCCAACCGGATCGGCATGTTTGCCAAAGGCTATGTCCGCGCTTGGATCAATCCGTTGCGCCAATTGGGCGTTTCGGCGCAGGCCGTCCCGGGGCTCTATCGCACCGCTAAGGGCATGATCAAAGGTGATTTCGGTTTAAAGGCCGCGATTGAAGCGCCCAAGACCCGATTCAACACCAAAATCTCGCCGCATCGCGTGGTGGAGGGCAGAGTGTTTGACCTTCAACACATCAAAGCGCTGAGAACCCTCGCGCCAGGCGCCAAAGTAAACGATGTCATGCTGACGATTATTGGCGGCGGTTTGCACAAATATTTAAAGCATCACAATGACTTGCCGAAGACATCGATGACGGCCATGGCGCCAATTTCGGTGCGGGCTGAGGAAGAAAAGAACACGATGGGCAATCAGGTGTCGGCGATGATTGCACCACTTGGAACCCATATCGCGGATGCCGCGGAACGCATGGCCTATGTGTTTGATCAAACCAGTCGATCGAAAGAGATGACGAATGCGATTGGCGCGCGGCAAATGACCGAAGCGAGCAAAGTCTCACCCGCTTTGTTCATGGCGCTCGGGGCGCAGCTCTATTCGCGCTTGGGGCTTGCCAATTTCACGGTCCGCCCGGTGATCAATACCGTGGTCACGAATGTGCCAGGTCCGCCAGTACCGATTTATTCCGCCGGCGCGAAACTGGTGAGTATGCAAGGATTACTCTGTCTGCTCGATGGTATGGCGCTTGGCCACGTGGTCCAGAGCTATGTGAATGAAGCGACCATTTCCTTCACCGCCGACCGCGATATCATGCCGGATCCAGAGTTTTATAGCCAGTGCCTACAGGAAAGCTTCGAAGACATGGCCAAGGTCGCCGGGTTGGATCTCACCCCGCCGAACCCCAAACCGGCGGCAAAGAAAACAGCCGCGCGCGGAAAATCGAACACAGCAGCAAAACGAAAAACAGGCGTCACTGCCGCGAAGAAACCTGCAACACGTAAGTCAAAGGCGAAAGCGGGCTGAAGAAATTAGGCATCTATTTCTAGACTTGTCTCTTAGCGTGTTACAGGGCATGGTTGCATAAATAACCGTGACAACACGGAATGCGGGAGGCAAATATGGCTGCAGCAACAATGGCGAAACCGCCACATCCGTTTTGGACACTCACCGAAGGCCGCGCCTTGCTCGAACTTGGCGCTTTCTCTTTGCTGCGCAAGCAAATGCAGAACCTACCGAAAGGGGACGGACACCCTGTCTTGGTCCTGCCTGGATTTATGGCGAGCGACCACTCGACTCGCCCGATGCGGCGTTTGTTCAACGATCTTGGGTACATCTCATATGGATGGGGTCTCGGTCGGAATGTCCGCTTTAACGATACGCGCGAACGGCAAATGTCGGATCTCGTGGAACGGATCTATGAGGAGAATGGCGCTAAGCTCTCAATTGTTGGGTGGAGCCTTGGCGGCGTCTTCGCGCGCGAACTGGCGAAAGCCCATCCCGACATTGTGCGCCTGGTTGTTTCGCTCGGTAGCCCGATTACGAACAATCGAAGACATGCTGCGCCATCGCGGCTGTTTGAAGCCATCAATGGCAAAGAAACCCCGCCTGAGGCGGCAGGGCGATACCGTGATCTGGCCGAAGCGCCACCTGTGCCGACGACCTCCATCTTTACAAAGACAGATGGCATTGTCGCCTGGCGCGGGTCTGTGCAACAGCCGTCCGCACACCGTGAGACTGAAAATATTGTGGTGCCCGCCAGCCATGTTGGACTTGGCGTCAACCCGCTGGTGATGCTGGCCGTCGCAGATCGCTTGGCGCAACCGGAAGACGAATGGGCACCGTTCGATCGCACGGGATGGCGCGAATTGGTGTACAAGCATCCGTCCGAGATCTGACAAAACTCGATCAAATTTGATCAATCCTTTGAACGTTAACCTCATTCCTATGTGCCAATACGGGGCATAGCGAAATGAACCAGTTTCGCGACTTGGCGAGGAGTGAGGGACACAAAATGGCGAAGACTGTACTGGTCATCGACGATGATCCGACGCAGCGTCGTTTGTTGACGGCGGCAGTAGAAAAAGCAGGCTTTGCCTGCAGAACAGCTCCGGACGGAGAGACCGGTGTTGCGATCGCGACGGACGCGAATGCCGGCGCGGATGTGGTCCTGTTAGACCTCACAATGCCAGGTTTGTCGGGGATGGAAACGCTCGAAATGTTGACGGAGCGCCGCCCGGACGTGCCCGTCATTATGCTCACCGCAACAAGTGGTATCGACACGATTGTCTCGGCGATGCGCACCGGCGCAGTCGACTTTATTGTCAAACCCGCCAATCCCGAGCGCGTCGTGGTCTCGATCCGTAATGCACTCAAACTGTCATCACTCACCGGCGAGGTAAAACGACTGACCCGCAAGGCTGAAGGCGGTATGGGCTTTGACGACATGATCGCCAGCGCGCCGGTGATGCGTCAGGTTTTGCGCCTTGGCCAACGCGCCGCGGCTTCAGACATTCCAGTGCTGATCCTGGGCGAAAGCGGGGTCGGTAAGGAAGTCATCGCACGCTGCATCCAAGGTGCATCCGATCGAGCAGGCAAACCGTTCATTTCGGTCAATTGCGGCGCGATCCCAGAAAATCTGGTGGAGAGCATTCTATTCGGCCACGAAAAAGGGGCGTTTACGGGCGCCGTCGCCCGCTCGCCCGGCAAATTTGTCGAAGCCGACGGCGGCACGCTATTTCTGGACGAGGTGGGCGAGCTGCCGCTTGATATGCAAGTCAAACTGCTGCGAGCTTTACAAGAAGGCGAAGTGGATCCCGTCGGCGCGCGCCGTCCCGTTAAAGTCGATGTCCGCATCATATCCGCGACCAATCGCGATCTCGCCCAGCGCGTTAAAGACGGCGCTTTCCGAGAGGACTTGTTCTATCGGCTCAACGTCTATCCGATTGAAATGCCTAGCCTGCGTGAGCGGGTCGACGATATTCCGGCTCTGGTCGATCATTTCATTGGTCGGTTCAACGCTTCGGAGGGCACCCGGATTGTCGGCGCTGAGGAAGAGACGCTAAAAATGCTCTGTGCCTTCGATTGGCCCGGCAACGTGCGCCAGTTGGAAAATGCTGTGTTTCGCGCGGTCGTGTTATGCGAAGGCGATTTGTTGCAGCCGCATGATTTCCCGCAGATTAGCGGCATCACGCCAGAGATTTCTGCGTTGCCAGAGGTGCCCGCAAGGATGACCGCTGCAAATGATGTGGTGCCGAACGCCTCGGCCGCTGGACCGGTCTCCGTGCTCAGCGACGGCGAAGTGCGCAGTCTCGCGGATGTTGAGCGCGATCTAATCGCATTCGCGATCGAGTTCTATGCCGGTCATATGAGTGAGGTCAGCAGACGCTTAGAGATTGGCCGTTCGACGCTCTACCGCAAAGTCCGCGAATACGAGCTCGATGTGGATGGCAAAAAAGAAGCGAGCTAAGGCCAAAGCCAGCGCAAAGTTTTAAAGAAGCCCGGTTTTGTCGACCGGGCTTTTTTGTCGGCCGTGACACGCCGGCGGCTCAGCCTTTCATCGCTAGATCTTTTTGCGTGAGCAGCTTGCTATGGGGGTCAGCCTGCTGGATCAGACGGCAGCGCACCTATACGCGTGCGGGTAAGCGGTTCAGCCGACGCCAGATGACCCGTCTGATCGTTGATCGACGCGACCCGCCTCGGTCGGTCATTTTCATAACGTCATGTCTCGAGAACAGGCGAACCTTGTGAAGGTGAGACTGGCGACGCGGTAAGGCTTAAGCCGCCGTAACCGCAGCATCGGTTGGCGATACATCGTCTGGAAACGCCACGATCCGGTTGCGGCCTTGTGCTTTGGCCTGTCGCAGGCACAAATCAGCGCGCTGGATCGCCGTCTCAAGCGTCTCGCGTTTGCGGCAGACGATCACGCCGATGCTCGCCCCGAGCCGGATCGGCGTTTCATTGTATGACAGCTGCAGCGTTTCGACTTGGCGGCGCAAACGCTCCGCTGCGCGAATGGCGGATTGGCGCCCGGTATCGGAGAGCAAAACCGCAAACTCCTCGCCGCCCCAACGCGCCACATCGTCTGTGCCAAACCGGCTAATGCTCTTTAAATGCTCCGACAGACTGCGCAGAGCCGCATCGCCGCCTGTGTGCCCGTGGCGATCATTTATCAGCTTGAAATAATCAAGATCGATCAACATCAGCGACATCGGTTGGTTGGTCCGCTGGTACCGCGCTGACTCGCGCTCATAGCGGTCTGCGAAGGCGCGCCGATTCAGCAATCCTGTCAGCGGGTCGGTGGTCGCCAGTTCGAGCAATTGCTCCTGAACTTTGATCAGCTTGCTGGAGTAAATGGCCATGAGAAGCGACGCTGGCGGGGCGAGGACGCACGACGCGATAATCGCGGTGATCACAACCGTGTTGGCGCCCCTGGCTTCGAGGTAAGGCGCCACGAAAGCGGTGAAGTGCACCGTCGCGCAAATCAACACCACCGACAGCAGTGTCGCGTAAACCGCAGTGTGAAGGCGTGATGAAGTGCTCAGCATAATTAACGTCCCTGTTCATGGCCGTACAGGAAAAGTGCGAAATCGCCGTTCAGTGGATTGGTCAAATTTGATCGACTTTTCGTCAGGTTTCGAACACAATCTTTGGCGCTGGCTTGGTTTGAGTGGCGTCCAGTCGAAGGGCGATATCGTGCGCGACCCGCTTGAACAGGGTTGCGCTGGTTTCGTCCATTAAGGCGGCCGGGCGTCCGGTGTCGCCGCCCTCGCGGATCGCTTGCAGCATTGGAATCTCAGCAATCAGAGGCAGACCCAGTTCAGCCGCCATTTGGCGTCCACCGCCTTCGCCCATCAGATAATGCCGCGCTCCGGACGGGTCCTCGAACCAGCTCATGGTTTCGACAATGCCAAGCACCGGCACATGGGTTTTGGCGAACATCGCGGCGCCGCGGCGGACATCCGCTAAGGCAACCGGTTGAGGGGTGGTGACAATTACAGCCGCGGTTACTGGCACGCGCTGTGCCAGCGTCAATTGCGCTTCGCCGGTGCCGGGCGGGGTATCAATGATCAGCAAATCGAGCGGGTTCTCAGGCGTTCCCCACGCCGCATCGTTCAGCATTTGGGTGATCGCAGATTGAACAATCGGCCCCCGCCAAATCATCGGCGAATCGGCGTCGGTCAAATAGCCAATTGAAAGCGTTTCAATCCCATGGGCCTGCACAGGGATGAGCTGGCTGCGTTCATTTGTGTCGGGACTCGCCGCTTCGACGCCGAGCATGGTTGGTATGGAAGGGCCGTAAATATCCGCATCCAGCAGACCGACGCGGAGACCCTGTTTGGCAAAGCTCGCCGCAAGGTTCACAGAGACTGTTGACTTTCCCACGCCGCCTTTCGCGCTTGCGATCACGAGGATACGTGAAATGCCAGGAATCGGGCTGATCTGGCTGGCGCGATCGGGCTGGCCTTGATCGATCGCCTCGGCGGACAAGCGCGCCCCTTTTCGGACGCGGCGTGGTGCCGCAGGGGTCTGCACATCATCGTGAGTCGAGGTTTGCGCCGTCAGCACGGAATCGACATCTTTCACCCCGGAAATTCGCAATGCGGCGGCTTCTGCCTCAACCCGCAGGTTTTCTGCATGCTCAAGTGCATTTGGGTCGGCTTCGATGATCAAGGTGACCCGGCCATTTTCCCCAATGCGCACACCAGACAGCCATTTTGGCGCGCCAAGGGCGCTCCTGATTGTCGCGGAGGTGATGGTTTTCCGCTCTTTCTTGTCCCAAAACATGGGCTATGTCCTTGATGAAGAGGCCTGTTGATCGCAAATAGGCATCACGAAGATAAAAAGCCAGCAACTCTGGTATGACCAAAAGGAGGGGCGATGCCCTGGAACGACAATAATGGAAGCGGCGACGAACCCCCTAAGACCAATGGCGGTCCATGGGGCAGTGGCGGTTCTGGCGGCAGCGGCAACGGCAATGGCGGCTCACCTTGGGGGCGTCCAGGTGGCGGTGGCCAAGGCGGTGGGTCTGACATCGAAGAACAAATGCGCCGAATGCAGGAGCGATTCTCCAGGCGTGGACGCGGTGGCGGCGGTGGCGGTGGACGCGCCCCAAATCTTGGCCCTGGTGGATTTGTCGTGCTCGCCGTGGTGGCGGCGGTCGCTTGGCTCGCAACCGGCGTCGTGATCGTCGACGAAGGCGAGCGCGCTGCCGTGTTCCGGTTTGGGAAGTGGGAACGCAATTTCTCCCCAGGGCTGCACGTTCACCTACCGGCGCCAATTGAAACGCATGAGATTCTACCGTCGCAGGCGCAGCAACGCACAACCATCGGTGTGAACCAAAATGAAAGTCTTATGCTCACGAGCGATGAGAACATTGTCGATGTCCAGTTTCGGGTATTTTGGTTCTACGGTGCGAACCCTGAAGACTTCATCCTAAACGTCGATCACGGCACCGGCAGATCAGGACTAAACAGTGTCTTGGTCAAAGCCGCCGCCGAAAGCGTGATGCGTGAAGTGGTGGGCAAGTCGACGCTCGATGCGGTCATCACAAGCGGGCGATCGGAAATTCAATCCGCCGTATTGGAGCAACTCCAACTGCTCATGAATGACTATAATGCCGGTGTCGATATTCGACGTATCGAGATCCTCGAAGCGCAAAACCCTGGGCCCGTCCAAGAAGCCTTCTTGGATGTGATCAATGCCGGCCAGGATGCTGAAAAAGCGGTACAAGACGCCAATCGTTATGCAAATGACATCGTCCCACGTGCCCGTGGTCAGGCGCAGCAAGTTCTGCAAGATGCTCAGGCTTATCGTGATCGCGTCATAGCGGATGCGACGGGTGAAGCCGATCGTTTCAAGCAGATTCTGGAAGAATATCGCAAAGCGCCGCAAGTGACCCGGGAACGGATGTACCTAGAGACGATGGAGCGCGTCTTGAATCGAACTGATAAGCTAATCCTAGATAGCGATTCTGGGGCAGTGCCTTACCTGCCGCTGGATCGCGTCAATCGGACAGGAGGAAACTGAGCATGAGACCGTTCGGTATCATTGGGATCGTTGTTGCCATTGGGGCGATCCTGGCTTTGTTAAATTCGTTCTTTATCGTTGATCAGCGGCAGCAAAGTTTGGTGCTGCAGGTCGGCCGCGCGGTTCAAGTGTTTAATGAACCTGGCAGTGATGAAGCGGGACTGAAGTTCAAAATTCCCTTCCTGCAATCCGTCGTGACATATGACAAACGCAATCTCGGCCTTGATGTGGTGCCAGACCAGGTGCTGTTCGCATCGAACCAAGAGCAGCTCATCGTCGACGCTTTTGTGCGCTGGCGCATTGCCAATCCGTTGAGTTTTTATCAACGATTACAAACCATTGCGACCGCCGAAGATCAGCTGGGCCAGTTTACGGAGGCGGCAATGCGGAACGCGTTGAGCAGTCGGTTGCCCGAAGAAATCATCTCCGGACAACGTTCAGAACTGATGGACGAAATTCGCGATGACCTTTCCGCATCGAGTGAGGAACTCGGGATCGATATTATCGACGTCCGCATCAAGCGTGTGGAACTGCCACCAGAAGTCTCCCAGCGGGTCTTCGACCGAATGGCAGCGACGCGTAACCAGCAAGCCGAACAAATTCGCGCCGAAGGGGACGAACGCGCCAGGCTCGTGCGGGCAGAAGCGGAGCGTGAGCGCACGGTCTTGCTGGCCGAGGCGCGCCGTGAATCAGAGCAAATTCGAGGCGAGGGCGATGCGCAGCGCAACGAGATTTATGCCGAGGCATATGAGCGTGATTCAGAGTTCTTCCGCTTTCAGCGCGCCATGATCGCTTGTGAACAGGCCTTCACACAGGGCACGCAAATCGTCGTCGGACCCAACAATCTCGGGCTTTGCGATGAGTTTATCGACCAAGCGCGGGCGAACGGAACGCCGCGCCGCTAAGCCATCGATTGAGACTGTATCTGACGGCCCCGTTCGGTTTAGGCTGAGCGGGGCCGTCTTTTGAGCGGCGGGAGATGAGCGATGTGGACGATCATTTTGGCGGGAGTTGGTGTCTGGTTCCTATTCGAAGGCGCGATCTATGCCGGCGCTCCAGAAGCGATGAAACGGTTTGGTGCCTGGCTTGCTGAGCTTCCTGAGGCGACCATTCGCCAGTCCGGACTATGGTCGATGGCGATTGGTGCCGTTTTGCTTTACGCTATGATGAGATTCGGGGGCTGAGAAAGGGTTGCGCCTTGCCCAGATAAGGCCCTAGTTACACTTAAGGTGTCAGAAACATCTGTAGGAGAGTTTTGTTAAATGCGCCGGTCTTTGTCTGCGATTGCATTGGTTTTGTTGGGTCTAAGCCCCGCTTGGGCGCAAACCTCTTTGTCGGCGCCGCTGGACGCGGTAGATCAGCAAACCCGCCCGGACAGTTTCACCCAACTGTCAAAGCGTTTGATGCCAGCTGTGGTCAATATCACGACGTCGAAGGTCATCGCCAATGAACTGCCCATGTTTGAAGACGGCGAGCCGCTGAGTGAGTTCAACCCGTTTTTCGGGCGCGATCCGGACGGCTTTAGCCAAGAGGGCGCGCTCGGCTCCGGGTTTGTCATTTCGCCCGAGGGTTTGATCATCACCAATGATCATGTGATCAATGGCGCGGATGAGATCAATGCTGTGTTCTCAGACGGTCGAACGCTGCGTGCTGAACTGATCGGAACCGACGAGGCCACTGATATTGCGGTCCTGAAAGTCGAACAAGATACGCCCTTCCCATTCGTCGAGTGGGCAGACAGCGAAGCGGCGCAAGTCGGCGACTGGGTGATGGCGATTGGTAATCCGTTTGGGTTCGGCGGTTCGGTCTCTGTCGGGATCGTGTCCGCCCGCAACCGCGACATAAACTCTGGCAATTACGACAACTATATCCAAACCGATGCGGCGATTAACTCTGGAAACTCTGGAGGACCGCTGTTCAATTTGAATGGTGAAGTGCTGGGCGTGAACACCGCGATCATTACGCCCACAGGCGGGTCGGTCGGCTTGGGATTTTCGATTCCCTCCAATCTGGCGAAACAAATCAGCGAGCAATTGGTGGCATTTGGGAAAGCGCGCCGCGGATGGTTTGGCGTCAACATCCAAAATGCCGACCGTGACCTTGCTAAGGCGTACGGCCTTGCTGAAGGAACCGGTGTGATTCTAACTCGGATCGATCCAGATGGCCCCGCAGCGAAGGCCGATTTCGAAGTTGGTGATCTGATTTTGGAATTTGACGGCCGGGTCGTGACCAACGAACGTTCGCTGAGCCGAATTGTCGCCGACACTGAAATTGGAAAACAAGTCGATGTCGATTTGGTCCGCGATGGGCGTCGTCGGACTGTTTCATTTGAGCTTGGCGAACTCACGAGCGAGGATGAGGACAACACGGATGATCCTGTCGACACGGAAAGCTCGCTGACAGACAATCCGCTCGGCGTGGATTTTGTCGAACTGTCCGAAACGGACCGGCGGCGCTATCGAATTCCGAATGATGTCAACGGTGTGCTCGTACGGTCGGTATCGCCGCGCGGCCCGAGTTTCGGCAAACTGCGCAAAGGCGATGTGGTAACCGAGATGGCGTTTGAAGCGCTCGAGTCGCCAGAGCAAGCTTTGATCGCGATGGATGAGGCGAGCCGGAAAGAGGGCCAGCCGCTCTTGCTGCGGATCTATCGCGGGAACACCACTTTGTTCCAGGCGATCGATATCGAAGTGCGCGGCTGATCAAGATTGCCAGACGATTTCGCTGTCTGTGTACCCTTGAAAGTAAAGCGCCGCGGTCAGGTCAGTGACATCTATAGCTGCGTCGGCCGCGCTCGAAACGATGGGTTTGGCGTGCACAGCAAGACCCATCCCAGCCGCCTCGATCATCGCTAAATCATTGGCGCCGTCGCCCATAGCCAGGACATCAAGCCGATTGCGCCCGTTGGCAAATGCGGCATCATCGAGCGCATCGAGTTTGGCCTCACGGCCGAGAATAGGGCGCGCGACCTCACCGGTGAGCTGGCGGCCATCATCGATCAGCGTATTCCCGCGATGGCTTTGAAACCCAACCGCCTCGGCGACGCGAGCGGTAAAGTAGGTGAACCCGCCAGAGACCAATAAGCAATATCCGCCATTTTGAGTCATCGTCGCCGTCAAGGTTTTCGCGCCGGGCATAAGCGTGATCCGCTGCGCGTAGCATTGCGCGAGGGCCTCAAGGGGCAGTCCTTTGAGCTTGCCCACCCGTTCTGTCAGGGCCGATTCAAAGTCTAGCGCGCCCGCCATGGCCCGTTCGGTGATGGCCGCGATCTCGTCTTTGAGACCTGCAAACGCCGCCAGTTCGTCGAGGCACTCTTGTTGGATAATGGTCGAGTCCATATCCGAGACCAATAAGCGCTTCTTACGGTTTCGCGCTGGTAGAAGGGCAATATCAGCGATATCGGCAAAGGCGTCGCGAAGGATCTCTCGCGCGCTGCCAATATCGAGATCACCGAGCGCAACCGCAATTTCGACCGCAGCCCATCGTTCCTCTGCGCCCAGCAAGCGGACATGACTCGTTTGCGTCAATCCAGCCCTTTCGCAAGCTGATTCCAAAGCGGTGCCGAGTTTGACAAAGCCATGCCCGATCGGCGCGACCGCGGTCGCCACATGAGAAGAGCGGAGGGTTTTGTCCGACATCGCGGCATTCCTGACTTTACGCTTTGCAGCCTGTTTCTTACGACTGAATGCATGAAGCCCGCAATCCTTATCCATGGACCGACCGCAAGCGGCAAGTCGGCTTTATCGATGGCTCTGGCCAAACGGTTGGATGGCGAAGTGATCAATGCCGACTCGATGCAGGTCTACCGGGATTTAAGAGTGATCTCGGCCCGGCCAGCAGCAGCCGACATAAATGGGGTACCTCATCACTTGTTTGGCCATATCTCGGCCAGCGAACGCTATTCGACCGGCAAATGGCTTGACCAGGTCAAGCCGATCATTGCCAAAGTCCAAAGGCGGGGGCGGGTGCCGATCATTATCGGCGGTACGGGCCTCTATCACCTGGCGCTGGTCGAGGGCCTTTCTAAAATTCCACCGGTCCCAGAAGATGTGCGCGCCGATGTGAATGAAATATTCAAGCAAGGCGGTGTGCCGGGATTGCGCGAAAAGCTGGAGACCGTTGATCGCGAGACAGCCGAGCGGCTCGGCGAAGGCGATCGGCAACGGCTCTCGCGTGCACTCGAAGTCTGGTACGCGACGGGCCGATCTTTATCGAGTTTTCATGGCAACAAATCGAGCCCGGTGCTGGGGCCAGGAGAGTGGTTCGGCGTGGCCCTTACACCGGCGCGTCCCAGGCTCTATTCCAGGATTGACCGGCGCTTTGAAGGCATGCTGATGGAAGGCGCGATGGAGGAAGCGCGGGCGCTCGCGAAACAGAACCTGCCGGACGATTTGCCGGCGATGAAAGCGCATGGCATTCCGTGGTTGCTGGCATATTTACGGGGCGATTTGAGCGCCCAAATGGCCGCCGAGAATGCAAAGCGCGATACCCGTCGTTATGCGAAGCGACAATTCACTTGGATTGGCCGTCAGTTTCCATTCTGGCCCAGGATCCCAAGCCTGAAACTCGAAGACCGATTGCGGGTAATTCATGCCTTATACAAGGAGGTTGACGGGTCATAAACGGTAAGTTATGCCCCATATCATGTTTGGGAGGAAACGCTTCATGCGTCCAACAGTCGTACTCGTGATCAGGCACCTATGCTGACGAATTACCCTCGTCGGTTGTAGGTGCTTGCAACAGGGTCTCTTTTTCAGAGGCCCTTTTTTTTAACCTAAGATCAACCCCACTCACCCACCTGCAAATGCCCAAAAAGGATTAAACTCATGGACACGCAGACCTATCCCGACGCCAAAACCGATCTCCGCCAAATGACCGGCGCTGAAATCGTCATTGCTGCGCTGAAGGAGCAGGGGGTGGAAGTGATGTTTGGCTATCCCGGCGGTGCGGTGCTGCCAATTTACGATGCGCTCTTCTCTGAACCGACGATTCGGCATGTCCTGGTGCGCCATGAGCAAGGCGCTGGCCACGCCGCGGAGGGATATGCGCGCTCAACCGGGAAGGCGGGCGTTGCTCTGGTGACATCGGGTCCGGGTGCCACGAATATGGTGACCCCGATCACGGATGCGATGATGGACTCGATCCCAATGGTCGTCATCACGGGTCAGGTGCCAACGCATTTGATCGGGACAGATGCGTTTCAAGAATGCGATACCGTTGGCATCACGCGATGCTGCGCCAAGCACAATTATCTCGTCATGGATGTCAACGATTTGGCGCGAACGATCCATGAGGCGTTCTTAATCGCCACCACAGGACGTCCCGGACCGGTGGTGATCGATATTCCGAAAGACATCCAATTCGCGACCGGAACGTATGTCAGCCGTAAAGGGATTCATAAGGCTACGTACAAACCACAAACTGACCCCGATCCGGATGCGATCAAAACAGCGATCGGGCTGATGATGAAAGCGCGTCGCCCGGTCTTTTATACCGGTGGCGGCGTCATCAATTCGGGACCGTCGGCAAGCGAGGCCTTGCGCCAATTGCAAAGCCTGACCGGCTTCCCGGTGACCTCTACCCTGATGGGGCTCGGCGCTTTTTCGGCCAGCCATCCGGACTGGCTTGGCATGCTTGGCATGCATGGCTCTTACGAGGCCAATAGTGCGATGCATGATTGTGATCTAATGATCTGTGTTGGAGCGCGATTTGATGACCGTGTGACGGGCCGGATTGACGCATTCTCGCCGGGTTCGAAGAAAATCCATATCGATATCGACCCGAGCTCCATCAACAAGGTTATCCGCGCCGATGTGCCGATTATTGCCGACAGTGAGAAAGCGTTGCGGGCGATGATCAAAGCGTGGGGTAAGTCAAAACCTGCAGATATTTCTGATTGGAAGGCGCAAATAGAGACATGGCGGGCCCGCAATTGCTTTGCCTACGGGGCCAGTCGGACAGAGATTAAACCGCAATATGCCATCGAGCGGCTCTACGCGCTGACCAAAGATCGCGACACTTACATCTCGACAGAAGTCGGCCAGCACCAAATGTGGGCGGCGCAGCACTATCATTTTGAAGCGCCCAATCGCTGGATGACAAGCGGCGGGCTTGGCACGATGGGCTATGGTCTGCCAGCGGCTGTTGGCATTCAGGCCGCGCATCCAGATGCCCTGGTGATCGATATTGCTGGCGAAGCGTCCGTCCAAATGGTTTTGCAGGAAGTCTCTACCGCCGTGCAACATAAGTTGCCGATAAAAGTCTTCATTCTGAACAATGAGTGGATGGGTATGGTGCGCCAGTGGCAGGAATTGCTGCATGGTGAGCGCTATTCGCATTCTTACTCAGAGAGCTTGCCAGATTTCGTCAAATTGGCAGAGGCCTATGGCGCATTGGGTCTGGTCTGCGACACGCCTGACGAACTCGACGCAAAGATTCAGGAAATGATCGATTATGATGGTCCGGTCATTTTCGACTGCCGCGTCACCAAAGCAGAGAACTGCCTGCCAATGATCCCATCAGGCGCGGCGCATAATGAAATGATTTTATCGGAAATTACCGGCGATGAGATCGATGATGCGGGCCGAAAGTTGGTTTGATGTCATCTCAAGCCTTTCCCATGGCGATTGCCTCTGGCAGAAGCGTGCGTCTGACGAGAGGATTGGCCATGGGGCTCGGGAATCTGTTGGGATGGTTGCAGAACCATATTGAAGTCGTCGTCGCATTGCTGTCGGCGGCGATTGCCGTGTTTGGAGCCCTCATCAGTCGGACTGAAACCCGCAAGCAGCGCGCGCTGCAAATGGAAAATTTACGCCAGAATGTCGATATGCAGAGTCTTGGATGGGGCAATACATGTATCGACATTCTCAACCGAGCGGCGATGTTTGCCCGTACGCGGCAACATCAATCTAATGATGCAAGCTTTCTGCAACAACGGGTAAATCTGATGCTGGCCATTTCCTCTTTGGTTGAGCGCGGCAGACTGTTTTTTCCCAATATCAATCCTGAGGGGCTCGGGGTGGACAAAGAAGCTGCGTATCGGGGCAAGCGCCCACCCATTCTCGATGCCCTCATGTTCGCCTATTACGAAGTCGAAGCTCTAACCCGCCAGGGGGGTCCGACCGCCGACAATAGCGCGGAGTTCATAGAAGACTGTCGCCGGCTTTTGGTCTCCGAACTTCAAGCTCATTTTGACCCGCGTCGCCGCGATACGATTGTCGACCGCTATGACACGCAGCGACTGGACCATCGCAGCGCCGCGATCGAGCGAGCCAGTGCTTTACGGTCGATGCTGAAATCCCGGCGCCCGGGGCTCCAAATGGGCGATCGTAAGGAGAACCTGCAGTGAGTGATACGCCCGCCAGCGCTTACGATATGAGCCATATCGATGAAGAAGAAGAACGGCGGACGCTCGCGGTCATTGTCGATAATGAACCCGGTGTTCTCGGCCGAGTGGTCGGCCTCTTTTCGGCCCGCGGTTACAATATTGAAAGCTTGACCGTTGCCGAAGTCGACCGTGATCGCCATCGCTCTCGGATCACCATCGTCACCGCCGGGACGGCGCACACGTTGGAACAGCTCGAAGCACAACTCTTGCGGTTGGTGCCCGTCGCGAGCGTCACCGATATGACCAAGTCAAAGCGCGGGCTCGAGCGGGAGCTTGCGCTGATCAAAGTCGCAGGCGTCGGCGATAAGCGTGTTGAGGCCCTGCGGATTGCCGAAATTTTTCGCGCGCGCGTGATTGATACGACCAATAAGAGCTTCATTTTCGAACTGACCGGCGCAAGCGACAAGATCGATCAGTTTTGTGCGCTGATGGACCCGCTAGGACTGGTCGAGGTCAGTCGTACTGGCGTCTTGTCGATCAAGCGCGGCGCGGAGAAAGGGTGATGCCAGAGTTGGGCAAATCACGCTGCTCGGATCCGGCTAGATCACGGCTGCACCCTTCACTTTTCGAACATGGCGCCCGCGGGGCGATATATGGGATCCTCTAAGGAGTAATTTTGAGATGAATATTTTCTACGAACAGGACGCTGACCTCAACCTGATCCAAGCCAAGAAAGTCGGGGTTGTTGGCTATGGCAGTCAAGGGCACGCGCATGCGCTGAACTTGAAAGACAATGGCGTAGATGTCCGGATTGGCTTGCAAGCGACGTCCGGGTCGAAGCCAAAAGCCGAAGCCGCGGGGCTGACTGTGATGACACCGAGCGAGGTGACACAATGGGCCGACATTGTGATGATCCTCGTCCCGGATGAAAAGCAAGCCGTACTCTGGGCCAATGAGATCGAACCGCATGTGCGCGATGGTCAGCACATTATGTTCGGGCATGGCTTCAATATTCACTACAATCTGATCCGTCCGCCGGCTGGGGTTGATGTGTCTTTGTCGGCGCCAAAAGGCCCAGGGCATACGCTGCGGGCGCAATTCCAAATGGGCTTTGGGCTGCCAGGCCTGGTCGCCATCCACCAGGATGCGACGGGCACCGCCAAAGACATTGCGCTGTCTTATTCGAAAGGCATCGGCAACACGCGCGCCGGGGTGATACAGACCACTTTCAAAGAGGAAACGGAAACCGATCTCTTTGGCGAACAAGCCGTCCTCTGCGGCGGTATTGTGGAACTCATTAAAGCCGGGTTCGAAACGCTGGTCGAGGCGGGCTACAGCCCGGAAATGGCGTATTTCGAATGCCTCCACGAGACCAAACTGATCGTTGATCTGATTTACGAGGGCGGCATTGCGAATATGAACTATTCAATCTCGAACACCGCTGAATATGGCGAATATGTTTCCGGGCCGCGGGTTGTGGATAGCGAGAGCAAAAAGGCTATGAAAGCTGTGCTCGATGACATCCAATCGGGTAAGTTTGCGCGTGACTGGGTGCTGGAAAACCAAGCCGGCGCTCCATCATTCCTGTCGATGCGCTCACGCATGAATGACCACCTGATTGAAGAGGTCGGCGAAAAACTGCGTGGCATGATGCATTGGGCGCAAAATGACCGCTTGGTGGATAAGTCTCGAAATTAACGCTTTCACCAGCGATTTGCGCGTAATCCTTCCACAATGAAGTGACGTCACCGGCCCTCGGAGAGGCTATGAGAGTGCGTCTCGATAGTATATTGACATCGCTGTCAAACCGGTTGATATCGCGGGCATAGAGATAAAAGGCATCACATGGCGGAATTCATTCCCGTCGGATCATTCGATATCGTGATTTTTGGCGGTCGGGGTGATCTGGCGCAGCGCAAACTGCTGCCAGCTTTGTATCATCGCTGGCTCGACGGTCAGATCCCTGAGGATTGCCGCATCATTGCCGTATCGCGATCGGAGATGGATGACACGGCTTTTCACGCCTTTGCCTACCAGGCATGTGAAGCGGCAACGCCTGAGACGCTTAAGAAAACCGATTGGCAACGGTTCGCACCGCATCTTCACTATGTCGCAATGGACGCCACCCAAGAAGACGCCGATTGGGGTGTGTTGAAGTCTCTGCTGACCCTGCAGGACGACCGACCGCTGGTGTTTTATCTTGCCGTAACCCCGAAGATTTATGTGCCGATTTGTCAGGCCTTAGGGGCTGCGGGCCTTAACGGTCCAGGCGCACGCATTGTTTTAGAAAAACCCATCGGGACGGATTTAAAGTCCGCCAAAGCCATCAATGCGGGCGTCGGCGCTGTGTTCGAAGAAGCATGCATTTACCGCATCGATCATTATCTCGGCAAAGAGACGGTGCAAAATCTCATGGTGCTGCGCTTTGCAAACTCTTTGTTCGAACCGCTTTGGAACCGCACTGCGATCGATCACATTCAGATCACCGTTGCCGAGCATTATGGGGTCGGAGACCGCGCTGATTATTATGACAGCTCGGGCGCGCTCCGCGATATGGTCCAAAATCATCTGCTCCAATTGCTCTGCTTGATCGCTATGGAACCGCCAAACGCGATCGATGGTGATGCGGTGCGCACTGAAAAAATCAAGGTGCTCGAAGCGCTGCGACCGATTTCGGTGGCCGAGGTCGGGCGCGATACGGTCCGCGCGCAATATCTCAGCGGCACCGTGAAAGGCGATGCTGTGCCCGGATATATCGAAGAGCTGGACCATGACAGCGACACCGAAACATTCGTGGCGATCAAAGCGTCGATCGACAATTGGCGCTGGGCACGCGTACCCTTCTATTTGCGCACCGGAAAGCGCATGAAAGATCGCCACTCAGAAATTGTCGTGCAGTTTCGCGAGACGCCGCACGCGATGTTTGGGCGCACAGAAACGCAGTCAAACCGGCTGGTGATCAATGTCCAACCGGATGAAGGCGTCAGGCTCTATTTGCAAATCAAAGAACCAGGCCCCGGCGGATTGCGGATCAAGTCTTTGCCGCTCAACCTCGCTTACGCAGATAATTTCCTTGTGCGATACCCAGACGCCTATGAGCGCCTTCTAATGGATGTTGTGCGCGGAAACCTGTCGCTATTTATGCGGCGCGAGGAGGTTGAAGCGGCGTGGAAATGGGTCGATGGTCTGATCGATGCTTGGGACACGGCGGGCACGCCAATGGCGTCCTACCAGGCCGGACTCGAAGATGGTCCTGTCGAAGCACGCCTATTGCTCAGGCGCGATGAACGCGACTGGTGGGAGGCATAGACCGATGCCGAAAATTCACGAGACCATTGCCGAGGTGACCGCGCGCATTGAGGCGAGAAGCCAAGACAGCCGCGCCGCTTATCTCGAAATGGTTCAGTCGCGCCGTCCGTCGGGCTTTGCTCGAATGACCTTGACCGAGGGCAACCTGGCGCATGCATCGGCCGGGTGTTCCGTGATGGATAAAGTGCAGATCTTGGGGACCGGCTGGCCGAATATAGGCATTGTCACAAGCTATAATGATATGCTTTCAGCGCATGCGCCCTTTGAAGCGTATCCCGAACTGATCCGGGATGAAGCTCGGAAAAACGCCGCGACCGCACAAGTCGCTGGTGGGGTCCCGGCAATGTGCGATGGCGTCACTCAAGGCCAGGAAGGGATGGAACTGTCCCTGTTCTCACGCGATGTGATTGCCATGTCCTCGGCCGTCTCGCTCAGCCACAATGCATTCGATGCGGTGTTGAATTTGGGGGTTTGCGACAAAATTATTCCCGGTCTCACCATCGCCGCCTTGCGCTTTGGCTGGCTGCCGCATGTTATGGTGCCGGCCGGCCCGATGCCGTCGGGATTGCCGAACCCTGAAAAGCAACGGATTCGCCAGGAATTTGCACTTGGCAATGTCGGGCGAGATGAATTGCTGCGCGCCGAAGCCGAGAGTTATCATAGCCAAGGCACATGCACGTTTTACGGCACCGCCAATTCCAACCAAATGCTGATGGAAGTGATGGGCTTCCATCTGCCCGGCGCGGCCTTCCCAAATCCTGGCACACCCCTGCGCGAGGCGCTCACACGTGCAGCGGTCCGTCAGGCATTGTTGAATTCGATTCAGGGCGCGTATCGTCCAGCGGGCGCATTGGTTGATGCGCGCACCTTCGTCAATGCCATGGTTGGCCTGATGGCCACCGGCGGGTCAACCAATCATGCCTTACATATTCCTGCCATGGCGGCTGCGGCGGGATATGATGTCCGGCTCGAAGACTTCGCCGAGGTCAGTGATGTCGTCCCTTTGCTCTGCCGCATCTATCCCAACGGACCCGCTGATGTGAACCATTTCCATGCGGCGGGCGGAATGGGTTTCGTGATCGGTCAGTTGCTAGAGGCGGGGCTGCTACAAGGTGAGGCGCAGGGCGTGGCCGGGCCGATCAGTGTTTACGCACAAGAGCCGTGGTTGAATGGCGAAACGCTTGAATGGCGAGACGCACCCATGCAGAGCGGCGATTTAGAGATTATCCGACCCGTGGATGACCCGTTTTCAGCGACGGGCGGTCTGCAAATGCTCGACGGGGCACTCGGGCGCGGGGTCATTAAGATCTCAGCGGTAAAACCTGAACGCCATGTCACCGAAGCGCCGGCGCGGGTGTTCGAAAGCCAAGACGCGGTCAAAGCCGCGTTCAGCGCGGGAGAACTCGACCGCGACGTTATTATTGTTGTCCGTTTTCAAGGACCGGCTGCGAATGGAATGCCGGAATTGCACGGGCTCTCCGGTGCCATCGGTGCCTTGCACGATAAAGGCTACAAAGTTGCTTTGGTAACCGATGGCCGGATGTCGGGCGCGTCTGGAAAATTTCCTGCGGCGATCCATGTCGGACCCGAGGCCAGCCGCGGTGGCCCGCTCGCCAAAGTGCAAGATGGTGACGTGATCAGGCTGGATGCCACGCAGGGCCAACTCGACATCCACGTCTCACCCGAGACCTTTGCCGCTCGCACGCCAGCGCCATTTCGACCCAATTCATCATCGCTGGGCCTTGGGCGGGAACTCTTCGGTGGGTTCCGCAATTCTGTCAGCGACTCTGAATTGGGCGGCAGCGTGTTTTCAATGCTGGGGGAGCGCTAATGGAAAACCGTGTATTGGTCGGCGATATTGGCGGCACCAATGTCCGTTTTGGACACGCGCATTTAGGGGCGTCTGGTCGTCCGGAACTCGAAGAAATCTCGGTTTTGCCGGGTGAGCGGTTTTGTTGCTTCGACGATGCATTGCAGACCTATCTGGCTGAGAATCAGGCCGCGCGTCAGAGCCCGGCGCTGTTTGCGTTTGCAGGACCGGTATCTAATGGTGTTGTGCGCCTGACCAATCGTGATTGGACCATCGATCGCCGCAAACTCGCCGCCAAGACCGGGCTTTCGGAGGTCCAGCTGGTCAATGATTATGCTGCTATGGCGCGCGCGGTGCCGGAACTTGATCCAGGCAGTTTTCGGGTTTTACATCCTGGCGACCCATCCAGCACGCGCGCCCCGATTCTCGTCGCTGGTCCAGGCACAGGGCTCGGTATGGCCACCCTGGTTCCAACCGGTCGGGCGGGTTGGCAGGTCATCACCGGGGAAGGCGGCCATTCCGCGTTCGCGCCGCGTACGGATCGCGAATGGGCGCTCTATCAGCAGCTGTTAAAGCAGCATGACTATGTCTCGAAAGAACTCGTTTTGTCTGGATCCGGGTTTGATTCGGTCCACCGTGCTCTGTGCGAGATTGATGGCGTTGAATGGAGTCAGACATCTCCGGCAAAGATGCTTGAGCGTGCCAATGACGGCGATCCAATCGCGCAAGATATTTGTCATATCAGAGCCAGCGCGACCCTCGACGCGCTCGGAAATGCAGCGCTCATTAATGGTGCGCAGGGCGGCGTTGTGATTACCGGGGGCGTTGCCGAACATCTCGTCGACTGGTTGCTCCGCCCCTCCGTCTTGGCGCGATTCTTTCAGCGCGGTCCGATGAGCGATTACATGACGCCGATTCCGATCCGCTTATTGCTGCGCGGCGAGGCGGCGTTGATCGGGGCAGCAGCGTTACACTTTGATGGAGGCACCTGCGGATGATTACGCTCACACGGTTTCGAGAGGCTTTGCACGGGGCGCCAATTGTGCCGGTCCTCACGGTGACATCTGTTGATCATGCGGCGCCATTGGCTGAGGCTCTGATCAAAGGTGGTCTGCGCAGCGCGGAAGTGACGTTGCGCACGCCGGTCGCGCTTGAGGTGATTGCTGAGATGAAGCAAGCCGCGCCGGATCTCGTGGTCGGCGCTGGGACGATCTGCACGGAAGGTGACGTTGATGCGGCGCTAAAAGCCGGCGCGGATTTTCTTGTGTCTCCGGGCGCAGCCCCAGATCTTCTCAAAGCGCTGGCCTATCATGACGGGGTCATCTTGCCAGGCGTTGCGACTGCGAGCGAGGCCATGACACGGTTCGAAGAAGGCTATGGAGTGCTCAAGTTTTTTCCGGCAGAGGCCGCTGGGGGCGCTAATTTTCTAAAGTCCTTGGCGGGACCGTTGCCGCATATCGACTTCATGCCGACCGGAGGTGTGAAGCCGCACAATGCTCGCGACTATCTCGATCTGCCAAATGTGATTGCAGCTGGCGGAACATGGATCGCTTCTCCAGAGGAAATGGAGGCCGGTGATTGGTCTGGAATCGAAGCCAAAGTGCGCGCCGCTGCCACTTTGGGAAAGGATCATTAAGATGCGATACGGGCGGATGGGGTTGAGCGGTCGAAGCGCAAAAATTGTTGCAACGCTTGGCCCGGGCAGCGCGTCGCCGGGCACAATCCGTCTGTTGGCGGAAGCCGGGGTCGATGTGTTTCGGCTCAATTTCAGTCATGGTGAGCTTCCAAAACACAAGCAAACCTTCGACTTCATCCGCCAGACGGAAGCATTGGTGGCGCGCCCTTTGGCCGTATTGGCCGATCTACAGGGCCCGAAAATTCGCGTCGGAACCTTTCCAAAGGGTGCCCTGAAACTCGATATGCGCGGCGAGTATGAGCTGGTCGGCGGGACCGGCACCGACGCGCCGGATACAATTGCGATGCCGCGGGAGGAAATCCTTACGGTGTTGGAAGTCGGTGATACAATCCTCGCGGATGACGGTCTGCTGATTTTTACCGTGATTGAAGCTGAGGGCCGCGTCCGGGTGCGCTCCGAGCTCCCAGGCACGCTCAAGGATCGCAAAGGCTTTACCGTCCGCGGCAAGGCGCTACCGGTTCCTGCTTTATCTGAAAAGGATCGACGCGATTTAGCGTTCGCCTTGGAACTCGGGGTCGACATCATTGCGCTGTCCTTTGTTCAGACGGTTGCCGACATCCAGGCGGCGCGGCGTTTGATTGGGGATCAAGCGATGATCGTAGCGAAGCTCGAAAAGCCGGCCGCGATAGACAATCTGGACGGTATTATTGACGCCACCGACGCGGTGATGATTGCCCGCGGCGACTTGGGGGTGGAGTTCCCTCCAGAAGAGGTGCCGCTTATTCAGCGGAAAATCGTGCGGGCGTCGCGCAATGCGGCGAAGCCGGTCATCGTCGCGACCCAAATGCTCGAAAGCATGGTGGAGAATGCGGCCCCGACAAGGGCTGAAGCCAGCGATGTTGCGACCGCGGTGTATCAAGGGGTCGATGCCGTTATGCTCTCGGCGGAAACAGCGGTCGGCCGGCATCCGGCAACAGCCGTTGCGATCATGAACCGGATTATTCGGGCGGTGGAAGGGGCGGATGATTATCGTCAAGCCTTGATGCAATATGATGGCGGTGGCGGCGCCCGCAATGATGTCGATACGACTGCAAGCGCCGTGATGGCTTTGGCGGAACGCAATCAGACGCCCTTGGCGCTGCGGACCGGGGATATTTTTCGCTTGGCACAGTTTTCCCGCGTTCGCGGCGGGCAGCCGATCCTTTATGGGTCGCTCGATCAAAAACGTCTGCGACAAGCGCAATTGCTTTGGGGCACGCATCCGCAGAGCATGGCGCCCGGCGACGATTGGGCGCGACGCCTAATGGTGTCGGCTGCGATGGATGGACCAGTGACATATGCCAAATGGTGCGGCGGTGATGGTCGGTGGGCATGGGAAATGGGCGTCGAAGCCTGATTGATCAGGCCAAGTTCACGCCTGTGTGAGCGCAACACCCCTTTATTCTTACCGCGCGAATCCCCATAACGCATCCGATAAGAGTTAAGCTCGGCTGAGATCGAACGGAGATGGTCATGGCAGATAGCGCCAACGCTACAAGGCATTCAGAAATTTTGATCATTGGATCGGGCCCAGCGGGGTGGACCGCCGCGGTCTATGCCGCCCGGGCGATGCGGGACACATTGGTGGTCGCAGGCTCGCAACCGGGGGGGCAACTGACAATTACGACGGATGTCGAGAACTATCCCGGATTTGCGGAGATCCAGGGTCCGGAATTGATGGAAAAGATGCAAGCCCACGCCCTTAAAATGGGCGCGCAATTGGCGGAAGATCATATTCTTTCTGTCGATTTGGAGACCCGGCCATTCCGCGCGGTGGGCGATAGCGGCACCGTCTATTCTGCCGATACCGTGATCATTTCAACGGGGGCACAAGCCAAATGGCTTGGGCTCCCCAGCGAACAAAAGTTCCAAGGCTTTGGTGTCTCGGCTTGTGCAACCTGTGACGGGTTTTTCTATCGTGGCAAAGACGTGATCGTCGTTGGCGGCGGGAACACAGCAGTCGAAGAGGCGCTGTTTCTGACCAATTTCGCCGAAAAAGTGATTCTGGTGCATCGGCGCGATCGTTTGCGCGCGGAGAAGATTTTGCAGCATCGCCTGCTGAACCATCCGAAAATCGAAGTTCGCTGGAACACCGTTGTCGAGGAAATTCTGGGGGATGATACGCCGCTTGGGGTCACCGGAGCCCGCCTACAAAATGTCCAGTCTGGTAGCACAGAAGATGTGCCGGTCCATGGCGTGTTTGTTGCCATCGGGCACGCCCCCGCCACGGAGCTCTTTGTCGGTAAACTCGATATGCATGACAATGGGTATCTCATCACCGCGCCGGATTCGACCGCCACGAATATCCCTGGGGTGTTCGCGGCGGGGGATGTGACGGATGAGATTTACCGGCAAGCTGTGACCGCGGCTGGTATGGGGTGTATGGCGGCGCTGGAAGCTGAAAAGTTTCTCGAAGAAAGCAAGGCCCTCGAAGCCGTCGCGGCAGAATAGGGTTATAGCATCCGCGCGGCGAGGGCTTCTATCTCTGCGCGTTTTTGAGTGCGTAGCTCTGAGAGCAGGTACCCCGCCCGGGCCTGCATTGCGCGCTCAAGGTGAGAGTCAATCGCGCACGCTATCGCAGCGTCCAGACCGTTCTCAATCTCTTGCCGGTGCTTTTTAGCGTTAAGGGCTGCCAGCGCCCGCGCATATTGCCAGTGCAGGGATGCATCGTCCGGGGCATCCGCAATTGCGAGCTGATAGTGGCGCCGCGCTTTTTTAACCGATGCGCCCATGATGGACGCCCCAATTGTCCCGCCACGGCGCCGCACCTCCAAGTGCCAAACAGCCAAAAAGCCGTGTGCATAAACATTCGACGGATCGTCACGCAGAACCGACTCGGCCAAGTCCCGCGTCGTTTCCCCAAAGCCCCCGCGCATCGCTTCGCGCGACGATAGGGCGCGTGCCCGCAGCGAGAGCGCGATGGCGAGCTGTAGCCGACCTTCAATATGGGCCGGTTCGATGTCGAGGGCGCGTTTTGCCAGTTGCTCTGCAGTGTCGATGAGCTCCGGGGAGGGGATATAGACATCGGCGCTCATAGCTTCGGCCAAAAAGCTGCGCGCCGCGAAAGCCAGCCGGTCGGGCGTTGTCTCAGTTTGCGCCAACTCGGCGGCTTCGACATATCGCCCTTCGAGAAATGCCGTGATGTGCGCGGGCGTGTCCGCACGGGCCGTCGCAGACAGAAAGAGTAAGAGCAGCAGCATCCAACGCATGGGACGAGGATAGCTCAGTTTTCAACTCTGCCCAATCAGAAACTCGCAAGCCCCACTTGCTCCGATCACGGATTAGTATGCGATTTCTAGACGTTTCCACTACTTACGGCATCAGTGAGGATCCGCGTTGGGCGGACCTAGTGAATGAATACGGAGCCGTAAAATGGCGAAGAAAGACAAAACCGCCAAAAGCGAAAAGAAAGCCGCAAAAAAAGCCAAAGCCCAGTTCTTGGGAGCGGCAATTGAGTCCAAAGGGCTCGATGTTGCCCACAAGATTTGGTTGGCTGGCGTCGGCGCTTACGGCAAAGCCTATGATGTTGCGGCCGAAGGTGTTGGCAAAGTCAGCGGTCAAGGCGAGGTGCTGTTTGACGACCTGGTCGCGCGCGGCGAAGAAATCGAGAATGACGTTCGCGCGCGCTTGTCTTCAAATTCTGCAATTGCCAGAATGAGTGAGCAAATGAACCGCGTTGCAGAGGAAGCGGCTAAAGTTCGCGGACGCGTCGTTGATGCAACGGAAGGCGCAAGTGATGCGGTGTCAAAATTCCAAACTGAGCAACGCGAGCGTTTGGAAGCGCGTATGGAACGGATGCGCGATGCGCTCGGCTTGAAGCAATTTTCGCTTAAAGCAAAAAAAGCGGAGAAGCTGCACAGCAAACTTGATGAGCTCGAAGAGCAAGTGGCCGATTTGCAAGCCAACTCCGAAGGCGCAGACGAAAAGGTCAAAGCCCGCGTGGAGCGCTTGAGCGAAGAGATTGCAGCTGTTGGCGGCAAGACGAAAAAAAGCAAAAAGGCAAAAAAGACCAAAACTGTAAAAGCCAAAGCGAAAACCGCGCCTAAGGCGAAAGCGAAAGCTGCGCCGGTGACGGATGAGAATGGCCGTCTTGAAAAGCCGATTGGATCGGCTGACGATCTTAAAATGATCAAAGGGGTTGGTGCGGTGCTGGAACGGCGCCTAAACGAAGCTGGCATTTTTCACTTCTGGCAAATCGCTGACCTACGCAAAGCGCAAATGGATGCGCTCGAAACGGTCCTTCGTTTCCCAGGTCGTATGACGCGCGATAATTGGAAAGCACAGGCGCGTGCCTTGGCAAAATCGGTGACAGGATAACGCTTACAAATCGCTCATACTGATATGCGAGTATTTGCAAATTCGTCATATTCGGATATTGGTATAGCAGAGTAGATTGCGCGTAGAGTGGAAGAGGGAGGCTTTTTTGGTCTCCCTTTTTCTATGTTTCGACGACGTACTGAGATTTAAAAAAGTCTTGTACGAACAGAATGATGGTCGGTTCGAACACGGTGCATACATACCCGTATAACGCCCGACCGCGCTTCTATTAAAGTTGTCGCATCAAGCGCGTTAGACGGATTGCGAATCACGTACCATGATCGCCGCGTAAGGGACGCAGATCAGCGCAAGCTCGCTGTTTCGTTTAGATTGCCATTCGTTGGGCGCTCATATGCCGCTTCGACGTCTTCTTCGTCCGCCATAGCGCGCACCAAGGAGACCAGGATCGATTTCAAGCGTTCATCATTGATCTTGGCAAAGCTTCGCACAAATTCCATGAGCAGGCGCGATGACCCTAATTCGTCAAAGTCTTCACTCGACGCATCTGATTTCACCGGATCAAAGAACCAGCCAGGGGAAACATCGAGACGCGCGGCGATCAGGTAGAGCCGGCCTGCGCTGACGCGATTTGCACCGGTCTCATATTTCTGGATCTGCTGATAGGAAATCCCTAATGATTCACCCAATTGGTCTTGAGTGAGCCCCATAAGGATCCGCCGACGGCGAATTCGGTCCCCGACCAAGCGATCGACGTCCCCAGCGCTTAGGGTGGATGTTTCTGTCTCTGTCATCGTGTCCTCACGAGGCGTGGCGGGATAGCCCATACCATATCAAATAGAGAACTAGAGCTGCGCGGAGGTATGACAAGTCTGTGACCCCTGCAAGGAGTGCGACATTTGAGACAGTGATTGGCTTTACAAATCAGCCGCGCTGAGGAAACTGCCAATCGGGCAACCATTGGAATGATGATGCTTAAGCTCAAATTTGTTCTCTGCATCGCGACCGCTGCGGCGTTCGTTCTGACGGCGTGTCAGAATTCAAATCGTCGCCAGGAGCTGGCTTATGTCGAGCGCCCGGTCGAGCAACTTTATGCGCGCGCCACGGATGAGTTGGACCAGCGCGATTATGACCAAGCGATCTTGTTGTTTAATGAAGTCGAACGCCAGCACCCTTATTCAGAATGGGCACGGCGGTCCTCCTTAATGTCAGCCTTCGCATCTTATGAATCCCGGCAATATGATGAAGCGATTTCAACGTCCCAGCGCTACATTTCGCTCAATCCGGCCGGACAAGGCGCGTCTTACGCGTACTATTTGATTGCGGTCAGCTATTTCGACCAAATCATGGATGTCGGACGTGACCAGAAAACCACCGAGCTAGCGCGCGATGCATTGCTCGATGTTGTCCGCCGCTATCCGGAGACCGATTATGCCCGTGATGCATCGGTCAAACTGGACATGGTGCGCGACCAGTTGGCCGGTAAAGAGATGGAAATCGGCCGATGGTATTTGCGTCGCAATCAGCATTTGTCGGCGGTCAATCGATTTAAAACTGTGGTCAGTGAGTATGATACGACGAGCCATGCCCCCGAAGCTTTGCACCGCTTGGTCGAGGTCTATCTCTCGATGGGCTTGAAGCAAGAAGCTTTAGCGTCCGGCGCGGTTCTCGGATACAATTACCCAGAAAGCGTCTGGTATAGATATTCATATCGCTTGCTGAGCGGCGAAGGCCTGGATCCTGAAGCCCCAACCGAAGCGCAACGGCGGACCTGGTTGCAGCGTCTGATCCCGGGTGGCAGTTAGGACTTGTTCTTATTTTGTTCCAAGTGTATGAGGGGGTATGTTGTATGCACTCTCAATCCGTTCCTTTGTCCTGATTGATCGCCTCGATGTGGAGGCATCTGACGGTTTCACGGCGCTCACTGGAGAAACCGGAGCGGGCAAGTCCATCATTTTAGACGCGTTGAGCATTATGCTCGGGGGCAGTGTCAGCCGCGACCAAATCCGGGCAGGTGCTGACCAAGCGACCCTCGCAGCAGAGTTTGCGCTCGACCCTGACCACGCAGCGTGGAAGAGCCTTGAATGCCACGGCGTCGCATTTTCAAAGCAGGAAACACTCCTTCTAAAGCGAACGATTCCGCGCAAGGGACCCTCTCGCGCCTTTATTAATGGCCAACCCGTCGCCGCCGCCACACTTGCAGAGCTTGGGCAGAGTATTGTTGAGATCCATGGTCAGCATGCCGCGTCTCATCTGCTCAAACCGTCAACGCATCTCGACCTGCTCGATGCCTTCGCCGGACACATGGATCTGGTCGTTGATTGCGAGACGGGCTGGCGCGATCTCGACGCCATGCGCACATCACATGCGGCCTTAGAGCAGAACGTGCAATCCGCGCGCGATCGCCGCGACTGGCTTACATTTGCTGTGCAGGAACTTACGACTTTGGCGCCCGAGTCAGGCGAAGTCGAAACCTTAACGGCGCAGCGCAGCGTTTTGCTGCAATCTGAGCGAATCACAGACTCCATCGATGAGGCGACACGCGCGCTCGATGTTTCGAGCTTGGAAGACCCTCTCACCTGCGCGGCGAAATCGGTCGACCGTATCCTCCGGATCCCAGGTCTTGAGCAAATGGAAACAGGCATGGCACCGAGTGTAAGCGGTGCTGCTGACGCGGTCGATCGCGCTTTGATTGAGCTGAACGAAGCCCGATCTGCGGTTCAAGCCTTAGGCCAGTTCGCGATGCACGACCCCGCGCGATTGGAAGCGATTGAATCCCGACTATTTGCGCTCCGGGCAGCGGCGCGCAAGTTCGATTGCCAACCAGAAGACCTGGCAGATCGGCGCAGCGCGCTCGAGGCGGATCTCGCCTTGTGCTCCGCAGAGACCGAAGCCCTGCAAGAGTCCACCGCGGCGGTGAAACGCGCTGAAACAGCCTGGTCAGAGATTGCCCAACGCCTCAGTGCGCAGCGCCAATCAGCGGCAAAAAAGCTCGAAGCTGCAATCCACAAGGAGCTTTCGCCCTTGCACCTTGAGCGGGTGTCGTTCCGGGTGGCTTTCGCAGAGCGACCCGGTGAGACATCTGGGGCGAAAGGGAAAGATCACGTTTGCTTCGAAGTCGAAACCAATCCGGGCGGCGGATACGGTGCGCTCAACCGGATCGCGTCAGGTGGCGAACTGGCGCGTTTCTCGCTGGCGCTCAAATGCGCCCTGAGCCAATCTGGCGGCGCACAAACGCTGATTTTCGACGAAGCCGATCAGGGGGTGGGCGGGGCGGTCGCGGCGGCCATCGGCGAACGGCTGGCCAAACTGGCCGGCGACCGGCAGGTGTTTGCGGTGACGCATAGCCCGCAAGTGGCATCCGCTGCCAATCGCCAATGGCGGGTGCTAAAAGAAACCGATCGCAAAGGCCAGACCATCAGTCACATTGCGCAGCTTGATGATGGCCAACGACTTGAAGAAATCGCCCGAATGTTGTCAGGCTCCAGCATTACCGACGAGGCCCGTGCGGCGGCGTCGAAATTGCTGGAGGCGGCATGAGTGCAGACATAGCGGTCGACTCGCTGAGTGAAGACCAGGCCCGCAAGGAATTGGCGCGCCTCGTCACGGAGATCAAACTCGCCGATGCGAGTTATTATGGCGAGGACGCCCCGCATTTAACCGATGCGGAATATGATCGTCTGCGGCGGCGCAACTTGGCGATCGAGGCGAAGTTCCCGCATCTGACCCGATCGGACAGTCCAAGCCATTCGGTGAGCGGCGTCGTCTCCGACGGCTTTGGTAAAATCGAACACGGTTTGCCGATGTTATCGCTGGACAATGCCTTTACCGACCAAGACGTTCACGATTTTGCTGATCGCGTCCGGCGGTTTTTGGGACTGTCCACTGAAACCGCTCTGGCAATGACGGCCGAACCAAAGATTGATGGTTTGTCGCTCAGCGTGACGTATGAGAATGGGAGGCTCAGCCGGGCGGCGACGCGCGGCGATGGCCGTGTTGGCGAGGATGTCACTGCGAATGCCCGTACGCTGGAAAGCATTCCGGATCGCCTCGCGAGCAGCGGCTGGCCGACGCGAATCGAAGTCCGTGGCGAAGTCTATATGGCAACTGATGACTTCATTCAGCTGAACCAATCCGAAGCCGCCGCGGATCGCAAAACCTATATGAATCCGCGCAATGCAGCCGCTGGCGGGTTGCGGCAGAAAGACCCCAAAATTACCGCGCAGCGCCCCTTAAAATTCTTCGCGTATGCTTGGGGCGCGCTGTCAGATCCGTTTGCAGACACACAGAGCGACGCGGTGCAAAAATTGGCGGAGTGGGGGTTTCAAACCAACCCGCTCTTTGCCAGCCATACCAGCGTCGAAGGACTGCTTGGGGCTTATCATGACATGGTCGAACGCCGGGCCGCTTTGGGATATGACATTGACGGCGTCGTCTACAAAGTCGATCGCCTCGATTGGCAAGCCAGACTCGGACAAGTCAGCCGGTTCCCGCGTTGGGCGATCGCCCACAAATTCCCGGCCGAGAAAGCGGTTACAAAACTAGAAGCGATTGACATCCAAGTCGGGCGAACGGGGTCGCTCACGCCGGTCGCGCGACTGTCGCCGGTGACGGTTGGCGGTGTCGTCGTTTCGAATGCGACTTTGCATAATGAAGACGAAATCGCGCGCTTGGATGTGCGCGTTGGCGATGAGGTTGAGATCCAACGCGCCGGCGATGTCATCCCGCAAATTCTGCGCGTTATCGATCCGGACCGATCCGACCGCGGGCCGGCCTTTTCGATGCCACAGTTCTGCCCGGAATGTGGGTCGAAAGCGGTGCGCGAATTGGATGAGAAGGGGAAAGAAGATGTGCGACGGCGGTGCACCGGTGGGTTGACCTGTCCGGCGCAAATCGTCGAGCGCCTGAAGCATTTCGTGTCGCGCAAAGCGCTCGATATTGACGGCTTGGGCGCGAAACAGATTGAGCTGTTCTATGAAGCCGGGATCATTACGGCGCCTCAACATATTTTTCAGCTGCCCGATCGGATCGCCGCTGCCGGTCGTGAACCCTTGTCAACTTGGGAAGGCTTTGGAGACGTCTCGGCGCGCAAATTGCTGGCCGCGATTGATGATCGACGATCCGTGCCTTTCGCACGGTTCTTAAACGGTCTTGGCATTCGCCATGTCGGCCAGACCACAGCAGATCTATTCGCCCGAACGTTTGTCAGCTGGCAGGCATTTTGGCAGGCGGTCGAAACCGCGCAAGACGAACCCGATGGCGAGGCTGAGCAGAACTTGAAAGCGATTGATGGCATTGGCGGGGCCGCGGTGGGGGCGTTGAAAACCTTTGTCAGCGAGGCACACAATCAAACCATGATGACCGCGCTCTTGGCAGAAGTGGAGATCTTAGATGGCGAGGCGCCGGCGTCAGAAAGCCCGGTGGCGGGCAAAACCGTCGTCTTCACAGGCACGCTCGAAGCGATGACGCGCGACGAAGCAAAAGCCCGCGCGACTGCGCTTGGGGCGAAAGTGTCGGGTTCGGTTTCCGCGCGCACGGATATTCTTGTCGCTGGACCTGGCGCTGGGTCAAAACTGAAAAAAGCCCAAGATCTGGACGTTTCAGTGATGACGGAAGCGGAGTGGATCGCCTTAATTCAAAACGCTTAAAGCGGCGCGCAGGCTTGCTTCAACCAATCGGCCGTCTCGCTGTCCAATTGGGGGCCGATTTCAGCCAGAACGCGTTGATGGTAATCGTCCACCCAATCGCGCCCATCGGGGTTTAGCAATTCAGTCTCGATCAATCCGCGTGCCAAAGGCGCAAAACTTAAACACTCGAAACCGAGCATCGGACGATCGCCCCCCTCGATTGGTTCGGGCGGCGTCACATATTGCAAGTTTTCGATGCGAATGCCGTATGCGCCCTCTTTGTAATAGCCTGGCTCATTCGATACGATCATGCCCGGCATTAAGGGCGTTTCATTCCAGACTTTGGCGATGCGCTGCGGGCCTTCGTGAACGCCGAGATAAGCGCCGACCCCGTGTCCTGTACCATGGTCATAGTCCAGCCCGGCCTGCCACAGCGCATGGCGGGCAAGCGTGTCCAAATGGGTGCCCGTCGTGCCCTCCGGAAAACGTACCCGATCCAACGCGATATGGCCTTTGAGCACCAGTGTATAGTGCCTGCGCATATCGCTGGAAGGTTCGCCAATCGGGACGGTCCGGGTGATGTCGGTTGTGCCGTCCGGATACTGGCCGCCGCTATCGACCAGATAGAGCGTTCCGCGCTCAAGGGTTCGATTGGACGCCGAAGAGACGCGATAATGGGGCAAAGCGCCATTTGGTCCAGCCCCGGAAATCGTCTCAAAGGACATGTCTTTCAGAGACTGATCGTCCATGCGGAAGTCGAGCAGCTTGAGGGCGGCGTCGATCTCTGTCACCGTCCCGGACTGTGCATCCGTGTCGAGCCAATGCAGAAACCGCGTCACAGCCGCGCCATCGCGGCGGTGGGCTGCGACTGTGCCTTTAAGCTCTGCCGCATTTTTACAAGCTTTTGGCAGTAAGACGGGATCCTGCTGATGAAGCAAGGTCGCGCCAGCCGCCTCGAGTGTTTGAAAAAACCAAGCCGATGCAAGGTTCGGATCAAGGCTTACGGTCTGCGCCGTCAAGGCCTCGAGTTCAGACTTCAACGTCTCGATCGGGGCGATCGAAACCTGGTTGCCGAGATGAGCGCGCAGCTCTGCACTGTCCTTAGCGGGATCAATCAGCAGCGTCGCGCGACCATCCTGCCGCAAAATGGCCCGCGCCAGCGGCAAAGGCGAACAGGCCACGTCGCCGCCGCGAACGTTCAAAAGCCAGGCAATGCTTGCTGGCGCCGTTAAGACCACCGCATCCGCGCCCGCTTGGCGAAGGTGCGCACCGACCCGTTCGCGTTTCTCGTCTGAAGATTGCCCTGCAAATTCAATCGCATGCGGCACGATTGGCGCCATCGGTTGTGCCGGCCGGTCGGTCCAAGCGGCATCGATCGGATTTTGATCCAGCGCTTGGAGCACAGCGCCGGCTTTTGACGCTGCCTTTTGGAGCTGCTCGACATCATTAGGGGTCATCAGTTTTGGATCATAGCCGAGCGTTTGACCGGTGAGCGACTGTCGCGCCAGCCACTCGAACGGGCCTGGATCTGGTACGCCGACGCGCTCGAACAAGTCATGATCTGTTTGGTCCGCCGCTTGGATCGTGTAACGCCCGTCAATGAAAAGCGCGGCGCGCGTTTTTAAAATCAGCGCCGATCCAAACGACCCAGTGAATCCACTAACCCAAGCCAAGCGCTCGTTGGCCTCCGGTAGGTACTCATTCTGATACTCGTCCTCATGCGGGACATAGACGCCGTCGAGGCCCATTTGTGAGAGAATGGTCCTGAGCTGAGGCAAGTTTTTGCGGCCAATTTGCGCGCCGCCTTTAACATCAAAATTCTGGTTCATGCCGCATAGTTAGTCTCGATCGTCGATCCCTGCAAAGGTGAAAAAGAGATATGCAGGAACGAATAGAAAAAGTGTACTTTGTGCATTTTTTCATAACTCTTTTTTCCTATGTAGGCGCTATATAAAATAACCTCCCAGGACTACTCTTATGAAACCGTTAGATCTTATTCGTCGCAGCACCGCCTTACAGGGCGTCATTGCTTCAAACCACGAAAATGTTCAGGAATCGGAGCCCATGAATCGGGTCTCCATCGCGATGACTGATAATGTTTTTGGTGGCCGTCCCCGTCTATTGGCACAGCGAAAGGCTCGGCACGCACGCCGCTTGGCGCACTAATACGCTGAGCGACGCAAAACGAGTGTGCTCCAGCCATCCTGGCGGATCCGTTTGATCAGGCTTAGACCACGCCCGATATATGCGGCGCGGACAGAAGGCTCTTGATGGGTCAGCAAACCCGAGAGGATCAGGTGCCCGCCTCGACCAATGAGTGGACTTATGCGGGGCGCGAGTTTGACCAGCGGCCGTGCGAGGATGTTGGCGAAGACCAAATCATACGGCGCAGAGCGCTGAATGAGCGCATTCGTTGTGCCTCGGGTGTGGTAGACCTGAAATCGAGGACCTACCGCGTTTTTCCTGGCATTTTCGCGCGCCACTGCAACGCTTTGTGGGTCGACTTCTGTCCCAATCGCGCGCTTGGCGCCGGTCTTCGCCGCAGCGATTGCCAACACGCCAGAGCCTGTTCCGACATCCAATAGCGTTTTTGGGCGCTTTGTTCTGAGAATGTGTTCATAAGCTAAAAGGCAGCCCAGCGTCGTGCCGTGATGCCCGGTGCCAAAGGCCGGACCGGCTTCGATTAAAATGTGCGTTTTCCCGGGTTTGTGACCCCGTATGCCGTGACTGCCGCTGACCACAAAACGTCCAGCCGTCACCGGCGGCAACCCTTCAAGCGAGAGCGCGACCCAATCTCGATTCGGGAGCGGCGCGATGACGGGCGTTAGGTCCGGGGCCACCTCTTGGATCAGGTCAATGCAGGCATGGGCATCGATTTCGGTGTCCGCATACGCGTCTAACCGCCATACCGTCCGGGTCTCTTCCTTTGCATCGACCGCACTCGCGGGCGACGGGTCGGTCCAAGCGAGCGCATCCCAAGCAATTTCGATGGCGGACCGCGGACCACGAGCGTGAATTTGGTACATGCGCGCGGCCTTAGCAGGGCCAAAACGCACTGCCTAGTGGCCAGACGCGCGAAGCTGAGTATAAGGCGGCCATGACTGAGCATATCAATATTGCAGTGGCCGGGTGCGGGGGTCGAATGGGACGACAACTGGTCCGCGCGGCGCTTGAGCAGGGCCTGTTCGTCAGCGGTGGCACAGAGGCGCCCAGCTCCAGCCTGATCGGCCGCGATATTGGACGCTTGGTCGGGCAGGACCCGATTGAGGTCGCCATCTCAGACCATGTCAGTGCGGCGGCGAAAGATTGCGATGTGTGGATCGATTTCACTGTTCCGGAGGCGACATTGCAGGCGCTCGCAGAGCTCTCAGCCCGCGGCGTGAAAGCAGCGATTATCGGCACAACCGGCTTTGACTCTGCGCAAGAAGCGGCGATCCGCGCTGCCGCAGCCAAAATGGCCATTGTCAAAGCCGGAAACTTTTCTCTGGGGGTGAACTTGCTCGAAGCCCTGGTCCGCCAAGCAGCCGCGCGGCTTGGCGATGACTGGGACATCGAAATCTTAGAAACCCATCACAGGCATAAGGTCGATGCGCCATCCGGTACCGCTTTGATGCTAGGTGCAGCCGCCGCTGAGGGCCGGGGACACGCCTTACCAGACCAAGCCCGCGCCCCATATGATGGCCCGGACGCCCGCAGAGAAGCGGGGGAAATCGCGTTCGCCGTGCGTCGCATGGGGGATGTGGTGGGTGACCATGAGGTGAGCTTTGGGTCCAATCTAGAGATTGTTTCCTTGCGCCACACCGCGCTTAATCGCTCGGTTTTTGCGCATGGCGCAATCAAAGCCGCCGCGTGGGCGGTTCGCCAAACCCCTGGATATTATAATATGTCGGACGTGCTTGGCGTCTGAGATTTCGCCTCAAAGCGCGCGGCACAGGCTGGAGGCTTAGGTCAAATACGCATCGGGCATAAACGGAATGTCCGTGTCTTCGGGGATGACGCCCGCTGCAGTCAGCATCGCGTGGACTTGCCCGCGATGATGGGTCTGATGATTGAAAACCTGCATCATACAGAGCGCCCGAGGGCTGCGCATGCCGCGTTTTAATGAGCCTGAATACCATTCCAGATCACCGTCAATATCGCTTTGCGCAAGCGCTTCGGCCCAGGCCAAAAACTCGGCATCTGCCGCGGATCGCCGAGCTTTGAGATCTTCCCAATCACGATAGAGCGGCTCATCACGAGACGGTCCCGTCGGCTTTTCCCATTCCGCGAGGCGACTCATCCAAAGCTGATCCGCCCACAAAATATGCGACAGTGTCGCATGAACTGATTTGAAAAAACTGCCCCGATCCAAGCGGCGTTCGACATCTGAAAGGGCATCTGCGGCGCGGTAAATGCTGTCATTCTGCCAGCGATTGTATCGCGCCATCCGCTGCAAATAAGCTGGAGTAATCATCTTGAGAGTTTAGCGGCTCGCGCCTAGCCCGTAAACTTGCCAGACCGGGGGAAGCCCCGCATCGCGGATTTGCCAGCTTGGGCGCGTTTGCCGACCCACTCGCGCCATTCCGGGAAACCGCGCATTCGACCCGCACTATCCGTCACAATCAGCCCGTCCTCTGCATCGAAAACAATCGCATCCGCCAGTCGGTCTGTGCCGCGATAGTTTTGCAGCTTATTGCCCTTGCCGCGCGCCATTTCTGGCAACTCGTCGAGCGGGAAGATGAGGAGCTTTTTGTTGGTGCCAATCACCGCAACATGATCTCCGCGGGCCAAATCAACGACCTGCAATTTGCCGCCTTCGGGCACGGAGACGACCGACTTGCCGGCTTTACGGTTTGATTCCAATTCGCGCTCTTGAACGATAAATCCATACCCCGCGTCGGAGGCCATAATCCGCTTGCGGGCACCGTCCAGTTTGAACATTCCGACAATATCGACACTGTCCTCCAAATCGATGGAAATGCGGATCGGCTCGCCGTGTCCACGGCCGCTGGGGAGTTTGTCGCATGGCAGAGTGAAGGCGCGTCCGTCCGACGACATCAAAATCAATTTGTCGGTCGTCACCACTTCTTCCGAGAAGAGCAGGGTGTCGCCATCTTTGAATTTCGCTGATGAAAGATCGATGCCGTGGCCTTTCATGCCGCGGATCCACCCTTTTTTGGACAGGACCACCGTCAGCGATTCTTTGGGCATCGAGGCTTCGAGTGCAGCGCCTACATCAATTTCGGGGGCATCGTCGAACGCCGCGCGCCGCCGTCCGAGGTCAGTTTCAGGGTCGAAGACTTTGCGCGCGTCTTTCAACTCTCTTTTGACCTTGGTCCATTGACGCGCTTCAGAGCCGAGCATTGCAACAATATCGCTGCGTTCTTCAGTCAGAGATTCGTGCTCTTTACGGATCTCGATCTCTTCAAGCTTTCGCAAGGCGCGCAAGCGGAGATTGAGGATCGCTTCGGCTTGAATGTCTGTGATCCCAAAACGGTCGATCATCTCTTGCTTCGGTTCATCTTCCTCACGAATGATGCGGATGACTTCATCAATGTTGAGATAGGCAATCAGATAGCCATCCAGCAGATGCAGGCGTTTCTCGATTTTATCGAGCCGGAATTGAGCGCGCCGAACCACAACTTCGCGGCGATGATCGAGATAGGCGCGCAAGACTTGGCGCAGCCCCATGACCTGTGGAGCGCCTTTGTGCAGGACGTTCATATTGAGGCTGAACCGGGTCTCTAAATCGCAGATCCGGAACAGGCTTTCCATCAACACGTCCGGTTCGACCGTTTTCGCGCGAGGCTCCAAGACCAGGCGAATATCCTCGGCGCTTTCATCGCGCACATCGGCGAGCAAAGGCGCTTTCTTGGTTTCGATCAGATCCGCGAGGCGCTCTATGAGTTTAGACTTTTGCACTTGGTAAGGGATCTCGGTGACCACCACTTGCCAGGTGCCGCGGCCGAGATCTTCGACCTGCCACTTAGCGCGCATCCGAAAGCTGCCGCGCCCGGTTGCATACGCTTCGAGGATGGAGGCTTTTGGCTCTACGATGACCCCGCCTGTCGGAAAGTCGGGGCCCGGCATGACTTCTAAAAGCTCTTCCGTGCTTGTGGTTTTCCGATCAATCAACAGAAGCGCTGCATCGATCACCTCGGCGACATTGTGCGGCGGAATACTGGTGGCCATCCCAACCGCGATGCCAGTGGCGCCATTGGCGAGCAGGTTTGGAAAGCCGGCCGGTAGCACCACCGGCTCTTCATCATTTTCGTCATAAGTCGGTTTGAAATCGACCGCGTCCTCATTCAAACCATCGAGCAGCAATTGCGCCGCTTCCGTCATCCGGCTTTCGGTATAGCGCATCGCCGCGGCGCTATCGCCGTCAATATTGCCGAAATTGCCTTGGCCATCGACGAGCGGATAGCGGACCGAAAAATCCTGCGCCAACCGGACCATGGTGTCATAAATTGAAGCATCGCCATGAGGGTGATAGTTGCCCATCACTTCGCCCACGACTTTGGCGCATTTGCGATATCCGCCATCCGGGTTGAGCTTTAACTCCCGCATGCCGTACAAGATGCGGCGTTGCACGGGTTTCAAACCATCTCGGACATCCGGCAGGGCGCGAGACGTGATGGTCGATAGCGCATACGCCAAATAACGCTTGGTGAGCGCCTCGCTGAGGGGCTCATTGATGATCCGATCATCTTCTGGCTCGATAAGGTCTGACATGCCTGCCTCGATCTTTCTGGTATGGGCGTAGAATCGCCACACTCCTCGTCAGACTAGCAGAAAACGCCGTTTGGTTAATGAAGGAATACCATGCGCCACTGGCGATTGATGATTATGGGCGTTGCGGCAATGGTGGTGATTTATCTCGTTCACCGGGTCTTGCCGCCGCAACACAATCCGCTGCGACCGCCGGACCTGACCGAGCCAATAGGGTGGGCGACGCAAGCGAAACTCGCGAAACTCAAGCAGGATGAGGCGCTGTGCCGCCAAACGCTGGTTGACGCCGGGGTTGAGTTTGAGGTTCTAACGGCCGATGGCGCCGAGTCTCGCTGCCCGCTCGGTGAAACCTTGCAGTTGACGCGCTCGCTGACGCCTCTGAACGCGGCCCCGCTGCGCCTGACGTGCCATCAACTTGCAGCCTTTCATATTTGGGAGCGCCATGTCCTGCGCCCACAAGCCGAGCGAATATTCGGGTCACCCTTGCGTCAGATTGAAACCTATGGGTCATTCAGCTGCCGAAACATTGCCGGGACGCAGGTGCGTTCGCAGCACTCCTATGCGAATGCGATCGATATATCTGGCTTTATCCTAGAGGATGGCACCCATATTCGCGTCAGAGCGCATTGGCGGGAGCGCAGCAAAGCCGGGAGATACCTTAAGCGTGCCCACAAACAAGCGTGTCGCTTATTCTCGGCAACCCTCGGGCCAGACTATAACGCCGCCCATGGCGATCATTTCCATCTCGACATGGGCAGCGTTGAAACCTGTCGCTAAGACCGGCAAAGGCGCTTAGTCGGTTTTACAGGAAAACCCTTCATCCGAGACGTCCGCCACGGTGCCGGGACCACCGCAGACGCGTAACGCCGTTTCGGTATTGCGAGAAATCTCTTCTGAATCAGACCGGTGGCCTTCATCCACGTGAATGCAACCGGCAAGCCCTAAGAGCATGACGCTTACGCCGCTAATGAGAATTGTATTTTTCATGATCAGCCTTTTCCATTGCCTCTCTACCCCGGAACACACGCTTTTTCCTTGCGTGGTTTTGGCTGAACGGGAGTTGAATGAGGGCAGGGCTATCCGATGAGTTTTGGCACCAATCGGGCCCGCGCTGAGGGCAATGGCTTGTGCACAGCTGCGAAGAGCCGGGCTTCTAGGAAATAGCCGGTCAGCGCCAATGCGTCTTGAATATCCTCAGCCATCGCGATCGCGGCTGGATCGATCAAAAAGGCAGGCAGTCGAAACAACCGATCTACATAACTTTCGGCTTCCGACCCACAGACCGCCCGACCGGTTTTGGGTGAGACATGCGTCAACCCGTCATTTGCGCCGGATAAGGCGCACTTTGTGAGATCCAATCCAAACCCCAGAGCCGAGAGCAGTCCAAGTTCCCATCTCGCATACAGAGCGGGCCAAACTGGCCAGTTCTCAAGCGCATCAAGCAAGAGTGTCGTTGGACCATAAAGCGCGGAACCGGCCGCATCGCCCTCATCCACGGCGTCGCGCAGCAAGGCGGCAATCGTGGTGATCGCCATGAGGGCTTCGGGGCGGTCCAGATAGCGACCGGCGCGGCTGTTGATCGTCTCGGCCACGGTGAAGCGGCCGAGCTGCTCCTCAAGCCGGGCCGACCAAGAGAGCTCCACGGCATTGCCGGGCTCATATTGAGCCCGCTTTTTGCGACTGGCACCGCCATAGACCAAGCCAGACCGCCGACCCTTAGTGGCCGTCAAAACATCCAGAATGAGCCCACTTTCACCGAATCTTCGACCGCCGAGAATGAGGGCTTGATCACGCCACTCCATGCCGCGCGCTCCTAGGCATCAAACTCTAGTCCGATGGCTTGATAGGCGTCGCGTCGATCCATCCATTTCGGGTCGACTTTCACGAATAAGAATAAGTGCACGGTCTGACCAAGCATTTCGGACAATTCTTCACGGGCTGCTTTGCTGATCGCCTTAATCGAGGCGCCGCCTTTTCCCAAAACCATGCCTTTGTGTTGCTCACGTGCGATCACCACGGCTTGGCGAATGCGAACCGCGCCATTGTCAAACGGCTCCCAGCTCTCGGTTTCCACCATCAATTGATAAGGCAGCTCCTGATGCAGCCGCAGCATTAATTTCTCGCGCGTGACTTCCGCCGCGAGGAGGCGCAGCGGCAAGTCGGCGGTTTGATCGGGGGGATAAAGCGCCGGCCCGGCGGGCATTTTCGCGGCCAGTTTCTCACGCAATGGCGCAATGCCATCGCCATTTAGGGCCGAGATCATGAAGATCTCATCATAAACGGCCTGTGCGTTGAGCTCCGCCATAATGGGTAGGATCTTTTCATGCGGAAAGAGATCAATTTTATTCAAAGCCAAAAAGGCTTTTTTGCCATTTCGCTTAAGGGTCTCAATCACGCGGGCATCGTCTTCGACAGAGCGCTTTTGAGCGGCAGTTGCAGTATCCTCTCTCTCAGCGACCCAAGCCGACGCATCGATCAAGTGCACAATCGCATCAGCTTCATCAGCGCCCGACCAGGCGGCTTTAACCATCGCCCGATCAAGGCGTTTCTTGGCGCGAAAGATCCCGGGTGTATCGACCAGAACGATTTGCGTGGAGGCGTGATGCGCGACCCCGCGCACAGGGAAGCGCGTGGTCTGAACTTTGTGTGTCACAATCGCCACTTTGGTCCCGACAAGGTGGTTGGTGAGGGTCGATTTGCCCGCATTCGGCGCACCGATAATCGCGGCAAACCCAGCATGTGTGATGTCCGCCTCAGATAGCGTGATTGGATCGAAATCGGTCATGAGGCCTCAAGGCGCTGTAACAATGCTTCAGCAGCGGCGCGCTCTGCCTCAGCTTTATTACCGCCTTTGGCCAGGGCCTCGCCATGCCCCTCAACGGACGCCTTAACGGTAAAGATTGGATTGTGATCCGGCCCGCGCGTGTCGACGGTTTCATATACGGCATAGGCTGTCTGGTGCGCGCCGCACCAATCGCTCAGGCGCGTCTTCGGATTGGCGTCTGCGCCTGCATGATCTTGTTGCAATCGATCGAAAACCCAACAGCGTTTAATGAAGCGTTCGGCAGCATCTAACCCGCCATCCGAGTAAATCGCAGCAATCAGCGACTCGACCGCATCGGCGACGGCTTTGTCATAGCTGGCAGTGTTTCGGGTATGCATCGAGCGATCCATGAATAGATAGTCCCGCAATTGCAATTGTTCGCCGACATCAGCGCAGGTTTGTCCGCTGACGAGGGCGTGATAAACTTTGGTCAAGAACCCTTCGCGCTTTTTGGGATATTTGTTGATCAGCATTTCGGCGATCACCAGACCCAACACGCGGTCGCCGAGGAATTCCAGTCTTTGATTGGAAAACCCTACGGAGCCGCGATATTCGTCGATCAAGCTCGGATGAATGAGGGCGCGGTTAAGCAGGTCGGCATCTTTAAACTTGTAACCCATTGCCTGTTCTAAGGCGCGGCGCTGAGCGATGCTCAGTTTCGGTTGACGTGACGCTTTGGCGTTGGCGCGCAATCGCGTGCGTTTCGGCCGAGATGGGCGTTTCATGCCGGTCGAGCCTCGATGATGACCTGAGCCTCGGCCCAAGGATGGTCGTCCGTCATCGTCAAGTGCACCATGGCCACATGGCCATCCGGCGTGATCTCAGCGAGGCGCGCCTCAGCTCCGGCGGTGAGGTGGAGGGTCGGTTTGCCGGACGGCAAATTCACCACTTCGATCATTTTCCAGTGTACACCGCGGCGTGGCACCCCCGTCCCAAGCGCTTTGGCGCAGGCCTCTTTGGCAGCAAACCGCTTGGCATATGTCTCAGCGGTTAAGCGTCTGCGCCTGGCTTTGGCAATCTCACCTGTTGTGAAGCATCGCTTTTCGAAGCGCTCGCCAAATCGATCCAAAGAACGGCGAATGCGCTCAATATTGCAGAGATCATTGCCGATGCCGATAATCATGCGCGCGCATCATCCATACGCCGCCGCATTTCCGCGATCGACGCTTCTAGTCCGACAAACACCGCCTCGCCGATGAGAAAGTGTCCAATATTAAGTTCGGCAAGTTCTGGGATCGCCGCCACGGGCCCGACATTCTCATAGGTCAAACCATGCCCAGCATGCGGCTCAATCCCGCGTTTTGCGGCTTCTATGGCCGCGTGTTTGAGCTTGTCCAATTCGGCTTCGATTGCCGCGGCCTCGCCGGCGAGCCACAATTCTGCATATTTGCCCGTGTGCAACTCGACCACCGACGCGCCGAGGACTTCCGCGACTGCAATTTGCACCGGATCAGGCTCGATAAACAGCGAGACGCGCGATCCGGCGTCCCGCAAACGACGGACGGCAGGCGCCACCTGATTGTGTAGGCCTGCAACATTGAGACCGCCTTCAGTGGTTCGCTCTTCCCGCTTTTCCGGGACAAAACACGCCGCATCGGGTTCAAACCGCTCGCCGATGACAATCATCTCCTCAGTCACCGCCATTTCGAGATTGATTGGCAGATCCGTCGCGCCGCGAATGCGGGCCAAATCGTCATCGCGGATGTGGCGTCGGTCCTCCCGCAGATGGATGGTGATGCCATCGGCGCCCGCTTTCTGAGCCAACTCTGCGGCGCGCGCCGGATCTGGGAATGCGCCGCCACGGGCGTTCCGGATCGTTGCGACATGATCGATATTAACGCCCAGTCTAAGATGTTCCGTCATGCCGTAAGCCCCCGGCTGCCAGGTTTGTGAGCTTCAATGTTCTTGAGCTCCGGTGGCAGGTGATCGGCGTCATAATCGGGAAACTTGATCGCGGCGAGTGAGACAAGTTCGCACCCCACATCTGCCTCGCCCCCGCTGCGATCGATAATACAAGATCCGCCCACCAGCGTGCCGGGGAGGGCCTGTAACGCTGTCACGGTTTCGCGAAAGGACAATCCCGTTGTGACAATGTCTTCAGCGATGAGCACGCGGTCCGAGGGGAAGAGTTCAAAACTGCGCCGCAATGCAAACTCGCCCTCAACGCGCTCCACAAACACGGCGCGGCAGCCAAGATGTCGGGCAAGCTCATAGCTCGGGATGACCCCGCCCATGGCCGGTCCGACGACCACATCAATATCCCCGAGCTGTGCGCGGACTTTGGCGGCGAGCGCGCCGCAGAGCTTGGCCGACAGGTCCGGACGCGAAAAGACCAGCGCTTTTTGCAAGAAGACGGGGCTACGGCGCCCGGAGGATAGGATGAAATGCCCCTCTAAGAGGGCCCCCGCATCCCGAAAAACCTGTAACACCTCGTCACTATTCAAATTCGCTCTCCTCGAGTCGTTCGACGCGCTCAACAACGGCAAGCGCCCGTAAGGCTGCTTTGATCTGTTCCAAATGGCGCAGATCGTCGACTTCGATATCAAACACAAGTTCCAAAAAGCCTGGCCCACGGCTGCGCGTGGCAACCCCGATAATGTTCCCGCCCGCTTGCGCCACGACACTGCATTGCTGCGCGAGGACACCTTTATTGTCGGCGGCATTGACGGCGATGCGTCCAACCGCGCGGACGCCCGACTTAGACAATTCTGTCCATTGCAGGTCGACCCAAAGCTCCGGACGATCATCGAATTCGGCGACGGTACCGCAATAAATCGTGTGCACGACAATGCCTTTGTCCGGCTGTCTTAAGCCGACGATCCGATCCCCCGGGATTGGGTGGCAACACTCGCCCAAATGCAGGGTCACGCCTGGCCGTAAATTCTCCCCCGCGATCATACTCGCGGCATGCTCATCATCGATCACCAGCTTTGCAGCCGCGTCCTGATCGGCAATTTCAAGCCCAGGAAACGCGACATCCAGAATCCGTGCGACTTCGTCATGACTGCGGCCAAGCGCTTCATACATGGCTTGAACGCCTTCAAACCCGGCCCGTTCCGAAATCTGTCTTATATCGATGCTCACAGGGTCGAGATCGTGCTGGCGCAGCGCGCGTTCGAGCATATTGCGGCCAAGATTTGCGAAGGTTTGCGTCTCTAGGTCGCGGCGCAAACGGCGTTGCGCGGCGCGGGCGCGCCCGGTTCCGCAAAGGGTCTCATAGCCCGGCAAGGGCCGTTTTTCATCGCGGCGAATAATCTCCACCACATCGCCATTCTGTAGGGGGGTGCGGAGATTTCGCGGCTTCCCATTGATCAGCGCCCCCTCGCAGGTGTCGCCGACGGCGGTGTGAACCGCATAAGCAAAGTCAAGCGGCATCGAGCCCGCTGGCAGCAAGACCAGGCGACCCTTCGGTGTAAACGCGAAGACGTGTGTGCGATACATCTCCATTTTCGCGTGTTCGAGAAAATCATCGGCATCGCCGCCATGAGCGAGAAGTTCTCCAAACGCGCGGAGGTTGGCAGCTGGGTCGAGACCTGCGGCTCTGGAACTATCAACGTCAAAGCCGTAAGAGCTGTCTTTATACGTCCAATGCGCCGCGACCCCGCGCTCTGCGGTGTCATCCATCTCCTCGGTCCGGATTTGCAGTTCCACTAAGCGATTTCCGCTCGCGCGAACCGTTGTGTGAAGCGAGGCGTATCCGTTGGGTTTGGGCACAGAAATAAAATCTCGAAAACGATCTGGCAGGCAGGCCCATTCGGTATGGAACAAACCAAGTACCGTGTAACACTGCGCCACATGCTCGACGATAACGCGGAACCCAAAAATGTCGGCGACGTCTTCAAAGGAGATCGATTTCTTTTCCAGTTTGCGCCAAATCGAATAGGGCTCTTTGCGGCGTCCCTTGATTCGCCCTTCAATGCCCTCGCGCTCCAAAACCTGCCGGATGGCTAAGCGGATGCGCTCAAGATCGTCCTTGTTTCGCGATTCCAGCGCTTCGAGCTGCGCAAGAATCTGGGCCCGTGCTTCTGGATTGAGATGTTGAAAGGCGAGATCTTCCATCTCAGACGCGACATAGTGAAGGCCGACGCGGCGGGCCAGCGGGGCGTAGAGATCCATTGTCTCGCGGGCAACCCGGCGGCGCGATTCTTCTTTTTTCTTGAAATGCAGCGTGCGCATATTGTGCATGCGATCTGCGAGCTTCACCAGCAATACGCGAATATCGTTGACCGTCGCGAGAATGAATTTCTGAAAATTCTCGGCCTGCTTGCTGGCCTCGCTGCGATACTCAAGCTGCCCGAGCTTGGTCACCCCATCGACCAGTTCCGCGACATCGCCGCCAAACTCGCTTTCAATCAATGCAAGATCGACATCTTCGCAATCCTCAACCGTATCGTGCAATAGACCAGCAAGGATTGTCGCCTCATCGAGGCGGATCGATGCCAACAGTGTCGCCACGCGCACAGGATGCGAATAGTATGGATCGCCAGACTGCCGGAGCTGATCGCCATGCTTTTCGCGCGCAAAGTCATATGCGCGCATAATCCGATTGCGGTCGGCATCCGGTTGGTAGGCAAGCACCATGCCCGCCAGTTCTTCTTTGGTTAGAAACGGAACATCATCGCTTACGCCGCGCGGCGACCTAGAAGCGCGCGACCGGCCTGAGATTTTGACGGTCGCTGTTGCCATTCACACCTACATTCGATCGTCGCGGCCGGATTCAAGTTCCGCTTGATAGGCGCGCATAACATCTTCTTCAGTTGCCGCAGGGCCGGATTGCAAGGCAATGCGGTCGGCTTCCCGTTCTTCTTCCTCACCCGGGCGAACTTCTTGCAGTTCGGCGACGAGGGACTCTTTTACGACTTTCAAATCGATCGATTCGTCCGCAATTTCGCGCAGGGACACAACTGGATCTTTATCATTGTCGCGGTCAACCGTAATCGGCGACCCTTCGCGGATCATCCGAGCCCGCTGCGCAGCGAGAAGGATCAAGTCAAATCGGTTTGGGACTTTGTCGACGCAGTCCTCAACGGTCACACGGGCCATGCATATCTCCTGTAGCTCGCCTTTATATGCAGTGCAGCAGGCGAGCGCAAGCGGCGCTTGCACTCACATATAGAGTGAATTGCCCCAACCCCAAGCCATTCGGGCCGAGGTATTCAAGGCCGGCATCGCACCGCGGCGCTGCGCAGTATTGAATTGCGTCTATGCCGCGGCCCAGCGCGCCATGATTTGACCTTGAGAGCGCAAGGGGTTCGGCTGGGGGACGTCCCTCCCGGACGTGTGATGGAAGATGCAGTTAGTGATTTGACAATGCTCTCAAGCTATTTGTGTTGATGTGACGACATAAACACTGCGCGAGCGACCAAACAAATGTATCACAATGTGTTTGCAGGAGCGCGTGTGCTTGTTGGTGCATCAACCTTGCGCCAGCGGCATATGCCAACTAATCCTGGCTAGGGATCAGAATTAAAAGGGAGAAATCCGAATGACACCATTGTATGTAATTCTCGGCCTAGTGGTCTTGCTCGGCGTGTTCATTGTCGGGATTTACAATGGTTTGGTCGCCAAACGCCAGCGCTGTAACCAGGCCTTCGCCGATATCGATGTGCAGCTTAAGCAGCGCCAGAATCTGATCCCAAACTTGGTTGAGACGGTCAAAGGCTATGCGGCGCACGAACGTGAGACCCTGGACGAGGTGATCAAAGCCCGCCAGAGCGCTGTCGACGCGGCGACCCCCGGCGAAATGGGCGCAGCTGAAGGGATGCTAGGTCAAGCGCTGGGACGCTTGTTCGCCTTGGCTGAGGCATACCCTGATCTAAAGGCCAATGAAAACTTTAAAGACCTGCAAGACGAGCTCGCCGTAATTGAGGATAAAATCGCCGCGGCGCGCCGGTTCTACAATTCCGCAGTCCAAGACTATAATACCGCGCGAGAGCAGTTCCCGGGATCACTGGTGGCGGGCAGCTTTAGCTTTGAGGCCCGCGAATTCTTCGATCTCGGTGAAAATCGGGTCAGCATGAGCACACCGCCCGACGTCAAGTTTTAGGGCTTTATCCAGCGACGGAAGGCAACCAAGTGGCCAGAGCGGGTATGGCGGCGACCAGCGCGATCATCGTCAATTGTAATCCAATGAACGGGATCGCCCCGCGCCAAATATCGATGGTTTTGACGCCCTCAGGCGCGGCGCCGCGCAGATAGAAAAGCGCGAACCCGAATGGCGGCGTTAGAAAACTGGTCTGTAGATTGAGCGCCATCAAAATGGCCAGCCAGACCGGGTCCGCACCAAGAATAATCAACGGCGGCGCAACGATCGGCACGACCACAAATACGATCTCGATAAAATCGAGGAAGAAGCCGAGCAGAAACATGACCAGCATGGTAATCGCAAGTGCGCCCCATAAGCCGCCTGGGATGCTCGTTAAAAGCGCCTCTACATAGTGCTCACCGCCATAGGCTCTGAACACCAGCGCAAACAGGCTAGCGCCAATTAATATCAAAAACACCATGCTGGTGATTTGTGCGCCAGAGGTCAGCGCGCTGCCAAACTGGTTGGCGCGCATCAATACCCGCGCCGCAGATAAGATCCCGCCAAGCAAGACCAGGCTCGCCGAAGCCGCAATCGCGATGGCAATCATGTCTCCGGTCGGAATACTCTCGCGATTGACGGTGAGATCAAGCGTATTGGTGAGCAAACCCAGCAATAAGAGGCTCGCAAAGGCGCCCCAGATGCTTGCCAAATCGCCCGCTTTGCCATGGCTTGGGGCGAGCCGCAGACCCGCCAATAAAAGGGACCCGCCGGCGCCGATGGCGGACGCTTCTGTCGGCGATGCCAGTCCGGCGAGGATTGATCCTAAAACGGCGATAATCAATAGCAGCGGCGCGCCCAGGCTGCGGGCAACTTCTGCGCCAGTTAACGGCGTGACATCTTCCTCAATGGAAACCGCTGGGCTGGCGCTCGGACGCAGGATCGCGGTGACCACCAAATAGACCAAATACAATCCGACGAGCAGCAGTCCTGGCAGCAAGGCACCGGCGAACAAGTCGCCGACCGATACGACACCAGCACCGCCGCCGGAGCGCATCGCCGCGGATTGATTGGCATTCGAGACAGCATCGGCAAGCAGGATCAGGACGATGCTGGGCGGAATGATTTGCCCAAGTGTCCCGCTCGCAGCAATTGTGCCAGTGGCCAGCTTCGGGTCATAGCCTTGCCGCAACATGGTCGGCAGAGCGATCAGGGTCATCGTAATCACCGTGGCGCCGACAATTCCAGTCGACGCCGCTAATAATGCGCCGACAATGACAACCGCATAACCAAGCCCGCCGCGGACCCGGGCCAGCAATCGGCTGGCTGTATGCAATAGGTCATCCGCCACTCGCGAGCGCTCAAGGATCACGCCCATTAAGACAAAGAGCGGCACGGCGATCAAAACCTGGTTTTCCATCGATCCGAGAATTCGGCTCGGTAGATTGCGCAGGATGGGCAGGGGAATGAGCCCCAATTCAACGCCAATGAGGCCAAAAATCAAGGCGACCCCGCCCAGCGTCAAAGCGACGGGATAGCCCGCCAGCAGGGCCAAAATAGCGCAGAGGAACATGCCCAATGCGAGAATGAGCTCGAGCTCCATCAGACCGCACCGCCATGATCTGGACGGTCGGCATCCTCGGTCAGCTGCCCCCGAATAATCAGCGCGGCTTTAAGAGCCTGGCTCAGTCCTTGCCCAACCATCAAAATGGCGAATACCGGAACGAGCGTTTTGAACAGAAATTGGATCGGCAGACCATCGCTTTCATTGAACGGCTCTAGGCCGATCCAGGTCCGCGCGATCAATCCCGAGCCGGAGTACAGGATCAAAATGCCAATTGGGAAGACAAACGCCATCGCCCCAACCAATTCGATACTAGACCGCGTCACTGGCCCGAAACGATTGCGCAAAATGTCGACACGCACGTGCCCCTCATCGCGCAGGGTTGCGGCGGCGCCAAGCATGAAAATCATGGCGAATGTGAAGATCACACTGTCATTCAGCCAGCTAAAGCTGAGACCGAATACGTACCTTAGCAAGACCGCGCAGAGCTGGATGAGAATAATCAAAAACGCGGCAGACACGGCAAATCCCATCGCGAGACCGCTGACGCGGTCCAAAACCCAACGCAAGCCATCCGCTGGACGCTGCAAAGATTTCGGAAGTAGAAGAACCAAAAGCGGGAGCGCCAAAAGCGGCAGCAAGGCGTAGCCCGCATACCGTAACCCTGTCCCCGTGACAGTTACAAACGTTTCCATGTCGCCCGCTTTCGCCGCTTCACCGGCTTTTTGTCTACCGCCTAGAGTTCTCTAGCGGCAAGATACGGACTGTCTGAAATACGGGCCCAACCTCGCATTTTCGTTAAGGCGTCTTCAAAACTTTCATAAATTCTGCGCTCTATATCGCTACCTGAGCCTGCATCGCTGCGAATATCGGCCGCAATCTCTTTGACACGTGCCATCACGTCATCTGGGAATTGGCGAAGTTGGACGCCTTCTTCATTCACCAGTTTTTCAAGGTGGACACCATTTTGATAGGTGAATTCACCAACAGAGAGATGGTTCACATCATTGCAGGCGGCTTTGATAATGGCCTGCTCAGTTGGCGTCATTTCATCCCATTTACGACGATTGATGCCAACCGCGAGTGAGCTGCCGGGCTCGTGAAAACCAGGGCCATAGTGAAACTTCGCTTCGCGATGAAAGCCAAGATAGTAATCGTTCCAGGGCCCAACCCATTCCGTCGCATCGATCCGACCGGTCTGCAAAGCCTGGTAGATTTCATTTCCAGGCAAGGCTTCGGCCGCGCCGCCAAGGGCGCGGATGACGTCGCCACCCAGCCCTGGAATGCGCATCTTCAAGCCGCGAAAATCATCAAGCCCATTGATTTCCTGACGAAACCAGCCGCCCATTTGGTGGCCTGTATTTGCGCCTTGAAACGCAATAATACCAAACGCGCCCGAAAGCTCTTCCCACAGCGCTTGTCCGCCACCAAAATCAATCCAGCCCATAATTTCAGCGGCGGTCATGCCCATCGGCACGGCGGTGAAGAAATTATAGGCCTTAGACTTAGATTGCCAGTAATACTCGGCGCCATGGTACATATCGGCATTGCCCAAGGCGACCGCATCAAATGCTTCAAAGGCGGGCACGAGTTCGCCGGCGGCATAGACGGTGACATCCAGTTGGCCATCGGAAAGCGCTGTAATCCGATCCGCGACGCGTTGGGCCGCCGCACCCAAGCCCGGCAAGTCTTTCGGCCAAGTCGTCGTCATGGTGAGGCGTTTCTTTCGACGTTGCACAGCCGGGGCGGCAACGCCGTCAGCGCGGGTCGATGAGTCCCCACATGCTGCTGTCGCCAATCCTGCAGCGCCCAGCGCGGCCGTCCCCAAAAGTTTGCGGCGGTCGATCATATCGATCTTCTCCCGATGGTTTTATGTTTCTGTGTCAAGCGGACGCCAGCGACCACCATCTAAGACTTCGAGCGGCTTAAATCGCCGTTTATAGTCCATTTTTTCGCTGCCTTTGATCCAATATCCGAGATAAAGGTGTGGCAGGCCGAGTTCAGCGGCATGCTGGATATGATCTAAGATCAAATAGGTCCCAAGACTGCGCCGTCGCTGCGCTGGGTCAAAGAATGTATAGACCATCGAAAACCCGTCGCGCAGCACATCTGTCAAGGAAACAGCCGCCAGCGGCGCATCTTCTTCAGGCCCAACCCGGTATTCGAACAGAAGCGTTTGAACCGGGCTGTCATTGACCATCGCGCAGAATTCTCGATAGCCCATTTCTGACATCCCGCCGCCTTCATGCCGGCTCCGCAAATAGGCTTTGAGCAGTCGGAAATATTCCCGGTTTGCGCGCGCCTCGATCGGACGGCGGACCAAATCATGATTGTATCTGAGGATCCGGCGCTGATTTCGACTGGGGGCAAATTTCGAGACATCGACCCGAACCGAACGGCACGCATTGCACGATGGACAGGCCGGCCGATAGGCGACCCCTTGGCTTCGACGGAAGCCGGCGCGGCTCAATTGATCATGCAGCGCATCCGGATTGTCTTGGGTCAGGTGGGTGAACCCTTTTCGCTCGATCTGGCCCGGCAGATACGGACACGGGCTCGCTCCGGTGACATAAAACCGGAGGCCTTGGCGCAGGCCTGGGAGCTGAAAGAGCGACTCATCTAGCTTCATACTGATACTCTACGCATTTATACGTCAAAGCGCCAAGGGGCGATTATCGTAAATGCGGCCCACATTAGGATGACCAAGGGACCCCCAAAGCGTAAAAAGTCGCCAAACTTGTAATGTCCCGGACCCATAACCAGCATATTCGTCTGATACGCGATCGGGGTCGCGAACGCGCAATTTGCGGCATAGATCACTGCCAGCAAAAATGGAAACGGATCCGCGCCGGTTTGTTCTGCCGCCGAAATCGCGATCGGTGTGAATAGAACGGCGGTCGCAGCATTGCTGAGAATATTGGTCAAGATTGCCACAGCGAGGAAGATCGCCGAGAGGATGGCGAGGGTGCCAAAAGGGGAGGCCAAGAGCACGACAAGCTCGGCCAGCATCTGCGCCGCACCGGTTCGCTCAAGCGCAATGCCCATGGCGAGCGCGGCCGCGATGACAAGATAAATGCGCAAGTCGAGCGAACGCGCGGCCTGACGATGGTTGAGGCATTGCAGCAGGATCATCGCCGTCGCGGCGATGATCGAGGCCAGGGTGATCGATGCGAGGCCGGTCGCTGCCGCGACGACCATGGCCACAGTGATGAGCCTCGCGACTTGCGCGCGAGCGGTGGTTGGAAACTCGCTTTGCGACCATTCAAGCAGGATCAAATCTCGGCTGGTCCGCAAATCCCGAAAGGCGCTCACCGGGCCGCAGAGCAGTAAGGTGTCGCCGGCTTCGAGACGAATTTGGCCAAGTTTGGTTCGGATCATCCGGCTGCGGCGTTGGATGCCAAGTGTCACCGCGCGCGTGAGGCGGCGAAACCCGAGCATTTCGACGGTTCGACCCGCCATCCGCGATCCGGGGGCAATCACGGCCTCGACCAAACCGAGTTGCGTTTCGCCGCTCGCATCGGTTTCGGGGACACCACTTTGCCAAATATCTTCCAACATTGCCGGCTTATCAGACAATAAATCAGTCAGCGCCTGACGCGTCGCGGCGACGATCACCAAGTCGCCCGGCATCAAGCGGACGTCTTCATAAGGGGGTAACAGCGCCCGCTCCCCGCGCTGAATCATGCGCACCGTCATGTCTTTCAGTTCTGGAAACATGCCGGCAACCGCGCCTTTTCCATCAAGAAAGTGTCCGGGCGTAACCTCGAACTGGGCGACAAATTGTTTGCCGGATTTCATCATGGTTTCTGTCAGCTCTTCGCGATTGGGCAACAAAACGCGGGATGCGAGGAGCAAATATAAAACTCCGACCCCGGCGAGCATGAGCCCGAAAACCGTCTGGTCGAAAAAGCCGAGTTGATCCGGCGTCAGTCGATTATAGGCATCTGCGGCCAGTAAGTTCGTTGAGGTTCCGATCAGCGTCGTCATACCAGCAAAGATCGATACGAAACTCAGCGGCATCATCAGCCGCGACGTGGACGCGCCCATGCGTGCAGCGATTGCCGACATGATCGGCAAGAACATGATCACCACGGGCGTATTATTGGTGAAGGCGCTGGTGAAAAACACCGCGCTAAAGGCGCCGATCAAGGTCAGGGCGGGGCGCTTATCATAAGAACGCACAAGCGCTTTGGTCGGCCCCTCAAGCGCGCCGGTTTGGAACAAGCCTTGGCCGACGACCAATAGCGCCATGATTGTGATCAAAGCGGGATTGGCGAACCCGGAGAGCAGGTCGGCAATCGAAACCGTGTTGCCTTCAAAGTCCGTTGCGCCGGGCAGGCTGAACAAGACGAGCATGGCGGCGATCACACTGATCGAGACCAATTCCATGGACCAGCGATCGAGCATGTAAAAGATGATGGTGATGCCAACGGCCGCAAGGCTCGCCCACATGGGCCAGTGAGCCACGATCTCTGCGGTCATTCCACCTCCCATTCTAGTCCCCGCTCAGTCCGCTACTCTTAGGCGGTCTTCGGAGCGATGACCAGAACAATTGAGATTCGCCGATTGGCCGCGTTTTCAGGTTCATCCAGAAGCAGGGGACGCGTATGGGCGAGCCCAGAAACCCCTTGGATGCGGTCTTCCTCAACGCCAGCCTCAAGCAAAATCCGGCGCGCAGAATTGGCGCGATCTGCGGACAATTCCCAGTTCGAATAGCCAAGCGTCAGGCTTGGATGAGAATCTGTGTGCCCCTCGATCAAGACCGGGACATCGAGCAAGGCGATGGCTTGCCCGGCGAGCCGCGTTAACCGCACTCCGGTATCATTCAGCCGACCGTCGCCGGTTTCGAACAAGGGGCGCTCGGCCATATCTGACAGATCAATGCGGACACGATTGACTTCGCTGGTAATTGTGACGCTCGAGCCAAATGCGGCGAGGCCGGGTTCTGCGCGCAAACTGTCGGCCAAGACCTGTGCTGGCGGATGAGGAAGTTCGGCTTTGGTCTCAAACGCTGCGTCCGCGCCAAATTGCTGCGCCAAAGCTTCGCGTTCAGCCGCCGGGATCCCGTGAATGATCCACATGATCAGAAAAAAAGCGCACAAGGCGGTCAGGAAGTCGGCATAGGCCAATTTCCAGGTGCCCAGTTTCCGGGCGGACGCAGCGGGCTTTCTGCCCGCAAGGCGCCGGGAGGAATAAGCAAGTGCCATATTTTTCCCTGTCAGCCCTTCTGGCCTTGATCTGCTGCATAGTGCATCAGGGTGAAGATCGATTGAGATCCGGTCTGCGGATTTCAATGAAATTTGTTGTATCGATGGGTTCAGTGCGAACATAGGAGCGGATGGATGGCGAAAGTCGCCTTTTTGGGCTTGGGGGTCATGGGCTTTCCGATGGCGGGTCATTTGACAAAAGCCGGACATGATGTGGCGGTCTGGAATCGCACCACGGAGACGGCAGAGCGGTGGGCAGAGCAGTATAAAGGCCGGATCGCGCCCACCCCTGCGGACGCGGTGTTCGGCGCGACATATGCCTTTTTATGCCTTGGCGATGACCCCGATGTTCTGAGCGTCTACGATGCGATGGAAGCCAGTTTGGGTGGCGGTATGGTGGTGGTGGATCACACCACCGCCAGCGCCCGCCTTGCGCGGACGCTCTCCGCGCGCGCCGCCACAAAAGGCGCTTCTTTCTTGGATGCCCCAATCTCCGGCGGCCAAGCGGGCGCGGAGAATGGCCAATTGAGCATCATGTGCGGCGGTGACGCCGCAGCCTTTCAGCAAACATCCCCCATTCTCCAAGCCTATGGCAAACAAATCACCTTGATCGGTGAGAGTGGAAGCGGTCAGTTGGCAAAATCGGTCAATCAAATCTGTATTGCCGGGATCATCCAGGGCCTCGCCGAAGGCTTGCACTTCGCCAAACAGGCCGATCTCGATATCGCCAAAGTGATCGAAGCGATTAGCGGCGGCGCAGCGCAAAGCTGGCAGATGGACAATCGTTGGCAGACCATGCGCGATGGCGATTATGAGCATGGCTTCGCCGTGGACTGGATGCGCAAGGATCTACGAATTACGCTCGATACCGCGCGCGAGAACGGCGCAAGTCTTCCGATCGCGGCCATGGTCGACCAGTATTATGCTGACATTCAAGCGATGGGCGGTCGGCGATGGGATACGAGCAGTTTGCTCGCGCGGCTGGGACGGACCCCTGACTGATGCGACGGCTCGACCTCCATATGCGCAGCGGAGAGTCGTTTGAAACCGCTTTGCGCGCAATCCGAGCCGCCGACCCGATTGACTATATTGTCGTCCCGTTGGAGCAGCAGGATCGCCGCTTCGTCTCCGTGTTTTTGCGTGACGGTACGCGTCAGACACTGATGGACAATCTTCAGGCGTGTCTTGAAAACGAGCGCGATTGGCGGATCTCACTGGTGTCCGTGGAAGCCACTGCGCCGGCAATCCCTGAAGATAGAGATCTCATCAGTCGACAAGCCTCTCAGCGCAAAATGGCTCTGCGCGAAGAGATTTATCAAGACGTTTCGGCAGATGCGAAACTCGATCGCGATTTTCTGATCTTTGTCATTCTATCCACGATCGTGGCCGCAATCGGCCTGCATTCGAACAGCGTGGCAGGGGTCATTGGGGCGATGGTGATTGCCCCCTTGCTCGGTCCGATTCTGGGCTTCTCGCTCGGCGCCGCACTGGGTGACCGAACGCTTTTATTCGGCGCTGCGAAAACGCTCGCGGTTGGCGTGATTGTCGCCTTGGCTTGCGCCGTATTGATCTCTTTTGCGATTCCGGTCGATTTTTCGAGCCGCGAATTGATGTCGCGGGCTGAGGTTCGCTTGGATGGTATGGCCCTCGCGATTGCTGCCGGCGCAGCCGCCGCTCTATCGCTGACGCGCGGCGCAAATGCGACACTGGTCGGGGTGATGGTTGCAGCGGCTCTGTTGCCGCCAGGGGCGGCTGTGGGTTTGTTTTTGGGCTCAGGCGAAATTGCCCTCGCATCGCGCGCGGCATTGCTTTTAGCCTTGAATGTGGCGAGTCTCGTTTTGTCAGCTTTGGTGGTGTTTCGAGTGCGCGATATCCGCCCCAGAAGATGGTTGCAAAAGAAAGACGCCGATCGCGCGGTTGCCATCAATATGGCCCTGTCCGCCGGGCTTTTGGTGATCGCGATCATACTCATTCTTGTGCTCGACCTTGGAGCCACGGTCTCAATCGGCTAAATCGCTACTGAGCGGAGGTAGATATGGCGAAATCGAGCAACAAGACGAAAGCAACGAATGTCGATCCGAAAGCGTTTATCGCGACCGTGGAACCCCAGAGACGCAAAGATGACGCCGAAACACTGTTAGCATTCTTCAACCGTATTACGGGTTTGGCTCCGAAAATGTGGGGGCCGACGATGATCGGCTACGGTCGCTATCACTATAAGTATGAAAGCGGTCGCGAAGGAGAGTCATTCTTGACCGGGTTCAGTCCGCGCAAGCAACGCCTATCCCTCTATATCATGCCCGGCTATCGCTTCGGGGAAATGGAAGACAAGCTCAACCGTCTTGGCAAACACAAACTTGGCAAAGCGTGTCTCTACATCAACAAACTCGCGGATGTCGACATGGATGTGTTGGAGGAGATCGTCAGCGACGGGCTCGCCGAAATGCACGCTAAATATGAAACCTGGGATGAATGAGCACCGAGCCCGCCATCACGTATTGGGTGTTGCCAGCGCCAGCAGATGAAGCGCGCTTGCAGGTCATCATTGATGCGCTTACCCAAACCCAAAAGGCACCGCGTTTTCCGCCACATATGACGCTAGGGACGCTAGCGCAGCCGGTCATAGATCTGTCGTCGGTCTTGAAACATCTGCCAGCGTTTTCGATGACTCCCTCTGATATCTGCGAAACAGAATGTTTCACAAAGGCCCTCTTTTTGCGCTTCGAAGCAAAGCCTAGGTTGCGCGCCGCGCGTGCCGCGTTTGAGGCGCTACCTGGATTTATCAAAGGACGCGCGTTCGATCCGCATCTCAGTCTTTGTTATGGCACGCCCCCGATCGGCGCAGGTTCAAGCGCTGCGATAGAGGCGCTGCGAGACCGTCCGGTCCGATTTAATCGCCTGGCAGCGGTGCAGGTCACACGCCCCGTTATCTCCCATGACCAAGTGCGTGCCTGGAACGTGCTGGACGTGCTTGAGCTTTCAGCGGCCTAGGTCTGACGCGCTTCATCAATGCGCTTCGCGAATCCCGCCGCGCCATAGCACCGGAGTGAGAGCGTTCCGATGGCGGTTTTGATATCGATGATTTGCGTCGCAATTCCAAAACGCGTTTCCACGCCGGTAATCCCGCGCAAGGGTAGGACAACGCTCAGCGACTTTGGGTCTTTGTGAACCGCTCTGTTCAACCCGTTCGGGTGAAACTCGACCGCATCTTCGGTCAAATAGACTGTGCCGCCGACCCAAAGCCCGCCCATCAATTTCTTGACCGCATTCGTGCCCAATCGACCACCTGGTCCAAGCAACACTTGCGTGCGATCATTGATCTCGGCCTCTTTCATCAGGGCGTTCGCCATTTTTCGGGCGATGACATTGTTCGGCTTGGGCACGATCACCTCGCGTTCAAAGACCGGACCGTACCATTAAGCGCCTTGATAATGAAGCGTTTACGCGGAGAGCTTCTGCGCGGCGGCTTCTGCAAAGTATGTAATGATCCCGCTCGCGCCAGCCCTTTTAAAGCTTAGCAGCGTCTCCATCATAACCCGATCGCCATCGATCCAACCCTTCTGCGCCGCGGCTTGGATCATGGCGTATTCCCCAGACACTTGAAACGCAAATGTTGGCAGTTTGAACGTCTCAGAAACACGACGCACGATATCTAAATAGGGCAGGCCGGGTTTGACCATGATCATGTCAGCGCCTTCGGCAATATCCATCGCCACCTCTCGTAACGCCTCATCCGCGTTTGCCGGGTCTTGCTGATATGTTTTTTTATCGCCGATTAGCGCCGTGGCCGAGCCAATGGCTTCGCGGTATGGTCCATAAAACCCGCTCGCATATTTTGCCGCGTAAGACAGGATCAGTGTATTGGTCTGATCGGCGGCTTCCAGGGCAGCGCGAATGGCGCCGATCCGGCCATCCATCATATCCGACGGCGCGACCACGTCTGCGCCAGCTTCCGCTTGCAACAGCGCCTGTTTGACAAGCGCCTGAGTGGTTTCATCGTTTAAAACATAGCCGGTTTCATCGATCAGGCCGTCATGGCCATGGCTGGTGAATGGATCCAATGCGACATCGCAGATGATCCCGACCTCAGGCGCGGCATCTTTCATGGCTTTGATGACCGTTGGGATTAAACCATCTGGGTTGAGGCTCTCGCTGCCGGACTCATCTTTGCGCGCTGGATTGATATGCGGGAAAATGGCAATCGCCGGAATGCCAAGATCGCGCGCGCGCAGAGCTGCTGCCGCGGCTTCTTTGACATTTAAACGGTTGAGGCCGGGCATCGCCTCGACCGGAATGCGCGGCGGATCACCATCATGCACGACCATCGACCAAATCAGATCGGCAGGCGTGAGCACGGACTCAGCGGCCAAGCTGCGGATCCATGGGGCTTGGCGCAGACGCCGCAAGCGGGTTGCAGGGAAGGATGTAACAGGGGGGACGGTCATCACAGCTCCGTTTTCGCCGCGCCCAATCGAAACAGGCTGCGACGGACTTTGCGACGCATAAAGCATCGCTTCGTCACGTCCATAAACGGTCTCTGCGCATCTTCAATCTCTCGCATATAGGGATCGAGCTTTGCAGGTGGGATTTCGCGAAACCCCATTGACCCGTAAAAGGGTCCATTCCAGGGCACAGTGCGGAACGTGGAGAGGCTCACATGCGGCAGTCTGCGCGCCTCCGCTTCAGTAATGACCCGAATAACAAGCGCGCGGCCAATCCCTTTCTGGCCATGGCGTGGATGGACGCTGACTTGATCAAGATAAAGGCCATTGCCCCGCGGACGCACCAGCGCGAAGCCAATCGGCGACCGATGGTCATCGTCGGCAACGAAGACATTCCCCATCGGAATTTCGGCTTCAAAGACGTCCTCTGGGACATGATCTTGAAGCGCTTCGGGGGTAAGAAGACCGGTTGGGGCAAACAAAGCCGACGCCGCTTTGTCCACAGCGACCAAAGCAGGAATATCTTCCAACCGCGCTGTTCTGATGGCGTATCCATCAATTAGCTCAGACATCTCAAAACCGTCCCCAAACGTCATGCCCAAACAAAGATAAGCATAAAATCAGGGAATTGGCAGGGATTGGGTGAAATAATTGGTCCGGCAGTTCACCGGTTTTTCGGCACGGCTTGCAAGGGATAGGGGAAAACCTGTATCTTGTGTGAGAGAGATCTTCGAAAAATGAAGACCAGGGAGGAAAACAAGGTGATGAAAATTAAACCACTGGACGGTGTCGGCGCCGAAATCACCGGCGTGGATATCAAAGCGTTAAGCGCGCAGACGTTTCGCGCGATCCACGATGCCTTTGTCGAGCACGGCGTCATCTTTCTCCGGGATCAAGACACCACAGAACGCGACCATATTGCGTTCGCGCAGCGGTTTGGTGACATCAACGTTAATCGCTTTTTCGCCGCGCACCCGAACTATCCGCAAATTGCATTGGTCGCCAAAGAGCCCGATCAAAAGGACAATATTGGCGGCGGGTGGCACACCGATCATTCCTATGATCATGAACCCGCTCTTGGATCGATCCTGGTGGCACGCGAGCTCCCTGAAACGGGCGGAGATACGATGTTTGCGTCCATGTATAAGGCCTATGAGACCTTGCCAGACGATTTGAAAGCCAAGGTCGAAGGTCGCAGCGCGGTGCACTCTGGCAAGCACATCTTTGGCGAAGGCCCGGAGGCTTACTATGGTCGCTCAGATGCCGGCACGCATGAGGGCGGCACAAAACGGATTGGAAACGCCGCCGCCGCAGAGACGCTAAGCGATCCTGAACATCCGGTGGTCATCACCCATCCACTCAGCGGAAAACGCGCGCTTTATGTCAATCCTGCCTTCACGCGCGAAATTGTTGGCCTGGAAAAATCCGAAAGTGACGCGCTGCTTTCAGACCTCTACACGCATGTCTTTACCGGACATGCTTTTCATTACAGGTTTCAGTGGAAACCTGGCTCGATCGCCATGTGGGACAATCGTTCAACCTGGCATTGGGCGCTGAACGATTATCAAGGCCAGCGTCGGGTGATGCATCGGATCACAATAGAGGGGTGCCCGCTCGCGGCATAGATCCTCACCGCAAGCGGGCGAACCGCTTTTAAAATGCAAATCCTACGCCGACCATGAACATATCAAGCTGGGTTTCTTCAATGTCATAAACGGTAAAATCGCCGCGAACGTAGAATTGTTCTGTGACACTGAATGTGCCGCCAACTCCTAAACCAATCCCATATTCGCCCGCTGTGTCAGACGCGCGCTCATCGCCGATCGTTACGTCGACTTCGGCTTCCGCATAGATATAGCCAGCGCGCAAAAACGCCGAGAACTGATCGCCGATGGGAAAGCTGCCAACCCCATAGACGCCATAGATTGCGTTTAACCCGAAATCGACCGTTGCCTCAATCTCGCTCTCTATGGCAGACGCCGTGAGGGTCTGGGATTTTTCTGAGATGCCAAGCAGAAACTCGCCTTCGACAGCTAGGTATGGCGAAAACGCGTAACCAATGTGACCGCCAATCGTATCGAAATCAAAATCAAGGTCTATATCTGCCTCTGCGGCGGACACGTCCGTTTCAAAAGCTCCATCCAAATCGGTTGACACCAAAGCGTATCCGCCATCGACATAAAAGCCTTGCGCATAGGCCGCAGGAATCCCAACCGTAAGCGTCATTAAGACCGGCGTGATAACCAATTTTAGACTATTCATTTACTGCCATTCTTCTAATATAAATACAAACGCAGCGGATTTAGTTTTTCCCTTGTTCGTTAATTTTAAGTAGTCGGTTGAATGTATATTGAGCACGTAGACTTTTCACGCTGCGTTTGCGCAAAGATGCAGTTTCAAGCGCGGCAGGTCGGGGCGCGGTCAACGCGCCGCGCTCAACTCGTTGCTTAGAACTTTACGCCCAGGCCTAATTGAAAAGAATTGATATCTTGCTCGTCGAATTCGTATTGTGTGAGATCGCCGCGCATATAAAAGCGGTCATTGACATCGAATTTCGCGCCGACCCCGAAGGCAAAGCCAACATCATCTTGACTTCGCTTGAACACGCTGACCTCGTTTGGTGAATCGAACGGGACGGTGCGAACTTCTTCCTCAAATTCGGCATAGGTCACACCGATCCGACCAAAAGCGGACAAACGATCCGTGATGGGTATATCAGCTTTGCCAAAGACACTGTAAATTGAAGACAGTCCTAATTCATCTGATCTCGCCGTCGAAATGGGTTCCGAGGGATTGAGTGGATCGACAAAAAAAGACGAGCTGTAGACAGTATCTTTGGTGTTTCCAAACAGCGCCTCTCCTTCAATCGAAAAGTTTGACGTCACTTTCGCGCCAAGTCGGCCACCAAACGTAGAGAAGCTGGGATTGTTTGAATTGTTGATTTCGCCGAAATCGGCCACACCCGCAAAGCCTTCGGCATAAAAGTCTTGTGCGATAGCAGGGGGAACCACCGGGGCGGCAAGAATAAAACTGGTTATAAAAATGAATTTTGATCGCTGCATTACAGATTAACCTTTGTATAGGGTCGTAACGCAGATGTTTCGGGTTAGTATACAGAGTGCTTATTGCTCAAATTACAAAAATGATAATCTCATAAAAAAACAGTAATTTACCATGATGCACCGGGCCTAGGCGATCATGCCGCCATCCAATACGATCGTGTGACCGTCGGTCCAGGCGCCCGCGCGCGAGGCGAGATAGATTGCCGTGCCTGCAATATCTTCTGGCTCGCCGGCGCGTTTGCGCGGGATTTGAGCGACGGTGTGCTCGTAGATCGCATCATTGCTGGTCGCGACTTTGGTCATGTTGCTCGGGAAGAAGCCCGGCGCGATGGCATTCACATTGATATGATCGGCGGCAAGGTCTGTGGCCAAATGCTTGGTCAAATGAACGACGCCCGACTTGCTCGCCGAGTAGGCATAAGCCGGCATACCAGGATTATCGAAGCCATGGATGGAGGCGATATTGATCACGCGCGCTGGATCATCATGACGAGCATTGGCGCGTAAGAGCGGCAGCGCTTTTTGCGTCATGAAGAAAATCGACTTGATATTAATGCTCATCACCTTGTCCCAGCCCGCTTCCGGGAACTCATCGATCGGCACCACCCAATTGGCGCCAGCATTGTTGACCAGAATATCGATATGGCGCTCTTGCTCTGAGACCGCCGCGATCAAGGCTTCGATGCCGTCCACTTTCGAGAGGTCCGCCGCAATCGGAATGCATGTGCCGAACGCGGACAGCTCTTCGGCTTTTGCGAGAAGGGGGCCTTCCTTGCGTGCGGAGATGTACGTTTTGACACCGTTTTCGACAAAGCCGCGGGCGATCATCGCGCCAATGCCACTCGACCCACCTGTGACAATCGCCGTTTTCCCCGAAATATCAAACAATGCCTTCATCATAATCCTCCGATCTATTGAGTGTTTTGCAGCGCTCTTAGATCAGCGGGACGAGAATTCCAAATCGTTGCCCATCGCGGCGACACTCGATCAGCCGGGCTCGACGACAGCATTTCGGTTCGTTTCAGTAAATTCAGACAAAATAGTAACGATTAAAGCTGTTTCGTTAACTATAAATCGCGCGATACAAGATGTGCTTAACGAAATATAAGGTTAGAGGGTGTAACTCTGCTCAAACTACAACAAAAGTTGAGTGGTGATGGTAATGACAATGTCTTTTGGCGCGGCTGAGCCCGCGGGCGAGCCTTTGAGCGTCGCTGAATCTTTCGTAAAATCTCTTTCTCTGTTGGAGCAGGCCCATCGCCGTCTCCACGATGTTGTGAAAGACGATCTTGAGCGTGGCGGTGAGCGCCACTTAACTGGTGTGCAAGCTCTGCTTCTATATGAAATTGGCGAGCACGAAACACCCGCCTCAACACTGCGGTCGCGTGGCGCCTTTGCCGGCACGAGCCTGTCTTATAATGTCAAGAAGTTGCAAGAGGGCGGCTACTTGATCCAGTCCCGGTCGGAGCGCGATAAGCGGACGGTTCGTCTGAAGCTCACCGAGCGGGGGCAGAAAGTCCGCCAGCGCGTGGTCAACTTGTTCGAGCGCCAAGCAACGGCGCTGGAGCCGACAGCAAGTGTGCGCCAGGACGATCTCAGCCAGTTGAACAAGACTGTATCGCGTCTCGAGCGTTTTTGGACAGATCAAATCCGCTTTCAACTATAGATAAGTATACATATCGCCAATACGCGTTAATGTTGGCGGATGTGGGGGAGAATACTTATCTTAATTTGGCTGCTGCCATCGCCCATCGCGATGGCAGCGCCATGGACTCAAGACCGCGGCGGGCTTTATACGCGCGTTTCGATCGCTGAAGAGCAGATTGAGGGCCTCAGAGGCTGGCGCGCGGACGCCTATGCTGAGTATGGGGTGACCGCTCGCCTAACGTTGACCGGGAAACTGGAAACCCTGTCTTATTCAGACGCCGCGGATTTCAATAGCGACGCCTGGCGCGCTACGCTGCGCTATCATTTGCTTAGCCTCCGCCAGTTTCGCTTTTCTGCCGAGCTCGGCGCATTACAGGGGGCTGCGATTGGTGGACGCAATGGCTGTGAGGCATTGGGGGGTGAAGCACGCCTTGGTGCAGCCTGGTCGGGCGGGTCGGAGGACCGCCAAATGTTCGCGTTTGCAGAAACCGCTGGTCGCTTTCACGGTGCGTGTAATCGCCAGCGATACGAGTTTGGCATCGGCCAGCAAATCACTCAGGAGATCTGGTCGATTACACAATTCTGGCGCGAACGCGGGAACACAAATGCCAACTCGGATAAAATCCAGTCAGAGCTCCTTTGGCGCGCAGGTGCGACGGATTATTCCATCGGCTATCGCAACGAGAATGGCGGCTTTTTTCGCGAAGAGGCGGTGTTCGCCGCGATCGCCACGCGCTTTTAGCGCGGCGCTCTCGGCCCGAATAGCATCACTCGTTCGAATATCCCGTTTCAGCCATAATATAAGCAATCACCGCAATACGATCTTCCGGCCGGCGGACGCCGGCAAAGCTCATTTTATTGCCGGGGAGAAAATCTCTTGGGCTTTCCAGCCATTCCGCCAGGATCTCGGGCGTCCAGACAATATCGGACTCTTGCACGGCTTTTGAGTAAGTATAGCCATCCACCCCGCCGATTTCTCGTCCAAAAACACCGTAAAGATTGGGGCCTACGAGATTTTGACCGCCCTCATTGAGCGTGTGACACGATTGACAGAGCTTAAACGTTCGGCGGCCACGATTAAAATCAGCGCTGGCATACGGCTCCGGCAAAGCGGCAAATGCTTCCGACACCTCAGCTTCGGGCGCCTCCACCGGCGCGGCCGCTGACGGCGTCGCGGCAGAGGGGGGCGACGCGGGTGGACTATCGGTGTCTGTTGGGGTGTCGCCACCACAGCCAACCACAAAGAAAGATGCGCAGATGATTGCGATCGAAGACTTAGGAAAAATCATTAAAAAACGGACCTTTAACAGTGTTTCATCATAAGTATCGCCTTTTCGATTTCGCCTTGCAACTGGAAATCTTGTCTCATTGGCAGCCGAACCACCCCGGGCCGTGAAACGTCGTTATCATCCGAGTGTCTCGACTTTCTGACGGCTCTCTCCTTAAGGCCGATATTAACCATAATCGCCTAGCCTCAACTCATAACAAAATACCGAATGGTGATGAAAATGAGATGGGCAATGATCGGGCTGACCGCACTCGCGGCAGCTCAAACAGGATCGGCTTATGCCGATATTCGAGACGCTGATCTTTGGATCGGCTTCGATGAGACCGAAAACGGATTCTTGATTGACGAAGACACCGGTCGGGTATGGATGACGGGCGCGTGTGCCAAAACGCTCGAGCCAGCGTCCAAATCAGGCACGGTTTGGACGTCGCGGACCATAGAGAGTGTTTCCGTTGGACGCGGCTCGACGACATTGGATCAGCAATTTGACCTTGATACGAATGATGCCGCGCCAAGGATTATCGTAACATCCGCGGGTCGCGGCGGGGTTCAGACATTCCCCGCGGTGCTTGATCGCGCATGTGACGGGTCCGGCACCTGTGCGGACCTGATCGCCAGCCAGACCGCTTGCGAGCGCTAACAGGCACGCCGGTAAGGCGGTTTCGTGAAGTTACGATCGTGTCTCCTATTCGCGGCGCTTGCCGCGTTGGCCTGCGCTTTTCTGGGCGCCGCTGGCCAAACTGTAGCGCCAACGGCGTTTACAGAACTCGATCCTGAGGCTGAGATTCAAAATCCCGACGAAGCGCCAGAGAACGCGACCGACGCGGAACCAGAGGCGACGCAAACGGAGCCCTCGCAACCGCAGACGCCAGAGGCGGAAACGCAATCGCAAACCGAACCGGCGGATGAGCGTCCGTCTGAGGCGCAAAGCAACCCAGAGCCAGCGGCGGCCGCAGAGCCCGAAGCTGAGCCTAAATCGGCAGAAGATCTGGTGCTGACTGTGCCGCTTGATGCGATCAGCGTCGAGTTCGAGGATATGATCGTTGAGGGCACACAGATATCGGTGCGCGCAAAGCAGATCGATGATGACCTCCGATTCTACAATCTGACCGATTTTGCAGACGCTCTCAACAGTCGGGTTGAAGTGCACGAGACCCTGCTTGGTTACTACCGCGCGCAAGATGGGACCTTAATGTCGATCGATATGTCTGACGGCAAAGTTCGGTCAAACCGCACCGTTTTGGGCCGTCTGCCAGATTTCTATGTTCGCGAGGTCGCCGACCCTTGGATCAGTCTCAACGCGGTGAGCGTGATGACGGGAACGCACATATCTGAGGATGGGCGTGGCCGAAACGTGCTGACCTTGGACGACCAGCTCAAGCCCGAATACGGGCTGGAATTGTGGATCGATGGCGTTTTGGTCGATACGTTCGATCAGGAACCGCGAACGATCGGCTCGGTCTTGCTTGTGCCTTTGCGGCCCGTTGTAGAAGCCTTTGGGCACGAGCTAACCGTCGCCGATGGGATCGTCACGGTTCGGCGTCAGCAGGATCAGGCGATTATCAGTTTAGAGCTGGCAACCGGCTTGATTTCAACAAATACAACGCCGCGCGGCGTCGCCCCCGATATGCAGCTGGCCGAGCGCGATACGCTGGTCTTGCCCTTCAATGCGGTCGAAAGCCTGACCGGCACGCATATCAAATTGGTGCCGCTCACCAACCGCGTTGAAGTGACCCTCGATACGCGGCTGAACAGCGCCGCTCTGCCCGGGCTTGGCGTCGCCGATGAAGCGCGCAATACGCCGCTAACCATTGAGTCGCTAACGTATCAGATCAGCGATCGCGGGCCGCTTCGGACCGAAACGCGCGGATATGTCGGCAAATACAATCTTCGCGGCCGGTTGGACACGGCGGGTGGCTTAGACACGTTTGCGACCAGCCAGCCCGGATGGGCATCGCTGGATATCGCGTCGCTCGACGGTTGGAACGCCACTGTTGGGGATTACTCGCCGGAATTCCGAGAGCTTTCGGGGGTCAGCGCCAATCGCATCCGGGGCGCGTCCTGGCGCAAGCAACGAGACGATGGGTCGATCATCGCGATCGCCGGAGGGATGCCGTTCACGTCATCACAAACGCAGCAGGATGGCACGGTTGCCGTTCCGCAATTCGGAGGCTTCGTCGCTGGCGGACGATTGATCGATGACGTGCGGCGGCAGGATGTAGGGATCGCTGCAAGCATATCTGAAAATGGCGAATCCGGCGCGATCATCGCGAACGGTCAAAAATCTTTCTCCTTCGATCGCGCCGATCGCGGGATTCAATCTGCCTTTGTTGCGGCAGATCTCGGCGCGTTCACCGGTGCCGCCAGTGGCGCGGATGTCCGGCTCCGGGGGTCGTTGAATTATGCAGCGACAGGGCAGCTCGGTGTCACGCTCGGGGGCTCTTATGATGGTCCAAAATTCGTTGCCGGGGTCGACCGTCCGAATTTCGATGGCGTGTTCGATCAAAGAAACGGAGCGCGCACGAATTTCTCGGTCGCAGCAACGTGGCGGGCGGAACAGCCGATGGGCGCGCTTCATCGCCTGGCCTTTGGGGCGCGAACACTGGCCCGCCATCGCGGGGGCACCCAGCCGGAAACCACAACCAGTCACACGCTCTCCGCGAACGCACGAATTGGCGCCCTTGGTCCTACTGTGTCCGCGGTGGTACAGCAAACGCAGTCCTCACAGGCCGGCGCTGCGAATACGTCGATCCGACTGCGGGGGCTCCAGCGTTTCACCCTCGGGACGCTCACCGTCTCGTATAACATGTCTCAAGGCAGCGAAGCGGCCCGCACAGAGCAATTGGTGGCAACGGCGCAAACGCTGCCTTTCCGAAAGCGGTTCGAAAAAGATGTAACGGTCCAGGTTGCGCCCAATGCCGTCTTGAACTGGACAGAATTGGGCACCCGCCTAAATGCGGGCGCATCAATCATCGCGGAATCGGGGCAACTGTTTGGTCCGCGCTTGGATGTGCAGGCGCGTCTATCGACCTTTGCCGACTTTGCCGCTGAGCAAGAAGCGGGCAGTGCAACACGGTTTCTCGGCGCGCTCGAAGCCCGCTACCGAGTCGCTAAGAACGCCTTGCTGACAGCGGTCTATTCAGATGATTTTGCAGGGCGAACCAATCTTTCGATCGGATTGCGCGGGACCATGACGTTTAACCCGCCCCGGGTCAGCCGGTTGCCGGATGAGGGCAAGGGCGTGCTCAATGGACGGGTCTTTCTGGACCGGAACCGAGATGGCATTCGACAGGAAGATGAGCCGGGTATTCCCGGCGTGCAGGTGATGCTGATCGGGACGCGGATCGGTCTGAACACAGGGACGGGCGGGTATTTTACCATCCAGAACATTCGCCAAGGGCTGTACGCCGTTACCGTCAACCGGCAGTCGCTTCCACTCGGATATTTGGTCCCCGAATCAAGCCAACCGAGCGTCACCATTGGCAGTGGTCGGCGCACGGATGTCGAAATTCCATTGATCTTATCCGGCCAGGTTCGGGGGACCGTTTTCATCGACGACGATGGCAATGGCCAGGTCGATGCCGGCGAAAGACGTTTGGAAGGTCAATGGATCACGCTGGAATCGAAAGACGGCGCGCGTAGCTTTACCTCACATACGGCCTCGTTTGGTCAGTATGGATTTGAGAGCGTTGATCCAGGCACATACACTTTGAAAACAACGATTTCTGGACATCCGGTTGTCCAGGACATCACCGTTGACGTCGACTCTCCGTTTGTGATCGCACCCATCCCGATCCCAGCGGAGCTCGGCGCCAAAGCGGGGGAGGACGACCTCTCCGGCGGTGTGTTAGGCGAGCCCTAAAGCACCATTTCTTAGCCCCGGCCTCAGCGCCGGGGCGCTTTTTTTGACGGCGGGTCTAAGCGTCATCCTCTTTGAGGAGATCGTCCTTGGGGACGGTTTTTTCATCAACCTTCGCCGTCTCTAAAATATGATCGACGACTTTGTCCTCATAGATTGGCGCCCGTAGCTGCGCCATCGCATTCGGATCTTTCTGGAAGAACTCGATCACTTGGCGCTCTTGGCCAGGGAAGTTGCGGGCTTCTTGGATAAGCGCTTGTTGCACTTCTTGCTCGGTGATTTGGACATCAGCGACGCGGCCAATTTCCGCGAGCACGAGGCCTAAACGCACGCGCCTTTCAGCGATTTTGCGATATTCCTCTTTGAGCTGGTCCTCTGATTTGCCCTTATCTTCATCCGCCGTGCGGCCAGCATCCATTTCAGTCTGCAATTGCTGCCAGATCTGATTGAACTCCTGATCGACCATTTTCGGTGGCAGATCGAAATCGTGCTTGTCGTCGAGTTGATCAAGCAAGTTGCGTTTGGCTTTGGCGCGCGATGCGCTGCCGAACTCGTTCTGAATTTGATCGGTGACCAATTCTTTCAATTTGGCGAGATCCTCCAGCCCGAGCCCTTTGGCGAATTCATCATCAATTTCAGGGGTTTTCGGCGCCCGCACCTCGTGCACTTTGACCTCGAAGACCGCATCCTTGCCGGCAAGGTGCTCAGCTTGGTAGCCCTCAGGGAAGGTAACATTGATGTCTTTTTCTTCACCCGCTTTGGCGCCGACCAGCTGATCTTCAAAGCCTGGAATGAAGGAATTGGAGCCGAGCACGAGCGTGTGGCCCTCGGCGCTGCCACCTTCAAATGGCTCGCCGTCAATCTTGCCCAAGAAATCGATGACCACCGCGTCATCCTTGCGGGCTTTTGCGGTTTTGGCGCGTTTATCAAATTTCGGATTGGCGTCCGCAATTTGCGTCAAGCGTTCGTCAATTTCAGCGTCGCCAATCTCGGCAATAGGCTTGGTGATTTTGAGCGTTGAAACATCCACGGGTTCGAAGTCCGGCATGACATCGAGATGCATGGCGTAGGCGAGGTCTTCATCTCCCGCGAGCACCTTTTCCATGTCACTTTCCATTTTCATTTCCGGCTGACCGGCCGGGCGCACATCGGCATCCTCAATCGCCTTTTGGCTGGTCTCTTGGACCAACGCTTGAACCACCTCGCCCATAATGTCTTTACCGAACATTTTCTTGACGTGTGACGCTGGCACTTTGCCGGGCCGAAAGCCCTTTAAGTTCATTTGCGGGCGAATTTCCTCGATCCGCTCATCAAAGCGTTTTTGCAGATCAGCTTTGGGGACGCTGACTTTATAGCTGCGGCTGAGGCCATCGGACGTCTCGACGCATTCCATATCGGGTATTCCTTATCGCGGATTGGGCTTGCCGGATGCGGGCGAACCCCATGCCATTTATTGGCGGTCTGTATTCTGAAACGGCGCTCTATAGGGCAGGGCCGTGATCCTGTCCACGCTGCGAGGATGACCTTTTGCAGAGAATTGTTCAGGAGGGGGTTGAGGCCGCCTCAAACGCTCGTTACATGCGCGGTTCTATCGATGCGGATGTGGCGAAATTGGTAGACGCACCAGATTTAGGTTCTGGCGCCGCGAGGCGTGGGGGTTCAAGTCCCTCCATCCGCACCACCCAAACGCTCGATTTGCGTCGCTCCAAAATTGGCGCGCGATAGCTCACCTTATAGATCACGCCCGAGGTCGTTTTGTTGCGGCAATGATTCGTGCTGCGTCCGCTCTGAGATGCTTCCAATGCCCCCATGCCGGCGATTTTCTCAAGCGCTCTCCGCTGACCGAACGCTTGGTGTCGGATTATGCTCGTTAACCGAAAGTCGAGCGGAAATTATGCAACCTAAAGTCGTGATTTAAGAGGATCTTAAAGCCTTAAGCCAGACTTCTTGCAAACCGTTCGCAGCGACGTGACGCCTGGTCGCACGATGAGAGGGGAGCCAACTTTGGGAAAAAGGTTAGGATGCCATCAGACCGATATTGCGCTGCAGCGGAAAGCGCTCTATCCGAGAAATATATCTTATCCGTCACACGTATGGAAAGGTGTGTAAAATGTCTGAAGTCGAACGCCTCGCCTTAGATTACATGCCGGTTCTTTTGTTTATTGGGATTGGCCTCGCCGTTTCGCTGCTCTTTATCACGTTCAATGCCATCCTTGCGCCCAGCAATCCGGATCCAGAGAAAAACTCGGCTTATGAATGCGGGTTCAACGCTTTTGATGATGCCCGTATGAAATTTGATGTCCGCTTCTATTTGGTCGCCATCCTCTTCATTATTTTTGATCTAGAGGTCGCATTCCTATTCCCTTGGGCCGTGAGCCTCGGGGCGATTGGCGTGTTTGGGTTCTGGTCAATGGTGATCTTTCTTGGCGTTCTCACGATCGGCTTCATTTATGAGTGGCGCCGCGGCGCGCTCGAGTGGCACTAGGTGATCGCGGCCGATGTCTAGCGATTTCAAGCCGTATGCGCTGACCGGGGCGCGCGCTGGGATAGAAGGCGGCTATGATGTCCGCCAGGATGACCCATTCTATGCTGGACTCTCTGACGAGCTGGCAGATAAGGGGTTTTTCACGGCCAAAGCAGATGACCTGATCGCTTGGGCTCGTACCGGATCTCTGATGTGGATGACGTTCGGATTGGCCTGCTGCGCCATTGAAATGATGCAAGCCGGTAATCCACGATATGATTTGGAGCGGTTTGGCATGGCCCCGCGCGGTTCACCGCGACAATCGGATGTGATGATTGTGGCCGGGACGCTGACCAATAAAATGGCGCCTGCGCTGCGCAAAGTCTATGATCAGATGCCTGAGCCGCGCTATGTAATCTCGATGGGCTCCTGCGCCAATGGCGGTGGCTACTATCATTATAGCTATAGTGTCGTGCGGGGCTGCGATCGCATTGTGCCCGTCGACATTTACATCCCGGGCTGCCCGCCCACGGCAGAAGCCTTGGTCTACGGCCTCCTTCAACTCCAGAAAAAAATCCGCCGCGAAGGCTCGATCGACCGCTAAAGAGCAATTACCATGGCTGCACAAACCGAAGCACTGATCGAGTTGGGCGAGCATATTGCGAGCCAATTGCCCGATGCCGTGCGCAAGTTTGACGTTCGCGTCGGCGAACTGAACCTCTATGCGGAGCGGGACCAGATTCATCTCGTCATCGATTTTCTGAAGCGAAATCAAATGTGTATGTTCGAAATGGTGGTCGACATTTGCGGCGTCGATTATCCCGAGCGCAGCCAACGCTTCGAAGTGGTTTATCACTTACTGTCGATGCGACTCAATCAGCGGATCCGGGTCAAAATTTCGACCGACGAAGACACGCCTGTGCCGAGCATTGTCGATCTGCATCGCGGTGCCGATTGGTTCGAACGTGAGGCCTTCGATATGTATGGGATCGTTTTCGCGGGTCACCCCGATATGCGCCGGATCCTCACCGATTACGGGTTTGAGGGGCATCCGCTGCGCAAAGACTTCCCGCTCACCGGATTTACGGAAGTGCGTTATGACGATCTTGAAAAGCGGATTGTCCACGAACCGGTGCAATTAACCCAGGAATATCGTAATTTCGATTTTCTCTCCCCTTGGGAAGGCATGACCTCGCAAATCCCCGGCGACGAAAAAGCGACCACCGAAGAGGAGGGCGCATAATGGCAGACGATATCAAAGCTGTCCCGGGTGAAGATCGGACATTCACGCTCAACTTTGGACCGCAGCACCCAGCGGCACACGGCGTGCTGCGCATGGTGATGGACCTGGATGGCGAGCTCGTCGACCGGATCGATTGCCATATCGGTCTGTTACATCGCGGCACAGAAAAGCTGCTGGAGTATAAGACCTATCTGCAAGGCCTGCCTTACTTTGACCGGCTGCACTATTCGGCACCGATGAACCAGGAGCATGCTTGGTGCCTGGCGATTGAGAAACTGCTCGCGCTGGACGTGCCGCGCCGAGGCAGCTTCATTCGCGTGCTGTATTGCGAGATTGGCCGGATACTCGAGCACCTCTTGAACATCGGAACCTTCATCCTCGATGTTGGCGCGCTCACACCCATCACTTGGGCGTTTGAAGAGCGTGAGAAACTGATGGGATTCTACGAGCGCGCTTGCGGGGCGCGGCTCCACGCGGCTTATTTCCGACCCGGCGGGGTCCATCAAGACCTGCCGCAAGACTTGATCGATGATATCATGACATGGTGCGAGGAATTCCCAGCCATCATGAATCGCCTCGAAAGTCTGATCACTGAGAACCGGATCTTCAAGCAGCGCAATGTCGATATCGGCGTCGTCGATGAGAAGACGATCATGCAGTTTGGCTTCTCTGGACCCATGGTTCGGGGCTCTGGTCTCGCCTGGGATTTGCGGCGCAGTCAGCCTTACGAGATTTATTCAGAAATTCCACAGGATGTGTTTCCCGTCGTGATTGGCAAAAATGGCGACAATTACGATCGCTATGTGGTTCGCATGGAAGAGATGCTGGTGTCCTGCGAGATCATGAAATGGTGTATCGAAAATATGCCAAAAGGTCCGGTTCTCGCCAAAGGCACGAAAGTGTCGCCACCGCGCCGCGCTGAAATGAAAACCAGCATGGAGGCGCTGATCCACCATTTCAAACTCTATACGGAAGGCTTCCATGTGCCAGAAGGCGAGGTCTATGCCGCGGTCGAGGCCCCCGCGGGTGAGTTTGGCGTTTACTTGGTCTCAGACGGTTCGAACCGCCCTTACCGGGTAAAGCTAAGGGCGCCGAGTTTCGCACATCTGCAAGCCATGGATCATATGTGCAAAGGGCACCAATTGGCAGACACATCAGCAATCTTGGGTTCGCTCGACATCGTGTTTGGGGAGGTCGATCGATAATGGCAGCATTTCCAGAACACCGCTTGTCGATTGTCACCTTAGGCGTTCGCGATCGCGCCGCAATGACGGCATTCTACGAAACCGTTATTGGGTTTAAGAATATCGGACCTGACGGCATGGCCATGTTTGATATGGGCGGTTTTGTGCTGGGTCTCTGGGAAGCCGATAAGCTCGCAAAAGACGCCGGTCAGGCGGCAAAGCCCGCTGAGGGCTTCCGCAATGTCGCGCTCGCCTATAATGCCCGCTCGATTGACGAGGTGGACGAGATCTTCGACCGCTTGAAGCAAGCTGAAGTCGACATCACGACGGCGCCGCATAAGGCCTTTTGGGGCGGTTATTCCGGCTATTTTGCAGACCCGGAGGGCAATGCCTGGGAAGTTGCGTTCAATCCATTTTGGACCTTTGATGAGGCTGGCCGAGTTGTTCTGCCGAGCGGGGGAGGGGCGTGATGGCATTGCGACGGTTTGATCTTGAGGCGGGCGGCGACCATTTCGCATTTGACGCGGAAACCGAGCCCACCATCGCGTTTTGGCTTGGCAAATATCCCGCGGACAAAAAACGATCCGCGGTCATCCCACTGCTCTGGCTGGCCCAAAAAGACAATAAGGGTTGGCTGTCCGAACCGGCCATGCGCGAAGTCGCAGATCGGCTAGAGATGCCCTATATCCGGGTCTATGAGGTCGCGACATTCTACACCATGTTCCGCCTGCAACCGGTCGGACGAAATCATGTTCAGCTTTGCGGCACCACGCCCTGTATGCTCCGGGGGGCCAATGATCTGAAGACGGTGTGTCACAAGAAAATTGGCCAGCCGATGCACGTCACGGATGATGGCCGATTGAGCTGGGAAGAGGTTGAGTGCCTCGGCGCTTGCGTGAACGCTCCGATGATCCAAATTAATGACGATTACTATGAGGATTTGACCCCCGAAACCTTGGAGGAAATTCTCACGAAGCTGGAGAATGGGGCAGAGGTCAAACCTGGGCCCTTTGTCGATCGGTTGAACTCGGCGCCGCGAGGCGGTCAAACCAGCTTAACAGAGACCGATTTGTTCGACGGGTCGCGCAACGCGGTAACCACGCTTCCCAATCTCCCGGCAGAAACGAAAAAAGCGCCACCAGCGCCGACCAAAGCAGTTTTGGTGGATGCGGCAAAGCCGGCCCCTAAGCGGGAAGACAAACCAGAAGCGATCGAAGTCGCCGCCGACGAAGCGGATGACTTAAAACGCATAAAGGGCATCGGCCCTGTGAATGAAAAAGCGCTGAACGAGCTTGGCATCTACACGTTTGTTCAAATCGCAGGGTGGACGCCCGCAAATATCGACTGGGTTGAGGACTTTATGTCCTTCCCCGGCAGAATTGAGCGCGAAGACTGGATTGCTCAGGCGACGGCGCTCGCCGAAGCGGAAGCTGCTGCTTCGGACGCCAAAACGGAGGAGCAGGATTGATGGCCCTTGCCGAACGACCTGACCCACGCAAAAAGCTCGTTCTTGCGGCAGTATTGGACACGATCATTGTCATGGTCGGTGTGCTTCTTTTCGTTGTGTCTGGTAGCCTAATATGGATTTTTGCGGCGCTGGCCGCTGGCGCGGTGATAAGCCTACCCTTAATTGTTTCCGGAATTCGAGGCCTTAAGGAGCACCAAGATGCTGCTCGATAAAGACCGTATTTTCACAAATCTCTATGGCGCGCATGATCCAGGGCTAGATGCCGCGAAACAGCGCGGTGCCTGGCACTTAACCCGCGAAATGCTCGCGCAAGAGCCTGATTGGATTTGCAATCAAATCAAAGAGAGCGGCCTGCGCGGCAGAGGCGGTGCTGGCTTCCCGACCGGCTTGAAGTGGACCTTCATGCCGAAGTCGGTCGGCGAACGGCCGCATTATCTGGTGGTCAATGCGGATGAATCTGAACCCGGCACCTGCAAGGACCGGGAAATTATGCGCCACGATCCGCATCTATTGATCGAGGGATGCATGCTCGCCAGCCGCGCAATGCGGGCGCACACCTGTTATGTCTATTTGCGCGGTGAATATATCGCCGAGCGTGAGGCGCTCGAGAAAGCGGTTAAAGAAGCTTATGAGGCCAAGCTGATCGGTCAGAATAATCTGAATGGCTGGGACTTTGACCTATATGTGCACCATGGTGCTGGCGCCTATATTTGCGGCGAAGAAACGGCGCTTTTGGAGAGCCTTGAAGGGAAAAAAGGTCAACCACGCTTGAAGCCGCCTTTCCCCGCGAATGCGGGTCTTTATGGCTGCCCCACCACCGTAAACAATGTGGAATCGATTGCTGTCGCGCCGACCATATTGCGCCGTGGGGCAAGCTGGTTTGCCGGCTTTGGACGCCCGAATAATACCGGCACAAAGCTGTTTTGCATTTCTGGCCATGTCAACACGCCGTGCAATGTTGAAGAGGAAATGTCGATCTCATTCCGCGACCTCATCGACACCCATTGCGGCGGCATTCGCGGCGGCTGGGACAATCTCAAAGCCGTGATCCCCGGCGGGTCATCTGTGCCGATGGTGCCGGCGGAGCAGATCATGGACGCGCATATGGATTTCGACACGTTACGTGATCTGCAATCTGGCCTTGGAACGGCGGCTGTCATCGTCATGGACAAATCCACCGACCTCATCCACGCGATCGCGCGGATATCGTATTTCTACAAACATGAGAGCTGCGGCCAGTGCACGCCGTGCCGAGAAGGCACTGGCTGGATGTGGCGGGTCCTCGAGCAAATGGTCAAAGGTGAAGCGCACCATGATGACATCGACAAGTTGCTGGACGTCTCTAAACAAGTTGAGGGGCACACCATCTGCGCGTTGGGCGATGCGGCGGCCTGGCCGGTTCAAGGTTTGATCCGCCATTTCCGCCACGAAATCGAGGATCGGATCACACAGTATCGTGCGCCGCGCGCCCTGGTTCAGGGCCACACCGTGGCAGCGGAGTAGGGTCGATGTCAGAAGATCTCTTTAAGCTCACGATTGACGGCCAAGAGGTGGAGGTGCCGCGCTCTTATACGCTGATGCAAGCGTGCGAAGAAGCCGGCGCCGAAATCCCGCGTTTCTGTTACCATGAACGCCTCTCCGTGGCGGGCAATTGTCGGATGTGCCTCGTTCAATGGCATGGCGCACCGAAGCCGATTGCCTCATGCGCGCAAACGGTTGGCGATATGCGAATGAACCCAGACGGGACGCCGCCCAATATCTCGACAACGGGAGATTATGTCCAAAAGGCCCGAAATGGCGTGATGGAATTCCTCCTGATCAATCATCCGTTGGATTGTCCGATTTGTGACCAAGGCGGGGAATGCGATCTGCAAGACCAGGCCGTTGCTTATGGGCGCGCCGACAGCCGCTATGAGCTCAACAAACGCGCGGTTGAAGATAAGAATATGGGACCGCTGGTGAAAACCATTATGACGCGATGCATTCAATGCACACGGTGCGTCCGGTTCGCGGCTGAGGTCGCAGGGGTCGAAGAGCTCGGCATGATTTCGCGCGGCGAAAGCGCTGAAATTACAACTTATTTGGAAGAAAGCCTGACCTCTGAACTGTCCGGCAATGTCATCGATCTGTGCCCGGTGGGGGCGCTGACCTCGAAGCCCTATGCCTATAATGCGCGGCCGTGGGAGCTGCGCAAAACCGAGAGCATCGATATTATGGATGCAATGGGTGCGAACATTCGGGTCGATGCCAAAGGCGATGCTGTGATGCGGATCCTGCCCGTGATCAATGAAGCGGTGAATGAAGAGTGGTTGTCGGATAAATCCCGCTTCATTTGGGATGGATTGGCGCGGCAACGCTTGGACAAGCCCTATGTTCGCAAAGACGGCAAACTCTTGCCCGTGAGTTGGGGCGACGCGTTCGCTGCTGTCAAAACCGCGCTCTCTGTCGCGCCTGAAAAGATCGGTTTCTTGGCCGGCGACTTGGTCGAAGTCGAACAAGCGAAAGCCGCGCTCGACCTTGCGCGTGCGCTTGGCATTCAAAACACCGATTGCCGCCCGGCCGGCGCAGACTATGGCGCGAGCGGGGTTCGTGAGCAGTATATTTTGAATTCGACGCTGCAAGGGGTTGAAGACGCAGATGCGCTCTTCCTGGTTGGGACCAATCCACGGCTCGAAGCAGCGGTCTGGAATGCACGGATCCGTAAGTCGTGGCTTTGGAACGATCTCAAGGTCTATGTCATCGGTGAGGCTGTCGACCTAACCTATGACTATACGCATCTCGGCGCAGATCCTTCAGCGATCCCTCAGATCGCTAAGGAAAACAGTTTTCAGCGACCCATGGTGATTGTCGGAGAAAGCGCGTTGGCGCGCTCGGACGGCGCTGGCATTCTGTCCGCAGCGCAAGACGCAGCGTTGGCGATCGGCGCCATCCAGGACGGCTGGGCCGGCTTCGGGGTTTTGCAAGCGGCAGCAGGACGCGTCGGAGCGCTCGATGCTGGATTCATTCCGGGCGAGAACGGTGCCGATACGGCGACCATTCTCAGCGGTCTGATGGACACGGTCGTCTTGCTTGGAGCCGATGAAGTCGATCTCTCGAACCTCAAAAGCGGCACGGTGATCTATGTCGGCAGCCATGGCGATGCCGGCGCCAGCCAAGCCGATATCATTTTGCCCGCAGCAGCTTATACCGAAATGGCAGCAACCTACGTGAATACAGAAGGCCGCGTCCAAATGACTCGGCGCGCGGTGCAGCCCAAAGGCGAAGCGCGGGAAGGGTGGGCGATTTTCCGTGCGCTGTCAGATACGCTTGGAAAAACCTTGCCTTACGATTCGGCGGACGCTTTGAGGCAAGCCTTGCGGGACACCAATCCGGTGTTCGCTGGCCTTGGATATGCGCCGGGGCATGACGGCGCTAAGGCTTTGATGACGACAATGCCGAAAGGGTCAACGGCTCTTAGTACGACGCCGTTCACCGCCGCGATTGCGGATTTCTATATGACCAATCCAATCGCTCGAGCGTCGAAAACCATGGCGGAGTGTTCCCTGCAGAAACAGGGTCTTGAAACCTCGATCGCAGCAGAGTAGGGCGTCGCGATGAGTGGCTTGATCGAACAACATGGCGCGCTGACCGGCTGGTTGCTGGTCCTGGGCCAAATTGGCTTGTTTACGCTTGTCTTGTCGCTCTCGATTGCCTTTTTGCTGCTGCTTGATCGCAAAGTTTGGGCCGCTGTCATGATGCGTAAGGGACCAAATGTGGTCGGGCCGTTCGGTCTGATGCAAAGCTTTGCGGATTTCGGAAAGTTTTTGCTGAAAGAGATCATCATCCCGGCTGGTGCGAACAAAACCGTGTTTCTTTTGGCGCCGATTTTGACGCTGACCTTGGCCTTTGCAGCCTGGGCGGCGATCCCGGTGGCGCCGGGCTGGGTGATCTCGGATCTGAATGTCGGGATTCTATACCTCTTCGCGATTTCCTCACTTGGCGTTTACGGCATTATCATGGGGGGATGGGCGTCGAACTCGAAATACCCCTTTCTGGGATCATTGCGCAGCGCAGCGCAGATGGTGTCATACGAAGTGTCGATTGGCTTGATCATTATTACCGTGATCCTGCTCGCAGGATCGATGAACCTCTCGGACATCGTCAATGCGCAGGGCGGCGGGTTTTTCACCTGGCACCTGTTCACGATGCAACATATCCTCATGTGGCCGGTGATGATTGTGGCTTTTGTGATGTTCTTTGTGTCGGCCTTGGCGGAAACCAATCGTCCGCCCTTTGATCTGCCGGAGGCAGAGTCTGAGCTGGTGGCCGGGTATCAAGTCGAATATTCTTCAACGCCCTATCTGCTCTTTATGTTTGGAGAATACCTCAACATCGTCCTGATGTGTGCGATGATGACGCTGCTTTTTCTGGGCGGGTGGCACGGCCCTGTGCCGCTCGGTGACGATATCGTGAATATGTTTCCCGCTTGGGTGGTCAATCTTGGACACCTGGCTTGGTTCATGGCGAAACTGGTCTTCTTTTTCTTTCTGTTCGCACTCGTGAAAGCGGTGGTGCCGCGCTATCGTTATGATCAATTGATGCGCCTTGGCTGGAAGATTTTTCTACCAACTGCGCTCGCGGCGGTGGTGATTGTCGGGGGATATGTGGTCTATACAGGAGTTCAAGCATGAGCCTGGTGCAAACCCTACGCGGCGCAATGCTCACAGACTTTTTGTCTGCCTTTGTGCTCGGATTAAGAGAGATGGGCCGCCGCAAGGCGACGGTAAACTATCCGTTCGAAAAAAACCCATTGAGTCCGCGCTTCCGTGGCGAGCACGCTTTGCGGCGATACCCAAACGGCGAAGAACGGTGCATTGCGTGTAAACTTTGCGAGGCGATCTGCCCAGCGCAAGCGATCACGATTGAAGCGGAACCCCGCGAAGACGGCTCACGGCGCACGACTCGATATGACATCGATATGGTGAAATGCATTTATTGCGGTTTTTGCCAGGAAGCTTGCCCGGTCGATGCGATTGTCGAGGGCCCGAATTTCGAGTTTGCCACCGAGACACGGGAAGAACTCTATTATGATAAGGAAAAACTCCTCGCGAATGGGGATCGTTGGGAGCGGCTAATCGCCAAGAATTTGGAACTCGACGCGCCCTATCGATAGGCGACGTCATTGCGGGGCGGATCACCGTCTGGAGGGAACTGGGGCTCATGCAGTGGAACTGATCGCCTTCTATATATTTGCGACCATCGTGACTGTGTCGGCCTTTGCCGTGATCATGGCCAAGAACCCTGTCCACTCTGTGCTGTGGTTGATTTTGACGTTTTTTACCGCCGCAGGATTGTTCGTCCTGATTGGAGCTGAGTTTATCGCCATGCTCCTGGTTGTCGTTTATGTCGGCGCGGTTGCGGTCCTGTTTCTGTTCGTCGTGATGATGCTGGATGTGGACTTTGTCGAGCTGAAACAAGGCACACTGCGATATTGGCCATTTGCCGGTTTGATTGGAATCGCCTTCATTGCAGAGATCGCCCTCGCCAGCTTTGCCAGAGAAGGTAGCAATACCGCGACCTTCGATGCATCGCCTGGCGCTGATACGAACACCGAAGCCATCGGCCAAGTCATGTACACAGATTACTTTTTACTGTTCCAAATGGCCGGCTTGATCCTGCTCGTCGCAATGATCGGGGCCATCGTTCTGACCTTGCGCGAACGCCCTGGTGTGAAACGGCAAAACATCGCTAAACAAACCGCACGACGGCGCGAAACGGCGATTGAGAAAGTCAAAGTTGAACCGGGGAAAGGGATTTAGGCTTGGACCTGACCATCAATCACTTCCTCACCGTCTCCGCGATCTTATTTACGATCGGTGTGGTCGGGATTTTCGTGAACCGGAAAAACATCATTGTCATCTTGATGGCGATCGAGCTCATTCTCCTATCCGTGAATATCAATTTGGTCGCGTTCTCGGTGTTTTCAGGGACGATTTCGGGACAAATTTTTGCGATGCTGGTGTTGACGGTGGCCGCCGCCGAAGCGGCAGTTGGGCTCGCGATTCTGGTCGTCTATTTCCGAAATCGCGGTGACATTGCGGTCGAGAGCGTCGACCTGATGAAAGGATAACGGGCCCATGTTAACTGACCCATACATCCAGTTCATCGTTCTTGGACCGGGGCTCGCGGCTTTGGTCGCCGGTTTGTTTCAAACGATCATTGGCGATCGCGGCGCCATGGTGGTCACCACGGCAACCGTTGGCCTCGCGGGCATTTTTTCGCTTTACCAGCTGTTCGTTTATGCCGCAGGGGCAGGCGGGGCCGGGCATGTCGATCACGCCGCCCTGGCCACGGATACGGGCGATGCCGCAAGTTATGTCGGCCAGCGCGTGATTAAGCTCCTGACATGGATGGATGTGGGGCAGTTTAAAGCCGATTGGGCGATCCGCGTCGATGCGCTGTCAATAGTTATGATGGCCGTGATCACCAGTGTCTCAGGGCTCGTGCATCTCTATAGCTGGGGGTATATGCAAGACGATCCGCATAAAGCGCGTTTCTTTGCGTATCTCTCCTTGTTTACGTTCGCGATGCTGATGCTGGTCACCGCGGACAATTTTATTCAGCTCTTCTTTGGCTGGGAGGGCGTCGGCCTCGCATCCTATCTGCTGATTGGGTTTTGGTATCAGAACAAAGCGCCCAATGATGCCGCGATTAAAGCCTTTGTGACCAATCGGGTCGGCGATTTCGGGCTCGCGCTCGGCATCATGGCGGTGTTCTTGGTCTTTGGGTCCGTCGAGTTCGAGCCCGTCCTCAGCGCCATCAAAGCGAATGCAGAAATCGTCCCGCTCGCTTTAGCGGAGGCCGGCGCCGTGCGTGACATTGTGGTGCCGTTTTTGAGCTGGAATGTGCCGGCGCTCGAATTGATCGGCGTCCTCTTATTCATTGGCGCCATGGGGAAATCGGCGCAGTTTTTCCTGCACGTATGGTTGCCGGATGCGATGGAAGGCCCAACGCCCGTTTCGGCGCTTATTCACGCCGCCACGATGGTGACCGCCGGGGTTTACTTGGTGTGCCTGGTGTCGCCGATTTATGAGTATGCGCCTTTCGCTGCGTCCATGATTGCCCTGATCGGCGCTGTGACGGCGCTGTATGCTGCGACCGTGGGTATGGCGCAGAACGACATTAAGCGGGTGATTGCCTACTCAACCTGTTCGCAGCTCGGCTATATGTTTTTCGCCGCGGGCATAGGCGCTTATGAAGCGGCGATGTTCCATTTGTTCACCCACGCCTTTTTCAAAGCATTGCTTTTCCTCGGCGCAGGGTCTGTGATCCATGGCGCGCATCATGAACAAGACATGCGCCATATGGGTGGTTTTGCGCGCTACATGCCGTTCACCTATGGCGCCATGATGATTGGTACGATTGCGATTATCGGGCTTGGCTTGCCGCACGTTTGGGGATTGTCGGGCTTTTTCTCAAAAGATGCGATCATCGAAACCGCGTTCGCTGCGGGTATGAAAGGGGTGCCATTTGCGCAGCTTGCGTTTTGGTTCGGGATCATCGCGGCTTTGCTGACAAGTTTCTATTCTTGGCGCTTGATTTACATGACCTTTCACGGCACCCGTGCGGAACCGAACCCCGAAGCAGCGCATGGGCATGACGAAGATCATAGCCATGATCACCATCACGGCGATCCGCATGAATCGCCGGTCATCATGCTCATCCCGCTTGGCATCTTAAGCGTTGGTGCAATCTTCGCGGGCTGGTACTTTTACGATGCCTTTGTCGGCCATGACTACAAAACATTCTGGGATGGCGCGATTTATACGGCTAAGGAAAACACCGTCCTGAAAGACAAGTATAATGTTCCGGAATGGGTGTTCTGGGCGCCGCTCTTTGTTACCGTCACGGGCTTTATCATCGCCACGTTCACCTATTTGTTCAATCGCGGCGTCGGTCGCAGACTGGCCGAGAATGGCGGACCTTTGCATAGTCTCTTTGCCAATAAATGGTATTTCGATGAGCTTTATAACGTTACCTTGATACGCGGCTCTGCGTGGCTTGGAGACGTCTTTAAGATCGGCGACAAAAGGGTTGTGGATGGAATTGGTCCGGATGGGGTGGCGTCCTTGGTACGCTGGGGATCACGACGCCTCTCGGCCATGCACACGGGATATCTCTATCACTATGCGTTCGTCATTATTGGCGCCGCGTTGATCTTTGGGGCCGTGCTGTTTTGGCGCGGCGGAGGCGTGGGATAATGGATTTCCCAATTCTCTCAGCGGTGACGTTCACACCGCTCGCCGGCGCGGTGCTGATCTTGCTCATCCGCGGTCTGACCGGAGCGCAGCTACGATCCGATGGCACCGAAGACAATCGCGTCATGTATGCTGGCCTGATCTTTTCGGTCGCCACTTTCCTGATCTCGGTGGTGATGTTTTTGAGCTTCGATTTTCAGGGCAGCGGATATCAGCTGGTCGAAGAAGTCGATTGGTTCTCAGGCATTCAATACAAAATGGGCGTCGACGGCATGTCGCTCCTGCTGATTGTGCTGACGACTTTGCTCACGCCGATTGCACTCATCGCCAGCCTCGGTTCGATCAAGCAACGCTTAACCGAATATATCGTCGCCTTCTTGGTGCTTGAGACATTTATGATTGGCGTATTTTGTGCGCTGGATTTGGTTCTGTTTTACGTCTTCTTCGAAGCGGGCTTGATCCCAATGTTTATCATTATCGGGGTTTGGGGCGGGGCCGAGCGCATCTATGCGAGCTTTAAATTCTTCCTCTATACATTGCTCGGGTCGCTCTTCATGCTGGCCGCGGTCGTCTATATGTATCTCGCTAATGACGGCTCTTCCGACATTGTTGAGCTTGAGAAATTTGCCTTTGATCCCGGCGCTCAAACCTGGCTTTGGTTGGCATTTTTTGCATCATTTGCGGTGAAACTCCCAATGTGGCCTGTGCACACCTGGTTGCCAGATGCGCACGTTCAGGCGCCGACGGCAGGGTCGGTGATTCTTGCCGGCATTCTTTTGAAAATGGGCGGCTATGGGTTTTTACGGTTCAGCCTCCCTATGTTTCCCGATGCCAGCGTCTTCTTCCAGCCCTTCGTGTTCACCCTCTCAGTGGTCGCGATTGTGTATGCGTCTTTGGTAGCGTGGCGTCAGACAGATATGAAAAAGCTCATCGCTTACTCGTCCGTCGCGCATATGGGGTTCGTGACGCTTGGAATATTTTCGTTCACCGAAATTGGCGTTCAGGGCGCCATTTTCCAAATGCTGAGCCATGGCCTAATCTCTGGTGCGCTGTTTTTGATTGTCGGGGTCGTGTATGATCGAATCCACACAAGAGAGATCGAAGCCTATGGCGGATTGGTGCACCGTATGCCGATCTACGCCTCGCTGTTCATGCTGTTTACGATGGCGAATGTCGGTTTACCCGGGACCAGCGGGTTTGTCGGCGAGATCCTAACCATGGTCGGCGCGTTCCAAGCCAATACGTGGGCTGCCGCAGGCGCCGCGCTCGGAGTGATTTTCTCGGCCGTCTATATGCTGACATTGTATCGCCGGACGGTGTTTGGAAAAATCACCAATCCGGCGCTCGAGACCATCGAAGATGTCAATGCCAAAGAGCTGCTATGCCTCATCCCATTGGCGATTGGCACGATACTGTTCGGCATTATGCCCAATCTCATCTTTGATATCACCCGTGAGTCCTCGCTTCACGCGCTCGCGCAACTGGGCGGTGGATAGACGCGATGTTTGATTTGGAGACGATCTTTGCAACCATTGCTCCGGAGCTTCTGCTTGCCGCGGCCGGACTAGGGGGCGTCATTGTCGGCGCATTTATGGGCGACCGATTCAACGCTTTGTCAGTCAAGCTCGGTGCGCTTGTTTTGATCGCCGCGGCGGGGCTGTCCATTTGGCATTGGGAAGGCGGCCGCGCTTTTGATGGCCTGGTTGAGACAACACGTTTTGCCAACTTTGCCAAAGTCGTGAGCTTCACGGCCGGTGCGATCGCATTGCTCATGGCGGAAGGCTTCTTACGCAGACATGAGACGCTGCGCTATGAATATGCGCTGCTGGTGATTTTCGCGGCATTAGGCATGGGGATCATCTTGTCCGCTGCCGATTTCATGACGCTCTACCTGGGCGTCGAGACACTCAGCCTGTCGTCTTATGTGCTGGCTTCCTTCCACAGAGACAGTCCGCGCTCCGCCGAGGCGGGCCTAAAATACTTTGTCCTTGGTGCGCTCGCGTCAGGCCTTCTCTTATATGGCATTTCCTTGGTCTATGGTTTTGCCGGCAGCACCAGTTACGAAGTGATCGCGGAGACTGAAGCGACGCTTGGGTTCATGTTTGGCATGGTTTTGATGATTACCGGCCTCGCGTTTAAAGTCTCGGCTGCTCCGATGCATGTCTGGACGCCGGATGTCTATGAGGGCGCCCCCAGTCCGGTCGTCGCTTTTTTCGCCACCGCGCCCAAAATGGCCAGCATGGTGGTCTTTGCGATCATCATGTTCACAGCCTTCCCGCAGGCTTTGGCGTTCGACAATTGGCAGATCATAATCGGGCTCATCGCGGCGGCATCTATGCTGGTCGGCGCGATTGGCGCTTTGCCCCAGGCCAATTTGAAACGCCTATTGGGCTACTCTTCGATTGCAAATATGGGCTATGCGCTGGTCGCTGTCGCGGCCGGCGTGCAGTTTGGCGCCGGGTCATTGCTCATCTTTATGACGGCTTATGTGATTGCATCGCTTGGTTTGTTTGGCGGCGTGTTATCGATGCGCCGGGATGGCGGCATGGTCGAGAACATTGATGAATTAGCCGGATTGATCCGCCGCCAGCCTGGGCTTGCAACAGCGCTCACCGTATTGCTCGTCTCCGTCTCCGGGTTTCCATTGGCTTTTGGGTTTCTCGGCAAGTTCGCCGTTTTGCAAGCGGGCTGGCAAGCAGGGCTTGTCCCGCTGATCATTGTCTTGCTGATCAGCTCGGTTATCGCGATGTATTATTATTTGCGGATCGTCAAAATTATGTGGTTTGACGACCAAGCAGAAGCCTTCGAACCGGTCGATGGCTGGGTGACCCTGACGATTTATTTCAGCGCGGTCATCAGCGTCGCACTGCTCATCTTCATCAACCCGTTCAGTGAATTGGCGGCATCGGCTGCGGCGAGCATAATCCCGTGATCGAAACCGCCCCCGTTTATTGGTTTGACGAGATTGACAGCACGAGTGAGGAAGCCAAACGGCGGGCCCAACGCGGCGATATTGGTCCGGTCTGGATCGCTGCAAAGTCTCAGACACTCGGCCGAGGACGCCTCGGGCGATCATGGGTTTCACCAGTTGGAAATCTCTACACCACGGTGCTCTTCCCCGAGCCGGGCGGCTTCGAGATTGCGTCACGGATCCCGTTTGCCGCGGCACTCGCGATCCGAGATATCGCACGGATCGCCTGTCCAGGACTCGCAGTCGAGTTAAAATGGCCGAATGATGTGCGCGTCCGCGGCCAGAAACTGTGCGGGATCTTAACCGAGACCGGAACAGCAAATGGCGTCGTCTGGATTGCGCTTGGCATGGGGATCAATATAGCCCACGCCCCGAGCGATCTCGCGCAAAAAGCCACGAGCCTGAGGGCCGAAGGCGCCCCTGAGGACATCCGGGTCGAAACCCTGCTTGACCATTTAAGGCCAGCGCTTTCACGCAGACTTCTGCAAGCGCAAGAGGCCTTCGAAACAACCCTGTCTGACTGGATGGCAGCTGCCGAGGGGCTTGGCAAACCAATGGTTGCTGGGCCCGAGGGGCATCGCAGCGAGGGCGTGTTTCAGGGCCTTGCCAATGACGGGGCGCTGATCTTGCGATTGTCGGACAACTCGGTTCGCACCATAAGGGCCGGTGAGGTCGACTTAATCAAACAGGTTCGCTGATGCTTCTCGTCATTGATGTCGGAAATACCAATACCGTTTTTGCGCTGCACAGCGGCAAAGACTGGGTGTCGAGCTGGCGCAGTTCTACGGACTCATCGCGAACGGCGGACGACTATGCCGTGTGGCTTGGAACCCTGATGCGGATGGAGCGTTTAGAGCTGTCACACATTGATGGCTGCATCATTTCGTCGGTTGTCCCGCAAGCCAAGTTCAACTTTCGTAATCTGTCGCGCCGCTATTTCAGCGCCGAGCCGATGTTTGTCGGCGAAGCGGAGACGGCGCTCGGCGTGCCGATTCGGATCCGACATCCAGAACAAGTCGGCGCCGACCGATTGGTCGCGGCGATCGGGGCGCATCAGCTGTATCAGGGACCGAAACTTGTCATTGATAGCGGCACCGCAACGACATTTGACGTTGTCGGTCCAGATGGCGGCTTCGAGGGCGGCATTATCTCACCGGGAATAAACCTCTCCATGCGGGCCTTGCACGATGCCGCCGCCCAACTGCCTCGGATCGCAATCCAACGCCCAGATCGGGTTATTGGTCACGATACGGTGTCTGCAATGCAGTCAGGTGTGTTTTGGGGCTATGTTGATTTGATCGATGGACTAGTTGACCGGGTGAAGAAAGAATACGCGTCGCCCTTAACGGTGATCGCGACCGGAGGGGTCGCATCGCTGTTCGAAGGGGCGAGCGAAACGATTGATCATTTTGATCAGCGTTTGATGGAATACGGGTTGCTGGAAGTCTATCGCCGCAACACCAAGGCATAAGCGGGGCTGATGACACATCCGAAACACGAGGAGCTGGTTTTCCTGCCGCTGGGCGGGTGTGGCGAGATCGGCATGAATTTAAACGCCTATGGCTATGGACCGGCTGAGGATCGACGCTGGATCTTGATAGATGTTGGCGTCACCTTCGCTGGAGAAGACGCGCCGGGAATCGATTTGATCACCCCAGATCCGACATTCTTAGAGGATCAGGGAGACCGTATTGATGCGATCTTTCTCACCCATGCGCATGAAGATCATATTGGCGCCATCGGATTAGTCCTACCGCGGCTGCAAACCAAAGCGCCGATTTATGCAACCGCATTCACCGCTCATTTAGCGCAGGCTAAATTGATTGAGCGCGGCCTGAAACATATCAGCATCAATGTCCTGCCTTTGGCTGCAGAAATCGAAGCCGGACCGTTTAAAGTGCGCTATATCACCCTGACCCATTCAATCCCTGAGCCAAACGCGCTCGCCCTCGAAACCCCATTGGGAACTATCCTACACACGGGCGATTGGAAAATAGATCCCGATCCTCAGCTCGGCGAAGAGACCGATATTGAAGCTCTGTCCAAACTCGGAGACGCCGGCGTTTTAGCGATGGTGTGCGACAGCACAAATGTATTCGTCGATGGCGAAAGCGGATCGGAAGGCACCGTACGCCGCAACTTATCAGAGCTGATTGCATCGCTCTCGGGACGGATCGCCGTGACAACGTTTGCGTCGAACGTCGCCCGCGTCGCCTCCATCATCGAAGCGGCGCGCCAGGCCGGGCGTAGCGTGTGTCTGGTCGGACGGAGCATGCATAAAATCACCGATGCGGCGATCGCAACCGGCGTCATTGGCGACCTTCCCGATCTCATCAGCGAAGACGTGGCCGGTAGCTTGCCCGATGACAATCTGTTATTCTTGTGCACGGGCTCACAAGGCGAAGCGCGCGCCGCCCTCGGCCGAATTGCCCGCAATGATCACCGCCATATCAGTCTGGGACAGGGGGACACGGTCATTTTTTCCAGTCGCGTCATTCCTGGCAACGAAAAGGCGATTTTTGATCTGCAAAACACGCTGGCTGAAAATGGCGTCCGGATCATTACGGATAAAATGTCTAGCAAACCCATTCATGTGTCCGGGCACCCGGCGCGTGATGAATTGCGGCGGATGTATCAGTGGGTGCGTCCACAGATCGCCGTACCGGTCCACGGGGAACGTCGCCACATCGTTGAACACGCAGCCTATGCGCGCAGCCTGCAGGTGCGAGAGGCGGTGACACCGAGGAATGGCGATCTTATTCGCCTCGCACCAGGGCCCGCGACGACGATTGATACGGTCCCAAACGGACGGCTTTATCTTGATGGACATCAATTGGTCCCAGCGGAGAGTGAAGGCATCCGCGAACGGCGCGCGCTCGCCAATTGGGGATATGTCAGCGTCGCAATCGCCATTGATGAGGATGGCGATATTGTCGATGGACCATTATTGAGCGCAAAGGGATTGTCCGAACCGGATGGCAGCGCAGCCGATGAGAGCCTCATTGAGGTTGATGATGCGGCCGAAGCGGCGGTGAAAGACTTGAAACGGCGTAAGCGCTTTGATGATGAGGAAGTCGAACGGGCGCTGTCACGCGCGGTAAAACGCGCCTGCGAACGGACGTTCGGTCGCAAGCCCATTGTCGATGTCAGCGTGCTACGCGTCTAGGGAAGGAGGCCGCCAAATGGGTCAGGAATTTGCCATTGGTCCGCTCAATCATGTCGGCATTGCCGTGCCCGACATTGATGCGGCGATTGAGACCTACCGCACGCTGTATGGCGCCACAGATATCACGCTGCCTTTCGATATGCCCGCGCAGGGCGTGAAAGTGTGCTTCGTGAATTTACCCAACACGCAAATCGAGTTGATTCAGCCGCTCGATGAGAACAGTCCGATTCATAAGTTCATTCAAAAGAACCCCAATGGCGGACAACATCATGTTTGCTTTGAAGTCCGTGAGATTGATGCGGCGGTTGCTGAAATGAAGGCGCGCGGCGCGACCGTATTGGGCGAGCCGCGGATCGGAGCGCATGGGACGCCGATTGTTTTCATTCATCCGAAAAACTCAAACGGCGTTTTGGTCGAACTGATGGAAACCCCGAAAGAGGAACACGCCTAAATGGATCCGGTTGGCTTTGTTGTTGTGTTTATCATCTGCTGGTGGCTCGCCTTTTTCTGTGTCCTTCCGATCGGCGTACAAGGGCAGTTCGAAGACAATGGTGAGGTCATTGAGGGCACCGAGGAAGGCGCACCGAAGGAACCGATGCTACGCAAGAAGATCCTCTGGGCGAGCGGCGGCGCCCTGTTTCTAACGCTGATCGCGCATTTTTTTGTCGTGCCGTGGCTGGCCGCGCAATAGGCGCCTATCGCGATGGCGAAGCCCCTAAATGCCGCAATAGCTGGGTAAAAATCGCGACGCCCTGTTCAAGTTGGCTGATCTCGAGGAACTCGTTCGGTTTGTGCGCCTGATCGATTGAGCCGGGGCCACAAATCACGGCCGGGAAACCGGCGTTTTGAAACTGGCCGGCTTCGGTTGCATAGGCCACAGCGCGCAGGGCATTGTCGCCTGTCAGGGCCCGTACCAAAGTCTCCGCGTCGTGACCGTCTCCAAGCGCTAGGGCAGGCACATCAGAATGCGTCGAGACCCGCACACCACATTCGGGAAACCGCGCTCTAAGGTCCGCGTCTTTCGCCTCCGCCGCCGCTAAAAACGGTTCTAAAACCGTTTTCGGCTCAAATCCGGGCGGGCATCTTAGATCAAATAAGAATTTGCACTCACGCGCCAAGATATTGGTGGCCGTGCCGCCCTGCATTTCACCGATGGTCAATGTCGGATAAGACGGCTCAAATAGCGATTCAGGATCTGCCGCGGCGGCCAAGTCGGTTTGAATCTCTCTCAGCACACGCATGAGATCAACGGCTTCACCATTCGCAGAAACGCCGAGATGTGGCAGGCTCGAATGCGCTTCCTTGCCCGTGACCACGACTTCGGTCAGCATAATCCCTTTGTGACCTGATACGACCTGCCATAGCGATGGCTCACCGACCCATACGCCGCGCGGCTCGGCGCCGAGATCCAGCATCGACTGGATCATCCCAGGCGCCCCTTTGCAGCCGACTTCCTCATCATATGAAAACGCTAAATGGATCGGCTGCCCGAGCTCTAATTCGGCGAAACGCGGCGCAAATGCCAAGCAGAGCGCCACGAAGCCCTTCATGTCGCAAGTGCCCCGCCCATAGAGCTTCCCGGCGTTTTCGGTCAACGCGAATGGGTCGGTATGCCAGTCCTGGCCATCCACGGGAACGACATCGGTATGGCCCGATAGAACCAATCCCCCAGGTTTATCCGGCCCGATACGCGCCCATAAATTGGACTTTTCACCGGTGCTATTTGGAATGCGCCGGCAGTCTGCGCCTAAGGGCTCCAATACGGATTCCAGCCAGTCGATGCAATCAAGGTTCGAGTTTCGAGACGTCGTGTCGAACTGGACCAGTTGACGGAGGGTTTCGGTGACGATCTGGAGGTCTGACATGCACCCAGTCTAGGCTGGCTTTGCGGGATTGAGCAATACACCGGGGCGACTTCGCGCACTTTGCAGAGCTTTGGTCAGGTTTCTGGCCCGGGAAGGGTCGAAATACTCGCGCAAGGCAATAATGCGGCCATCGGAGATCTCCGCAACAATACAAACGGCAAGATTGATCCGGTCCCCATTGGGCAGGGTCCCTTGGACATCATGCTCTTCAACAAACCCTGTCTCTGTCACCGAGCGCCGCGGATTTGCATATTCAAAGTCCGGAACCAGGTCGTGCACGGCTTCTGCAAACCGGATCAGCATGTCCAAGCTCATCGGGCCGTCATTGTTTTGCACCGCGACAAGATCTTCGTGGCAAAGACGGCGCACGGCATTGGCGTCTGCGCTCGCGAAGGCGTCAAACAGTCTCTCGCAGAGCGTTAAGGCATCCATTTCTATCCCCCGTATGGCGTTTGGCTTGACGGCGATCTTGGTCCGTATTTTAAGCTGGCGCAGTCGCCTCCAGGCGGGTTCCCGATCGAAAGCGTTGGCGTGAATGTTCAAGCTCAACCCCGACTCTGTTAAAGGATTTCTGTCTGCTGCGGAAGGCGAGGCTTTATATGATGTCGCCGAGATACAGTCTCGGCTTGGTCCTTGCCTCGAAATTGGCGGCTATTGCGGAAAATCGGCCATTTATATCGGGACAGCCTGCGCCAAAGTCGGCCAAATCCTTTTCTCAGTCGACCATCATCGCGGGTCGGAAGAGAACCAACCTGGCTGGGAATACTTTGATGAGGAGCTTTGGGACGAAAACGCGCAGGCGATTGATACACTGCCATTCTTTAGGGACACCATTCGCCGCGCCGGCCTGGAGCGCACCGTATTTCCAATTGTAGGCCGCTCAGCCTCAATCGCGGACTGCTGGAGGACGCCATTGAGTATGGTTTTCATCGATGGCGGACACACGATGGAGCATGCGCTGAACGATTATCGGGGGTGGGCATCGCACGTGATGGCCGATGGCATTCTCGCCATTCATGATGTGTTTCCAGATCCTAAAGATGGCGGCCGGGCGCCATTTGAAATTTATCAGCGCGCGCTGGCCTCGGATTTGTTTGTCGAAGAAGCGGCCGTTGAGAGCCTGCGCATATTGCTCCGCGTCTAAAGCAGGGACGTCGTCAGAACTTGGCTGCCCGCCGTTTCGCCGTGGAGCGCATCGGCTGCAAGAATAACCGCAGCTTGTGTCCAGCTCGGACGCTCTCGCGGCCAGTATATCTTTTCTTCGCTTTGCCATCCCATCCAGAAGGCGCCATCGTGATCGCGGTAGGCCTCTATTTGCTCGAACAGGTTTTTGGCGCGAGTGCGATCTCCGATGCAAAGCAAAGCCAGTATCAGCTCGGCGGTTTCAGCAATGGTCACCCAGGGCTCGTCGCTCACACATCGGCAGCCGCGCTCTGGGATGACGAAGGTTTGCCAACCGGCATCCATGCGCGATTGCGCATGATCCAGCGGCATATAGCCCGCTAAAACCGGATAATACCAATCCATCGCAAAGCGCGCACCTTTGCCACCTCGATCAAACACATCGGGCTTGTTGCGCAAGGCCTCCGAGAGTGCCCGTCGCGCCGCCTGCCAGACATCGCTTGGTTGATCCAATGCACGGGCCAAATAGATGCCGCATTCGAAGCTCTTAGCGATAGAGGCATTGCCTGCAAGCAGCGCGTCATCGTCATCTGTTCCAACCGCTTCTTGCGACCAAGAGAAAGACCCGTCTTCGCGTTGTAAGGTGAGAACGAAATCAAGGGCCCGCTTGACTGTTGGCCACCAAGCCCGAACCCGCTCTATATCACGTGTGACTTTAAGATAATGCACAACCCCAAGCGTCGGATAGGCGCAGAAATTGGAATCCAAAAAAGAGGGCGCTTTTTCGCGGCTGATATAGTCGCGGTCGACCATCGGGAGGGCATTACCATATTCCCCGATCCAAGCGCCATCGCCGCGCTGGGTGCGCGCCAGATGGTCAAACGCTTTCGCAGCCGCCTCGAACTCGCCAAAAACACAGAGCGCCATTGCGCTTTCCGTGTGGTTCCAAGGGTCCCAAGCGCCATCTTCAAACCACGGGATTGCGCCATCCGCCGTTTGGATCTGCAATATTCGATCGGCAGCGGGTCGGAGACTGTTGAGTTTGCTCGCGGTGTCAGTCTCAAAAACGCCGTCCATCAGCTTGCTTTCGCTCCCTCGAAATACAGGACCAAGCTCTTGCCCATAAAAGGCGACAGAACGGCATCCAGCGCGCGCGTCAGAATCGGCCGCTTCATAAGATCCCAGACCAAAAATTGATGGTACGCTTTGATCCAAGGGTGATCGTCTTTGCGCCGCCAATTGGCGCATTTCAGCCACCAATATGGCACGTGCAGACCATGCGCGTGATGTCGCTTGAACAGCGCAAAGCCATGTCGCTCGACGGAGACTTTGAGATCGACTTCATCGAAAATTCGAATGTGGCCACCGGGCTCGAAGGGATAGCCATTCGGCGGCGGCGCCAATTGCCAACAGAGCCGCTCGGGCCATGCGTGCGGCACCGAGACACACAATTTGCCCGTTGGCTTCAACACCCGCCGCATCTCGAGCAGCGCGGCATCATAATCGGGAAGATGCTCTAAAACCTCTGAGCAAATAATCGCATCAAAGCTGTCATCTGCAAATTGCAGCGCCGTGGCATCCCCGGTTTGAAAGCTGACATGCGTTTTGTCGGCATTCTCAGGTTTCGACAGCATCAGCATACCTTCGGCCGCCTTATCCAATGAGGGTTGATGCAAATCGACTCCGACAATGTCCAAACCGCCCAGCAAATAGAGGCCATGCACATGTCGCCCTTCGCCGCAGCCGAGATCCAGGACGCGGTCGCCTTCCGACAAACCCAAATGTTTTAGTCTCGCGGTTAGCATTGGGCCGCGATCGCGCGTTCGAAAAAGGCGAGATATTTCGGAGCGATATTGTCCCAATTGAATTGGTCCCGCGCACGTTTGAGGCAGGCATCCGCGATGTCTCGGCGCTTCGTTGCGTCTGACAAAAGCTCGGAGATGGCGCCCGCGAGGGCACTTGCATCGCCTTTCGGCACAATCACGCCAGCCGTCCCAACCACTTCAGGCAGCGCGCCGCCATCGGTCACGATCACCGGCGTGCCGCAGCTCATCGCCTCAGCAGCGGGAAGACCAAATCCCTCATAGAGCGATGGCGTCACCGCAACGGTCGCGGTTCGAAACTCCTGCGCGAGCGCCTCGCGGCTGAGGTCACTCTTAAACTCAACTCTGTGTTCTAAGCCATATTGTCGAAGGGTTTTTCGCGCCAAGCCTTTGCGAAGCTTGCCAATCACCAAAAGCTGCGCGTCTGGGTGGTTGTTTAGAACGCTGGCATAGGCCTCGATCAGGACATGAAGTCCCTTCAGCGGGGTGTCTGCACTCGCCGTCGTGATGATCCGGCAGGGCGCGGATGGCGCCGATGGCAGCGGTCGGAAGGTGGTTTGATCGACCCCTAATGGGATCGGAAATATCCGCTCTGGCGCCACCCCGAACTCGGAGACAATGTCGGCTTTTGCATGCTCTGACGGGCAGGTGATCGCGGGAAGCTTGCGGGCAACGCGGATCTGCATGCGGTGAAACGCATACCAGCGCCGAACCAACCACCGTCTTTTCCAATCGGGCGCCGCGGCCAGCGCGAGGCGGCGATCATGCGTAATCGGGTGATGGATCATTGTTGCTAGCGGCAAATCCAAGCGCTCATGCACACGCTGGACACCTTCCGCCAGGGTCTGATTGTCCAAAATGACATCATAGCGGGCTTTGGTTTGCCGCAGGTGGGCATAGGCGCGCTGGCCAAATGTAAACGGCTCGACGAATTTGCCCGAGAGATGACCGAAATACTCATAGGTATCCGTCGGGCTCAGCAAATGCTGCGGGCGCAGCGCAAAATGGCCATGATGCGGCTTTGCGAACAAGTCGAGCGATGGCAGCTTGATCAGATTAACGTTCCCTGACAGGTTGGGGTAGGGCGGACCCGAGATAACATCGACCAATGCCCCGGTCTCGGACAAGGCGCTGGCGAGATAATCAACATAAACGCCCTGGCCGCCGACCTTTGGATCAGACCTGTAGGATAGGATCGCGATCCGCAAAGGCGTGCCCATTTGCGCTCTTGGCTCCAGCCAGTCTTCCGCTCTTTTCGGAATATCGAGCATGCGCTTGGTGTTCGCCCTTTCGGAATATGTGTCCTGTGACAGATCCCACGCCCATTCGCAGAGTCAACCGACGCGACCTCGCATAAAGAAAAATGTCAAATCGAGTCAACAATTTGGACACAAATCATATGTGTGTTTGAGGAGGCGTTCCCGTGTTTCTTATAGGTGTCCATGTAACTGCAAAGCGCAGCCAAGACGAATATTATTGGCAATATGGGCGTCAGTTTCGTGTTCTAACGCGTCATATAAGTAGAGGATCTCGTGTTTTCGCGTTTGTCGCATGGTTTGAGCACCGCTTTCGAGGAAGCATAGATGCCTAAGAGATCAAGCCATATGGACTTGCCAATGCTGGCGAGACCATGACCGCGGCGAGACGCGCCGTTTGCTCAGGACGACCGCTTTTCATTGCCGCCGCAAATGGCTGGCATGCTCAAGCTGAGGGGAGCGCTTGATCATGCCAGCCCACCGTCCCGAGGGAGGAGTGACGGCGGCTCAAATGCGTTCGGAGGTTTGCGTATAGGTCGGCATCTGAGATCTGTGCTAACGATCCTGCGCACGCGCTCCGTCGCGACGCAGGCTTTACTGACAGAAGTTTAATCTATGGGCTTTGCCGCATCCGTTCGCCAATCGTCACAGGCAGGCGTTGGCAAGATCATCCACGGAAACGGTCAAAGCGAATGTCACACCTACTGGCCGCGCATCCCCGCGCAGGCGGGGATCTTGTGCGGCAAGCTCCAGGCAAGTTGGACGAGATCCCAGCCCTCGCCGAGATGAGCGGAGATGGTGACCGCCTTAAATCGCGAATGCGCGAAAGATCACTTTGTCATCCCGGAATGCGCAAAGCGCTTATCCGGGACCCATCCAATCTCGGTCCTGGCGCTCCGCTGCCCGGGGGCCGTGATGACACGGCGCTTTTTGGTCGTCTCGTCATAAGCCGCATCCTAAGCGACACTATGAATTCACAATGCAATATGGACGTTACCGGCGCAGCCTATCGCTGGGCACGCGAAAATGGCGTTGTTTTAATTGGAACCCATTTCTGACAGGAAGATGAATGGCGGAGGAGGAGGGATTCGAACCCCCGGAACGCTTGCACGCTCAACGGTTTTCAAGACCGCCGCATTCAACCACTCTGCCACTCCTCCGCAGCAGGCCGCCTCGTTTTCTACAGTCCGCGGGAGATTGCAAGGCCTGTCATGAAATTGCCCGCTTTTCGCGTTGGGAGGTTAATCAGCTCTTACGTCAAAGCCGTGCAAGTTTTTTTCCTTGTTCACCATACATGCAGCTTCGTTTGGTAAACAAGGACTTGTCGAAGGAGCCGAAAGCTCTGGTGGCCGTCTTGGCCACAGACCACAGAAAGAGGTTGAGAGATGACGAGATCCGTCACCCATTCGCTATTCATCGCCCTGACCACGGCAAGTGGCGTCATCGCATTCGCAGCGCCAGCCCAGGCCGATCGTCAAGCCGCGCCAATCGTCTACGCGACCCCGGATTCCCATCCTAACCTCGCCACGCAAGCGCCCCGTTCAGCGCTTCCATCGGCGCAAGCGCCGGTCTCCATCACATCGGAAAATCGCGTCGATTTCCGCCATCCTGGACAAGTCGCAGCCGGTGACACAGAGATGGCCGCCCCTCCAGCAGCGGCGCCTGTCCTAACCCTAGATGGCACCGCGCGCCCGGTCGCGTCGGCGCCCACTCAACCGATCCGAATTGCCTCGGTTGAGCCGCAAGCACCGGTCCGGACCGGCAAGCCGTTAACGCTGAGCCGGGTGAATGCCAATGCAGATGCGGCGATCGGTGATGAACGCGGGCTGGTTAGTATTTACCCTGACGGCTTTGACGGACAGCCGACCGCAAATGGCGAGCTGTTCGACGAAAAAGCGATGATGGCGGCCCATCCAAGCCTGCCGCTTCCGAGCCTCGTTCAAGTTACCAATGAAGCCAATGGCCGCGAAGTGGTTGTCCGCGTCAATGATCGCGGACCGTTTGGCGGCAAGCAAATCCTCGAACTTTCACCGCGCGCTGGCAATGTGCTCGGGATTGCTCGGGGCAGCGATACAATGGTGCGTTTGCGCTATTTGGGATCCGCCCCGGTTCAGAGAAACAACCAAAATTATGCGCCTGTGGCTGTCGAGGCTGAGTCGCTGCCGCCAGTCACCCCGATGCCGTCGCCACCGGAGCAGCGGATCACAGTCGCCACCTATGCGCCGCCGGAAGTGTCGACTCCGACACCGCGGCCAACGATTACGGCAACGCCGCCCGCCCAAACCGGAAACGTGTTTATCCAAGCCGGATCGTTTGCAGACATCGCCAATGCTCAAAGACTAACGGTCTCCCTCGGCCGAGGCTATTCGGTCAAAATCGAAGAAGCACACATAAACGGCGGAGATTATTTCCGCGTCTTGATCGGACCGTATCAGAGCGCTTCTGAAGCCGATCTTTATCGCCAAGAACTCTCGCGCGATGGCATTGTCGACGGCTTCATCACGACACGATAATCGCGCAAAGATTGACCATCGCCACGAACTAGCCCTTTTTCCCTAGCAGGAAAAAGGGCATCGTTATTTGTTGCGAAGGAAAATCAGAATGGGAAGTTTGCGCCGCTTCATTTTGCTCATAAGCGTCTTCGTCTGGCCATTTGCCGCAAGCGCTCAGATCATTGAAACCGATGCGGATTATGCCGTGATCATGGACCATGAGACGGGAGAGATCTTATGGTCGAAAGACGGCGATACGCCGATGATTCCGGCCTCAATGACAAAAATGATGACGGCTTACTTCGTCTTCGATTTGATCAGCGAAGGCGAAATCACCCTCGATACGGAAATGGTGGTCAGCGAAAACGCGTGGCAACGCGGTGGCTTCCCGTCCGGAACGTCGACGATGGGATTACAGCCCCGCGAGCGTCCGACGGTGCGCGACTTGCTCCAAGGCATGATTGTGATGTCTGGCAATGATGCCTGCATTGTCCTTGCAGAAGGCATTGCTGGGTCCGAAGAAGCGTTCGCGCGGCAAATGACCGAACGGGCGCACGCGTTGGGCCTATCGACGGTTAATTTTGTCAATTCGACCGGATTGGAAGGTGAGGGGCATGTCGTGTCCGCCGAAGATCTAGCACGGCTCGCAAAGCTCATTATTGATGATTATCCCGACTATTACGCATGGTACCGACAAGAGGCCTTTACCTGGGGCGACTATACCCAAGCCAATCGCAACCCTCTATTGGGCACGATGGATGGCGCGGATGGCCTCAAAACGGGTCACTTGGATGCATCTGGATATGGCTTAACCGCATCCGCGGAGCGGGATGGAACACGGCGCATCATTGTGATCAATGGACTGCCCGACAAACGAGCGCGGGCACGCGAAGCGGAACGGTTGATGCGGATGGCGTTCAGCGCGTTTGAAACCCGGACCATTGATGGCGGCGCCGAGCGATTGGCTGAACTCGATGTGTGGATGGGCGAGGCCCGCAAAGTCGGTGTCGGTCTTGCCAGCCCGCATAACGTGACGGCGCACAAACGCGCCTTTGCGAAAGGGCGGTCGGAAATCGTGCACAATCAACTGATCGAAGCGCCGATCCAAGCGGGCGACGAAATCGCGACGCTCGTGGTCAGCATCGAAGGCAAAGCGCCGATTGAACTACCGCTGGTCGCGACGGAAGATGTGGCGCGGCTTGGATTTGTGGGTCGCGCGGTCGATGGATTGAGCCGGATGATGGAAGGCGGGGCCTGATTCTGTGGGCGCGCCCGGACGGTTTGTGACCCTCGAAGGCGGCGAAGGCACCGGCAAATCGACCTTAATAGAAGGCTTGCACGCGGCGCTCCTCGCGCGCGGGATAACGTGTCATGTTACACGCGAGCCGGGCGGAACAGTGCTTGCGGAAGCCTTACGGGCGCTTGCACTCACGCCGCCGGAGGGCGAGATTTGGTCCCCCTTGGCGCAGGCTCTGCTGATGAATGCCGCACGGGACCACCATTTGCAGGATCGCATCCGGCCTGCGCTCGCACGCGGCGATTGGATCTTGTGCGACCGGTTTTCGGACTCAACGCGGGCATATCAAAGCATTGACGGCGTCGCCCCGGACATCCTGATACAGCTTGAACAAGCGGTGGTGGGTTCGACACGACCTGATTTGACGCTAATTCTAGACGCCGCGCCGGATGCTTTGATGGCGCGTCGGAGCCGTCGTGGCACGCGCGATGTCTATGAGGATAAGGCTTTGGCCTTTCACCAAAAGGTTCGGGACGCGTTTTTACAAATTGCCGCACAGGCACCAGAGCGCTGCCTCGTGATTAATGCATTACAACCCGCTGAGACCGTTTTACAGGCGGCCCTGAAGGCAATTGAGACGAGGTTGGGGGGCCTATGACGGCCGCTTTTCCCCTGATGGGTCACGCCAATGCCGAGTCGCGCTTCCTCAAGGCACGCGCGTCAGGGCGGCTGCATCATGGTTGGATTCTTCAAGGGCCCTCCGGAATTGGCAAATCGATTTTCGCCAAGCGTATGGCCGGTCTTATGCTCGGCGCGCCGCGTCCCGACGCCGCGGCGGACGATCAGACCATGCAGCTGGTCGCCTCGGGCGGTCACCCGGATCTGAAATGGGTGCGCAAAGACGCCAACGAAAAAGGTAAGGTACGACAGGACATTACCGTTGATCAGATCCGCGACCTAAACCAGTTCTTCACCTTACGCCCAGCCATGGCTGGGTGGCGCGTCGGGGTCATTGATGCGCTGGATGAGATGAATGTTTCGGGGATGAATGCCTTGCTCAAAACCCTCGAAGAGCCGCCGAAAAATGCGCTTTTGCTGTTGATCTCGCATGCCACGCAACCCCTCCTACCTACCATTCGATCGCGCTGTCAGATCCTCCCTTTTTCGCCGCTCTCGGAGGCAGAAACGCGCGCCGTTCTGGCGGACCAGGATGTCGATGCTCATCTCGCAGCTGAACTGGCGCCAGGACGGCCAGGTTATGGCTTAGCGCTGGCGCAAACCGCAGGCGCAAAAGCGGTCCAGAGCGCGCGCGCTTTGCTTCGGAACGCGCGCAAACCCACCGGCAGTGTCGTCGCCTCTGCGTTGACCTCGACAATTGTCGACGAAGGGTCGTTGCAGGCTTTTTCCGACACGCTGATGCATTGGGTCGCCGAACAAGCGGATGCGGAGCCGGACCTCGCCAACGTTTGGCTTCAGCTGCATCAAGCGCGATCGGAAGCATCGCGCCTCAACCTCACACCGATCCAAACCGCGACAAAGCTGTTTGCCATCTTGCAAGACGGACTGAAGGCTGTAAGCGCATGACCTGATGTTTGATACGCATGTAAACCTGCACGCAGAGGCGTATAAAGACGATCTGGACGAGGTGCTGCAGCGCGCGCGCGACTCTGGCGTCACGCGCATGTTAGCGATTTGTGATCGGTACGACCATTTTGAACAGGTCAAAGCCATCGCCGAGGCACATGTCGACATTTGGTGTAGCGTTGGCACCCATCCGCATCATGCCAAGGATTTTGGGATGATCGACGCCGATGACCTGATCGCGCGCGCACAAGATCTGAAGGTCATTGCAATCGGCGAGACGGGCATGGATTTGCATTACGGGTACAGCCCGCAGGCCGATCAAGAGGCGAGTTTTCGCACACATATTGAAGCCGCCCGCGCGACGCAATTGCCCGTCATTGTGCATACGCGCGAGGCCGATGATATCACCGCACACATTCTCGAAGACGAAAGCAAACACGGGACGTTTCCAGTCCTGCTGCACTGTTATACAGGTGGCCCGGATCTCTGCCGTCGTGGATTGGATTTGGGGGCCTATGTGTCCGTGTCGGGGATCCTTTCGTTCAAAAGTGCGAATGATGTCCGCGATGTGATCAAAACGGTCCCACTCGAGCGCGTAATTTTGGAAACAGATTGTCCATATTTGACCCCGATGCCTTATCGCGGAAGGCGCAACGAGCCTGCCTATCTGCCCTATGTGGCGGATGCACTCGCCGCCTTGCATGGACAAACCCGCGAGCAAATCGTGCAACAGTGCGACGCCAATTCACTCCGTCTATTTGAGCGCGTATCGTGACCGCGCGGCTCTTAGAGTTCCGATTGCTGGGGACGGGGTCCTCTGGCGGCGTCCCGCGTGTGGGCGGCGATTGGGGCGCATGTGATCCGAATGAACCCAAAAACCGGCGCAGTCGTTGCTCTGCTTTGTTGCGGGTTGGGGCGTCAGGCGCGCCTGATGAGCGGACCACAATCCTAATCGACACCGCTCCGGATCTGCGCGAGCAATTGTTGAAAACGGATGTTCAACACCTGGATGCTGTCGTCTATACCCACGATCATGCAGATCAGTCGCATGGGATTGATGATGTCCGCGCCTTGGCCATCCGAAATCGGTCGCAAATCGACGTCTATATGGATGCGGCGACCCAAAACACGATCCTACCAAAGTTCCGATACGCATTTGAAGGCGAACACGGCTATCCTGCGATTTACCGCTCGCGACCCCTTATCCAGGCCTACCAACCCTTCGACCTGTCTGGGCCTGGCGGGGCGATTGAGGTCCTGCCGGTGGACCAAGAGCATGGCTATATTCGATCCCTCGGGTTCCGATTTGGCGACGTTGCCTATTGCAATGATTTAAACGCGTTCCCGCAACGAACGCTCGACGCATTGCAAGGGCTTGAGCTGCTCGTCATCGATGCTTTGCGCTACACGCCGCATCCCTCCCATGCGCATCTCGACCAGACACTCGATTGGATTGCGCAGCTGCGTCCTAAGCGCGCTGTGCTGACGAATATGCATGTTGACCTGGATTATCAGACGCTGCTCAGCGCGTTGCCCGCCGGCGTTGAGCCTGGTTATGATGGCTGGACGTATCGGGCTGAGATCTAGACCGGCTCTGTCAGTGATTTGACCAATTTATTGACGGCGCCATAGTCGGTCTTGCCTGTCCCGAGGACTGGAACGTCTTCCACATGAAAAACTTTGCGGGGCACTGAGAGTTCCGAGACGCCGTGCGACTGGCACCAAGCAAGGAGCGCGCCGCGATCAGCGTCTTTCGCCGTGGTCAACAATACGATTTGCTCGCCTTTCCGTGGGTCCGGGATCGCGGCCGCGGCGTGCATCTCGTCCGGCCAAATCGCGCTTGCACAATTCTCAACGACCGCCAAGGACACCATCTCGCCCCCAATTTTCGCAAACCGCTTTACGCGACCCATAATGCGAATGCAGTCATCTTCATCCATGACGCATATATCGCCGGTATCATGCCAGCCATCGGTCAGCGGCTCGATAATGCCTGGCGCAGATGAGCGCATATAGCCGAGCATGATGTTTGGGCCCCGAATGCGCAATTTTCCGCCTTCTTCGATGCCTTCCACGGGGACGAGGTCATATTCCATATCCGCCATCAAGCGACCGACCGTACCTGGCTTATTGAACTCCATCGTATTTGCCGCCACCACGGGCGACGCCTCAGTGGCGCCATAGCCTTCAAGGATTTCGATATTGAATTTTTTCCGCACAAAGGCGCGCGTTTCATCTCGAACGCGCTCCGCACCGCAAACGGCCAGGCGAACCGAGTCGAGGCCGCCATCTTTCGCAACGCGGGCGTATTGACCGATAAACGTGTCCGTCGCCAAAAGGATCGTCGAGCCGCTCTCCTCAATCCGGCTGGCAATCTCGCGCGGTTGCAATGGGCTGGGATGAAACACCGCTTTGACCCCAGCGACCAAGGGCAGAATTGCGCCGACGGTCAGTCCAAAACAGTGAAAAGTCGGTAAGGGGTTGAACACAGTGTCCGTTTTCGGATCTAGCCCGATATGCGCTCGGACCTGCTCAACATTGGCGACGATATTGTGATGAGACAATACGACCCCTTTGGGCTCACCTTCCGTCCCAGATGTGAATAGGACGACGCCTGGTTTTTTGTGGCTTTGGCGGCGATGGAATAGTCCAGGTAAAACAGGTCCCAGGCCACCTGCGACTTTGTCCATCAAGCCCAGCGATTCGCGGACATCTTCGAGATAGATAAACGTCGCCGCATCTTCGAGCTCGCCGACCAAGTCCTCCAAACCGCCAAGTTCGATGAACTTGTGAGCGGTGACAATTTTTGTGATTTTGGCGGCTTTCATCGCGGCTTTAATATTCGTCGAGCCAGCCGTGAAGTTCAGCATTGCTGGCAAGCGCTTGGAGGCCAGCACAGCACAAAATGCAATCAACGCTCCCGCACCTGTGGGCAGCATAATGCCAACCGTCTCGTTGCGATCGAACCGCTTGCCGAGCGCTGACCCGAGCGCAAAAGCGCCGCGCAACACAGTCTTGTAGTCAATCTCCGTACCATCGCCATCCACGACGGCGATGGTCTTGCCGCCAAACGTTTTCGCGGCGCGGATAATCGCTGAGAAGATGTCTGTTTTGGCGCGTTGGGCACGCCAGTCCAGGGGCGCGGGCACGTTTTGTTGTGTCATGATGCAACTATTTGGTGAACTCTTAACCGTTTGCAACAAAGTGTCACAGTTGGTGAACTGTGCAAGTGATTCTTATCGCGCACGCCAACAGAGCAAGGGAGCTATGTCGCACCATAGCTTGCAGTTTTTCTGAATCCACTCCATTTTAAGCCTATGGTCACGCTGATCGAAACAAAGCCCAAACACCGCCATCCGGAAAAGCGCAATCGACCGGATACGCCGCTATTGCGCAAACCCGACTGGATCCGCGTCAAAGCGCCGACCTCCAGAGGCTATTCGGAAACCCGCGAGATTGTAAAATCGAAAGGATTGGTCACGGTCTGTGAGGAGGCAGGGTGCCCCAATATCGGCGAGTGTTGGGACAAGAAACACGCCACGATGATGATTATGGGCGATACTTGCACACGCGCTTGCTCATTTTGCAATGTCATCACCGGGAAACCCCAAGCTTTGGATTTAGACGAGCCGCGCCGCGTGGCCCAAGCGGTCGCCGAGATGGGCTTGGAGCATGTGGTGATCACATCGGTTGATCGCGACGATTTAGAAGATGGCGGCGCGATGCACTTTGTGCACACGATCCAGGCGATCCGGGCCGCATCCCCCAACACCACGATTGAGATCCTTACACCTGATTTTCTGCGCAAGGATGGCTGGGAGACCGTGGTGATTGATGCCAAACCTGACGTCTTCAATCACAATTTGGAGACGGTGCCGCGGCTTTATTTGTCGATCCGCCCCGGCGCGCGCTATTTTCATTCCTTGCGGCTCTTAGAGAAAGTGAAAGACCGCGATCCGAGCCAGTTCACAAAATCGGGTTTGATGGTGGGCCTTGGCGAGAGCAAAGAGGAAGTTATGCAGGTCATGGATGACATGCGTTCGGCTGGCATCGATTTCCTCACCATCGGGCAATATTTGCAGCCGACGCGCAAGCACGCCGCCGTCGACCGCTATGTGCGGCCGGATGAATTCGCAGCGTATGAAGAAATCGCGCGATCAAAGGGTTTCCTTATGGTCTCCGCATCCCCTCTGACGCGGTCAAGCTATCATGCTGGAGAAGATTTCGCGCGTTTGCGCGCTGCGCGGCAGGCGCTGCTGACGGAACATGCCTAGAGTCGCTGAACAAATTTTGATCCCACATCGCGCGGAAGATTTGTACGAGTTGGTGCGCGACATCCGGAAATATCCCGACTTCATTCGCTGGATCACCCAAATCGAAGTCTCAGACGAGCAGGGCACCGCTGATGGACATTATACATGTTTAGGAACGGCGTCTGTCCACTTTAAAGGCTTTGACGAACGGTTCTCGACGCATGTGGATGGCGATGCGCAGGGCCGCAAGATTGAAGTGAAGTTGGCAAGCGGGCCGTTTCGTCACTTGCGTAATCGCTGGCAATTCGATCCGCGTGAAGACGGCAAGACGCGCGTCCACTGCTTTATCGATTATGAGTTTAAAAACCCGATCCTGAGCCTGCTTGCTCGGACCAATACACGCCTTGCCATCAGCAAAATCATGGATGCGTTCCAAGCGGAAGCCAGCCGGCGCTATGAGCGGGTCTAGCCTCGCACGCCTTACATTATTGTCGTGGAGAAGATTTCACTTTCCGCGTTAATCGTATCCACACACACTGACGCGAAAATACCGTGTAATAAGAGCATAAGCGGGACGCGATCATCATGGATAATTTGGTTTGGAAGCCAGCCGGGAGCCTGGCCCTTGGCCTTTTGTGCTGGTCAAATGCGGCCTCCGCGCAAGAGACATCGGAGTATTTCGACCGATCCTCAGTCATTCCGGTGAGTGAACAATCGAACCCCGCTTATGATGCGAAGCCGATCCTGATTGGCAATTTTGTGGTTCAGCCCGAGGCGATTTTCTCAGCGGGTCAGTCGTCGAACGTCTTGGCCTCGCCATATGACGAAATCGAAGACACTTTTGTTGGGTTCGCACCGAAAGTTGCGATTGCGTCAGATTGGCAGCGGCATGCCGTTGGCGCCTTGATCGATGTTGATCATCGCGAATTTCAAGATCTGTCCGATGAAAGCCGCACAAATGTAAAGCTAAAGCTCCGAGGGCGTCTCGATTTCGGCAAGTCCACGAGTCTTACGCTCGACCTCGCAGCGGCTGATTTGAATGAAGACCGCTCCGCTTTGTCGGCTTTGCCCACGGCTTTAGAGCCAAACGAATACACTCAGACGCAAGCGGGTCTGACATTCAAGCACGAGGCGGGCCGATTTGCGTTCGAAACCGGCGCGGCGCTGTCGCAATTTGATTATGACGATGCCGAACTGCAGGACGATTTGTTTTTAGATCAAGACTTCCGAGATCGGGACGAGTTCACCGGCACAGCACGCATCGCTTTGGCATTCGATCCAAGCCTCGCCGTCTACTCGCAAGTTCAGTATCTATTGGCAGATTACGCCCCAGCGGGGTTCTTTAATCCCTTCAACCGAGACTATGACGGTGTCGTCGCCCTCGTCGGAACCGATTTTGAGTTCGGACGCCGGGTGAGCGGAGATATTGCTGTGGGATATCAATACTATTCCTACGATGACCCATCCTTCGAAGAGATCAGCGATGTCGCTTTTGTCGGCAATCTGGATGTGATGCTAGCCCGGCGCACCTCCTTGTCCGCAAGCGCTGAGCGCAAGGTGATCGATCCCGGCCAACTCTTGACCAATGCCGCGATCGAAACCGGCGGTCAGGTGCGCTTAGAGCATGGATTGACGCAAAAACTCTCGCTCAGCGGGGAAGCAGGGATCGCGCAATACGCGTTCGAAACGATCGAGCGCGATGATGACCGGGTGGATTTGAAGCTTGGTGCAAATTGGAAGATCAATCCCAGCATTTGGCTCGAAGGGGGCTACGAAGTCATCGACCAGACATCCGATGTCCAAGAATTTACGGACAATCGGATGCTGCTGCGCATGCGGATTTTTCCTTAGCGCAAACGCTCATCCGCTGGAATGGTCGAGGCGATAAACCCGCCGCCTAAGATCCGCGTAGATCCGGCCGTATCATACAGCACGCTGGCTTGGCCGCGCGCGACGCCTTCCTCAGGCGAGTCAAACCAAACCGCCGCTTTGCCCTGATGTCGACCGAGGCGTGCCGGTGTCGGTTCGCGCGTTGAACGCACCCGCACGAGCACCGGTGCTTCGTCTGCGCAAGCTTGTTCAAAACTGCGATCGCCCAGCCAATTCAGCTCTTCCATGGTCAGCCCAGCGGTCCGCAATGCCTGGCGCGGCCCAACAATAACCTGTCGCGCGGCGGCATCGATTTTGACCACATAGAGCGGCTCGCCCGTTGCGACGCCAAGACCGCGTCTTTGGCCGATCGTGTAATGAATGACGCCGCTATGTTGCCCGAGGACGCGGCCATCAAGATGCACAATATCGCCGCCGCGCCCCGACCCAGGACGCAGTTTTTCCACGACTTTCGCGTATGATCCGTCCGGCACGAAGCAGATGTCTTGGCTATCAGGTTTTGTTGCAACGGGCAGTTGAAAGTGCTCCGCTAAGCGGCGCACGTCTGATTTGGGCAAGTCGCCGAGCGGGAAGCGGACATAGTCTAGTTGCTCTGCGGTGGTGGCGAACAAAAAGTAAGATTGATCGCGACTGGCATCGGCGGCGCGGTGAAGTTCGGGTCCGTCGGTGCGCCGAATATAATGACCCGTCGCCAAGCAATCTGCCCCCAAATCTTTCGCAGTCCGCAATAGGTCGGAGAATTTCACCGTTTGGTTGCAACGTATGCATGGAATTGGCGTTGCGCCGGACAGATAAGTGTCCGCGAAATCATCCATCACCTGTTCTTTGAACCGGCTCTCATAATCAAGCACGTAATGCGGGATACCAATTTGATCGGCGACATTGCGCGCATCATGAATGTCTTGACCGGCGCAACAAGCGCCCTTTTTTTCGACCGCGACGCCGTGATCGTAGAGCTGCAAGGTAATGCCAATAACATCATATCCACGGGCGGCAAGCAGGGCTGCCACGACAGAAGAATCGACGCCGCCAGACATTGCGGCAACGACCCGTGTTTCGGACGGCGCTTTCGCGAATCCGAGGGAATTGAGGGCACCGGCCATAGGGTCGGGCTCGCTCGCGGTAAGCGCCGATAGATCAGTCATCATCGTCTCCAAACGGGTTCAAGGCCCGAAGCAGATTGGTTTTGCGGCTATATAAGCGCCGGGCGCGTTTCCGCCATATCAAAGTTCAGATCTAGATCAGGGCGCAAAATACGGTCGATCGCCAGCAATGGTAACGCGCTCCATGATCCTCACATTGGGGAAATAGTCGCTGGCGGCATAATGCTGGCAGGCGCGATTGTCCCAAAAAGCAAGTGACCCTGGCGCCCATCGAAAACGGCATTGATATTCCGGCAGCCAGGCCCGCCGGTACAAAAAGGCCAAAAGCGCATCGCTTTCTTCGCGATCCATACCGACAATATGATCGGTAAAAGCGATGTTCACATAGAGAAGCCGCTCGCCCGTCTCGGGATGGGTGCGAATGACGGGATGCTCCTGTGGAGGGAATTTCTCATGCAATGCAGAGGAGTCTTTGTTCAAACGCTTGGCGAAAACGCGCGCGATGTCATGGATCGCCGTCATACCGCATAGACGCTGTTTGAGATCATCATCTAAGTCTTGATAGGCGAGGACCATATTTGAAAACAGTGTGTCGCCGCCAACCTCCGGCAGCTCAATTGCGCGCAAAATAGACCCAAGCGAAGGCTCCGCGCGCCATGTGACATCGGAATGCCAATTGTTCTCCTGACCTTTCGAATTGGCGCCATGCGCAATGCGCAGCACTTCCGGATTGGGTTGATCTTTTGGCGTTGCCGGATGGATTTCGAGCGCGCCAAAATGACTGGCAAATTCAATATGCCGCTCTCGCGTCAGCTCGTGCTGATCGCGAAAGAAAACGACTTGATACTTGAGTAAGGCGGCGCGCACCTCGTCGACCAGTGTCTCATCAAAGTTCACAATGTCTGCGCCGATCAATTCCGCGCCGATTGCCGGCGACAAAAGCCTCGGTTCAAACCGCGTGAATTCGTTTTGTGCGTCGTAAGCCATGTATCCTCCCATTTTCCTTAGACAGTATCATAGGATCGGCGGAGGCCATAGAGCGTTTAAATCTGGCCGCGAATCATATTCAGAGCCGCTTCAAGCGTTGCCATGCGGACCTCATGACGGCCGATATCGCCAAGGGTGAGCATTTCATGCACCATGGCTTTATTCTCTCGTGCGCAGGCAATGTGTACGGTTCCGACCGGCTTCATCGGCGTCCCGCCGCCTGGGCCAGCAATACCGGTAATGGCGATCGCGAGATTGGCGCGACTCACCTCCATCGCGCCTTCCGCCATTGACCGAGCGACAGGTTCTGAGACGGCCCCATAATCGGCGAGCACATCTCCAGCAACGCCAAGCACCTCTGCTTTTGCCGCATTGGAATAGGTGACAAATCCGCGCTCCAAAACACTTGAGGCCCCTGAAAACTCAGTAAACAGGCCAGCAAGCAAGCCACCCGTGCAGCTTTCGGCCGTTGCGATCTTAACGCGGCGCTCCATCGCTTCATCCATGATCAGCAAGGCGAGGTTGCGAATTCGATCTGGAAACATGTGTTATTCCTCGTTCTTTGGCGAGAGGGCGGACAGGACGGCGCTGGCTTGCGCAGCGATCCCTTCACCGCGACCGGTAAAGCCTAAGCCTTCCGTGGTCGTGGCCTTCAAACCAATGGCTGTGACCGGAAGCCCCGTGATCTGCGCGGTCGACGCCCGCATTGCGTCTCGGTGCGGCTTAATTTTGGGCGCTTCGCAGATAATAGTGAGGTCGCAGCTGCTTAACGCCCAGCCAGCGGCGCGCGCGATTTCAACCGCATGTTTCAAGAAAACGGCCGAATCGACGCCTTTCCATTGCGGGTCTGATGGCGGGAAGTGGTCGCCAATATCGCCAAGCGCTGCTGCGCCCAAAATCGCGTCAGTTAGAGCGTGCCACGCGACATCCGCATCGGAATGTCCGACCAATTGTTGCGTGTGGGGGATGGCAACGCCGCACAGCGTCACGTGATCGCCGGGCTCGAGGCTATGAACATCAAATCCAGTGCCGAATCGGGGGGCTGCGAGAGGGGGCATTAGCAATCGCTCCATGCGCACATGATCTTCGGGAAAGGTAATTTTGCCTAAAGCTTCTCGGCCTTCGATCAGTTTAACGGTTCCGTTCTGCGCTTCGATCGCAGCAAGATCGTCGACCAGATCGGTTTGCGCTGAAAGCGCCGCGTAAATGGCCTCAAATTGAAAGGCTTGCGGGGTTTGGACGCGGTACAGGTCCTGCCGGTCTAACGTGCTTGCGCGATCATGCTGCCATCGCTTTAACGCATCGGCGACAGGCAGGGCGGGGGCAGCGGCGTCCGCATGCTGTAGGGCAGCAATGAGTGCGGTAATCGTCGCTTGATCCAGACCCGGCCGGGCAGCGTCGTGAATAAGAACCGTATTGGGCGGATGTGCGCGGAGTGTGTTCAGCCCGTTTAAAACCGATTCCGAACGCGTTTCACCGCCTTCGACGATCTTGATTTCAGGCAGATTGCACTCTGAAAACGTGTTTTGCATGCCGGATGGGACCACCAAAACGATCTCTGCAATCCGTGAATGGGCTCGAAACGCGTCTATGGACCACTGAAAAACAGGCTTGCCGCCTAGGGGACGCAGCTGCTTTGGTTGCGCCCCATCACCAGCGCGGCGGCCCAGACCAGCGGCGACGATGATCGCTGCATTTCGCATGTTGGTTGCATAACCAGTTGCGATAAAAAAGCCACAGCTGAGCAGCGAACTATATGAGCAAAATCAATGCTCCACTTTTGTGCAGTGCAAAAATGTGATTTGAAGTGAGATATGGAGAATATGCCTTCTTTTCAGGCAGAACGCACCTGGCTCGCGCCAATGTCAGGGTCAACCGATGCGCCATTCCGGCGGCAAGCGGTCAGATATGGCGCCCCAACAGTGGTTTCAGAAATGGTCGCAGGGGAAGCTTTGGCGGTGGCGCGGCCGGACGTTGTGCGCAAGACCTGCAGACATGAAGGCAAAGGCTTATGGGTCGTTCAATTGGCAGGCCGGCGGCCAGAAGATATGCGGCGCGGCGCCGAAATTCTCTCAGACGCGGGCGTCGATGTGATCGACATCAATATGGGGTGCCCGTCGCGCCAGGTGACCGGCGGGAATTCCGGATCGGCGCTGATGCGAGAGCCGGACCTCGCCTTGCAAATTGTCAAAGCCACAATTGAAGGCGCGCGCGGTATTCCTGTCACGCTGAAAACGCGCTTGGGGTGGGATCATGACGCCTTAAACGCACCGCAAATCGCCGCGCAGGCCGTCGATTGCGGCGTGCAATTGGTGACCATTCATGGCCGCACGCGGTGCCAGTTTTACAAAGGCAATGCAGACTGGCGCGCAATTAGAAACACGGTTAACGCGGTGTCTGTCCCCGTGATTGCCAATGGTGATATTGGGTCGACGCAGGATGCCCTGAACGCGCTTCAACGCTCGGGCGCGTACGGGGTTATGATTGGGCGTGCGGCAATGGGGCAGCCTTGGTTGGTGGGTCAAGTGGCCGCTGCGCTGGCGGGCCAACCCTATGAACGTCCATCCCTGTCACAACAACTCAATGGATTGTGTGAACAGATTGAAGACAGTTTGCATTTATATGGATCACGTTTGGGCCTGCGCATCGTGCGCAAGCACATTGCCGCCCATATCGATAAACTCGACCTTCCAATGCCTGCCGCGGCGCGGCGATCTATTCGCGCAGATCTCTGCCGACTTGAGCAGTTTGACCCCATCGTCCAGCACCTGCGCGCGCTGTATAAAGGGCGCACATTGAAGGTCGCGGCATGATGACGGCATTGGATCTCATCGGGCTTGCGCCCTTTGCTCTGCTGGGCCTGGACGAACGTCGGCGGGTGAGTGCTGCCAATCCAGAGGCGCAGTCATTCCTGGGCCATTCAGAGCGCGCCATGTATCGCAAGCCGTTAAGCGAAATCCTTTTCCACGACTCGCCGGTATTTGATTTGATCGACAAAGCCATGTCTTTAAACGGCGATGTTACCGCGCACGCCATCCCAATCAGTGGACCGGGTTTACGCCAGCAGAAAATGCTCGATCTGCGCCTGCGACCCGTGTCAGATGGTGGGATCGTGATCGGCATGACTGAAGCCAGCGACGATGCCGTCATCAATCACAATCCGGCAGGAGTCGCCGCTTTTGGGCGCATTTTAGGCCATGAAGTAAAAAACCCCCTGGCGGGCATTTCTGGCGCGGCGCAATTGCTCTCGCGCGGCGCCCGGGATGATCAATCGGCCATGATTGATATCATCCAGTCTGAAACCCGGCGGATTGAGCGCTTGGTGTCCCGTTTATCGGCCTTTGAGCTGTTTTCGGCGCCGGTCAAAGAACCCCTTAATATTCACCAATTGCTCGATCGCGTAATTGCTGCTGAAGAAGCCGCCCATGGCGGAAAGGTGTCAATTGTCCGCTTATATGATCCATCGCTGCCCGATATTATGGCCGATCAGGATCACCTTCATGAGGCAGTACAGAATGTGCTGAGAAATGCCGTGGAGGCGACGCTCGCTTACACGCAGAGCCCACAAATTCAGGTCGAAACAGCGTTCGAAACCAGTTTCGCGATTGCCGGTCAAAATGGCTCGGGTCGACTTGCGCGGGCCATTCGCGTGACCGTGGAAGACAATGGTCCAGGTGTGCCGCCCGAGAAGAAAACCCGCATGTTCGATATGTTTATGTCATCAAAAGCAGGAGGGCGCGGGCTTGGCCTGAGCGTGGTGAACGAGATTATGTCGGCGCATAACGGTCGAATCAAAGTTGACAGCAAGCCAGGATTGACGCGTTTCTCGCTCTTCCTCCCGTTACCGAGAACAAAAAAATCATGAGTCAAAAAACGGTACTACTGGCTGAAGACGATGCCAGTATACGATTAATCGTCAATCAAACCCTTGTCACAGCCGGCTATACGGTCCGCGCGACGAGTTCGCCTGAAGCGCTGGAGCGTTGGGTCCGAAATGGCGAGGGCGATATTGTTGTCACGGACGTTTACTTAACCGATACGCCCATTTTCGAACTCTTGCCGTCATTTAAATTGGTTCGCCCAGACTTGCCGGTCATTGTAATGAGCGGGCAAAACACCATCCTGACCGCTGCATCCGCGGCCCAACATGGGGCGTATGATTATCTGCCAAAGCCATTTGATATTGACCAGTTGACGGATTTGGTGGGCCGCGCTCTGACCGATACCAAACCGGCCGCACCAATGGGCATGAAGCTGCCAAACGGCGATGGCAGCAATAGTGGATTGCCGCTTGTCGGTCGATCCGCAGTTATGCAGGACGTTTATCGGATCATTTCGCGCGTCATGAACACCGACTTGACGGTTCTGATTGAAGGTGAGTCTGGGACGGGGAAAGAGCTTGCCGCACGCGCCATCCATGATTTGGGACAAAATCGCTCCGGCGCGTTTTACTCGCTCGATCTCGCGACCCGCCCGCCGCAAGAGGTCAGCGCAGAACTGTTTGGAACCGACTCCAAGCCTGGGATCGCGAGCAATAAGGAAGCCACGATCTATCTCGATGAGGTCGGCGATCTGAGCCAGGATGCCCAAACGCAGCTGGTCAAACTGATGCGCGAAGAGGGCGGGGCGCGAATTGTTGCGTCGACGCGCCAACCGCTATCGGCTTTGGTTGAGTCCGGTGATTTCCGTGAAGACCTGTACTATCGAATGAATGTGGTGCGCATTGAAATGCCCCCACTGCGGCGCCGGAAAGAGGATATCCCTGAGCTTGTAAAAGCGTTTCTTATTCGAGCGGAGACCCGTGGTCTTGCCACCAAACAAGTCTCGCAAGCGGCCATGGATTTGATGATGGCGTATGATTGGCCAGGCAATGTGAGAGAGCTTGAGAATCTGATTTTCCGGCTCGCGGCACTGAGCCCAGACGCAACCATTTCACAGCGCGATATTGAACGTGAATTGCGCGCCGAAACGCTCAAAGAGCTTAGCCCTGAGGCGTCGCTGGAAAGTGAAATCGAGACCCTGCTGCACCGTTATGTGATGGCCGACCTGTTGAAGGGCGGTGAAGAAGGCGAGAAAATCTACCAAGCCGTGCTTGAGCAAGTGGAGCGTCCGCTGATCAAACTGGCTTTAAGTGTGACGTCGGGCAATAAATTGCGCACGGCGGCTTTGCTGGGGGTAAACCGAAACACATTACGCGCGCGTATGGCGGTTTTAGGAATGACAGATGACTGATTGACGCCGGGCAAAACTGTTGCTCTAAATCACCAGTGTTGCAGATAAGCGACAGTGTATAGAGGGCTCAGTTTGACGTCGAGCGTTTTGGCCACCCTGCGTCGCAATGGCGGGCTTTGGTTCCAAAGTCTCTTTGTGCTCGGTGCGGTTCTATCCGCCGCCGCGACTTTCATTTTGCTCGATCGCAGCAGCCCTACAGCGGAGATGCCGCAGGAATTAGAAACGCTGCTCATCGTCAATGTGGTCATTTTGATTGTCCTCGCCTGGATGATCGTCTCGCGGTATTTAACGATACGACGCTCGCGCAGAGTGATCGGGGGTGGGCGCCTCACTCGGCGTTTCATGCTCCTGTTCGGAACCGTCGCAATGATGCCGGCTGTGATTATGTCGCTTTTCTTATGGCTCACCATCACGCGCGGGATTGATACTTGGTTCGGCGAAACGGTGCTCACCCTAGTCGACGAGATCGCCACGATCACCGAAGAAAGTGGTGAAGCGTTCAGCCGGCGGTTCGAACTTGACGCCCTGGCGGTGGCAAATGACCTCGATGCTTCCGTCGAGACGTTCCAAAGCAATCCAGAACAGTTCGAACCGATTTTCGGCATCGTTGCCACGTATCGGGACTTTTCGTCCGCACTGCTGATTGATCGCACCGGAAACCCGATCGCGATCGCTGAAAATATGAGCGCACCGAACACGTTCGGGCGCCCCGCACCACTCGATTTCGAAGACGCTGATAAGGGCGAAATCGTGCTCGTCCTCCGCCGACAGGCCGGCTATATCTTTGCTCTGAAAAAGCTGGAGAATTTTGGCGGGAACTATCTCTATCTGGCGCGCCCGATCGATACGGAAATGTTTGCGCGGTTGGAACGCGCGCAAACGGCAGGGACGGAATACCGAGCGGCCCAACAGCGCAGCAATGAGATCCAAACCCTCTTCGTGATCGCCTATCTTCAAATCGTTGCGCTTGCTTTGCTGCTATCCATTCGCCTGGCCCAGGAAATTGCTGACCGCATTGCGCGCCCAATTGGCCGACTGGCGACCGCTGCGCTCGATGTCAGTGAAGGGCGCAGAGGTGTGGCAGTTCCGCTGCCCGAGGCGGATGACGAAATCCGGGTGCTCTCGAACGCGTTTAATCTCATGACCCGGCAATTGGATGAGCGCCGCGATGACCTCGTATCGGCGCGGGAGGAAGCCGAAGAGCGACGCCAATTCTTGGAAACGCTTTTGGTCGAACTCAGCGCGGGCGTTATTCGCGTCGATCCATCGGGCATCGTCACCATCGCCAACCGGTCGGCAGAGACTTTGATCAATGCCGGACATCTCGAGGGTCGAGTCTTATCCGATATCAGTCCGTCAATCTGGCGACATGTTGCTGAAGCGGGAGCGCTCAGAGGGCAAGATGAGACCTTTATCAATTTAATGACCGATGACGGTTTGCGACATGTTCGTTTGAAAGTCACTTCAGATAGCGTGGGTGGCTATGTGCTCACGCTTGACGATGCAACGCGATTGATTTCAGCGCAGCGACAACTCGCCTGGCGCGATGTTGCGCGGCGGATCGCACATGAAATTCGCAATCCATTAACGCCGATCCAATTGTCGACGGAGCGCATTCGGCGACGTTATGGCGATCAGATTGATGATCAAGACGGTGTGTTCCAGCGCTGCATCAACACGATCTTGCGACAAGTCTCTGATATTGGACGGATGGTACAGGAGTTTTCGGACTTTGCTCGCATGCCAAAGCCAACGCCGAGCCGATTCGATTTGGCCGCTTTGGTCACGGACGTGGTCTTCGCTCAACGCGTCGTAAATCCCGACTTTCGCTTTACTTTGGCCTTGCCAGATGGCGGGCTCTCCATTCAAGGCGATGAGCGCCTGCTCGGTCAGGCTTTGACCAATGTGGTTAAGAATGCAGCGGAAGCGCTCTCCCATCGCCATGAGACAGATGAGACCCAGGGTCTGATTGCAGTGTCGGTAGAGCCGGCGGATGATGATGGGCTGATCGTTCTCAAAATTGAGGATAATGGGCCAGGCTTTCCCGAAGAATCGCGCGAACAATTGCTGGAACCCTATGTCACCGCAAGAGAGGGCGGCACGGGCCTCGGCCTGGCGATCGTAAACCGCGTGATTATGGATCATGGCGGCAGTGTACAACTATTAGAACCGGAACATGGGGCACATGGGGCGATCGTTAAAATTGTTCTGCCATTGAGTTTGGAAACAGACGCAGGCGCCGAACCTCAGGCAATGGAGTATGCCAATGAGTACTGACATCTTAGTCGTCGACGATGAGCCCGACATTCGTGAATTGATCGCAGGCGTCTTGGAAGATGACGGGCATGGCGTGCGCTCGGCCGCCACGGCGGAACGCGCGATCGAAGAAGTGCGCTCGCGGACACCGAGCCTCGTGGTTTTGGATGTCTGGCTCCAAGGCAGCGATATGGATGGTCTGTCAGTCCTGAAATATTTGAAGGCGATTGATCCACTTTTGCCGGTGATTGTGATTAGCGGCCATGGCAATGTTGAAACAGCCGTCGCGGCCATCCGGCGAGGCGCTTATGATTTTATCGAAAAGCCGTTTAAGGCGGATCGGCTTTTGCACCTCGTCTCACGCGCCATCGAGTCCGCCAAACTTAAGCGTGAGAATGAGGCCTTACGAACGCATAATTTTTCGGCATCCGAGTGGATTGGCGCGAGCGGTGCGGCGCAAGCGTTGCGAACGCAAATCGAGAAAGTCGCCCCGACCAATTCCCGTGTACTCGTGACCGGCGAAGCCGGCGTTGGAAAAGAACTCACTGCGAAACTGATCCATGAGCATTCGCGCCGCGCCGGCGGCCCATTCGTGGCGGTGAACGCGGCGAATATCGCGCCGGAGCAAATGGAGCGCGAACTGTTCGGCGAAGAAGACAATTCCGGCATGCCGATCAAAATCGGCGTGTTTGAGCAAGCGCATGGCGGCACGCTGCTGCTGGATGAAGTTGGCGATATGCCCCTCGGGACGCAAAGCAAAATCTTACGTGTCCTGACCGAACAGCGGTTCCAACGCGTCGGCGGGGGCTCTGATGTGCGCGTCGATGTGCGAGTGATGTCGTCATCCACCCGCGATCTGGAGAAAGCCATCGAAGGCACGGCGTTTCGCAAAGACCTCTATTACCGCTTAAATGTTGTGCCGCTGGGTGTCCCATCACTTGCCGAACGGCGCGACGATATTCCAGCGCTGGTGCATCACTTCAGCCAGCGCATTGCCGATTCGTCCGGCCTTTCTCCGCGCAACTTTAGCAAAGAAGCAATTGCGGTTTTGCAATCCATGAATTGGCCCGGAAACGTCCGGCAACTCCGCAATGTTGTTGAACGCGTATTGATCCTGTCACGCGACAGCGTTTCAGCGACGGTGTCGGTGGAAGAGCTGCCGCTCGATCGCGGATCGAATGATAATGATGATGCGATGGGGGTTTCAGCTGATTTTGTTGGGCTTTCGCTGCGCGATGCGCGCGAGCAATTCGAACGAGACTATCTGACGCTGCAAATCACGCGGTTTGATGGCAATATCTCGCGAACGGCGGAATTCATCGGAATGGAGCGGTCCGCTCTACACCGAAAATTAAAGGCGCTGGGGGTAAACGCTTCAGCGAGTCGTACGGATAGCCGTTAGATGCGCGTTATTATATGTGGAGCAGGTCGCGTCGGGCAGGGGATTGCCCGCCGCTTGGCGCAAGAGCACCACGACATTATCATGATCGACGAAGACAACGCGCTCGTCGAGCAGGTTCAAATCGATTTTGATGTTCGCGGCGTCGTCGGACATGCCGCACACCCCGAAGTGCTGCGCGCGGCTGGCGCGGATGATACCGATATGTTGATCGCGGTGACGCATTTTGATGAGATCAATATGGTGATCTGCCAAGTCGCTGACACGCTCTTTTCGGTGCCGACAAAAATCGCGCGGGTTCGGGCGCAGGCCTATCTGGAAACGCGCAATGCGGAGCTGTTTTCAAAAACCGCGCTCCCAATCGATATGATTATCTCACCAGAAATTGAAGTCGGAGACGCGATCCTCCGGCGCATTCGCACCCCAAGCGCGGTGTCGAGCATGTCGTTCGAAGCGGGTGAGTTGCAAATCCTCGGCATGAAAGTGCAGTCTGATAGTCCACTTTTAGAGACAGCGCTCGATCAGATTGATGGATTGTTTCCCGATCTTGGCGCACGCGTGATCGGCGTTAAGCGCGGCGCGTCTGTCTTTGCGCCGCGCGGCAATGATCAATTGCAGCCAGGCGATACCGCCTATGTCGCAGTGCTGCGCCAATCCACACCGCGGCTCAACAAACTGTTCAATCGTGACGTCGAAGAGCATAAACGCGTCGTTATCGTCGGTGGCGGCAATGTCGGAACCTATGTTGCCGGTCATTTGGAACGCGATGGCCGCGTTCGGGTCAGGATCATTGAGGCGGATGCTGCCCGGGCTGATATCGCTGTTTCGACGCTCAAGCAGACCATTGTCATTCATGGTGACGGGCTCTCGCGCGATATGCTCGAAGAGGCGGGCGCCGATCAAGCGGACATCGTGATTGCTGTGACGAATGATGACAAAACGAATATGCTCATCGGCAAGCTCGCAAAGCAGCTTGGGGCCAAACGAACGCACGCCCTCGTAAACGCGTATGAATTGGTCGCGATTTCGCAGGATCTCGATATTGACGCAGTCCTCGATCCGCGGGCGTTGAGCGTGTCAAAGATCCTGACAAAACTTCGCCGCGGCCGCATTCTATCTGTCCAGTCTCTGGAAGACGGCCTCGCAGAAGTGGCCGAGGGTGTGACGCTCGATTCGTCACCACTGATCGGCAAACCCGTGGATTACGCGCATTTACCGGATGGGGTCACAGCTGCGGCCATCATCCGTGATCAAGAGATCATTTTCCCAAATTCTGGCGCCACCGTTCAAGCCGATGACCGGCTTTTGCTGTTTTATGAGACCAGTGCCACCCGCAAAGTCGAACAATTCTTTAGGGTCAGTGCAGACTTCTTCTAAGTCAGGATGCCGATGTGAACCATCTCGCCATCGTTCGTGTCTTCTCGGTCATCGCGCTTGGTTTTGCTGCGTTGCTTTTTGTTTGTTTTACGGTTGCCTTGGCGACCGGGGAAAGCCGACAGCTATTTGTGTTCGCGGGGACGGGATTTGCCGTTGGGGGACTTGCTGCGACAGTCATCCTGCTCACCGACAAACCGCAAAGGCGCGCGCAAGCCAAGGACGGTCTCGCCATCGCGGTTCTGTTTTGGGCAATTGGAGGTGCGATTGCCGCCATTCCCTTCGTCGACTATTTGGGCGCGCCGGATTTCTTGGGGGCTTATTATGAGAGCATTTCCAATCTGACCACGACCGGTCATACGCGCCTCGACCCGATCGCCAATCCGATGCCGACCAGTATTTTCGTTTGGCGGGCTATGCTGCATTTGATTGGAGCGATTGCCAGTATCGCGATTGCGGCGAGTGTTTTTTCCAGTTTGAACCTGGGCGGACCGGGCGTGCATCGTAACCGGTTTTTCAGCGATCCCGAGGGGAGTTTCTTCGATCCTGTGACCCGCGTGGTTCGCGTTAGCGCAATTTTGGTGCTCAGCTGCACGGTCGTTTTAGCGGCGCTGCTTTTAGCGATCGGTCTCGCCCCGCGCGATGCGCTCGCCGGTGCGGTCAGCGCGATCACAACGGGTCTCGTTGATCCTTTGTCATACAATACGGCGCCGCAAGCCGGGGCACTGCACGCGGTCATACTCTGGTTGGGCTTGGTCATCGGCACGCTCGGCCTAATTGCGGTCGACGGCGCCGGACGCGGGCAACCCCGCGCGGCCGCCCTGGACCCGGAGACCCTTGCATGGGTTGGATCGCTATTCTTGGTCACAGTGCTGGCCGTATTCGCCGGACTGCCGCTCTTGGAAAGCTTAGGCTGGGCGACGTCATCCCTTGCCACCAGCGGCATCGCGCTGAGTGACCCGCAGCAATATTCTAGGCTCCCGATCGTGTTGTTTTTGTTTCCGGTCCTGATCGGCGGCTCCGCGCTTTCAGCAGCCGGTGGATTCAAACTCGCTCGATTGATTGTGCTGAGCCGCCGCGTCGCCTTGGAATTCGCGCAATTGGGCTATCGTGGGAGCGTCAAACACTTCCGGTTTAGAGGTCGGCGGCAATCCGACCGCACCGTGATGAGCGTTTGGGTTTACTTGGTCGGATACATTGTCGCGTGCACCATCGGAACGCTGCTTTTAAGCGCCAGCGGTTTGCTTTTTGATGACGCCATTCGCGCCGGGGTCGGAAGTCTTTCCAATGCCGGGCATGTGCTCGCCGACATCAATACCGAGTTGAACGGATCCGCTCAGCTTTGCGTCATTCTCGGCATGATTCTTGGGCGTTTAGAGGTCATCGCGCTGTTGCCCGCCCTTAATCCTTCCTTTTGGCAACGATAATCGGCCTTTTGCTTGCCAATTGAGCTCAATCGTTATAGCGGCTCAAATATAAAAGAAGGGCAAGCAAACAATGTCTTCAGAAAAAAAGCAGAACCTCCAGGACACTTTTCTAAATGCAGTCCGAAAATCAAAAACCCCGCTTACAATATTTCTTGTTAATGGCGTGAAATTACAGGGCGTTGTCACTTGGTTCGATAATTTTTGCGTCTTGCTCCGCGGCGATGGTCGCCCGCCGCAATTGGTGTACAAACATGCGATTTCGACCATTGCGCCCGGCGCACACGTCCAACTGTTTGATGAAGACGATAGCTAAGAGACTTGAATTCTCCTCCAACGGATCTTGAACAATCTCCAGAGCGGGCAGGCATCATTGTGCCTTGGACGCTGCCGATCGAACGGCCCAGCGATGACCGCCTGAGCGAGTCAGCAGGCCTTGTCCAGGCTCTGGGGTGTGAGCTTGCCTTCCTGCGCCCTGAAAACGTTCGCAAGCCGACCCCTGGCTATTTGTTATCTGGGGGACTGCTCGACCGGCTGCAGGCGGATGTCAAAACGCATGATTGCTCAATCGTGATTATCGACGCATCGCTTACGCCGATCCAACAGCGCAATCTAGAGACCCGATTGGGCGTAAAAGTCATTGATCGGACAGGACTCATACTCGAAATTTTCGGACTGAGAGCGCGCACCAAAGAAGGCTTTCTCCAAGTCGAGCTCGCGCGGCTCTTGTATGAGCGGTCGCGATTGGTTCGAACTTGGACGCATTTGGAACGCCAACGCGGTGGCCAAGGCTTTCTCGGCGGACCCGGGGAAACCCAACTTGAAGCCGATAAAAGGATGATCGATCGCGCGGTCGGTCGGCTGCGCCGTGATTTGGCGGATGTGCAGCGCACCCGCAGAGTCCAAAGGCAGGGTCGTCAGCGACGCGATACCCGTATCGTTGCGCTGGTCGGCTATACGAACGCGGGAAAATCGACGCTGTTTAACCGTCTTACGGGCGCCGACGTTATGGCCAAAGATATGCCGTTCGCGACGCTCGATACGACGATCCGAAAGCTGGATCTCCCGCATTTAGGGTCGGTCAGTCTGGTCGACACGGTCGGCTTCATTTCAGATCTACCGACGCATTTGGTCGATAGTTTTCGGGCAACCTTAGAAGAAGCTCTAGAGGCGGATTTGCTGGTCCACGTCCGCGATCGCTCGAGCGCTGCGGATCATGAGCAGAAACAAGATGTACTAAAAGTCCTACACCAACTCGCAGATCTAATGGGCGCAGATCTGCCGCCAATGATTGAAGCATGGAACAAAATCGATCGCTTAGATCCACACACGCGCAATGGCTTGAAAGCCGAGCATGCGCGCACCCGTGAAGAAATGCCTGCTGTGGCGGTCTCTGCACTTACGGGCGAGGGGATAGATGGGCTCTTGGCGGCAATTGAAGACGCGCTCGATCGAGGCCGCGTTCGTCTCAAAGCCCATCTGAACAATCACGACGGCGCCTTGCGCGCTTGGTTGCACCAAAACACCCAGGTCGAAAACGAAAAATTCACAGAGTCCGGGCAAGTTGAACTGTCCGTAAACATCACTCAAGATGAATTCGGGCGCTTAGCGGCGAGGTTTCCCGATGCCGCCGCAGAGCAATTCGAGCGCGCGGAGTAAACGTGGTTTGCATGCTTTCGTCTTCTGGCTGACATATCTTTGGATCCCATTTGCGGTGGTCTGCGTTTGGGTAATTGCGCGCCGCAAAGGCTGGGCGCGTTGGCTCGCTGTCATCTTGTTTGGATTGTCTTTGCCAGTGGCTTGGGCCCGTTTCGTTGAGCCCCAGCTATTATTCGTTCATCATGAAGAGATTGACCTGTCGGATGGCCAGGATGAAACCTTCGAGCTTCGAATTGCGCTCTTTTCAGATCCCCATATCGGCGTTTTCAAAAATGCCATCCCGCTTTCGCGGCTCATCGATCGGGTCAATCAAGAAACCGTTGATGCGGTTTTTATCGCCGGTGATTTTCTCTATCACTTGCCCTTCGATGAGATCGAAACCGCCATGGCCGCGGTTGAAGACGCCGAAGCGCCGGTCTTTGCCGTGCTTGGGAACCATGATCTCGGCTTTCCGGGCCCACCTTATATCGAGCGCTTGCGAGGTCCACTGCGCCGAAGCGGTGTCACATTTGTCGAAAACCGCGCCTTTGAGGAGGTGCTCGGCGGACATCGCATTGTTGTGGCCGGGGCCTCAGATTATTGGCAACGGCGCTTCACCTTCGCGTTCAAAGCGAACCTGCCGGAAGGCGTACCGGTTTTACTGTTGACGCATAATCCAGATATTGCCCTGAAAGTCCCGAATGATTTCGACTATGATTTGATGCTAGCCGGACACACACATGGCGGTCAAATCCGATTGCCCATCCCGGGCTTGACGCGGATGGTGATTCCAACAAAGCATCCGTTCGACACCGGCTTGCATACTTTGGTCCGTGCTGGGCGCGATGAACCCGATCGCATCTATGTGACACCTGGGACCGGCATGATCGGACTGCCGATGCGATTTCGCCGCCCGCCGCGGATCGACATTTTGACGCTGACGCTGCCAACGCAAGGTTAAGCGACATTCACACCTTGTATGCAGAGCCGAATGGACAAATATAATGGCCTCTGCCAGACCAGGCCATAATGCAATTCGTTGAAAGTCATCCCATGTTCGATCCGCGCCCGACTGCTGTGAATCTCGTCCCCACCGTTATTGAGCAAACCAGCCGCGGTGAGCGCGCCTTCGACATTTTCTCACGGCTGCTCAAAGAGCGCTTGATCTTCATTACTGGCGCGATCGACGACACGACCGCCTCATTGGTTTGCGCGCAATTGCTATTCCTTGAATCCGAAAACCCGAAAAAAGACATCGCGATTTATATCAATAGCCCTGGCGGTTACGTCACGGCCGGATTGGCGATCTATGACACAATGCAATATATCCGTTGCCCAATTTCGACGGTGTGTATCGGACAGGCGGCCAGTATGGGATCTTTGCTCTTAGCGGCCGGCGATAAGGGGCATCGCATCGCGCTGCCAAACTCACGCGTGATGGTGCATCAGCCATCCGGTGGCTATCGCGGTGTGGCGACGGATATTGAGCGCCATGCGGAAGAGATCCTCGATCTCAAAACGCGCCTCAATAATATCTACGTCAAACACACCGGACAAGACTATGATACGATTGAGAAAAAGCTTGACCGCGATACATTCATGACGGCCGAAGATGCGCAAAAGTTCGGCATCATAGACACCGTTTACGAACATCGCACAGACGCCGGTAAAGATTAATCGGCATCCATCATGCATTGAGAATGCGAGCAAAGGCTTGCGCCCGCTCGTAAGCGTTCTAAAGTCGAGAAGAATGACTGGGATTCGCGCCCAGTAAATCGCGTGTTAAGGCATGCGTGGCATAGAGGTTGCCCATGGCAAAGCAAAATGGTTCCAGCGGCGATTCCAAGAATACGCTCTACTGCTCTTTCTGCGGAAAAAGTCAGCATGAAGTGAAGAAGCTGATCGCGGGTCCAACAGTCTTCATCTGTGATGAGTGTGTCGAACTCTGCATGGACATCATCCGCGAAGAAAACAAAGCATCTGGCTTTAAAGCGAAAGAGGGCGTGCCGACGCCACAGGAAATCTGCGAAGTCCTGGACGATTACGTGATCGGCCAATCTTACGCCAAACGGATCCTATCGGTTGCGGTCCACAACCACTATAAACGCCTGGCCAATCCCGGCGGGGCGGATGGCGTTGAGCTGGCCAAATCCAACATTATGCTAATCGGCCCGACGGGGTGCGGGAAGACTCTCTTGGCGCAGACTTTGGCGCGGGTGCTGGATGTGCCGTTCACCATGGCCGATGCCACGACATTGACCGAAGCTGGCTATGTTGGCGAGGATGTTGAGAACATCGTTCTCAAATTGCTGCAGGCCTCCGACTATAATGTCGAGCGCGCGCAACGCGGGATTGTCTATATTGACGAAATCGACAAGATTTCTCGTAAGTCGGACAATCCGTCGATCACGCGCGATGTGTCCGGCGAGGGGGTTCAACAAGCGCTCTTGAAGCTGATGGAAGGCACCGTCGCGGCGGTTCCTCCGCAAGGCGGCCGCAAGCATCCTCAGCAGGAATTCCTGCAAGTTGACACGACGAATATCCTCTTCATTTGCGGCGGTGCATTTGCTGGCCTGGATAAAATCATTTCCTCACGCGGCGAAGCAACTTCGATCGGCTTCGGCGCCGACGTCAAAGATCCAGAAGCGCGGCGGGTGGGTGATATCCTACGGACCGTCGAGCCCGAAGATCTGCAGCGTTATGGTCTGATCCCCGAATTCATCGGTCGTCTACCGGTTTTGGCGACTTTGGAAGACTTGGATGAAGACGCCCTGGTGACCATCCTGACCGAGCCAAAGAATGCGCTCGTCAAACAGTATCAAAAACTGTTTGAGATGGAGGATGTCTCGCTGACCTTTACGCCAGACGCAATGACGGCCGTGGCGAAGAAAGCGATTAATCGCAAAACGGGGGCGCGCGGATTGCGCTCGATCATGGAGTCGATCCTGCTCGACACAATGTTCGAATTGCCGGGTTTGCGCGGTGTTGATGAAGTGGTTATCAATGCCGAAGTGGTGGATGGCAACGCTAAACCGCTTTACGTGCACGCGAAACAAGTCCAGCCGAGCGAAGCCTCCTAGCAGAGCGCCTCTATAGGATTAAATTCGTCGATTTCCACCGCAATTCACTGGTTGAAGTGGACGCTTGCGGGTATCAAATAACAAAGACGCCAGAATCATCCGACAACAGGGTGAAGGTGATGGTTGCCGCTGAGCGGGGCCAGAAACAAAGGAGTCGACAATGACGACGAAAACCCTCCCAGTTCTTCCACTGAGAGATATCGTAGTGTTCCCAGACATGGTGGCGCCGCTTTTTGTGGGCCGTGACAAGTCTGTGCGGGCCCTCGAAATGGTCGATGAAGGCCAAAATGAAATTATGCTGGTCGCCCAAAAGGACCCATCGACCGATGATCCGGAAGCGTCCGATTTGCACGCGGTCGGCACCACCGCGACCATTCTTCAATTGCTTAAGCTTCCTGACGGGACCGTTAAAGTGCTGGTCGAGGGCGGTCATCGTGCGCGCCTGAATCAGCTCGAAGATCGCGGCGACTATTATGTTGCCGAAATTGGGTTGATCGAACCGATTGATGTCAGCTCGGGCGAGCTAGAAGCCTTGATGCGCGCCGTCTCTGAGCAGTTTGAGAGCTATGCCAAACTCAACCGCAAGATCCCACCGGAATCGGTCTCAACGATTTCGGACATTAACGAGCCCGGTAAGCTTGCTGACGCGGTGTCATCACAGCTGCAAGTCAAGCTGTCTGAAAAACAGGGCCTCCTCGAGCTTTCCGACATTAAAGATCGCCTGGAAAAGGTCCTGTCTTTGATGGAAGGCGAGATGGGTATGATGCAGATGGAGCGGAAGATTAAAAACCGCGTCAAGCGTCAGATGGAGAAGTCCCAGCGCGAGTATTACCTCAATGAGCAAATGAAAGCCATTCAGCGCGAACTTGGCGATCAAGGGGAAGGTGAACGCGACGAAGTCGCCGAGCTGGAAGAGAAAATTAGAGAAACGGGTCTCTCTGAAGAAGCCCGAACCAAAGCAGAGCAAGAAGTCAAAAAGCTGCGGCAGATGAGCCCGATGTCGGCGGAATCGACTGTGGTTCGGAACTATCTCGATTGGCTTTTGTCGCTGCCTTGGGACAAGCGCAAAGACATCTCAACCGATCTCGACGCCGCTGAAGCCCAGCTCAATGACGACCATTATGGTCTGGAGAAAGTAAAAGAGCGGATCCTCGAATATCTCGCGGTGCAGAAACGCACAAACAAGCTGCGCGGACCGATCCTCTGCTTGGTTGGACCTCCAGGCGTTGGTAAGACATCGCTCGGCAAATCGATCGCGGAAGCGACCGGACGCGATTTTGTGCGTGTATCGCTTGGCGGGGTACGAGATGAAAGCGAGATCCGCGGACACCGTCGGACCTATATTGGATCGATGCCAGGCCGGGTCATTCAAAGCCTGAAAAAAGCCAAAACGGGCAACCCTTTATTCCTGCTCGATGAGATCGATAAAATGGGCATGGACCATCGGGGCGATCCGTCTGCCGCGCTTTTGGAAGTGCTTGATCCCGCCCAAAACTCGACGTTCAACGACCATTATCTAGAAGTCGATTATGATTTGTCGGACGTCATGTTCGTGACAACAGCGAACAGCCTCAATATGCCTCAACCCCTCCTCGATCGGATGGAGATCATCCGGATTGCGGGATACACCGAGGACGAGAAGCGCGAGATTGCGGAGCGTCATTTGCTGCCCAAAATACGCGCTGATCACGGCTTGAACGACGAGGAATGGGTGGTGCAATCCGACGCCATTCGCGACCTATTGCGGTTCTACACGCGAGAAGCCGGCGTACGTTCACTTGAGCGCGAGCTGGCCAAACTCGCCCGCAAAGCTGTGCGCGAACTTGGCCATGAAGGCGTCACACAAGTGGTCGTCACGCCAGACAATCTCTCGGACTATTCCGGCGTGCGCAAGTTCCGCTTTGGACTTGCCGATGAGGAAGACCAAATCGGCGCCGTGACGGGCCTGGCCTGGACCGAGGTCGGCGGTGATCTGTTGACCATAGAAGCGGTTTCCATGCCTGGGCGCGGAAACACCAAAGTGACCGGGAACTTGCGAGATGTGATGAAGGAATCAATCTCGGCCGCGCAAGCTTTGGTACGCTCGCGGGCGGTGCTGCTCGGCATCAAACCGAGCACCTTCAACACGACCGACATCCACGTTCACGTGCCGGATGGCGCAACCCCGAAAGATGGGCCAAGCGCTGGCATCGCTATGACAACCGCCATGGTGTCGCTTTTGACCGCCAATCCCGTGCATCGCGACGTTGCGATGACGGGAGAGATCTCCTTGCGCGGACGCGTCTTGCCGATTGGAGGGCTGAAAGAGAAGCTCCTGGCAGCGCTGCGAGGTGGGATCAAAACGGTCCTCATTCCAGAAGAAAATGAGAAAGACCTGGCCAACATTCCCGAGAATGTGAAGGATAGTCTAAGCATCATTCCGGTCTCTGACATTAATGAGGTCTTGGCCCGCGCGCTGGTGCGTCCATTGTCACCGATCGAATGGTCCGAAGAAGATGAAGAGGCCCTCGCAGCGACACTTTCGGGTCGCGGTGCGCCTGGCGATGATGGCGCTTCCGTGCGCCACTAAGCGATCATTTACAAACTGCAACGGCCCCCGCTTTTCTCGCAGGGGCCGTCTTGCATTTCCAGCCAAGACAAGGCACATGGAGCATCCTGGTTGGGCGGTTAGCTCAGTTGGTAGAGCATCTCGTTTACACCGAGAGGGTCAGCGGTTCGAGCCCGTTACCGCCCACCAGATCCACTACAGAACTTTGGTTTCGAGGCTTTCGCCCCGCGCGACCAGTTTCAGCCCGTCATTCACTTTTTCAAGCACGGTCACGCTGCAATAATTTGGCCGGAACACCGTCACTTCGGGCTTGTTCTCAAGCGCGCCGACCACGGCATTAATTGCAATAAAGTGTGTAAAAACAACGGTATCATCAGATAGGCCATGGATGGTGCGCAACAAAGCGGCGTGCCAGCTTTGGACCAATTCCGGAGTTTCAGACCAAGTCCCCGCCATCAGCGCGCGGAGCCAGCTGACCCGATCGCTGAGCCCCGGCGGCGTCGGGATTTCGATAACGGTCGGCTCAATCACGAGGTTCAGGCCTGACTGCGCTGCGAACGGTTCAGCGGTTTCCTGGCACCGCGCCATCGGGCTGGTCAATGCCTTCGAGATATTCATGGCTTGAAGCTTGCCGGCGACCTCTTCTGCCTGTTGGCGGCCTTGGACAGAGAGCCCAGGGTCAGGGTGTTGCCCCCAACTGGCCGCCGCTTCACCATGGCGGACCAAATAGATCATGCTGCTGCGAGCTGCGGGTCTCGATCATAGCTCTTAAAGACCTTAAGCGCGCGTTTATAGAGGACCGGTTCGGCAATACTCAATCGCGCGCGCACGTCATCGATCGGCTCAGGCAGGAGAGCGACAATATCTTGTTCGACAATCCGAGCCGCGCGCTTTCCATTCCGCCGGCCTTCGGCCAAGACAGCTTTCACGCGCGCCTCGCGGGGCGCTTCTTTAGCAATTTGTCGGGCGCCCATATAAGCAATGAAGCTGATCCCCAAACCGCCGTGTTGGCTGTGCGTGTAGCCAAGCAGCGCATCTTCTCCTAAGGCGTCGCGGCCATATCCGGTCAAGACATGATAGAGATCATGCGTATCGCGCAATCGGTTGGCGTACCAATACAGGTCATCATGGTATTCTTCATGATGCGCGCGTTGCGCCATGCTCTCTCGCACCAACCCGTTCGCCGTCAATCCTTCGCGTTCCATAAAGGCGACATAGGCGCGACCCACAGTGCCTTCCGGCAGCGCTTTGAGCGGGGCATGATCATCGAGAATATCTGGCAGGTAATCGCGCCGTTCCATAATCTTTTGGGCATTTGGAGAACGCACAAACCGCTTGAGATCTTTGCGGGTTGAGTCGCCATTAAGCGCCTCGATGATGTGAAACACCTGCGCGGTGTCTTCCTTGTCGGCGATGAGCTTTTGCATATGGCCCCATGCTTTTAATGGGCGCCGTTTCGGCTTCGGACGGCTTGGATCAATAAACGGGGTGACACGGTTCATCGCAAGGTTCCTTTGCTCCTCCAATCCCTTTTACCAAATGCCCCTCGAAAGAACAATGACGCATGCGTCACCAAAGCGAAAAATCCAATGAGTAAGAATTGAGCAGCCATGGGTGATCCTTGAGCAGCCCTGCGCGTCGGGATGATCCGGGTCCGACGCACTATCGCGCTAATGCCGGAGCCGTCCTATGCGAAGACAATAATTAACTATCTCAAGGGTGAAGGTATGAAAAAAATAGAAGCCATCATCAAACCGTTCAAACTCGACGATGTGAAAGAAGCGCTGCACGAAGTCGGCGTACAAGGTATGACGGTTGTTGAAGCAAAAGGCTTCGGGCGTCAGCGCGGGCATACAGAACTGTATCGAGGCGCAGAGTATGTGGTTGATTTTCTTCCCAAGCTGAAAGTCGAAGCCGTAGTTGCAGATTCCGGCTTGCAAAGCGCCATCGATGCGATCACGAAAGCAGCACAGACCGGAAAAATTGGAGACGGGAAGATTTTTGTCTCGGATGTCGGCGAAGCCGTCCGCATCCGAACCGGCGAGACAGGTGACGGCGCCCTTTAGCGTCGCGATTGAGTTTAGACAGGAACGAACTGGAGGGCGATATGGCCGATAGTGTTTTGAAAATGATGAAGGAAAACGACGTTGAGTTTGTCGACCTTCGTTTCACCGATCCACGAGGGAAGATGCAACACGTCACCTTCGATAAAAGCATGGTCGATGGGGATTTCTTCGAAGAAGGCCAAATGTTTGATGGATCATCCGTCGCTGGCTGGAAAGCCATCAACGAATCCGACATGAATTTGAAACCGGACGTCGCGACCGCAAAAATTGATCCGTTTTTCCAGCAAACGACCCTGGCGGTTTTCTGTGACATTCTCGATCCGGTCACCGGCCAGGCCTATAATCGCGACCCCCGTATGACCGCGAAAAAGGCAGAGGCATATTTGAAATCGACCGGCGTCGGTGACACCGCTTATTTCGGTCCTGAAGCAGAGTTCTTTGTTTTCGATGATGTGCGCTGGAACACCGAACCGCATATGACCGGCTACAGTTTCGACTCAACCGAACTGCCGGCGAATACGGGGAAGGCTTATGAGATGGGCAATATGGGCCATCGCCCTGGTCCCAAAGGCGGCTATTTCCCTGTGCCGCCCGTCGACTCAGAGCAAGATATGCGCTCTGAAATGCTCTCCGTGATGGGCGAGCTTGGCCTCGAGCCGGAAAAGCATCACCACGAAGTCGCCCCGGCGCAGCACGAACTTGGCATGAAGTTCAATACGCTGGTGACCATGGCGGACAATCTTCAACTCTACAAATACGTCATCCACAATGTCGCTGCGAGCTATGGCAAAACCGCGACTTTTATGCCGAAACCTTATTTCAACGATAATGGCTCTGGCATGCACGTGCACCAGTCCATCTGGTCCGGTGGGGCGCCGACATTTGCCGGCGACCAGTATGCGGGGCTCTCTGAAACGTGTCTCTATTATATTGGCGGGGTCATCAAACATGCCCGTGCGTTGAACGCGCTGACCAATTCATCAACGAACTCGTATAAGCGGCTGGTGCCGGGCTTCGAGGCGCCGGTTATGCTTGCCTACTCGGCCCGGAACCGCTCGGCTTCCATTCGTATTCCATTTGGCAGTAGCGAGAAGGCGAAGCGGATCGAAACCCGGTTCCCGGATCCGACCGCCAATCCCTATCTCGCCTTTGCTGCGCTCTTAATGGCCGGACTGGACGGTATCGAAAATAAAATCCATCCCGGCGATGCGATGGATAAAGACCTCTACGACCTGCCACCCGAGGAGGCTAAGTCCATCCCGCAAGTTTGTGGATCGCTGCGCGAAGCGCTCGATTCACTCGATGCCGACCGCGACTTCTTGAAGAAGGGTGGGGTGTTCGATGACGATCAAATCGATGCCTATATCGAGCTGAAAATGGAAGAAGTCATGACGCTTGAATTGCACCCGCATCCGGTGGAATTCGACATGTATTACAAAGTCTAAGTTGCGCTCGACGTCTGGGAAGTGGGCGCGAATGAAGGCACCGGAGCTCGCACGAGGTCCGGTGTTTTCTATTTAGGTCGCCTGAGGATATCGGTACTTTTGCGCCTCAACCTGGAGCGTGCTTGGCATCATGATTAGAATTGCACGCGCAGACGACGGTGCGGCCCTTGCCGCAATTTATGCGCCCATTGTCGCTGAGACTTTTATTTCGTTTGAGGAAGATCCGCCAAGCTCTCAAGAAATGAGCGCACGGATTGAGCAGACACTTAAGACGCACCCTTGGTTGGTGGTCGAGGAACAGGACAGGGTCCTGGCATACGCCTATGCTTGCCCTCACAGGACGCGTGCAGCGTATAAATGGTCCTGCGATATCAGTGTCTATGTCGCCGCGCAGGGCCGTCGCCAAGGGCTGGCGCAACAGCTCTATGCGCACCTCTTCAAAACGCTAAGCGGACAAGGATTTGGCAGTGTCTTCGCCGGTATCGCGCTGCCCAATACTGCCAGCGTTGCGTTTCATGAGCGTATGGGGCTCAAGCCCGTCGGGGTCTATGAGCGCGTCGGGTACAAAGGCGGCTCGTGGCGCGATGTTGGTTGGTGGGGGCGGCAGCTGCAAGACCTTGGCCCGCAGCCAGCGCCGCCGATCCCATTTGCTGAATATCGACTTGGAAAGCGCGAGGTATGCGACTGAGGCGCGCGCTACGCTGATCCCGGTTTCGGATCTGCTTTATCCCGAATTTTCCTCTAACTTCACGGCCGTCCAGAGTGCTTCTTGATCTATCAAAGACAGGGAAGCGAATTCCTTTTGATCGCGTTCTGCACGCGCTTCCATCGCGCGAAAACGACGTTCGAACTTATCATTAGCTTTGCGCAGTGCGATCTCGGGATCGACTTTCAAACGCCGCGCAAGGTTGACGGCGACAAACAAAAGATCGCCAATCTCCTCTTCGATGTGTGCAGCGTCCGCCTCATCAATGGCGTCTTTGACTTCGCCAATTTCCTCGTCGAGCTTGTTGAAAATATCGGCCGGATCGGTCCAATCAAATCCGGTTCGCGCCGCTCGTTTTTGCAGTTTTTCAGCTTGCATCAATGCAGGCAGCGCCTTTGCGACACCCGCTAGAGCGCTCTGATCCGCTGCGGTTTTCTGGGCGCGCTCCTCCGCTTTGATCGTTTCCCAAGCTTGGGTTTGCGCTTCGGCTGTCTTTTGAGCCTCGGCGCCAAAAACATGCGGATGTCGCCGTATCATTTTTTCGCTGATCGCTTGCGTCACATCGGCAATGCTAAAATGGCCTTCATCTGTCGCGATCTGAGCATGAAACACCACTTGCAGCAGCAAATCGCCGAGCTCATCGCAGAGATCCGTCATATCTTGACGAAGGATCGCATCATGCACTTCATAGGCTTCTTCGATTGTGTAAGGCGCGATCGTCTCAAAGGATTGTTCTAAGTCCCATGCGCAGCCGGTCACAGGCGTTCGCAAGCTCTGCATAATCCGCAACAAATCGTCAAAACTATAGGGTGGGGTGAGGGAGTTTACCGCCATCAGCCATCTCCAATCCAATTGCGCCCCTCGCGCGTATCTGTGTTGTGAGGAGTCGCCAAGCTAAAGCGACAAAAATTTCACCTTACTCACAGTTGATTTCTCATTATATCGTACTAACTGACCGGTCAGTCATTTTTTAGGAGCACACAATGGAGGCGGTTCCAGAAGAGCCTAAACCCACTTGGACAGACGGATGGCGCCTAGGCGTGGTCCAACTGGTTTTTGTCATTGGCGTAATTGCGATCGCGGTTGGCCTGTCACGCGCTTTGGCGGGCCAAGTCGAAGATCGTGCGCCGCGAATTGCGGACTTGCGCGGCAATGCTGAGTTGAGCGTTCGGATCGCAGACACGCCAACGCGCACTTATACGCCAACGCTCCGGATCAATGGCACCGTTCAGGCGAACGCCGAAATCTCAGTCAGCCCGCAAGTATCAGGCGAAATCAAACGCGTTAGTGCGACGTTCCGGGCCGGGTCGGAGATCAAAAAAGGCGATCTTCTATTCGAAATTGATCGCGCAGATTATGTCCTCGCAGTGCAAAGGGCGGAAGCTGAAATCGCATCGGCGCGATCCGATTTAAAGCAGCTTGAGGCAGAGGCGGCGCTGGCCCGACAAGAATGGGAAGAGCTGTTCCCGGATCGGGAAGTCAATGATTTGGCAGCCCGTATTCCGCAGATTGAGGCGGCTGAGGCGCGCCTTGAAAGCGCTGAAGCGAATAAGCGCACGTCAGAACTCGCCCTCCAGCGCACCCGTGTTTATGCCCCGCTCAATGCGCGCGTTTTGGCGTCGAGCTTGGACATTGGTCAGATCGTTTCGCCGGGGCAGGTGGTCGGGCGGATGGTTGCGCTTGATAGCATTGAGATCGCAGCACCGGTTTCGAATGATCAAATGGCGATGCTCGATCCGATAATTGGGCGTACCGGCGAATTTCAGCGGCGCGGCAGTGGCGCCTCGTCAACAGCCATCGTGGTTCGCGTCGATGCGAGTGTTGATGCGCGCACGCGTCTTTCGAATCTGTACCTATTACCCGCCGACCAGAGCGGGCTTCGTATCGGTGACTTTGTCGACGTCTCGATCGCCTCTGACAAAGTGGCAGGCGCCATTCGCCTCCCCGCCACCGCGCTCAAGGGACAAGCTCAGGTTTGGGTGATCGACAATGGGCAACTCGCATCCCGCGACGTCACTGTGCTCGGAGAGCTTGATTTCGGGCAGAGTATCATCGCTGCGCCATTCGATCTTGCCGACGGCGTCGTCGCGCTCGCTCCGCTTGAGGCCGAAGAGGGTCAACCGGTGAGTGTCCGAGCCGCCTCATCCATTACCGCGGACACTGGGGGCTAGAGCTGTGGCGCCTGATCTTGAGGAAAATCGCGGCGGCGGTCTCATCGGCTGGTTTGTACGCAATCCGGTTGCGGCGAATTTGCTTATGGTCCTGCTGCTCGTCGGTGGGCTCATCATGGCCGGGAATCTGCGCACGCAAGTGTTCCCAACGCTTGAACCTGGCATTGTGACCGTCACCGTCCCATACCCTGGGGCGACGCCAGCGGAAGTTGAAGAGGGGGTCACTCGACGCGTTGAAGAAGCCGTGCTCGGCATTGATGGTGTGAAGCGGGTCACATCGACCGCCGCTGAGAATCTCGGCACCGTCACCATCGAATTGGCCGATTTTGCCGACGAAATCATCGTCAAGGATGATGTCCAAACGGCCGTCGAAAGACTGGTCGACTTCCCACCCGAAAATGCTGAGCGAGAAACCGTATCGGCGCCAAAACCGAGCGCTGGCGTCGTCACGCTCGTTGTTGTTGGCAATGTCTCAGAGCTTGAGCTTCGGCGCGCGGCTGAACAGCTTGAACGCGAACTTCTGACACAGAATGGCGTTTCACTCGTCTCACTGTCTGGCGATCGCGATTATGAGATCGCGATCGAGGTCAGCGAGGACACGCTGCAAAAGTATGAGCTTTCCATCGATGATGTCGCCCGCGCGATTCGCGCCGGCTCGCTCGATCTCGCGGGAGGCTCGATCCGCACGCAATCCGGCGAAATTCTCCTGCGCACCAATCAGCTTCGTTTAGATGGCGAGGGCTTTGAGAGCATTGTTGTTCGAAACCTACCCGATGGCGCTCAGATCCTGCTCGGAGACATTGCAACGGTTCGCGATGGATTTGCCCGCGCGCAACTCAAAAACACCTATAATGGCCGACCCGCCGTGTTTGTCGTGGTTTCACGCGCGGAGGCAGAGGATATCATTACGGTCAAACAAGCTGTCGATGACTATATGGCGCAATATACGCCGCCGGATGGCATCGAAGTGCTCGAGTTTCGGGACCAAACCCGGGTCCTTGAGGAACGCATAAACCTACTGCTGCGCAACGCGCTGTTTGGGTTCGCGCTGGTCTTCCTATTCCTGGTCTTAATGCTCGACTTGAAGCTTGCTTTTTGGGTCTGTATCGGCATCTCCACAGCCTTTATGGGCGGGTTTATGCTATTTGGCGCGGCTGGCGTGACCATCACAATGGTGTCCCTTTTCGGTTTGATCATCGTGCTCGGTTTGGTGGTCGATGATGCGATTGTGATCGGCGAGAACATCGATGCTGAAATCGCCAGTGGAAAGCGTGGCGCACGGGCGGCCATTGATGGCGTGCGCGGCGTGTTTGCGCCTGTTTTGGTCGGCGTGATGACAACTGTTGCAGCCTTCTCTCCGCTGCTTTTCGTTGGCGGAACGTTTGGCGACATAACGCAGGCCATCCCGTTGGTGGTGATTTGCGTCTTGATCGTCTCGCTGGTCGAAGCGTTCTTTATTCTGCCGAGCCATTTAAGCCATGGTCGACCTTGGTCCCGTGGTCCAGTTCGCGCCATTCAAGCGCGCGTCGCGAAGCGGATAGAATGGGCAGGGGAGCATATTGTGCGCCGCGGCGTCCGCTTTTTTGGAAAATGGCGCTACGCCACCATCGGGGCAGCCACCGCATTCTTTATTCTTTGCATCAGCCTCGTGAGCAGCGGCTTGGTCAAGTTTATCTTTTTCCCGACTATTGAAGGCAATGATATCTCCGCCACGCTGGTCATGCCGGAAGGCACGCCGTTCGATCGCACCGAAGCGGCGATGGATCAAATCGTCGAAGCGGCGTTCGCTGTCGCGGAAACGGCAAAAGCCGACCGCGGCGAAGATATTTTTCTTTCGCTTGCTGAAACCATTGGCGGCAGCACAAGCGGGGGCGGAGGACCGGTCGGCAATTCAGGGTTTAGCGCGCAAGAAAATGTCGGACAGGTCCAATTGGAACTGATCCCGTTCGGAACCCGGCGTATGTCGGCGACGGAGATCGAGCGTGCCTGGCGAGCGGAAATCGGCGAACTCGAGGGCGTTGAAAGACTCACATTTTCAGCATCAATCGGCGGATTTGGCTCCGATGTTGAGTTCGAACTCGCGCATCAGGACGAGGCCAGTCTGATTGCGGCCTCCGATGCTTTAAAGACGGAGATTGCGCGGCTGCCCGGGGCCAACCAAATTGAAGATAGCTTTGATCTCGGCAAGCGGCAATTGCTGTTTGAGCTGACAGATGCGGGTCTTGCGGCAGGGCTCACCCCAAGCGATGTCGCGCGGCAAGTCCGGCAGACCTTTTTCGGCGAAGAAGTCCAGCGCATTCAGCGCGGCCGCGAGGAGGTCCGCGTCTTCGTTCGCTATCCTGAGGCCGCTGCTGAATCGCTGCAGACTCTCGATCTTATGCGGATCCGATTGCCCGATGGGACCAGCGTGCCGCTCTATACAGTTGCAGAGACGTCAGAGAGCCGCGCTTACTCATCAATCGATCGGATCGATGGACGACGTGTGGTGACTGTCACAGCCGATATTGATGAGGCCGTCAGCACACCCTCGATTGCGAACGAGCAGTTGCTGACCCGGATCCTACCCGACTTAGAAGCGGCCTATCCCGGGTTGAAATGGCAACAAGCGGGCTCAAGCCGCGAACAAAGTGAAGACCTCGCCAGCTTGGGGCAGGCCTTCATCATCGTTATGTTGGTCATCTTCGCGCTGGTCGCAACGCAATTGCGGTCCTACCTGCAGCCCTTGGCGATCATCGTCGCCATTCCGCTTGGCGTTGCCGGCGCCGTGCTCGGGCACTTTGTGCTCGGATATCCGGTGTCTTTTGTGTCGATTTTTGGCATCGTCGCTCTGGCGGGCGTTGCCGTAAATGCATCGGTGGTTTTGGTTGATCTCTATAACCAATATCGCCGCGATGGCATGGATATGATCTCCGCTGCGGCCAATGCGTCTGCCCGCCGGTTCCGCCCCGTGCTGTTGACGACGCTGACCACCGCCCTGGGGCTTGGGCCGCTCCTCTTAGAAACCAGCCCGCAAGCTCAGTTCCTGATCCCGATGGGCGTAAGCCTAGGCTTTGGGATCGTGATTTCAGGGTTTATGGTCTTGTTTGTTACGCCCGCTGTGACCTTAGTCATTGAAGATATAAAAGACTTACCGCGATTGTTGCGAGACAGAGTCGTTAACCGGGCGCCCATGGGAGGACCGGCAGAATGAACAATATCCTAGATCCGCTCGAACCGGATCCCACACAGAGCAAACGCGAACGTCAAAAGGAAGCCAAACGCCTAGCGCTCACAGATGCCGCGCTCGCGGTCTTTTCGCGCGTTGGTTTTGCCGCCGCCAAGATTGAAGACGTCGCCGAAGAAGCCGGGGTCTCCAAAGGCACTGTATATCTCTATTTTGAGAGCAAAGAGCAGCTGTTTGAGGAGATGGTGAAAGCTAAGATGTCGCCGATGCTCAACCATATGGCCGGAGCGATCGAAGCGTCGTCCGGCTCTGCCACGGACCGTTTGCTGGCGCAAATGCGGTTTTTCTATTCGCGTGTTCTGAACTGCGATCGCAGACAGATTATGCGGCTGATCATGGCAGAAGGGCCCAACTTTCCGCATTTGGCGGAGTTTTATCACGCCAATATCCTCTCACGCGGACAAGCTATGATCGAAGCCATCATTCGAGATGGCGTCGAGTCTGGTGAGTTTCGGCAGATGCAAGGCCATGGTCTTATGCAGAATATCGCCGCGGGGGCTCTGGTCGCCGCAATTTGGAAAATGGTCTTCGACCGGTTCCAACCGCTCGACCTCGACGCGTATTTCGAAACCCATATTGATCTTATCTTAAATGGTCTCAAAGCAGCGCCGACGGAGAATTGACAAGCGGCGTCTCTGTGATGAGAACGCGCTCAACTCAGCGATTGGAGAATGAGCGTGCCGGAATGCGTCTGCGTCGCCCCAACAGGGTGTTTGTTAGGTGAAGGCCCGCTTTGGAGCCCGACAGAGGGCTTTTTATGGTGGGTCGATATTAAGCGCGCCAAGCTGCATCGCCATAATCCAAAAACCGGCAATACGCGCCGCTATGACCTGCCATTGCGGGCCAGCGCACTGGCCCTCGCTGATGGTGGCTTGATCATGATCGGCGATCTTGAAATCGGGCGCTACGATACCGCCACGGAGCATTACGAAACGGTCGCCCAACTCAATGAGCCGAAAGGGTTTCGGACAAATGATGGCGGCATGGCCCCGGATGGGAGTTTTTGGTTCGGCACCATGGACGATTCTGAAACGCTGCCAGAGGGCCAGTATTATCGGCTTCAAACGGATCTGACGATCGAGCGGATTGGTTTACCGGAAGTGCGGGTCACCAATACGATGCAATTTTCACCGGACGGGCGGACCTTTTATACCAGCGACAGCGCAGAACAGATGATCCTCGCCTTTGATTTCGATCCGGACAGCGGCGCCTTAAGCCATCGCCGAGTCTTCGCCTCTACCCTAGAAGCGGGCTGCTATCCCGATGGCAGCGCCGTAGATGCCGAGGGTTATTTGTGGAATGCGCAATGGGCGGGCTCTCGTGTGGTCCGCTATGCGCCTGACGGAAGCATCGATCAGATTGTGAAGCTGCCGGTCTCGCGCCCAACAAGCTGCGCCTTTGGGGGCGCCGATTTGCGCACGCTATACATTACATCCGCTCGGTTTGGATTAAGCGATGCAGCGCTCGACCGGCAGCCTATGGCCGGAAGCCTATTTGCGCTTCAGGTCGAAACACCCGGCTTGCCGGTGCCCGAATTTGGCGGATAGCTTGCGTTTTGTATGCATTGCACCCACCTCTCTTCACAAGCGTCCGAATGCGCAGTATGGAGCGAGCCTATCCCAAAAAGTCAGGAACATGAGAATGGCCGACAAGGACAACAAGAAAAGCGTGGGGCCAATCACGTTTGCGCGGCAGGTTGAAGCCGAGGGTCGCAAAGTGACCTGGACGTCGACACCAGAGACCATTCAGGCGACGATTATGGTCGTGGTGATGTCGATCATTGTCGCGCTGTTCTTGTTTGCATCGGATCAATTCATCGCCATGGTGGTTCGCTGGATCACCGGTCTCGGCGTCTAGCGCAAAAGAACAATAAGGAGTGCTTGGCCCATGGCTGAGGCAAAATGGTATATCGTCCACGCCTATTCAAACTTCGAAAAGAAGGTGGCACAAGCGATCCGCGATCAAGCCACGATGAAGGGTTTGGAAGAAATGATCGAGGACCTCGAAGTTCCGACCGAAGAAGTCGTTGAGGTGGTTCGCGGGAAGAAAAAGACGATCGAGAAGCGCTATTTCCCAGGCTACGTCCTGATGAAGGCCAAGCTCACGGATGATGTCTATCACCTGGTGAAAGACACCCCGAAAGTCACCGGGTTCCTCGGCGCAGATGGCGGTAAGAAACCCCTGCCGGTGCCGCAAAGGGAAGTGGATCGCATCCTCGGAACCTCCGATGAACCGATCGAGGATCGTCCGAAGCCAACCATTGTCTACGAGATTGGCCAAGAAGTACGCGTCAACGAGGGCGCGTTCCAAGGCTTCGAAGGCACAGTCGAGGAATTCGATTCAGACACCGGCCGAATGAAAGTGAATGTCTCGATTTTTGGCCGCGCAACCCCCGTCGATCTCGATTTCACACAAGTGGACAAAATCGCTTAGCCAGCGGGCCCGCGGCTCAAAGCACAAACCGCCCGTATTTTGAGACGCGCTTAGTTGAGACGATCAATAAGGCCTTGCGTCACAGGGTCCGCGGCGGTTTGTTCGCCGCGCAGGACGGGCTTTAACTGTGTCGCCATGGTTTTCCCCCGTTCGACACCCCATTGATCAAAACTGTTAATCTCCCACAGCACACCTGCCAGGTAGGTCCGGTGCTCATATAGAGCGATCAAACTGCCAAGGGCTTTTGGCGTCAGCTCTGGCGCACTTAAAAAGCTTGAAGGCCGCCCGCCGGGGTGCACTTTTTGGCGGGCGATGTGATTTGGCAAGGCGGGCTCCTCCTGTTTCACAGCGTCGAATGAACGGCCATTGGCAAGGATTTCGGCTTGCGCCAGTGCATGCGCTGTCAGCGCCTCGACGCCATCCGAATCGGCGCGGCTGCCCGGCGCGAGAATAAACTCTGTTGGAACAATATGCGTGCCTTGGTGCAACCATTGATGATAGGAGTGTTGCCCCACAGATCCTTCGCCGCCCCAGAGCAAAGGGGCGGTTGGCAGGGACACCGCGCGTCCGTCAGGCGTAACCGACTTTCCATTCGATTCCATTTCCAATTGCTGCAAATATGTTGGCAGCATGCGCAGGCGCCGCGAATAGGCTAAGACCGCGCGGGATCCGAAACCGAGCAGGCTGGTGTTCCAAAAGTCCAGCAACGCCAACCGCGCCGCCAGGTTCGCTGCGATCGGCGCCGATCGAACATGCCGGTCCATTTCCGCCGCACCGCCGAGAAAGGCTTGAAACGTCTCCACGCCAAATCCCGCCATCACAGCCACGGACGCGGCGGACCAAATGGAGTAGCGTCCTCCCACACTTATCGGCATATCCAAAGTCGTCGCTGCGTTTCCATTAAGCCAGGCGGTCGCGCGATCTGGATTGGCCGTCACTAAAAGGAGATGCTGAGCGGCCGCTTCCGGCCCCAGAGCCGTTTCCAGCCAAGTGCGCGCCCGGCCCAAATTGTACAGCGTTTCTTCGGTCCCGAAGGATTTTGAGATGCCAATGATCAATGTCCGCTCCGGCGACAAACCGCGCAGCGCCAGCTCCAAATCCAGGGGATCGAGATTGGCGCAAAAGCGCACATCGAGGTCTTTCAAACTCCAGTCTGCGAACGCGTCCGCATAGAGCCGCGGTCCGAAATCAGAGCCGCCAATGCCGATATGTACGATCGATGAAAAGCGGTTTGTGGCGACCAGGTCGGCGGCTTTGGCGAGCGCCTGCTGAGTCGTGTCATGTTCTGCTTGCGTGAGCGGCCCGTCTGGCGGCAGCCGAAGCGCCCAGTGCAGCGCGGGTCGCGCTTCAGAGGGGTTCACGATCGCTGCGCTGAACAGATCATCGATGGCGCGCGGCAGACCGATCGCCTCGGCATGCTCGAGCAGAGCGGAATGGATATCGGGGGTTGTATAGTGTCGAGAGAGGTCCGCCCGCCAGCCGGCGCCCTCAAGGTCGCCTGGCGGCGATTGCTGCGCGAGATCCACCAAGTCCCGGGTCTGAATATCGGTCGCCAGGGTTTGCAAAAGAGAAAGCGTCATAGAGAGATCCTAGTCGCAGTAAAACACAGTCAGCGCCCGCCCAGCGGACTGGCGCATGAAGCTGATCGGGGCATCGTCCGATGCGGTTTCAAAGACGCGCCGCTTTTCCTTGCCAGTGATCAGCAGCAATATGTTTCGGGCATAAGAAATACAGGGCAGGGTCAAGGTCATGCGCAATCGGTTTGGCCCCGTAACCTCACTCTCAATCGCTTCGATCGCGGCGACAATCGAGGTCGATTCCGGATCAACTGCTTCTGCATAACCGCGGGCGCCCGCAAACCAGGAGAGCGTGTGGCCGTCGGTGCCCATGCCGAGCAGCATCACATCGGTCAGACTTGCATCGAGATAGCGTTCATTGACCGCGTCGATCGCTTCGAAAGGATCTGCATGCAGGGTCTTCATCGGCACATAGACCGCCGCTTGGGCTCTGTTTTGTAAGAGCGTGCGTTCCAACATCGCGCCATTCGAGGCGGCGTGGTCGCGATCCACCCAGCGTTCGTCACACAATCCGACTTGCACCCGCGACCAGTCTAAGTCCGCCCTGGACAAGTCCGTGTAGACTGGCCCGGGTGTGCGCCCGCCCGACCCCATAAAGACAGCCGTGCCGCGTCGCGCGATCGCGTCTTTTAAGGCGGCGGCCAGCCATGCGGCGGCGGCGCGTTGCAAGTCCGCTTCGCTTTCGAACGATTGAAACGTATGCGCTGGGCTCATACTGGCACGCTAGGCCCGTTTATTACCGGTCTTGTCAAGCGCTTTCCGAGCGTGGCCAAGCGTGGCTGCAAATGTCAGCAGTAATGGTGCTTGAAACCTGAGGCGGGCATGTGTATGTGGCGCGCTTCAACGGGACTCTTCTGGCCCGCTTTGAGAAAGGACCAACGTCCGGTGGGCCGGACACTTGAGAAAAGGAGGCCTGACATGGCCAAGGAGAAGTTTGAGCGTAATAAGCCGCACGTGAACATCGGCACGATTGGTCACGTGGACCATGGTAAGACGACGCTGACCGCAGCGATCACGATGGTGCTGGCAGATGTCACGGGCGCGGAGAAGCGCTCTTATGAGGACATTGACTCTGCGCCAGAAGAAAAAGCCCGCGGCATCACCATCAACACCGCGCACGTGGAATATGAGACGGAAAACCGTCACTATGCCCACGTCGATTGCCCTGGCCATGCTGACTATGTGAAGAACATGATCACCGGGGCGGCGCAAATGGA
>JBCBBZ010000010.1:0-102901 GCA_038531165.1 Pseudomonadota bacterium
AGTCCTATGAAGAAGAGATCTTTGGGCCGGTCTTGCAAGTCGTGCGCACGACAAGCTTGGAAGAAGCTGCCGCGCTGCCCAGCAATCATCAATATGGCAACGGGGTCGCGATCTTTACCTCGAATGGCCGGGCCGCGCGTGAGTTTGCGGCGCAGGTGAATGTCGGTATGGTCGGCATCAATGTGCCGATCCCGGTGCCGGTCTCCTATCACACATTTGGTGGCTGGAAACGCTCCGCCTTTGGCGACACCAACCAGCATGGCCCAGAGGGCGTCCGCTTCTGGACCAAGATCAAAACGGTGACGTCCCGCTGGCCCGAAGGCGACATTGGCGACCAGGCCTTTATTATTCCGACGATGCAATAAGGGTCTCGGTGATGAGCGATTTTGAAACCATCACAATTGAGGCCGAAAACCGAATTGCGGTGGTAACTTTGAACCGCCCAGACAGTCTGAATGCACTCAACGCGCAAGTCATGGCTGAAGTGGTGACCGCGTTTGAAGCGATTGACCGCGATCCAGAAATTGCGGTGAGCCTCCTCACCGGAGCAGGGCGGGCCTTTGCAGCGGGCGCCGACATCAAAGAGATGCAGCCGCAATCCTTCTCCGACATGTACCTCGCGGACTATTTCGCGGGATGGGACCGCTTCGCGGCGTGTCGCAAGCCGGTGATTGCGGCGGTCAATGGCTTTGCCCTTGGCGGCGGGTGCGAGCTTGCCATGATGTGCGACTTGGTCATCGCCTCGGATCAGGCAAAGTTTGGCCAGCCCGAAATTAAGCTTGGCGTCACCCCAGGCATGGGCGGTTCGGTGCGGATGACCCGCGCCATTGGCAAAGCCAAAGCGATGGACCTGATTCTAACCGGTCGGATGATCGATGCGGACGAAGCCGACCGAATTGGGCTGGTGAGCAGAGTGGTGGCGCATGGAGATCTGATGGAGACGGCTCAGGCCGCCGCCGAGACAATCGCGACATTTTCTATCCCGTCGGTCATCGCCGCCAAAGAAATGGTTGGCCGCGCCCTTGAACTTCCGACCAGCGAAGCGGTTCGTTTTGAGCGGCGCCTCTTCATGGGCTTGTTCGGAACAGAGGATCAAAAGGAAGGCATGGCGGCCTTCTCCGAAAAGCGTGATCCAGACTTCCGAGACGAATAGATGCAGCTCTCTGAACACCCGAAAATCATAAGCGATAGGGCCGTCGCCTTCAACGGTGCCCAGCTGTGGCGAAGATCTTCGACAGCGCGCAAAGCAAGCTGAAACCGGACTGATACTATGACCACAAGCTGGATCATCGCAGGGGACGTTTTGAAGCACCGAAAGGGAAACGTCGTCATCCGTGGACGCGACCTGCACGACCTTAAAACGGCGTTCTGCCGACAATGCCTGTCTAAAATCAATCACTACACAAATCGATTGAATACGTTCTCTAGCATTTCTTGCCGTCCGGATTTTTGGATCGGTTCGATCCCGCCCGCTTCAACTTTCTGGGCAATCTCTTCAAGCGAAGCCTCTTGCATAATCCAAGCGCCAAACGGTTTCTTCCAATCGCTATAGCGCGCTTCTAGGAACGCCTCGTAAGTGCCATCGTTCAAGATGGCTTCCGCCGCGATTAAGCCGCGTGCGAGGGCATCTAAGCCGCCGATATGGCCATAGAAGAGGTCGGCTGCCTCGATGCTTTGGCGTCTGACCTTTGCATCGAAATTAAAGCCACCTGTGGTGAACCCCCCATGCTTCAATATGTGCACCATCGAGCGTGTAATATCGAGCGGGTCCATCCAGAATTGGTCCGTGTCCCAACCATTTTGAGGGTCACCACGATTGGCATCGATAGAGCCAAAGATCCCATGTGCGAATGCCATTGCGATTTCATGGTCCATCGCGTTCCCAGCCATGGTCGCGTGATTGGTCTCGATATTGACTTTCACATCATCGAGAAGGTCATAGCGCTGTAAGAACCCGAACACGGTTTGCGTGTCGCGATCGTATTGATGCTTGGTCGGTTCATGCGGCTTTGGTTCAATCAGAAGCGGGCCTTTGAAACCAATTTTATGCTTATGCTCGACCGCCAGACTCAGCATTCGCCCCAGTTGATCGAGTTCCCGGCCGGTATCGGTGTTTAAAAGCGTATCATAGCCTTCGCGTCCGCCCCACAGCACATAATTCTCGCCGCCAAGCCTGTGCGTCGCTTCGAGGGCTTGTCGGACCTGCATGGCCGCGCAGGCAAACACTTCAGGATCAGGATTGGTCGCGGCGCCCGCCATATAGCGCGGATGACTAAACACGTTGGCAGTGCCCCAGAGTAATTTTATGCCCGTGCGCTCCATTTGGGCTGCGATAGGGTCGAGAATGCGTGAAAAATTTTCCGTGTGCTCCGTCATTGTTTGCGCTGGCGCCATGACGTCCACATCGTGGAAGGCGAAGAACGGCCAATCTAACCGTTTGAAGAATTCGAACGCGATTTCGAGTTTTGCCTCTGCCATGGCTTGACCTTCAAGCGCATGCCACGGGCGATTAAACGTCCCTGCCCCAAAGACATCAAATCCGTCCCAACAGAAGGTGTGCCAATAGCAGATAGACGGGCGCAAATGGTCTTCCATGCGCTTCCCCATGACCATGCGGTCTTTGTCATAGTAGCGATATGCGAGCGGGTTTGACGAGTCTGGTCCCTCAAAAGCAATCTTTCCGATACCCTCAAAAAAACTGGGTGCATCAAACATATCTTACGTCCTCTCGAGTAGGTCTTGCGTGGCGTGATAGAGCTTTCGAAAGCGCTGATGCTGTTCCGCCATGAACGCGACATCATTTGGCTCTGGGACGATTTCGAAGTCTATGTCTGGGGCATCAAATTGCGGTTCTGTTTGTCCATCTGCGCCCATTTGCGCGAGACGCGCCGCACCGAGCGCAGGACCGACATCGGCATTCTTGCGGTAGACTAAGGGGCGGTTGAGGGCCGCCGCTAAGATACGCCCCCAATACAAGGATTTCGAACCGCCTCCGACCACACTGAATGTCTCGATACTCGCGCCCGACCCTAAGACGCTCAGCCCATCTGCAAATCCGAGGGCCACGCCTTCCATCACGGCTTGGCCGACGTGTGCTGCGCCGCTATCATGGTCGAGTCCGAACAAGACCCCTTTTGCATGCGGGTTATTGTGCGGCGTGCGCTCGCCAGAAAGATACGGCAGAAACACTGCGCGGGATGCCCCAAAGTGACCGTCCGCTTCGGCAGCTGCGATCAGCGCACCAGCGTCGTTTGCGCCAACCAATCGTGTCGCCCAATCAACGCAACTTGCAGCCGACAGCATCACCGCCATTTGGTGCCATCGCCCAGGCAATGCATGACAGAACGTATGAACGCCGCGTTCGGCATTTGGATGATACGCGCCGTCGACGACGAACAGGACGCCGGATGTTCCAAGAGATAAAAAGGCATCTCCTTGGCGTGTCACACCCATACCCACCGCGCCGGCCGCGTTGTCTCCGCCGCCAGCGACAACAGGCGTGCCTATGGGAATGTTCCAGTCGTGCGCAATGCGCGGCAGAATGTCTTCTGTGACGGCGCATCCTTCAAATAATTCTGGCATATGGTCTTTGGTCAGTCCGCACGCATCCAGGACCATTTCGGACCAAGCACGTTGTTCAACATTGAGCCACAACGTGCCGGCTGAGTCTGACATGTCACTCGCGTAGGCGCCGGTCATGAGTAACCGCACATAATCCTTCGGTAAGAGGACTTTACGCGTGCGCTCAAAAACCTCAGGCTCGTTTTGACGAAGCCAGACCAGTTTTGGCGCCGTGAAACCGGGCATCGCGGCGTTGCCGGTTATGTGACGCAGCTCGGGAATGTCACCCTCAAGCATTGCACAGGCGCGTTCGCTCCGGCCATCATTCCACAGAATCGCTGGACGCGTGGGTTGATCCGCCGCGTCTAGGAGCGTCGCCCCATGCATTTGCCCGGCGAGTCCGATCGCATGTACGCGGCGACGGTCTTCTTCGGGAAGCGTCTGCACCGCCGCATTCGTGGCTGCCCACCAATCGGCAGGGTTTTGCTCCGACCATAAAGGATGCGGCCGAGAGATAGGCAGAGAGACAACGGCCTGCGCAATCACGTTTCCGTTCGCTGCCATCAAAATGGCTTTGACACCCGACGTTCCAATATCGATACCAAGATAAACCATGGGCTTAAGTACTCTAGTTCGTCAGAATCAGGTTCGATTTAAGGGGAAGCCCCATCGCGGAAGCATGACGGGTCACCTGATTTTGTGAACGGGCTCACTTCATCGACGAATTTTGATCTCCATGATATGCGCTCTTCGCCGCGCGTTAAAGCTGGCATTCTCCCCAGATAGCGTTGTCCAGCGTGCTGTCCGGCGCCAGTGCAATTTTGTGACGCCCCGGCTCCAATCTCCAAGCTCCAGTTGAAACATCCCAGTATTTCAAGTCTTGGTATGGCACGAAAAGGCGAACCGACTTTCGCTCATGTGGCGCAAGGCTGATCCGCTCAAAACCTTTCAAAAGCGGCGCGGGGCGTTCGATAACTGTGTTTGGGAAATCGACATAAAGCTGAACAACTTCATCGCCCGCGCAGTCTCCGGTATTAGTAATTGAGGCCTCCACTTCGATGCCGTGATCGAGCTTCTGCAGCGATAGCGCGCGGTACGAAAACGAGGTGTAGGACAGGCCTTTTCCAAACGGAAATTGCGCTTGGGTCTGCTTTGCTTTCATCAGCGTATAGCCGTGCAGCGGCCCGTATTCGATATCGTCGGCATTCTTGTCAAAGAAGGGATAATCGCTCTCGTTTGGAGCAACTGTGAACGGCAACTTCCCAGAAGGCGATACCTCCCCATAGAGCAGTCGTGCCAAAGCCGTACCGCCCTCCATGCCAGCATAAAAAGTCTGCAATATGCCAGCAACCTGCGGTGCCCAATCGCAGATAATTGCCGATCCCGAAACAATGACCACAATCGTGTTCGGATTGGCCGCAGCAACAGCTTTTATCAGGGCCACTTGATCGTCTGGAAGGCGCAACTTTTCACGGTCGCCGCCGCGATCTTGACCGCCGCCGAGAGCGCCAGCATCCCCGCTTGGTGTGTCACCTGAGCGCGCGTCTTCCAATTGCTCTTGCACCCCGTCTGGGAGCGCTGGGCCGCCGCCTAAATCACCGGGGATGAACTCGCCTTCGTCGTCCGCCGTCGTTCCCGCCACAATGATCGCGACATCCAGTGTTTTTGCAACCTCAGCCGCTGCTTGAGGATCAGCTTCGCTGCCGGCCAAGGTCAGCTCCGATGCGAGATAATTGGAGAGGCCTTGAAGCGCCGTCGTGACGTGCGGCGGGCGCACCCTCGACGATCCAAAGTCGCCCGTATTCTCTTTTTCTGCAAGCTGGCCAAAGACGCCGATCTGCGCGCTCTTCTCAAGCGGCAAGATGTTTTCGTTCCGCAAGAGGACCGCCGATTTCTCTGCGGCCTCACGGGCCAGGTCGATATGGGTCGGCGCAGCGACCAGGTCATCGGTATAGTCTTCGAATGGATCTTCGGCGCAGGCAAATGCATAAAGCACGGTCAAAATACGGCGGCAGGCTGTGTCCACGACACTCGGCTCGATTTGTCCGTTCTCGACAGCGTCGATCAGTTTCTGACCGAAATGGATTGGCTCGGGGTTCTCGATATCCAGACCCGCGGAAGCGCCATAGGGTTGGTACACACCCATGATCCAATCGGAATGAACGAAGCCATCAAAACCCCATTCATGGCGCAAGATATCTGTCAGCAAGCGCCGGTGTTGACCACAATACTCGCCATTCAGTTTGTTATAGGCGCTCATGACACTGGCACAGCCCGCATCAAGTATCCTTTTAAAGTGCGGCAGATAGATCTCTCGCAGGCTCCGCTCGTCGACGCGGACATCAATCTTGAATCGTGCATTTTCGATTGAGTTCACAGCGAAATGCTTCACCGTCGCAATGACATTGTGTGTTTGGATCCCTTTTGAGAGCGCGGCCCCCATTTCGCCGACATGGAACGGATCCTCGCCATAGGTTTCTTGCGCCCGCCCCCAACCTGGATGGCGCAAAAGATTGACGCAAACGGCACCTGATAGATTGCAGCCCTGCGCCCGGGCCTCGATGCCCATGACCTCGCCAATGCGCCGCTCAAGATCGCGGTCCCAGCTCGCACCTCGCGCCATCGTTACCGGAAAGCAGGTTGAATGGCCACGCGCAACGCCGCGCGGCCCGTCTGTGAAATACAGCGCGGGCACGCCTAAACGCTCGCAGCCGCCGCCAGCACGATACGGCCGGCCACCCCAGCGCATGCCGTCCTCTTGCATCGCCTCAAAGAAGCCACGTCCGGACATCATGGCGACTTTTTCTTCGAGTGTGGCATCGTTCAGCACAGCTGATACGGTCTGTTCGATGTCAGCAGCGCTCATGCCTTTGCGCGGATTGTATTGGGTCATCGTCAATGGTCCTTAAGCATCTGAGCTTACTCCGCCGCATCGAATGTATCTGGATTTCGAAACACAACTCGAAATCCGATATGAGAGGTTGAGAAATCTCGTTCTTGGGGGTGCCGTGCCGCAGGCCGGTAGCGGCGGCAGAAATTATCGGCACAGAGATAAGATCCGCCTTTGATTAATCCTGAATTCGGATCGGCGGCGTTGAACTGTCCATGGGTCCATTCCCAGACATTCCCGGTCATATCATACAGGCCAAAAGCGTTTGCAGGGTAACAACCCACGGGAGCGGTGCCGGCATGACCATCGGCGGCTGTGTCCTCGAGGGGGAACATGCCCTGCCATGTATTGGCTTTCGCGGCGCCTTGTTCGGGCGGTTCATTGCCCCATTCGAATCGCGCACCGTCGAGCCCTGCGCGCGCAGCAAATTCCCATTCCGCTTCCGTTGGGAGATCACCGCCGGCCCAGTCTGCATAAGCAAGGGCGTCCGCATATGAGACGTGAACAACAGGATGATCCAGTCGTTCGGTTACCGTGCTTCCTGGCCCTTCAGGTGCCCGCCAATTCGCGCCCGGAACAAACTGCCACCATTGGCGGCTGCCAGAAACGAGCGGAGATACAAAAACAGCCGAACCCGCGACCAAATCGTCCGGCGCGATCTCCGGGTGCAGAGCCGGGTCGGGTGTCTGCTCGGCGATTGTCAGATACCCGGTTTCAGTCACAAACGCTGCGAATTCACGATTGGTGACTTCGGTTGATGAGATCGCGAATGACGTGACCGATGCCGATCGAACCGGCCGCTCTTCAGGATACATATCGCTCGAGCCCATCTTGAATGTCCCGCCATCCAGAAGGACCCGCGCACGGTCGGGGGTGCACGCCGCGGCGCTCAACAATTCCGCGGATCGGGTTGGTTCAGAACACCCGCTCAAAGCGGCGCATATCAAACCCACCGCTAGACTTGTGGATCGCCAATTATTCAGGGACATTGACCGTCTCAACCAGGCTTTCGGCATATCCGTAGCGGATGGCTTTTACCTCGAGTGTTGTCCCGTTGGAAACGCGTAAGGGGCCATTGTAGAGTTGCCAGCCGTTTTCGCGGTCGGCGAACCGGTATCCGATTGAAGCCCCTTCTGTCGCTGAGACAAGTGTGATTTCGTAAGCGCCATCTTGCATCTGCATTTCGGCTTGCACCGATTTTGTAACCGGTTGCACGCCGTCCGGCCACATTTGATTAATCATCTCAGTTTCCGGATCGACGCTCATATCTCCATATGTTTCGAGCCAAGCGTCCAACTGAGAGCGCAACCGTTCAAGCTCGCCAGCGTAACCCTTATCTTCGGCGAGGTTTCGAACCTCGTGCGGATCTTCGCGCGTGTCGTAGAACTGTTCTTTAGGTAGCGGTTCAAACAGGCGCGCTGCCTCAGGTGGCAACGACCCATCCGCGAGCCCCGCCCACAAAGCCTTCATACTGGGCTGTGAATCGCGGAACGCAAGTGGCTCAAAATAGGGATCACCGGGTTGGAAATTCCGAATATACTTGAACCGTTCATCCCGAACGGCGCGGCGCCGGCTCATCTCGCTGTCCATGCGATCTTGCGCGGCAAAGATATAGTCTCGCGGGGGTGTGCGGTCGGCACCTGAAAAGTCGGCGCCATGCAAGCCATCAGCGACTTCCAATCCGGCCCAGGACAATATGGTCGGTGCGAGATCGATGAAACTGATCATCTCATCATTCACCGAACCTGCGCCCCAGCCATCTGGATATCGGATCACCATCGGAACGTGCAAGCCGCTATCATAGAGCGAACGTTTCATCCGTGGCAGACCATCGCCATGATCGGTTGAAACGATTAGGATCGTGTCATTTAGCAAGCCCTCTGCCTCAAGGCGGTCATAGAGGTCGCCAAGCTGGGCGTCCGTGAAAGCGATATTGTCATAGTGGCGGGCCAAATCGCGCCGGACTTCGTCAACATCTGGCAGATAAGGCGGGACGTCCACCTCATCCGGTGTGACTGTGACTTGGCGTGTGGCAAAAACGGTTTGGTTCCGATTGACAATGAACGCCTCAACCGGATTTCTGGGCGTCATATCCTTTGGCCAGATCGTGCTTTCATGCGTATTGAAGAATGTGCGCATATGAAAGAAAGGTTGGTCGGCCTTGCGGGTGCTCCAGTCGGCCCCTTCTTCCGATATATCCCAAATCGTGAATGGTTCACCGAACTGATAGTCGGTCTTGGAGTCGTTGGAGGTGTGATAGCCCGCCGCCCGGAGCGTCTCTGGGAAGGCTTTAACACCTGGCGCTGGCACAGCGAGATAGGGTTGAGGTCCGCCTGTCGCCAATCCGGCGGCATTCGTCGTGCGCATATGCTGCGCGCCGATCGTATGCTGATAACGGCCTGTTATCAGGGCTGCACGGCTCGGTGCACAAACACCTGAGGTGGTAAATACATTCGTGTACCGAACCCCCTCGGCGGCAATTTTGTCGAAGTTCGGGGTGACCGCCAGCGCGTCCCCAAAAGCGCCTATGCGCGGGCTCAAATCCTCAAAAAGCACCAGAACAATGTTCGGAGGCGCGGTGGATACGGCCGGGATCCAAGTTTCGGCCTCAATGGTCTCCGTGTCAGACATGGTCGCACAGGCCGCCACCCCTGCTGCAAGGATCAACACCGGTGCGCGTTTGAAACGTCTAGACACTATTCAGCTTCCTCATCTGTGCGATCCAAGATCTGGCGAAGCACCGGACTTATCTGCTGTAACTGCTCGGCTTTACCAGGCCCATCGGGAATGATGTGTTCGTATTTGTCGGCCGCATCGGGGCCTCGCTGCCACTGCTCGGGAAACGGAACGCTGGTTGAGACCGCCTCATTCCAAAAGACCGCACCTTGGTTAAACCGCGCCGTAAATGGGATGTGCGGATTGTCTTGGTCGGAGGACAGAGCCTCGTGCAGACGCGCACGAAGCGTCGTGAGTGTTGCTAAGTGATCAGGATCCAATACCAGATTGTTCAACTCGTCCGGATCATTCTGGAGATCGAACAGTTCCTCAGTGTCCCAAACCCCATGATACTGAATGTACTTAAAGCGGTCGGTGCGCAGCGAAAACGTCGACGGTGTCTGCGGATAATTGAACTCCCAATAATACTCATAAACGAGGGCTTCATCATCATTCGAAGCGTCAACGCTCAGGAGATCGCGACCATCATACGCCTCTGGGATGTCTAACCCTGCCAGCGTCAAAATCGTTGGGGCGATATCAATATTGCGCGCCAGCACATTTGAAACCGTTCCCCCTTCGAGCCGTTCGGGGGCGTGCACGATGAAGGGGACGCGCATTGAGGCTTCATAGGCGGCCCGTTTGTCAACAAGCCCCTGCTCGCCAAACATAAATCCATTATCGCTGGTATAGATGAGCACGGTTTCGCGGCGGTTGGAGACCTGTTCAAGCGCATCAAGAATTGCCCCGGTGCTCTCATCAACGCCTGCCAGCGCCGCGTAATAATCCTGCTGAAGCTCGGACAAGGACCGATCACTGTAGAAGGCAAAATCAGATCCGTGCCAGCTATTATTCTGCGCCGTAAGCCACATTGGCCTCGGACCTGAACGACGCGCCGGATTTGCGCTCTCCGGTAAGGCAAACACCTCGCCTGCATATAAGTCGGAATGTCGATCTGCAGGCGAAAACGGTAAGTGGACGGCTTTGTGCGACAGGAAGAGCAGAAAGGGCGTCTCTGACCGCTCGCGCAGCCAGCTCAAAGCATGGCCTGTGAGCTCATCCGTGATGTAGTCGCTTTGCTGGACCACTTCGCCATTGATATTGAACAGACTCGCGCGCCCAAAGGCGTCGACCGGGCGATAGTTGCCCTGGCCTTCAAAACTCACCCAATGGTCAAACCCGGGCTTTGGGGCGTTATCAGCACTGCCCATATGCCATTTGCCGATAAAGGCCGTGTCGTATCCGGCTTCATCCAACAGAACAGAGAACGGACCGAACCCTTCTGGCGTTGGGCTATTATTGTCCACGATCCCGTGATGGCGCATATACTGCCCGCTCATGATCGAAGCACGGCTTGGCGAGCAGAGGGATGTTGTCACGAATGCATTTTCATATCGGACCCCTTCCTCTAACAGGCGATCTAATGCGGGTGTTGAGAGGTTTGGGTTGAGGCTGCCAAACGCGTCATACCGTTGGTCATCGACCAAAATGACAACAATATTGGGACGCTTATCCTCGGCCATAGCCGCATCCATAGATGCTTGCGGCGTGGCACAATTATTCACCAAAAGAAGGGCGAGGCTGGAGATCAGCAAGCGCAAGAAACGACCGCTTGAAGAACCCTCCATTTTCCTCTCCCTATTATTTATTATCCGATCGTACTATAATTTTAAACTGTTCTGCGTCAATCCTGATCTGCGCATCGCGGCCGTGCGACCGCCTATGGCATGGAACGCGCTTTTGAATTAGGACTAGATGTGAAATGGAGAGTGTGGGCAGCAGCATGACAAAAGCTCAAGAACAAATCCGACCGCGCGAGCAGCAAAAGCAAGCGACGCGCGCGAAGATTCTTCAAGCTGCCTTAGACCTGTTTGCGGAGCGCGGCTTTGACGGCGCGAGCATACGCGACATCGCAAAACGCGCGGGCGTGTTTCACGGTCTGATCAAGTATCATTTCGAAAGCAAGGAAGAGCTCTGGAAATCTGCTGTCGATTATCTGTTTGAACGTCAATCAAAAGAGATGGCCGATCCAGACGGGTTTGACGATCTACCGGCCCGAGAGCAAGCCCGCGACTGGATAAGGCGCTATGTTCACTACTGTGCGCGCCACCCCGAACATGCCCGCATCATGGTTCAGGAATCCCTCCGTGATACAGAACGCCTGCGTTGGGCGGTCAAAACGCACATTGAACCCGTCCACCGCACCGCGCGGAAAGTCAGTCAGCGATGGATTGAGGCCGGCGTCTATCCGGCCATCCCATTGCATGCATTGATCTATATGATCTCTGCAGCGGCACAATCTCCCTTCATGCTCTCGCCGGAATTGAAGCATGGTGCGGGCATCGATATGAGCAACCCCGCGCAAATCGATGCCTATGCCGACGCGCTCGTAACTATGCTCTTCGACCATAGCGTTCGTCGCGAAAACTAGCCCTACCGCGTTTCAGTCGCGGCCTTCTGGAAGCTTGGTCTTTATCCGACTGGACAATGGTCTTGACTTTTCTCGAAAGTGATCGAGTATCCGACCGGATAACAAAAATCATAGTTCGGGAGGACTCTCATGACACATCACCTTTTCAAAGGAGTCGCGGCCTCGGCTTTACTCGTCTCTGGTGCGGCGAGCTTCGCGGCAGCTCAGGATTCGGCGGCAGATGATGATGCCAATGCCGACCGTCGTTTGGGCACGATCACAGTGACCGCGACCAAGCGCGAACAAAGCTTGCAAGACGTTCCTGTCGCTGTAACCGCACTCTCCGGAGACCTGCTCGAACGCACGGGAGTCGGCTCCGTGCAAGCGCTCACGGACGCGGCGCCAAGCGTCACATTTACCCAATCTTCGAACGACCAGAACAATTCCGTGAACATTCGCGGGGTCGGCACATCGGTGTTTTCGCAAGGCGTTGAGCCAAGCGTTTCGATCGTGGTTGACGATGTTGTCCTCGCCCGCCAAGCCATCGGCTTCCAAGACCTTGTTGACGTAGAGCGCGTCGAAGTTCTGCGCGGCCCACAATCGACCTTATTCGGCAAGAATGCCTCCGCTGGCGTGATTTCGGTGACCACGGCTGCGCCCTCGGATACGTTCGAAGGCAAGCTTAGGCTGTCAGGTGCGGAGGGCGATGAATATTCGCTCGGTGCGTCCATTTCTGGCCCGTTGAGCGACACGGTCGGTGCCCGCCTTACCGGCTATTACAAAGAGTTTGATGGGCAAATCGACAATTTTGATGGGCGAAACCTCAACGGCTATGAGAATTGGGGCCTGCGCGGCAAGCTGCTGTTTGAACCGAATGAGGCGCTCGATGTGACGGTCATTGCGGACTATCGAGAAAGCACGCAAGACTGCTGTATTTACACCGTGCGCGACACATCAGGTGCAGTTGGCGCGGCGGCTGGGCTTGATGCGCTGCTCGCACCGATCGTGGCCAGCGACGAGAATGCAAGCGCTCGCGTTGGCGCGCCTGTGTTCAACGACTCTGATCAGTCCGGGATTTCCGCCAAGGCAGACTATGAACTCGAAAATGGCTTTACGGTCACCTCCATCTCAGCATTTCGCGATTATGGATTTGAGAATAATCTTGATGTCGACAATCTCGACCTAGAAGAGCCGCTTGCGGGGTTTATTACGTTCGACCTGAACAGCGGCACGACAGACATTCAACAGGTCAGCCAGGAATTTCGTCTGACATCACCCGAAGGCGAACGGTTTGACTTTGTGCTTGGTGCCTATGGCTTTTTCCTAGATCTGGATCGAACCTTCCAGCGCCGTTTTGAAATTCTCCTCCCGATTGGGGACGGTATTCGGCTTAATCAAAGTGGACGCTTTGCAGCGACGGTTGAGACCACCAATCTCGCTGTGTTCGGAAGCGGCAATTATCATATCACTGACAATACGACCCTGTTCGGGGGGTTAAGAGTGATCAATGAAGAGCTCGATTACACGATCAATCGCGACCCGGCCAATGTCCTCATTCCGGGGGACGTGCCCTTTGGTGGCAATCCTGGCACACTCGCGGATATTGACGATACCACGGAAGACACGGCCGTAACCGGAGAGATCGGCATTCGCCGTGATTTCACCGACGATGTCCAGGGCTATATTCGCTACGCGCGGGGCTATAAGGGCCGTGCGATTGATGCGGGCTTTGGGGCTGCCAGCGATGTCGAGCCGATTGAGGCCGAAACATCTGATGCGTTTGAGGCGGGCCTGAAATCAACGCTGATGAATGGCAATCTTATTCTCAATATTGCCGCCTTCCATACCGAGTTCCAAGACTTCCAAGAACAGGCGACGGTGCTTCTAGAAGATGACGCAGACATCCTCAACGCAGAGGTGCGTCTCACCAATGTGGGGACGGTTACCACAAGCGGGCTAGAGATTGAGGCCATCGCGACACCAACCGACACGCTCACATTGCAAGGCGGCATTTCTTACACCGATGCCCAGATCGATGAGTTCTCCAATGCTGGGTGTTTCTTTGGGCAGACGGCTGCGCAGGGCTGCGTCCCGGTGACGTTAAGCGATAGCGGTACCCCGGGTGACCCGTCGGACGACATTGTCCAGAACCTCCAAGACCTCGCGGGCGGCGACTTGCCGAATGCCCCGGATTGGAGGCTCACCGGATCTGTACGCCAAGACGTGCCTCTGCAGACATCCTTCGATGCCTTTGTGCAAGTGTCCGGGCGCTGGCAGAGCGACGTGAATTTCAGCCTAAATGGCGACCCCCGCGCGGAACAGGACTCCTATGGCATCGTCAATGTGGCGGTCGGGATTGAAGATGATGAAGGTCGCTATACTGCCGCGCTTTTCGTCAACAATGTCTTCGATGAGTTCTATACGACCAACGTCTTCGGTGATCCGCTGTATGGCGGCGTGGTAAGCCAATATGTGCCGCGTGATTTCGAACGCTATTTCGGTGCGCGTCTTGGCGTGAACTTCTAGGCATGGTTTTTTTGGTGAGAGCATGCGGCTTAGCGTGGTCTAAAGCCCTAAAATCTCGAACGCGTGTTTGGAGCGACAACAAGAGATGATGTGCAAGCTTGATCGATGGTCGACCGGATGTTTCCTCCCTATCATCGCACGGTCAACGCCAAGGTGCACATTTTGAGCGGCGACCACACGGACGCTGCCCAAAAATCAGCAGGGGCGCCTTCTCCTTATCGGGTGCCCCTGCCGGTTCGCTTCGGGTTTGGGATTGGCGATTTTGGCTTTTTGCTGGTCTGGCAAGGCACCGCGCTGTTCCTCATGTATTTCTATACCGACGTGCTCGGCATCGCGCCGGCGATCGCCGGGGCGATATACCTGATCGCAATGGTTTGGGATGCGACCACGGACCCCATTATCGCGACATTGGCGGATCGCACGCGCAGCAGATGGGGAAAGTATCGCCCATGGCTCTTTTATGGCGCGCTCCCCTTTGCGCTCGGGTATCCGCTCGCTTTCTCAACAGCGCCAGCTTTCTGGCCATTTGGGGTGATTGCCTGGGCGCTTCTCACACACATCTTTCTGCGCACCACTTATACCATCGTGTCGATGCCATTTAACTCGCTGCAAGCTCGGCTCACGCCAGATGCGCAGGAGCGCGCCGTCCTTGCAGGATTTCGCATGGTCGGGGCCGCAAGTGGCGGTTTGGCGATTGTTTTCCTCACCCCGATCATTGTTGGGCTTTATGGTGAGGGGCGAGAAGCCAGTGGCTATTTCATGGCCGCCCTTGTCGCGGGAACGATCACGTTCTTCGCGATCTTATTTTGCTTTGCCACCATGCGCGAGCCTGACACAGGGGGCGAACCGGCGCAAACCTCAATTTTTGACGATCTCAAGTCCATAGGCCCGACCTTTCTGAATAATCCGCCGCTGATCCGCGTGTTTCTCATCATCATCATCGCGTCGATCTGTATCGGCATGTTTGGGAAGAACATGTTGTACTATTTTAAGTACGATTTGGAGCGACCGGACCTCACTTTATACGCGCTCGTTTTACCTGCGATCATGCTGATTCTCGCGGTACCCTTTTGGGTTTGGTTTGCAGGGCGAACGTCAAAGCGTAGCAGCATGATGTGTGGCGCGATGATCGCGCTGACCGGCTATCTCGCCTTCTTCCTGAACCCGACCGACAATTTCGCGATCATTATTTCCGCGATTGGCCTAACCGGGCTGGGTGCAGCTGCGATTGCAGTGATGTTTTGGGCAATGCTCCCCGATACCGTCGAGTTTGGAGAAGCCCAAACCGGCGTCCGGGCAGAAGCCAAGACGTTCGGCTTTGCCTCGTTTGCCCAAAAAGCAGCGGTGGGGATCAACGCCGCTTTGCTCGGCATCTTATTGTCGGTGGTCGGGTTCGAAGCCAATATGGACCAAAGCAGCGATACTTTGCTCGGTATGAAAGCTATCATGGCGCTCATTCCTGCGCTTGGAGCGGTCGCCATATTGCTCATCTTGCGCGGGTACACATTGGATAAGACCGCACACCAAGCCTTGGTCGACCGTATTCGTGAGACGGCGCGCTAAACCTGGCTCTTTTGAGGAGACCTCATATGAAAGTTCTGTCGCAAGCTCTGGTATCGCTCATTGCTTTTGGGCTTTCCGGTTGCGCCTCCGCAACGCCTTCGCCCGAAGACAATGAGACATCGGTGCACGCCCAACCCAATATCATTCTCATCATGGCGGATGATCTCGGCTGGGGTGATATCAGCCTCAATGGCGCCGACCTGATCGACACGCCAAATATTGATCGTATTGGCCTCGAGGGTGTCCAGCTTACAAGCTTTTACGCGGGCGCGAATGTTTGCACGCCGTCTCGCGCCGCTTTGCTGACGGGGCGATATCCGATCCGCTCGGGCATGCAACATGTCGTGTACCCGCATTCCCAATTTGGTCTACCGCAAAGCGAGGTCACAATTGCGGAACTGCTCCAAGAGGTTGGCTACACCACAGGTATGATCGGAAAGTGGCACCTAGGGCATTCAGACGCGTACTGGCCCACCGCGCATGGATTTGAGACTTTTTTCGGCGTCGCTTATTCGAACGATATGCACCCCTTTGATCTCTATAATGACAAAACGGTTATCGAGACGCCGGTTGATCAAACCGCCTTAACGGAAAAGTACGCCGCGGAGGCCGTTGGCTTTATTGAGGCCAACAAGGATGCACCCTTTTTCCTCTATTATGCCGAAACCTTCCCGCACCTCCCGCTCTTCGTGCCGGAGCACGCAACGGGGGTATCGGATGCCGGGCACTATGGCGATGTGGTCGAGCACATGGATTGGGGCATTGGCCAAATCCTCGATGCTCTGGATGAAGCAGGCATTGCCGACAATACGCTCATCATCGTTACATCCGACAATGGTCCCTGGTTCGAGGGCGATTCAGGCCCTTACCGCGATCGTAAAGGCGGGACCTATGAAGGCGGTTACCGTGTGCCGTTTCTAGCCCGCTGGCCGGCAAAGATTGCAGCAGGTGAAATCAGCGACGCGATGACGATGAGCATAGACCTCCTACCAACCCTCGCGGCGCTCTCTGGCGCCGAGCTGCCATCCGATCGCGTGATCGATGGCGAGAACATCCTAAGTGTCTTACAAGGCGGCGATGACACGCCGCATGACCAGCTCTTTTTCTTCAATGGCAATGATGTCGCAGCGGTTCGCGATGCGCGCTTCAAGCTGGTCCTGAGCGCCTATTACAAAATCTTCTACGTTCCGTTTGAACAGTTTGGCGGTATGCTCCTGTTTGATCTTGAGACAGATCCGAAAGAGCGTTTTTCCTATGTTCGAGAGAACCCTGAAACCGTTGAGCGTCTAAAAGCGACGGTCGAGCAGATGCGGGCGGAAATCGCCCCCCTCGTGATTGAACCTATCAATCCGCTCGCACCAATACCGCCGGATACGCCTGTTGGGCCGCAATTGACTGGACCATAGGGGCATCAGACCATTTTCGCGCGGTCTTCAGGTTTGAAGGCCGCCGGAACGCTGCGATCGTCCGAACCCAGCAGCGCGACCGATCATTTTCGATCAGCGAGATACAGACTGTGCCTGTAGAGCGTTTTTCGGTCTTCCGCGGGCAGCGTTGCGACGCGTAACATTTCATTCGCGACATCCTCTCGGCCGATGGAGGTCTTCATGCCAGACAGTTCGGCTCTAAAAGGACGCTTTTTCGAGAGATCAACGAGCCCCTCATAGTTGCTTTCAGCGCTATGATCTTTGAGAGATCCCGGCCGAAAGGTGATATAGTCCGTGTGCGGTGTTTCGTGTTGCTCAAACAGACGCTCGCTGCGCGCGACGTTTCGAAATACCGGCGCAACCCAGGCAATTGCCCAACTCATACTGGGATAATTATCCGGCCAATAGACATATGCATTTGCAGGCGCGCCGCCTGCGCCAACCGAGCTGTGATAAAGAACTTCAACGGATCTACTTTCAGCCATGCCGTCCAGAATCGCGCGGATTGTATCTGTGTAAAGGCGTGTGAATGGGCTCATCGCCTGGCGAGAAGAGGTGGTGCCAACAAAGCAGCACAGGCCGTCAATCGTCTCATCGGTCGCCAACAGGTCCGCATAGGTGCTGGCCTCTAGAATATTGCGGTTCGAGGCCTTGAGCGTTCCCACACCGTCCGAAGACGGGCGCGGCGGATCGGTGATCTCCGTCTCATCCAAAACACGGTGCATGCGGGTCAGCGCGCTTTCATCATCGGCGGCGCGGCACAAAGCGGTTATATCATGCCCACGGAGGAGCGCCTTCTTGATGAAAAGGCGCGCGCATCGAGATGTCGCCGCGACGACCAGGAAATGCCTTTTGGGGGGACGTGTCATAGGGCGCTCCGCTCTGCAGAAAGGGAAGAAAGGACCTGGTGCTAAAGCGGCAGTCCCATGCGGTACTCAACCGGCACGCCTCCAGCGAAGGGTTTCGGGGCTTTCGTCTCGGCAAGGAGGTCGAAGCCGAGCGACCGGTAGAAGCTCACAGCGGGATTGTCTGACAATACATCTAACTCCACCGAACGGTGCCCAAGCGACTTGGCGATATCGATGGCGGTTTGTACGAGCTGAAGGCCGATTTTTTGACCGCGATGGTCTGGCAAGGTCGCCACGGCATGGATGTAATAGATGCCGGGCCGCGTTTCCGGGTTCAGCCAGCGCGCGGCCTCGAAGCACTGCAATCGCGCGCTGACCTCTTGCCGGCTCATCTCTCCGCTCGCCACAAGCTCTTTCCAAAGGGGCGCCAGGTTTTCACCACGTGGACGAAACTCTGGCGCGTGAAAAGAGATCAGGAATCCCGCGACCGCATCGCCGTCCAAAGCCAGATGACACGCGTCGTGACTGAACAATGTATTTGGCATGTACCAGGATTTCCGAACCACAGTGTCCAGGAGCGATCCGGTCCCGAACTGGTAGTCATAGGAGGCTGGTCCGGTCGAATGCACGAGGCCCGGAATGATGTCCTCATGCGCCTTCGCTAAGCTCGCGTCTGCTTTCGCAATCTGCATGTTCAAACTCCCGCATCGATCGGGGCCACGTCTGCGCGCTTGCCAATCCCGACCCAGTTCTGTCTTGTTGATGAGCTAGGGATGATCCAGAAATATGTCAATGACCTAAATAAGGAGAGTCACTTCGGATGAAGCAATTGACGCGCAAAGGCCATTCGACACGCGATCGGATTTTGAATGAATCACTGACCCTATTGCAGGAGCAGTGGTATGATGGCGTCAGTTTGCGGGAAGTTGCCAAAAGGTGTGAGATTAAGCTCGGCAATCTTCAATATTATTTCGCAACGCGAGAGGCATTGTTTTTTGCGCTGGTCGAGCGTCAAGCTGACCAGGATAACGAAGCCATAGCGCAAATGCTGGAAGAGGCCGAAAGTGCCGAAGCTGCCTTAGACTTGATCATTCGCGACCTGTTTCGTCGATGGCGACGACATGACGGTGCTATCTACATCGTCTTGCAATTGTTGCGCGGCAGCGCCGATCAGTTCGCAGACCTCTACCGGACGGTTTACGAACGACATTACCAATCGCTCGAGCCTTTGATCGAGCAATTAAATCCTGGGCTCTCTCCTGCGGAGCGAAGCTTTAAAGCCAAGCTCATCACATCATTGATTGATGGCGCGACGATGCAAATCGTTGATGCGACTGACCGAGATGCGTTCCTTGAACGTATTGTTGCGGAAGCAATGCGATTGGCGCGTCTTTCCAACACCGAATAATGTGGTTCGTTTGCACGAGGCGCCGGTGATTACATCTCCCTTTGACACGTTCGGTTCCTTAAACAGAGATAGTCCGAGCCGGTCCTCAGAAATATCGGGTCAGCCGGATCAGTAAATTGTCATCGACATTCAGGGCTGAAACGAATGGATCGTCATTTTCAGCGGTGAAGAGACGTGCTTCGACCTCAAGCAGGAGAGTGTCGCCCAGACGCCGCTGAACCTCGGCAGAGGCGATCGCGCTTCCTGTTTGATCATCGATGATCGCGCCGGCCAGAAACTCGGTGTCTTGGATATCATTTAGGGTGATCCGCGTCCCAACGAAGACATCGTTTTCGAAAAGCGTCACCGGCAGGCGCGTTTGGTCGCGATCATCATAAAGATACTCGCCAATCAAACCGACATCCCAGCCCTGTCCGCCGATATCGAAGACTGTGTACTCAAAGCCGCCGACCGCGCTCGTAAAAGTGTCATCCTGCATCTCGCCGACGACGATTTCGCCCTTGAGCAGCCAAGCCTCTTTCGTCCATTGAAGATCAACCCCGCCTTGCGTGAGTTCAGGATAGAATGGCTCAAGCAGACCGGAGCTTGGGTTGAAATCGAGGCGTGGATTGCGACTTGTGCCATAGAAAACGTGGCCACCAAGATCAAAACCGCCAAACCGGTTGGTATAACGCAGCGCAAAATCACCAGCGGTTTGTTCGCCCCCGCGTTCATAGCTTGCTGCATCTGCTTCGACACGCGGCGCCGTTCGAAGCCGTCCAGCTTGTCCCGGAAATTGTCGCTCGCGGAAAAAGGGCAGATAGTAGGCTTCCAGCGTGCCGAAATCGCCGCGCCGCGTCACACGGATCATCGGTTGGCCGAGTTTTTCGCCCTCGTCTGCATCTTCGACCGTATCGAACTGATTGATCACGTCGACGACATTTCGGCTTTCTGCAACGCCCCAAAAGACTTGGCTGACGCCGACCAGAACATCCCAATCGCGATTGATTTCTCGGCTGAAGCTCGCCTCGCGAATATCGACATAAGTCCGCTCACCATCTTCGCTGTCGAGGCGAATATAGGGTTCAAATAGGATGCGCGTGTCGCGGTCTTTTGACCGCCAGCTCGCTTCGCCCGAGACTATCAAGCTCCCTTGGAAGGTCTCAAACTGATCGGCAAATTGCGGGTCTTCTGCGAAAATCCGCGCCTCAAGAGACGCTTCCGGATTGATATCGAGGCGTTGGGCAAGCGTCGGAGCAGACAGACAAGATGCTGCGCCGGCGATGGTCACGAAAACGCGTGCAATCATGGTTACAATCGCTCAAGCGCCTCTGGTTCAAAATCACGCGCGTCGAGGTCGACGCCAAACTCATAGTCACCAAATTCAAGCACTGTTTCTTTGCCAGTGATATGATTGGTCATGGTCTGGCGATGCGCGCGCCAAAACCCACCTTCATATTCCCGGTACTCATCTAGGATCAGGGTCTTTAGATGCTGACCACCGCGATCGTAGAATTTGAACTTTCGGGCCTGATAAATCTCCGTGTCGAAGTGACAATGGATTTTAGAATACCCGGAGCGTTGATACGCTGGGATGCATTCTAAGACATCGAGTTCAATGGCTTCGCCGTCGATCTCTTCTGTGACGGTTTCAAGATAGGTATACTCATACTTTCCAAGCTCAGAGCCAGCGATGTCTTCGAATGAAAATTCTGAGCCAACGAAAGGTCCGGATTTATTGGACGAAGAGATCCGTTTCGTTCTGCGCAACGCGGGCAGAAACAGCCACTGATCATCGCTCTCTAAGACTTTTGAATGGGTCAGAAGCGCAGTGCCTTCGACATCGCGAGGGGAGTAGAAAACCGTGACCGAGCGATCGCCATTTCCTTCACCTTCTTTCTCGCGCGTATCGATCCGCAGATCACGGGTCGTGGTGCGACCGCTTGGATCGGCGAGTGTCATGGTCAATTCAACCGTTGAGGTCGCAAAGCCAGCATCGGAGAGGTCGTTGCGCTCTGCTATTTCAAAGCCCCTCTCCTGCTCTGGCGTCGCGAGCGCAGGCACCGATAGTGAGAGAACGGCGATACTGATCAGAGTTGTTTTAAAGAGAGACAATGTCTGGCTCCTTTCAAAATAGATTGAGTTGAGGGTTATTCAGCCGGAAGGGCCTTTTGGGTGTTCTCGACCAGCACGCCATCCGCGCCTCGCTTCCCGAATGTAAGGAACATGCTCGGCAAAAGCAGAAGGTTGATGAGCATGGCGAAGATCACGGCCAATGCGGTCAAAAGACCGAGGTCGGCGTTGAGTTTGAAACTGGACGTCACAAGAACCGCAAATCCCGCGGCCAAAATAATTGTGGTGACGAAAATCGCAGCGCCAGCTGTGCGGAAGGCGTAGCGCACGGAGTCTTCGATGGTCTTCTTATCCTGACGACGCGCGCGCAGATATTTCGACAAGAAGTGCACGGTAAAATCGACGACAAGGCCAACCGCCACCGCGCCAACGGCCGCAACTGAGAAGCCGACAACACCCACAAGAAGCGCCCAAACCCCAAAGGTTGTTAGGATGGGCAGCGCATTCGGTAGGATTGAGATCGCCCCCACGGAGAGCGAGCGGAACGAGACAGCGAGGATCACGAAAATCGCGAAGATCAGGTAGATCGCGCCCTGGAACATCGCCTCAATATTGCGCTGAGCAACGAATGAAAAAAGCACTTTCGAGCCGGTGGCGGTGTAGCCGAAGCCATTGCCATTCTCTGCCCACCACGCTTCAGCCTCCGCCAAGAAGGCTTTGGTCCGCTCGGTCGATATATCCTTCATACTCGCTGTGACACGCGTTGACTGGCGATCAATGTCCACCCGATTGTTGAGATCGAGACCGTAGGGCAGCGATAGCTCGTAAACGAGGAGATATTGGCTTGCGAGCGTCTGATCGTCGGGGATCTGATAGAACGCTGGATCATCTGCATTTAAGTTGCGGTTGACCCGTTTCATGATGTCCGAGAGCGCGAAGACATGAGCCACATCATCTTGTTTGCTCCGAACATACTCGGCAAACGCATCTACCGTCTCAAGAAAAGCCGGATCAACCACGGCGCCCGGTGCGCCTGGATCAAGGACGAACTCGATATTGTCGGAGCCAAAATAAGGATCAGCCGCATCAATGGCCTTTCGGAACTCGAGCGACTTCCCAAAATAGTTTGACCACTGATCATTCAGCGTCATGGTCGGGACGGCTGCAATCATTGCGAAGCAGAAGATCAACGTGCCGATCGTGATTTCTTTCGGACGTTTGATCACAAACTCTGCGACACGGTCGGTGATTTGCACCCGCGACCCATTGCCAGAGGCTTTGCTTAAACCGAGCTTTGCAAGTGTGTTCCGCTCTGTGCCAAAGTTCAGCGGCAGGAGAGAGAGCACCGCTGGCAGGAAAGTGACCGATAGGACCCATGCGGCGAAAATCCCGGCTGCAGACATATTGCCCAAATGGTGGAACGGCGGACTGTCAGAGAAGTTCAGCGTCAGAAAGCCCACGATGGTCGTGATCGACGTGATCATGATTGGCGTAAAGTTGAGCCCCGTCGACGCGACAATCGCTTCGCGCCTATTCAGACCTTCGCGCATTTTGGTGCGAATGCCCGAGATCAGGTGAATGGCATCGGCGACGGCGATGGTCAGGATGATTGTCGGTGCTGAGAGTGATATCGGGGTCAGCTCAACGCCGCTCCAACCGCCGACGCCCATCCCGAACAGGGTTGAAAGTGCGATCACGCCTAAGCTCGCGAATACGGAGCTCATTGAGCGCAACGCAAAGAACATCACGACCAGAATGAAGAGATAAACGAGGGGGATCAGCGTTGAGCTGTCGCGAACGCCTGCTTCTTCAAACGCCGCGCTGAGGCTGGCAACGCCTGTGATGTAGATGTCGTTGTTAGGAAAAACCGCCAAGACTTCAGATCGGATATCGCGCGCTTTTGCAGCAACCCTGGATGCCGCCGACGGCACATCGCTGGGCATTTGAACGACGGCATTGATGATCGTGGCCTCGCCATCGCGCGAAACGACGAACCCATTGATCAGCGGCTCGGTGGTGGCCACGCTTTCAATATAATCAATGCGCTCAGGTGAGAGTTCGTCGACCCCCCATAATAGATCTTCAACGATGAGATCATCGTCCTGACCAATCGTATTTTGGAAGTTGGTCAGGCTATCAACGCGGCTGACATAAGGCAGGCTCCATGACTGTTCCGTGAGCATGTGAATCGCGCGAAGCGTGTCATCGGTGTAGATGTCTTTGTCATTTGGAATGAGCACAAACGCGACATTGTCCGGCTTTCCAAACGTGCCTTGCGCCTGCTCATTGGCAATAAAGTCTGGGTTATCGGGCCCAAAGAAGACGCGATAATCGCCAGCAAATTTCAAGTTGGACGCGCCATAGGACGTTGCGACGACGACAAAGATGGTCAGCGGTATCAATAGCCAGCGCCATTGGATGCTCCAATTTGCGGTTGTTTGCCCGAGCACGTCGCGCGACCCTTTGTCTAACATATCTTGTTCCTATCCAGAGCAATACTATATCGTATCATTGATACGGAGTCGTATCTGTATTGGATCAGCTTTCTGACAAGGGCGGTATGGCAAAATTTATCAGTTTGGGTGATAAGGATCACATGCAAGACATTGAGCATATGCAATCAAAACAGAGCTTAAGCCTCAGCGAGGCGCGGATTATCGATGCGGCCAGAAAGCTCTTTTTCGCGCATGGTTTTTCGGCGATCTCCGGCGACCAATTGTGCCGGGAAGCGCGCGTCTCAAAGACCACTTTGTACAAGTATTTCGGCGATATGCCCGGCGTGCTTGCCGCCGTTGTGATCAATGAAGGCGAGCTGTTCGATCTCCGCGTGGACACGCAACCTGAAACAGAAGAGGCGTTTTGGGAAGCGTTGGAAGGATACGGGACGCGCTTGCTCAAGCTGCTCAACCGCCCGTTTTGCATTCGCCTTGATCGAATGCTTCATGAAGAGGCTCGCAGTAATCCAAAACTCGCCGAGGCGTTTTACGACAACGCTTACGGAAAGGCGCACCGCGATATGACAGCGCTTATGAGGCACGGTCTGGAACAGGGCTTCATCTCACGGAAAGAAGCGGCGGCCGACCTTGCCGATAATCTCATCAGCATGTGGGGAGGCCTGAAATTTGTACGAGCGCGGCTCGGCCTCACAAAGAAGCCTTTTCCAAGTCCTGAGAATTGGGCGAAGCAATGTGTTGAAACGCTTTTTCGTTGAAACGCATGTTTATGTATCGGGAATGAGGGTAGATCGGCTCCCGAGGCAAGCCCCATTGGGCATCAGGCAACCCATAGAGCGTATCGGCGTCGCGAGCGAAAAAACGAAATCTTAGAGGCTCGGAACGCCTTAAAACGGTCGCTCGGGGTGCTGTCAGTCTGACGCGAACCCGTCTCCAGCAGCGTTTGGGATTGGGGACTTTATTCGGCCAGAAGCCCACGTCATTTTGAGAGGGCGGCGTTTCTCATCGATTTGAAGGTTGAGCGGTCATGGATGTGGCGGTGTAGACTGTAGTGATTGTGGAACGAGGCATGGGTTGGGGCGTTTTTCGGGCTTACGCAGCTAAATCTGTGGTCACGATCCATCGAACTCTGTAGGTTCGACATACGCCCGAATCTCGAAATGCCGCGCTTGTGGAGTAGATCCTCGACGTTTCGAGGCAAAAGAGGAAATCGGACATATATCATCACCGCAAGCTGAATGATCTCGGGCAACATCTTAAAATTGCGAAACGGGTTCTTAGTCCATAGACCGAACCTAGGACAGGGCGGTTAAAGCTCACTTTCCGCTGACAATCTCCGTTCGGAGCCTAGCTGGCCGACAACAGTTCTGCTATCGTCCAACAGTGCGATGCTCAGAAAACGTTGTCATGCGTTAGACGATACTTTCCTAGCTTTCAAGAAACATAGTCAGGGAGAAACGCGATGATCGGTGATATAAAACTAGAGGAAAATCGCGTTACGATATCGGCGCTCTGGCTCTATGTCGATAGTTGGGACATCCATCTTAGCCATCCAGATAGACGGCGAGATGGGGTTGAAGGAGAGGGTTTTCGGCGGGCCCTGGTGCATAATCATAATGATGGTCTGTCAATCAACTATGCGGGTGACTATCCTGGTGGCGTTTCGATTGATGGCTCGGTTACTTTTTCTGGAATAGTCGAGATTGAGGGACCAACGACATTCAACGGACCTGTCGAGATGTCCGAGGACGTTTCGGTTCATGATCTTACGATACGTGCCATCCGCCGCCCGCGAATTAGGGGCATCAATCCCGGCGTGAGCCTCCCACCTTCAGCGCGCTTGGGTCGTGGAGGGCTTGGTTTACCTAGGGGTCCAGACACGCCCGCCGATGACAGTGCGTCTGTCGAATATGAGGCAGTTAAACTGACGGAAATAATTGAAGAGCTGCAAACGGCGCTGCGTAGTGTAACTGAGCGCCTTGACGCGTTAGAGGGACGATAGTTCGGATGCTGTCGGTCGTTGAAATCAATGATCAGTTCCTTGGCTTGGAACTGGTCGATAGCGGATTGTCTCTCGCTGAGCTTATGAAGTGGCCCGAGGCAGAGCGCACACGCATGCCGAGTCTTGCTGAGTTTCTGGAATACGTCGCCTCAAAGGGGGTGCGACCGCATCCATTCCTCAGCCGGTCCTGCACAAATATGCATGAAGACGCCGCGGCTACAGATGTTTCTTCAGAGGCCGGGCCGACACCAGACAGCCCACCCCCGGAGGTCGATTACAAGGATTACAGGGGCGAAGGGGTCTCGAAAATCGGGATGATTTCGACTTTGGCGTTCAACTCGCGAAATGAAATTATCGCGATTGGGGCCCGACCGGAAACCAGAACCGCAGCCAAATTTTCACGACCGCGGTCCTTTTGGGGCTGGGCGCGCGCAATTTTAGCCCCAAGCCCATTGAACTTCACTGGATTGGAAGTGTCGGGCCAAAGCGTGTTTAGCTTATTGCGGATTGATCAAACATCGCTTGAGACTTTAGAAACGCAGCGTCTGTCTTCCACAACTGTGATGACAGTAAGACTGACTGCTGCTGACATCAGAAGGCTTGATGTCAGTTCGTTACTTGACATGTATGCACGTGATGAAGGGCTATTTTTCAATCCGCACAAATTGTTCAAAGAAACTGGCGGCGGTGCCTACTTTTTTCTTACGGATGATGACAAAGCAATTGCGCCCACATTCGATGGAACGCTAGTTGTCACTGATACGGGTGCAGATGCCTTTACATCGGTCGAGATCCCCATTCCCGGCTTAGAGGCGGGTGACGTAATCGCCGCAGTTGCCCCTTTTTGGTGGGCGCGGGATCACTACTGGTACGTGACAAAGTTGGCCAAGGTTGGAATAGCCAATTTGAGTGGCGTACAAGTCGAGATTGACCTTAGATCGATTGGCGAAACGGACGAGCGAGTGAACAATTCGTTCGCTGCTGGAGCAGATGGGGCTTTTGTCGTCACGTCGAAAGCGATGTATCGTTTGGATGTTCCAGAGCACATCGATTTAAGTGATCTTGATCCTGCGGCTTTGGTGATTTGGCGCAGTCTCTACCAGAATGATGAAACAGAAAAATGCGGGCAGTTGAATGCGGCGGCTGGAACGACGCCCACGCTTGTTGGTGAGCGTTTTGTCGCCATCACGGATAACTCGGATCGAATGAACGTGGTTCTCTATGATCGGGGGTCCGGAGCCCTGGTCAGCGAAGTGGAAGCGTTCCCAGAAGCGCCCGATGGTGAAAGTGCCTGCGATAACTCGCTCGTATCGTTCGGGTTCTCGATTTTTGCCGGAAATACATTCTGCTATAAAGACCCATTTGTCGATAATCCTCAGCCTCGGGGAGGGTTTTCAAGAATCAATGTTGATCATCGAACTGAGACAGCAGCGATTGCATGGAGCAATGCTTCAATCTTTGGATGGAGTGCGGTTCCGAAGCTATCCTCGTCTACAGGCCTCATTTATATCTATTCGAGAGAATTGGAATCACCGGATGGCGGCGCGCCGAGATGGTATCTTCGAGGTATAGATCAGGATGGAACCGTCGTGATGAATGCAGAGATTGCACGCAGGAGTCGCGAGGACTGGTTCGATGTTTACATCCGTACACTTCGTATAGATCATTGGGACAATGGCTGGGGTCCACTCTATTTGGGACCAGACGCTTGGGGGCGTCCAACCGTTTTTGCATCGGCTATACAAGGCTTGATTCGGATGCGATTCTAAATTGGGCACTGTCAGTCTAATGCGAGCCCGTCTCCAGTAGCGTGAGGGGTAGGTGCCCTTATCCAACCAGGAGCCCACGCCATTCAGAGAGGGCGGCGTTTCTCATCGATTTAAATGTGGAGCGATGATTGATGTGGTGGTCTAGATTGAAGTGATTGTGGAACGAGGCATGGGTTGAGGCGTTCTTCGCGCTTACGCGGCCACATCTGTGGCCACGGTCCCTCGAACGCCGTGGGTTGCTCATCCTTCGAAATCTCGACATCGCCCGCTCTCTTCTTCGAAACGACAGGTGACTATTCTCCGCTCTGTTTTTCAGATGGCGACCGAACTCTTAGCGGTCGACCCAAGTCCGGACGCTTTCATGGCAGATATCGATGCCGCGCTCGTGGAGCAGGTCTTTGACGTTACGGAGTGAGAGCCGAAATCTGACATACATCATCATCGCAAGCTGGATGATCTCAGGCGATGTCTTGAAATAGCGCAATGGGTTCTTGGTCCATAGACCGAACCTCGGACAAGGCGGGTAAAGCTCACTTTGCGCTGACAATTCCCCGCAGATAGTTATCTAATCACCACCGATAATGACAGGAAATTGTACTCTCCCTATTTCGGGTGGGGCATCGATAATTTTGATCTCAGCCCGACCAATGATGCGCGGTTTTTCGATCCTTCCTATAACATCACCTCTGCCTGTCACAGGATCGTACAACACGTTCATCGGGTGGCTGAATGAAACGGTTACACGTCGCGGCGCTTGAGTGGCAGGAATGACCAGGCGCGCTTTACCATACTGCATCATGGTTCTCTGATTTTCAGGGATCGAGGCTTTCTGCGGCGTGAAGTTATCCCCGCAGCTGTCACCAAAGTCGTACGAGGAAGGCGATTCAAGTTGTCGGTCCTCTAGAACTTGTCGAAGACCATCCCATAGGTCTACAGCCAAATTACGGGAGTTCGTCGCGAAGACTTCGCCGTACTGGGCATGAGCCGTTATTGCGACGCACGTTGCAGTGTCTTCTGGTCGCGTCGTCGCGTAATCAACGATCGCGATCTTCCCTCTGTTCAGGAAAATTTTCACGGTTTGAACATCGTCGACACCATTCACCATCACGTCGAATGGCTCAGGGGCTGAGCCTAAGTATTCCGCCTCTCTATATGTGTCGTTTTCGTCGGCTATGGAGTAACCAGGAATGTCCCAGCGCTTTGGGATCCTGTCTAGGATTAGGTCGCGCACATATGCGTATCCATACTCATTTGGATGAAACATGCCCGAATTGTTGGATCCATCGCCGAGCTGTAGCGCTTTGCCAGCAGGGGAGGTCCGATACCATCTTCTGCCTTTTTGAGAGGCCCGGCTTAAATCAACGGGGTGCGTGGGACTGTAGTCACCATAGAAACGGTATGGCTTGTTCCCACACATGCCGTGAAACGCGATGTCGGCTTCATTTTGCGTAATAAAGTTCCAGTCATGCGTTCGCGCCGCTTTCAGCATCTCCGCTTTAAGCGGTCGGTAAACGTCCCAGTCTGCAAACTTAAATTCTCTAGGATGAAACTCGACATCGGTCGGGGCATCCATGATGTCGGCATAGCAGTAAGCCATGTCTACGCCTTTATAAGTTCCTGCTCGGAAACGGCCGAACCCAAATCGATCTTCCGTCCAAGACAGCATATCGTATGGGAGACGGCCAAAGAATGGGGGACCGAGGAGCGTTATCCTATCGGAAAGTTGACCTTCGTCTTTTAACGTGTCCAGGCGCTCGTTTAGCTTCGCATAGTCTTTATAAAGATTATCGAGACCGGTGATATTTTGAATTTCGTCAAAGCCAAGAGCCCCCCACTCGTAGGGGTTCATATTGAGATCACGCCATTTACCAGATTTGAGAGCTCTCAACGTGCTGCAGACCGTGCCTGTTACGCGGTATCCGTCGTTTTCGCCATCACAATGCGCGGAGTTCGGTTTGGTAGGTCGGTAATCCTTGCTGTCGCCTCGATGGGCCACCATCAGCATCCCAATGACATGCGCAAAACCCGCATCATTGCCGCCAATGCTCATATAAAGATCATCGATCTCCCGTGTCGTTATCAAGCTTTCTAGTTCCAGCATTTGCGGGCACATCCCCAAATGAGGTTCGAGCCAGCATCCAATTGGTGTTCCACTGGAACGACCCTTGGCAGCAATTGGCTTCGAGACACCGAAAGGAAGTGGTCTGGCGTCATCATCGCGGCCGATCGCCGTTCCGTTATAGTGACCAAGGACACCCTTCGAAATTGTCGCGCCCGTTTGAGCAAGATTGACAAACGTCACAGATGAGCGCGGGTCAGCCTCTTCAATCGCGAGCGCCGCTTGTGATGCGTGCGTGAAAGACGATCGATGGCTGCGATAGTGATCCCAAAATATGCGGTTACGGCTGTCCCATTGGTTCGTGGGTATTCGGTTCGTATCGATGATTTGAATGGACTGTTTTAGTCTTCCGTCCGAGTGATCCGCGAATAGCTCGACCGATCTCATGGGGATCGGACTGCCAGGATCTGCCCATTGCGCCGCTGGCAGTGTTTCAGCGGGGCGAACCTTCAGACCAGACTCGAAATAGTTTCTGATTGAAAAGCGCCTGCCGTCACTTACGCGCTCCCAGCTTCTCTTAGGTTGGAAAGATCTCTCGGGCACGCCCTCTCCTGCGCCATAAGAGTCACCTAAAAGCGCGATAAAATGGTCTTCAACCGTGATGGTACGGGTCAAGACCTTATCAGGCGTTCCGCCAAGTCCTCTTGCCCGCAAACTGACACGGTAGCCGCCCTCAGGAAGACATAACTGCATTTCTTTGCCGCCGCCCCGGGAAACAAAGCGGCCGCTTTGAGTGCGAACGACCCAGTTAAACACAGGACCGTCTGTTCCGTCGCTCGAATTGTACCAAAATACGGGCGCAGGCGTTACAGCCTGATTGAGAGCCTCCTGCGCCAGCGCACGGGAGTTTTGACACCCGATCGCCTCGTACTCCGTCGTCAGATCAGCGACGGATTTCTTTCGATAGACCCCGTCAATTGCGCGCGTATGGGTCGCGTTCAGTGTGACTTTGAATTTCGCAGATTGTTGAGCACACTCTTCTTTTGACAGGGTGCAGGCGCACTCAGCGCCGTCAGAATGGTCCTGGTTTAAAACATAGTCTCGGGTGTTAGGAAGGTCTGGGATTCCATTCTTATTTTCGTCGATGCCGTAGCGTGCGGGTACTGACCAATCAAATCTTGGCTCTAATTGAGGTGGTCGGTTTCTCTCCCAGGGAGAGATGAATGCTCTCGACACCGCTGAGCATTGGGCGATGATTACAGACCGGTCGATCCCCTGACTAGGAAGCACTTTTTTGACGACCTGATCCTGTGCTGCTGTCGAAGTAAAACCAAAAAGTACTATTGCGAAAATGCCAACCAACTTCCGGGTTCCCATTGAAATCACACCCCCTTTTCCTATCACCAAACGTGCAACGTTATGAACATTAAGACAAATGACATTCTATAAAGGCGCGAGCGTCAGGAAGTGATGCGGCCAGCCTCGTCTGCCTCGCCCAACCGTAAGGTTAGGATCGACGGTTGGTTCTTAGGGGCGTTTATGCCGCCTCCAACTTAAAAGGCGGCGTGAAGGTCGCGGGCAAGATAGTTCTTGGAGCGGGCCATTTGCAACCAAGTGAAGCGTGCGGTCTCGCGGTGTTATAGAACAGTCTCCAGTTCTCGATTGGCTATTAGGATCAGCTGAATCTGTATGCTTATGTTCATAATGATCCGGTGAACAATATCGACCCCACTGGTGAAGCTTGCCAGGCTATGGGCGAAGGTGACGTCCGTGGGAGAATGGATACAATGAGAGCTTCAATGGCAACCTCAGAGATGAGCTGCTCAATGGCGAGATACTCTGCTCGCTGAAAGAGGCCAGGACACTGATCGAACAATGGCGTCAGCAATGCAACGCGGCGCGGCCTCACTCGTCTACTGCCCGCCAGCACCGGAAACGAAATCGCCCTTCCAGATCACGTCATTTTCTGGAAATGGTATACTGACCATGGTTCGCTCAGACCTATACCCCTAGTATCAGGCCAAAGGGGAGACGTCTCATTCCGGCAAAAATAGACCGAAAAATGCGGCGGCCGAAACCTGGCCGCCGCAATCTATTACTCGCACAATTTCAACCGCGACGATTACTCGGCGCCGCCATAGACTTCGATTTCGGCAAGGCCGCAGCCTCCCGTTTTACCGTTCGTCCAACTTGAATCGCATTGGAAAATAATCGAGTCGGTCAGGACGGGTTTGGTCAGCTCATGCACATGCCAAACATCTGGATTTGGTATGGACTTATTCTCTACGGTCAGCGTAGCGGTGGGCATTGACGCGGTCATATCAAAATATTTTGGGCATGTGAGGCCAGGATTGCCTCTGAGTGTGTTGATCGAGTCAGTGTCGGAACACCCATCGGTAATGCCAAACGCGTCTTGATAAAACAAGCTATATGTCTTGGACGCCCACGCTCTAGAGTTGAGGCTGTGGCTGTCATTTCCAGAATTCCGAAACCGGATTCGCTTTACATACTGCGCTCTAGGCCATTTAAGCTGGATCCAGTGACCGTCTTCGCGAGCTGGTCCAGCCCAGACTCTGTAGCCATGCGCAGTGGTGTCGCTCGAGAAAAGGACTTTCCCATCGGTGACGAATTTGGGTACGTGCGCCGGATGAGAATTGTTCCAAGAGCCTGACGCCGAAATCTGAACACCCTCCATTTTGGCGAGATTTTGGTAACCGGCAGGAACAATGCAAGGAGCCGCGTGGTTCTTCCCATTGCTATCGGTCTCTCGGCAATATTTCCGAACCGCCCCAATGCCGGCGTGAGTGGCTGGGTTACAAACATTTCCGGAAGCGCTGTTGGTTGAGCCATAGCAATGAGCTGGCAGACACACGAGCTCGGGTTCCAAATAATCACTCGAGGCAAGCGACCCCCCTGACGGGACGTATTCTACGATGGTTCCATAAGGGCAGGTTGTGGGCCGATTATAGTCAATACTGGCGATGTAATCATCGTCTCTTCCAGTGTACTTTGTGTCGCCATATTCGTACCAAGGCCATAAGCGATTGTCTGGGTTTTCGCGATAATCCAAGACAGAGAGCATCGGATAATGCCCCGAAAGATCTTCAAGAAACTCGAGATTATGATCTTCGCCGTCTGCTGTTTGGCGATAGTAAGTCGAGCCTGATCGCTTTGGTTTCGCACCCAACCAAATCACGTGGTCGAGCAATTTAGACTTATTGCCCGGTGCCTCAGCCCTGCCACATCGTTCATCTTCAGCGGTGCTGATGACTTTCCGGTTCAACAAGCAATCATTCGAGAAAGGCATTGAGTAAGGTGAAAGATGCACGCGTCCGGCGGTCACGCGGTCATCGACGTTTGCCGTCATGGTGCGGAGTGTTTGCACGAGATATTCGAGCTCATTTCGGCAGGTTTTGCCGACATTCTCGTTTCTTCTCTGGTGATTGTTTAAAATTGGGTCAATGTTCAAATCACCTGTGAGAATAATGCGCTCATCAGCATCATCCTCAACGTTTGTCTTTGTACTGATGAACCTTCGGATGGCGCGAAGCTGTGTGATCCGAGCCGCACATTGATCCTTTGAGCTTTGTAAATGCGTTCCAAAGACGTGATAGGACTGACCGCCTTTGGTCAGTTTTACATATTTTATCCCTTTAGAGGAGCCCTTATCGACGCCGTCTGCATCATCAAAATGCTTAAACGCATCGTGATCTACTCCAGCGGACGCTCTGCGAACACCGATCAAAACCCCAGAGTCCAACGAGTTGCGTTTGATGGATGAACAATAGTGATCATGGGACATGTCTGCATAAGTTTGATCGGGGTAAACGTCGGAATCTTGAGACAAACGCGTCGTTTCGCCGCCTGGATTGCAGCTTGTCGGATTGCCGCCAAAATTGCGGCCTCCACTTGGTCCCACGCTTTTGAAATCGTATAGATCGTTTAAGTCATTTTTCAAAGCACGGCGCGCGCTGTCGGCCCCCCACCGATTAAGTCCGTAGCCGGAGAAGTGATTCTGAAATGCCTCAAGAAAGACAACGACGTCTGGCTGGACCGATCGAACAGATTCAGCGATCTCGCGCAGGCGCCGTGTACGATATCCCACGCGAGAGTCACAGGCACGCCCAATTGCATTGTTTGAGCTCCACCCACCGCCCGGCCAAGCGAAAAAGCACTTCCCGGCATTTTTGGGCTTATCAGGGATCGAGTAAATATTGTACGTCAGGACTGAGAGGACATCCTTATCATCGATCGCAATATTTCGGTTTTGACCGCGAAAGTCGGATTCCTTCAAACCGTTTCCGGTCAAATTGCCATTTGCAAATCGGCTGTGGGGCAGCGAGCTAAACATAGCCGGATAAGAGATATTGTAGTCCGCATTAGGGTCTGGGAATTTCGCGCCCAAGTTATTGAGATAGCCAGAATCGCACAAGGTCAGCGCGATTTGGTCGCCCCATGTACGCGAGGGAAAAATCAAGACCCCTCCTTCGTTTGACACGTCGCCAGCATCCCCTCCTTCATAGAGCTTTGGGTCCGCGTTTACGTTCAATTGCGCGAAATCATTCGGACCGTCGCTCACAGTAGCCAGGCTCGTATTGGCCATTAGAAACGCTTCTGGAAAACAGTCGTCAGATATGGACCAGTTGGCCGCCGTGCCTCGGTCGGCTTGCCGTGCAGCGCCAAAAAAGTTTCTCTTTTTTACGTTTTTCCCAGAATTGACTGCGATTTCGTTTAAGACAAGCGGTACTTTAACGTCAAAAATTCCATCTGGATCAGATGGATAGATGCGCATGAAGGAATTCGTTGCCTTCACCTTTTCGGGATTACATCCGTCGCTGAGTTTGTATTTATGTCGGTTAAATGGAAGCCGCTCATACTCGACGTAGCCGGAGTCGAAATAATAACCGTCTTTGGATACCCCAATTGTGAAGGTGCAATCATCGTTACGGGTCGCGCTTCCATTGTTGCCTTCCCACCATTCCACGGTCAATGCAGTTCCATAGGCGAGCCCGTTCCTAGTGAACTCGGAAATAAAACCGTCGAATGTCCCGTCATCAATTGATCCGTCATCTTTTAGCGCGATTGGATCCTCGAGTACAATTCGGATGTGACTTTCCGCCCATGCCGTGCCTGAGCCCAGGGCACCAGCCAAGCCGATCGCGCTTGCGGCGAAGCATCGCCGCATTGTCTTGAATAACATTTCTATTCCCTCGTTTGGGGGCGAACCCCGTCTCGTTGCCAGATGAGCGAGCCCGTGGTCGAGGTCCCCACACGCGTCTGTCGCTCATGGATAACGAGCACTCAGTCCTACATTGTTGGGTATCGATTCATAAATGTTTTGCAAAACCGTCACGCAGATAATACTCTGTTTTATATGAATTTTATCCGGATTCTGATGGATATCCATCCGTACAAGAACGGTTCTTTCTGCGAGGCGAGTCGGCACAGTAGGACCGTAAATGGCCAATTTTCTTCGGCTTATCTTCCAGTACGAGCAACGCCTTTTATGCCATTCCGTCTTGGTCGAAAAACCTATGATCACGAGATGGTTCTACATAGATGCGCGCGTGAACGGGGATGCCTACTCGACTCAAACGACGACTGTTAAAACTCGCCAAAAAGGTTTTCGGTCATCGTCAAGGCAGGGCAACGAATAAAGACACAGTCTCAACGGATGCATTCCGTTGGTGCAGAGTGTTACGGTCGTGGTTCAAGGTAGATCGACCGGCCGACGGTGACGGATCTTACATTGTGATGCTGTTCTAAGAACATGACAAAGGAAACGGGATCATCTGCTTCGAATGTACCGGAAAACTGACGCGCGCTCAGATTGTTATCTGAAACAAACAGTTTATCTTCATTGTATCGATTGAACTCACTGACGATTTCGCCGAGCGCTTGGCGCTCAAAAACGATTCTTCGCTCGCGCCATGACATAATCGTTTGGATTTCAGTTTCGCCAAGGTCGATGATCGTAGTGCTCGGTTCTAGGCGAGCCGTTTCGCCGACGCTCAACACGAGGTCTGGAGAGGCTGGATTCATGGAGGTGAAGACGGGTGTATTGAAGCGCGGTCCGCCGATTTGCTCGACTTTTACTTTGCCTTCAACAACCGAAACAACCGCCGCCTCTTGCGTCAGACGAACATTGAACACCGTGCCGAGGGCCTCGGCAACCGTATCACCCGCCGTTACCCGAAAAGGACGGTCCGGATCGCTTTCAATATCAAACAGGGCTTCGCCGCGCGTTAAGTCAACATGACGTTCACGACGTGTGAAGGACAGGGAAACTTCAGAGTCTGTATTCAGATGGATCAAGGAGCCATCTTCAAGCTGCAGTGTGCGTTGTTCGCCGAGCGTGGTCCGGAACGACTCCGGCGCTTGAGTGTGGTTGAAATTGCCCATGAGCAGCGGCCAAAACACAACTCCAAGCACGCAAAGGGCGGCAAGTGCGACCATGGTTTGCCTACGCAATTTTGCAGGCCGCTGAATGGCGGGGGCGGTTTGCACCGACGGTTCGCGCTCGGTCTGAAGAGAGAAAACATTCGCATTCGCGGTCTGCAACACGTCATGTGCCCCCGTGCGCTCGACGAGTGTTGCATGCGAGAGTCCGGACAAGATTGACGAGGCGAGCAGGAATTCTTCGATATGTGCTGGCGATGCCGTCAGCCAAGTTGATAAGTCCTCGCGAGCCATCATATCTAACGGGCCAGAGTCAACTCGAATGGCCCACTCTGCAGCTTCTTGGGCGATTTGCTTATTTAGAACCTTCATCATTCGGATAACTCCTCACGGCACCGCGCCAAGGCACGGGTCAAGTAACGGTGGACCGTGTGTTGTGATAGCTCGAGTTTCGCTGCGATTTCGGCGTGGCTATAGCCATCTAGTTTTCGCAAGAGGAGAATTTCGCGATAAAGCGGCGGTAGCTTTCCTAAAACGCGTTCAAGCGCTTGAACACCCGAGCGGGCTTCCATATCACGTTGAAAGCGATCATCATCACCATCACCGCCAAACGCAGCGAGCGCGTCGTAGTCAACTGTGACCGGGGACTTGCGTTTGCGAAGGTGAAATTCATTCGCGAGGTTGGCGGCGATTTGGAACAAATATGCGACGGGTTTTTCAATGAGGTCCTGGTTCTTCACTCTGGACAGTCGCAAGTAAGCTTCTTGGACGAGATCACTGGCATCGCTTTCATTGCCGACCCGATAGGATAAGAAACGCAATAAGCTCGGGCCGTAGTCCACAAACAGGTCATGCATCCTTTTGTGGTGGGGCTCTGGAGCCGCTTCTGGTGCGTTTTGCGACCCGCTCATGATCTTTATCCTTAGCCGCTAGAACTACTCTAAGGGTATAGACCGCTCTTACCGTAGATTTGGGTACAAAATTCTTCAAACCACGCGTCGAAACGAATAAGAACTGTGAATTTTATATGAATCTATACCCAACCTAAAACCGCGTCCCCCTCTTAAGGCTCGGATGGCCAAACCGCACGAAGCGACCCCTAAGGGAGGGGCGCAGCGGCGGCCATGGACCAGAAGGGATCGTCCGTCATGTCTTCTCAAAAAAGCACTCGGCCAGTCAGAATTCTACTGAGAAGCTCGTCTAGCCTGTGCGCTGCCACGATTTTGTTCGGCATTGCGAACGCTCAAACTGCTCAAGCTGAAGCGCATGAGATTGACATAAAAGCGATGCCGCTTGAGGCATCATTAAATAAGTTGGCAGAGCAAATAGACAAGCAAATCGTTATCTCGAGCGACGATGCGCTCGGCATGACCGCGCCAGAAATTGATGGCGCGTTCACCGAGGCAGATGCTCTTACTACGTTATTGGCGCAGACCGATTTGGAGTTTGCGTACATCAATGACCGGACCATCGCGATTGTCTCGCCATCGGCGAATGAACCAGAAATCCAGGGGTCAGCACAAAGCGTCGAACCGATCACTTTGGCTCAAGCTGAGAGCTCTTCCGCATCCGTACCGGCGCCTGTCCCAGAGGAACCTAGAGTGCTTGATACGATTAAGGTGCCTGGCTTTCGCAGCTCGCTTGCGAGTTCTTTGGAGCGCAAGCGAAACGCCAACCAAATTATCGATGCCATAACGGCTGAAGACATTGGCCAATTTCCAGATCAGAACCTTACGGAATCTATTCAGCGGATCGCTGGTGTCCAAATTACCCGCAATAATGGCGAGGGCGAGCAAGTGAACATTCGCGGCTTGTCCGCCCAGTTTACACGCGTCGAACTCGATGGACGATCGACCAACGTGACGATTGACAGTGCCGATCCGGAACGGGGCAGCAGCTTGTCCGTTTTCGCGTCTGATCTGTACAATTCCATCGAAGTAATCAAATCACCGACAGCGGCGGATGTCGAAGGCGGCGTCGGCGGGATTGTCCGTTTAAAAACACCTGATCCGTTGGATCTCGGAAAAATGACTTGGGGCCTTGAAGGAGGCCTTTTGCGCTCGGATGTTCGAGACGCTGACGAGCCGTCTCTGACCGGCTTCTATTCGAACGTCTATGGGGACGGGAAAATCGGTCTTCTACTGGCAGGGACCTTTGAGCAGCGAGATCGGTCAATCGACAAGATTCAATCCAATCAAGATTGGATCGAGATCGAAGAGGGCGATTTGGACGATGCTTCCGATCCCGCACTGCAGGCTTTAATTGGTGGCTTTTACCCTGGACGTATTCGACAGGAGCAGCGTGAGGTCGAGGTAGATAAGGTCAACTTGAACGGCAAGCTCCAGATTGCTGCATCTGAGGCGCTCACGCTTTCGCTGGACGGTCTGTATACTCAGGAAGCGCGAGAGCGCCAACAATCACGCTTACAATCTCAATTCAGCCGAACCAATGGCATCACAGATGGCGAGATTGATCCAAACACCAACACTTTGCTATCTGGTACGTTTAATCGCGTGCGGGTCGAACCGGCTCAATTTTTTCGCGATACCGATGTCGTAACATACGGTGTGACCGGCAGTTTTGATTGGTCGCTTGGCGATTGGGACCTCTCCGGGGAAACGTTTTTTTCCTCAGCGGAGGAAGAATTTACCGAAACGCGCGTCAGTGGCCGCGAGAACCGAACGGTGTCTTATACGATCGCCAATGATCCTGAGTATCCTGAATTAACCTTTGAGGCCGGTGATTTAGACTTGGACGGGTTCAGCCCACTGCGTCAATTGGATCAACAAATCCGGACCATCTCGATCGAAGAACAAGGTCTGAGCTTTGATGCCGAACGGGCACTTGAACTTGGGGCCTTGACCTCATTCGCGATTGGGGGGCGGCTTGCGTCGACCGAGTTTGATCGTAGCCAAGCGCAGGTTGAAAGCAGTGATGCGGGGGATCTCGGTTACTCAGACGGTGCCCCGCCCTTTGTGGTCGATGGCAGTTTTGCCGACGGCTTTGGCGGCGATGGCTTGCTCCGCGTTTGGCCATCGATTGACCCGCTTGAAATTTACAACCGCTTCCCATCTTCATCGAGCTTCTCGGACGCGACGGTCCAAGATGAGAACATCTGGACGCTGACCGAGGACACGCTCGCAGGCTACATTGTGGGAAATTATGAGCAGGATAATCTTTTCGGACTATTCGCTCGCGGGAATGTCGGCGTTCGCGTCGTGCAGACATCTTATGAAGGCAACGGCATCATTGATCTTGCTGGCGATGCGATCGAAGTGTTTAACGGCATCGGCACCCAAACACTTGATCGCGATTATACCGATGTCCTGCCATCGTTCAACATTGTTATGTCTCAGGACTCCGACTCCAACTTTCTCGTGCGCGGCGCCATCAGTCGTGCGATGACGCGGCCACAAGTCGCCGATATTCAGCCTGGATTCGTAGTTCGGATCGACGACATTGACTCGGATACGGGCCTTGCGGAAACCAATATCGAGATCGGCAATCCTGATTTAGATCCATTCCGCGCTTGGCAATATGACCTTGGATTTGAATGGTACTTTGGCGAAAACAATGAGAGCGCTCTGACGGCCGCGGTATTTTACAAAGACGTGGAGAACTTTGTCCTGACGACGGATGATGAAGACACGGTTGATGCCTTCGCTGACGAGTATATCGCGCAAAGCACGCGTGATTTGATCGCGAGCACTGCTGGTTTGACCGGCAGTTTCGATTTTCAAGGCGATATCGCCGTCAATGGCGGCGAAGCGACCATTCAAGGTGTTGAACTTGGTTTGCAAACCCCGTTCTACTTCCTCCCCGGGAATTGGAGCAATTTCGGTATAGCGGTAAATTATACGTACACGGATTCTGAGTTCACCTCGGCGTCCGGCGAAACGCTGCCATTCCCAGGATCGTCAGAAAACTCATTCAACTTGGTCGGATATTATGAGCAAGGCGGGTTCTCAGGCCGTCTCGCTTATACGTACCGAGACGAGTTTCTTATCGACCAAGGTGGTCAAACCGAAAACGTCCAATTCAATGATGAAGATGGTCGGCTCGATCTCGGTCTACGCTATCGCTTCGAAAACGGATTGCGTTTCTCGTTCGATGCGCTCAATCTGACCGAAGAGCAGAACTACAAATATTACGACACGCCTCAACGCCTCGAAGACATTGAGGTCGAAGGCCGAATTTATCAAATCTCGGTCGGATACAAGTTTTAGTCTCCAGCCGAGTTGAAACGGTCGCCGCGCTGGGTCAGCGCGGCACCCCGTTCGCATTAGGATGAGTTTATGTCTCTACGGGTTATTCTTGCCGGTTTCAGCACTTTGTTGATGACCGTCGCCGCGCAAGCGCATCCAATTGGACACTCGGAACCGCTCCCGCCTTGGCAAGCAGCAACGAGCTGGCCAGATCGTGTCATTGCGACGTTAAGCGGCGACCCTGCCACCGAATTCTCAGCGACTTGGCGGACAGATATATCGGTCGGGCGAACCATTATCCAAATCGCAGAAGCGACCGCCGACACGCGCTTTGACCTTGGGGCCGAGACCTATCGTGCGAAGACGGAAAGCGTCGACCTCGAGACCTTTAGGGTTTCAGACGGAGCGATGGAGTCGCTCGAAAATGTTGGCCTCGGAAAAGCGCACTATCACTCGTACACGTTTACCGGGCTCAAACCTGACACTTTGTACGCGTGGCGTGTCCAAGGCGGACGCGGGCATTGGAGTGAATGGTATCAGACACGGACCGCATCGACTTCAGGGCCAATCTCTTTTGTCTATTTCGGGGATGCACAAAACGGCGTTCGTCCGACTTGGTCGCGGGTCATTCGCGCCGCGTTTCAAACTGAGCCTTATGCCGCGTTTTTCCTGCATGCGGGTGATCTGGTTCAAAAAGGCGACAGTGATTACAATTGGGCCGAGTGGTTTGAAGCTGGCGGCTTTATTCATGCCATGATCCCGGTTGTTCCCGTACCGGGAAATCATGAGAACATTACGGTGTTCTCCGAAGGTCCAAGCCCAAAGCGCACTCGCGTGCGCACCCCCCTTTGGCGGCCGCAATTCACTTTGCCTGTCGATAAGAGTCTACCGGATCATTTGCAGGAGTCGAACTACGATCTTCGCTACTCCGATGATTTGCACCTCTTTGTGATCGATTCAGCTCAAGACACATTCGATGCCCAGGCCACTTGGCTCGATGAAAAGCTGTCCAACTCAACCGCTAAATGGCGTATAGTGACGATGCACCATCCATACTTTCTTCCTGAGAGCTTTGATCGCAACCGGGATGATGCCGCTCGCCGCGCCGCGCTTTCAAGCGTGATCGACAAGCACGAGGTCGATCTTGTCTTGACCGGACATGTCCACACTTATGGTCGGGCCAGTTTGCCAGAGACCCAACAAACAGCGCGCCGAGCGCTCGGCGATGCGAACGCGGTGAGAACAGTGTTTGTCATCTCTTCGTCCGGGGCGAAAAACACCGACATCTGGTCGGCTGACCGGGTTGAGCAAAGTGTTGGCGACGGCGCGACAGATCTGGGCGATCTATCGCTCGATCGAGTGGCGGGCAACACGCCCATGTTTCAAGTCTTACGCATCAATGGCGATGTTCTATCTTACGAGGCCCGGACCGCAATCGGTGACATCTATGATGCCTTCCAATTGCGCAAGACTGTGACCGGTCAAAAGCAGTTGACGCAGGGCGCGCCAGCATTCGGAGAGACGCGTCTCTTCTCAAATACCGGGCCATATCGAGAGTGGTGGGACTTAAGATGATAAATCGCTTACTGGCTTGTTTTGCCCTAATCGGTCTTGTCTGTAGCCCGGCGCTCGCCCACCCAAATCACGCACCGGCGGCCCCACCCTGGCAGTTTCCAAGTTCATGGCCCGACCGCATTATCGTATCCCCCGGCAAAGACCCGCAAACCATCCTAACGCTAACTTGGCGCACTGACGCAACGGTCTCCTCAGCGATTGCCGAATATACGATCGCGAGTGCTGACTCGCGCTTTGATATTGGCGCGTTGCCGAAGGCTGCACGTTATGAGCGGGTCGATTTCTCGCAAACCAATTACGCGGCAGATCGCGGTGGCCCACCCAATGAAGGTCTTGGTCCCGTGCACTATCACTCGGTGACACTGGACGGATTAGAACCAGACACGCTCTACGCCTATCGTGTCCGCGGCGCGCAAGGCCATTGGAGCGAATGGTTTCAAACACGCACGGCACCGACAGAAGGGGCGGTCTCGTTTCTTTATTATGGTGATGCGCAATACGGGATCCTCTCTCATGCGTCGCGCATTTTCCGGCAGGGTTTGCTGTCGGCACCAAATGCCCGCTTCGTTTTGCATGCTGGCGATCTTGTCAATAAAGGCGATCGAGACCTGGAATGGGGGGAGTGGTTTCAAGCCAGCGGCTTTATCCACGCAATGATCCCAGTGATCCCAGTCGCGGGTAATCATGAGTATCTTGAAACGCCAGACGGTGGCACCAAGGACGGGAAGGGTGTGTTGACGGATTTATGGCGCCCAATGTTCACATTGCCCGTCACCAAATCCTTGCCAAAATCGCTGCGCGAGACGGTATTTGATATGCGGATCAGCAAAGACTTACATGTCTTCGTGCTGGATTCCTCGAGCCCTTATTGGAACGAGCAACTTGACTGGTTGGTTGCGACAGCTTCGAGCTCGGATGCGACATGGAAAGTCATCGGCATGCATCACTCGCCCTATCGTCCGGGTCTTCAAGGCTATGTGAACAATCCTGACCGCGGAGATTTTCACCGCGCCCGCCAGGATGCTTTCATCGCGGCTGCAGAGCGCGCGGAGATCAATCTCATTCTCGCGGGCCACAATCATAGCTATACGCGCGCAAGCCTTGGTGACGATGTCGGTCCAGGCTTGCCGGACGCGCAGGCGCGTGTCGTCCTTGGGCAAAAGCGCGAGGTCGACCTTGTGGTCATTGTGTCAATTTCCGGCGCGATGAGCGGGAATATGACTCCTGAGCACTTTGCGAAAAACAAACAGAAATTCAGTGACGATATCTCGCTCGAGCGCTGGGCCACAAATACGCCGACCTATCAAGTCGTGCGGATTGACGGAAACGTTCTAAATGTGGCCTCACATTTAGGAACGGGCGAGGTATATGATGCGTTTTCTTTGACGCGATCTCAAGACGGCACCGTCACATTACAAAACCTCGCGCCCGCCTTCGGAACGGTTCGCAACTTCGACACGACTGGACCCTATAAAGACAAAGCAGACCTGAGATGAGCGTTGCGAATGGATCTTTAATGCACCGGGTCTTGGCGTTTGGGTGGTTCGCCGGGGTGGGGCGGCCTAGCGCCCTGAAAGACTATTTGTATAACTTGATCGTGGCTGCAGATGAGGGTCCAGATCATGTGAAACCCATCGTTCATCACGAGCGACCAGATTAGAGGGGAAGATTGCCGTTGGACATGTCAGAAACTTCCTCTTTTGTAGCTCGCGCTTCTCGCTCTGTTGACGAAGAGAACGCCGAGCATGAAGATGCAATGAGAGGCGCTTATGACAGTGTTGCGTGTCGGACGTCCGATCTTATTCAGGCAGTTCAGGCAAATTACCTCTGAAATTGCACGCAATTGAAACGTCGAGTCTGGGCCTGCCTAGTCTAATCAGCCCAACCTTGACGTCAGGATCGGAGCTTTGTCTCTAGCGGCATTCGCGCCGTCCCAAACTCCCAAGGCGGTATCACGTTCGCCGGTAGGTTCTGACCAAGTTCTGTGAGCCGCCGATCGCCATAGCGACCATACTGACGCGCAAGACTGATGATCGCTGATGTCAGAGCGTGCTCATTATCTGCAATCCTCAGCCGTCTCGATTGTGTAGAGCGGGTTTGCCCCACAAACCGGCAGGCCAGGCGCTCGGAAACGCCAAGCGTCTTTTTGACGTGATCAACAAACTTACGACGGCGGTTCACCTTCGCTCACTCGAATGCATGGCGTTCGTGGGCGAACGGCTTAGGAGTTTCCCGACGCGGCTTCACGCAGAATCGACTTATCCAGTTCCGCATCAGCGAGTAGGCGCTTCAATCGAGCGTTCTCTTTCTCCAATTCCTTGAACCGCTCAGCCTGATCAACCTTCAGACCGCCGTTTGCGCGGGCAATCGCATCTCATGCGATTGCCGATCCGCTTAACTTTTGCGCCAGCGATAGTAGGTGACATCCGACACCCCAAGATGACGGATAACGTCCTCCACCGTCTGACCCTGCCCGATCAACACATCCGCTTCGCGCAGCTTACGGATGATCTCCTCGGCCCACGTAACGCTTACGAGCCACAACTCTCTCCTGAACAGCCAATTTCTATAACCAAAACCTGGCTGCAGTTCAGGGGGCTAGGTCAGGGTCAGATGACCTGCTCTGGAGGGCCGCAAATCACTGAATCACCGACTAAGTCCCGGAATGGGGGGCATGTTCCGGGATCGATCCGGAGAGCGGCGGAAAGAGCAGACTGAGTGGCGGTGAGACAGGGATTCGAACCCTGGAGACGGGGATACCGCCTACACGCGTTCCAGGCGTGCGCCTTCGACCACTCGGCCACCTCACCTTAAGCCGCGCTGTATACTTCAGCCGGGCCAGATCGCAAGGCGTGTCATTGCAGTTGACTGCAAGTGGTCCATATAAGGACGGAACCTGCAGAAAGAGGTCTGCCATGCTATTTTCTCGTAAGCCCCTTGCTTTGCCGCGCCGCGAGTCCGCCTTGCCGGGGCGCGCACAGCCGATTCCGACGTCGGAGACCCATTTTGTCAACGGTCGCAGCTTCGCTGCACCGGTGCCGACCGGGCTGCGCGAGATCGTGTTTGCGCTTGGCTGTTTTTGGGGAGCAGAACGGGTGTTCTGGCAAACCGATGGTGTCTATCTGACGCAAGTTGGTTATGCTGGCGGTTTCACGCCGAACCCAACCTATGAAGAAGCCTGTTCGGGGCGCACCGGCCATACAGAAGTTGTCCGCGTGATTTATAATCCAAAAATCATCCCGCTCGAAGCGCTCTTAAAGCTGTTCTGGGAAAGCCATGATCCGACCCAAGGCATGCGCCAGGGCAATGATGTTGGAACGCAATACCGCTCTGCGATTTACACGCTCAATGCCGATGACATGGCGACCGTTAAGGCCAGTCAGGCCCGGTATGATGCGGCGCTGAAACAGGCGGGCCGCGGTGCAATCACGACCGAGATCAAGCCGCTTGACGCCTTTTATCCGGCAGAAGATTATCATCAGCAATATCTGGCCAAAAACCCGGCTGGTTATTGCGGTATTGGCGGGACCGGCGTGACCTGTCCGATGCCGGGCGCGCATGCGCTAGATTAAAGCGTCGAGCCACCCGTGACGGAAAAGCGTTTGCGATTTGACAGCATGGTCTGTCCCTGCTGAACGGCTTGATTGGTCGCTTGCGCCAGGCGTAACACCGGTTCTACTTTAAGCTTGTCCACCGCGACTTTGAGATGATCCATCGCTTCGCGCACGCGGATCGGATCGAAATTGGTTTTCGCCATAAGCAACAGTGCGCGGCCAAGATCGATGCGTGCTTGGATCTCGAATTCGGGCGGCAGGCGCTCCTCGCCAGCAAGTCGTCGCCGGCGCAGGTCGATCACCCTTTTCAAATGCTGATCCGTGCCGAGGGCGAGCGCCATCGAGCAGTAATCGCTTTCAAGCGTCTGACACGTGCGATCCGGGAGCTGCGTGCGATCCTGCAGACAGGCCATCAAAATCGCTGCCACGGGTTCGAGTTTTTCGGCTCGAAACGCCGTTCCGTCGGAAAGGCCGGGCTGTAAAGCGCGGGCGATCAAATAGGCCGTGACGCGGCCTGTGGTTTCGGCATTGGTCTTTGTGATGAGCGGCAGCACCCCTTCAGAATGCATTGCGTCGCTGGGCCGCAAGGATCCGCCCAAGGACAGCACTTCAACATGTGATGGCTGCTGCTTGCCGCGTGGTCGGTGGCCCCAGATCACCAAATCTGTTGATGACTTTTCAAGCCATTTCGTGGCCGAGGCGCGCAACCCTTTTTGGCCTTTGATCCGCAAGCGCGGCGCCCGCACCACTTCATAAGGTGAGCCAAACGTGAAAAGCCCGAGATGCTCGTCGAGCGCGCTTAGAATCGCCTTTGTTTGCGTTGTGCCACCGGGTCCGTGAAGCGGTGCGATCGAAATCCCAAACCCTTGCGTCGAGCGCCGCTTACGGCTGGCGAGCGTCATTGAGAGGGCGCGAAAGATCGCGCGGACGCCGCGCAGGGCCAGCAGGAAAAAGAACAGCGCCAAAAGCCCGGCCGCAGCCAATCCGATCGCGCTCCATAAGGGCGACCCCGCCAAAACGGACTCGAACCACGCACTGACAGAGGTAATTTGGGTCGGCACTGAGCGATCCGCCTGATTCTATACTTGCGGCGCTTGATACCGCAGAGGGAGGCATTCTCGCAACGCTAAATGACTGTTAGGGGACGATTAGAAAGGGTTGGCGAAGAGGGAGACCAGATTTGAATGCTTTTGTCACCCGATTTGCACCGTCGCCCACCTATTACTTACATCTTGGTCATGCGGCCTCGGCTTTACAGGTTTGGCGCCAGGCGGAAATCGCGGGCGGCCAGGTCTTATTGCGGATCGAAGATATCGATACCTCGCGCTGTCGCCCCGAATATGTCAGCGCCATTTTTGAAGACTTGGCTTGGCTCGGGCTGACTTGGCCGACGCCGGTGCGGGTGCAGTCGGACCACTTCGAGGCCTATGCCGCTTGTGTCGAGGCATTGGCTGGGCGCGGTCTGGTTTATCGCTGCTTTCGAACACGCGCCGAGCTGGCGCAATTGGCAGATCCTTTGCGACCTGGTCCGCATGTCCCGATCGACGAATATGAGCGCTGCCAGCGCGGCGATCCGTTTGCGTGGCGCCTGTCGCTATCAGCGGCGGAGCGCGCACTGGGCCCGGCGGTGTGGGCCGACTTGGCGTTTCGCGAGTTGACGCCAGAGGGCGTGCGCGCGCGGTCTGCTGAGCCCGGCCGGTTGGGCGATATCGTGCTGGCCCGAAAAGACAGCCCCAGTGCCTATCATCTGGCAGCGACGCATGATGATGCGCTGCAAGGCGTCACGCATGTGATTCGCGGTGAAGATCTGATTGACGCTCCACACATTCAAACACTCTTACAAGTTTTGCTCGACTGGCCGCAGCCGATTTATCAGCATCATCCCTTGGTCACCGATGAGATGGGACAAAAACTCTCAAAACGCGAAAAAAGCCCAACGCTGGCCAACCTGCGCGCGGCCGGTATTTCCGCCGACCAAATCAAGCAGCAGCTGGGGTTTGGCTAAGATGACCCCGTCCCAAGCAACGGCGCGGCGGACAGCGTGGTACGGTCCGGTTATGGTACTGGTCGGCGGGGCTTGCATTGGCTTTGCGCCGATTGGATTGCGATTGGGATTAGGTGATCTGGGGCCACAAGCGATCGCATTTTGGCGGTTTGTCTTCGCCGCCCCGCTCCTATTTTTCCTGGTGCTGATCGTCGAACGGCGTCGACCAGCCAAGCCAAATCGCTTCATCATCATTGGCGGGATTTGCTTTGCGCTTGATATTGCCCTTTGGCATTGGGCCTTGACCTTCACGACGGTGGCGAATTCCACCTTCATCGTCAATCTCGGCAATATTGGCGTCGGTTTGGTGGCCTGGATTTTCCTCAAGGAACGCCCAACGCCGGTTTGGCTCTTAGCCGTCTTGATCGCTATGTGCGGCGCAGCGGCGCTGTCACTTGGCGGCGGTGCTGATGGAAAATCAGATCTTCGCGGAGACACGCTTGCGCTCGGCGCTGCGATTTTGGTCTCTTGCTATATGGTTGCATCAAAAGTGGCGCGTCGAACGCTTTCAGGGCTGGAGGCGATATTTTGGTTGACGGTGGTCGAAGTGTGCGTCGCGGCGTTGATGGTCATCGTCTTCGAGGAACCGTTTTTGCCGAGCACGATCAGCGGTTTCTTCGCGCCGCTCTTCTTGGCTCTGGTCGTCCAAATCGCCGGTCAAGGGCTGATCGTGACCGGCCTCGGGCATACCCCAGCCGCGATTGCCGGCGTCCTTGTTCTGATCCAGCCTGTCGTTGCCGCCGCCATTTCTTGGCGTTTGTTTGATGAGCCCTTAGCGCCGCTGCAACTGGGTGGTGGCGCGCTGATCCTACTGGGTATTTTCGTCTCTCAGCGCGGGGTCCGCTGATTGCGTCTGTTTAGAGTATGAATTTGGACAGATCAGCATTGCCAACCAAATCGGACAGCTGCGCGTGGACATATTCAGCGGAGATCGTGACCGTTTCACCGGACCGATCGGATGCGGTGAAGCTGATTTCATCGAGCAGGCGTTCCATAACGGTATGCAGGCGGCGGGCGCCAATATTCTCGACCGAGTCATTCACTTTGACCGCTAAGTCAGCAAGCGCGTCGATCGCCGCTTCTTCAAATGTTAGCGTGACGCCCTCGGCATCCATCAGCGCCTGATGTTGCCGGATCAGTGAGGCCTCCGGCTCGACCAAGATCCGCCGCATGTCATCGCGAGACAAAGCGGTCAGTTCGACTCGGATGGGCAATCGGCCTTGCAATTCCGGCAGCAAGTCGGCCGGCTTGGCGACGTGAAAGGCGCCTGACGCAATAAACAGAATATGGTCGGTCTTCACCGGGCCGCGTTTGGTTGAAACCGTCGTGCCTTCGATCAAAGGCAGAAGATCGCGTTGGACGCCTTCGCGGCTGACATCTGCGCCAGAGCGTTGAGATGCCCCTGCCACTTTGTCGATTTCGTCAAGGAAAACGATTCCGTCCTCTTCGACCGCGCGCAACGCATCGCGTGCGATCGCGTCTTCATCGATGAGCTTGTCCGCTTCTTCGTCGATCAACGGTTGATAGGCATCGCGCACCGTGGTGCGCACGCGTTTCGTTCGGGGCCCCATCGCTTTGCCAAGCATGTCGCCGAGATTGATCATACTCATAGAGCCCGCGCCGGGCAGATCCATCATCTGCATCGGGCTTTGCGACTCGGCCAAATCGATATCGACCGCTTTATCATCCAAGTCGCCATCACGCAGTTTGCGCCGAAAAACTTCGCGGGTTGACGCTTGGGCGTCTTCGCCGACCAGTGCGTCGAGCAAACGCTCCTCGGCCGTATCGCGGGCCTGGTCTTCGACGGTCCGGCGTTTTTGGTCGCGGAGCATACCGATCGCGGCTTCGACGAGGTCGCGAACGATTTGTTCAACGTCGCGTCCGACATAGCCGACTTCGGTGAATTTCGTCGCTTCCACTTTCAGAAATGGCGCATTGGCATGTTTCGCGAGGCGCCGGGACACTTCGGTCTTACCAACGCCTGTTGGCCCGATCATCAGGATGTTTTTCGGTGTGATTTCTTCGCGCAATCCCTCTGGCGCTTGTTTGCGACGCCAACGATTGCGAAGGGCCAGGGCGACAGCGCGCTTTGCATCTTTTTGTCCGACAATATGGCGGTCGAGTTCTGAGACAATTTCCGCAGGCGTCAGCTGTGTCATGATTGGGTCGGGCTCACTTTAAGTGACTTCAGGGGGAAACACCCGGCTCCATGTGTCGCCTTTTGGAAAAAATACAAGCACGGTCCTGCGCGCGGTTTTCCAGCCAGCCCCCAGCAGAACAACGCCGGTGCCAATCAGCATCGTCACGGCGATGAAGAGATTAAACCCATCCAAACCAATCCGGTTGAGGACAAATACCAGGGTGACGATGAAGGTCAGCAAGCTGGCCGCGATCAAGGCGCGCCGGTTCAAAGCGAGCGAGACGACCCCGATCGCCAATAAGACGGCGAGCAGCGTCATCCCCTGCACGGCATCATCTGCGCCGCTGGTCGACCCGCCAAGCACATTGGAGCCTGTCACCAAAGCGCTGATCCCCCAAATCAATTGCGGTGCAGCGGCGAGGTGTAGCCAAAATGCATTGTCCGATTCTTTGCGGATCCGTTCCGGATCTTGCATGTCGAACCAGATCGCCACGGCCAAAGTCGCGGTCCCTAAGAGCAGCAAAAATGGACCGCCAACGACTTGCGATATGTTTCCGAAAAAGCCGACGCCGACATAGACCGCGCCGGCGGCCGATAAGGCGCTGAGCGCGAGCGAGAATGGCAGTCGAAATCGGATGTAAATTGCGATGGAGGCTGCCAGCGCCGCTAGGAACACAAACACCCCCAACTGACCCGTGGTTGCGTACATCTCGCCGAAATCCAAGCGCTGAAGATCGGCGCCGATCACGCTGGCCGCAAATGACATGGCCGCCGCAGAGCAAAACACGACAAAAATGATCGACAATGCCATGCTGGGGAGCAGCAAGCGTCGACGCGCGCAAAAATACTCCATCAATAACCAAGCAAAGCCAGCGACTGGGAGCGAGAATAGAACGCCTGCCATGAGACTGCCCGAGGCCATGGCGGGGGCTGAAAACGTGCCAACAAGCGCAATCACGCCGACAAAGAGTATGCCCAGCCCCAGCGTAATGAAGATGTCATTGAAATTCCCGAGGAACCGCAAATTCTCCTGGCCGACTTGTTCCGTCGTCACCCCATCATCTTTACGAGAGAGTAAGAAAGCTTCAAATCGCGCTGCCTGCTCAGCGCTGAGAATATTCGCGCCGACCGCTGCGCGCAGATCTGTGCGATCAAACATCAAGCACCTCGAGGGTGAAATGCGCATTTGTGTAAACGCAAATATCAGCCGCAATTTCCATCGCCTTGCGCCCAAGGGTTTCGGCGTCGGTTTCGTAATCAATGAGTGCTCGAGCGGCCGAGAGCGCATAATTACCGCCTGATCCGACGGCGACGACCGGGTATTCCGGCTCTAAAACATCGCCGGCGCCGGTAATCACCAATGTCGTCGCTTTGTCGGCGACGATTAGCATCGCTTCAAGCTTCTGCAGGTGGCGTTCCGTGCGCCAGTCTTTCGCAAGTTCGACCGCTGCGCGCTGTAATTGGCCGGGGAAGCGTTCCAGTTTTTGTTCCAAACGCTCAAACAGCGTAAACGCATCTGCGGTCGCGCCGGCGAAGCCGGCAAGAATGTCACCGCCACCGATCCGCCGAACTTTCCGGGCATTGCCCTTCATAACCGTCTGACCCATCGAGACTTGGCCATCGCTCAACATCGCGACCTGGGTCTCAGTCCGCACAGCGAGAATCGTCGTTCCGTGCCAATCCGGGGCGACCGAGGATTTATCGTTTATCATAAAACTCTAAATGGCGGTAAAATCTGAGAATGACAAGCCCTGACGCCAAAATGAGCGGCCTAGGCGGACAGTTTGCTGTTCGCAAAGGGTTGAGTTTTCAGCATCTTTTCAAAGGCTTCCGCCGAGACTGGCGGGCTGTATAGAAAGCCTTGGCCAATATCGCATTTGCGACTTTTCAAGAAGGTCGCTTGCTCATCCGTTTCAATCCCCTCACCGACAATGGTCATCTCTAACGAGTTGGCCATGGAGAGGATCATATCGACAATCGCATTGGATTGCTCGTCATGCGGCGTTCCGGTCAGGAATTGGCGGTCAATTTTGAACACGTCAAAATCGATTTGCGTCAACACGGCTAAGTTCGAATGACCCGTTCCAAAATCGTCCATGGCGAGTTTGATGCCGAGGCGGCGCAGCGGTTCAAGCACCGCGCGGACGCGTTCGGGCTGTTGGATCGCCAAGCTTTCGGTGATCTCTATTTCCAAATGGCGCGGCGATAGGCCGGAGCGTGCCAACGCATCCAAGATGGTTTCTGCAAGGTGCTCATCTTCAAACTGGCGCGGTGAGACATTCACCGCGAGATTGATCTTATGTCCCTGGCGTGCCCATTGCGCAGCGGCGTCACAGGATTTGTGCATGATCTGGTCGCCGATTTTACTGATCAGGCCAGACTCTTCCGCCAGTTCAATAAAGACCGATGGTGAGACCAAGCGGCCATTTTCCAGCTGCCATCTCGCCAAGGCCTCGCAGCCCGAAATAAGTCCGGTTTTTAGATCGATTTTGGGCTGGAAGAGCGGCACAAATCGGTCTTCGGCGACGGCCTGTCGCAATTCTGTTTCGAGCTTGATTTTCGCATCGCGCTGGCGTTCCAGCTTTGGCGTATAGAACGCAAAGCCGGTACGCGATTTGCGTTTTAAGTCTTCAAGCGTGGCTTGGGCGCGCTCTAACACTTTGCCCAGCACATCGCCGTCTTGTGGCACGAGGACAATGCTGCCGCTTAAGACGACTTGGATCATTTGTTCGTTGACGCTCAAAGGCACACGGAACTCGCCGAGCAGTTCGCGGATAATCGTTGCCACATCATCGCGGGTCGCCGCGCCTTTGATCAGCAATGCGAATTGCTCAGAAAACAGGCTGCCGAGGATCCAGTCCTGGGCCTGATGGCCGTGCTTCATTGCCGCTTGTGTGGTAAATGTCCGCAATCGCTGCGCCACTTCGATATAGGCATCGGTGCTCAAATGCATGCTGGGCGCGTCAGGGTTAGGGTTTTGGGCCTGGATTTCAATCGTGATCAACACCGCCTGGGCGGTCGGATCGAGCGTATGAATCGCGTCTTTCACTTCTTGGTGAAAGGCCGGTTCGTTTAACAGACCCGTCCTTTCATCGAGCCGGGCTGACGCGCGGAGAAAGTCAATTTCCTTTGATACGCGGCGCGTTGTCCGCGTCGTCGCGAGGGCCAATTGTCGAAACTCGGAAAAGGCAAATTTCGAGACTTTGTGCTGTCCGGTCCCGGACAAACTATAGTCTCCGATTAGGCGCGTAACCTGCCCGACATAGCCGACAACCGTTTGCGCAAAAAATCGCATGATTAAGGCCGATACGAATGAAACCCCAAAGCAGATGCTGGCGGCAACCCAGAGCGCGATTGGTGGTGCATATTCAAAACTTGGCGCATAAATCAGGGTGCCGAGTGATTGACCTTGATGGGTCAGTGGGAGCGCAATCGCGCGCCGTTCTAGAACGGCATCCAAACCGCCAAACATCGGCTCGCCGTCCGGACTGAGGACCAGGGCGCGATTGTCGAGCGAACTGTCCAGGGCTGCGGCAATGCTGTTGCCACCATCGCGGATGATCTCTGCGGTCAAGATTTGCGCGACTTGCGCACCGCTTTCATAAGCGCTGATCTGATACGTGTTCCAGGATTGATTGAAATAAAACGCCGTAAATGCAATCGATAGGAGTAGACCGAGCAAGAACGCGGCAAGGGATAACACGTTCGCGAAGCTGGCCCGCGCCAGAGATCTGGAAAGTGTTCGAATCGGTTTCAACGCAGCTGCCTTCTTAACCCAACTCATCCCTCTGAGTCTGTTGTGACCGCAATTGTTTAGGGAGTCGTGAACAGATCTGTGCTAGCCGATGCCGGTATTAAACCCTATTTGGCGACACATGACTGATAGAACCGCTACGATCTCGCGTCAGACGAAAGAGACAGATATCACTGTGACCGTCAATCTGGATGGCACGGGCAAAACCGATATTGCCACTGGGATTGGCTTTTTTGATCACATGCTGGATGCGCTTGGGCGTCATTCATTCATCGATATGACGGTCAAAACCAAAGGCGACTTGCACATTGATGGGCATCATACGGTCGAAGATACCGGCATTGTCATCGGTCAGGCGATCAAATCGGCTTTGGACGATTTCTCGGGCATTACGCGGTATGGCCATGCCTATCTGCCGATGGACGAGACCCTCAGCCGCGCTGCGATCGATCTATGCCGGCGCCCCTATTTCATTTGGAAAGTCCATTTTGACCGCGATAAAATTGGCGATATGGACACTGAACTGTTCAAAGAGTTCTTCCAAGCGCTGGCTGGGAATGGCGGTATGTGCCTGCACATTGAAACGCTCTATGGGGACAATAATCACCATATTGCCGAGAGCTGTTTCAAGGCTGTGGCGCGGGCCTTGCGCATGGCGGTGGCCCCCGATGCGAAATTGGCGGGCGCTGCGGCCAGCACCAAAGGCAGCCTCTAGAGCCCTTTATGGGGAGTGATCAGATACTTTTGACCTGTGGTTTTCGCATTATATTTCGCCACGGTATCGGCTTGTAAGGCGTCGACCAAGGACAGTTCATCTGTGTAATGGCTGGCAAATGTCGTCGTCAGTTCATCCGCCACACGCTGGCGCAAGCGCATGGCAACCTCTTGCCCGGCTTTCGCCAGGAAGTTTGGTAATAACCAGCCGCCCACGCCCCAGGCCATGCCATAGCCCCGGCTGAGCGTTGTCGGTGAGGTATCTAGTCCGCCATAGAGGTAAACCTGTTTGTGTTTCACCGACCCGTAAATGCTATAGGCGCCCGGGGTGCGCGCCGCAGCGCCTTCCATCGCGGTGAGAACGTCCGACGCCAATTTACCCCCGCCGGTCGCATCAAAACCAAGCGTCGCGCCCGTCTCATGGATGGCATCGATCAAATCCGGGATGAAGCTGTCTTTGCTCGAATTGACGATGTATTTCGCGCCGAGATCTTGCAGGATGGCTTCTTGTTCGGGCTTGCGCACAATATTGACCAAATCGACGCCGTCAGCTTGGCAGATTCGGTTTAGCATCTGGCCAAGATTTGAGGCCGCCGCTGTGTGGACAATTGCCGTATGGTCTTCCATCCGCATGGTTTCCAGAAAGCACAGAGCCGTAAGCGGGTTCACAAAGCTTGATGCGCCTTCTTTGGCGGTATTGCCATCGTGCAGGGGCAGCGCCATCATCGCGTCGACGGCGCGATACTCGCCATACATGCCCCCGCCCATGACCGCCACGGTGCGGCCAATCAGGCCTTGTGCATAATCGCCGTCACCCGCTGCAACCACGGTCCCTGCTCCTTCATTGCCAACCGGAAGCGGTTGTCCGATCCGCGCCTTCATCATCCGCATCCCTTGTTCTGGGACCGGCGCAGTCAGCACGGTGTCTTTGCCCGATCCGGTTGATTGCGCCGCGGCCATATTGGCCCACCCAAACATCACACCATGATCTGAAGGATTGATCGGTGTCGCTTCCACTTTCACCAAGATCTGTCCGGCTTTGAGCGCCGGCATAGGTTTTTCGACAAGCGCCAGCTGGAGTGTCCCATCTTCGCGCAAAGTGGACAGCATTTGTGTATAGGTATCGGGCAAAGACATTGAGACGATCTCCAAAATTATGATCTGTTGATTACTGGCTTCTCTGCCAGTCTATGCTTGGCCTGGCCAGACTATCGTCGCGCCAGGCGCGCTTTTGCGATGCCGTTTTTTCTTTCCCTTGGCCGTTCGGTCGGTTAAGGCCGCGGCGATGAAGACGATCGCGTTGATTGATTATGGATCCGGCAATCTGCACAGCGCTGCAAGGGCGCTGCGCGTTGCCGCCAATCAAGCCAAAAAAACCCGAGAAGTGCGGATCACAGCAGACCCGAGCGCAATCGCTTATGCTGACCGCATTGTCCTGCCAGGGGTGGGCCACTTTGCGGATTGCGCTGAGAACTTGCGCCGCCATGATGGCTTAGTTGACGCCCTCATAGAGGCCGTGCGCCAGCGCGGCGTGCCGTTTTTTGGCATCTGTGTCGGTCAACAGCTATTGGCGACCCGCGGCTTAGAGGACGGAGAAACGCCAGGGCTGGGCTGGGTGCCGGGCGATATTGATCGGATTACGCCGGGCGGCGATCTTGCGGTACCGCACGTCGGGTGGAACGCCATCACAAATGCCAAGGATCACTCTATTCTGCGAGATCTCGGCGACGATCCGCATGTCTATTTCACGCACTCTTATGCCTATCGCCATCCCGCGGAGTCGGACATCGCGGCGATGACCCATTATGGCGAACCGATGATTGCGGCGGTCGCCCGCGACAATATTTTCGCGACTCAATTTCACCCTGAGAAAAGCCAACGGGTCGGGCTGAAGATGCTGTCCAATTTTGTGCTCTGGGATCCAAAATGACGATTGAGCTCTACCCCGCTATCGATCTCAAAGACGGCCAGTGTGTGCGATTGCGACGAGGCGAGATGGATCAAGCGACGCATTACAATTCGGACCCCGCCGACCAAGCGGCGCAGTTTCAGGCGGCAGGGTTTGAAAATCTGCACGTTGTGGATCTGAACGGTGCGTTCGACGGCCAAAGTGCCAATACAGCTGCCGTTGGCGCGATCCTGTCTGCGACTAAGGTCCCGGTCCAGCTCGGCGGCGGCATTCGCACCCGCGCGCAGATTGATGACTGGCTCGAGGCTGGCATATCGCGGGTGATTCTTGGTACCGCCGCATTGCGCGACCCTGACCTGGTTAAGTCCGCAGCGCGGGCACTGCCCGAGCGGATCGCGGTTGGCATTGATGCCAAGAATGGCATGGTCGCCGTCGAAGGTTGGGCCGAAACATCCGATATGGCGGCGGTTGAACTCGCGAAAGTGTTTGAGGGCTGCGGGGTTGCCGCACTGATCGTTACCGATATCGCGCGCGACGGGATGAAAACCGGCGTCAATGTCGCGTTTACAGGGGAAATCGCGGATGCGGTGTCGATCCCGGTGATTGCCAGCGGCGGTGTCGCGAGCGTTCAAGACATTCACAATCTACGCCAGCATCGCGGTGACCGCGCCATCGCAGGGGCGATCCTTGGGCGCGCGCTGTATGACGGTGACTTGGCGCCGCACGAGGCCTTGGCGGCGGCGCGTTAATCGCTGGCGCGGGTGCGTGGCCATTGGGTTATCGAGCGAAAAAACGCTTGCGCCGCGTCCGGCTTGGCCGCCGACCATCCACGCTCTTGCAGCTCGGGGACACCATCCTCAGCGATCACAAATCCCCGAAACAAGACGGTTGGATGCGCCATATGGCCGGTCTCGGTGAAAGTAAAAAGTTCGCGCCCACCGGCCCCTTCGCAAAGGATCGCGCGCTGCGCCATGGCGTGGCAATGCACGTCGCTGCGCGCTTCGGTCGTGACCCTTAGCTCAGCAATCTCCGGCGCACTTAAGCGCAGATCGAGGGCTTGTTGATCAGGGATCGGGCCTGCATCGCCGATAGTGATGCGTTCGGGAAGGCCGTGTTTATGGACGCGAAAGACAATTGCTCGCGCTCCGTCGGGGCCACCGCGCGGCGCATGCTCGGCTTCGGGCGGGATCACATAGGCATCACCCGCGCTCAGGATCTGATCTGGCTTGCCGGCTTCGACATGTACAGCCGAGCCTTCGATCACATATAAAAATTCTTCGCCGGGATGGAAATGGCGCGGCACAACTGCGCCCGGCGGGATAATCACATCAGAGATGATCACTTCGAGATCTTCCGACACGGTCACCGGCGCGCGCAGCATTTCATTTGAACCGGGGGGAGGCCGTGTGGATGGCGTATCGCGATCCGTTGCGCAAGCTGATAGACTGAGGCCCAGCGCGAAAATCACGCCAGCGCGGATCATTCAACATCCCGCCAGAATTGCGTCGACTCGACCGCCAGTTCGCGGGCAATATCTTCGGTGTCGAGCGCGATGAGGGCCGCGAACAGGATCGATTGATCGATCGCCGCTAAACGATCCGCATCGCCATTGGTTGAGACCAACACACTTAGACCCGTTTCTGCGATTGCGTCTGCTAAGACCGCCGCTTTGAGGCTGGTGACGGAGCCTTGGGCGAGGCGCTCGCCACGATCGGCCACTTGGACGATAAAGTCGCGGCCAATGGCAGAGATCGGGATCCCAAACCCGGTCCAAGCATTCAGCGTCGTCGCGACTTGTTCCTCGCGCGCGATGGAGCTGGTCGCGTCGATCAATCGACGTTCAATGTCTTGACGCTGGGCAGCGGTCACATCGCCTTTGTGCAGCACGGCCACCGCTTCAAGCAGCGCCAGTGGATAGGGATCGACCGGCTCCAAGGCGGCCATTTCCGGCTCGGGCGCCGGCTCTGCAGCATCAGTGGCCGCGCCGGGATCAGGGCCGGAGACCAAATCCACGATTTCCATCTCTTCAGGCGCCGGGTCGGTGGGCGGATCAATCTCGGGTTCCAGCGCTGATAGCCACATCATGGCTAAGTCCGGATCATCGGCAATCATTGCAGCCCGTGCAAATCCTAGCGCAAAGGGTTGCGAGATCCGCGTCTGCTGAAACCCAGCAAGATCAGACACAAACAGGCGCGCTGTGCTGCGATAGGTAAAGGGATCAAAGGCCGCAGCTTCGTCTAAAGCGATGGCGACGTCTTGCATGCGCTGCTGATCGCCCGTCAACGGGTCATTGAGGCTATTTAGGGCTTGTTCGAGCGCCGATCGCGGTTCGTAGGTAGCGTCCTCGAATTGGTTCAGCACAATGTTGCGACGAGTGTCCGAATCGATGCGATCGAATGCTGCGGCCGTTTTCGCGAAATCGGCGCGCAAACGCAGCGGCAGCGCAGGATGCCGCGCCGCGGCTGCGGCAAGATCTGGAAGCGGCGCTTCGACGACCGCATCCGAGGCATCAAGTCCCGCTTTCAAAGACAAAGCGATGTTCAGTCCCGTATCAAAGCGCGCCGGTGGCGGATCTGGTGCGTCGCCCGAAGCGGCAAAAATCGCTTCAACCAACCAAGCATCATTGACGCCTTGGCCGGTGGCGAATTCGATCGCCAACTGGGCGCCCGAAAAGTTATCTTGCAAGGCAGCGCAGACGGCGCGCAGCTTCATCCAATACTCACCGTCTTTGATTGGACCATTTAAGGCCCCGCACGCGGTCGCTTCTTGTCCGCCTGCCAGGTCAATATCGACCGCTCTGGCTTCGGTATCTGATAGGAGCGCACCTGGTTCGAGCTGCGCCGCCAACGCCGCCGCGGCGCGCGATTCGCCAAGTTCCAGGATCAGACGCGCGCGCTCGACCAGCATCGCTTCCGCTAAATCGCCGCTCGGACGGGCCGCTGGCGACAGAACCAGCCGGCGCAGCAATCGTCGTTCGGCTGGACCGAGTGCATCTGTCCGTACCGATTGCAGCAAAGCGAGCAGCACTTCATCATTCGAGTTGCGCCAAAGGCTGGTTGGAAATTCAGGCTCGCCCGATGCCAAGAAACGCTGCCCCCAGGCGCTGATATCGTCGAGGCTATCTGACTCAATTTGTGCGCTGACGCCGCCGCCAAATCCCAACACGGACAAGGCGATCGCTGAGAGCAGCGCTCTATAAGACATGCTCGATCTCCATCCGCACTTCGCCGGGCTCTGGCTTGTGGGCATTCGCCGAGTTTCCAAGCCACCAAAGCGCGCCGATGACCGCGCCAATAAGGAGGAGCAAGATAATAAGCCATTTGCGCATGGGGATTTTCGCCTTTCGCATGGTTTCGCGATGGTCAAAGATTGCCGGAACCGCTTCGTCTGTATAGGACAGGTTGGGTAGACCCGAAAAGACCATGGCTGAAAACCGAACTAGTACCCTGAAAACTGACAGAAATGAGGCGGCTTGGGCAGGCCGTACTGTGGCTCTGGTCGGATTGATGGGGGCGGGAAAGTCGACGGTCGGGCGCCGTCTGGCAGATCGGCTGGGCCGCGCATTTTACGATAGCGACAATGAAATCGAACGCGCTGCGGGCTTATCTGTGGCCGATATTTTTGCTTTGCATGGCGAACAAGAGTTTCGGCGCGGAGAACATCGCGTTTTGAAGCGTTTGCTTGAGCAGCCGCCGCACGTCCTGGCGACCGGCGGTGGTGCTTACCTGAATGCGGACACTCGCGCCTTGATGCGAGAAAAGGCGATTACGATTTGGCTGAATGCCGATCTCGAAACCCTGTGGAAACGAGTCTCGCGCCGAAATCATAGGCCGCTCTTGCATCGTCCGGATGCCAAAGAAGTGCTGGCGAACTTGTTTGACCAGCGCCGTCCCATATATGAGCTCGCGGATCTAACCGTTCACAGTAAGGATGGACCGCACTCGAAAACGGTCACATCCATCATCAAGGCCCTGGAGACATGGACGCCGCAATCATAACCGAACCGACCAAAGTCCGCGTCGCGCTGGATACGCGAAGCTATGACATCGTGATCGGCGCCGGTCTGCTGGCGGATGCGGGACGCTACGTGACGCCCCTGCTGAAACAAAAGCGGGTCTTTGTGATCAGTGACGAAACGGTTTGGGCCCTACACGGGACGCGCTTGAGTGATGGTTTAAACCAGCATGAGATCGAGCTCACAGAGACGATCCTGCCATCAGGCGAGCGGACCAAGAGTTGGGCTTTCCTGGGCCAAACTTTAGACTGGCTCCTGTCGCAAGGGGCCGGGCGCGATGATGTGTTAATTGCCTTTGGCGGCGGGGTGATCGGTGACTTGGCCGGACTCGCGGCGGCGCTTCTGAAGCGCGGTATGCCGTTTATTCAAGTGCCAACGACATTGCTGGCGCAGGTCGATAGTTCCGTCGGCGGCAAAACCGCGGTGAACAGTCCGCATGGTAAGAACTTGGTCGGGGCCTTTTATCAACCGCGCCTTGTCCTTGCCGATACGGGCGTCTTGTCCACACTGCCCGATCGAGAGCGCCAAGCCGGGTATGCTGAGATCGTTAAGTATGGGCTGATCAATAATCCCCTTTTTGTCGATTGGCTGGCCCAACACGGCCAGGATGTGCTCGCCCTCAAACCTGATGCGATTGCCGAAGCGGTTGCGGTTTCGTGCCGGGCCAAAGCGGCGATCGTCGCCGAAGATGAACGCGAAGGAGGCGTGCGGGCGCTGCTCAATCTCGGCCATACGTTTGGACACGCGCTTGAGGCCGCCAATGGGTATCAACCGACCCTGCTGCATGGGGAAGCGGTTGGAACCGGTATGGTGCTGGCGCTGCGCTATTCTGCGCGGCTCGGCCTGATGACAGACGGTGATGCCGCGCGCGCGGCGAATTTGATTTCCGAGGCCGGACTGACGGCGGATCTCGGGGCACTGCCGGGCGGCCCCTATACGAGCGATGCCTTGGTCGAAGCGATGCGCCAGGACAAAAAGGTGCGTGCCGGACGCGTGCCTTTGATACTGGCAAAAGGCTTGGGCGAGGCATTCATCTACCCAGATGCCGATTTGTCTGATGTTGAGCTATTTCTACAAGAGGAGCTGCAAAAAAGCTGATGATTATCGGCACCATTCTGACCATCCTGGTCTTAATTAGCATGTCCGGATTTTTTTCCGGTTCCGAAACCGCACTCACGGCCGCCAGTCGCGCGCGGATGCACCAATTGGAAAAAGATGGCGACAAACGCGCCAGCCTGGTGAATCGATTGATCTCAGATCGCGAGCGTCTCATTGGCGCGATCTTGTTGGGCAACAATTTGGTCAACATCCTCGCCTCCGCTTTGGCCACCAGCCTGTTCGTGAGTCTTATGCCTGGACCCAGCGGTGTCGCGACGGCCACGGCGGTGATGACTGTTTTGGTCCTGGTCTTTGCAGAAGTCCTGCCGAAAACTTACGCGATCACGCGGCCGGACAATATGGCGATGTCGGTGGCGCGGCCGATCTCTTGGTTTGTGGCGATTGCCAGCTGGATCGTCACCGGCATCCAGGCGATTGTAAACACGACTTTGCGGGTGATCGGCGTTAAACCCCCGGACGATATCGTGACCGCGGAAGATGAGATCCGCGGTACGATCGATTTGCATCATTCGGAAGAAGGTTTGGATGCCAAAAATCGGCACCGTCTCGTGGGTGCGCTGGACCTTAAAGATATGACCGTCGAAGAGGTCATGATTCACCGCAAAAACATCACGATGATTGATGCCGACCAGCCTGCGGATGCGATTGTGCGCAAGGCGTTGGCCAGCCCGCATACGCGGCTTCCGCTGTATCGCGGCGATCAGGAAGAAATTGTCGGCATTTTACATGTCAAAGATCTGTTGCGCGCGATTGTCGGCAATAATGGCAAAACGGCTGGGCTCGACATTCTCGACATCTGCCGAGATCCTTGGTTCATTCCTGAGACCACGGCGGTTGAGGATCAACTCGACCTGTTCCTGAAACAGCGCAGTCATTTTGCGCTCGTGATCGACGAATATGGCACGTTACAGGGCCTGGTGACGCTGGAAGACATTCTCGAAGAAATCGTCGGCGATATTCGCGATGAGCATGATGTTGTGGTCCGCGGGGTGCGGCCGCAGTCGGACGGTTCGGTCTATGTTGAGGGTGGGGTGACCATTCGCGATCTCAATCGCGCCATGGGTTGGGAACTTCCGGACGAAGAAGCGGTGACAATTGCCGGTCTGGTCATTCACGAAGCGCAGACGATTCCAGAACCTGGCCAGCGCTTTGCCTTTTATGGCTATCGCTTTGACATTGCGCGTAAGAGTCGAAACCAAATTACCGGACTTAAAGTGGTGCCTGTTCGCGAAGATCCAGATGGGCAGAATGCGTGACTTCGAGGCGATCTTGACGCTGGCAATCCGCCATCACGGGTCGCGCGATCATGTGCTGGACCAGGCGTGCAACGATCATGCTGTGATCGATCCTAAGTCCGTTAGCGATGACCGCTATCTGTCACAAATGGCGCAAGCGGTGTTCAGCGCAGGGTTTAGCTGGAAGGTCATTCAAAAAAAGTGGCCGGGCTTCGAGGCCGCTTTTGATGGCTTTTCTCCGAACCGCGTCGCATTCTATGCCGACGCGGATCTGGACCGGCTTTTGGCGGATACCGCGATTGTCCGTAATGGCCAGAAAATCACAGCGACCATTGCCAATGCCCGCTTCATCGTCGAGACGGCGCAAACGCAGGGCAGTTTTGGCGCTTTTCTCGACACGTGGCCGGCCAATGACCAGGCGGGTCTCTTGGCTCATCTTGCAGACCACGGGTCGCGTCTTGGCGGCGCAACCGCACAGTATTTTCTGCGGTTCTCTGGCTATGATGCTTGGATCGCGTCTAAAGATGTCTGCGCCGCCTTGGTGCGCGAAGGCGTGCTTGACCGACCGGCGGCAACCAGCAAAACGGCGCTGCGCAAAGTGGATACAGCGATCACGCATTGGCATACCCAATCCGGTCAGCCGCGCGCGGTGATTTCGCGGGTCTTAGCCTTGTCGACCGGCCCCGCATGAGTTTTCACGCGTCTATTATCACGCTTTATCCGGACGCCTTTCCCGGCCCGTTGGGCGTGTCGATCTTAGAGCGCGCCCGCCAGGATGGGCTATGGCGTCTCGAGACGGTTGACCTTCGTACCCATGGTCTTGGCAAGCACCGGCAGGTCGATGATAAGCCCGCTGGCGGCGGACCCGGTCTGGTGATCCGCCCAGATGTCGCGGCAGCGGCGCTCGACACGCTGATGCCGGGGGCGCGGCCCGTGCTCTATCCAAGTCCGCGCGGCCAGCCTTTCACGCACGCGCAGGCGCGCGAATGGGCGGCCGGTCCTGGCTTGGTTTTCTTCTGCGGCCGGTTCGAGGGGCTTGATCAGCGCGTGATTGAGCAGCGCAAAATGCTTGAAGTCTCACTTGGCGATTTTGTCTTGGCTGGCGGAGAAATCGCAGCGATGGCAATATTGGAAGCGACTCTGCGACTGATCCCTGGTGTGGCGGGCAACCAATCCTCAATCGAAGATGAGAGTTTCAGCCATGGCTTGCTTGAATACCCTCACTATACGCTGCCGCGGGCGTGGGAAAATCAGGCCACGCCTGATGTCCTTTTATCCGGCGATCATAAGGCGGTCGCAGCCTGGAGGAATCAGCAGAGTGAGGCATTGACAAAACAGCGGCGACCCGATTTATGGGCGGCTTTCCGAAATGGACCCAATTTGCGAGCGTCGGAGACGGACGATGAACATGATTGAACAGCTTGAAGCTGAAGAAGTTGCCCGCGTCACCGCTGGCAAAACCATTCCAGATTTTTCGCCAGGTGACACGCTGTCTGTGAATGTGCGGATTAAAGAAGGCGACCGTGAGCGCGTACAGCGCTATGAAGGCGTTTGTATTGCCCGCGCTGGCAAAGGCTTGAATGAGAATTTCACGGTTCGCAAAATCTCATTTGGTGAAGGTGTCGAGCGGGTTTTCCCAGTCGTATCGCCGATGATTGAAAGCATTGAAGTCAAGCGGAAAGGCCGCGTGCGCCGCGCCAAACTTTACTATCTGCGCGACCGCCGTGGGAAGTCTGCGCGGATTGCCGAGCGGACCACCGGCCACGGCATGGAAACCACTGAAATCACGACATCGAAAACCGAACTTCGTCGTCAGCGCGATGCTGCAAAAGTGGCACGCCGCGAGGAAGCTGCGAAGGAGCGCGAAGCGACGGCAAAAGCCAAAGCCGCAGAAGCCGCTGCTGCTGCCGCCGCCGCTGAGGCCGACGAAAGTGCCGCAAATGGCGAGGCTGAGACATAGGCTCCGCAGGGACATACACCCTGCTTTAAAGCCCCGCAGCGGATTGCGGGGTTTTTTTTGGCACCTATTCACTCTCTCTACACCGCTTGCAGAAATTTAGTGCGCGTGCTGATAAACGCGCTGAGAAAAGGTGAAAGTCTATGGCCGGTCGAACGCTATATGACAAAATTTGGAGCCAACACCTGGTTCGCGAAGACGCGGCCACTGGTGAAGCTTTGCTGTTCATCGACCTGCATCTCATCCACGAAGTAACAACGCCGCAAGCGTTTGCTGGCTTGAAAGCGGCGGGTCGCGGGGTGCGGCGCCCAGATCTGACACTCGCGGTCGCCGATCATAATACGCCAACAGAAAACCAATTGCTCGGTCTATCGGGCGTGCGAGATGACGCCGCGCGCAATCAATTAGAGGCGCTGACCCTCAATGTCGCCGAGCATGGGATCGAGTTTTTCCCGATGGGTCATATCAATAACGGGATTGTGCATGTGGTTGGTCCCGAGCAAGGCCGCACACAGCCTGGTATGACCATTGTCTGTGGGGATAGCCATACCTCAACGCATGGCGCGTTCGGCGCCTTGGCGCATGGTATCGGCACATCCGAGGTCGAGCATGTCCTGGCGACCCAGACGCTGCGCGCGCGGAAGATGAAGAATATGGCGGTCGACGTGTCTGGTGCGCTGGCTCACGGCGTCACGGCAAAGGATTTGGCGCTGCACTTAATCGCAAAAATCGGCACCGCAGGCGGTACGGGTTGCGTTATGGAATATCGCGGCGAAGCGATCCGCGCTTTGACGATGGAAGGGCGCATGACGCTTTGCAACCTGTCGATTGAAGGCGGCGCCCGCGCTGGATTGATTGCGCCGGATGAGGTCACGTTTAATTACATGCGCGGTCGGCCGTCGGCGCCGAAGGGCGGCGCTTGGGAAATGGCCGAGCGGCATTGGCGCACGCTTTATAGCGATGACGACGCGGCTTGGGACCAAATCGTCGAAATCAGTGCCGCAGACATCGAGCCGACGGTGACGTGGGGGACGAGCCCAGAGCAAGCCATCCCGCTATCGGCCACGATTCCAGACCCGGCAAAGATGAGCGATCCCGTCAAACAATCGGCAGCGGTGCGCGCGCTGGACTATATGGGCCTGACGGCAGGGGCAAAACTGGCGGGGACGCCGGTGCAACGCGTCTTTATCGGCTCATGCACGAACTCGCGGATCGAAGATCTTCGCGCCGTCGCGGACGTTGCCAAAGCGGCTCGGGTCGCCGACGGTGTGCGCGCGATGGTCGTGCCAGGCTCCGGACTGGTGCGAGCGCAGGCAGAAGCCGAAGGCCTGGACGAGATCTTCACCGCTGCGGGATTTGAATGGCGCGAGCCGGGCTGCTCGATGTGTCTTGGCATGAATCCAGACATTCTCGCCCCGGGCGAGCGCTGTGCCTCAACGTCCAATCGCAATTTCGAAGGCCGGCAAGGCCGCGGCGGACGGACTCATCTGATGAGCCCCTATTTGGCCGCACGGGCTGCGATTACGGGTGTGATCGGGGGATGACACTACACGATTGGACGCGGCGGGATCGTCCGGGACAATGGCCCCTGACCGGCGCCCGCGTGGTGCTCGAACCGCTTGACTGGCCGGCGCATGGCGATGGTTTGTATGCTGCGGTGGCGTCTCCAGAAAATGCCGACATTTGGGATTATATGCCGCTCGGCCCGTTCCGGTCGCGCGCCGAGTTTGAAGAGATATTCGACCAAATCTGCGCCGATTTCGGCTGGGAAGTGCTTGTCATCCGTAAGGGCAATGGCGGCAAAGTGCTTGGCATGGCTGGCTTTATGCGCATTCGAGAGCTGCATGGCAGCGCCGAAATTGGCTGCGTTGCATTTGGCCCGGCGCTGCGCCGAACCCCGGCGGCCACAGAAGCCATGTATCTGATGGCGCAGCATATCTTCGATGAGCTCGGCTATCGCCGCTATGAATGGAAGTGCCATAACGAAAATGCGGCGTCGCGCCGAGCAGCAGAGCGGTTTGGCTTCCAGTTCGAAGGCGTGTTCCGGAATGATATGGTCGTCAAAGGCAAGAGTCGCGACACCGCTTGGTTCGCGATGACCGATACCGATTGGCCGTCTGTGAAACAGGGTTTCGAAGCTTGGTTATCGCCGCAGAATTTCGACGCCTCGGGCGCGCAAAAGCGCAAGCTTGAGCAGTTTCGATCATGATTACCGCCCTCGATCATTTGGTGTTGGCCTGTCCAAATTTTGCCGAGGCGATACGTGATTATGAACAGCTGCTGGGGCATAAGCCGGTTTGGGAAACCTCAGCAGATGGGGTGGCGTCTGCGCTCTTCGCAGTTGGCAACACGGCGCTGGAAGTGCTGGCGCCAGATGGAGCGAGCGCGGCCGCGGACTCGCTGCGCGCCATCACCGCATCGGGCGCAAAACTGACCTCATTGGTCTATCGCTCAGACGATCTGCCAGAGGATCATCGGTTGATGACGCGCCGGGCGCTTCTGCCGGGCGAGATTGCTGCTGGCACGAGCATGCACACTGTCACTGGCGCCGAGCGCAAATGGACACGGTTTCGAATTCCAGATGCAAAAATGGCCGGTGTGAAGACCTTTGTCGTTCAGCCAGAAAGCGTTTTGGCGCCGCCGGTCGCCACGTCCGGCGCTGTGATGGCGTTGGATCATCTCGTCATCAATACGCCGAACCCAGACCGCGCGCTCGCCAATTATGGCGTACGGTTCGGCTTACGACTGGCGCTTGATCGCACCGCTGAGCAGTGGAAGACGCGTTTCCTATTCTTCCGCCTTGGTGACCTCACTTTAGAGATCATCCATCGGCTGGACGCGGCGCATGACCCCGCCGCAGATGATGCAGTTTGGGGGCTGACCTGGACAACCGACTCGCTCGAAGCGGCGCACGCGCGGTTGTCGTCAAACGGCCGGAATGTCTCGGAAATCCGCACCGGGCGCAAACCGGGAACGCAGGTCTTCACTGTGCGCGACGGTACCCAAGGCATCCCGACTCTGTTCATCGCGCACGCGCTGCGATAAGATCGACAGCATGAAAGCCTTTACAACACTACGCTCAACCGCTGCACCCCTCACCGATAAGGGCAAGCTCATGGTCAATGTCGACACCGACATGATCATTCCCAAGCAGTTTTTGAAAACCACCGAACGCGAAGGTCTGTCGCGCGGGCTTTTCTATGAGTTGAAAACCCACACGGATGGCACGCCGAATCCGGACTTTGTTTTGAACAAACCGAAATATCAGGGGGCCGGTGTCCTCATCGCGGGGGAAAATTTCGGTTGCGGTTCATCGCGCGAACATGCGCCATGGGCACTTCTGGACCAAGGCATAACCTGCGTGATTGCGCCCAGCTTCGCCGATATTTTCTTCAACAATTGCAGCAAAAATGGGATCCTCGCCATCGCGCTGCCAGCTGATATTTGCGAACAATTGGCAGACCAAGCTGGCGGCGGAAACAGTGTCTTTGAAGTTGATCTAGAGCGCAAAGTTTTGACCACCCCGGACGGCGAAGAGGTCGCGTTCGAATTCGATGAAGGACGCCGCGAAAAGCTCCTCAAAGGGCTAGATGATATCGCGCTCTCTTTGCAGGGCGAGGAGGCAATTAGCGCGTATGAGTCACAACGCAAGCTCGCCACCCCTTGGTTGGAGAAAACCGGATGAAACATGTCGCGGCAAGCCTGATTGGCGCAAGCTTGCTGAGCGCTTGCATTCCGGACATTATGAACACCGAGCCGGAAGTGCGTGGTTTAGAGGGCGCCGCACCGGTTCAGACCTTTACCGACCCGGACTCAGGCACTGAAATCACGCTCCGACCGGGCGGGAAATTGCATCTCAAATTGGACTCTAATCCGACCACCGGATACTTTTGGTCGATCAAAGATATTGATGCGTCAAAGCTCGATCAACTGAGCGACACCTATGTTGCCGACTCTGCACCGGAAGGGATTGCCGGCAGTGGCGGGCATCAGATGTTTGTGTTCGAAGCGCTTTCAACCGGAGGATCAGAGCTGGTTCTGGCCTATCAGCGCTCTCCCGAAGATGTCTTCGAGACACTGACATTAAACATAAAGGTCCGAGAATGATTATCGTCGAAGGCAGCGCGCGTATTCCTGACGGTGCGTGGGAAAAAGCGGAAGCTGCGATGCGTGAAATGATTGTCGCGAGCCGGTTCGAACCGGGCTGCATTGAATATGCTTATAGCCGCGATCTGATTGATCCCAATCTGCTTCGCATCATCGAGCGTTGGAAAGACAAAGAAGCCTTGATGAGTCATTTTGCTGAACCGCACATGACGACGTTTCGAAAAGCCTTGGCTGAGATTGGCCCGCAGGACCTGAAAGTGCGGATGTATGAGGCCGACCCGGAGCCGCTGCCGGTCTGAGTGCTCTCTCCGCTTCGTCGCAGTAGACTTCCGCTTCACAACCTGATCTATGCGCGCAGAGAAAATTGCGCTCGACGAGGACCTCATGAACCAGACCTTACTTCTCTTGCCCGGCGACGGCATTGGTCCTGAAGTGACCGCGCAAGCGCGGCGCGTGGCCGAAGTGCTGGTGCCGGATCTCGCCTTCGATGAAGACTTGGTGGGCGGGGCATCGATTGAGGCCCATGGCGAGCCCCTAACCGTTGATGCGTTGGTTAAAGCGAAATCGAGTGATGCTGTGTTATTGGGGGCGGTGGGCGGGCCGCAATGGTCCAACGTCGCGCGCCACTTGCGCCCTGAAATGGGACTTTTGCAACTGCGCAAGGGCATGGATACGTTTGCCAATTTGCGGCCTGCCTTTTGTTTCCCGGCGCTGGTCGAGGCGTCCAGCCTCAAGCGCGAGGTCGTCGAAGGGCTCGATCTTATGATCGTCCGCGAGCTGACATCCGGCGTTTATTTCGGTGAACCCCGCGGGTTTGAGCGTGGACTTGGCGACAAGAGCTTTGGCTATGAAACCTCGCGCTATACGAAGGGTGAAATCGACCGTGTTGGACGCGTCGCATTTGAAATCGCGCGGGGGCGCCGCGGTGACGTTGTGTCGACGGAAAAGTCGAATGTCATGGAGAGCGGCCAATTCTGGCGTGAGACCGTCACCCAGCTGCATGAAGAAGAAGGCGATGGCGTGGTCTTACGCCATGTGTTGGCGGATGCTTGCGCAATGGAGTTGGTGCGTGATCCCAAGCAGTTTGATGTTATCCTCGCGGGTAATTTGTTCGGCGACATTCTCTCAGATGAAGCGGCAATGCTGACCGGCTCGATCGGGATGCTGCCAAGTGCCTCCTTGAGCTATGAGGGCAAACCAGGGCTTTTCGAGCCGGTGCATGGCTCCGCGCCCGATATTGCCGGGCAAGGTAAAGCCAATCCATGTGCGGCAATTCTATCATTGGAGATGGCGCTGCGCTGGTCGCTTGGCCGGTCCGAGGCAGCGGATAAGCTCTTTGCCGCGGTTGGACGTGCCCTGGCAGACGGCGCGCGGACGGGAGATATTGGCGGGTCGCTCTCCACGAAAGATATGGGCGACGCAATTATCGCAGCGCTTTAGGTCCTTCTCGGCGACACGCCCTACTGCCCCCCCGAGCGAAATCGACGACCTGCTTATATGATCCCTCGCGCTTGGCCTCCATGGCCAGGATGATTTGCGCGTATCCCTTTGATCTCGGCAGCGACTATGCGAAAATGACGCTTGGAACAGCGAATCCATACCAAGCGAGGCTTATTCGAGTGCGGTCCCTGAGAGTGAAAGCGGATGCGAAAACGCATCGCGACTATATGTCATCGTTTAATCCAGGCGGCGTTCCGGTCGACTTTCGGATCGGAGACTGGGTCTATCTGATTGAAGAAAAAGGCGCGCGGCTTGTGTTCGTCAATCTCGACCAAGTTCGTATGGCTCGAGATTGGTTCGCGCGAAAAACACATGCATCAACGCGCCGGAGCGTGCCGCCGGGCGAGCACTTTTGGCAGCCCTGGCATGCCCGCTTGCCGAAACAGTTTACGCGGAGGTCTGCGCGCCCCCGTGTTTTAAAAGCGCTGCAGCAGATCTTGTCGCGATACAGTTAGTGTTCTGCGGGCACCAATGGCGACACTGGCGATTTCAGGCCGGCGCCGCGCTAGCCCACGTCTGGGCGCCAATCTGGAGGGGCCAGTTCGAACCCTGAAAACACAAATCCTGGGGCCACAATGCAGGACACCAGCGTCCAAGCCCCAAGACTTTCAGCTGTTTGCCAAAAATCGGCTGGGATCGAGAGCTGCGGCCGCTGCCCGGATCGTAAATCAGGGCCCAGCGTATGCGCCGTCGCCCCTTTGCCATCGGGGGGCGATAGGGTTAAGGCGAGCGGGCCACCAGCATGCCAAAGCCAATGCTCTTCCGCGTCGACACGGTGCCAGGCTGAGATCTGATCGGCTTCCAAGAGATAGTAAATCGCGGTCGAGGCCCCACGGGTGTCGCCGGGCGTACGATAGGTCTCGGCAAAATAACCGCCTTCTGGATGAGGCGTCATATTGAGGAGGCGAATGATCTCTTTGGCGCCGAGATCGCCCGCGCGCGCAGCCATTAGAAACGGTCCTTGCGGGCCCGGATTTCGCCGAACGTCGCCGCTGAATCGCCTGGATGCCCCATCGCGGCTTGAAGTGCGGGAAGATCGGCGCGCAAAAATGGATTGGTTTCTAGCTCCCGCGCCAGGCCCATCGGAACGGTGCGTTCGCCTCGGGCGCGCTTGGCATCGATCTCGGCAATATAGGTCTGCAGGGCCGAATTGTCAGTTTCGATCGTCTCTGCGAAACGGGCATTGGCTTGGGTATATTCATGCGCGCAATAGAGCGTCGTTTCCGGCGGTAGCGCTTTGATGGCTTGCATAGACGACCACATCATCGGCATATCACCCTCAAACACGCGGCCACATCCAAGGGCAAAAACCGAGTCTCCGACAAAAGCCGTTTTCGCCGCCGCCAGATGAAACGCGATATGGCCGAGCGTATGGCCCGGGACATCGATAATGTCTGCGATCAGGCCGCCGAGCGAGACTGTATCTCCGCCGCTGACAGACTGGTCAATGCCCGGGATTTTTTCCGCCTCACCCTCCGGCCCGATGATTTTGCAACCCGTCTCCGCCTTAATTTTCAGATTGCCCCCGGTATGATCGGGGTGCCAATGCGTGTTCCAGATCGCGGAAATGGTCCACCCTTGCTTAGCCGCCTCGGCCAGATAGACGTCGCCATCCGGCGTATCGATTGCAACTGTTTCTCCGGAAACGGGCTCGTGAGCGAGGAAGCCATAATTATCGCTCAGGCAGGGGAATTGATGTATGGTTAGCATGGACCCATCTCAAAGTGGAAAAGCGTAGAGGAAGATAAGAGACATATGCGCCAGCCCGCGGCAACCCTTGAAGCCTTTTATAACTCGCGCCTCGGGCAGTGTGCCGCGCGGATGATGTCGGAGCGGATGCTCGCCCTTTGGGGGCCGTGTGCCGGGCTGCGTGTGCTCGGTATTGGATACCCCAGCCCGCTCTTACCCCTCTGGCAAGTCGAGGCCGCAAGCTGCATTGGGGCCGTCCCCGAAGAAATCGGGCCTGTCCGTATGGGGTCGGATCAAGGGCAGAGCTTATGTTTGTCGCCAGAACAAAGACTGCCTTTCCCAGAGGGGCTGTTTGATCGTGTGTTTCTGCTCCATGCGCTCGAAGAGGCCGACAGTCCGCGGCAATTGCTCCGCGAAGCCTGGCGCGTTTTGGCGCCGGAAGGGCGAATCGTCGTTGCCGTCACCAATCGCCGCAGCGTATGGTCCGTGGTCGACAGTCAACCGTTTGGGTATGGACGGCCCTGGACGCGCCGGCAAATGGTGCGGTTTTTAGACGATAGCCTGTTTCAAGTCACAGCCAGTTCAACCGCCGTACATATGCCGCCTCTGGATTGGCGCTTGATCACAGCGGCAGCAAAGTCTTGGGAGCGGGCGGGTGAGATGATCCTGCCAACCTTGGGCGGCGTTGTTTTGGTCGAAGCCGTGAAACGTCTCTATTCAAAGCCTGGCGGCAGCGCCGCAGCACCGGTGACCCAAGCGGCGCGCGCGGCGGCGGCGCGCCCCATGCTGCCGACCCGCACGGGTCGTAAAAAGTCTCCCGAAAAAGCCGCGAATCAGCTAATTGACGTTACTTCTCAGCAAGATACCTATAGAGCTGGATCGGTGAATGGAGACGGGTCATCATGAAATTAGTAACTGCGATTTTCAAACCGAGTCGACTGGATGCTGTGATTGACGCACTGGGCGATGCCGATGTTTCGGGACTGACAGTATCGGAAGTGCGGGGCTATGGCCGCCAACAGGGAAAGACCGAAGTCTATCGCGGCGCCGAATATGAGGTCCGCTTACTGCCAAAAGTGAAAGTCGAAGTGGCATGCAGCGCCGCTGAGACCGACCGCGTCGTCGAAGCGATCACCGCTGCCGCCAATACCGGAACGATCGGAGATGGCAAAGTCTTCGTCGCGGACTTAGAAACGATTGTCCGAATCCGGACCGGCGAGCGCAACGAACAGGCGATTGCCAGCTAAAGCTGCGGCGCATCCGCCGCGCCCCTCGTCGCGCAATCGGCTTGTTCTATTTGATCGGGATCGCGGGTGAGGACGCGCTATGAAAATCGCCATTATCGGTGCCGGTTTGGCGGGGCTGACACTCGCCAACAAGCTCTCCAAAGAGTTTGAGGTCACGCTGTTTGAAAAAGCGCGTGGCCCGGGCGGGCGGATGTCGACCCGCCGCGCCGCGCCGTTTGCGTTCGATCATGGCGCGCAATACTTTACCGCCAGCGATCCGCGCTTTGAGACCTTCCTGACAGACCTGCAATCTGAGGGCCTGGTCGCGCTATGGCCGGAAAAGATTGCACTGCATGGCGGTGCGGAGGTCTCGGACAAACTGAAATATGTCGGCGCGCCCGCGATGAATGCGATCTGCAAACACTTAGCTGGCGGGATCGCTTTGCAGACTGCGGTCCAAGTGACCGGTCTGGTGGCGCAGCCCGAGGGCTGGCATCTCCAAGAGGCTGCGGGCACAGGATGGGGCCCTTTTGATTGGGTCATCTCGACCGCCCCTTCTGTTCAAACGGCGGCCTTGATGCCGGACCATTTTGCCGGACAGGCTGCCCTTGCAGATGTCGAGATGGGGGGCTGTTTTACCCTTATGCTCGGCTTCGAATCCGTCTTCGATATGCCCTGGCGGGCGATGAAATCCGCAGCGTCGCCAGTCGGTTGGATGGCCGTGAATTCGGCCAAGCCGGGTCGCCCAGAGGCCAATGCAGTGGTGCTTCAATCTAGCAATGCCTGGGCGGAGACCCATCTCGAAGCGCCAACCGAGCAAGTGACGCAAATGCTGCTTGCGGCGGGGTCGGCGCTCGCCGGTCGGGACTTAAGCGCAGCGTCCCACAAAACGCTCCATCGCTGGCGCTATGCGGCAACCCCGCGACCCGCGGGCCTGCCATTCCTGATCGACGATGCGCAGCGTTTGGCCGCATGCGGCGACTGGTGCCTTGGCAGCAAAGTCGAGGCGGCGTTTTTGAGTGCGTATGCGTTGGCGGATCGGCTTCTCGCGACAGCCAAGACTTGATTTTCGCGCCCGTTCCCGGCAGGTCACCAAGCTCAATCAAGGAGATCCGTGATGACCGGCCCTCAGGCGCTGCCGAATATACTTGACATCATCCCGTACAAAGGCGGGCAAAAACTGCCGGGCGCTCATAAGCTGTCATCGAATGAAAACCCGCTCGGATGCAGCCCGAAAGCGCAAGCGGCCGTCCTCGAAGCGGCCAAGTCTATGGCGCTGTATCCAGATGGTTCGGCGGGCGCCTTGCGAGAGGCAATTGCGGCAAAGTATGGGATTGATGCGGATCGCATTGTTTGTGGTGCGGGCTCAGACGAGATTTTCCAGCTATTGGGCCGCGCTTATTTGCAGCCCGGCGACAATATTGTCCAAAGCGAACACGGGTTTCTGGTTTATCGCTTAATTGCGCAACAAGCCGGTGCTGAGACCCGAAGCGCGCCCGAAACCAATCTCACGGCCGATGTTGATGCGATGCTCGAGCGGGTCAACGACCGGACAAAGATCGTGTTTTTAGCCAACCCGAACAACCCGACGGGCAGTTATATTCCGTATAATGATATTAAACGTCTCCATGCGGCATTACCGGAACACGTATTGCTTGTCTTAGATGGTGCGTATGCGGAATATGTTCGCAAGAATGACTATAGCGCAGGCCTTGAGCTCGCGGGGGAACGCCCGAATGTGCTCATGACGCGGACCTTTTCGAAGATCCATGGACTGGCGGCCCTACGCCTGGGATGGGCCTATGGTCCGGAAGCCGTCATTGATGCGCTGCACCGGACCCGCGGCCCGTTCAATGTCAGTGCTGTGGCACAGGCGGCGGGCATTGCCGCGATTAATGATGATGGGTTTCAGGCGCGATCGGCTGATCACAATGAGACCGAACGCATGCGCGTCAGTGATGCGGTCGAAAAGGCTGGGTTCAAAACCTATCCAAGCGTTGGGAACTTTGTTTTGATTGAGTTCCCGCAGGTTGACGGACGCAGCAGCGCGGATGCGGACGCGTTCCTACGCCAGCACGGCGTCGTGGTGCGCGATGTCAAAGTTTACGGGCTGCCCACTTGCTTGCGCGCCTCGATCGGCACGGTTGAGCAAAACGATGCATTGATTGCGGCCATTGAAGCGTTCGCGGCCCAATAATGAGCACCCATAGCTTCAACCATCTGGCGATCATCGGCATTGGCTTGCTGGGCGCGTCGATTGCGCATGCCGTTAAAGCGTATGGCGGCGCGCAGACCGTTTCGCTCTGGGACGTATCTGAGGATGTGCGCGCACGCGCGTCCGGTATTTTTCCCGGCCAAGTTGCCGACCATGTCGAGGCAGCGGTTGCGGACGCGGACTGTGTGATCCTCTGTACCCCGGTTGGCGCCCTCCAAGAGGTCACCAAAGCCCTCGCGACCAGCCTTTCGGAAGGGGCGATTCTCACCGATGTGGGATCGGTGAAAGCGAAAGCCGCTGCCGATATGGCGGTGCATTGCCCGCGCCATGTTCACCTCATTCCGGGCCATCCAATCGCGGGCACGGAGCAATCAGGACCCGAGGCTGGGTTTGCCAGCCTGTTCCAGGAGGCGTGGCACATCCTGACGCCGGGCCCTGACGAGTCCTTGGAGTATAAAGCCGCGATTGCGCAGCTCACGGCGTTTTGGGTCGGGCTCGGCGCCAGAGTCGAGACCATGGATCCGAAGCGGCATGATCGGGTATTGGCGATCACGTCCCATCTGCCGCACTTAATCGCGTACAATATCGTCGCCACGGCATATGATATGGAAAGCGTCGAGCAAGGTGAGGTGGTGAAATACTCGGCTGGCGGATTTCGCGATTTCACCCGGATCGCCGCGTCTGATCCAACCATGTGGCGTGATGTGTTCTTGACCAATAAGGATGCGGTGCTGGAAACCCTCGGGCGGTTCAGCGAAGACTTGGCAGCGCTTCAGCGGGCGATCCGCTGGGGCGATGGCGATACGCTGATGAAGGAGTTTTCCCGCGCCCGCGGCATTCGAAAAGCGATCATTGATGCCGGCCTCGATACCGCCGAAGCCGATTTCGGGCGGCGGCAAACGGCCTCGACCTCGGATGGCGGAACGGACGACGTGCCGGATTGAGCACGTCGCCCGCTCGCGTGCTGACTTCTCCAGCACAGTCGCGACCCGGTCGCGATCGGACGTTGCCAAACCTGGCCCCTGCGATGGCCAAAGGGTTTGTCGCCCGTCACACATCTATAAGTCCGAAACTGAATGAACGCGATGTAATGCGTTGGTCGGCGTTCATATTGAATTGCGTTCTGTTCAGGTTCATGCGGGCATGTTTGTATGGCGTGATTCAAGGAGGACAGGGCGATGATCAAATGGATCGCGATTTCGTCTATGGCTTTGCTTGCGGCTTGCGCCAGCAGCGTCCCGTATGGGCCCGCGGAAAGCAGTGATGCCAAAGGCTATTCGGTTGTACCGATTGAAAACAATCGTTTCCGTGTGACCTACAAGGATTCAACCCGCGAACTCGCGCGGACGCGGGCCCTGCGACGCGCCGCCGAAGTGACGCTCGAACGCGGCGATGATTGGTTCCAAGTGGTGACCGGATATAGCGATACCGGGGAATTGGCAGGCGGTGGCTCATCGGTCGGGATTGGAGCGTCCGGCGGGTCACGCGGGAATACCAGTGTCGGTCTTGGCGTCGGCGTGTCTTTGCCGCTCGGTGGGTCATCTCAATCGGTGCTTCACGTGCTCGAGATCGTCACCGGCGATGGCGTTAAGCCTGACAATGCCGACGCTTATGATGCCGCTGAAGTGCTTGAAAATCTCGCCAGCAGTTAAGCGGGAATTTCTTCGCCCGCCCAATCGAAGGCTTTGCCCGTATCGTCTGGGGTCAATTGATCGATCACAGATAGTAAATAGCTCGCGGATTGTTCTGGGCTGAACAATTGGCGATCCGGGACGCTTTTCTGGAACGGCTTGGATAACCCGGTGTCGACGGTTCCGGGGTGCAAACTGATCGCGATGAAATCGGGATTGCGCCACGCTTGCTCGATGGCATAGTTTCGGATCAGCATATTGAGCGCCGTTTTCGAGGCGCGATAGGCGTGCCACCCTCCCGTGCGATTGTCAGAGATTGAACCGACGCGCGCCGATAGGGCTGCGAACACCGCGCGGTTTGTGCGGGGCATGATCGGCAAAAAGTGCTTGGCGACCATGGCCGGCCCGAACGTGTTCAACGCGAACACCCGCTCAAAAGCCGCAAAGCTCTGCTTTTTATATGACCGCTCCGGCACGAGATCTGAACCGTCTGAGAGGATCCCGGTTGCGACAATCACAAGTTGGGGGGCACCCGCGTCTGCCACGCGTCCCGCGGCCGCGGCAATACTGGCTTCGTCCAGCACATCGATCCGGCCATTCTGACATTTGGGGGGCTCTGATGGTGCGGGCTGTCGCGACAAAGTGTGGACCCGTTCGATCTCTGGCCGCGCGGCCAGCTGACGGGCTAAGGCGGCCCCTATGCCACCGGTCGCACCAATAATCACTGCATGCATGGTTTGCTCCTGTCGCCAGGAGCTAGGGCGATCTGGGAGGGAGAAAACCTAGACGCGCAGCCCGGTTTTTTCGCGATAAATCGTCAGCAGATCTAATTGGCTCTCAGTCGGGTCGCCTTCAGCTTCAGAGACGGCCACCAACATCCCATCCAAGTCGACCAATTCCTTGCCGGTCATGCCAGGAGCGTTGCGGACAAAATCGGTCATCTTTGACATGACAACATGGCTCGCGCCGCCATTGCGAGACAGCCAACCCGCATGTGTAATCAGTCCGTTTGCATCGGCTTCAGTGTATTCGAAGTGATGCATGATTTCGCCGCGAACAGTCGCTTCTTGTTTTTCGGTCAGGGTGCCGCGCGCTTGGGCGATTTCGAGCATCAGGATCGCCGCCGCTTCGCGCGGATCATCCACCACGCCAAGCCCGCTTTTGCCTGATTTGTTCTTGAACCGCATTTTGCGCGGCAGGTTGGCGACCGTCTCTGCGACTTTACGGCCATCCTTGGCGACCTCCTGCAGGGCTTTGATGCGCCAATACCAGACGGCGGCGAATCCAATAAAGCCGATGATCAGGGCGAGAATTTGCATTTTCGGTCTCTCTGTTGACTGTACTGAATGTAGCGCCGAATCATCTCCGATTGAAGTGAACAATCGCCTCTGTCATGGTCTTTTCATGGATTTGGATGGCTATAATGGGTTTTGCGCGACTTTGACGGCGACAGAGAAGGTCGTTCAATGGGGCGAGAGTCATGTCTGGAAAGTCGGCGGCAAAGTCTTTGCCGTGGCGGGCTGGCGCGAAGGGGATGCGTTTGCGGTCACCTTCAAAGTCACGCCGTTATCCTTTGAGATTATGAAAGAGCAACCTGGTCTGCGCCCGGCGCCATATCTCGCTTCCCGCGGGATGAAGTGGATCCAGCATTATCGAGCGCCAGGGCTCTCGGATGAGGATCTCAAAGCCTATATTGAAACAAGCCACCGGCTGGTTGCCGATGGCTTGTCTAAGAAAAAGCAAAAAGAACTGGGCCTTCTGGTCGACTAATTATTGCAAGCCGCCGCCTGTATCTGCCGCGAGGCCCTCTGGATTATGCGCTTGCTGGACGACATAGGCGCGGATGGCTTCAACTTCGTCTTCCGACAGGACATCGGCAAACGAAACCATGCCGATCGATTGAAGGTTGCCATCAATCACCACGCCCTTCCAAGCCTCGGCACTCGTCGTATAGCTCGACCAGCGTAGGTCTGGCAGAATGCCAGAGCTCGCGGCGAAGGGCCCATGGCAGACAGTGCAATTGCGCGCGTAATGAATGAGACCTTCGGCGAGCTGTTCCTCGGTGCCGTACTCTTCGGTTTTCGGCGTTGCTTCGACCAGTGGGATATCGATATCCGGGACCGTGCCTGTGCCGCCGACTTTGAAGGTGACGACTTTGCCGACAGCGGGCGGGACCGCTTCTGGCGCGGCGAGGCCGCCGGCGGTTAAGAGATACGCCGACCCCCATCCAGTGGTGATGGTGACATATTGTTCGCCATCAATCTCGAACGTACCCGGGCCAGATGCGGCGCCAGATTTGACGTCGGCGACCCAAAGCTCTTCGCCCGTCGCCGCATCATAAGCCGCGAACTCGCCATTGAGCTTGCCTTGGAAGACAATTCCGGCCGCGGTGGACAGCACGCCGCCATTCCAGGGCCCGGCATGTTCGACCGTCCAGCGTGCTTCTTGCGCGACGGGGTCCCAAGCAATCAGTCGGCCTTTTAGCCCTGAGCGCAGGAATTTCACGACTTCACCCGGCAAGACTTGCGGAACGCCGGCCGCGAAATCGGCGCCTGTATTCCATTTCGTGGAATTGTCCTGGAAACGTGGGTCTGTGGCATAAGCTTGCGGAATTTCTTGGGCTGGAATGTAGGCGAGGCCAACATCTGGATTATACGCCATGGGGTGCCAGTTGTGACCGCCGAGCGGACCGGGGGTCTGCATGAACGGGATTTCGGCATAGCGCGCTTCTGGCACTTCCATGGGTCGGCCGGTCTCATCCAAGCCGGTCGCCCAGTTTACCGGGACATAATTATTGCCTGAAATGAACTCACCTGTGGCCGCGTCGATGACATAGAAATAGCCATTTTTAGGCGCCTGCATCACAACGCGGCGATCGGCGCCCTCAGGCCCGAGGGGCAGCGTGGCGATGATCAGCGTTTGCGTGGCCGTATAATCCCAATTGTCGCCGGGTGTGGTTTGGAAATGCCACTTATAGGCGCCGGTATCGGCATCGACGGCAACGATTGACGACAAGAACAAATTGTCGAGCCCAGAAGGGTCGCGTAGCGCCTGGTTCCAGGGTGAGCCATTGCCGACCCCGAAAATGACCGTGTCATTCTCTTCGTCATAAATGATCGAGTCCCAGACAGTGCCGCCGCCGCCATCTGTGGTCCAGGCGCCTGTATCGCCCCAAGTGACATTGCCAACTTGCTCAAACGCGCTGTCGGAGGCGGCCCCATCTGGGGTCTTGTCCGGGCTTGGGACCGTATAGAAGCGCCAAATCAGCTCGCCCGTGTCCGCGTCGAGCGCATTGAGATAGCCGCGGACACCAAGCTCAGCGCCGCCATTGCCGATCAGGACTTTGCCATCAACCACGCGCGGCGCGCCGGTGATGGTATAAGGTCTTGACTGATCGACGGTGACTTTTGACCAAATCACCTCACCGGTTTGCGCATTTAAGGCTTCGACGCGGCCATCGATCACGCCGACATAGACTTTGCCTTCGTAAACAGCGACGCCGCGATTAACGACATCGCAGCAGGCATTGACGCCGACCGCACGGTCAACGTCTGGATCGTAGACCCATAGCTCTTCCCCGGTTTTTGCGTCTAACGCATAGACGATCGACCAGGCTGAGGTGACATACATGGTGCCGTCAATCACGATAGGCGTCGATTCGACCCCGCGAGATGTGGCGAGATCATAGGTCCAGGCCACGCCCAATTCAGAAATATTCTCCGCCGTGATCCCGGTCAGCGGGGAATGCCGCGTTTCTTCTCGGTCAAAGCCATAGCTGAGCCATTCGTCTGGCGTTGCAGCGGCTTGATCGAGGCGCGCATCTGTGACGTTGGCGAACACTTCGGGGATGGTTTCGGCGGCCTCTGGCGCCGTTGTTTCCGATCCCGAGCACGCTGACACAACAATTAAAGATGCAGCCGTTATGGCCGCCAAATGAAGCGGTTTCATGGACGCTTTCCTCGTTTCCTCACGTTCTGGCGTCTTTGTGCGCCTTTTATGGAAGAAACAGTATCGGAAATCGAAGCGCTGTCGAGTGCCGACGCAAGGACAGGCCGATCAACAAAAACATGGTGTCAACCTTTTGCCGACATATATTGCGGGTGCGAAAAGGCGATTCTACGCGGGGTGCTGAAATGGCGAGCGAAAATAAGCTCAAGAAAAACCTGACCCTGTTCGATGTGTACGCGATTTCGACCGGCGCGATGTTCAGTTCTGGATTCTTCCTTCTGCCCGGGATTGCCGCCAGTTACACAGGCGACTCCGTGTATCTCGCTTACCTGTTGGCCGGATTCCTAATCATTCCAGCCATGCTGTGCATGGCTGAGCTGTCCACGGCGATGCCAAAAGCGGGCGGAACGTATTACTTCCTAGACCGAGCGCTCGGGCCTTTGTTCGGGACGATTGGCGGTCTTGGATCCTGGGTTGCGGTGGTGTTCAAAAGCGCCTTTGCCCTGGTTGGTATGGGCGCCTATCTCAGTCTCTATCTCGATGTTCCGATCATCGTGCTTGCGGTGATCCTCACCCTCGTTTTCGGGCTGGTGAATGCGGTTGGCGCGAAGGAGACGACCTTCCTGCAACGGCTGCTCGTCTCGACTTTGGTGATCATTCTTGCTGCTTTTGTGATCCTTGGGCTGGCCCATTCAGGCGTCTCCGATGGGTTGCGCCCAAACGCTGATACGCAGCCCTTCTTGACCGCCGGCTCCGTCGGCTTCGTGGCGACGATTGGGTTGGTATTTGTATCTTATGCCGGCTTGACGAAAGTCGCGAGCGTCGCCGAAGAAGTGCAAAGCCCGGACGTCAATATCCCCTTGGGCATGGTCCTCTCATTGATCACAGCGACGGCGATTTACACGCTTGGGCTGATTGTCATTATTGCCATTCTGCCGGTCGAGGACCTGTATGGCAGCCTCACCCCGGTCGCCGATGCTGGCCGAGCCTTTGTCGGCGATTGGCCGTTTGATCTTGGGGTCATTTTGATCGTTATTTCAGCCATTGCCGCCTTCGCTTCGACCGGCAATGCCGGCATCATGTCAGCCAGCCGCTATCCCTATGCGATGGCGAAAGACAAGCTGCTGCCTGGCCAATTCGCGGCGATTGGCCGGTTTGGAACGCCGATGTTTTCGATTGCCGTGACCACGCTGAGCATGGTCGCGGTCTTGGTCTTGTTCAATGTCGAAGCGGTGGCGAAACTTGCCAGTGCGTTCCAACTGTTTTTGTTCGGCCTCGTCAGCGTCGCCGTCATTGTTATGCGCGAGAGCCGAATCGCCACCTATAAACCCGGCTTTCGTTTGCCGTTTTACCCCTGGCTGCCGATTACTGGGATCCTGATTTCATTCTGGCTGATTGTCGAAATGGGCATCCTAGCGATTGGCTTTACCGGCATGCTGACCATTGCCTGTGCGCTTTGGTTCCAATTCTATGCGTCCGGAAACCTGGTGCGTCGCGGCGCGATTTATCATGTCCATGAGCGCCTCGGACAAATGCGCTATGAGGGGCTCGAGCGCGAATTGATGACGATCATTCATGACCGCACGCAAAAGCAAAATCTGACCTATGAAGCGCTGATCGCGCGGTGCATTGTGCACACCTATTCCCACGGCACTTATACGCGCGAAATGCTTGTCGATGAGATTAAGAATATCGCCCATAGCGCCTATGGTATTGATGAAGCGGTGATGGAGAGCGTGTTCAGTTCTGGTGCCGCGACCTTGCATCCGCTGAGCGAAAATGTGCTTTTGGCCTATCGCAGCCATGATGCGCTGACGAGCCCGGAACTGGTCGTATTTCGGTTTGCTGAAAACGCCAAAATGTTGATGCCGGAGGCGGAGACCGTCCACACGATTATGATGCTGATTTGCCCCCGCAAACCAGCTGGCTTGGACCTGCGCTTGGCCGGTCACCTCGCCGAAGTGGTGCAGTCTTTTGACTTTGAGCGGCGCTGGTTGGCTGCGGACACAGACAAAGACATGAATGAGATCCTGATGCGGGATGACCATTTCCTCCACGCGCCGATCTCAGACCTTAGCATTTTGCGGGATTCGGTCGGTCAGCCCTTGGGCGAGATTGATCTGCCGGGGAGTTGTTTGATCGCAATTATAGAGCGCGATGGCGATATCATCATCGCGGCGCCGAAAGAGGTCTTGCAGCCTGGTGACCATGTCGCTGTGATTGGCGAGCCCGAAGATCTGACCGCACTGGTTAGAGGGGAACCGGTGCCAGTGCTCGCTTAAGGTCATTCTGCGCCGCGTCCATGGCGCGGGTGACAAGGGTGTGCCAGCCCGCTTCGGTCTCCGCTGTCTGAGTGCCATCTGGGAATGTCACAGAGCGCGAAGCGTTGACGCAGCCGCCTTCGCCCTCGACGAAGCCGGCAACCGCGTCTGCCGCCCCTGCCCCTTGCGCGCCATAGCCGGGCACGAGGAACAGCGCCTTTGGGGCACGGGTGCGAATAAGACGCGCCTCTTCTGGGCCCGTGGCGCCGGCGACCAACATCAAACCAGACCAACCGCAGCCGCCCTCGAGGTCGGCAATCAATGACGCAAGCTGATCGACGACACGCATATAGAGCGGCAGGCCCTCCAGATCCCGGGTTTGAAAATCGGCGCTGCCCGGATTGCTGGTTCGGGTCAGAACGATAACGCCTTTATGGGCGCGTTTGGCGGCCTCGACATGTGGCCGTATCGTATCGATCCCCATATAGGGGTTTATCGTCAACGCATCACAGGCGAACGGAGCGTTTGGGCTGAGATACGCGTCCGCATAGCCCTGTGCGGTTGAGCCGATATCGCCGCGTTTGGCGTCGGCGAGCACCAGCAAACCCGCCTTGCTGGCCGCCTCACAGACGTGCGAAAATGCGCGTATGCCTTGCCAGCCATGCCGCTCAAACAGAGCCATTTGGGGTTTAACCATCCCGACCCGACCCTGCGCGGCCTTAACCACCGCAATGCCCCATTTCTCAAGGCCTTCAGGCGTGTCACCGCCAAATATTTTAGGGATTCGACCGGCGTGCGGATCAATGCCCACGCAGAGTGGACCAAATGTGCGCGTCGCCGCGATGAACCGGTCGGCAAACATCGCGTCTATTCGTCCACGCTGCAGGCCACTTTGACCACTTGCAGGTTGCGCCGCGCATGGTCGGCTTCACGGCCATAAGTGTCGGTTGAGAAGCGACGTGGGCTCTCGCCAATTGTGTCTGCGCCAGTGGCTTTTACAAACTCAGCCACCGCTTCGGGCGAGGCTGTGTAGATCCGTCCACGACGTGCACTTTCGGCAACAATCACGCCGCGGACATTGCCATCTTCATCATAAACCGGTCCACCGCTGAGCCCCCCTAAAGAGCCCAACAAGCCGCGTGTGCGGCCTGTTTCTGCCCAGGCCAGCACCGATTCACTGTTCGAGCGCCGTCCGCGCGATATCAAATTAGATCGCGCCATGAGACGCGAAGCCGCTTCCCCGGGTCGACCTTGCGGATAGCCAACATGAAACCCGTATTCGCCCAAGCGCAGATCATTCTCAGTGTTTATAGGGGCGGGGTTTGGGCTGGTTTCCGTTTCGATCAGCGCTAAGTCGAATTGCTCGGATATGATGACGCTGCGGGCCGGATCATATCGCCCTGGCGCGACCAGCAGGGCGACATCCGTACAGCCTTCAACAACATGCCGCGCCGTGAGCCATTGCCCGCGATTATTGATCGCGAAGGCACTGCCAATCCCGCTCTTGGGGGCTGTGACTTGTACCAAAACGCGCTCATCGAACGCCGATGGTGGTGGCAGCATCGCCCCTTCTTGTTCGATCGCTTCGGGCGGTGGGGGCGGCGTGTCATCATCACCGCCCGAGAAAATCGCCCAGAGCACAACGCCGAGCACCAAGAGGTACAAAATCCAATCCGGCACCCATCTTAGCACGGTAGCATGACCCCCTTACATCCGACCAAGATTTGGGTCCCATAAGCCAGCCCCGAGCAACAAAGCCCCAGCAAGCTTCGCAGCGATTAAAACGATTGCGGCGCCCGCTTCATCGTTTTGGATCCGGCTCGGAATATCGCTGAGGATCATGTCGATGATCCGATAGGTGAGCAATTGCAGCAGCAGGGCCACACTGCCCCACAAAAGCAAGTCAATCAGCGTTAAGCTGGAGGCCAGACATGAGGCGATCGGAATCGCCAATCCGGCAATCGCGCCTGCCAGCGCCAGGCCCGCGGCGCCATTACCACCGCGAACCAGCGCGAGTTCTTTCCAGGGCGTCAGCAGCACGTAGATGGTGCTGGCAATCAGTAAAAGGACGCCCGCGGTGCCGGTCATCAACAGAAAATCAGGGAACCCCTGACGAAAAGATTCGAGCGTTGCCGACATGGTTTGAACTCTTGCCTATTAAGCCACCCGCATTTGCTCTAACCAAGCCTGAGAGCCCACTCAAGACGAAAGGACGTTAAAATGCTTCACGGGAAAACAGCTTTGGTCACCGGTTCGACCAGCGGGATTGGGCTTGGGATCGCAAAAGCGCTTGCAGAACAGGGCGCTGACATCGTTTTGAGTGGTCTGGCAAGTGACTCAGAAGCAGACGCATTGAAGCAAACCTTTGTCTCAACCTACGGTGTAAAAGCGGGTTTTTCAGGCGCAGACTTAACCGATCCGGATGCCATTGAAGGTATGATGGGATATGTTGCACGGGATTTTGGCGGCGTTGATATCCTGGTCAACAATGCCGGCATTCAACATGTATCGCCGATTGAAGACTTCCCCGTGGCGCGTTGGGATTTGATTATCGCCCTCAATCTGACCGCCGCATTCCATACGACCCGAATGGCGATGGCGGGAATGAAGGAAAACGGTTGGGGCCGGATCATCAACACCGCATCGGCCCATGCCTTAGTGGCGTCGCCGTTCAAATCCGCTTATGTCGCTGCCAAACATGGGATCGCAGGCTTGACCAAAGTGGTGGCATTGGAAGGTGCGGAACACGGCGTGCGCTGCAATGCGATTTGTCCCGGCTATGTCTATACACCCTTGGTGGAGGGACAAGTTGCCGATACGGCAAAAGCACGCGGCATGACCGAAGACGAGGTGAAACGCGACGTCTTACTCGCGGCCCAACCGACCAAGGAATTTGTCACCTCAGAGCAAATTGGCGCCTTTGCGGCCTTTCTCTGCGGGCCCGGCGGCGAGTCGATCAATGGCGCAATCCTCAGCATGGATGGTGGCTGGGTGGCACAATAGACTGGCTGCAGATTCTGTTTTCGAGCAATTGATTTGAACTCACTATTCCATTAGCGACGAAACGAACGCGACGAATGCGGGGCAAGGTTAGGAGCTTTCATGTCGCTTGCGGGCTATGAGATTTTTGCCCTGATCGGCTTTGTCTTTGCCGCCTATGCGGTGATTGCCAATGACTCGATCCAAACCCTTGGCACATTCCTCGCGTCAAACGCTCACCGGCCGTGGTGGCTCTTATGGCTGTTCGCGGCGGGCATTATGGTCGCAGCCCTGCTGTTTCAGCTGTTTTTTGGCGGCGGCGATATTGCAGATGGCAAGTTAAATCCGATCCCTTATCCCGAAGGCGGGATCCAGTGGTGGCACGCTTTACCGCCTTTGGTTTTGATCTTTCTCACCCGATTTGGCATCCCGGTCTCAACCACATTCTTAGTGCTCACCGTGTTCGCTCTCTCAGGCGGCTCAGCGACAGAAGGCGTCATGGGCAGCATGCTGTTAAAGTCGCTGCTGGGTTATGTTGTTGCCTTCGCCGCTGGCGCGGTTGTGTGGCTGGTAATCTCTCGGATCTGGGAAGTGTGGGTCGGCCGCACGCGCGATGACGGCGAACGGCTGCACCCCGTTTGGACGGTTTTCCAATGGGCGACGACCGGATTTCTGTGGTGGACCTGGTTGCTTCAGGATTTCGCCAATATTTTTGTCTTTATGCCGCGTGAACCCGTCTTGGATGCCGATGGCAATGTCACAATGATGGTGTTCCAACCCGAGGTCATTGTCGGCGGCGCGTTGCTGATGGCGGCCATGATGGCCTATATTTTTAAGACCCGCGGCGGCGAGATCCAAAAAATTGTCCTCTCAAAAACCAATACGACAGACATTCGAGCCGCAACGATTGTCGACCTGATTTACGCGATTGTCTTGTTTTATTTCAAAGAAATGAACGATGTCCCGATGAGCACGACATGGGTGTTCCTCGGCCTTCTCGCCGGCCGTGAAATGGCGATCTCGTTCGTGACGGCGTTACGTGAACGCGGCGCGGCTCTGATCGATGTGAGCTCAGATGCGGGTCGCGCGATTATCGGCTTGATCATCAGTGTGATTTTGGCGGTTGGCATGCCCTGGGCCGCGACCGGGCAGTTGCCGACCTTTTAAACTGCAAACGGTCAACGTCGCTCGAACGGGTCACGCATCAGGATAACATCTTCGCGCTCCGGCGATGTCGAGACCAGGGCGCAGGGCTTGCCGACCAGTTCTTCCAAGCGGCGCGCATATTTCACCGCTTCAGCGGGTAGGTCATTCCAAGACCGCGCGCCACGCGTCGACCCGGTCCAGCCCGGCATCGTTTCATAGATCGGCTGCACCGCTTGCTGCGCCGCGGCGGTGGCGGGCAAATAGTCCAGTACCGCATCGCCAAGCTGGTAGCCGGTACAGACTTTGATCTCGTCCATGCCATCGAGGACATCGAGTTTCGTCAGGGCCAGTCCATCGACACCGGACACAGCACAAGCTTGCCGGACCATAACCGCATCAAACCAACCGCAGCGGCGCGCGCGCCCCGTCACGGTGCCAAACTCGCGGCCGCGTTCGCCCAAGCCTCGCCCGATATCATCGAACAATTCGGTTGGAAACGGGCCGGCACCCACCCTTGTCGTATAGGCTTTGGCGAGGCCTAGGACATACGTGACCGCTCGCGGTCCAAGGCCAGTGCCGGGCGCGGCCTGACCGGCGACAACGTTCGACGAGGTGACAAATGGATAGGTGCCATGGTCAACATCGAGCATCACCCCCTGGGCACCTTCAAACAGAATGCGTCGCCCGAGTTTCTGGCTCTCACCGAGGATTTTCCAGGCCGGTCCGGCATAGCTGAGGAGGCGCGGCGCAATTGCCAGCAGCTCCGCCTTAATGGCGCTGGCATCTGGCGCCTCGAGGCCGAGACCGGATCGCAAAGGGGCATGATGCGCAATCAAGCGATCCAGTTTTTGGTCCAGGGCCGTCTCATCTGCGAGATCGGCGACCCGGATCGCCCGCCGACCGACTTTGTCCTCATAGGCCGGGCCAATGCCGCGTTTGGTCGTGCCAATTTTGCCTTTCTGGCTGGCCGCTTGCTCGCGCGCTTCATCAAGGTCTTGATGCCAAGGCAAAATCAAACAAGCGGTTTCGGCAAGCAATAAATCGTCAGGCGTAATCTGGATGCCTTGCTGGGCCATTTGGTCAAGCTCGCGCAGAAGCTGCCAAGGGTCGACCACGACGCCATTGCCGATCACTGAGAGCTTGCCGCCCCGCACCACGCCAGAGGGGAGGATGTTGAGTTTAAACGTCTGACCATCGATCACCAGTGTGTGCCCGGCATTATGTCCGCCTTGGAAGCGGGCGATGACATCGGCGCGGTGCGACAGCCAGTCGACGATTTTTCCTTTGCCTTCATCACCCCATTGCGCACCGACAACAACGACACCTGACATGTGGAGATTCTCCCAATCATTGGATCCGCGCCAGTGACCGTGTTTGGCGGCAATTGGCAAGACCCCGACTGGCCATGATCGGTCAAAAATATCGTTTAAATTCAACCGAACGGTTTAGGTCTAAGCTCAACTAAACATGTTAGTGGCGCACAAATGACGGGTGGAACCACAACCCTGGCGCCATATTCGATGCGAAAAAGCTTATTGGCTCTGGTGGTTTATCTTGGCTCGAGCCTCGCTGTGTATGCCGACACGCTCGATCGGCCGCACTTCCAGGTGGACGGCATCGCAATTGTTTGGTCCGCAGATGGCGATGGGTCGACGCCGATTGTGTCAGACTTTCTGATCGATGATGGGGCGACGAATACCGATTTGATCGCGGCGGACGCCCATACGGTCATCACGGGAACGCTGACGGCGGCGGAGTCCTCGTTCTCCGACGGCGCCGGCGCGGCGCTGCGCATCCAACGCATTCGTGGCGGTCCGAACCAAGATACGCTGCAAGGGGACACGCTCACCACCGCAGACGATGTCCTGACCCCGTTTGAATTGCGCGGCAATACCGATGTGCGCACACTCAACAGCAATATTCTCAACAGTTTTTATGTGGCCACAAATGTCCCATTCAATATCGATGTGATCGCCTCGACGTCCGGCGATCTCGCCGATTTGGATCTGATTCGGCTGCGAATGCGGGTGGCAGAAACGGGGTCAGATGACGGCTTATCCTTCGGCACAGCGGCGCAGTTTCCGCACAGCGGTGCGTCTGACAGAGCTGGTGTCCAGTGGGGCAGCTATCGTCGCCTCTCGCGCCTGACCGCTGGCCGCGACATTTTTCGCGGCAATCGCCGCACGGCAGACGCGCCGGGATCGATTGCCGACCAGTCGGTGCGGTTCGATTTGGATTATCGATGGAACACGGGCAATATCGACCTCAGCGAGGGGGTATTCGATGTCGCGGCGGATATGGTCTACACCGTCTATATTCCGTAATCAGTGAAAGATGGACGGTTTCGATGCTTCGAAGCGGGCATGCGCGCGCGCGATGGAGGCATGCTGTCGGAGCGGTGCCATTTGATAGGTCTGCTCGCGCAAGAAGTTCATCAACTCTTGGCGTTTGCCCGCCATTGCCAGCACATCAGGAGTCAGGGTTTCGCCGATATGGACCGGGATCGCGGTCCCGACGCGGCGTTTAACCTCACGAAAGATCAGTGCCAGCCGGAGTTCGATCGACATATGGCTCGCCCATTGGAACAATCGCGAATTTTGCCCTTCAAAAAAGATCGGCGTGACGGAGGCGCCGCTGCGACTGATCAATTTGGCAGTGAACGGTTTCCACGTATCGTCGACTGCGATGCGGCTAAAGGGCGTCGGCGATGTCGAGACGCCGCCGGCCGGAAAGACGATGATACACTCGCCATTCTTAAGCCGCTCTAAGCTCTCGGCGCGCGTGGCAATATTGGTGTCCCGGGCCTCTTTGGTCGGGTTAAAGTCGATCGGGAGCAGCCATTCTCGCGCTTCCGGTGCGCCGTCTAAGACTGCATTTGTCAGTACTTTGAAATCGGTTCGCCGCAGCGAGACAAGCCAAGAGATCAGCAATCCATCTAAGACGCCAAAAGGGTGATTGGCGACGATAACCAGTGGTCCATGGCTGGGGATCTGGGCCAAGCGCCGCGAGCTGAATTCAACATCTAGATCCAGTAATTTAATCGCCGCGGCGAAAAACGGTTCATGGGCGAGATTGGCGCGATAGGTTTCATACAGTTTTTGGAGGTAGGGCTGCCCGGATAGCCGCTCAATGGTTCGCACCATGCGCCGCTTCAGCGGATGATCAAAATATGCCGCATATGAGAGCTTCGGTGTTTCCATCCCGCGTTGAAATTGCGTCATTTTATTCTTTCCGGCAAGGACCCTGACTCAGTCCTTCATCAGCCCCGCGGCTTTCAGGGTTTTCCCGGCTCGGATGACGCGCGCGAGCTTTTCTTCGGATGAGCGATCACCGCGATTGGAGTCGGGGTGGAACCGGCGGACATATTCGGCATAGCGCGCCCGAATTTCAGGGGCCTTGGCGTCGGCGTCTAAGTCGAGTTCTTCCAAAGCACGTTTGGCAAGGCCGGTCGCGGATCGTTTGGCGCGCCGTTCGGCGCGTGCCGTCGCAGCATCTTCGAAAAATTCCGCGCCGCGCCACGTTTTCGGGTCGTGCGCTTTGCCGGCTTTGTCACCGCCCATCGGTCCAGCGCCCATCTTCCAGGTTTGTTTGAATCCAAAGCGCGCATTCTCGTTGAACGCCTTGATTTGTTCTTCCGTCATTGTTTCGAAGAAGTTGAAATTCCGATTATACTCCGCCGCATGGCGTTTGCAGAAATAGTGGTGACCGTCGCCAAACTGTTTGGGAGCGGGATACTCCCCCGCAAGGTCACATCCGGGATGGTCGCAAATGCGCGTTTTCGACGCTTTTGCACGCGACGTCTCGTCGGTTGGCGGCTTCACCCTTATATCGGTGAACTTCGGGCGGTATTCGTATCCATCATCCATCAGCGGGCTAACATAGTTGCTTCGAGTTAAAGAGACCAGGATTAATGACCAGATCACAGCGTATTCATGATTCTTTGACGAAAGCTTTCGCACCGCACGAACTTGACGTCACAGATGATAGCCATTTGCACGCCGGCCATGCCGGCGCACGCCCGGGCGGGGAAACCCATTACACAGTGAAAATTCAGTCAGCCGCTTTCGCGGGAATGAGCCGGGTTGCGATGCAACGCGCCGTTTTGGACGCATTAAAAGACGAGTTCGCGTCAGGGTTGCACGCGCTCTCCATTAAAGCCACGTCATAAAGGCCAGAGCACAGATTTCGTTAAGCCCTTCCGGCTAGTCTGGCAGCTGCGGAGAGTAGAATGTCAACAGCTACGAAGCCACAGTCGCATACCGAGGAAGGGCGGATTACAGTGCGCGTAACGGCCACCCCGGATCAGACCTGGGCGGTGAATGCCGACTATCTCCATTCGCGCCTCGATGTTTTGCGCAAGCTGGGGGCACACTACGCCAATCGGATTTGGTTGCTCGACTTGATTTCTGATCTGTTGCTCGTCGCCGGCGTCATATGCGCTTTTTTCGTTGCGTGGTGGACATTCATTCCGATCACCGGTTTGGCGTGTCTGCAGCGCATTGCCAATCGCCGTATGGCGGGCGAGCTTGCCGCGAAAGCGGCGCAAGAATCGACCGATGCTTTCCTGTTCTTGTACAATTCAGGCGTGCTTTGGCTGGAACGCCCTACCAGTCCGCCATCGGACCGCTTACGCCAGATTCGGCCGCGCTAGCTTTTTGCGCGATCATCCGCCGCAGCGGTGAAACGCGCGACGCCGCCAAAAGACCGAGCGTGCGGAACGGCTTGGTCAGCGTCAGATCATTTGAGAACAATCGGTCAATCGCATCGAGCGCCAGCGCTGTGCTCGCGCCGTCAAAGCGACGCGCCTGACTATATGCCTCGAGCATTTGCGGACCACCGATCTCACCGCCTATGCGCAGTGTATGCTCGGCAATTTCGATCAGCGCGGCGACGTCACGAAAGCCTTGATTGAGCCCTTGTCCCGCCAGCGGGTTGACCCGCCGTGCTGCATCTCCAATCAAGGCCGCACGCGGGGCGATGATCTCTGTCGCAAGTTGCAAGATCAAAGGATACGATCCGGCTTTGCCGTCAATCTGCATGGGTCCGGCAAAGTCTGCGAAGCGCGCATTCAGCTCTGCCTCAATGTCTGGAACCGGCATTTCGGCCAAAGTTTCAGCCGCGCCGCGCGCCATATACCAGGCGAGATTGGCGCGATTACCGGTCAGCGGAAGCGTCGCGAAGGGCCCTTCCGGGGTGAACAATTGGCGCGCGATGCCGTCATGTGGCCGCGATAATTTCACATTCGCCGTCAGTACGGACTTTTGATAATCGCGTCCTTCGACGGGAATGTTCAATGCGGTGCGAACGGGCGAGCGCATGCCATCAGCGCCGATCAATAAGCGCGCCGCGACTGTTCGGCCTTGGTCCAGTTCGATCGAAATATGATTGTCCGCGCGCGTGAGGAATCGGAACTCAGCTGGCGCAAGTCTGGACAGTGTTGCGCTCTTCGCCATCGCCTCGTCGAGCGCCGCCTGCAAGGGCTCGGCCATCACCATTTGGCCCAGAGGTTCGTCCGGATCTGGACTATCTAAATCGTCTTTTGAGAACAAAGCGGAGGGTTGTCCGAACCAATGCTGGCCACCATCGACGGCTTCGAGACCATGCAGGGGCTGGCTCGATTCGATCAGGTGATCGGTGACGCCAAGCGATCGCAACAGCCGCCAACTGCCTGTAACAATTGCAAAGTTTCGTCCATCCAAAGGCCTCTTCTTGCTCGGGTCACGGGCATCAATGATGACCGCTTCAAGCCCGAGTTGCGCCAGTCCAAGCGCCAAAGACGCGCCCGTCGGGCCGGCGCCAATGATTGCAACATCGAACACTTTTTCGCTCATAGAGGCTCAAATACGGACTCCTTTCCGGTCAGTCTATGCCTGACAGACAAACGGGCGTTTGGGTCGCAGCCTGCCTGAAATTTGGTCACGCTTCCGCTCGGCGCAGATGAACGGCTTTTTAGATCTGGCGCTATTCCAGCCGGGCGTTTTGGGTCTGAGCTTCAATTAATCTGAGCTGCGGGAGAGACGGGCAATGAGTTTATGGACAAAATCAGCAATGCGGAGCGCTTTATTGCTGCCGCTTGCGGGGATGGCGGGCCTCGCCGCCCACGCGCAAGAGGCGAGTGCGGTGAGTGCTTATGTAGATAGCAGCTATCTGTTCCTGATTGGCGGATTGATCGTTATGTTCATGGCGGCCGGCTTCCTTTGCCTGGAGTCGGGCTTGGTCCGGTCAAAAAACGCCTCCATGCAGTCTTTAAAGAACATTTCGCTGTTCTCGGTTGCCGGTCTGATGTTCTGGCTCATCGGCTATAACATTGCCTATCCGGCCTCGACGGCGCTTGGTGGCATTATCGGTATTCCAGGGGGCATCCCGTGGAGCGGCGAAGAAAGCCTCGACACTGGCTATGCTGCACATTCGGACTGGTTCTTCCAAATGGTGTTCGTCGCAACTGCAGCATCCATTGTCTCTGGCACAGTCGCGGAGCGGGTGAAAGTCTGGTCTTTCCTCGCATTTGTGGTGTTCTTGACGGCACTGATCTACCCCACAGTTGTTAGCTGGGAATGGGGCGGTGGCTACCTGGATTCAGAATGGGATTTCTCCGACTTCGCTGGATCGACACTGGTCCACTCCACGGGTGGTTGGGCTGCCCTGGTTGGGGCGATCGTGATCGGGCCACGGGCTGGGAAATATTTTGGCGACAAAGTGAACCCGATGCCGGGCTCGAATATTCCGCTCGCGGCGCTCGGAACTTTCATCCTTTGGTTTGGCTGGTTTGGCTTTAACGGCGCGTCTCAGCTCGCTGCGGGGACGTTTGATGATATCAACGCAGTCGCGAAGATTTTCGCGAACACAAATATGGCCGCGGTCGGCGGCGTCCTGTCCGCGATGATCCTGACGGGCATCCTCTATAAGGGCAAAGTCGATCCAACCATGGCTTTCAACGGTGCCATTGGGGGCCTGGTGTCGATCACCGCTGAGCCGCTCGCGCCAAGCATGGGCCTGGCCGTCTTAATCGGCGCCATTGGCGGGGTCCTCGTCGTCTTGACCGTGCCGTTGCTGGACAAGTTCAAAATCGACGATGTTGTCGGCGCGATCCCAGCACACTTGGTGTGCGGCATTTGGGGCACAATGGTGGTGCCACTGTCTTATACGAGCGCCATGATGCCGAATGATGCCGGTGACCCAAATTATGTCGGTCAATTGGTGGGTGTGCTGCTCACCGGTGTGGTTGTCTCCGCGCTCTCCGCCGTGGTTTGGCTGGCATTGAAATTCACCATTGGTGTGCGGGTCAGCGAAGAGGAAGAGCAACTCGGCCTCGACCGCTCGGACACAGGTGTAGAAGCCTATCCGGAGTTCTCCTCCTAAGACCAAATTACCCGTGCCGGGATCGCCCGGCGCGGGTTACCAGTACGCTTCCCTTTGTCGGAAGCGTTTCCTCCCGACTTACCCCCGGTGCTTTCGCTCCGGGGGTTTTTTCGTCATTTTCATGGCCGTTAGCGCCGTTTTAAGGCCGCGCTTGTAATTTCATTTTTGGTTCAGAACGTCCGCCCTCAACCGGAGATGAGATTATGGCGAATTCCATCGCAGAAGCGGCCCATATGCGCGAAGTGTCAGATCCGGTATGGCGGATTATTACCGGTACCGCTGCCTTTGCCATGGGCGTGTTTATTTGCGGCAGTGTCGGGTCGTACGATCCGCTTGATCCAAGCTGGAATTCGGCCACGCATCGCAGTGTTGAGAATTTGTTTGGGGCCAGCGGCGCCGTTTTCGCGGACATCATGCGGCAATTGCTCGGCTGGTCGGCATGGGTGGCGGGGCTCGCTTTGATGATTGGCGGGGCGATGCGCGCGGTTCTGATCGGAGCGCCGCGGATTCGGCGCTGGCTCTTAGGATGTCTGTTCGTACCGCTTTCCGCAGCCTGTTTTGCCGCTTGGCCAGTGCCGACGTCTTGGCCGATGCGAGCCGGCCTCGGCGGCATGGTCGGGGACGGGTTGCACGATCTCAGCGCCATGCCGTTTAAAGCGCTTCTCATGCCGATGCCAGAACTGCTTGCTGGCTTCGTCGCAGGGGGGCTTGCCTTGCTTTGTGCTTTTTCCGCGCTCGGATTCCGCCGCGGGGATGCGCGTTTGCTGCACGCTGCTGCATCGCAATCGAGTGCCCGCGCGGCACGCCAAGCGGGCGGATTGCTCGCCTTTTTGAAGCGTCGGCGCCGGGAAGCCGCGGACCATGACGCCGATCATTCGTCTTTTCGCATCAAACGCCCGGATGTATCTGCTGACCCGCGTCCAGACGATGAGGTCACCGACGCCGATTTTGATGCCATTGACGATGAGAGCGCGGCGCAATCAAGCGGATCGCCAAAATCGGTGACCGTCACCGCGCCGCGGTCGGCGACCATTCCCAAACCGCAGGTCAAGCGCAATCGCAAAGCCCGCGGGGTAAAGCTGCCGCCTTTGGATCTCCTGCAAGTGCCACCGACCCAGCGGCATGAAATAGACGAAGAGGCGTTGCTGGCCAAAGCCAACCGCCTCGCGGAAGTGCTGCGCGAATTTGGCGTCCGCGGCCGCATTCGCGAGGTTCGCCCAGGACCTGTCGTCACGCTGTTTGAGCTCGAGCCGGCCGCTGGGGTAAAATCCGCGCGTGTGATCTCGCTCGCAGATGATGTGGCGCGCTCGATGAGTGCGGTCTCATGCCGGATTGCCGTTGTGCCCGGCAAAAATGCGATGGGCATCGAATTGCCAAATGATGAGCGCCAAACCGTGTATTTGCGCTCCCTGCTCGACAATGACATCTACACCAAATCGAAAGCCCGTTTGCCGATGGCTCTGGGCGAGGATATTGGTGGTGCGCCAATGGTCGTTGAGCTGGCAAAGATGCCGCATTTGCTGATCGCCGGGACGACCGGTTCGGGCAAGTCGGTTGGCGTCAATGCGATGATCCTATCGCTGATTTACAAGCTTCCGCCGGAAGAGTGCCGGTTCATTTTTATTGATCCAAAAATGCTTGAGCTGAGCATTTATGAAGGCATCCCGCATCTCTTATCGCCGGTTGTCACCGACCCGAAAAAGGCCGTTTTGGCGCTACAATGGGCCGTGCGCGAAATGGAAACACGATACGAGCTGATGTCGAAAGCGGGGGTCCGCAATTTGGCTGGCTTCAACAAGAAAGCCGCAGAGTATCGCAAGCGCGGTGATCAATTGACCCGCCGGGTTGAGACCGGTTTCGATGAGCGCGGTAAACCGCAATTCGAGACCGAGCTGTTGCCGCTCGATCACGTCCCGAACCTGGTCATCGTGATCGATGAAATGGCCGATTTGATGATGGTCGCGGGCAAAGAAATTGAAGGGTGTGTTCAGCGTCTTGCGCAAATGGCGCGTGCCGCGGGGATTCACTTAATCACCGCCACACAGCGGCCTTCGGTCGATGTCATTACCGGGACGATCAAGGCCAACTTTCCAACTCGGATTTCATACATGGTGACCACCAAAATCGATTCCCGCACGATTCTGGGTGAGCAAGGCGCCGAACAATTGCTCGGCATGGGCGACTTGCTCTATCAAGCTGCCGGCGTGCGCTCAAAGCGCTGTCATGGCCCGTTTGTGTCGGACGAAGAAGTACAAGCCGTGGTGGATTGGCTACGTGATAATGGCGGCGAGCCCGATTATAATCCCGATGTTCTGGATGAGCCGGATGAGGGTGGTACGGGCAGTGCGATTATGGATGCGATGCTCGGCACATCGACCGGCGACAAGGACGAGGACCTCTATGCCCAAGCCATGGCGATTGTCTTACGCGACAAGCGTGCGTCGACCAGCTATTTGCAGCGGCGCTTAAAAATTGGCTATAACAAAGCCGCCACTTTGATTGAGCGACTTGAAGATGAAGGGGTGATTTCAGCCCCCAATCATGCCGGTAAGCGGACGATTTTACGCTCGAGCGAAGGCGGTGAGTGACCCTGCGATATAGGCACTTCTCCTAAGTTACGGGGCTGACATGGTCGGCTTCTATGGGCGCGGAATTGCAAAAGGAGTCCCGTCCCGATGTCTCACACGCCCCATGAACTCGCTGACGATTTTCCGGCCGAGAAAGAGCGGATTGCTGAGTTAAAACGCACCAGTCCACACTTTGCCCGTTTGGCGGATCGGTATCATGAAATCAATCGCACCATTCATCGCATGGAAGCGCGGATTGAGCCGGTGACCGAGGGCACAGAATTCGCATTAAGGCGGGAGCGCATGATGCTCAAAGATCAGCTCTATGCGATGATGCAGCCGACCGGCTTCTCCCGCGCTGGATAGGCGCTAATTGGCAAGCGGTGCGCTGGTCCGTTCTGGGTCGGCATATTCTTCGTTGACGCTGGCGCGATTTCCTCGCTATACGCGCGGTTCCGTTTTCGTGCCCAGATGGCGGAATTGGTAGACGCGCACGGTTCAGGTCCGTGTGCCGCAAGGCGTGGAGGTTCGAGTCCTCTTCTGGGCACCAGACTCTATTTGTGGAGCACCTTCGCCATGCGAGATGGCGCACGCAGTGCCGAGCTCGATGCGCGACCGTGTGGGCTTAGAAATTGGTTCATGGACTAGACCGAGTTTGGCTCATCGAAAGCACCGCTTCTTGCTGTGAGATCGACCGGTGAAGCACGTGACGGTCCGCCACTTCAACGGCCATAGCTCCGCGTAAATAAAGATACAAATTATGACAAATATTCCATAAAATTAAATTGACTCTTGATTCTTAGCGTGTTTCGAAATCGAACTCGATAAGCGTTTTAAACCGCGAATACATACTTTTAGTCAGGGGTAAGCCAAATCCGTGTTCGATCTACCAGCCATTCCTCTGTCACGCTTTGAGCTCGCCTTTGAAGCCGATCGGCTTGACCAAGCGTTGGAGCAAAAAACGCTCGATGACATCGTCCAAGAGCGTTTGGCGAAATTGGTGGATTGGCAGGCTGCCCAGAATCCGGCGCTGAGCCGTTATAAGCGATCGCTCACCCTGGTTTTCTCCGACGCGGAATTGGAATCCGGGATTCGCAACGATTTGCTTCAAGTGCTGCCATTCTCGCGGCGTGCTGCGGGAGCAACCTGATGGAGCCGAAAGAGGGCACGTTGGGCAATGTGATGGAGGCGGCTTGGCAGTTTGCTGACGATCCGGCTGAGCGGCAAGCCTATTTGGACTATTTGCGGAGCATCGGCGCATCTGATGACTATATTGAATTTGTCGAAGGGTATTGGGAGGCGCGTGATGACCTCAAAGATACGCTTGGCGGGATTTGGGATGATTTTGTGGACTGGGTGAAGGACCTTTTCGGCAAAGGCGACGGCCGCAGCGGATGAGACGAGGCTAGGTGGGAAAATGCTAACGCTTACAGAAGCGCTTGAGAAGCTCGAAGCAACGGCTTCGCTGGCGAGTGATTTTGCGGTCTTACAAGCCGAAGCGCGCAGTCAAGTGCGCTCCCTTTCTGCGCTCCGGGCGAAGACGCAGGCCGCGATCGAAGATCTGCGGGAGGCCGATCATGGCGGCCCGAAAGATGTGTCTCGAACACAGGCGCTTGTATTGCTGAGCCAACAAATTTCAGTCTGGGAGGCACGCATCGCCGTCTATGGACAATACCGGCGGCTTGTCGCGCAAAAGCGCAGCCAATTGGGAGAGGCGCATTGAGCGTCCCGGCCTTTGCTGGCGGGACAGCTGCTCCCTTGTTTGATCGCGACCTAGCGCCGTATTTGCTGACAGCGTTCGCCGACGCCCATAGTCGCATTTGGGCCAATATGTTCTTTGCCGATGTGCGGCTATATGAGGATCCGAATCGGGTCGTGCGCGATCTCCTGGATGAACTCGCATATGCGGCGTGGCGCGGGGTCGATGTACGGCTGGTGATCAGTCCGACGGATGCGGAAGATATGGAAGCGGGCAACGGGACCTCAGCGTTCTATCTCGATGGCCAGGGCGTGGATGTGCGCTGGTTCCGGCGCGACGGGTTTCGCAGCACACATAGTAAAACGGTGATCATCGATCACGATCTTTCCGTGATTGGGAGCTGCAACTGGACTGATCGTGGTTTAACGCGAAGCGTTGAAGCCGGATTGATGGTCAACTCAACCGACATTGCGTCAGCGATGACAGAAGACTTCTTGCGGACCTGGGACAGTTCTTTGCCTATGGAGCGCGAATAATGGATGCTTTGCTGTTCCAACCGCTCGTGGAGGATTGGGGTGATCGTGTCTCATGGACCCAAACGCAACGCGAAAAAGCGGCAGGGCTGTTGCGAGATATCTCAGTGCGCAATCGCGGAGAGATTGTCGAAGATGTTCAGATTGATCCGGCTTTGGTCGCCGATCACGCTGCGCGACAAGCGATCGGTCCGCTTGACCGCTACGCTAAACGTGTTGCACGAGATATGGTGCGTGAGCCCGTTAAAGCCGAACTGAATGCGGCAGGGGCTGACTTGCTATCCAAGAGTTTGCAACTCAAGCAATGGACCCACAAGCTCGATATCAATGCGGCAAACAGCGATGAACTCGAGGCCTTGCCGGAGATCGGACCGGTCCTCGCGCGCCGGATCATCGCGCGGCGGGTGATGACGGGGCGATTGCGAAATTTGGAAGACCTCGACACTGTGCCCGGGATCGGCGAAGCGGCCCTTTCCGCATTAGAAAATCGGGTCTTCTTCGGTGAACGTCTTGCGGCACCGCTGCGCATCGCAAGCTTGGACGGCTTCCTAGAAACCCCCACATTTCCGGCGTTCGTAACACTGCTGGCGGATGCGGACGCGTCTTTTGCGCTGACATCCGCGCCGTCGCCATCGGCTTATTTGCTGGACGTCCTTGCCGAGGTTTCCGATGAAATTAAGGAGACCGCTTTTATCGGATCAGGGCTCCCCGAGGGGGTTCGGGCAAGCGTGGTCATTGCGCGTCACGCGGCGCGCCAAAGGAAAGTTGAGCTTGATGAGGCGGCCGCGGATGCGGATTATGTTGCGCCGCTCTTCAGCCGGGCCTATGGCCGGGTTGCGCTGTCTCTGATCCAGCGCGCGACGGTCAATTTGGACATCGCACTGTTTTTCTTTTTCTATGTCGCCGACCGCAACCATCCCACCGACGAGCTCATGGAAGCGCTTATTGCAGCGCATAATCGGGGTGTGGCGGTTCGCGTGATTCTGGACCAGGATCAGCCGGGTGACCCGTTTCACTCGCGGCAAATCAATGATGCCGCTTTTAAGGCGCTCACGGCCACAGGCATCCCGGTTCGATTCGATCAGAAAGACCGGTTGATGCATGGCAAAGTTCTGATCGCAGATTCAAAAGAGACGATTATTGGCAGTCATAATTTTACCGCAGGCTCTCTTCGCCAGTATCACGATACCAGCTGTTATGTAGAGTCGGAGCTCTTTGCAGAGCAATCGAAACAGTGGTTTGAGACGTTGTGGGCGTCGATCGTCTGAACACCGATTGGGCGAGACATCGCGGCGCCTTCGGGATTTTCAAAGACCACGCTAATCGAGGTGTCTGGCGGAGTCCGGGATCTTCAGACCCATGCCATGCAGCCACTGACATTTAGCCCTTGTCTCTCGACCCGTTTAATGTAGTCCATTAATCAATCTTGGGAGGGCGTCGTCTGCCAAATGGCAAGACTTGAACACGTATTCCGAAAAGGACTTTTTTGATGACACAACGATTTGACGTTTTCGTGCGCATGAGCGCTGCTTTGAGCGGCTTGGCTCTGATTGCGAGCTTCGGCGCCGCCTCGGCGCAATCACTGGATCGCTTGTCGCGCGCCGACGCCAATGGTGACGGAGCGATTGAATGGCAGGAAGTGTTGGCCATGCGTGAAACGATGTTTGGACGCCTAGATCGTAATGGCGACGGCTTTGCGGATATGGACGATCGTCCTGGATTTGGACCCGCCACGAGCCGGTTTGACGCTGCGCTTAAGAATTTGATGACCGCGGCGGACGCGGATGGGGATGGCCGGATTTCGAAAACCGAAATGGTCGAGGCGCCCGCGCCCGCGTTCACCTCCGGCGACACCGACGAAAATGGTATCCTCTCTGCCGATGAAATTGCTGCGCTTTCGGCTGAAGCCGGCTAGGGTTTCAAGCGCCGCTGCCCTCCGGCGCAATTGGTTTAAATCGCGACTAAATCCGTCCCGACCCAATAAAGGTCATGCAAGAAATAGGATCCCCCACACATGAAACATGCACCACTGCATACCGTCGCCGTGCTGATGACGCTCAGCGCTTTGGGGGCCTGCGAAACGGCCATCCCCACCGAGACCAGCCTTGAAGTGCCAATGGCAGCCGCCACTGCGGACCCCGTCACCGGTGAAGGCGAGGCGTTTCCGCCGATCACGCACTCTGAGGTCCCGGAAATTCGTTTCGGGCGCATGCAGGATGTCGGCCCGGTTGAACGGCAGTTTTTCGTCGACCAGATCAATCTGGCGGCATCGAGTGGTGGGCGCGATATTCCAATCGTCGTTCAATCTGTCGGCGAGGGGCGGCAAACGCTAGTGTTCATGTCGCTGGCGAGCGATGAAGCGCCAACGCCTTATATTGCCCGCGCGATGTTGGCGCGGATGACTTCGGTGCTCCGCTTCGCCCCGCCGATCGCCGAAATGGGGCTCGGTCAGGACCTGGATGTATACAATATGGCCGCGATTTTGGGCTTTGAGCGCATTGTCGTCACCGATGGCCGAGCCTTCTCATACGAAGCGCGTCTGGAGCGGCCGGTGCGCTGATTTTAAGCGCATAGGGTCACTGGCCAAATGGGGCGCCGTCCGCTCTAGCGCGCCTTTACTTGTTTAATGCAGCGCATTAGACGTGAAGGTGATGCAACAAACCGCTCGGCAAAAAACGAAATCAGCCTTGATCAAAGCCGCGCAGCGTTTGTTCGCTGAAAAAGGCATTGGCACGGTCTCTGTTAAGGAAATCACGCTTGCCGCAGGGGCCCGGAACCCAAGCGCGGTTCACTATCATTTCGGCAATCTCGAAGCCCTGATCAAAGAAGTTTTTACAGAGCGGTACAACCAAATTGAGCAATCCCGATTGGCGCGGATCGCACAACTTGATTTGCAGGCCGCGGCGCACCCTGTGGTCGAACTTTTGACCGCCGGTCTCGGCCCGCTATTCGAAGCATGCCTTGAGGAAGATGGGCGCTTGTACGCGCGGTTTTGCGTTCAGCTTGCGGCTGATCCTAGGTTTGAGATGCAAGACTTAATTGAAGATCTTGGTATGACCAGCATTCCGAGTCTGCGCACGCGGATCGCGGCCATCCTGACCCATCTTCCGGATCACGTATTGCAGATGCGGTTTCGCCAAGCCTTGTCGATTTCGCTGATGCAAAGCTCGCAATTCGCCGAACGGGTCGAGGCGAAAACCGCTGAACCCGTCGAACAAGCGATCCGTGAAGCCGCTGTCACGCTTGCTGGCTATTTGAGCGCCGAGCGCGTTTAGAGGAGCTCGTCCGTTGGCTTGCCGCACGGTCGCGAATTTGCTATCGCAAGGTGTAATTAATGGATCCCATTAAGTTCTTTTAGGAGGTCCCGTCTATGTCAACCGCCTCGCTCGATAAGTCTGCGATTAAAGAAAAGTACGCTGCTGAGCGCGCCAAGCGTTTGCGACCGGAGGGCAATGATCAATATCGGCGGCTGGAGGGTCAGTTTGAAGACATGGCCAAGGATCCGCACACCCCGGTGCAAGCGCGCGCGCCGGTCAAGGACCATGTCACATTTGCCTTTATCGGGGCCGGTATGTCTGGATTGGTCGTCGGTGCACGGCTGAAAGAGTCTGGCATTGACGATGTTCGCTTGATTGAGAAAGGCGGCAATGTGGGCGGCGCTTGGTACTGGAATCGCTATCCCGGCGCGCGGTGTGACACAGCGGCGATGATTTACCTGCCTTTGCTCGAAGAAACCGG
>JBCBBZ010000011.1:0-79595 GCA_038531165.1 Pseudomonadota bacterium
CATCAACCCTCCGACTTGTATCAAAGCAGCAAGCGCGGCGACGACGAATACGTCGATCATAGACCATCTTCCGATAAACTCGATCGCTTCATGCGCGATATGACGACGGTGCGCGCTGAGCTTCCATCGCATTTGGATTGACAAAGCAAGCCACGCAATGATCGCAAATTTCGTCATGGGTACTGCAATACTCGCGATAAATATGACGGCCGCGATAACATAACTGCCATGGTGCGCGAGTGAGATGACGCCGCCAACAATCGTAGATGGACTTGTCCCGGCGACGGAGTCTGTCACCATAATTGGAAGCACATTGCCGGGAATGTAGGCCAAAACGCCCGCGAACCAGAACGCCCATACATATTGCAAAGATTGAGGCTTGCGAATCTCAGTGGACGCGCCGCATACGACGCATTTCTCCCCAGGCTGATCTGTGAGCGTGCCACATGACCGACAAAGTGCCCAACCAAGCTCACGCGTCGTGGTCATAGCTGCCCTCGAATGTTATGCCAAACGGTGTCCTTGCAAATCGTTTGACCGCCAATCGTCAGGACGATCATCAGCCCGGTCATCGACCAAAACGCCGGGCCGAGCGTTATGTCCGCCAGTTTTCCGACCTTTACGAGAGAGACGATCACCCCAACCATAAAAATCTCGGCCATCGTCCAAGGCTCGATCAACTGAGCGAGCCTAAAAGACCAAGCATGAGGTCGACCGGTCTCACCTTTTCCAAGAAGTGAGGCGCCAATGAAAAGAAGCAACAAGATCCGCGCCAATGGGAACAGCAAAATAAATCCTGCGCAGAGCAAGGCAACGAAGTGCATGTCATTGGTCCAAAGAATAGAAACGGCGTCCAGAACAGAGATCTCGTTGGATAACCCCGATTTTTCCATTTGCATGAAGGGGAAAGACATCGCTGTAATGAATAGGATCAAGGCGGCGATCATCAGGGCGATCGTTCGCTCGGCGCTGCGTGTTTTTCTTACAAAGAAAATTGAGTGGCAATTTCCACAACGAGCGCGTTCGCCCTCCAACAGGTCGGGTCGAGCCCAAACTTCATCACAATACGGACAAGCCACCCAGTCTCGGTTGAGTTGTTCAACTGCAATGAGTCGGGATGGTCTAGATTGGACATTCATCCCCAAGTCCTCGGATTCCAGTTTCGCCAAATTTGAGACAAACAGTTTTTTTGGAACCCGCAAGTACACTCATCGCGCATCAAGCGTGCGTTGATGCAAAGCCTCGGAAAATAGATGAGCCTCGGAGCATCAATTCGCGGCTCGAGCCAAGTTTGCAGCGCGAGTGAATGCGATGTCTCCCGTCAAGGACGCAATTGGCAAAACGCGATTAAATCGGCCGCTACGTCAGAAACGGGAGAGTGCTGATTGCAGTCACCTTGCCATTCATGAGATGAATGAGACTTCTGAACAAGGAGCCTCGATCAGTAAAGTAGGCTTGCGCTAAAAGTCAGTTCCCAATCATTCCCGCCAGTTGCGGTTTCTACCAAACTGTAAGCGCCAATTCGATAAGACAGCGCCTTGTTTGATTTTAGAATAAACGTTTTACCTGCGCTCAGACCAACTGGTACTTCCCACTCATTTTCGTCGGCAGACCAATCATAGGTAATCGAATTATTGTAACCGAAGAACCAATCTCCAATTCCGGGGGTGTTCAGGTTGTAGAATACAATTGGTTGGATCGTGGAGGTACTATAGTCATCTTCTCCCCAAAGGTGATTTACGATCGCGCCGTAAGTTAAAGGCCCTGAGGCACCGAAAGCTGCGGTAGCGACCCCGCCGCCCCACCCTGCTCCTTGAGTGGCGTCGTCAGTATGAGTGTCTAATGACAATTGCGGACCAAACGCAAAAGTGAGCGGGCCGCTTTGATTGGATGGAATGACGAACGCCTGAAGGATCGTATCGCTGATCCCCCATTCGGTTTCTCGACCCGTGGGTGTTCCGTCTGGCACCGGCACGCCAAGAACGGGAATTACGCCCCGAAGTAGGACATTGCCCCAGTCTCTTTGAGCGACTGTCGCGATTGGCTGCACCTGAAAGTTATATAACGTGTCATCGCTCGATGGCCCGAATCCAATCGAGTTGCTGAGGAAAAACCCGTTTACCGCGGCAGTTGGATCTTGAGACTCTCGGGTTGCCTGGCAAACTTCATCACAATCCGATTGCGCCTGCTCTTGCGCGAATGCCGGCACAGCTGAGCACACGTGAACGAGCGCTAATATCGCGCTCGATAGGAAATAGGGCTTGGTCCGATCGAAATTGTTCCGAACAATATCATCTGGTCTTTGCTCCCGCTGAACTGGTACAAGCTCTCGACGGGTGGATTGGCAATTCTGTTTCGATTTCGTTTTGTGGTTCTGCATGTTCGTCGTCGATCCTCGTATTTCTTCTTTCATCCGCAAGGATGCATTGACTAAGGCCGGTCTCGATCGGTCTTGGTCTTCCCGAAAGCGATAGCGTGATCAAATATCGAGGCCGCTCAAGACCCCTCAACGCGCAGCCAAAGCGCGTTTGCGAAATCCTGCACCGGAACAAACTCAAATATTGGGAATTTCTTCGCTTTCACCGCAAGCGCACAACACCTGCGCGCTGGGTCGAGTTAAATCACGCTTATTAGAATGATATGTTCTGCGTTTGGTGTCGTTTTATCATGCAAAAGGACCTGACGGAGCATGCGCCTCGCAACGCAAATTGGAGTGATCCTCGCAATGACATTGGGAATGTCCAGTAAAGCTCTAGCTGATGAGGCTTGCGAACAATTCATGGACGCGTCTGTTCAGAGCGCTTTGATCCAATTTGAGGATCGAACGTCAGATCACCTTAAAAGCTCGTTGCAAGATTTCGTTGTCGATAGGGTCGATATAGCGCGCATCGCCAGATTCACATTGGGCAAATACTCTCAACGCCAGTCGGATGCGAACATGCAGCGCTTGATCACTGCGCTTCAAGGCTATTTTGCTGACATGCTTTATAATTCGGTTTCCACTTCAAGCGGAGCAAGCGCGGAAATTCTCGGATCGTATGACCGCCGGCCAACAGATTGCATAGTAGAGACAGTTTTTCATTTAGGTGATGCTGGCGATAGTGTTTTATTGTGGCGGGTCTTTCATCAAGGAGAAGAATACAAGATCTATGATGTCGCCTTGCGCGACCGCGGAAACACACTCTGGTTGTCAATGGAGCTCAGAGCACAATTTGCATCTCTCCTCGATCAAAGAAATGGCTCTATAGATTTGCTGATAGAAAATTTGGCCGCTCGAACCTCAGGATCCTAAATGAATATTCTCGCCTTTGCCGCTTCCAATAGTCGTCACTCGATCAATCGGGAGCTCGTTCAGTTCGCTGCAAATAAGTTGAAGTCAGACATTCTGCCAGATGCTGAGTTCCAGTTTGTGGATTTAAACAATTTTGAGATGCCCATTTATTCGATCGATCGCGAGCACGAACAAGGCATCCCTAAACAGGCAAGAGACTTTTTTGAGCGCATCGGCACTTCGGATGCAGTCTTGGTTTCCTTTGCCGAGCACAACGGAAATGTAACCGCAGCCTGGAAAAACATTTACGATTGGATGAGCAGAATTGACGCGAGGGTTTGGCAAGACAAACCCATGGTCGTTATGTGCGCAACTCCTGGGAAGCGGGCCGGCGCGAGTGTCTTGGGATTGTTAGAAGCGCAGCTGCCATTCTTTGGAGGAAAAGCAATAGCTTTTTGTGGGATCGGATCGTGGAGCAACGTATGGAATCCGGACAAAAAAAAGCTTGAGGATGACCGCGATGAGGCCAGACTGCTCTCAGCGTTGAGTTTGCTGGCTGGTGAGATTTAGAGATCGAACACGCGATTTTGGTGCGCCACGCAAACCAGTCGGTTTCCCTTAGAAAGATGTGTTTCTGCTCAACTTGTGGAACCAATCACTGGATTGTGGCCTGAAGAGAGCAAACTCGGGAATTCACCGTTGCGAAACCTGTTCCCCTGTTGTTCAAGCAGCACTTGCGACGAGGCGACAAAGTTTTGTTCTATGAAGCGAGGAGAGCAAAACGCGTCCCCACCAAGCACTACTGCGCGACAGCCAGACTTGGTCGTTAGAACTGGCGCCGCATTGGATTGAAACAATGGCACCGTACAAATCTGCAGGGGCACGTCGTTCAGCGACGCATCTCCTGGTCTGCACCCTGAAAAGTGGTCCATGCTGGTCTTTTTTCGCTCTTGTCGGCGCCATCGCGACGCACCTGTTTTCGGGTGAGCCTTTCTCGGCGATGGCGGCATCAATTGTCTTCTGGATTCTGATTGTCGGTAGCTACACTCTGGAAAGGAATAACGCGTCAGATTCCACCGGCCCTCGATACTAAACGTCGATCCACGGCACTTTCCCGCTGATCCATCGCCACTCCGCCTAGTGGATCATTAAGCGAGCAGCTCATTGAGTAAGGAAGCTGCGAGTTCTCGCGAATACCTATCGCAGAAAGAAAGCTGCCTCGCTCAATCGGGACCTGCCACCGTATAAAATTGAATGTAACTTGGTTTAGATTTCTGCCCGTCTCTCGCTTTTAAAGGTTGGTCGAATAAATCCGACAGCCGATTCCCCGCAATGTCTTCCAATACGGGATCAACTTTGATCGTATATTCGGCATCCTCCCAGGGTGTTTTCGGCGTGAAAGTCCATTCCCGTTCCTCAGCTCCGATATCGATCCGTCCGGGAATCGGCACGCCGGAAGAAGACAACACGCGTATTCGATATGCGAGTGATAAGTGATCAATCATCTCGTTTGTTTCGATTTTCAATCCATCGACGCTCTCCGCTCGGGGAGCGTTGATAGACCAAAGCAAAGGATTCGGAACAGAACTGTCTCGGCCGCTCACCCCAAAAAATTTTGAATGAGCTTCATCCAGAGCGCATCCCATTCTGTTCCTAGCCGAATTTCCGATCAAAAGCGTGTAGCGCTCATCTTCTTTCAATGCAGGACCAAGCATATCACTCGCGTGAAGACCTGTTTTAACTCTGCCCGGGTCCATAAGCAGCGTCAGTCGCGTTCGATCTGGCGACCACAGGTCATCGGCTTTGAGAAAAGCTCCCTCCACCAGCCGCCCGTTTGCATCGTTCAATGAAATAGCTGGAAATACCGTGGCTTCATCCATGGGGGCGCTGAAATAGATGTAAAACCGCAATGTGTTTTGGGGTAGCCGATCTGATGACGGATACACCTCCATAACGCTCGGAGAAGCGTCGAGGGAGCAAGTATCAGGCCCCAGCTGCGCTTGAGCTGACGAAAGTATCAGCAAAGAAAGAGCAGCCAACAAGAATTGGCGCAATGCCATCAAAACGTTTCAAGCCCCTAATTGCGAACAAGTTCCGGATAGCCCTCCATTGGCTTGACCATATTATGGAACATCTGTGTCATAGCTTGCCCGTCTGGATACTCGTAGTCCGGGAAGTTGTACTCACTCACAAAATCAGAAAGTCGGAAGTAGACCCCCTTCATTTGTGACACCAGTTCTACTTCACCAGAATCTATATTTCTCTTGAGCATGAGAATGAATTGAGCATCTTGGACGTCCGCCTGTATGACGCCGCTTAAGGGGTGGCGAGTGTTATCAACTCCCATAGTGTCTCCGAGGCCCTTGAACGCGGTTGTGATACCCGGAGCAGCAGCCGCAGCAGCTAGATCTTCCATTCGAATGAGATTGGCGCTCATTTCGCGATTAATCACGAGCACGAACTCTTCAGGCTGTTGGGTTTGCATATTCATCGTTGAGATCGATAGAACTTCAATTGGGACATTTCCGTATCCGAGCTCTGCGATCGTTTTGCCGAAAACATGTTCTCCATCTTGCAACGAAGCAGTCGGGATAGTGACCAATGGCGTACAAGTGTATGCGGCAATTAACGTGCGTTCGCCGTTAATCGTCGCGACAGTCATGGCCCTGATTGGAGCTCGAGTTTCGTTTTGATTATGCGCTGTGTGGAACATCTCAATGCTGGAAGAGCTGACTTTTTCAGCGAACGGAAAGTCAATAATCCGAAGCGTAGATGCAAACTCGCCGGTCGATAGCCCGGCAACGAGCAGCTTGCCATCGCTAAACTCTAAGTCAGTAACTGTCAGTGATGCCGCCGGGATTTCACGCCAAAAAACGATGTCTTCATTCGCCGGATCAGCGAGCTCGATCGTCTCATAGTCGAGTTCACCTGTATTGATGATTGATAGGGTTCCGGTTTGGTCTATTCTGATAAGCGCCGGAAAATCTTCAGTCCCCATCCGCACGGCAACACTCAGATAGGCCTCGGTAGAAATCGGATGAACCGCGAGATCGTTGTAAGTTATGTCCAAGGGCTGAACGTCAAAAAACTGGGATAGGTCCGTACCCAATGTCTCCAAATTGAAAGGAATTGGTTGATCTGGAGCTTTGCCGACATTGCTGTCGCGAAGTTGAAATGCGTATACAGATTCTGTCTCATTGCTCGCAGCAAAGAGTGTATTGTCCGGCCCGAACTCAAGTTCGCTCAGCTCCGGTCCAGCCGCGAGTTTCATATCAGTTTCGGTTGTCGCTTGATCTATATTTTCAACGCGTTCAACCTCAGGAATCTCAACTGAACCTGCCCTTTCAGAATTCGTCGTCGGAGAACAACTGGCCGCACATAGCGCCCCTGCTGCGACAACCAATGGTACCCAAGCATTGTTGTTTTTAAGCATGATAACTGCTCCTTATTTCGCGCGAATGCTTCCGAGTTTACGTCTCAAGGTAAAAACATACAGGCCAAGAAACGCTGCAAAGACGCACTCCCGATGTGCGTTGGTCCAGGAGCGTATTTCAAATGCTCTGAGTTCGACCCTGGATCAACCTGCGGGATCCCGTTAACGGCAATCAGGTTGGACTTGCACAAAGCCCTAAAAGATAGAGTTTTTTTGTGTTGGAAATTGACCCAGATCAATAATATTTATTCGCACCTCGTGTAAGAAATCGATCCACGAAATGCTCACACGCAGTTGGTCTCATTTGCCAAGGGGAAATTATGAGTTTTGGTCAAAACAACGAAGACGAGTCCGCACCAAAAGAAGAAGAAGGCTCAAAACTGGAAATGTCAGCGGAAAGTGAGCTTTAACCGCCCTGCTCTAACGTGAGTTCATGACCAAGAACCCATTTCGCTATTTCAAAACGTCACCTGAAATCATCCAGCTTGCTGTGATGATGTACGTTCGATTTCCGCTTTCCCTCCGCAATGTCGAAGACCTGCTCCATGAGCGCGGGATAGATATCTGCCACGAAAGCGTTCGGACTTGGGTCGATCGATTTGGTCCAGTCTTCGCGGGTAAGATCCGGACGAAGCGAGCTTCCTACATGCGTCAGCACACTCAATGGCAGTGGCACTTGGACGAGGTTTTCGTGAAGATAAATGGCGTGCAACACTTTCTCTGGCGCGCCGTCGATCACGAAGGCGAAGTCCTGGAAAGTTACGTTACCAAAACCCGGGATAAGCAGGCTGCACTTAGGTTTTTGAAGAAAACCATGAAACGATATGGATCACCCAAGACGGTCATCACTGACCGACTTCGGTCTTACGGTGCAGCGATGAAAGAGATCGGAAACGAAGACCGCCAGGAGGTTGGTCGTCACCTCAATAATCGGGCTGAAAATAGCCACCTCCCATTCCGACGAAGAGAGCGGGCAATGTCTCGTTTCAGGCGAATGTCCAACCTACAGAAATTCGCTTCGACCCACGCCTCATTCCACAATCACTTCAATCTAGATCGCCATATCAATCATCGCCAGACATTCAAATTGATGAGAAACGCCGCTCTCTCCGAATGGCGCCAACTTCTGTCCGGATAAGCCCCGCTACCCAAGACGCTGCTGGAGACTAGTTCGCATTAGACTGACAGCACCCTCTCGCCTGCTGCAGGCCCGACGATCACTCAGCTTGGCGACATCTGGCAAATCGGGTCTCACCGGCTGATTTGCGGTGATGCGCTAACGCCGGAGCTTTATGACCTCTTGCTGGAAGGCGGCAAAGCCGATCTCGTCTTTACCGATCCGCCTTATAATGTGCCGATCGCAGGCCACGTGTCTGGCCTTGGCAAAAAGACACATGGTGAGTTTGCCATGGCCTCGGGCGAGATGAGCCGGCCGCAGTTTGAACGCTTCTTGCGTTTAGCCTTCGCGCAGCTCGCCCGCGCTAGCCAAAACGGCTCTATCCATTTTGTCTGTATGGATTGGCGGCACATGCGCGAAGTTTTAGAGGCCGCAGACGGTGTTTACGCCGAGCTCAAAAATCTTTGCGTCTGGGCCAAGTCAAATGGCGGCATGGGCTCGCTCTATCGCTCTCAACATGAACTGGTCTTTGTTTTTAAATCCGGCACTAAGCCTCACATCAACAATGTCAGCCTCGGCAAGCACGGGCGCAACCGCACAAATGTCTGGTCTTATGCCGGCGCCAATGCATTTAGCGAAACGCGCGCGGATGATTTGGCGATGCACCCGACAGTCAAACCGCTTGATCTGGTCAAAGACGCGATCCTGGATTGCTCGAAGCGCGGCGGCATTGTGCTCGATGCATTTGCTGGCAGTGGCACAACATTATTGGCTGCGCATCAAACTGGCCGCGTTGGCTGCGGTATTGAGCTCGATCCGGCCTATTGCGACGTCATCCTTAAACGCTTTCTCGCCGCTGGCGTCGATGCTCAGCTTATTGGATCGGACGTCACCTTTTCCCGCGCGGTGAAGGGGGTCGATCATGTCGAGTGAATATGAAGTCGGATACGGCAAACCGCCAAAGCACACTCGGTTCAAAAAAGGCGAGTCCGGCAACCCGAATGGCCGACCTAAATCTTATAAGAGCGCAATTTCTGTTTTATCAGAACCGGTCTCGATGCAGGTTGAAGGCAAGGTCCGAAGAGTATCTGGATTTGAAGCCGCGTTTAGGAAGACCGCTCAAAATGCGATTGAAGGTAAAATGGTCTCAATCAAGCGGTTTATAAACCAGCTCGATAAGCTCAATTTATTGGATGAGCATGATGACTTCCGGCCGCACGGCGTGGTGGTTATCCCCCGCGATTATGATGGCAAGAAAACACTTACCGACCTCGCCCGAGCCCAGCAGCGTGAACTGCGCAAGAAGACCCGTGCTTCAAAAGCAGAACCAGAGCAGGTTCAAATTATAAGCAAGGTGGCGCACGAAAGGCATTATTTGCCTGCGCTCGAACGAAAGGTCAGTATTCTAGAACTGGTCTTGTTGAAGCTAAAAGAGCGCGCGCTCAAAGATCGCGTCGATGGCGCGCTCGCCTTCTTCGAGAAACTTGAGCTGAGACGGATGCCGGATCTCAACGTGCCGGCCACAGGGTTCTTAGTCGTCCCGGAAGGCACGACACTCGAAACCACCCCGCTCATTGTCGAAGACGTCGAAGAAAACGAAGTCTAGGCTGCGCCGAAACCTCCGTGATGGCTCACGCAGCGCGCGTCAGCACCCAATCGACCAAACCGGCATGGACCACGCGCTCCGCGAGCTCCGGGCCGGTCCAGACATGCATATTGTCATTTGCGACAAGCTCACCGCGCGGTGAGTGGCAGATGAAGAAACTTGTATCGGCCTGCATGTCGGCAAAGCGCATTGCATAATCGTCCAGCACGCTTTGATCGGCCGCTGACTTCACTTGCACAAACGCGCGCGCTTTAGTGGCGGGCTGCTCCAGAATGAGGTCAGTGTCTTTCTGCAAGCCGCCAAGTGCTGAAACCCGCACCCAGCCAAGGCGATTGAAGAGCAGATCTGTAAGCACCTCAAAGTCGGTCTCGTGAAGCGACTGGATGATGGGGAGCAAAGCCTCGACAAACGCGCCCTTAGCGGCCCTAGCGTGGATCACAGCGGGGTCTTCTTCGCCATTGATCAGCCTTACTGCATAGTCCTCAGCCTGCACCCTGCAGAGCGTCTGGCGATAGGCGGCGGTTTTGGTCAGTTTGCTTGAAATGTCGCTTATCACAAGCGAATGACCGAACCGGTCTGACGAACGCCAAGATCCGATCACACGGCGGTAGCGAGATGCAGCGCCTTCGTTTGGCTGATCATGGAGAATGACATCAGCCTCCGCAAACGCCCACCAGAGCCGTCCCTGCGCGAAAGTGATCCAAAGGCAATCGCTGCCTTGGCTGTAAAAGTCTTTGACCTCGCGCAGGAAATCGCTGGCTTTTGCGGGAGATGTGCCTGCGGACCAAACTGCGCGAACCGCGTCCCAATCGCCGGTCAGCGCTGCTTCATGCGGAACAACATGATGGCCGAAATCTATGCGGTCGTTTGCAAGGCAGTCTTCGAACCAGAGATTGTTGGGGCCAAGCTTTATGTATCTCACACACGCTGGCCTGATGGGGGCAAAATGAGGGGGCTCATCTTCAATCATGCCCCGTGTGGAGCCATGCAATCACGACGCAGTCAACGCTGGAGCATCGGATTTTTCTAGGCTTGCGAACTGGGTCTAGGCAATTGGTAGAATTCGATAATTCCCCAATATGGGAAAATTCCAGGACACATTATGATAACGCTTTCCTTTTCAAGCAACAATCATCAATCTTCCGCATTAAGTACGACGTTGGCTTGATAGGCAAAAGCTCGGCCATCGGTGACGACGATGCGTTCAAACCCCAAGATCGCAGCCATATTGTAAACATCCATCTCTTGGCTAATACCCATTTCCGTGATCGCTGGCGCAAATCGAAGGACCGACGTTATGCGCGCGAGCATTGCCTTTGCGATGTAGGGTGTAGGCCTCCCGTCTCGCCCCAAAGGCATGAAGAGCAAGGTTTTGTTTTCAGTCCCAACGGCTTGAACAACAATCGCAATATCTCTTTCGGAGTTAGTTGAAGCGCGATTGATCTGATCTACGAAAAACTGACGCTCTTGGGGCCCCGCGCCAAGAATAGGACCAAATCTGATTTCTGGTTGATCGGATACCGTCACTTTAGGGTAGTAGAGCCCCTCTCCTGTTGCAGCATCCGCTTCGATAAGCGCGTCCGCACTGACGAAATTCGTGTTGCTTGCAACCGGTGATGTTTCACAGGCCGAAACAAGCCCAGTGGCAAGCAAACACATGGCGATCATTTTGCCAAAAGTCGATTTATAAATCATGGAAATGTAATCCTATTCAGAGGTAACGAGTTTGCATGGAATGGCTTGGTAAGATCGTTCTTCTTCAATCATACAAGTGCCGGATCAAGCTTTGCCACGGGCATAGATTTCGGCGCCCCAATCGCGAGGCAGGCCGGGACCAAGACCAAAATTAAGAAGCTAGAAAATACAATTCCGAAGGCGATACTGAGCGCCATCGGGATGAGGAATTGAGCCTGAATACTGGTTTCTGCAATCATTGGGACGAGCCCAATAAACGTGGTCAAGGTGGTGATCAGAATTGGGCGGAAACGTCGCCGAACGGATTCGACGATATTGTTCAGCCGATCGCCGCCTTTGGTCTCTAACGTGTTGAAATAGTCAATCAAAACGATGCTGTCATTGATGATCACACCGGATAAGGCGACGACTCCAAAAAGCGACAGAAACGAGAGGTCATACCCGAGCAACATATGGCCAAAAATTGCTCCAACCAAACCAAACGGAATGATCGCCATGATGACCAAGGGCTGCACGTAGGACTTTAGGACACTTGCGATGAGCGCATAGATGAGAAGGATCGCGATCAGGAAGTTTCTAAGCAGCCCGCCCATTTCTTCGGCTTGGCTCCGCGCTTGGCCTTCTGAGGAGGCTCGAAGGCCTGGAAAATCGTCGAGGATCGCCTGTAGTAATTCGTCTTGAATCAGCGCTGTAACGGCGTTGGGCGTCGTGACCGCTTCATCGACATCCGCTTCAATTGAGATCACGCGTTGACCGTCAACACGATCAATCGTGACGAAGCTTCGCGTTTCCTCAATGCTCGCGACTGTGCTGAGCGCAACTTCGTCGCCGCTGGCGAGCGGGATACGCAAACGGGCAAGATCGGCCAAGCTTCGTCGCTCTGACTCAGGAAACCGGATGAACACCTCAATCTCTTCCCCGTCCCTCTGGAAGCGTTGGACTTCCTCACCAAAGTATGAGCGGCGAATGGTCCGGGCTAAATCATCCACGGTCAGCCCCGCGGCGGCGCCTGCGGATGTCAAGCTAAAATCTATTTGTCGTTTTCCGGGTTGCGCCGTGGATTCGATTTCCCCAACGCCCGCAATGTCGGCCATTTGTGCGGCGAGCCGAGCGCTTGCCACCAGCAAAGCGTCTTCATCTGGATGCGAGAGATTGAAGCTAATATCTGCGCCGCCAGATAGGCCTGACGACTCAAACGTCAGCGATTTAACCCCCGAGATCGGCCCGACGGCTTCGCGCCATCGACGTTCAATTTCGGCTGAGGTTAGGCCGCGCAGTTCCGCCGGCGCCAGCTCTAGGGTTGCGACCGCCATTTCTGTACGTAATTCCGTTCCTGCTGCGCCGAACCCGGACGATAACCGACCGCCAACCGTCAAAGACAAAGACCGGTAAAGGCCGGAGGCCTCATCACCGACCCCGACCTCAAGCGCATCGACGACGCGCTGCATGGCATTTTCGGTTTGCTCAAACGGTGTGCCAGCCGGCATTTCCAGCGCGACTGTGATTTCGTCACCTTCAACCGTTGGGAAAAAGATGAAACGAATATGACCGCCTGAAACCAGACCAGACACAGCAATAAGCAGCGATAAGGCACTGGCGATTACCACGTAAGGGAAGCGAACACTCAAGCGCGCCAGCGGAACGAAAATCGCGTCGCGAACCGAATTCATGCCTGATTGAACGATTGATTTAAGCTGGCGCATCGCGCCAGTACTCCACTCGCGTCCATGCGAAAGGTGGTTCGGTAGGATTAAAAACGCTTCTACCAATGAGATCAGCAAAACGCTCAAGACAACGATCGGCACCGGACGAAGCATTTGCCCGATCAGACCAGTTGAAAGCAGCAGCGTCGCAAAAGCGAGCATTGAGGTCGTGACCCCGACCAGGACAGGAACGAATACGCCTTGCGCGCCTTGGATCGCGGAGAGCACGCCTGGGCCTTTAAGCTCTTGCTGTTCGTGAATGTTCTCGCCGACCACCACGGCATCATCCACGACAATGCCAAGCACCACGATGAGGCCGAGCAGAGAGGTCATGTTAATTGTTGTAAATTGACCAAAGAGAATGAAGCCGCCAATGAAGGCTGCGGGAATGCCAATGCTCGTCCAGAATGCCAGTCTGAGATCGAGCGTGAGTGCCAAGAATACGAAAACCAGGGCGAGTCCCATAATCGCATTTCGCGCCAGCAAATTTACACGATCGCCGATAATTTCGGTTGTATCGGCCACCCCAAGGACCTCTATGCCTGACGGCGGTGAATAGGCGTCCATATAGTCCGAAACAGCTTGTCGCACGTCAAACGCATCTTCGTCCGCGGCGCGGTCTATTTGCAGAAAGACGGCTGACTTATCATTGTAAGTGTTGATCAGCGGCGTTTCGACAAAGCCGTCTTTAATCACGGCAATGTCTCCAAGACGGACCCGGCGCCCGTCTTCATCGCTTAGGACTATAATGTCCGCAAAAGCGGATGCGTCTCGCGCTTCATTGTCTGCCCGCAGTAATATGTCACCGCCTGATGACCGGATCGTGCCGAGCGAGAGGTTGAGCGAAGAATTGCGAACGGCCGCAGCGACCTGATCGATCCGCAATCCGTAGGAACTGAGATCATCCTCAGAAACTTCAATTGAGATCTCATAGTCACGCACGCCCTGAAGGGTCACCAAGCTAATCCCATCCGTCGACAACAAATCCCGTCGAAGCGCCTCGGCGGATTGCTTTAAGCTTTTTTCTGAGACGTTGCCGGTCACCACGAGCCGCATAACTGAGGAAGTTGCGCTGGCTACAGAGACGCGAGGCTGATTGGCGTCTTGGGGCGGAAAATCCGCGAGCGCGTCAATGGCCGATTGCGCCTCCTCTTTTACCGCCTGCGCATCAACGAAATCATTCAGTTCAAGATTGATGGTGCCAATGTTCTCTGCGGCAGTAGAGCTGACGCGGTCCACCCCTTCGATCCCAATAACAGCGTCTTCAACCCGGCGCGTGATTCCGTCCTCGATCTCAGCCGGGGTTGCCCCCGGATATTCGACCGAGATGGTCACCATCCTAGGATCGATCTCGGGAAGAATCTCCGATTTGGTTTGCCCCATAATGATGATGCCGCCCACTAAGAGCGCAAACATCAAAATGTTCGCCGCGACAGAGTTTTGCGCGAAGAGTGCGATTAAGCCGCGCGGCGCTGACGAAGGCGGTGTCATAGCGGCGCCTCGCTATCCGCGCCCGCTTGCCCGCCCATGATGACTGGATCGCCGGCTTGAGGATCATTCAGGGTCGTCACAACGATGCCGTCTGCACTGTCGAATGGGAGCGAGACAATGCTGCCGGCTTCGGCTGAAACCAATTGAGGAGTTCGCGGGGCTAGGACACCTGCCTCAACAACCCATACGGTTCGATTTTCTTGGAGCGCCCCTTCCGGAAAGATATGAGCATTCGGAACAACTGGGCCACTAATCTCAACATCCACAAAATCACCAGGCCGCAACTCAACATCGTCTTTGAGTTCGAGAATGAGCCGCGCCAAGCGGGTTTGCGCATCAAGCTCGGCGTCTTCTCTCATCACTTCAGCGGCATAAGCAATCATTGGCTGCGCTAAGGCTGTTTGACGCGTGCGGACCACGGCTTCACGTCCGGCTGCAGGAGATAACCCGTCCAAGACAGCCGGGTTGACGGCGACCGAAATTTCGACACTCGAAGGGTCATAGGCGCGTCCGTAAGACTGACCAGCAGATAGGTTTTGACCGACTTCGATCGTGGTCGACAAAATCCGACCATCAAACGGCAGTGAATAAGTCACGCGCGATAAATCTAAGCGCGCATCTGCGAGGGCTGCTTCTGCGGACCGCACAGCCGCCTCAGCACGCGCCATTTGTGGCTCCCGCGCCACATTCGCCGGAATGGGTTCATTCGGCCGCACGAGTTGCCATTCATTTCGCGCGATTTCAGCTTCGGTTTGCTCAACTTGCAAGTCGGCTTGTCGGGACACTAAGTCGGCTCGGGCCCGGTCGATATTCGCGCGATAATCGGAATCGTCTAAGCGAAAGAGCGTTTCACCCGCACGAAAAGTACCGCCTGATGCCAGTGCAGGATTAACCGAAACAACCCGGCCACTTACTTGCGGGCTGAGTTCAATCGAATTTCGAACCTGGACCGTTCCGGTCTCATTCACACGGATTTGCGTGTCTCGCATGATTGGCTGAACGACATCAACGGAGGCGACGGAAGAGGTCCCGGCACGAATTTGCGGTGCGGTCGATGTGCTGGATAAGATTTGGTTCGCCGCAATCCCTGCCCCAAGCACGCCGACAACTAAAACGATCTGGAGGATTCCATTTGACCGGGCTTTCGTGCTTTCTGCCGGTTGGGACTCTTCGTTTTGCGTGTTTTCCACTTCGGTCATCGTGCGCCCTTCCCATCAAATTCCGGACTTGACTGAGCAAACGCAGTCTCATCTTGCGCGGTCCACTCCCCGCCAAGGCTCAGAAACAAATCAATATGTGCATTTGCGATTGCTTGATCCGCCAAAATCAAATTCTGCTCGGCTAAGTCCAGGCTCCGCTGGGTTTCCAAAACCGAAAGAATTGACGCGAGACCCTGTCGATAGCGTCCTTGCGCCAGCTCGTTCGAGACCCGGGCAGTATCAAAGGCGTTGTGAAGCAAAATCCGTTGCCGCTTAAGTCCGTCGAGGTCACTCAACGCGATCTCGACATCGATCACAGCCGCCAGCATGGTTCGCGCAAAGGCGGTCGCGAGCTCCGTCGCACGCGCTTGTTCAATCTGAATTTGGGCTTTTAGGCGCCCGCCTTGAAAGACTGGCGCCGTAATCGAGTTTGCGAGGCTCGCAATATATTCATCCCAGTCGAAAATTTCGCCCGGTGTATCGGCTTGAAATGTTAGCGATGCACTGAGCGATAATGCTGGATACAAATTTGCCCGCGCTGCGCCGACATCCTCTAGTGCTGCGAGGTATCGCAATTCAGAGGCCGCAACATCTGGGCGGTTGGCGAGCAGATTAGCCGGCCGACCGATCGGTAGCGAAATGGGAGACAGTAGCTCGACACCGCCCTTAAAGGTCTCTTCGGTTTGTCCCGGGGACCGCGCTAACTGCTCATCCAAAATGAGCAGCTGATTGGTCAGATCTGTTTCGATTTGCGGGATGTCTGAAAGCGCCGTGTCCAGGTTTTGTAGCGCAATTTGCACATCACTTGCGGACGCTGTCGTAGATCCTCCCGTATAGCGCTGGTCGGTGAGTTCATATGTCGACCGAAAGCTCTCGGCGGTCCGCTCAGCCAGATTTAAACGCTTTTGCAGCGTGATCGCTGACACCCAATTCTTAGCAAGAATCGCGATTTCGCGTTGCTCAGTTGCTTGAACAGAAAGCTGACTCGCCAACGCATTCAGTTTCGCAGACCGTTCGGTTGCTCTAAATGCTCCAAAGATATCGGCATTAAAGTCAAAGATTAGTCCAGCCGAATACGCCTCGGACCATGAAAAATCGCCTGCGAAATCTGGGCCACGCACTGTCGACACATCGCCTAAGGCTGTCAAAGATGGCAGTCGCTGGCCGCGTGCTATTTTGGCGCTCTGAAGGGCCTGCTCAGCTTGCAAATTAGCCTCTTTCAATATGAATGATTGGGCACGCAAGACGGCGACCAGATCGTCGAGTTCTGAGCCGCCAGTACTCGACCACCAGCTCAGCATTTGAGGTTGACCCGCCTCATTTGACACCGCGCCGAGGTACGTCTCCTGTTGGCTTAGATTATCAATCAAAAGGGGCTGCATTGGGTCGGGTGTCATGGCGCACCCGGTCGTCGCAGCGCTCAACAAAGCGGCGCCGAGTAATCGTTTTTTAGGTCTCGGTTTGTCGGCCATAAAGCGCTCAATCCTCAATTTCTATTGATATGCCAGTTCGCCAAACAGCATATGTCCGGTCGCCAGTTTTTCGTTCTTGCGACCGGACAATTTGCGTTTCGAGCGTATGAGCGCTGGGTCTCAAAACTATTGCAAAGACTCGATTTCTTCCGCCGAGAGCACACCGTCCTCATTCACATCCGCGGTTGTGAACCGCGGCGCTGGCGCTTCCAACATTTCAGCTTTGGAAATGCTCCCATCACCGTCGGCATCTGCATTGGCGGCTAGCTCTTCGAACGCCTCAGTAAAACGGACCTTCCCGGGACCGAACCTTGGACGGTCATCTAGATTAACCACGCCATCTGAGTTGCGGTCCATTCTTTCGAAACCGGTCGCGCGCATATCGACAACTTCTTGCCACTCTATCGCACCATCTCCATTACGATCTGCAGCGGCGAGGCGTCCTCCATCTTGAGCGAGGGCAACGCCAGTTGTTGCAAGCAAAGACAGCCCTCCGAGACATGCAAGCAAACGCAGCTTACGGTGTTGTGTCAGTGTCATATTTGTTCTCCATAATGAGGTAAGGCCCCAAACTGCGACAAACGCAGCACCATTAATGAATTACATTAATTTATTTCATTTGAAAACCCAGAGAGTTAGCGGTCACTGCATTAAAATACCGCAACCATATTCAGTTCCCGCCGCCCTTCAGCAGGACCCAATTTGCCCCACTCCAGCGCCGCGAAGCCTCTTCAGAGGGTTTAGGGTGCCGATCGATCTAAGTGTCAGCCCTCGATCATCCGGCAACCATTCCCTTTGGACGAAGCCGCTCAAATATAAGTCCGCCGACGGCTCCGGCTGCCATCTGCATCAAGAGACCATAGGTTTCTTGCGCGCCCAGAATTGGGAACACCCCAAATCTCAAATACATTAAACTGAGCGCGGCCCCGATCGCAGCAGCGCCGGCGACCGGATAGGCAATGATGGCGAGGTTCGGAACAATTTGTTTGACCCCACGCGCCACTCCAAACGCAATCGCGAAGCCCAATAGAATAACCACAAGATAAGGCACCATATGTAGCACGGCATGGGTCATGCTAGAGACGTTATCTAAGAGTGAAATTTCGAGCCCCAGGCCCATTAATCCCATCAACACTACAAATTGTGAGAACAGGGCCGCAAGCACATAAGAACCGATGCCACTCGCTAGCCAAGCGCCTAGTGTTCTCGGAAAACTCTTCATAAACCTCTCCCCCTTGACGACGATCTTCATGTGCTCGTAAGAAGCAATTAATGCCCAACATTACAACGGGCAATCATGGAGTATGTCAATGCGCTTCTTTTTGCTGGCCATCCTGACGCAGCTGGCTCTTAGTGGAGCCATCGGAGTCGAGGCCGAGGCACCCGGCTTCGGTTTGGCAGAACCCTTCCCAAGCGATGAATACGAGGTTGAGGTGATCGCTCAAGGGTTGGACACGCCCTGGGACATCACTTGGCTGCCAAATGGAGACACGCTGATCACCGAACGTGACGGCGCTTTACGATTGATGCGCGGCGGTGAACTCTTGGCCACCCCAATTGATGGCTTACCCAGTGTTTATGCGAGCAGTCAGGCCGGGCTTTTCGAAATCGCGCCGCATCCACGGTTTGAAGATAATGGGTGGATCTATTTCTCATATGCGCATGGCACGAAAAGCAAAAATACGCTTCGGCTCGCACGCGCGCAATATGTGCCAACGGCGGCCGGTGCGCGCCTCGAAAACCTGTCCGTTCTGTTTGAAGCGAATGCCTATCGAAATAGTCCGGCGCATTATGGGGGGCGGTTTGTCTTTTTAGCAGATGAAACCCTGCTGCTGACATCAGGTGAAGGATATGCCTTCCGTCATGAGGCCCAAAAACTCGACAGCCATTTCGGCAAAACGCTGCGACTGACCGATACGGGCAAACCGGTACCCGATAGCCCCTTTGTGGACACTGCAGGCGCGTTGCCCGAGATATGGTCTTATGGTCATCGCAACCATCAAGGAATTGCCGTTGCATCTGATGGGATTGTTTACTCAAATGAGCACGGCGCGCGCGGCGGTGACGAGATCAATGTGATTGCCCCTGGCGTGAACTTTGGGTGGCCCCTTGTGACCTGGGGCGTGGATTATTCTGGGGCGCAAATTAGCCCCTACTCTGAAACCGACGGGACTGTTCAACCGATCCTTTATTGGACCCCGTCAATCGCCCCAAGCGCCCTGATGTATTATGATGGCACCGTCTTCCCGGAATGGCGCGGCTTGCTGTTCTCATCAGGACTCGCCACACGCGAAATTCGCGTCATTGACCCAGCCGCGCCAGACGCAAAACAGTTTTCGTTGCTGACCGAGCTTGATGTTCGCATCCGAGATGTTGCGATGGGGCCGGATGGCTACATCTACGCTCTAACGGAGGGGCCCGGCGGCGGCGAAGTGTTGAAACTGAGGCCGGGCGCCGAGTGATTACCGCCTGGGCGGATAGGGGCTCAATAGGAAAGCTTCAATGCAAGCTCTCACTGCACGGTCTTATCCTTGACCAATGCATTAATGTGTCACATTATTTTGAAGGTTTGAGAGCGTCTGTCGATGCGACCCAAACCAAGAGACGAAACATCAGATAGAGCAAGAGCGCGACACATGCGAACCAAACTCACCGAACTCCTCGGAATCAAGGCGCCGATCATTTGCGGAGGTATGATGCGTGTCGGGACCGCCGACTTGGCGGCGGCTGTCTCGAATGCAGGTGGTCTTGGTGTTATGACCGCTCTTACTCAAAAGACCGCGGACGGTCTCGAGACTGAAATCGCGCGTTGCCAATCGATGACGGACAAACCCTTTGGCGTAAACCTGACCGTCGGGGTCGTCTCGACAGCGATTGACTATGATGAATATGTCGATGTCATCATCAAAAGCGGCGTCAAAATTGTCGAGACTGCAGGGCGCAGCCCAGCGCCCTTTATGGAGCGTTTCAAAGCTGCTGGCATAAAAGTGATCCATAAATGCGTCGCGGTTCGCCATGCTCTGTCGGCTGAGAAACTGGGCGTCGATGTCGTCAGCATAGACGGGTTTGAATGCGCAGGACATCCAGGCGACAAGGACATTGGTGGCCTTGTACTGTTTCCTGCTGCAGCACGTGTGCTTGATATCCCGGTCGTCGCGTCTGGGGGAATTGCCGACGGCAAGGGCTTGGCCGCCGCTTTGGCGCTGGGATGCGATGGCGTGAACATGGGCACACGCTTTCTGGCCACCCAGGAAGCGCCTATCCACGATGGCATCAAGGACAAGATCGTCGCGATGGATGAAAACCAGACGCAAGTCATCTTTCGCACATTCAACAATACAGTGCGCGTCTTCAGAAACTCGGTTTCGGAGAAAGTCGCAGCAGTGGAAGCGGCGGGCGGCACGTATAACGACATTCGCGAGCTTGTGTCTGGCGCCAATCAGGAAATCGCCTGGCAAACCGGAGATATTGAAGCCGGGATGGTCAGTGCCGGACTATCCGGGGCGTTGGTCGAACAGGTCTTGACCTGTGAGGAACTGATCGACTCGATTGTTGCCGAAGCAAAATCAATTATCACCGATCGCCTGACCGGAATGTTTGCGGAGGCTTAGACCTGTAACTCATCCAGTCGTGCGTGTTGGTGTCTTTAGAGGCCGAGCACGGTTTTCGCTATGATATTTCTTTGCACTTCGCTGGTTCCGCCGGCGACAGTTGCTGCTCTTTGATCGAAGTAGCGCGGCGTCGCTAGCAGCCAATGCTCCGGACCAATCATCTCTTCATTATTCCCAGGCCGCAGAGCTTCACGCTGACGGACCAAAGCGTAGGGCCCTGCAGCTTCAACAAAAAGCGCGTCTATTTCCTGCAACAGTTCGCGCGTCATCACCCGGGTGAAAGAAGACAAAACGCCTGGCGACTCGCCTTGCCCCAAAGCGTGGCTAATGCGCTGCTCGGTGGCATCGGCAGCCATCATTGCGATTTCATTCGCGGCAAAGCGCTCGCGAAAACCGGGATCATCGAACTGATTGACGACGCCTTTCGACGTGTCGTCATTTATCGCACCAGAAATAAGTCCAAGATTGCGGCGCAGCGTTGGCGTGATACTTGAGCCACCGCGTTCAAACTCGAGAAGATATTTCGCCACGCGCCAACCGGCATTTTCGTCACCGACGCGATTGGATTGAGGGACGCGAACCTCGTCCAAGTAAACGTGATTTTGTTCGTGAACGCCATTCAGATTCAAAATTGGTTCGACACTGATTCCAGGACTGGTCATGTCGATCAGCAGGAACGTAATACCCTGTTGGGGCCGCCCCTCTGTGGACGTGCGCACCAAACAAAACATGTGAGTCGCATCCTGCGCATTCGACGTCCAAATCTTCGCGCCAGTGACGATATAGTCTTCGCCATCTTTGATCGCTACAGTTCTAAGAGACGCCAAATCCGATCCAGACCCTGGCTCAGAAAAGCCCTGGCACCACACATGCTCTGCTGAGAGAATACGAGGAAGGTAGAAGTCTTTCTGTGCTTTTGATCCATATCCGATCAAGCACGGTCCGCACATGTTTAGGCTCTGCTGATGCTCACCGGGCGCGTTGGCCAGAAGCGATTCTTCGCGGAAGATCTCCTTCTGTTTAGGATCCCACCCCGTGCCTCCGTATTCTTCAGGCCAAGCCGGCGCGCCCCAACCATGGGCATGACGGACTCTTTGCCATTCCAGTGCTTGTTCCATATGAGGGAACGCATATGTCTGCAGCCGTCCTGCTGCACGCATGGCGTCGGTCAAATGCGCGTTCAGGAAAGCTTTAACCTCTGCCCGAAACTCACAATAATTTATTTCCATCGTCAGCTTCCTTCGACATGGTCTTCTATGAGATGGACCGTTCCTGATCCTGCCAATACGGCGCTCTGAGGTCACGCTTCAACACTTTCATTGCCCCAGAAAGCGGAAGCGGCTCGTCTCGAAACGCGATCGACTTTGGCACTTTGTACCCCGCAACTGAGGCGCGCGCATGATCCATCAGGTCTTCATCCGAAACGCTCGCGCCATCAATGGGCACGACTATCGCGTGAACCGCTTCCCCCCAGACATCGTCCGGAATGCCGATGACCGCGACCTGGCGCACTGCGGGATGGCTCGCGATCGCATTTTCGACTTCGGTGGAATATACATTCTCGCCGCCCGTCACGATCATATCTTTGACGCGGTCGACGAGGAACAAGTATCCGTTTTCGTCCAGATATCCGGCGTCACCGGTATGGTACCAGCCGTCGCGGAAAACCGCTTCGGTGGCCTCTCGCTTGTTCCAATACTCGGTCATAAAATTCCCGCCCCGCGCGCAGACCTCGCCGATATTACCGGTCGCAACTTCTTGCCCGTCTTTATCGCGAATGGAGAGCTCAACGCCGATGACGGGTCGCCCAACCGAGCGTAAATAGGCCCCGCCCTCACGATGGTCTTCGGGTGAAAGACTGGTAAGGCTCGCCGAGCTCTCGGTCATTCCGTACCCTTGAAACAGCTCAAGCTCTGGAGACGCTGCCAGCAGTTTGCTGAGCAAGGCTCCAGGCATCGGAGAGGCGCCATATGTCATTTGCTCGAGAGACTTCAATCGCTGGGGTGAGAAGTCAGGATGCGCCATCATCATCCCGATCATCGTTGGAACCATTGTGGTCGATGTCACCTGATTGCGTTCAATTTCATTCATAACCAACTGAGGTTCGAAGCCAGGAATGATAACGGTTGTTCCGCCAACGGCATATGTCGAAAGCAGCCCCCCGGTTGAAGCAACGTGAAACATTGGCGTTTGGATGAGGCTCACAGTCGAGTCATTCATTTTTGGGCGCGCCAGACGTCCATGATATTGATTGAGCATTTTCGCGCGCTGATTGAGAACCACGCCTTTGGGAAGTCCGGTTGTGCCGCCCGTATACATCAAGACGACGGGGTCTTCTTCTTCAGGTTCGCGCGGCAGGACCGGAGAAGCCGCTTCAATCATGTCCTCATAATGAAAATCCGCGGGATCACCGCCTTCTCCAATTAAAATAGATTTGCGAATGGGGAAGCTGTTACTCTCGCTTAGAGCCAAGGCCAAAAGTGGCGCGAAATGCTTGTCGACGAAAACAATTTCAGCGCCGGAATCCTGAATGATATAATTCAGTTCTTTCGGGCTCAGTCTCAAATTGAGGGGATTGATGATCCCACCGCCGAGAAATGCTGCATGAAAAAGCTCGAGGTATTCATGTGAGTTTCGCGCGAGGACTGCGAAACGATCGCCTTTGGACACCCCGCACTGATGCTCGAGCGCATGGATCAAGCGATAGACGCGATCCGCGTGTTGTTCGAATGTTGCCTCATAAGCCCCATCAATGACGGCGCGTTTCGTTTTGTACCGCTGTAGTGCGGGAATAAAATGGCGGTGATAAATGAGCTCTTTCATTCTGTGAACTCCATCAAAAAGCGATCAAAACAAAGGGCTTGAGGGTTCAGGCGGCTATTGCTCTTCCCTCGCTTGAAATATTTCGCCCTTGCGACTCATCTTAATGTATTACATTAATACGTGTAACGAAGTCAATTTGAAAGCGTGTGACGTTCTAACAAAACTAAGCTCAAACTTGGCGGCACTGTTCAATCAAGCCTAACCTTCTGGCGACTGGATAAATGCCTGAATTTATACCCGTTCCGAAGAAACTGAATAAGGAAATATATCAATGTCTGGATGCACAATTGTACTTGGAGCAGGCGCCTCTCAGGGGGTCGGCGGAGCGCTATCACGGCGGTTTGCCCGCGAAGGGCAGCACGTGATAATTGGCGGCCGCACGACCGAGCGCATTGAGGCGCTCGCGCAAGAGGTGAGCGATGCGGGCGGGTCAGCCGAGGGCATTTCCGTAGACGTCACAGCCGAAGCCGACCTTGATGCCTTATTTGAACATGCTGCGCAGAAAGGCCCTATCAACGCGGTCTTATACAATGTCGGAAATAATGCGATTATTCCATTTGAAAAACTGGAACCGAAAACCGTCGAGAGGTTTTGGCGGGTCGGCTGTTTCGGTGCCTTTCTTACCTCGAAGCTCGCCGTGCCGATTATGAAGGCGCAAGGCCATGGAAGCCTGTTTTTCACGGGGGCTTCTGGATCGATGCGCGGCAAGCCAAACTTCGCCCATTTTGCATCCATGAAAGCAGGACTTCGCATGCTCGCTCAGTCACTCGCTCGAGAATTTGGACCCGATGGCATTCATGTCGCCCATTTTGTCATTGATGGCGTAATCGATGGTGAAATGGTTCGCAGCCGTTTCGGCGAATATGTCGAAAAGCTTGGCGAAGATGGCTGCCTGTCACCCGATGCCATAGCGGAGGCTTATTGGCACGTGCATTCGCAGCCAAAATCAGCCTGGACTCATGAAATGGATCTTCGCCCATTCAAGGAGCGCTGGTAGCAAAGCAGAGTCCGGTCGGCTTGGCCGAAAAAGTGATCATTCGATAACTTTTAGTTTTCTACATTCGGAGCTGCACCTTCCGGCGCATCCATCAGCGAACCCTCAACGCGCTCCGAGACCGCCGCCGTAGGTTCAGCCTCAAGCTCTTCGACCACACGCATGATTGCAGCTGCAATCTCGACGGGCACTTCTTCCTGCAAGAAATGCCCGGCCTGCGTTTCTGTAACGCGCGCATTTGGGAAGAAGTTCTTCATTGCAGGCAATGCTCTGGCGAAGATCGGATCGCTCATGCCCCAAACGATCTCGGCAGGCACATCAAGCGACGTGACATATGCCTGAATATTGCGAAGCTCTGCCGAACTTGGATGATCGGGACCGTCCGGCACCATTCGCATCAGCGCCAGTGGGGCCTTCTTGTTTCCGCTTTCGATGACGGGGCGACCGTAAAGGTCAGCGACCTCTTTTGGAAAAGAGGCTGGATCACCCTGGGTCTCATGTAGACGATCAAAAATGGAGACGAGGTTCTCCATCAATAATTCGCCGACGACCGGAGTTTTGGCGAGATCATGCGCCCGCGACAGGCTCATTTTTTCGGTAGGTGCATTGAAACCCGTGTTCAGCACAACTGCGCCGCTTAGAAGCTCGGGCGATTGCATAAGAGCCCCTACACCAACTGCGCCGCCCCAATCCTGCCCGACATATACGAGGTCCTCAAGCTGCAACTGCCGCAAGGCTGAATTCATCCAACGCATATGATTTTCGAGCGTGTGCTCGCTCGCAGAAATTTTGGTCGAAAAGCCGAGCCCAACCATTGTCGGCATGATCACCCGCACTCGATCTATCGGCAGTTCAGCAACCACTTTGCGATACAGAAGCCCAGAGGTCGGATTTCCGTGCTGCGCATAAACTGGATACCCCTCACCGACTTCGAGAACATGAATTTTGATCCCTGGTTCAACCTCAACGAAGTAGCTTTTATAATCCTCTGAGAGGACCTCAGCCGCGTAGTCCGGCAATGCAAAGGCCTCAAACGTCCCGGCATCCAGGGTGACCGTGCCCTCGCCTTTCGGGACGATCTGCTTGCCATCGCGCGTTATAGTGAAAACCAGGATCACACCCGCGAGGATGATAACGCCCAAAACAATCAGTGACATTTTCAACATGGTCTCTTCGCCTACCTAATCGACGCTTGTCTCAGGCCCAATCGGTGCCGCAAGGTCGCTTTGCGGCGCTGCCACCTCGTTATTGGGTTGCACCTGATCGAGGACGCGAAGAACCGCTGCAGCGATCACATCCGGTACTTCCTCTTGTAGGAAGTGACCCGCATCGGTCTCGGTCGTGGGCGCGTTTGGAAAATGCGCCTGCATGGCAGGCAACGCCTTTGCTGCAATTGGGTCATTCATACCCCAAACAATCTCCGTTGGCACATCCAGACTTCGAACAAATGTAATAAGCTCCGCCATAGGCGCTGTACTCGGGTGGTCGGGGGCATGCGGCACCATGCGCATCAGGGCCAAACCGCCTTTGATATTGCCGCTGTCTTGGACCGGCCGGCCGTAAAGGTCTCTGACCTCTGGTGACATCGAATTTGGGTCACCTTGAACGCGCTCCATGCCCCTAAAGCCGCCACGCGATACCACTTCGATTAGGAATTCGCCGACAATCGGCGTCCTGACGAGATCGTGCAGACGTGTCAGGTTCATTTTTTCTGTCGGCGCGAAAATCGCGGTGTTCATTATTACTATGCCATCAATGAGTTCAGGCGATAAGGACAGGGCACCAAAGCCAACAATCCCGCCCCAATCCTGACCCACATAGATCAAACCGTCCAGGTCGAGTTCCTTTAGCGCCGCGTTTAGCCAGCGATTGTGATTAACCACCGTGTGATCTTTCACCGGCACTTTGGAAGAAAAGCCGAGCCCGACCATTGTCGGCATGATGACGCGCACACGATCGAGCGGAAGCTCTTCAACGACTTTGCGATACAGGAAGCCAGAACTTGGGTTGCCATGCTGCATGTAAATTGGATAGCCCGTGCCCACTTCCAGCATGTGAACTTTAATGCCAGGTTCAACTTCAATGAAGTAGCTTTTATAGTCTTCGGTGACGAAACTCGCAGCATAGTCAGGCAGCGGCATTCTTTCGAAGACTTTGTCGCCAATTCGGACCTCGCCCTCGCCTGTCGGCGTTACCAGCTTTCCGCCTCTGGTGATCCAGAACGCGCCAATCAGGCCCAAGGCAATTAGGCCTAGAAGAATGTATCCCAGAATCCGCCACATGGTTTTTATTCCTTCCTGCGAGAAAACCGCTAACCCAATTTCACTTAATGTAATGCATTACTTCTGGCAAGAAAAGCCTTGTAGATTCGAAAGAGGACTCAATGGAAGATTTAGCGACCGCATCGCCATTTTATTTCATGGTAATGGCGGTCTGAAAATGCGGGCGGTCTGTAATCCGTTGAACATAAGCTTTCAAATCAGCCATTTCGTCGCTCACGCACCCCATCCGGTTGGCCATAAAACACGCATGTCCAAGCATGATATCTGCACCAGAAAAATCGCCAATTAGATAGTCTTTGCCCGCCAAGGTTTGATTAACCGGTGCCAATGATTTCGTCAGCAGGCGCTGAGCCTGGCCCAAGACGGATTCATCTCGCCGTTCCTTAGGCAGCAACACAGTTTGCACGACAATTGTATTAATCGGCGGCATCACCATGCCTTCGCAATAATGGAACCATTGCTGGTATTTTGGCCAAGTGGGGTCATCAACCGCTGGCTTGAGCCCGCCATTCTTATGACGCTCGAGAATGTATTCGACGATTGCACCCGACTCCCATAACAGCACGTCGCCGTCTTCGAGCACTGGAATTCTTCCAAGCGGATGCCGCGCTCTGTGCTCGTCGGACTTTAGGTCCTTAGGGTGGAAGCTCATCTTGTTGTGTTCATATGCAAGTCCAAGTTCTTCCAAAAGCCAGACGATGCGCCCGGCGCGGGAGTTTGGAGCGAAGTGAAGTTTCAGCATGATGTTCGAGAATCCTTTTCAGCAAATCCGATGTTGAAATTTTGCGAAGTTGCGTTGCCACCTGTGTTCAGCTCAGGTCGACCTTGTTTGGCAAGAAATTGCTGAACATGGCGGTGCAGTTTTGAAGATTTTCAGCAAAGCCTGGGCTCGCCTTCATTATCTCGGTATGTTTGACCAAGCCGGGCCATTTGCCAGCGTCGGGCAGGCCCGCCACTAAATCAAGCTGAGTCATTTGAGCGGCAACGGCGATATCGGCAACGGTTGCGCTGTCGCCGACAAAATAGTCATTCCCGTCCAGAGACGCTTCGAGATAGTCAAAGTATTTCGGAAGCTTTTCGTTCCAGGTTTTCTTTGCGGTGTCGACATCGGAGGCCTCGCCTTTAAAAATCGGGAAGACAATCGGCCGGAAAAGTTCCAGGCCGAGCGTCATTGCGAACCCGGTATCCATGTATTCTTCATACCAAGCGGCGCGGCCCGCATCAAAAGGATTTGATCCATACAGGCCGACATCGAAGCGGCGTTCCAGATACATGCAAATGGCGGACGAATCTGGGATTGTGCCAGGAATGCCTTCTGTTGCTATGGATTTATCGCGGAGAACAGGAATACGCCGCGATGGGCTGATCTCAACAAACCAGTCGGGCATGTCCATTATGTTGATATTCACCAATTCGTATTCCGCGCCGGCCTGGTGAAGGGCCGCTTCGGCCTTGCGCACGAAGGGGGACATGGGTGTTCCGTAAAGGACGAAGTCAGTCATGAGAGAACGCTTTCCTGGTTGATCTCTTCGTTCATATGTTGCGCACCTGAACGATGTCGGAGCGTCATTATCAGCATCTGGCGCGGAGACATGCAAACGGGCAGACACCGATGAGCGGCCGAACTCGGAGGCCTCTTATCGGTCAATACTCCAAGGTTTTAGAACGCCTTACGGATGGTCACGCCAAATGTGCGAGGCTGGTTCGGAAAGCCATTATAGTTTCCATCGAGCGGTGCCGGCGACGTGGCGATAAGATACTCGTCTTCGAATAGATTGCGCGCCCAAACGGATACGCCAATACCATTCTCTGTCATAAGACCGGCGGACGCATTGAGGATATTTTGTTCTCGAGAATAGCCAGCTGCTTCAATGAGCGCCTGGTCGGCCGGGTTATCACTGAACGCCGAGTCGCCGACATATTGCCAGTCACTGCGAACAAAACCACCCATGTTTCGAACTCGGAAGTTGAAGTTCGCTCCGACCGTGAATTGGGTGTCGGCAATGCCTTGCGGGGTTTGGCCAGACAGATCGATGGGATTGCCATTTTCATCAACCGCTCCGCCGGCGAAGCTGTCATATTCCGCGTCTAGGAACGTTCCGGCGAATGTCAGGGTGAGCGGCGGGATCGGCCGCCAAGTGGCGTCCAATTCGAGCCCCAAAGTCGACTGCTCCTCAGCATTCCTTAGCGCAAAACCGCCAGTGCCACTAAAGACGCTTGATTGGAACCCTTCGATGGATTGATCAAAAACGGCCACGTTAAACGCGACCGTGTCGAATTGAGCTTTTAGACCTAGCTCAAACACGGTCGCCATTTCAGGACCAGCCAGCCGCGTTCCAACAGGCAGATTGGTCGTGTATAGCCCTGCATCTGTGACCGGAGATGATGGTGTCACGAACAGGGCTTGGCCCGTAATCGGATCGACAATCGGGTTCCCTTGAATGAGGTCTGCCGAGGACGGTGCGCTTTGACGCTGTAGATTCCATGACGAGGCCTTAAAGCCGGTCGCATAAGTGCCGTAGACGTTGATATTATCGTTCACATCATAAGCCAGCCTCAGCGTGTAGGTCGTATCGCTATCGCTTGACTGTCCATCTTCGACTGCGTTCGGGAAGCTGAGGAATGGCGGGAAGATCTGTATTCCACGCAGAACGTCGAAAGGGTTGTTTGGACTTTGGGCAACTGCCAAAGCTTGCTGCTGGAACTGCGCATAAGCTTGAGGATTGCCTTGCACGAACGGCCCAATTGAGGCTGGGTTTTGAACATCTATCCCCTGCATGGCCAATAAGTTTGCGAGCGTAGCTGCATACCCGATTTGCTCTAGATTGACGGTCGCGAGGGCATCTGTCGTGAGGACATTCATGCTCACGTCTTTTTCATCTTCGGTATAGTTTAGACCGACAGTCGCCGTCAGGCGGTCTGTCAGGTGGAAATCGACCTTCCCGAAAACCGAAAAGGCCTCGTTTTCCTGAGAAATCTCTTCAAAGCTTCCCTGCCCGGCGCCGAGGAACGCGCCGGGAGGGACGCCAACAAAACTCTCAAGACCAGGAATGAGCGCTGGATTTCCAACCAGCCCATTCACGTAGGCTCGAAAGTCTTGCCCAAAGGCAACCGATGAGTCGACATCGATCGACTCGTCAAAATAGAACGCGCCGATCATCCAGTCGAAACGATTGTCCGATGGATTGGAGGTCACCCTGAATTCCTGGGTGAAAGTGTCAATTTCCGTGTCTGAGCCAAAGAAACCGAACAGATCGAGATCTGTGGTGTCCGGATCGCTATTCTCGACGGCATTCGAATTTCGAAACGCTACAATATTGGTAATGGTTGCAAATCCGAGGTCATAATTGCTGTTAAGCGAGAGGCCCGAATTTTCGATTTCATTGGTCGGCGGGAAAGTGACAAACGCGTTATAGGAATACGGATCTTCAGCAACGATCGAGCCACCCAGAGCCTGGATGCTGGTATTCGGCACAATTGGCTCAGCCGCGGTTGGATCAGCACTCACAACGTTTGACAAAAGGCAGCAATCTTCGTCGATCTCCTCATAATCGGCTATAAGACGGACATTGAGCCTCTCATTTGGGGCGAATAAAAGCTCGCCGCGAACGCCCCAGCGATCCCGCTCATTATAGAGATCACCGGTCCCAAGGTCTTCGGCATAACCATCGCGTTGGTTCACACTGCCTGACAAGCTGTAAGCCAGCGTATCTGTAATCGGGCCAGTAATGTCGCCCTTGGCGCGGAACGCATTGAAGTTGCCAAGACTGGCTTCAAAGCTCCCTGATCTTTCGAACTCTGGGCCTCGGGTGACAACCGAAACGACGCCGGCTGATGCATTCTTGCCGAACAGCGTGGATTGCGGCCCTCGAAGGACCTCCACACGCTCAAGGTTTGGCAAGTCCGGGATGTAGGCGGCGGCGCGAGAGCGATATACGCCGTCAATGAAAATGCCGACCGATGGCTCAATGCCAATTGCGTTAGAACCGTTCCCGAACCCGCGAATGAAGAAGCTTGTATTCGCCGAGGTCTGCCCCTGGCGAACCGTCAAGGATGGAACGAGGCTTTGTAAGTCATTGAGGTCTTGGATTTCCGCTCGCTCAATGTCTTCGGCCTGAACGACGGATATCGCCACCGGAGTGTCCTGCAGCGTGCCCTCTCGCTTTGTCCCGGTTACCGTTATGGTCCCGAGCCTCGCAGTCTCATCGGCCCCTTCTTGTTGCGCCGTATCCGGCTCTTGACTGGCCGCGGTCGGTACGACCCCAGCCATCAAAGCCGCCAGCGCAACGCTTACGGAAAGGATCGCTTTTGGTTGGCGGAAATAGGGCGCAGTTTGGCAATGTCTCATAAGATCCTCCCATATGCCATTCGCATTTATGATGCTTATAATTAATTTTTAATGCTATGCATTATTTTTCAAAAAGCAAGCGGAAATCTGAGACCGTTGAGCGATGATCAGGCCAGCATGACCTGCCCGCAGTCTCACCGTTCGGTCTTTACCTTTAGGAGTCCGTTACCAGTGACCTCAGTTGGCCCAAGTCACATATTCATCACTGACATCAAAGGGGTCTGTATTGGTTTTATCGATCCGAACCGGCCACTCCATCGCGTGAGGAAAGAGTGGCGATCTCGCGTTTCGCCAGTGCTGATCAATAAGGCTTCTCAGCTCCGCAAGTTTCTCCGGTTGCGTTGCCGACAGCTCAACTTGCTCGGTTGGATCTTGGGCCAGATTGAACAGCCATTGCTTGTTTTGTCGCTCATCAATTTGTAGTTTCCAATCTCCGGCACGAACTGCTTTGTAAAAACCGCTCGACCAATAGATGGCATCATCTGGGCGTTGCACAGCGGCTGCTTCGCCCACCGCGAGCGGCAATATGTTTTGACCATCAATGACAACGTCACTCGGTAAATCTACGCCTGCAACAGCGGCTAGAGTTGGCATTAGGTCAATATGACTGACCGGCTCTGATATCACCGCTCCCGATGGGATACGGTCTGGCCATTTGACAAAAAATGGAACCCGAATTCCGCCTTCAAAAAAAGAGCTCTTCCAACCCCGATAGGGTTGGTTCAAATCGGATAGTCCAATATAGCCTGCGCCGCCATTGTCCGACGAGAATATGACAATTGTGTTTTCGGCGATGCCCTCTTGCTCGAGCTTGTCGAGCACCCGACCAACCGACCGGTCGACTGCACGCACCATGCCAGCATAGACCCGCAAACGGTGTGGCTCGATCTCGCCAACAGCGTCATAATCCTCTCGGGTCGTTTGCAATGGCGTATGCGGGCCCCAGTGCGCTAGGTATATGAAAAAAGGTCTGTTTTTGTTCTTCTCTATGACGTTGAGCGCTTCGTCGGTGAAGTAATCCGTAAGGTATCCTTTCGGCTCAAACCACTCCTCCGTCAGCGCTCCGCCTACTTGATCAAAGTCGACGGCGTGCTGCATACGCGCCCAAAGAAATTTGTCCAGTGGGTCGAAATCGAGCTTGGCATTAACAGCTTCGGGGTCATCTTCTTTGATGAACAAACCGCTCGTCATCATCAAGCTTTCGTCAAAACCTTGCGACACAGCTCGCGAGGGCTCCGATCGCCCCAAATGCCATTTTCCGATATGCACTGTGTGATAGTCGGCCGGCTGCAATACTTCAGCAACCGTGACCTCTTCGCCAGGCAAACCTTTCTCCAAAAAGGGTATATCCGCCTCTGCATGCGCTGGGTTGTGACGCAAAGCAGGCAAGCCAAATTCCACCTGGTCATTATTCGTCACACGAGCAATCACGCGCGCCATTGAAGCGGGGGCAGGTGTAAATTCTTGTCCTGTTCGCGTCGGATACCGCCCTGTCATAAGCATCGCGCGGGAAGGGGCACAGGTTGCTGCACCGGCATAGGCATTGATAAAAGTCGCGCCGCTAGCGGCGAGACGATCAATATTTGGCGTTGGAACTTTGCCGCCCGCCACACCGCCGCCGAAGGTCGAAATATCATTAATTCCCAAATCATCTGCGAGAATAAAAACGATGTTCGGTGGGCGGTCTGAACCGCTTCCAACCGGCGCAATCGGCCCCGCCTGCCACTCTATCGGGGTATTCGGCGCAACATCCGTTTTGCCAGTATTTGAGATCACGAATATAAAGAGTGCCGTCCGATTGAACCAGACGGTCAAGGCTAGGATCAGCATGAACACGCTCATGCCGATGAGGGCTTTTTTCCACATTTTTAATTCAATCTATTCGTTGACGAACAACGGGAGGAAACGCGTGTTTAAGTCTTTTTTGTATGTTTTAGGATAATAATGAGAGTCAATTTAATGTCTAGCATTATTTTGCCGCGTACCAACAGCGCGTCACGCATTTAATTTTTCCAGGTTCTGCTCGTGCGCGTCTTTGTCGATCCGGTAAGTCGAAATGACGGCGATCATGGTCAACCACAAGCTCAAAACAAGCGGCACGTAATAGGCGCCCATTTTCCAGATAGCAGCGTCGCTCACCTCTTCAACGCCAGCCCCTGTGGGAAAGTCCGCAAGCGCCAGAACGATGGTTGCGGCCAGCACGCCAAAGCCTTGAACTGATTTTTTCACAAAGGTTTCTGCCGCAGTGAAAACCCCTTCTGACCTTCGCCCCGTTTTTAGCTCGCTCTCCTCGACGAGATCAGCGATCATAGACGCAAACAGGATTTGAAAACAGATGATCAAGCCGACATCTATCACGTTCGTGATCGTCACAAACCAAAAAACAAACGGCGTCCCATTGGGCGGTAGCAAATCTAGCAAACGCAATACAATCGGCAATGGCGCGCCGCCAAACGCAATCAGACCGACGATCATGGCGCCGCGCTTTTTCCCGATCTTGCGAGACACTAATGGTGCGAGAACAAGCCCGATCGCGGCCGCAACGAACGTTCCGAGGAACACCATACCCGTCTGAATATCGGTAAAGCCCCAAAAATAGGTGAAAAAGTAAAGCGAAAGGCCGGCTGCAACGCCGCTCGCCACAGCGCCGAGCAAAGCCGCGATAAAGAGTGCGATGAAGGACCGGTTTGCGAGGGTTTCAAACACTTCACGAAATATGGTTGCGATCGTCATCGACCTTGGCGGCGGGGGCTTTTTAAGGTGCGGTATCCGAGAATGCGTCCCCACAGAAGACACCATGATTGACACAAAGATCATCGCCGAGCCGATCAAACCATAGAGCACATATGCGTCTTTGTTGAACCGACCGTCGCTAATCGTGTCGGTTACAAAAGTTGGAAACATAATGAAGAACATCAACACCGTGAGGGCATTGGCACCTGTCCAAGCGCAAAAGAATCTCAAGCTAAAAATGGAGGTGCGCTCATCATAGTCCTGCGTCAAATCCGGCACTAATGCGCTGCTCGGTGTACGGTAGAATGTGATCGCCGTCCGAACAATCACGGCCAGGCTCAAAACATACCAAAACAACACGGTTTGACTGGCATTCTCTGGTGGTGCCCATAAGAAGAAGAAGCTCAGCGTAACGGGTATCGCCGACGCATACATGAAGGGGTGTCGCCGCCCCCAACGCGATCGAAGATTATCTGACCAGTAGCCAACGACTGGGTCGCTTACAGCGTCAAAAATCAGCGCGATGAGAATGGCCAAGCCGACCAAGCGCGCATCAAGACCAATCACTTGACTGTAAAAGATCAATAAAAAGAAATCAAAAGCCCCGGTCGTGACGCCGCCAGCGACGGCGCCTAGACCGAATGTAAGCTTTGTCCCCCGCCCCAAAGGGGGTGGCGTCATTCGGAGCGTGCGAGCGGGGTCCGATCCGAAACTGCGCTCTTCAGCATTCATTTGAGTTATGTCGTTATGTGTTTGCACAAGATGAAATCCGATTGGTAACGGGTTGGGTTTCGCGGAAGGGGTTTTACCGGCGCACCCGATCGACTCTCGATGTTGCGCATTTGGTTTCGGTATGATGCCGTTCGCGTCCCTAATTGACGCCGGCATGCGCTGGAGTTGCGGACACCGCTTGTTTTTTTTATCGTTTTGTTAGACACTCCAGGGTAATTAATTATACTGATTAATATACTGCATTAGGAAGATAACGATGCGAAAGTCAACTCGCCAAGATACCAGGTCCGCCTTGATGCAGTCGGCGGAGCGCCTTTTTTCTGAGAAAGGCATTGGCACTGTATCGGTAAAAGAAATCACGTCGGCGGCGGGCGCGCGCAATCTGAGCGCCGTGCACTACCATTTTGGATCGATCGAAGCTCTGATAAAAGAGCTTTTCATCGAACGATATCAGCGCATTGAGCATGATCGTTTGGTACGCCTTGCGAAAGTAGATGCGTCTTCGTCGGATAATCGTTTATTCGACCTACTCTATGCCGCAATAGCCCCCTTCCTGGAGACATGCTTGGACGAGAAAGGACGACAATATGTTCATTTCGTTATTCAGCTCACGCATGATCCACGATTTGATGTCGCTGAGATTGTTGCAGAGGCAGAGAGTGTGAGTGTCCTGACCCTCCGAGGCCTTCTTGTGGATTGTTTGAAACATTTGCCGGCAGAAATACTTGCGGCGCGGTTAAGACAAGGCTTTAAAATCAACATGCTTCAGGCGGCCGACTATGCCCGGCTTGTAGAGGATGGATCAGCTCCCCCTATTGAAGATGCTATTCGCGAAGCTGCACATACTCTGGCCGGATACTTGAACGCTCCAGCAAGCTAGCTTCCATACTCGAGAGGGCTTGCTGGATCTCAGGAAAGCTGATACTCAGCAGAATTAATGCAGTGCATTATTCTTGCGGGTGGTACGAACGTACTGGAAGCAACGATCCATCGGGGTCGTCGACCAGATCAGAAACTCCTCCCGCACGCGTTATGTTGTTCAGGAGATTCCGCCCATGTCGTCGTCGCAATTGCTCGATAAAGCCGCTATCAAAGACAAATATGCCAAGGAGCGGGCCAAGAGACTGCGGCCGGAAGGCAATGCGCAATATCAGCGTCTCGAGGGGAAGTTTGAGTCTTATGCAGGCGACCCTCATACGCCGCTCCGCGAGAGAGATCCGGTTAGAGATCATGTAACGTTTGCCTTCATCGGTGCGGGGCTTTCCGGACTGGTGGTTGGCGCCCGACTGAAAGAAGCCGGTATCAAAGATGTCCGGCTTATAGAGAAAGGCGGCGATGTTGGCGGCACGTGGTATTGGAACAGATATCCAGGCGTACGATGCGATACGGCGGCGATGATCTACCTGCCTTTGCTCGAAGAGACGGGCTATATACCCAGCGAAAAATATGTCCGCGGGCCCGAAATTCTCGAGCATTGCGAGCGGATCGCCAAGCATTACGATCTACGCGAAAAAGCCCTCTTTCATACTGAAGTCCATTCGCTCGAATGGCAAGAAGATCAACAAGTTTGGCGAATTAAGACATCGCGTGGAGACGATTTCACCGCAAAATATCTCGGCATGGGTACGGGTCCATTACATGTTGCGAAGCTTCCGGGCATTCCCGGAATCGAAAGTTTTACGGGTAAATCCTTCCACACAAGCCGCTGGGATTACGAATATACGGGCGGCGATGCCTATGGTGCGCCCATGGACAAGCTGACCGACAAGCGTGTGGCTGTAATCGGCACTGGCGCGACTGGCGTCCAGTGCATCCCGCAGCTCGCCAAAACCGCCAAGGAACTCTTTGTCTTTCAGCGCACGCCCTCTTCGGTCGACGAGCGCCGAAATCACGCCATTGATGACAAATGGATCAAGGCGAATGCCAAACCCGGCTGGCAAAAACGTTGGATGGATAATTTTGTTGAGAACATGGGCGGCGGGATCCCATCCGAAGACCTGGTCGATGATGGTTGGACGGAAATCTCACGCAGCATTCGCGAGAAGATGTTGAATGGCACACCGCCCTGGCTTGCCCGCCTTGTCTTGCGCACACGCAAGGTCTTCGGTGCATCGCCGTCGCAGAGAAGTACAGACCGCGTGCGCGCCGCGTTCGAAGAAGCAGACCTCGAGAAAATGGAGCAGATCCGCGCCCGCGTCGATGCGGAGGTGAAGGATGATGAGACGGCGCAAAACCTGAAAGCTTGGTACTCGCAGCTCTGCAAGCGGCCCTGTTTTAGCGATGAATATCTGCCGGCGTTTAATTCCCCAAACACAACGCTCGTGGATACTGATGGCAATGGTGTCGAGCGGATCGACGAGACGGGCCTCGTCGCCAACGGTACGCATTATGAGGTGGACTGCATCGTCTATGCGTCAGGCTTCGAGTATGGCGCAAATTTTCAGCTCAAATCCGGGTTTGACCTCACGGGACGAAATGGCCAGCGCCTTTCAGAGCATTGGGCAAACGGGCTGAGAACGCTACACGGGCTTCATATGCACGGCTTCCCGAATGCGTTCATGATCCAAATGAACCAAGGGGCGAATATGGCTTCGAATATTCCGCATAACATTGTCGATCATGCGGCCACTGTTGCTCAAGTTGTCTCTCACGCTGAAGCGAATGGATTTGCATCTGTTGAACCCACGGCAGAGGCTGAGGCGGCATGGGTCGAGCTTATCCTGACCAACCAAGGCTCCCTGATCGGATCGACCGAATGCACGCCGGGATTTTGGAACAATGAGGGACAGGGCTGGAGCCAAGAGTTTCGACAAGCCCAAGGTCACCCCGGCGGCGCGCAAGGTTACTTCAAACACATTCAAGCTTGGCGCGAGGCCGGTGATTTTGAAGGCTTAGTCTTTAGTGTAGCGCCAACGAACGACGCTGTGCCGGCACATGCCGAACTGGCCAGCTAAGGTTTAAAGGTAGCTCCTATGTCTAATGTAATCGACGTCTTCTGGTCCTTCCGAAGCCCCTATTCTCGGCTCATCACAGCCGATCTTTTGGATCTCCAAAACGACTACAATGTCGATATACAGGTCAGACCGGTGCTGCCTTTGGCCATTCGATTTCCGGAATCACTCTTCAATGTCGATGACCGACGTGCGCCGAGATACATCGCGATGGACAGCCAGAGACGCGGTGAAATGCTTGGCAGACCGATTATCTGGCCCAATCCTGACCCGGTCGTTCAAGACTTCAAGACGATGACGGTTTCATCTGAACAGCCCTATATCTATCGATTGACCAAATTAGGCGTGGAAGCATCGCGGCGCGGTAAGGGACTGGAATTCATTCACCACGTCTCAGACCTGATCTTTGGCGGGACGCCTGAATGGGACCGAGGCGAAAAGTTAAAAGACGCCGCGGCAAAAGCCGGCATAGACCTCGCGGAGCTCGATCAAGCGATTGAATCTGGCGATCATATGAGTGAGATTGAAAGCAATCACGAGGCCCTCGACGCCTCGGGGCATTGGGGCGTTCCAACTTTGGTCTTTCGAGATGAACCCTTCTTTGGTCAAGACCGGGTTGATACCCTGCGTTGGCGTTTGGACCAGAGCGGATTGTCCAAACAAACATGAGAGGCTGACGTGCTGCATACTGATTCAAAACAGGCAGACAGACTGCCTTTATGGCTGACCATTATCATTATTCTGGAAACGCTGCCCATGTTTATCGGGCCGGTGATTGCACTCACCCGACCAGCGATGATGGGGGGTCCGGAGGCTGACTCGATCAATCAAGCAGCTTTCATTTACGCCGCTCGGAATGTTGCCGTCGGGATCGCTTTAATCATCGCCTTTGTGCTCAAAAACAAGCACATGTTGTTCGCCTTGATCCTGGTTAGGCTTTTAACCGATATCGTGGATCTGCCCACGCTTTTGTACTTTGGCCTGGCTTCTAATCAGATCCTGGTGATCTCAATCTTTGTCTTCTTGTATTACATTCCGGCAGTCATCGCGCTGAGATTTCTTTGGGAATCTTCGCGAAGAGCCGCGCCGTAACCGACAACACCTGAAATAATCAAACACCATAAAAACGATAATAATCGACCGGGAGAAAAAATGTCAGACCCCCTAGTGCTTGAGCGCCGCGGCCCCGTCGCTATCATCTCGATCAATGACGCGCCCTACAATCGCATGACCCTAGAATTTATGGACCAATTGGAAAGCACGGTTGATGAACTGGGCAATGATACCTCAGTGCGCGCCATTGTCTTCACATCAGAGGGCGACCAGAATTTCTCTGTCGGAATGAACCTCAAACAAATGCGCGATGGCATCGCCGCTAAAGGCAGCATTGATGGCGTATTCGACCAACGCTGGCGCGTCTTGGATAAGATCGAACGCATGGGGAAACCTTCAATCGTCACCCTATTCGGGTATTGCCTCGGGGGCGGGTTAGAGCTTCCCTTGGCCTGCCACTTTCGCTTCGCCGCCGAAGAAGGCGCCCAAATCGGGCTCCCGGAAATGGATCTCGGCACAGTGCCCGCATGGGGCGGTTTAGCGCGCCTACCGAGATGCGTCGGACGAGATCATGCACTTGATATGATTTTGCGCGGCAAAAAGATCTCCGGTCCCGAAGCGCTTCATATTGGCCTGGTCAGTGAGGTCTGGCCCCTCTCCGAACTGAAAGGACGAGCGATCGCCCTTGCCGAAGAATTGGCATCCATGCCGCGTTTGGCCGTCAAATCGGTCCTCGATACGGTGATTGGATTTGAAGCAAAAAGTCTTTTCGAATCTTTGGCGGATGAACGCAGAGCCGTGCACTCCAATGCCCGAACTGCCGATGCGAAAGAAGGCATGATGGCGTTTATAGAAAAGCGGGACCCGGTCTTCAATCAAAGCGATGATTAGCAGGCGCGCTTAAGTCCGACTGAAAGATGAGAGCCGTTATCGCGACCCATGAGCCTTCATACAACCCCCTATATTACTCGAGCAATTCGATGATCCGCTACATAATGAGCCTCATAATATGTTTGGTCTTTCTGCCCCTATATTCGGCGGCGCAAATTGAGCGCCCAAACTTTGTCGTGATTGTTGTTGATGACGCCGCGCTGATGGATTTCGGCGTTTATGGCGGCGAAGCCTCGACCCCTCATATTGACGATTTGGCCGGAAGCGGGATGCTTTTTAAGCAACACCGGGCCACACCGTTTTGCGCCCCGAGCCGCGCTATGCTCATGACCGGCTTAGACAATCATCTCGCTGGCTTTGGAACCATTCCAGAAGTCTTGCCCCCGGAGCATCGCGGCCAACCTGGTTACATGATGGCGCTTGAACCTGGCGTCGAAACCATTGCGACAAAACTTAAGCGAGCGGGCTACCGTACCTATACGACTGGCAAATGGCATCTTGGGCATGGACCTGGCGAATTGCCGGACTCTCATGGTTTTGATCGCTCTTTCGTCCTCGATGCCTCGGGCGCGGACAGCTGGGAAGATAAGCCTTACTTGCCCTATTACAAAGAAGCGCCCTGGTTTGAGGATGGCGAACCCGCCGACCTGCCGGCGGAGTTCTACTCCTCTACCTTCATTGCCGACACGATGCAGGCTTATCTCGAAGCAGATCAAGACAGCCCTGAACCGTTTTTCGCCTATCTGTCCTTTTACTCGAACCACATTCCAGTCCAGGCGCCGCGCGAATACACTGAAAAATATATCGACACCTATGAGAGCGGTTGGAATGACCTGCGCCAAAATCGATGGCAACGCGCGCAAGCGCTTGGCCTCGTGCGAGACGGGGCACCGCGTGCGGAGCAACCCGAAACGATCCCGCGTTGGGAGGCGCTGACGCAGGCCGAACAACAGATCGCCGCGAAGAGCTTAGCCGTTCATGCCGGAGCCTTGGAAGCCATGGATGCTGAGCTTGGTGAGTTCATCGCCTATCTCAAAAGTACAGGACAATTCGAAAACACTGTCTTTGTTGTTTCATCTGACAATGGACCAGAAGCTGGCGACCCGTGGGGTACGCAGCTTCAATTCTGGTTCGATCTTATGGGATATCATCGCGACTATGAGACGCTCGGGGAAAAAGGGAGCTATGTCGCAATTGGATCAGGCGGCGCGAGCGCAGCCGCAGGCCCTAATCACTTGTTTAAATTTCACGCAGGCGATGGCGGCCTTAGGGTCCCGCTAATCCTTTCAGGGCCCGGCATACCGGTTGCTGAAAACGTCAATGAGTTCACTTTGATGGCTGATATTGCACCGACTTTGTTAGACCTCGCCAATGTAACCGACACACCGCCCGCCGGCACCAAACCGTTTACAGGTCGCTCCCTCGCGCCGCTTCTCAAGGGTGCCGCCAATTATGTCTACGGCCCCGAGGATGCTGTTGGCTTCACCACGTCTGGCCAAGCAGCCCTGATCAAAGGAAACTACAAGCTTGTCCGCAATTTGCCCCCGCATGGCGATAGTGTCTGGCGCTTGTTCGATCTCGCAGAAGACCCCGGCGAAACCATGGATCTGAGCGATGTTTTGCCTGATTTGAAAGCGGAACTGATGCAAGACTACCGAGCTTATGCGGACCGGGTTGGGGTGCTGGAGCTTCCTGAAGGGTATCAGGTGGAACGACAAATCGGTCGCAACGTGATGGCCAAACTTTGGCAGTATTACTGGCCGTGGATTGTCGCAGCGGGCTTCACGATCCTCGCGCTTTTCGGTTTGCTCCTTTGGTCTCTTGCCAAGCTTACGCTCGTCGTTCGACGGCGTATGGCCGCAAACGGATAATACTTTAGTGAATTGGAGAAAAGAATGATTTGGGTTGCACGTATCACAGGAACACTGGTCTTCCTGTTTTCAACGCTTTTGGGCGCAGTGGCTTTATTGAACCCGCACCAAGCCGCAGAATCCCTCGGCCTCGCGCCCTTGAGCGATATGGGGCGAAACTCTGTCCGCGCAGATATTGTCGGCTTTGCCTGGACGGCTGCGCTCCTTAGCGCGGGCGGACTGTTCGCTGGTCGCGGGAAATGGTTTTATGGCGCGGCTATAGTGTTTGGGATTGCCGTATTCGGGCGCACCTTCGACGTGGTGATCGCCGGCGGCGCCGCTGATGCTCCCCGCGCAATTATCGTGGAACTCATCGTCGTGGTGTTTGCCTTGATTGCTGCACGATGGTTGCCGTCTTCCCGCTAGAAGCGAGTTTAGGGGCGCCGGTAGCAGATTCTGCAACACATAGAATGAAGGTAGGAGTTTAAATTTTCTTTTGGCACCCTCAAAATTCTCTAGTCGTCTGGCGGGAATTGTCAACGGAAAGTGGGCTTTAACCGCCATGCTCTAGCTTGGGTTCATGACCAAGAACCCATTTCGCTATTTCAAGACGTCGCCCGAGATCATTCAGCTCGCGGTGATGATGTATGTCCGTTTCCCGCTTTCGCTTCGCAACGTTGAGGACCTTCTGCATGAGCGCGGCATCGATATCTGCCATGAAAGTGTGAGGCTCTGGGTTGATCGTTTTGGTCCGTTCTTCGCCGGGAAGATCCGAACGAAACGTGCCTCATACATGCGCCAGCACGCTCAATGGCAATGGCACCTGGATGAGGTCTTCGTAAAGATCAATGGTGTCCAGCATTACCTTTGGCGCGCTGTCGATCATGAGGGCGAAGTTCTGGAAAGCTACGTCACCAAAACCCGGGATAAGCCTGCAGCACTTAGGTTTCTGAAGAAAGCGATGAAGCGATATGGATCGCCGCAGATCGTTGTTACGGATCGGCTTCGATCTTATGGCGCCGCAATGAAAGAGATCGGAAACGAAGACCGCCAGGAGGTCGGTCGTCACTTGAACAATCGAGCAGAGAACAGCCACCTGCCCTTTCGACGACGAGAACGAGCAATGTCCAGGTTTAGGCGAATGTCGAACTTACAGAAGTTCGCTTCAACACACGCCTCCTTCCACAATCACTTCAATCTAGACCGCCACATCAACCATCGTCAGACATTCAAATCGATGAGAAACGTCGCTCTCTTGGAATGGCGCCAGCTTTTGGCTGGATAAGAACCCCTACCCCAACCGATGCTGGATACTGGTTCGCATTAGACTGACACCACCAGTTGAACCACTCGTTGCACAGCCAGTCAGCGCCAGGGATCCGCTGAAGCCAGCTGCGTATGCCAAGAAATTGCGGCGGTTTACAGCCCCGCCAAACATGGACTCGGCCACACCGGATCTCCTCGTAAATGGCACACGAATTTGCCTTGCCGACGTCGCAGCAACTCGCCGAAAACGGGCACGCTTCGGCGCCTCATATCAAGCCGGGGACAGCTAGTACTTTTGAGACGCTCAGTGATGTGCCACGTTATTTCGTCGCCCCTTTGGCGCATCGACGACCTCACCTTAACCGGATCTGCAAGCAGCTCCTGCACCGGCCGGGCCTTATCAATCCCAGCATCGGTCATTGTTCATCCTCTCGCTATAGGTTCGCAGAGGCAGATTAAGCCTCGGCGCCTTGAAGCGTGTTGATGACAACAAATTCTCGATACTTCTCCGGCATGTGCCAGGTCCCGACATAACCCTCCGGAATCAGCAAGTGATCACCCGCCTTGAACTCCTGCGGTTCGCCGCCCTTCGGCGTGAGGATCAAACGGCCTTCAAGCACGTGAACATACTCATCATAGGGAAGCCCATCGATTTGCACGGTTCCTGGATCTGTTTCGAACACATAGGCGGAAATCTTGCCCTCATGGAACAAGTGTGTGCTGTAATTGATTGGGGCCTCAGTCGTGATGCCCTCATCCGCTTGAGCCGTTGAAGGGTCGATGACGGTTAGTCCCTCACCCTCCAGATAGCTTTGAGCGATACTCATGGGCAGTTTCGTTGGGTCAGCAGGCATGTCGAATTCCTTCTTTGTTGGTGTGGCTTAGGCGAGCTGTTCTTGAACTGCGCGATGCGCAGCATTGATGGCAGCCTCGAGCGTGGGCACAGCTTCCGAATCGGAATTCGCGATACTGATCCGACCAAAAGCCTTTCTGCCGAGCTCATGCGGTGCACCGCCTTCGGGCCATTCGGGATCAAAAAGCTCAAACCCGCTATAGGCATAGCCATGTGACCAGCGGTTCAGCGTGATCGCCTCAATGTCGCGGTCTGCATCAAAGCCATTGGCGCCGAACATACGCGTGAGCTGCCCTTTGATCTCTTCTTCAAAAGCCTCAAAAGGCTTGGTGTAGAGTCCATGTCGCCCCTGGCGATAGAGTTCGCGCGCGGACTGGAAACCATCGCTCAGTGTCGGCGCCGGCGCGGCCAGCAAATAGACGACCATTGGATCTTCTGGATTGTCTGAGGTCTCATAGTCGCCGAGACTTGTTGGCGGCACTTTTGTCACAACGTCATACGGGCTCGCCGGACAGTAATACATCTCAGTGTCGCCTGAATAGAAGGCCCGTCCGTTTTTGAGCAGGACATTGGCGATCACCATGGGCCCCTTCACGCAATAGGCGAGATTCTCTTTCTGTGCCTCTGGCAGATCCGGGCAAAGATACGGGATCAACGCGTTGTAGCAGGCTAAAATACAGCGTTTCGTTTTAACCCGATACGCCTCACCTTGCTGAACATAGGCGACTGAGACTGTCTGATCCTCGGCCTCTTGCACGTTCACGACAGTAGAGTTCAAGCGCAACTGCACCGGCCGGTCAGGCTGATCCAACTGGCTGTAGTCGAACCGTGCAGTCAGCAAGTCATCAATCGTAGAGCCGCTCGCGACCTGTGGGATCAGGCGCCGCACCATTTGGCGCGCCAGTGAGGCATTGCCATCAGGCATCCAGACAATGTCATATCCCTCGTCTTCTTCAGGGAGATCGAGCGCCGCGAAGGCTACTTCGCCCAACACGTTCAGCCCCGGAAGACCCGACAAGATCCCTTCTCGAACCGATAGGCAGTCAACGCCAACCAGATAAGTCAGCCTCATAACGGGTTCGAGTAGCGTACAGGTTTCCGAGGCCAGACCAACATGTTCGGTAATAAAGTTTCGATAGCTGAGTTCTCTCAGCACGGTCGACAAATCGCCTTCCGGCAATGGGGTTTCCAATGGTCGGCTACCCTCGATGAAGCCGATCAGTTTCGATTGTTCGTCTTCCGAAAGCGGCAGTGCCTCGACCAATTCGCGGTAGTTGCCCGCACCGTGCCAGGCATAGTTCCAGTTACCATGCACCATGGCACTTTCACGCGTCAGCGGCGCCTCAACAAACATGCCGATGTCACCCCCAAAGGTGCTTGCGCCACCCCCAGCGCGGACCCGGTCCAGATCAAAGCCAAGCTCGGTGATCAGATCCGTGGTCTCTGGGGAGTAGGCATTCGCGTTCTCGAAATTGGCACTGCCACCGGGCCCGAGGATCATTCGCCCCTGAGATTCAAATTCGTTGCGGGTTGCATGTCCGCCAAATTCGCCGTGATTATCGAGCAGCAGAATACGCGCATCTTCACCGACTTCTTTGCGGTAAAGGTATGCGGCAGCCAAACCGCTTATCCCAGCCCCAACGACGACGAGATCATATTCGTCGTCCAGGTCCGTGTATTCCGTTGGCTTCTCCCCCGCCCAAGCCAAAGCATGCGCGACCTCGTATGACCCCTCATGACTACCACGCAATCCATTTAACAAGGGCGGGTAATAGTCGTTCGGAAGACCTGGGATGCTCACGGCTTCAGGGGCCGAAGGCGAGACTTGCGAACACGCCGGCAGAGCCGCGCTGGCCAAGATCAATGCGGAGCCATTTAAATAATCTCGTCGAGTGATGTTGTGCGCCATTAAGCCCTCTTTATTCAATCGTTGTACAAATGAGATGCATCGAACAACATGGAAAACTCCGTTCAAAGCCTGACTGACACGCTAGCAGCTATCTGCAACTGTTCAAGTTTGTGATCACAATTTTTTTGACGAATAGGCTCCGATAAATAGGCTGTCGATCGATGTTGCAAGAAAGACATATCAATCAATACAGTGCTTTGGGTTGGTGAAGAACGCGAACTTCTCGCTCTAAACAATTTTTGCGATCGCACCTGATTTGAGTTTTGATCGTTAAAAGTCTCACGCAGGAATTGTCAGCGGAAAGTGAGCTTTGAGCTACATCATTTAGATTCGGTTCTTGACCAAATCCCCATTTCAACATCTCAGCAACAGGGCAGAGAACAACGACCTACCCTTCCGACGAAGAGAGCGCCCGATGGCGAGACTTCGAAGGATGTCGAACCTTCAGAAATTCGTTTCGACCCATGCCGCGTTCCACAATCACTTCAACTTAGACCGCCACATCAACCACCGTTCTACATTCAAATCGATGAGAAACGCCGCGCTCTCGGAATGGCGCGGGCTTCTGGCTGGGAAAGAACCGCTGCGTCGGTCGACGCTGGAGACAGGCTCGCATTAGACAGACAGCACCCATGCTTTAGGTTGTGAGACCAGAAACCAACGCCCGCATCGCTTGAAACGTATTCGCATAGGCGTGGTCATCGGCTGGCGCGGGGTGGGTAGAAAGTTTCACAATGACCATGCCAGAAGGCTGATGCACGTAAATCGTCTGACCATAGATACCAATACAGACAAGGAGGCCCTCAGACGCGCTTGCCCATGTCTGATTGCTGTAGTGGCCATTGTCGAACATTGGAGCGTAGTCGGTTTCAGCGAACAACTGCCTCAAGCGCTCGTTGCCGTTCCGTGTCGCTTGAACCCAATTGGCGGGAACGACTTGCTCTCCGTCTACCATACCGTCGTCCAGGAGCATTTGTCCGAACCGCATCAAGTCCCTGGCGGTGGCGCTAATGCCCGCGCCGCAATACGGAAAGCCTTCCGCATCTAAGACAATGTTTGCGTCGTATTCGGGCTTGAGCTTCTGCCATAGGCGCTGCTCCATGAGCTCTTGGACGGGTGTCCGGGTTGCCTCTTCAATCGCCATTGCGACCACATTGGTCAATAAAGTGCGATAATGAAGATGCCCACCATTTGGTTGGTCGGTTTCGGTTCGGCTGTACGCATACCTTTTCAGCGATGTTGTCCCAGCTTTGGACGCAAGATCAGGGCGCCAACCGAGCACCGCAGTTTCGATCCAGAAGTCATCTCCGGGCGAGGCGTAGTCTTCGCTAAAGGTCACCGCGCCAGTCATGTTTAGCGCCTGATCCAGAGTCGTACCCTGCATCGCCGTACCGGCAAAATCCGGAACGTAATCGGTCAGGGGCGCAGCCGGATCAAGTAGACCATCACCAACAAGAATCCCCGCAAGCATTCCAGTAAAAGTCTTCGAAATGGAATTGATCAGATGAAGACTATCAGCCTGCATACCATTTCCATATTGCTCGAAGATAAGCTTGCCTTCGCGCATGATGAGCAGCGCGTCGGTTTGCGATGCTGCGATGAATTCCGGCAGCGTATGCTGCTCGCGATCCGTGCCACGGAATGAAATGTGATCGATCGGGAGCGGATCAACGCCCCATGCTGTCGGCTCTGCTGTCCCCTTTCGCAGACGTGCCGTCGGAAAGAGCGATTGAACCTGCTGAAAGCTTTCGCGGTTGTATGGTGGGGTTAGCCAGTTATCACGCGAAAAGGATCTCATTACGCAGGCTCCACCTATTTTCCGCACTTTGCCGAGGGCGGCACATCCAGCGATGGATTGCGATCGAAGAATCCATATGGCATCAGCATAAAGCCAGCATACTCGACCGGCATGATCGGCCAATCCTCCGGACGCGGCACATGCGTCACCCCGAAGGTGTGCCAAACGACAACATCTTTATTTTCAACTGAGCGGTTCTGCGATGCGTACTCAGAGAGGCCCACGCCGCCGGAATGCAAATTGGTGAACGGGCCAGCACCGGCATAGTGCTCAGATTTCTCATACGGCGTGACCCAAAGATTGTTCCGCGCAAATCCTCCGCGTTTACCCGATACAGTGTCGGCGCCCGGCAGCATTGTGGGCGAAGACTGCGGGAGCAGTTTGTAAGCGACAGGATTGCCAAGGCCATTCTTCACATTCGGGTTTTCGATCCGCCAATTCCGGCTGCGCATCGGATCGATCTTCCGCTGCGCCTCCGACTCTGTGGCCAAGACAGTCCGTGTGGCCTCAAAACCAGCTCCATAAGGATGTGGGTCATTCGCTATGGGCTGAACATTGGATTCCACCACAGTGTTTTCTGGCCCATCCAGATTGAAATCCAGCCTGAAACAGAACAAGTGCTGGTGAATGGGCGACGTGATACCGGGCGCCACCAGAGGAGAGGTCGTGGACCCCTCGCCATCTTCCGGAACGGACACACCTATGATGCCTGTCAGCTTGACTTCAAGTTGGATGTTACCGTCCTGATAGAAGTACCAGAAAAAGCCGTACTCATAGTTTCCAATCGTATGGATCATTGACACGACAAGTCGGCGTGACCGTCGCACTTCCGGCGGAAGGTCAGGTCGAAACACATTGGTGTGTTTCCACAAAATACCGAAGTCTTCCTCATGCAAGCAGACAGCGTTCTCGACTGTGTAAGGCGTCCCGTCTGGTCCGAGCATGGAGGCATCAAAATAGTAGATCTCACCGAGGCAATCGCAGCCAAGTTTTAGGGAATTTGCTTGCTGACCCAAGGCGGTTTCGCCCGCATCAAACGCATGCTTCCAGAATTGGATAGGATCAGCATCACCGTAAGGCACAACCATTTCTGACAGCGATGCGCGATAAAGAATGGATCTGTCCTTGCCGTCATCATTGTAGCGGACATCATGCAGGATCAGCCCCTCGATTGGGTGCACTGAAATACGGATATGCCATTTCTGCCATTTGATCACATGACCTTCGACCTCAAAACTCGGCCCATCAGGTTGAGTAATATCGAGTGGTTTTAAGTCCTCGCGCATTGTTTCAATAAATTGCGCAGCATAGTCTGCAGGTGCATCTGGAATCGGCAAGACGCCGTGATCTTGCACAATGACCTTGCCGCTATCGGCATCGATCAGGGCGACCAGACCTGCAACAGGACGCGCATAATGATTGTCATCTGGATGTGTGTGCAAAAAGGCGAGGGCACGCATCACGCGCCCTTCTGGCATCTCGGGAGGCCGCACACCGGCAAGCCACGGTTCGATGTGCACGGTCGACAAATCCGTGATGCCGCGCTTTGCAAGAGCGGCAAGCCAATCTGGATGTTCGCTCAACGCGATAAAGACTTCTTGCACATCTTCGCCGTTCAATGGGGCTTGTCCATTGTCGATCCAGCGAAACTCGGCCAGTTGCTTGTCATCAAGCGAAACGATCGCCTCAAAGCTTTGGCCCTTATCACGGTCATGCCCAACGATCTGAATGTTCCGGGAGATTGGCTTGTCTGGCGCGTGGGCAAGGACATCCTCCTTGTCCGGCTCGACGCGCACACCAAAGGAGAAGAAGCTTCGTTTGCTGAGGCCAGCTTCGCTTTGCACAATGTCGACCGCCTGTGCGAGCTCTTTAGCATTCGCCGGTTCGAGCGGATGGGTGATCTCTTCCAGCACTGCGGTCATGCGGTCTCTCCCTGTTTCAATCTAGCTTTGTCTGTTCGCTTGGCGCCGCTCAATACAGCTCGAAGGCGTCTTCGAAGCTCATCCGGATCTGATTTCGGATGGGTCAAGTGTTCCAATTCAAATGCCCGGGCAACGGCCAGCATGACTGTTGCTGTTAGTCGCCCATCCTCAACCCCTATTTGATCCAGCTGCGCTTCAATTTGCGTGATGAGTCTGTTTTCCCAGGTCCGGAACTCCTGCCGAATATCCTGATGCCGGGCGGCAAACACAATCAACTCATACTCAGCAAGGACGCGATCAGGGTCGAAGAACTCCTGTTGATGGAACTGCACCATTGTTTCGATCAGCTCATCAAGAGACTTGTCAGTCTTGTCCTGCGACACCTCGTCAATGAGGCTGTGCACGGTTTCAATGTAATGGCGAAACGCAGCAAGTAAGATCTCGTCCCTTGAAGCAAAGTGATAGGTTACGGCGCCGCGTGTGAGCCTCGCTTCATCAGCAACGCTTCGGTGGGTGACGGCCCCTACCCCTCTGTCGGCAATGATGCGCAGGGCGGCTTCGAGCAATTGCTCACGACTTCGCTCGCCCTTCGATTTTGAGACTTTTTCTGTTCCGGCTTGCCGTTCCATAAGTTTCGCGTATACAAAAAAATGACATTTGTCACGCAGAGACTATGGAATTCTGAAAGACACTCGCCTGGTTGCGTTTTGAGCGCGGAAGTATCGCTTCACATCTAGCAGAAATTGGTCGACGGTCTTTTTCAAGGAGATCAGGATGTCGATCCCACAATTCACAGCAGAAACTCCAACAGACCTCATTGCCGAAGGGTTAGAGGAAGCCGGATGCGCAGTGGTCACAGGCTGCATTAGCCAAGAAGAAATCGCAAATGTTCGGACGGAACTCGCGCCCCATATGGCGCGCGCGAGCACTGCCCGCGAAAAAACGGCGGACGACTTCTATCCCGGTCTAACGCGAAGAGTGACGGCTTTGGTCGCCAGATCCCCAACCGTCGCCAATACGTTGCTGACGCATCCCGTATCAATGGATGCCTGCGAGCGGTTCCTGCTACCGAACAGTGAGTTTGGCTATCAGCTGCATGTGACAGCTGCGCTGGAGATTGGGCCAGGCGCGCGCGGGCAAGTGCTTCACCGCGAAGAAGACACGTTCACTTTCTTCCCGCTACCGCGTCCTAACCTTATCGTCGCCAGCATGTGGGCAATTTCCGACTTCCGATCGGATAACGGTGCGACCTTAGTTGTCCCAGGAAGCCACATGTGGACTGAAGACCGCATTGCTGAAGACCACGAAATCCTGCCCGCAGAAATGCCTGCCGGTTCGGTATTCTTCTGGTTAGGCGGTTTGCTCCATGGCGCAGGCGCCAACACTTCGGACGATTGGAGGTATGGCGTGATCTTGACCTATTCAGCGGGCTGGGTCCGGCAGGAAGAAAATCAGTATCTCGACATTCCAGCCGAGCAGCTCGAGCGTCTTACGCCAGAGGTTCGAAAAATCGCAGGATTCGAAATGTACCGCGCACTAGGCTTCTCGGATCCGACAGTCACAGCAGACCCAATAGGCTAGATTAAGAAGGAAGGCACGATGGACGACATCCGATCCAATTCCCTGTTCGAGAAAGATCGACGCCATCTCTTGGATCCTTATGCTTCCTTCCCCGATTTTCTTGAGAATGGATCTCGGTTTTTCGAATCTGCGAATTGGGTGCATATCCGAGGCGCAGATGGCAAAGACTATCTCGACGGAAATGGCGGGCTGTGGTGCGTCAACATCGGCTATGGCCGAAAAGAAATGGCCGCCGCGATCGCCGCGGCAACCAACGCAATCGGCTCAGCTTAGCGTGCTAGGCCGACGTCATGTAATATTTGCGAAGCCGCTCAGTGATGTGCCACGTCATTTTTGACCCCTTTGCAGCATACACCACTTCCCCAGGCCCAAACGATTCCTCTACGCCGTCTGCATTTGTGATTTTGAGCATTCCAGAGATAATCACCATCATCTCCTCAATCGGATAGGCCTCGATCTCGATTTTACAGGGCGGACACTCCCAGACGCCTGCACCAACAGCCCCGCTGTCAGATTGGTAAAACGACATGGTCGTTTCATCGGTTGCGTCGGTGGTAAAGCACGCCTTAGGGATCAAGTTCGATGGCTTCTTCTCACCCGCAGCGTCCGGAAGAATTTTGAATGTGTCGATTGTCATGGCTATACCTTTCTATGTTACTGATGCTGAATGAATTTGTCTGAGTTTCAGGGGCTTAGTCGCTGGTTGATCCAGCGCACATCTCATACGGCGAAAAGCAGATCTAACGACCATGGAACTCAGGATCTCTACGCTCCATGAAGGCGGTCATGCCCTCTTTGAAGTCTTCCGACTTCAAAAGCGGAATAAGCTGCAGAAAAACGCGGTAAACATGATCTTCGAACCCTTCATCTAGCCCCATGCGCATCATTCGCTTCGACGACTGCACAGCGAGTGGTGCGTTCGCGGCGATCTCATTTGCCAGCTCAATCGCACTGTCGAGGAGCTCGTCATCTTCAACACAATCAGACACAAGCCCCATGTCTTTAGCTTGTTCGGCTGTGAGCACGCGGCCGGTAAAGATCAGTTCAGCGGCTTTCGACCAACCGAGTAATCGCGGAAGAAACCATGTGCCGCCTGACTCAGGCGTGACCCCGCGCTTAACGAAGGCGGCGGAGATCTTTGCGCTCTTCGCAACAAGTCGAATATCGCAGCCCAAGGCGAGATCCAATCCATAACCGGCTGACGAACCCATGGCGCATATGATGGGCTTATTGATCTTGTTCAGCACCGTGGGCGGCGTATTGCGCAGATCCAGTTCTGGAATACGCTGACTCTTGGTAAGATTAGCCGCCACCCCGCTCCCGCGGAGATCCAGTCCGCCACAGAAGAACCGGCCCCGACCATTAAGGATTATCACTCTAATGTCGGGATCCGCTTCGGCCTCCAGCAGCCGCTCACATAGCGTATCCAGCATCAGCGATGTGATGGTGTTCTGGACCTCTGGGCGATTGAGGGTGATCACAGCCAAATGATCTTGCTTTTAAGCAGCACCTCATCCTCGACATCGGTAATATTGGGTTGCGTCGTCATAGGCTTAGTCTCCGAAAAAGATGCGAGTTGGTTTACAGCGGGTCATGCTAAAACTCTCTCGGCCGCAGCTTCCCATTGCCGTTGAACTTCATCCAAATGCTCATTCAAGTCAGCGGTCTTTTCAATGCTCGGCGGGTAGGCCACAGGATCCGCCAACACATCCTCAATACCGAGGACACCCTCAAGGACCGCATAGGCGCAAAATGCTGTATAGGTCAGCGCGTATCCGCCTTCCTGCATGAGCAACAATCGGCCATTGCAATGGGTATCCGCGATGCTTTTCGCCATACGTCCGAGCATTCTATAACCGCGCATGCTGAGAAGATTGCGTCCGTTTAAGTCAAACTGATTGGCATCTTGTCCATTGGCGATAATCAAAAGCTCGGGCTGAAACGCGTCCAGCGCCGGCTTCACCAACCGCTCCATGGTGCGCTCATAGGCTTGATCGCCCGCGCCATATGGAAGTGGGATATTCAGGTTGTAGCCTTTGCCAGCGCCAGCGCCGACCTCTTCGGGTGTTCCCAACTCAGGGTGATTGTCGCCCCAGGACCCCAGCGGCATGTGCATTGAAATCGTGAGCACATTATCGTGCTCGTAGAAACTCGCCTGCGTTCCGTTGCCGTGATGAACGTCCCAATCCAAAATAGCGATCTTGTTGACACCCAGTTTCAGCGCCCGCTCCACGGCAACGCCGATATTGTTGATGATGCAATAGCCATCGGGCAATGACCTCGACGCGTGGTGCCCGGGAGGACGAATGAGCGCATATGCTATTTGGTCGGGGCCAGATAGAACGGTCTCGACGGCGTTGATCGCGCAGCCAGCGGCAGCGTGAACGGCGTCTAGCGTGCCCGTATTGATCACCGTGCTCACACCATCAATACGAACCGGCTGACCAGAGCTCTCAACCTGCGCCGCAATTTTATAGACTTCTTCGAGATAGATTGGGTCCGCAAACGCGGCCAAAACGAAACGGTCGGCATGATCGCCTTCATGCCAATTCACGCGAGACTTCAGCGGTCCCTTTTCGAGGATTGATTTGATGTTGATCAGTCGCTCAGCGGTTTCCGGGTGCGGCTCTAGAACCTCAATCAAGGGTGAGCCTGGCAGATCATAGCACCCGCGACCCGTATCGTGTTTGAAACAGTCCGGGTGCCAAAAAACATCAACAGATTGGCTCATCGCATGCCGTCCTAATCTGCCGCCCTAAGCCGCTGTCGCTCTGACGGCATCGCTGAACCGTTCGAGTCCCTGATCGAGCACATCCATCGGTATGGTCAGGGCTGGGAGGAAACGGATGACGTTGCCGCGCACACCGCAGGATAGCAGGACTAAGCCGCGATCGCGCGCTTCGGCAACGATCGCTTTCGTCCGATCCGCATCGGGCACTTTTGGATCGCCGTCTTTGACGAACTCGATCGCCGTCATGGCGCCATGGCCTCGAACGTCACCAATGCCGAGATCCGACTGGCGTAAGGCCTCGCCGGCGCGTTTGATCTTGTCACCGATCTCGAGCGCCCGTTCGCACAGCTTCTCTTCCTCGATGATGTCGAGCACAGCGAGACCTGCCGCGCAGCCGAGCGGTGAGCCCCCATAAGTGCCGCCGAGACCGCCTGCTGCCGGCGCGTCCATGATCTCCGCCTTACCTATGACACCCGAGATCGGAAAGCCTCCCGCCATGGCTTTTGCGACTGTCATCAGATCGGGCTCAATGCCCGCATATTCTGTGGCGAACATTTTTCCTGTTCGCGCGAAGCCAGACTGGATCTCGTCGCAAATCAGCAAGATGCCATGCTCATCGCAAACAGCGCGGAGCTTTTGCATGAATTCAGGCGACGCAACGTAGAAGCCACCTTCGCCTTGAATCGGCTCGATGATGATTGCTGCCACGCGTGCGGGCTCCAAAGTAGATTTGAACAAAGCTTCAAGGGCTTCGAACGCGCAGAATTCGGGGACACCAAGATATGTCGCCGGGAATGGGAGATGATAGACGTCTGAGGGCAGCGGGCCAAAACCCGCCTTGTAGGGCGCAACTTTTCCGGTCAGCGCCATGCTCATCATGGTGCGCCCGTGGAAGCCGCCCGTAAACGAGATGACAGCTTGGCGGCCTGTCGCAGAGCGCGCTATTTTCACCGCATTTTCAACCGCTTCGGCACCGGTCGTCAGAAAGATGGTTTTCTTTGGCGTGTCGCCAGGCGCAGCCTCGTTCAGGCGCTCCGCAAGCTCGATATAGGACTTGTAAGGCGAGACCTGGAAACAGACATGCGAGAAGGCTTCGAGCTGTTCCTGAACAGCCTTTTGGATGCGGGGGTGGTTGTGGCCGGTATTGTTGACCGCAATACCAGATGCAAAGTCGATAAAGTGGTTTCCCTCTTCGTCCCAGATCTCAGCGTTCTCAGCCCGCTGGGCAAAGACTTGGTGCATATTGCCGACCCCTCGCGGGATAGCGGCCTCACGGCGGTTCCATAGATCACTGTTTTGCATAGCAGTCTTCCTTCTCTCAGGCGCTGAGGCCACCCATCAGCATGTATTTGATCTCTAAATAGTCATCTAGGCCATAGTGCGAGCCTTCCCGGCCCATGCCGGATTGTTTCACCCCGCCAAACGGCGCTGCGGCATTGGAGATCGCCCCCTCATTGATGCCGACCATGCCATAGTCGAGCGCCTCGCCCATGCGCCAGGCACGGCCGATGTCTCGCGTGTAAAGATAGGCAGCAAGACCATAGGGTGTGTCATTCGCCATGGTGATCACGTCTTCTTCAGACGAGAATGGGATCAGCGCGGTGACAGGGCCGAAAATCTCTTCGCGGGCCACCGGCATGTCGGGGGTCACGCCTAACAGAATGGTCGGCTCAAAGAACAATGCGCCGGCTTCGTGTCGCTCCCCACCCTGTGTCAGCGTCGCGCCAGCAGCCACCGACTCAGACACCAGCCGTTCAACTTTGGACACAGCGGCTTCATTGATGAGCGGCCCAATCTCAGAGCCGGCTTGATCACCTGGGGCCACTTTGAGGTCCGCGATCTTCGGTTGGATCAGCTGAGAGAAGGCCTCCATCCGGTCTTCGTGCACAAAGACCCGGTTGGAGCAGACACAAGTTTGGCCGGCGTTGCGATATTTAGACGCCATCAAACCCGTCGCCGCGGCATCGAGGTCCGCATCCTCGCAAACGATGAAAGGCGCGTTTCCGCCGAGCTCCATTGAGACTTTTTTGACTGTGCCAGCGGCCTGTTGGAGCAGGATTTTGCCGGTTTGAGTTGAGCCGGTGAAGCTGATTTTTTTGACCAATTCATGTCCCGTCAGGACACCGCCGACTTCCGCCGGCTTTGAGGTTGGCACAACGCTGAAAACGCCAGCGGGGATGCCTGCATCCAATGCGAGCTTCGCCAAAGCGAGCGCCGAGAGCGGTGTGTCTTCTGCCGGCTTTGCCACCATGGTGCAGCCCGCCGCGAGCGCCGCGGCAACTTTGCGGGCCAACATCGCATTCGGAAAGTTCCAGGGCGTGATCGCGGCGCACACGCCAACCGGCTGTTTGATAACAACGATCCGGCGATCATTTGCCGGTGATGGGATCACGTCGCCATAAACGCGTTTTGCTTCTTCCGCGAACCATTCGAGATAGGCTGCTCCATAGAGGATTTCGCCTTTGGCTTCGGCAAGGGGTTTGCCCATCTCCGCAGTTAGAAGCGCTGCGAGTTCATCGGCATTGGCAACCAACAGCTCTTGCCATTTGCGCAATAGTTTCGAGCGCTCCTGTGCGGAGGTTGCGGCCCAGGACGGGAACGCGCGATGGGCCGCCTCGACCGCCGCTGTCGCTTCCGCCGCGCCGCAGTCCGCGACAGCCCCGATGCGCTCTCCATTTGCTGGATTAGAAACCGGAAATGTCTCACCGCCAATTGCGGGCGCCCAACGCCCGTCAATGAGGGCTTCGGTGAAGAGAAAGGCGTTTTGCATCGCTCTTAATCCGTTTCAACTGATGGACGTTCCGATTTTGCGTAGCATCCATTCTGAGCACCAAAGTAGGTTTTTTGTGATCACATTTAGCTGATACTTCCTTCAGCCCGATACCGCAAGAAGAAATCTAGACAAGCTTGCCATCAAACGTTTCCGCGCACCATACTCCTCTATGGCTGGGGCCACCGAAAATAAGTATGACAAAAACAGCATTCTCGATACTTGCCGGCGGAAAAGGTGTTCGCATTGGAGGGCGAAAAGCGCACACACCATTCGACGGTGCGCCGATGTTGCCGCCACACTATCTTCAATTCTTGCATCTGGCGCGCATCCGCCCCTGCATCGCTTGATCGAAGATATTGGCGGCACAAAGGCGCAACGGCCCAACGACCAACTTTCACTGAACGTCAACACAAGAGACGATCTCAAACTTGCAGAGCAATTCCTATTGGATCAGCGCTGATGATTATCTGTACGCTGGCAAGCTTAGCTTTTAGAAAAGCCTACCTTCGTATCGGTTTATAACGTGATCACAATATGCTACATCTTGATTGAACGAGGCGTATTGCTACGCGATTGGACAACCATTGCAGAAGAATGGAAACGATAAATGACCTATAAGGACCGCTCGGTATGCGACCCGAATTGCCATGCCAATCCGAAATGCGGTTTGGCGGTCACGGTAGAAGACGGCAAAATCACATCTGTGGGCGCAGCCGACTATCCGATCCCTGGTTACGAAAACCGGATCTGCCTTATGGGGCGTTCGCGACTCGAATATCAATACCATCCCGACCGGTTAACCAGGCCTTTAAAGCGGATCGGCGCCCGCGGTGAGGGCAAGTGGGAAGAAATTTCCTGGGACGAAGCGGTATCGCTGTTCGTTGAGAAACAAAAAGAGATTACCGCCAAGTATGGGTCACAAGCTGTTTTGTTCTCGCAATCTTCCGGCGCTTTTGGGCTTTTAACCCGAGGCTCAGCGCTCCGCTATTCAGGGCTGACAAACGCAACCTCGATCCGCCCGAGCGGTGTGGATTATGGTGTTGCCAAAGGACTCGAATACGCCTTCGGGATCAGCGCAGCGAGCTTTTTCGGACCAGGCGGTCATTCCTTCACTGACGCCAAGAATTCCGATTTGACGATCATCTGGGGCTGTAATCCTGCGGTGACGCGTAGCGTCGATCACAGCGCGCTGAAGGATGCACGCAAATCCGGAACAAAACTGATCTGCCTTGATCCAGTAAACAGCGAGACCGCCAAATTGTGCGATGAGTGGATTTCACTGGAACCTGGTACGGATGGCGCCCTGGCCCTCGCAATGGCGCATGACATTATCGAGCATGGACTGTTCGACGAAGCCTTTCTCCGCCAGCATTCCAACATGCCATTCCTTGTCAACACTGAGACCGGCGCTCTGTTGCGAGGCAAGGACCTCACTGGCGGAGACAGCTCAGAGCCACTGGTTTGGTGTTCGGAATGCGACGCGCCCGTTCCTCTGTCGAAAGCGCACAGCCCGCAATTGCAAGCGTCTGCGAGCGTTAAGCTGGCGACCGGCGAAGACGTTTCAGCCAAATCCGTCTTCTCTTTGACCGAAGAGCTTGTCGCTCAACATCCGCCAGCTGAAGCGGCCGAGCGCACCGGCGTCCCGGCTACGACGATATCCGACCTTGCTGAGCGTTATGCCAAAGCCGGCCGCGCTTCGATCCGGATCGGCTATGGTGTCGATCGTTGGTATCATGCCGACCTGACCGGGCGCGCCATCGCGATGCTCGCAACCCTTTGCGGCTATATTGGCCTTCCCGGCGGCGGTGTAAGTTTGGTGGATGGTGGCAAAAGCGTGCCAGTGAAAGGCAGCCGCTTCTATATGGCGGATGGGAAGCTGCCGAAGTTCTTGAACGCGATGGAGGCCGATGAAGCGGTGCGCGAGGGAACTCCTTATCCCATCAAGATGGAATGCGTATCGCTCGGCAATCCCTACAACCAAGTGAAGCCCAACCGAAACAAAGTGCTCAAAGACTATATTGGCGGCTTGGAGTTCATTGCGGTCATCGATCACTTCATGACGGACACCGCCAAACAAGCCGATCTCGTCCTTCCGGCTTGCACCGTTTTCGAGCGTACGGACATCGTCGTCGATAAGTTCATCCAGCTCCAGCAGCGCATTGTCGAACCGCTTGGTGAGACCAAATCGGATTTCGAGATTTTCCAGGCCTTTGCGCGCGCTTATGGCATTGGCGAATATTTCGAGAAGACGCCGGAAGCCTATATTGACGATATGCTGGATGCGCCCTCACCGCTGCTCGATGGCATTGATTTCAAGCGTCTTCAGAAAGAGAAAGTCATCTATCCCTGGCCGTCCGATGAGCCGTTCGTTGGTCTCGCCGATCGCAACTTTCCGACCCCTTCTGGGCGTATTGAGATCTATAAGGAAGACCAAGTCGAATACGCTTCCGAGCTGCCTGTGTTCAAGGAGCCGATCGAAGCGACCCGCAAGAACCCGCTTTTCCAGAAATATCCCTTGATGCTCCTCTCTTCGCATAGCCGTTACCGGATCCACTCCACCTTTGCGAATATGGAGACGGTGAAACGGCATGAGCCAGAGCCAATTGTCAGGATCCACCCGAGAGACGCAAAACAGAGAACAATCGAAGACGGGTCAATCGTCGAGCTGCGCAATGACCGGCATTTTTTGAAGATCAAATGCCGTATCGATGATGGACTTCGCGAAGGGTGCGTCTTGGTCAGCGAGGGGCACTGGATCGATCAATTCATCGAAGGCGACCCGTACGGGCTCACCCATGATCACTCGAGCCCGACGACCGAAAACTACGCCCACTATGACGTGCTGGTCGAAATGAGCGCGACCTAAGCGGCCTCACGCCGCCTGCGCGTTATACTTGTCCATATAGGCGCGCAGCATGTCGGCGCCTTCTTGGCTTTTTCCGTCAATTCGGAAGGGCAGCACATCCACTTGCAGCCGTTCTTGATCGACAACATAGTTGAAGAAGTCCTTGTCTTCCTCGGTCGCAATGTCCGCCAGTTCTTGGAGCTGATCGCAATATTTCGCGGTCTCCTTCAGCATGTATTTCATGACCGAGGTTTCGGAGATGAGCCGCGCGGCGACATCGCCAATCCGGGCTTGCAGCTTGGCGCCAAAGCCTGGCTCCAGGCTGAAACCATATTTCTTTGCAACCGGCGCAAAGTTCCTCTTGTGAAATTCTTCCCAGTCGAGCCAGGCAGAATACCAGACGACATCATCAGGTTTCTTGACACGCTTCATCATGATCTTGGTGGCGTAAAGCGCAAAGGCCCGGTTCTGGATTTCTGCTTCGAATAATTTCAAGAATTTCGGATCTGGTTGAGTCATGGCCTACCCCGCAATGTGTTCGAGTGGATCTGAGCAACTGAGAACGTCATCCCTCGTCCCAGACTGGCCCTTCACCATAGTTTGCTGGCTTCAAAAGCGGGAATTGAAGAAGATCTACAACTGGCGCAATCGGATTTGGCTTGTCCGCCGCTAAGTTTGCGGTCGCAACCATAATTGCATATTCATGGTCACCCATGAAAGTCGCCAGCCGATAGGCTTCGGCATCCTCTTCTTCTGTCACAAGAGTCGCGAGCTCGCGATACTTCGCCAGGAACTCCGCCTCGATGCCAGCCGCCATCGCTGCGAACTGATCCTTCCAGGGCATGTGCGCCATGGATTCAACCAAAGCCGCGGCATCCGCCTTTGCCTTAGCATCCTCAGCGGTCGAGATTCCGAGTTTCGACATCATCGGCCTAAGCCGTGCTTTGCCCTCAGTCTCCAACTGCAAGAAGGAGCCAATGACATATTTCTGTTTGTCGTCTTCCGCGCTGCGGAGAACCGCGTCGAAGATGGCTTCGCCTTCTTGTTCGCCGCGATAAATATCGATCAAGCACTCTTGGTATAATTTGCTCACCATAAGCGACACTCCCTCATAAATGTCCGTTCTAATAATTTGACCGAAGCGAAGCGTTCATGGGCGGTCTTACCGACAAGGAAAATGACGCCCCAGTGTCCTGGCTCAAAACTATCGCGCTTAAACACACGCTCAGACTCCCCTTACATCGGTTTCGGACCCGGTTAGACCCCGGTTTGGATACGCTTTCATACCTGCCTCACTCTGCTTCAAATTGCAATCGTGATCACAATATTTCGAAATAACTGAAGCAATTGTCGGTTCAGAGCTTGACACTTAAAGCCGTCTCAGACCGAACATGTTTGGCGTTTTTGAAAGGAAGTGGGCAGCGTGGGAAAGAATCCGATTGGCACCGTCCTCGCCTTAAGCTTTGTCAGCGCGACGGCGTTGCTAATCCTCAATCTACAACCCCAATTCATTGGATCGGTCGGGCGAGAGTTCGAATTGAGTGATGTTGAGCTCGGCTATTTTGCGACCTGGCCTCTATTAGCGTCGGTTGTGGTGTTCGTGTCAGCGCCGATATGGCTCTACCGCTTCTCCATGCAAACACTGATTTACTTCGGCGGTATCGTCGCGGTTTGCGCGCTTCTGGCGATGACATTGACGAGCACCATTTTGCCGCTGACCCTGTGTTTTGTGGTGTATGTCATCGGCATTTCAATCATTCAGGTGCCGGCCCTGGTCGCGTTGGGGCAGATGCCAGACCCGGAGTCAGCGTTTGGCGCCTATGTGGCGGCGTCCGTCCTTTTGGCCGGCGTGCTTGCTTTTTTGATCCCAGCCTTTGTCGAACCCGCTTTTGGCTTCCATGGCTTTCTAGGCTTGATCGCCTTGACCACCATCGCGTCGATCTTCTGTGTTCGCAGCCTGTCCGATCGCCCCCTTCAAGCCGATGAAGACAGCGTTGATTCTAAGGAGGCGACTGTCTGGACCCCTCGTATTTTTGTGGCGCTCGTCGGGCTGGCGATTTTCTATCTCGGCATTATGGCGTCATGGTCGTTTTTGGAGCGCGTAGGCGAACAGGCCGGATTAGAGGACGGCGCCGCCCTTGGTCTGAGCTTCGGCTTAGCGCTTCTTTTCGGCGCTTTGGGTCCGCTGGCTGGCGCCCATTTTGGAGATCGCATTTCCGCACCGCTCGCAATCATGCTCACCGCAGCGATGTTTCTCGGATTCATCTTATTGTTGACTGTCGGGAATTTAGACATGGTGAAGTTTGCGCTTGCTTTGATCGCCTTCAATATTGCTTGGAACTTTGGCATCACATATTTGTTGGCTGTCGCCAGCAAGGCCGATTCCTCTGGCCGGGGGTTTGCCCTCGCGCCGGCAGCCATGTCGATCGGAGCAGCCTTCGGACCGGCTCTGGGCGGAAACGCACTGTCCGCCTATGGTGCGACAGGCTTGTTCGCGGCGTTTGGTGGTGTGCTCGCACTTGCCTTCATGGCGATGTTGTGGGTCGATTCTCAAAGCAAGAAACAGGCTTTAAAGGGCCAATTGTGATCACGAAGAAATGAAATTTCAGCGCTCCCCATCACCCCCATCAAAACCTTAAAAGTCAGCTACACCGAAGCTTGCTCTGAGATCGCGCCGAGTGATGCATTGGGTCATGCAACGGTCTCCAGTGACAAGGCCATGTCGATCGGGAGTGATTTAATCCCGCCGACGAAATTTGCCTGCATGTATTTTGGCGCACCGCTGAGTTTCAACGTGTCGACGCGCGCGGCCAATGCTTTGAGAAAGGCCGTTATCTCCTGCCGCGCGAGATGCATCCCGAGGCACATGTGCGCGCCATGGCCGAAAGCCGCGTGCCGTGTACTTTGATCGCGGTCAATATTAAAGTGATGAGGGTCCTCGAAGACATCTTCATCACGACTTCCGGACGGATACCAAAGAATCACAGACTCGCCGGCATTGATCGGCTTGCCCCCAAGCGTCGTGTCGTGCGCTGCTGTCCGAATGAAGTGACGCACCGCAGAAGCATATCGGATCGCCTCCTCCGTCACCAAAGGAACAACAGTATCTGGATCCGACTTCAATCGAGCGAACAGCTCAGGATCCTTCGCCAATTGGTGAACCGCCTCTGACAAGGAATAACTGGTTGTGTCATGGCCCGCCGTTGCAACGATGATGTAGTAGCCAAGCTTGGCCATATCATCGAGCGGTTCACCATCAACGACCGCATTTGCAACAATTGAGGCGACGTCATCCTTGGGATCCGCCATTTTCGCTTTCGTGAGCTCGGTGAAGTAGGCAAACATTTCAAGAATGGTCTGCTCTTGCGCGGCGTCAGCGCTAACACCCTCTTCAACATCGCGGCGCGTGTCAGGATCTTCGGGACCGAAGAGCTCTTGGGTCAGGCGCAAGAGCATTCCATAGTCGCCTTCAGGAACACCAAGGACATCCATGATCACACGAAGTGGATACTCTGTCGCGACATCGCTAGCAAAATCACAATTGCCATTCCGCGCGTCGATTTCTGAAAAGGCACGCTCAACAGAACCGCCGATCTTAGACTGCAGTTTGCTCAAATTCTTCGGCATAAACCAAGACTGGGTAAGAAGACGCAGCTTCATATGCTCTGGCGCATCATAAGTAACTAGCGATCGAATGCGATTAAGCGAGCCGCCGGTTTCTTCCCGGATCTGCGTTTCTTGTTCGCGATTGAAAATGATCAAGCGGGGTTCGTTCAAAAAGTCCTTGGTTCTGCGCTCTACATCAAAAATATCGGCGTGCTTGGTGACGTGCCAAAGATCTGGAAAGATCGCGCTCTCGCAAAAATGGACAGGGTCTTCCGCTCGCATTTGGGCAAAGAGTTTGTGGATTGCGTCGTTGTCGCTCCAGCTGCTGGGGTCGTAAAGTTGTGATGCGTCAAATGACAATATTACCTCCTACCAATTCTGATTACCGTTTTAAAAACTGCTTGATCTCCGCTTGGATGATGTCTTGGTCGACCGACTGCTCGAGTGTCCCCAAAGAGTGGGTCGCAAAGCCTGGATCTAGCATTGATGGGGTGCGCAGCTCAATCAAGTCGCGGACATAATCGCGCGTGAATTCTGGATGCGCCTGGAAGGAGATAGCGATATCTTCATATGCCAATCCGGCAATCGCACAAAACTCAGAGTGCGCAATGACCTTTGCTCCTGGCGGCGGGGCGACAATCTGGTCTTGATGCCAAGCACACAGAGAGATCGGCGCCTGCGCCCCATCTTGGCGCGCTAGCGCATAATCCATAACGCCAATACCAAATCCTTTGTCGCTTTTTTCCACAACGCCGCCTAAGGCCCTGGCAATGATCTGGTGACCGAAACAAATGCCAATCAGCTTTTGTTTGCGGGAATAGGCTTCGCGGATCAGCGTCTCCAAACGTGGGATCCAGTCATACGCCTCATAAACACCGTGCCGAGACCCAGTGATCAAGAGCACATCATAAGCTTCGGGCTCGACCGGAAACTCCCCGTCTAAAATAGCATATGTCGTTGCCTCATTTGGCTTTAGACCAAGTAATGCTTTGCACATGCTGTCATAGTCGCCGTGTTGAGCTTGGAGCTCGTCCGGGGCGCGGCCTGTCTGCAAGACGGCAATGTTCAATCTGCGGGCGATGGCTTGAAGTGACATGTCGATCTCCCCGCCTATACCGATGTCAGGTAGGCGCCATACTCAGTGGACGGAATATCGCGCGCCAGCGTGTCTCTCTCTTGCCGTTTGCCGGCGGCGTATACATCGACAAGTAAGTCACCGAAGACACTGCGCGCACGTGCCGATGCATCGAAACGGTCGATGGCAGCGTCCCAAGTCGTCGGTAATCTGGCACCATCCCCATCATAGGCGTTGCCAATCGATGGCGCGATCGGTCGGACTTCGGCCTCTATGCCGTCAAGCGCCGCACCGAGAATGGCGGCAAGCACCAAATACGGATTGGCATCGGCGCCGGCCACACGGTGTTCGACCCGCCGCGAGACATCAGATCCGGCCGGAATCCGCACCGCCACCGTCCGATTGTCATAGCCCCAGCTAACATTTGCCGGAGCATGCGACCCAATCCGCAGCCGTCGAAATGAATTTGCATGTGGCGCAAAGACAAGCATCGTTTCGGGCAGCGCCTCGAGCAGACCGTTCACGGCAAACTGAAGGGCGTCAGAACCCGCTTCATCACCACTCGAAAATATGTTCTGACCTTGTGTATCGAGCACACTCATATGGGTGTGAAACCCATTCCCGGAATCTGTCGCATAAGGCTTGGCCATGAAGGTCACCCCCAGCCCGGCCTTTTGCGCAATGCGCTTCACGATGTACTTGAACAAAACAGCATCATCGGCCGCCTTTAGTGGATCTGGCGCATGCGTGAAGGTGACTTCGAACTGACCGCTCCCGGCTTCAGAAATGGCCGTTTGCGCAGCAATGCCAGCCGCGGCGCAGGCTTCATAAATATGATCCAAAAAGGGCTCAAACGCATCGAGCTCATTGATTGAGTAAGTGTTCGCAGCTGGTTTGCTCTTAAGACGCGGATCCGGCGACGGAGGACGCAAAACACCGTCCCCGGCATTTGGATCATAGAGGTAGAATTCGAGCTCAACGGCGCACACGGGCGTCAACCCCTTGGCTTGATATCGATCTGCCACGCGGCGCAAGGCATTGCGAGGGTCAGCCGGATACGGCTCTCCACTGGTCAAGCTCATTGTGTGCTGGAAGATCGCTTCTTCTGTGCCGTCCTTGAACGACAGGACCAGCGGCCCGCGCTCTGTAAGCACGAGCTTCCCATCATGGTCCCCCGTTTCGAGCACACGTCCGGTGCTGTAGACATCGCGTCCCCAAATGTCGAAGAAGATCGACGTCAGCGGCATTTTTAGGCCGCCTGAGGCAACCATTTCGACTTCTGACACAGGCAAGCGTTTGCCACGAAACACACCATTCAAGTCGCACACGATAGGTTTAAGCGTTTTCAAGGCTGGCCGCGCCTGAACCCAGTCTATGAGATCATTCTCCGTCACGCGCCCTGTCTCCTAAATGCCTAAACGGTCTTTCAGGCCATACCACCAGGATCCCGCAATCGAATATGGCACGCGCAAGGTGCGCCCACCTGGAAATGAAAAATACGGAAACCCGGCGAACACATCAAAACGGGACGAGTCGCCATGAATCGCTTCGGCTAGAATAACGCCAAATAGATGCGAACCGGTGACACCATGACCGCTGTATCCGTGAGCGTAGTAAGGTCCGCTTTCAAGCCGACCAATTTGCGGCACGCGGGAATAAGACAGCGCAAAGTTTCCACTCCAGGCGTATTCTAGCTTTACGTTTGCGAGCTCAGGAAACACTTTGGTCAGATTGGGTTGAAGCTTCGCGCGGACATCGTCTGGGTCTGTGCCGCCATACACTGTACCGCCGCCAAACAGCAAACGATGGTCTGCTGTCATTCTGAAATAGTCGAGGATGTAGCGAATATCCTCGACACACATGTCCGTCGGCATCAAGCGCTTCGCGACGTCTTCGCCCAAAGGTTCGGTTGCAACCACCTGCGTTGAAACGGGCATGATCCGGTTTTCGATCTCGGGCGCCACACCGGTCATATAAGCGTTTCCGCACAAGGCCACCTCGCGCGCATTCACCTGGCCGGTCGCCGTTTTAACGATATGACCATGATCGGTTTGGTCGACCTCCAAAACCTCAGACATCTCATATATTTGACCACCAAGTTTCTCAATCGCGTCCGCCTCACCAAGCGCCAAATTTAGAGGATGTAGGTGGCCGCCCGTATGGTCGATCATGCCGCCGCAATATACGTCGGATTCGACGTGTTTTTGCAGCTCGGACTGATCGAGCATTTCATGATCATCCATTCCAAAGCCGCGCCAAAGCGTTTGCTTGGCTTCCAGCTCCTTCATGTGGGCTCTTGTATAGGCCGCAAATATATTGCCTTTGCGATAGTCGCACTTGATCTGATACTTCTCGATGCGCTCGCTGATCAGCGTCGCGCCTTCCTGGACGAATTGCGCGACAAACGATCCAGCCTCTTTCCCGAATTGCCGAGAGATTTTGTTGATACTCGCATTCAGTCCGTTGATGATCTGACCACCGTTTCGGCCCGACGCCCCCCAGCCGATGGCTTTGCCCTCGAGCAGACATACGCTCAAGCCGCTCTCGGCCAGCGAAAGAGCCGCGGACAACCCTGTATACCCACCGCCGACAACACAAACATCGACGGTGACTTCACCGGTCAGTTGCGGCCTCAACCAGTTTCGATTGGATGTCGCAGCATAATAGCTGCCGATATGAACCGTATCCGTAAGCACGCCATGGTCGGCTTCGGCGACGATATTTTGGTTCAACATTTGAGTATCCTGCGCATTGGCCAATGGTGCCTAACACCTTCGAAAAACTCTAGCACGCTGGCGAGCATAAACAATAGCTTCACCCATATTGTGATCACATTTTATCGAAAATCCCAAGGGCACATTACTCGTAAGTCTAGAGCGTAGTGACTCAAAAATATCATTCAATACAATTGATAACAGCCACGGGCCCAACAAAAGGAACCGTCCCGAATATAATTTGAGATCTCGTGCCCTAACGAATTTTTCGACACGCGCAGACCAAAGACTCAAATAGAGCTGAAATCAACTTCGCTGATACTCTTCAGCCCATCCGAAATATCTTCGTATATAGCTTGCCGGAGGAGCGCTGAATCATCAGCGCGGATCGCCTCAATCGCCGCTTTGTGTTTGTCGTCCTTGAACCAGGAAGTCCCTTTGCGTCCGATGACAACCCTCATGAAGGGGCCAAACTGCATCCATAAGCTTTCGACGAGGCTGAGCATAACGTTCGCCTCAGAAGCTCGATACAATGCAAAGTGAAACTCACTATTGTGCCGCGCATAGTCCGTCGCGTCACCGCTCTCAATCGCGACGTCCAGCTCATTGTCACAATGTGTGAGCAAATCAATTAGGCGTTTTTTGGCGCGATGGCTTCCGGACACTTTCTCCGAAGCCTTCATAGCCAGCACTGGCTCCAGCGCTAAGCGGGCAATACCAATCTCTGCCAGCTTGTCTTGAGACATGGTCGCTAGGGTGATGCGTCGCGTGTCCGTCATTTCGAGCGCACCCATCGCCACGAGTCGGCGTATCGCTTCGCGCGCCGGCATAGCGCTGACGCCGTACTCCGAAGCGAGTTTGCGAACAGAGATGGCGCTACCTGGCGAGAACTGTCCGGAAATAATAGCTTCCCTTACGCGCTCAAACACCTGCTCATGGACAACACTCCCTGAACTTGAAGGCGATATTGTATTCGGCAAATCCTCGGCCTCGCTAGGTCACATCCAGAATTTCTAGAGCAGTTCCTTTAGGAGGCAAGTCTGAAGCTGAAGACCAATTGACGCCATCGCGTGAGGGCAAAAAGCTTCGACCAGCTATTCGCGAGGACCACTCGAAAAAAGTGCCAGCCTGATCCGTTGGGAAGAGGCTGGCGCAGCTGGATCGATGAGCAAGGCACTAAGTTACAGTCGCATCCCGCTTGATCGATATTGTTTTCGGTTGGCAGAATTCGAGCAAACCGTGCTCGCCGCCTTCCACACCAATGCCAGATTGTTTGGCGCCGCCAAACGCCGCATGCGGTGAAAGGTGTTGCGTTTCATTGATCCAAACCGTGCCGGCTTCCAACCGGTCCGCAAGCGCGCTTGCAGCCTCAATGTCCGCGCTCCAAACTGACGCGCCGAGGCCGTAAATTGTATCATTCGCGCGAGACACGACATCATCAAGATTGTCAAAGGACATTAGCGGTAGGACCGGGCCAAATTGCTCTTCTTGAACAATGCGGGCGTCTTCCGGTGGGTTATCCAAAATTGTGACGGGCACAAAATAACCCGGCGCCGTTGATGCATCGCCACCGACGAGGAACTTGTACCCCTGGTCCTTAGCATCTTGGATGAGATCCAGCACCCGCTGATACTGCGCCTTGTTCTGGATCGGTCCGATCTTGGTGCCTTGTTGAGCGCCGTCGCCAACTTTAACGGTTTTCGCGTAGGCCACCAATGCCTCTTTGAGGGGCTCATAAATATCCTTATGGACATACATACGTTTGGTCGCGATGCAGATCTGCCCTGTGTTCTGGAACGCCGCCCAGAACAATTGCTCGGCCACAGCCTCGACATTCACGTCAGGCATAACGATGGCCGCATCATTGCCGCCGAGCTCAAGCGTGATCTTTTTAAGATCTTTGGACGCACCTTCCATGACCTTGCGTCCCGTCTGCGTCGAGCCGGTAAAGCTGATTTTGTCGAAGGCCGGGTGCGAGGTCATCCATGGGCCCAGGCGGTCATCGCCGGAAATAACGTTCAGGACGCCAGAGGGGACCACGTCGCGGATCAGTTCGCCGATCTTCAGCGTGGTCAGTGGCGTGGTAGGGGCCGGCTTCAGCACGATGGTATTGCCAGCCAGCAGCGCTGGCGCGACTTTGAACATGGCGAGAATGATTGGGAAATTCCATGGTACGATCGCTGCGACGAGACCGATCGGCTCATATTTGGTAACGTGATAGCGCTGCTCTGAGTCTTCGACGACCTCCTCAGGGATGTCCATTTTGGCGGTTTCCATCAACCAGTGCGCGCCGCCCAGAACGTCAGCCATCGCAGACTCAAAGGGCTTGCCTTGTTCTTTGGTAAGAAGGCGGGCCAGAGTCTCTCCATTCTCGGCAATCTTGCCCGCAATCGCTTGCATCACACCTCGCCGTTCATCAAGACTTGTCTTTCGCCAGGCCGGTAACGCTGCTTGTGCCGCCGCGATGGCCTGTTCTAGTTCGTCCTGTGTGCAATTCGGCGCTTGTGCGAATGCCTCCTCGGTCGCGGGGTTGATAACGCCAAATGCTTCAGCACCTGTCACCTCGGTGCCGGCGATCGTCATTGTGTAAGTGTCGCTCATTCTGTGTTCCTTTCTAAAAGGCTGATTTAAAGAATGTAGTGGTCGCCTGAGGCTCGCACGGTGATATCACCAACCGAGACGCCTTTCGGCTGATTTATCGCATAGATCACCTGGTCTGCAATGTGGGCTGGGTCGAGCACGGGATAATCCATGTTTTCCGCATCTAGCTTTTCAGCCGGTAGTTTGCCTTCACCATAAGCAGCAAGCGTCTCCAGGAAACTAGGCGTATTCTGACCAACTATTCCAATCACGGCTTCGCGATTGACAACGCCGCTGCCTAGATTGGTCCCGGGTACGCCAGTCGGTTTGACAATTGTCACTTTGATTTTGCCGCGCGCTTCGACGCGAAGCGACTCGGACAAAAAGTTCACGGCCGTCTTGGTTGCGCCATACACCGCCGCGCCGAGTACAGGAAAATTGCCGTAGATAGAGGAAAGGTTGATGACGTGGCCTTCGCCTTGCGCCATCATTTGGTCATACACCGCAATCGTCCCGTGCAGAACGCCTTTGATGTTGACGTCGATGCAGCGTGCCCATTTCTCAGCGCCGATTTCATGGTCGGCATATAGGCCAAGCGGCATAACACCAGCATTGTTGATCATCACATCAATCCGGCCATAGGCCTCCATCGCTTGTGCGGCCGCTTCTTTCATATCTGCCAGATTGGTTACATCAGCGGTGACGGCCTGCGCCTTGCCGCCGGCAGCGTTGATTCTCTCAACAGCCGCTTTGAGCCCGTGGATGTCAATATCGACGCAAGTAAGATTTGCGCCCATCGCCGCAGCTTTTTCGCTCACCAATTTGCCGAAGCCGCCCGCACCGCCTGTGACTATGATCGACTTGCCCGTCACGTAATTCGCCAAGGCACTTGCTCCTTCTTCGAGCACAAAAATTTCCACTTGCTTGTGCGTCGTTAAAAACTTGACATTTGTCAAGATTGTTTCTTATCCGAAAGAACCTCCAACCTGAAGGAAACTTACTTGGCAACGCTCAAAGCAGGCGAGAAAACGAGACAGCAGATACTTGACGCCACGCTCCGTGTTATTGATGAGGCAGGCGTAGATGCTGTGACGCATCGCCGTGTCGGACTTCACGCAGATCTTTCTCACGGCGTTGTCGGATATCACTTCCCAAAACGCGATGAACTGATCTTCCAAGCGTTTGAGTACCATTTGGGATCAGTTGACGATTATGCCGCCAAAATCGGGCTGCGCACAGGCGAAACGATGAACCGCGAACAAGTGATCGACGTTCTTTGCAACTTGGTCTCGGAAGAACTGATCAACCGTTCATCCGTTAGGATCGATATGGAGCTGACTTTGCACGCGACCCGACATGCGAAGCTGGCCATGATGTTTAGCGCCTGGCTGGACAACGGCATTGCGCAATTGACGCAAGGCCTTGATCACTCAGGCTTTGCAAAGCCTCAGCTACTGGCGGGTGGCCTGTCCAATTTGCTTCGCGGTTTTCTAATCGAATGTTTGTCGAACCGCGAGCTTACTGCAGATCATTTTCGAGAACGCGTTCAGACGTTGTTTGTTCAGACCGCGTGGGAGAGATGCAGATGAAACACTCTGGTGTTGGCAAAACTCTTCTCATGGTTGTCGCAGCTCTCGTGATCATTCTGGGGACTGCCGGGCTCAATCTGACAACGGCGCCGGATGCACGAGGTGGCTTGTCCCAGCTTGCTGTTGCAGCGGCAATCGGGGGCGCGGCTGTTCTGTTGGGCGTCCTGATCTGGGGCGAGTTGAAGCGCCATCGACCGCAAACCCCTTGGATCGCAGAACACTCAACGGATTCTTTTTGGCTGCGAGATGCCGGAATTTACGATGATCCCATTCGCGCCCCGCTGAATGCATCGGATTCCAAAACTGATGTCTTGATCATTGGCGGCGGATTCACGGGTCTATCGACGGCGTGGCATCTCAAGCAAGAAAACCCCGATCTAAAGGTGACCTTAATCGACGCCGCACGCTGCGGGTACGGTGCGAGCGGTCGCAATGTCGGTTGGTGTATGGCCCAAAATCTAAACCTTCCGGGTACAGGGTCGAAATATGTCGAGCCGGCACATCAAATGATGCGGGAGGGTGTGTCGATCATAAAGCATCTGTCCGAACATCATGGTGTCGGTTGCGATTTTACGCCGGCCTCTATTGTCGATTTGAGCACAGCGAAAAACCCGAACAAAAAGTTCAAACCCGTTCTCGAGGTCTGCGGAGGGTTCGGTTTCCCAGCGAAATTACTGGAGACCGAAACGGTCCGCGCTCGATATCAAAGCGATGCCTTCACCGGCGGCGCCGTTTATCAAGATGGTTCGGCCAGTGTTCACCCTGGCAAGCTCGGCCGGTCGATGCGCGACCTTGTTTTGAATGCCGGTGTTGAGGTTCACGAAGGGACAACGGTAGAGCGTTTGGATCTGCGAGGAAACACACCGATTGTCATTACAGATTTCGGTCGGATTGAAGCGGGCCAAGTTATCATTGCAACAAATGCATTTACGAAGAGCTTTGGCGAATTCTCGGATCGCTACATGCCGGTTTACTCGGCCATGATCGCGACTGAGCCCTTGTCTGACGCGCAACTGAAATCAACCGGGTTCAAACGCGGTGAATTGCTCAGCATTCGCGGCAAGGGTCTCGAAATGAGCTTTGCAAATGTTTCGGTCGACAATCGAATTGTTTTTGGCGGCGGAGCGCCTGTTATCTACTATGATGGCGCCTTCGCGAGCGGCAATCATAGAGGCCATTCCGAGAGCCTTTCGCAGTACCTAACAGGGACCATCTGGCCACAACTCGCTGGCGTCAAAATTGATCACAAATGGGGCGGCATGCTGGCGATCTCTCGAGACTTGGTTGGGGGTATCGGAACTCATCCGAAGCATCACAGCGTCCACTATGCGCTCGCCTATTCCGGTGAGGGCGTCAGCACAAGTTTTGCTTCCGGGAAGACATTGGCGCAAATGGTATCTGGCCAGGACACCGAGTTAACGCGCAACCTCCTCGTCCATCGGAACATTGGCTGGCTCCCGGGCGAACCGCTAAGGAGCGTTGCGCTTAAATTTCTGTTTTAGTGGGGAGTAGTCTGGGTAAAAAATGCCAAAGTTGAAAAAAACCGGCGAGCTCAATTATGGTTGATGCTGGCGCCAACGACTTTTCCGATCCCACCGGCCCCAAACTTCGTTTGCGGGCGCTCGAGCGAGACGATTTGCGCTTCGTTCACCGACTAAACAACAATCAAACGGTTATGCGCTATTGGTTCGAAGAGCCATATGAGTCTTTCGTCGAACTCGAGGAACTGTATCTAAAACACATACATGACCAAACGGAGCGGCGTTTCATTGTTGAGACGCAAGAGGGTGAATCTGCTGGTTTGGTTGAACTTGTCGAAATCACTTACATCCATCGACGGGCCGAGTTCCAAATCATAATTGCCCCAAGTCATCAAGGACAGGGATTTGCAAGACCGGCCACGATTTCAGCGCTCAACTATGCATTTCGGGTCCTTAATTTGCACAAACTGTACCTTGTTGTGGCGACTGAAAACGAAGTCGCCAAACGTGTCTACGAAGCATGCGGATTTGAAGTTGAAGGGCGACTTATCGACGAATTCTTTGTTGATGGGAGCTACAAAGACGCCCTTCGAATGTTCCAGACACAAAGCCGGTACCTGAAATAGGGTCGTCCAACTCCGATTCACTTAGAAAATGGGGTCAACTGGCGCCTCGCTTCGCTTCCCACATTTGGTGGAAGTCGCCAACGGCTTCCCCGAATGCCTTGGCCAGAGCTGAAAGCTCTTCGAGCTCTGCGATGAGCGGCGGCGCAATGATAAAGCGCGGTCCGCCATTGCGCACGATAAAGCCCTTGCCGAGCATCATCATGGTCACTTCGTCGCCGAAATGCGATTCGTCGAAATCGGGAAGATCCTGATAGCCCGTTGGATCCAGTTCGACACCGCAGAATAGACCCACCATGCGCAGTTCCGCTACGACCGGGTTTTGCTTCACATATTTGGTCATCTCGCTGAGAAAGTGCGGACCTGTTTCGGTTCGGGTGCGGGTGATTAGGTCCTGCTCGGCCAAGGACTCTACAGCCGCGACCGCTGTGGCGCAGGTGGTCGGATGCCCTGCTGCAGTGAAGCCGTGATAGAAGTCGACGCCGGACTCTAAAATAAAGCTCATAATGTCTTCACTGATGCCGGTTGCCGACAAAGGCAGGTAAGACGAGGTCAGACCTTTGGACATAGTCATCAAATCGCCGGTGAAGCCAAAATGATCCTGACCGAACCATTCACCCATCCGGCCAAAGCCCGCCATCACTTCGTCGGCGATCAATAGCACATCATACTTGTCGCAAATCGCACGAATGGCCGGCCAATAGCTCATCGGCGGGATTTGAACGCCGCCGCCAGCCCCCATGACGGGCTCCCCGATAAATGCCGCAACATTGTCTGCACCAACCCGCAGGATTTCGTCCTCAAGCCAGCCTGCGGCGCGGAGGCCAAATGCCTCATCGCTTTCACCGTCTTCTTGATAGGCAAGACTGTTCGGTGGCTTCACCAGCCCGATATCCTGTTGGCCGATTCCATAGGCCGCATCGTACTGGGGGAGCGCGCTGATCGCGGTCGTGAAGATCGCGCAGCCATGATAGGCCTGCTCGCGCGAAATGATCATGCGTTTGCTTGGTTTGCCTTTGGCGCGCCAATACATCCAGGCGAGCTTGATAGCCGTCTCATTGGCTTCCGAGCCAGAAGATGAATAGGTGAAATGTGTGATGCCCTCCGGTGTAATCTCAGCAAGCAATTTTGAAAGCTTGGCCGAAGGTTCATTCGTCATATGGAAGTGGGTTGTGTAAAAGGGCAGCGTGCCTAGTTGCTCCTGCGCCGCCGCAATTACTTTCGGATCCGAATACCCCAAGGGGACGCTGATCAGACCGGCAATACCGTCAAAAAAGCGATTGCCCTGATTGTCAATCAAGTAGCAGCCGTCGCCGCGGACCATTGTGAGGCCGCCTTCCGCATCGTAGGCTGCTGGGTTCGAATTCGGATGCAAATGCAGCTTGTCCGCCGAAGCCACGCTTTCGTCTGTCCAATTTGTTTCCAATAGCATTTGCGTTCTCCTTCGGTTTGATGTTTGCGGCCCTGAGAGCGGACTTGGACCAAATCTCGTTCCCAATTGTTCGCACGGGGTGCCACTCCACGACTTTTTGCATGCCCGAAAATCCAAAATAGGTCAACTGACCAGTTTTGGATTTTGCTCCATTGTCCGCGGTAGCATTTTGGTGCAAGCAGGCGGAAAGGAGCCAGTGCGTTGCAGAATCTCGGTGTTTTTAAGGGCTTAGAAGTATCTTTGGAGGCCTTCGCGTTTCAGCGATTTGGAAACAAATCTGGCTCAGGCGTGCACGAGAAAGGCCGCGAAACGCTCAAGGCGATCATGCGCACGACGATAGAGCTCATCATTGAAGGCGGCTTTACCGACTTTTCAATGCGAAAAGTGGCATCGCAGCTCGAGATAAAACTATCGGCGGTCCAATATTATTTTCCGACCAAGGATGATTTGTTGCAAGCAATCGGCAAGTTCACCGTTTATGTATATAACGCGCAGCAACAGCAAATTATCAAACGAACCTACCCGACGCCATTGGCAAGGTTCGAAGCTTACATTGACTATTCACTGGCGCGGGTAAGCGAACAGGCAGGCTACTATATCTTGCTCGGTGAAGCGCAAACGGGGTCCGCGATCCTGGCGAACTCATTTCAAGAAATTTATGCGCTCGACGTTAAAGTGCTCACCGAATTGTTGGAAGCATTGCTACCCGATGCAAGCGCCAAGGATATTCAACAACGTGCGGCGTTTATTGCGGCGGCGATTGACGGTCTTGAGATCTTTCTAAACGACACCCCAAAACTGGCCCCATCGATCCCGGGGCTGACGGACTATAGCAAGTCCATGCTGATTCAAATTGCGACTGAAGGATCTTAGTCAGGGACTGGCACTCGTCACACAGCAGCGCTCCAAAATAGTCTATTTGTGCCTTTTTTGTGATCCCATTCACCGATTTCGGCGAATTTTCGCAACTCGTTTTGATATTTTCGTCTGTCTGCACGAGGGGGAGCATGCGAAGTTTTGCCCGTTTTTTGGCCAAGCACCCTCCTATTTTGATCAAATTATGACCACACCTTCGCATCTGAGGTGGGCTCGGCCCCACTCAGATCCAATCCAAAGCCTCAGTGTTTTCAACAAATTGTAAGAATTTCAATGTGCTGTTGTTAGCCAAGAAGCCGACCAGCGCGCGCGTGGCGACGACCGCAACAAACGCGCCAATCATTTGCAAAAACTGGTCATATGACCTATAATTTGCAATGTGATTAAAAAAGTGTGATCACAAAAAAGCGCAGCCGGGTGTGGCCAAGACATTCATGTCAGCAAAGACGCGGAGTTGTCTGAGACCAAATGTTTGGGCCGTTGGGTCGCGTAAGGGATCGTTGAGATGTGATCTGGCTACCAACTGGGGGTCGGCGGCATTTCGGCGGGAGTGCAACTTTACCAACCTGGACTGTTCAGGAGGAAGAATTGACCAAGACCAATCTACTACTCGGCGCCGCAGCTGTGGCGATTTCGAGCTTCAACCTCGCCAACGCTCAAACCGAAGACGACAGAGCGCCGCGCGTATTTGATGCGATCACTGTCACCGCCCAAAAGGTGGAAGAGAACAGTCAAGACGTTCCGATCAGTATTTCGACCTTCACAGGTGAGGCGCTGAATGAGGTGGGCGTTAGCGGAACCGACGATTTGGGCAACCTCATTCCGGGACTCGAACTTGGCCGCACCAATGGCGAGGGCTCGCAGCTGATTGTCTTCCTGCGGGGTTCCGGTCTCAATGACTACAACTCAAACAATGCGGGTCCTGTCGCCCTCTACGCGGACGACGTCTATATCAGCTCCCCGGCTCTGACGCCATTTCAGTTTTTCGACATTGAACGTTTGGAGGTCCTCAAAGGCCCCCAGGGTACGCTCTACGGTCGCAACACGACTGGCGGCGCAATCAAAGCAATCTCGAACAAACCGACCGATGAGTTCGAGCTGAGTGCGCGGGCAATGATCGGTGAATTTGAAAGCAGCGAGCTCGAAGTTGCGATTTCCGGCCCAATCACCGATAATGTGCGCGCGCGGGTCGCTGCTCAAAAGAGTGACTCTGACGGCTTCGGCACGAATTTGCTCGATGGCAGCAGCACCAATGGCTATGATATTTTCTCTTGGCGGAGTGTTGTCGACGTCGACGCGGCAGAGAACTTCCGCATTCGTCTGAATGTACATGGCGCGACAAACACGTCTGAAGCGGCATCACCAAACTTCTTGGGAATCATTCCTCCTGATGGCGCAGATATTCTCGGCTATACGGGTACAGGAGATCCGTTTGTCGGGGAATACGAGCCAATCGACGACAATGATCTTGAAACGATCGGTGGTTATATTGATGCCGAACTGAATCTCGGGGAAATCACCCTGACTTCTATCACGGCTTATGATGAGCTCGACAACTTTAATGTTGATCACACTGACGCTGGTCCAAATCAGCTACTAGAAAGCCGTTTCGGCGTTGACTCCGAAACTTTCACTCAGGAACTGCGTGCGACCGGCGAAGCAGACAAAGTCAACTGGCTTGTTGGTGCATTTTATTTGACGGAAGAACTTGTTCAGAATCAGACAATCGATGTCGCGCGAACGCTACGAGATTTTCCTGTGGAGTTTGGCGGCACTGGTGGTGCTCCAGATCCGGCAGGCGATCTTACGGGCGGACTTCCGGTTGTCTTCGCCCGCTACATCAATACCCAGGAAACGGATACTTACGCGCTTTTCGGGCAATTTGATTATGCTCTAAGCGAGCAGCTGACGGTTACCGTTGGAGGGCGGTACACAAGTGAAGAAAAGACGTTTGATGGTCGCGCGTTTTTTGAAGAAGAGCTGATCCCGCCAGAGTTTAGCGAAGTCTACAATGTTACCGGCCTTTCAACTGAAGATGATGCAGCTTCCTGGAAGCTGGGACTGGATTATCAGGCGAGTGATGATGTGCTCCTATACGCGAGTGCGTCACGCGGCTTTAAAAGCGGTGGCTTCAATGGCGGATTTATCGGATTAACCGGTGTCGATCCTGCCGTCGAACTAGAGCCATATGATCCTGAATTTGTGAATGCCTATGAACTCGGCGTGAAATCCGAATGGTTTGACAATTTGCTCAGGGTCAACGGCGCGATATTCCTCAACGATACGACTGATCTTCAAGTCTTCACACTTGTAAATACTGGCGATCTACCTTTCGTGCAGCTGACCAATGCTGCGGATGCGGAGGTATTTGGAGCTGAGCTTGATGTGACGGCCTATCCCACAGACGGACTCTTGCTCAATCTCTCAGCCGCGTACCTCGACAGCGAGCTTCAAGACTTCACCGGCGGAAATGGCGAAGACTTCTCAGGAAACAAGCTGGCGTTCACACCGGAATGGTCAGTCTCCGGCTTGGCGCGATATGATCATGATCTTGGCGATCGTGGTTCCGTCTACGCTCAAACCTCCTTCAGCTATAAGGATGATCAGTTCTTCTCCACTGACAATGATCCGATTGTGGGTCAGGAAGCCTATACGGTTGTCAACGCCAGGTTTGGCTACCAGACCCCGGACGGTCGGTTTGGGTTTGCAGTCTTCGGTAAGAACATCACCGATGAAACCTATCTGACAAACGTGTTCGACCTGTCCGACTTCGGCTGGTACCAGCGCTTCTTCGCGCAGCCGGAAATGTGGGGCTTAGAGATGACTGTCGATTTCCAGAGTAAGGACGGCAGTTTCCTCCCGGACGGCGTCGTTTCTCTCTCCCTAGAGTGGGAGTTGAAGCGGCGCCGTTTGCTTTTGCAGTTCCGGTATAGCCAACACAGAAAACGGGCGAGCTCGTCCAAGGGTATTGTCAGCGGAAAGTGAGCTTTAACCGCCCTGCTATACGCTTGGCGGATGCCCAAGAGCCCATTTCGTTATTTCAAAACATCACGTGAGATCATCGCTGCTCTACGTTCAAATCGATGAGAAACGCCGCCCTCTCCGAATGGCGCCAGCTTCTGGCTGGGTAAGAGCACCTATGCCGTTCGATGCTGGAGACGGGTTCGCATTAGACTGACAGCACCTTTGTCGAAGCTAAACCAGAGCTGCCGAATGCGCACCGTCCACCGGAAGAATAGCACCATTCACAAATGACCCCGCTTCGGAAGCCAGCAAAATCGCTGGGCCGATCAGTTCTTCGATTTGACCTGCGCGGCGCGCCGGAGTTCGCCGCATATAGGCGTCGCCCGCCTCAGACGTCAGAAACTCACCATTGATCTCTGTCACAAACCACCCCGGGGCAATGGCATTTACGCGAATACCGTGACGGCCAAGATCCATGGACATGGCTCGCGTCAGGTTCACAACGCCGCCTTTAGAAGCGCAATAAGCCGCGTTGCGTGACTTCCCCCCTAGCCCAAGCACCGAAGCGATATTGATGATGCTCCCGGGTTTGCCCGCCTCAACCATGCGTCGAGACGCTTCGTGCGCCACATTCCAGACACCCTTTAGATTGGCATCCAGAACGAAATCGAGGTCATTGGTGTCAGCGTCCAAAAACGTCTTACCGTCTGCAACGCCAGCATTGTTGACCACAATATCAACAACACCCAGCTTCTGTTCGGCCACCGTGAAGGCCTGGGCGATGCTGGTTGTGTCAGTCACATCGAGTTTCACACCTAGGGCTGTTCCACCTTGCGCTTCGATCTTTTCAACCAGCGTCTCCAGTCGATCCTTTCGGCGCGCAGCAGCCACCACTTTGGCACCGGCGGCTGCGAGCCCCTCCGCGAGCCCCCAGCCTATGCCACTAGATGCTCCGGTGATCAGGGCAACGCGCCCGTCCAATGAAAACTTGGAATTCACATTGAACCGCTCCGTCATTGGATCGCCTTCCATCTCGACATAGACGGATCGCCATCCCCACACTGCCGCAGCTCGAGGAAGCGCATGAGGTGCGTGTATTGGGCGTTGACAGAGAGCCCGCGACCATAGGCGTCTTGTCCTTCCCCAGGGGGTTGCCTCGGGCCGGCGCCGCGTCGTTCGACATGGATGCAAAGATCGGCGTCTACGAGTTTCAGCTCTTGCCCAATTGTATATTCAAAGGCTTGTGCAGGATGTTCGCCGCAGGTGCGTAAATGTAAACTGGACCCGGCCTCAACCGCGTCGGGTGTAAAGCAGAGATCGTGATCCTCTGTCGTCCATCGTATTTCACCTGACCCATTTTGATTGAAGAGGAACACTTGGTCGAGATAAGGATCGGGATGGCACGTGTGCGCCACCAGCGGCACCTCCAACAATTCCGATCCCGCCGGACCGGGAACGTCCAGGCAATAGCCGTCTGGTTCATCCAGAAACCGAACCAATCGCACGCGACCTTCATAGCCATCTTGATCGGTTAAAGAGGCGTCCTGCACGGGTAAGGTCGCGACATTGGCGCACCCAACGGTAAACCCAATCGTCGCCAGCCCGAGGCAAAGCGTTTTGAATTGTCTCAGCATGGTATTCCCTCCCGATTTATTTTGTCTTTACAGACGGCAGTTTGAACACATACAGCGTGTTGCCGCCTTGCCTCGTGGTTCGGTCTTT
>JBCBBZ010000012.1:0-70202 GCA_038531165.1 Pseudomonadota bacterium
TGATGCCCGCCACCACGCCCAAGGGCTGGCGCATCGAATAGACATCGATGCCAGGGCCTGCGCCTTCGGTGTACTCGCCTTTTTGCAGATGCGGGATGCCGCAGGCAAACTCAACCACATCAATGCCGCGTTGGACATCGCCTTTGGAGTCGGCAACGACTTTGCCATGTTCGGAGGACAGCAATTCTGCGAGCTCATCCATATTGGCTTCAAGCAAGCGCTTGAACTCGAACATCACTCGCGCCCGCCGCTGCGGATTGGTCGCCGCCCAGGCTGGAAACGCCGCTTTTGCGGTCTCGATCGCGGCTGCGACCTCTGATTCAGACGCGAGCTGAACGCGGGCCTGAACCTCACCAATGTTCGGATCATAAATATCGCCAAACCGACCGGACCTGCCAGCCACTCGCTCACCGCCAATAAAATGGCTCACTTCGCGCATCGAAATGCTCCTACGCGCCTTAGCATTCGCCGGTTGCTGGCCGACCCTCTGCCGCGGCATTTTTCGCTCATGGCGGTATATGGAGAGGAGACGCCAAGGTCAATTTCACTTCTCTCGAAGTGGCGCGAGTGACGGGACTCGAACCCGCGACCCCCGGCGTGACAGGCCGGTACTCTAACCAACTGAGCTACACCCGCGCATGGGACCTCCCAGCATCTCGGGAGAAAGGCTGATCTATACGTCCGGTATTTTTGGGTCAAGCGGCAATTGCCATGACTTTGACATCAGATACAGCTATTCAGGTTGGATACAGCTCGCAGAGGTCACCCTTCGCTTATGAAACGCATATTCATCATTCTCGGCGTGATTGTCGCCATCTTGATCGCGGCCATTGTGACCGTGCCATTTTTGATCCCCTCCGCGGTCTACCGGACACAGATCGAAACCGCCGCAACCACCGCACTTGATCGGGATGTGACCCTGAAAAGTGATCCCAAAGTCGCGATTTTTCCCGTCATTTCGGCGCGGATTGACGGCGTCGAAGTTGCCAATCCAGAGGGCTTTTCCGATCCTCTTATGGTGGAAGCCGGCAGTCTGAGAGCGAGTGTGAAATTGCTGCCGCTCCTGTTTGGCCGGGTTGAAATCGCGCAAGTCACACTCGAGAATCCGACGGTTCGCTTGGAACGACTTGTCGATGGCCGCGCCAATTGGGACTTTGGCGAAAGCGCAGAAGCGCCGGCAGAAGAGACCCCTCCTTCATCGGGTGGCGCGTTTAATACCGGGATTGATCGCGCCGCGCTCACCAATGCAGCCGTCTATTATCGCGATTGGACCACCGATACGCAGTACGCGCTGACCAATTTCTCGGCGAGCGCGCGCATGACCGCATTGGACCAACCTTTCACATCGCAAGGCGACGGCGCGCTGAACGGTCAGGATTTTGATTACCGTATCGAACTCAATTCAATCGCTGGTCTTATGGCCACCCAGCCATCAACACTCGATATCGCGCTGAATACGATTTACGGAGAGGTGGCATTCGATGGCGCTGTGACGCTGGCCGAGACGCCGATCCTGGATGGACGCTTCGACGTCGCCTCAGAGACCATCGGGGCCGCGCTGGGCCTGCTTGGCGGGCTTGATCTACCAATTGATGTCACGGCCATCCAATCAGTTCAGGCAAACGGCGCCGTATCGGGCCCGGCGACGAGTGCTGAGCTGAATTTCTCGACACTGGCGCTGCGCGCAACGGGGGTCGCGGTTGACTATCAAGGCGGGATCACGCTCGGCGATGCGCCGCGTCTGGATGGTCAAGTGACGCTGAACGCCGAAGACGCGCAACGTCTCCTCCTCTCTGGCGATCCGCTGATTCCCATTTTGACGCTTCTGGGCGATGTTGACCTGACAGCGACCTTATCAGGCCCTCTGGCCACGCCGACACTGACAGACATTGTCCTCAAGCAACGCGGGCCAGACCTGACAACGGACTATTCCGGCGACATCCGCCTCGATGGCGAGCAATCCCTCGGCGGGGCCCTGGCAATGTCGAGCGACAATCTGAGAGGGGTGTTGGCAGCGCTCGATACCGAAATGCCAGAAGGTGACTCGCTGAACGCGTTTGATCTTCGCGGCGATATTGACGGCACGCTCCTTACCCCCTCTCTTACCGGCGCCACATTCGTGCTTGATGACACCACGGCGACGGGGCGCGTCGGGGCAGATTTAACCGGCACCCGCCCACGATTCGTCGCCGACTTATCCACCGATCAACTCGATCTAACGCCATTTCTGGGCAGCGGCTCGCAACAGGAAGACACCGAACCGAGCCTCAATGAAGACTGGGATGATACGCCTTTGGATCTTGCTGGCCTGCAAGCCGTTGACGCATCCGTGGCGGTGGCCGCGCAAAGCGTGATCATCGATCAGATCACGCTCAATGATGCCGTTCTCAATACGCAGCTGGACAATGGTCGCTTGTCAGCCCGGTTTCGACAAGATGATAATCAGCCGGGTTTTCGGGTCTTTCAGGGCAATTGGTCAGGCGATCTTGTGCTCGATGCCTCCGGCGCCGTGCCGACACTAGAGGTTGAAGCGCTCGCGGACAGCATCGCCGCGCAAGAAATGCTAACCGCGCTGACGGGGTTTCAAAACCTATCTGGCCTTGGCGATGTGCAGCTTGATCTCGCCTCCGAAGGCAACAGTTTGAAAGCCTTGATTAGCGGTCTCGATGGCTCTTTTGAGTCCGACCTTAATCGCGGCGCGATCAAAGGGCTAAACCTCGCAAAATTGGTGCGCGACGCGTCGAACCTGACCGACTTGTTGGGCAGTGGTCAGCTTTCCGTGGCAAGCTTCCGCGAGGCATTTTCACCTGAGGCCGAAACGGACTTTTCGAACTTTATCGGCAATCTCAGCTTCACCAATGGTGTCGCGAGCATCACGGATCTACGGATCGATAATCCGGTGGTTGGAATCACCGGCGCGGGCAGCATCAATCTCGGCGCGCGCACGTTGGACATCCGCCTGACGCCGCGCGTGGACGTCAATGCGGCAGGTGCCGGCGCCACTCTGGGGCTGGCCAATATTCCCATTCCGGTGCGCGTTTATGGCAATTGGGCGAGCGTTCAATTCGGCCTCGATTCGTCTGCTGTGCAAGCCGAGTTGACCGCGCGGTTGCGACAAGAAGCGGCAAGCGAGCTGACCAATCGCTTGGGCGGTGATGCGGGCAGTCTTCTCGGTCAAATTGTCGGGGGCAATGGTGGCGAGGATCGCGAGACTGACAATAATGATGAGCCGACCAGTTTCGAAGACGAACTCACCAATCGCGCGTTGGGGGCCTTGTTCGGCAATAACGGCGAACGCGACCCACCCGAATAAGGGCCGTAAACAGCCATTGGTCTTTTCGTGCTCAGGCCAAGCTGCACAATCGAACAGATGCGTGCATGCGCGAGACGTGAAGGCTTTACACGCCGCGCAATGCATAGTTCGTAACCATCAGGCATGAAACCAAAGCTCTCGATTCTCGACCCGTCGCCCGTCTTTCAAGGGCGCACCGCCGCCGACGCATTGAATGAAACACGTGCTCTTGCGCAAGCGGCCGATGGCATGGGCTATCGCGCCTACTGGGTTCAAGAACATCATAATGCTGACAGCTTTGCCGGAACAACGCCGGAAGTGCTGATCGCTGATCTCGCCGCGCGGACACAGCGGATCGCGCTCGGCTCAGGTGGGATCATGTTGCCCAATTACTCGCCGCTAAAAGTCGCAGAATGGGGCCAGAGTCTGTCGCAATTGGCGCCTGGCCGTATCGAGATTGGATTGGGGCGCGCAACCGGTGCAGATCCGCGCACATCGGCCGCTCTGTTGGGCCCCGGCGGGCAGAATTTTCCAAACATGCTGCGCATGTTGATGGACTGGATGCTGGATGCGAGCGGGCAAGCGCCCCTGCCCGATGATCATCGGGCATACGGCATTGCCGCCAATCCTCCCGGTCCCGCGCCGGATCTTTGGATGCTCTGCTCGTCGCCGGGTTCGGCCGCATTTGCCGGACAAATGGGTCTAAAGCTGGCGTTTGCGGATTTTTTGAATCCCGGCGGCGCCAAAGCGGCATTGGCGGCCTATCATGACGCGTTTAAGCCTTCTCCGTTCTGCGCCGCACCTTATGCTGGGATCGGGCTGGTCGTCGTGGCGGCGGAGACAGAGGCCCGTGCAGAGCACCTGGCCGGGCCGATCAAAGCGTGGGCATTGGCGCGCGGGACCGGCGATTTCAAACCCTATTTAAGCACCGCAGACGCTGCCGCGTACCTCGCAACGGCGCCGCTCTCGCCGCCGGACCGTGGCATCGTCGGCACCGGCCTGAGCGTTGCGCAGCGTTTGATCGACATCGCGTCAGAGACCCGCGCACAGGAGTTTTTCCTCCTCTCGATCACTGATCAGATCGACAGCCGGAGAGAAAGCTACCGGCTGATCGAACAAGCGATGAACGCAATCAACGCAGATCCGACAGAACCGATTGTAGCGGTTTGAGCACATCGGCGCCGAGCTGTTTCGACCGCTGCGCTGACCAACCATGTACCGGGTCTGGATGATTGGCATCGTCCTTAAACGGCATCTCCAAAGTCATAGCGAGGCAGTCGAACCGCTCCGCCAGCGCGTTGCTGCAAATCGACAGATTGGCTTTGCCAGGCGGTGTGATGGGATAGCCGATCTGAGTTTGAAAGGCCCCATTCGAGGCTGATACATAGGCGCCCTTAAACGTGTCGAGCAGCGTCTGAAGGCGATCGCTCCAACTTGGAATGCCTTCGGTTGCTGCGATAAAATTGTAGGGCAAGGCCTCATCGCCATGAACATCTAGTGCCAAGTCGCATCCCGTTTCGATCATCTTGTTCAGCACATAATAGACCTCAGGACTGCGGCCCAAACTCGGCGCATGCCACTCTCGATTGAGGTTTACGCCAACCGCATTGGTGCGCAAATGGCCGCGGGCACTGCCATCTGGGTTCATATTTGGGACGACATAAAGAACGGCGCGAGCGTGCAAGTCCTGGGCGGATTTGGATTGTGGATCGAGCAGGGCCTCGAGAAACCCTTCGATCCACCATTCCGCCATACTCTCCCCCGGATGTTGGCGGGCTGTAACCCATATTGTACGTTTGTCCGAACCAGCGGTACCGAGGCGGATCAGTTCGAAATCACGGCCATCGATGGTCTGGCCCAACACCTCAGTCCTGACGCGTGAATCGGTTTGTGTCTGAGCAATCAGAGATTGGTGCCGATCCGTGGAATATGGAGTAAAGTACGCAAAATAGACTGAGCTTGCCTGTAGCTGCGTCTCAATGGTCAGCGTTTGACCGTCATAGTGTGACGGCACGCGGTGCCAGTCTTTCAAGTCCATTGAGGCAACGGCTTGATAATTCTCCCAGCCTTTTGGATAGGCCGCTCCGCCGGCATTTTCGAGCTTCAAACAAAGCCTCTGCCCGATCTCGCCCGTCACCCTAAAATGAAACCATTGGTAGAAGTCCGAGCCGTGATCCTTGGCAATTTCGAGGCGGACATTGGAGGGATCGCTTGCGTCTTTGACGATGATATTGCCGCTATCAAATGCCGCCGAAATACTCAGGGTCATACAGTCTCCGCCAATTTCAGATCGGCGTGGTACGCTTTCGCCATCTTCGAGTCGATCCCTTGCATCTTCAAAAACGCACTTAGGACACCGAGCTTTCGGTTCGGTTCTAAGCCATCGGCGAGTCTGTGCAGCTGGTTATAATACCAGCCCTGCATGCCGAAACCATTCAAGGCCTTGAACAATCCAATGGACGAGTTCGGCCCAAAAATCCCTGGACCAATACGCAGGATCCGCTCCCATTTTTGCAAGACGTCGATCTCTCCCGCCATCAATTGGGCTGGCGCATTCACGTCGACACATAATGGCCGTCCGAGCCCGATCAGATCGGCCTCGCCGCTTTGCAGCGCCGCGTTCATACCGGCGCTTGTGCGGAAGCCGCCGGTGACCATTAAAGGCATGTCTGCCACGGATTGCACGTCTTGCGCATAATCAAGGAAATAAGCCTCACGGTTGCGCGTACTCTCCCGCAAACCCGCCTCATGCGCAGGTTTCAAGCCCTCCATATCCATCATTTTCGGTTGTTCATAATTGCCCCCCGATATCTCAACGAAATCGAGCCCAAGCGGATTGAGCATGCCAATAACGGCCATGGAGTCCGCTTTCGTAAATCCGCCTTTTTGAAAATCAGTGGAGTTGAGTTTGATCGAGATGCCGAAGCCCGGCCCGGCTTCTGCGCGACAAGCTTTGATCGCATCCACCAGCAAACGCGCGCGGTTTTCAAGCGATCCACCCCATTCATCATCGCGCTGATTGGTCAGTGGGGATAGAAACTGGCTCATCAAATAGCCATGTGCGGCATGAATTTGCACCCCGTCGAAACCCGCCGCGCGCGCAGCTTTTGCCGCGATCGCATATTTTTCAATCAAACGCTGAATGTCATCGCCCGTCATCGCCCGCGGGGTCCCAAATTGACCGCCCGGCAAATCGACAGCGACCGCGCTTGGGGCGTCCGGCTGCGGATTGACCATTTTTTGCGTTTGCCGTCCGGCATGGCTCAACTGCATCACGACTTTGCCGCCGCCAGCCTTCGAGGCTTCGGCCCAGCGCCCGAGCATGACAGCATGTTCATTCGACGGCGCGCCCTCAATGACCACATTGCCAGGCGCTTCCAAATTTCGTCGATCGACGAGGACATTGCCCGTGATTTGCAGTCCAATGCCCCCCTCACCCCAAGCCTTATACAGGCGAATATGGCGCTCTGTGACCTCGTTTTTCGGATTGGCCAAACGCTCCGTCATCGCCGCTTTTACGAGGCGATTGGGCAGTTCAATGCCCGATGGGAGAGTTAATGGCGCATTAATCATAATCGTCATGATGGAAGTCCTTGGAATCAGTGGGCGAATAGGCTTACGGGGAGAAAACCATTATGGGCGCTGCAAAGCAAACCAACCTGTTCGACGATATGAAAACTGATCCCTCTGGTTATAGCGCAAAAGATATTGAGGTCCTCGAAGGCCTTGAGCCGGTGCGCAAGCGTCCTGGCATGTATATTGGCGGCACGGATGAGCGCGCCTATCATCATTTGTTCGCTGAGATTCTCGACAATTCGATGGATGAGGCCGTCGCCGGCCATGCCAGTCGGATCGAGGTTCACTTGCGCGCAGATGGATATGTTGAAGTGGTGGATAATGGCCGCGGGATTCCCGTGGGCGAGCATCCCAAATACCGCGGAAAGTCTGCGCTTGAAGTGATCATGACAACGCTACATGCGGGCGGCAAATTCTCGAACAAAGCGTATCAAACCGCGGGCGGCTTGCATGGCGTTGGCTCATCCGTGGTGAACGCGCTTTCTGAGCGCCTCGAGGTTGAAGTCGCACGCGACAAGAAGCTGTATTTCCAAGCTTTCGAGCGTGGAAAAGTTATGGGTCCGCTGGAGCTGCTTGGCGCGGCCCCTAATCGCCGCGGTACGACTGTGCGGTTCAAACCCGATTTTGAGATTTTTGGCGACAAGCTTCGCTTTAAGCCGCAACGTCTGTTCCAAATGACGCGCTCCAAAGCGTATCTCTATCGTGGCGTCGAGGTGCGCTGGAAATGCGATCCGGAACTGTTGCCGGAGGACTCAAAAGTCCCGGCGGAGAAGACCCTGTCTTATCCCAACGGTCTCGCCGACCAATTGGACGAAGTGTTCAAGGGCAAGGCGACGATCACTGAACAGCATTTCGCGGGCTTGGTTGAAACCCAAGATGGCAAAGTCGAATGGGCCATCGCATGGACCGCGGCAGGTTTCGGCGAGACCGATGGCTTTTCCCGCTCGTATTGTAACACCATTCCCACGCCGGATGGGGGCACGCATGAAGCCGGGTTTCGCTCAGCGATCACCAAAGGCCTGCGCAACTATGCTGATCTTACCGGACAGAAAAAGGGCGCATCGATCACAGCCGATGACATTATGGGGCACTCAGGGTTGTTATTGTCCGTGTTCATCAGCAATCCTGAATTCGTCGGCCAAACCAAAGACAAACTGTCGACAACGGCGGCGTTCCGGCTGGTTGAAAACTCTGTGCGCGATCGGTTTGACCATTGGCTGGCCGGCAGCCCGAAAGAAGCCGACAAGCTCCTGACATGGGCTGTGGAGCGCGCGGATGAGCGCGCCCGCCGCCGCAAAGCCAAAGACGTGGCGCGCAAATCAGCGACCAAAAAACTCCGCTTGCCGGGTAAGCTCGCCGATTGCTCGGACAATAAAGGCGACACTGAACTGTTCCTGGTTGAAGGCGACTCCGCCGGCGGGTCTGCAAAACAGGCGCGCGATCGCAAAACGCAAGCCATCTTGCCTTTGCGCGGGAAAATCCTCAACGTTGCGTCGGCCACCGCCGACAAGATGGACCGCAACCAAGAGCTGCAAGACCTGCTGCTGGCGCTCGGCACGGGCACCGGGTCGCGCTTCAATGTCGACGATCTGCGATATGAGAAAATCATCATCATGACCGATGCCGACGTTGACGGCGCGCATATCGCGGCGCTGCTGATCACCTTCTTTTATAAAATGACGCCGGGCCTGATCGAAAGCGGGCGCCTGTATATGGCGATGCCGCCACTCTATAAGCTCTCTTATAAGGGCAAGTCGGTTTATGCGATGGATGATGAGGACAAAGAGCTCCTCATGGAAGTTGAGTTCAAAGCCAACCAAAAAGTCGAGCTTAGCCGATTCAAAGGTCTAGGCGAAATGAACCCGTCTCAACTGAAAGAAACGACGATGAATCCGGACACGCGGACCCTCGCCCGGATCACCCTCCCCGACAGCATTGATGAGCTTACCGAAGTCAAACCAGCTGAACTCATCGACACGCTCATGGGTAAAAAGGCCGAGCACCGCTTCCGCTTCATCCAAGACAATGCGCACTTCGCCGAAGAGCTCGATATTTAGAGCAGGACGCAACCGATCGGCTCCGCGCGATTAGAATGACAAACCGATATTCACGGTCGCCCCATAGGCTTCGAGAGCAGATTGTCCATGCCCATCTGAGAAGCCTTCAGCCGAGACGTTCCAACCGGCCGCTGATATCAGGCTGAACCCACCGGTAAAGCGTCCCCGCAGCCGGTCTTCATCGATCAATTGCCCATCAAAGTCGACACGTTGCCCACCTCGAAAATCATAAAGAGCTTCAAGCTTGATGTACGGCGTCGTGGTGATGGTTCCGTCTTGGGCTGAAACCTCCATGCGAATCTTCGGTCCGAAATTGACACGCCCCAAAGACACAGTCTGTTCACCGATTAAGTTGCCCAGCGTATCGGTGTAATCATTCTGCCGCTCTTCCATATAAATGGCTTGGACGAACGGATTGATGACAAACAAACCGTGCTCGAAGTCTCCGGTAAGCTGGCTTGAGACCAGCACCCGGTCGGTATCGAATTTATCGCGGTAGCGTCCGATCGGATTGATGCGATTACCAGACTGCCCCACTGCGACGCGGCCATCCAAGATCAACCGATCGGTGAGGCGCTGGACCGCATACGGGCCTGCCAGCCATCCAAAACCGCTCACTTCTGTAGACGCCTGGCGATCGCGCTCATCGGTCCAATCAAATTGCGATAGCAGGCCGACCACCCTATCCGGATTTAGAAGCCAATCGGCACCGACATAAAGTAGGCCAGACTTGGATCGCAGCTCGCCATATGTGGTATGAGAGTAAATCCCTCGGGACCAAATATCAAACTTAGCGGTGTCCGGCTCAGCGTTACCAGCCGTGTTCGCTCCAAACAGACCCGTTCTCCGCATAATCGTTGATTCAAACGGCGGCACGTCCGGCTCTTGATTAAAGTTCGCTTTCAACGCCGAGAAGGAGCCGTCAAAGGTGAGAAAAGTTCGGTCTGCGGAATAGTCGACCGTGAACCCTGACTGACTGCTGCTGGCTGCTGTTGGGCGCTGTGTCAGGCGTTCAAATAGATCAGGTTCATTCGACACAATCGTATCCATTCGCGCGGTCATGAAATTGCGGATGGCGCGTTGGGTCAGCGCAATGATGCCATTCTCGATCGTCAGCTGCTCCGCGGCGAGATTGGGATTGACGCTATCCGACAGATCATTGGCGACGCCTTCCGGGACATCAATGCTCAAATCCCCCTTACCGGTCGGCGTTATCGCCGCAGTGTAGACCGCGCCCGAGACTGCCTCAAACTGAGCTGCGGTGCCGCTGCCCAGCACGATATCTTCGATCGCAAAGCCAGTGACGTCTTCCGAAAACGTGAACGTCACTTTGATTGGAGCAAGGTCGACGAAGCTCTCCGTCTCGGCGCTAATCACTACGGTCGGCGGCGTCACATCCAGCACGGTAATCTCAGCGCTCGACGGTCCCGAATCACCGAGCGATGAAGTGAGTTCGCCGCTAGTGGCGGTGAAGGAACCTTCATCGATGCCAACAATCGCGACTTCGATCGTACAAAGCCATTCAGCAAGAACCACGCCTCCGCTGAACGTTATAGACTGGGATCCTGAGGTGGCACTGAGCAAACCGCCGCATGTGGTTTCGACCGCGCTATTTCCGCTTATTTGCAGACCGTCCGGAAGCGTTTCGGAAAATGCAAGGGACGAAGCATTTGTAAAGTTTGCGCTATTATCGACCTGATAAGTGAGCCGCGACACCTCCCCTTGAGCAATCTCCACAGGCGAGAACGATTTTGAAAATATTGGAGCATTGGGGCTGGTAGCGACGAGCGTTGCGATTGCGGGACCAGAGTTGCCAGCTGTTGACATGAGATCTTCGCTGACAGACGGATACTCTCCGGGTGTGTTCGCCTCAATTCCAATCGTGATCGTGCAGGCTTGCCCCGCTGAGACCGAACCGTCGAACAATGAGAGCTGGGTCCGGTCGGCGCTAATGCCTAAAGCGCTTGCATCGCTGCAAGTGTTGGCCAAAACGCGCCCGGGATCGAATAAGATATTGCTGGGCAATTCATCACTGAAGCTCAGTTTGGATACATCCGTCAGAAGCGATCCAGCGCTAATCGTATAGACCAGCGAACTGCCTTGACCTGCTGGTATAGATTGCGGGCGAAACGACTTCGAAAATTTTGGCGTTTCGGAGCCGTCAAGGACCGTCAAAGACGCCGCCGCTGGGGGGTGCAAGCGAACATTTTGTTCAATCAGGGTGCTCGTTCGTGTTTCAAGTGTACTTGCAATCGTACCGCGAACGGGAATGGAGACATCACACACGTCGCCAGCATCAACTTGATAAGAAAGAAATCTGATGGACTGATTGTTGGGATCTAAAATAGAGTGCCCAGGTCCTGAGCAGGCGTTTGGTAGATTTACGATGTCGGGTCCTAAACCGTCCAAGACCAAGCCATCCGGCAGATAATGATCAAACTGAAAGTTGGAAACGATTTCGGCGCCGAGAGAGTTGTCGAACCTGTAAATGAGTTCGGTGGCGCCATTCAGAGCAATGCTAGATTGCGCAAAACTCATCGAAAAATCAAACGCCGAAGCCGCGGTGAACTGCATTTCTGATGCCGCGGACCGTGAGTTTCCGAGCGAAGAAGATAGGACCACCGCCTCCAACCCATATGTACCAACCTCTTCGGACGAAAAACTGACGGAGATTTCGCAGCTCTCCCCCGCTAGGACTTGCCCACCGGAATAAGAGATTGCGTTATCGCCGACCGTCGCTGAAACGGTTCCGCCGCAAGTGGTCGTCGGCGCGATCGTATCGGTAACAAAAAAATCACTCGGCAGAGCGTCATCGAATGCTAGACTGGACGCCGTTTCCACGGAGGAAGAGTTATCAATCGTGTAAATCAGCCGTGTGGACTGACCAATAGTGTTCGATTCAAGCTCGGGTTGTTTCACTATATTGGGCGCATTTGCCGAAAACTCTGTGGTCGAAATATTGACGGTCGCTGCTTGTATGAGGGTATTTACACGGTCCCAGACAGATAGCGTAGGTTCAAATCCATAAGCATCGATCTCCAATGCCCATGTGCCGCTCGGATCTTCCCCCTCAAAGTCAGAGAACCGATTTCCACCTGAAGCCGCGCCCAATCCTGAGGCCAAGCGTCCCGGCGCGATTAATTGACTGGTGGGAAGCGTCCAGTAAGCGCCACGCCGACTTGCATCCACACCATTTGCCGGATCGATTATTGGCGGCCAAACCGGCGGCAATTCGGTGGTGCGCGCATTGTATTCGGCGCACAGCCCAGAATCTTCCCGTCTTTCATCGCCAAGTGCGGGTATGGTTGTCTCACGATATCCCGCCCCTAAATGGCGTCCGGAGTCCGAAAACAGATATGTCATTGGGATTCCCGGGCCGCCAGTTCCGCGGGGCTCCCCATCCCCGGGATTGTTTTCGGCGTCACGCGATTGCGGAAACAAGTGTGCATCGGGGTTTTCGTAGATTTTCTCACCAAAATAAATCGGCTGGGCAGAACAATTCCAATCGGTCAACCAGACGACTGTACCGGCTGGCGAGATCAACTTAATATCTGTGAGTTGTATCTGAGAATATAGGGTCAGATCAACGGTTACCGCCGAAATAGAGCCCGTGTCGGTCACTTCGAACGTGAACCTGTTTCCGAGTTCTTGCGACGTTGAAACATCCTTCATAAAAGGAAGCCCTTCGACGTCGTAAGAGCGCGTCTGTGCAAGCGCGCTAACCGCAAGAGTAGAAAACGCTAAGCACAGGATCACACTTAAAGAGAAAATTCTCCCGACGAACGTGTTCCTTTTGAACAACGCATTTGAATTTGCCATGACCTGCCCTGTCATTTGAGTTAGGTCGGATTCTCCCGACTGTCGGACCAAGGCTGACAATTAAATATATGAATATCATTATCTCAGAGTATGGTTTTTATTTCATAATGGTGTTTAAATATCATTTTTAGTTGTATTTGGCATTTTATATTCAACTTATAAATGATTATTACTTATACAAATCTGAGTTGAGCGCATTAGATGAGGGCTGGCGGATCCATCCTGTATGTTGTCTCAGCGTCTTGAACGGCGCACCTGCCTCCAAGCGTCGTCTCCTTGCAAATTCGAACACGGAGGCGAAACATTCATGCGCGATCCGGATTGTTTTCCGCACCCTTCTGCTTGCCCGTCGGCGCAAAAAAGCGATTGATTGTAATGCGTACCCATCGACCTACGCGCTCTACCCTCAACGACAACGATTCTCTAAGAGCACTGAGCCCGCTGTCGCCGCGCGAAAACGGTTGTGATTCAACCGGATTTGGAACAGTTTTTGCAATAAACGCCGCTGCGATGCATTGACTGAGAGGGGCGTATGTTAATCGTCAATTGGCCGAATGCGACCAAACGCTCGTTTGGCGATGAGGTTTTGCAGGCTGAGCACAACCTGCATCAATCGGACCTATTCGCGGATGACGGCTTAGCGCAGCTCTTAGAGATCTATCCGCGTGAACATCTCGACATTTGGACCTTCGGTGAGTTTCGCGAAGGCTGTCAGCCGGCGATCCGCGGGCGGGCGCCGAAGCTGTCCGGGAAAGATATTCTCGAAGCCGTCAAACGCGGTGATATCTGGCTCAATTTGCGCCGGATCAGCCATGAAATCATTGAACTTCGACCTTTGGCAGATCGCGTTTTCCAGAGCCTTGAATCGGCGACGCGGACCCGTGTCCAGGACACCGCGATGAACCTATTAATCTCGTCTCCGAACATGCATGTTCATTATCACTTGGACATTTCGATGGTGGCTTTGTTGCAAGTGCGTGGGCGCAAACAGATCTGGCTGTATCCGCGAACAGATGATTTCGCGATGCCAGAATATGTCGAAGCGATGGTTCATAAGACGCGAGAAGAGGATCTCCCCTATCAAAACGCATTTGATCGCGAAGCTGTCGTTTATGAGCTTGAACCGGGCATGGGCTTGTCCTGGCCACAATTGTCGCCGCATCGCATCCAAAATGCCGATTGCTTAAACGTCTCGATCTCATGTGAGTTTCAAACCCGCAAAAGTGCGATCCGCGCGGACGCGATCTATACCAATGCATTCCTGCGTCAGAATATGAATTTCACACCCGACTTGCCGGGCCGTATCGGTCCGCGCACAGTCGCTAAGGCTGTGTTCGGCAAGGCTTATAAAAGGCTGCACCCGGACGGTCCAAACGTCGCAACAACACCGGTTACGTTCGAACTCGATGTCTCGAAAGAAAAATGCGTGAAACCGCTTTGGGTGTAGGAAACTGTTGCTTGCTTCGCACGAGCAGTGGCACATTCTTTTGGTGTGAATAACATAGCGAGACAAAGATGAAAATCAGGCTTGTGATGGTGGGGGCCGCTGCGCTCGGACTGGCCGCATGCGGCGGCAATACCGGCGCCGTTTCAGATCCATCCGACCGCGTCGAAATCGACCGCAATCCGTTTCCGTCGACATACACCCCTTATCCCTCGCAGCCAACGCTCATCAAAGACGCAAATGTACTGGATGGCGTCGGAGGGGCGTGGGCGCAGTGGGATGTCTTGCTTGTCGATGGCAAGATTGCCGAGATCGGCGACGACATAGCGGCACCAGACGGTGCCATCATAATCGATTCAAGCGATAAATGGGTGACCCCCGGTATCATCGATAACCATTCCCATCTTGGCGTCTATCCGAGCCCAAGCGTGAGCGCGCATGGCGATGGCAATGAAATCAGCGCGCCGGTAACAGCAGAGGTTTGGGCCGAACACGGGGTTTGGCCGCAGGATCCTGGCTTTCCGCGCGCCCTCGCCGGCGGCGTCACTTCACTGCAGATTTTACCTGGCTCCGCCAACCTCTTCGGTGGGCGCGGCGTCACGCTTAAAAATGTCCCAGCATTAACCGTCCAAGGCATGAAATTTCCAAACGCCCCGTACACGCTCAAAATGGCTTGCGGAGAGAATCCAAAACGCGTCTACGGCTATGGCGGCGGGCGTTTCCCAGGCGGTGCCCCTTATTCGCGCATGGGGAATGTTGCGGGCTATCGTACCGCTTGGGTGCAGGCCACCGAGTATAAGCGGAAATGGGACAAATATGCCGATGAAGGCGGCGATCCGCCTAATCGCGACTTGGAACTCGACACACTGATGGGTGTTTTAAGCGGCGATATCCTCGTCCACATGCATTGTTATCGCGCCGATGAAATGGCGCTAATCATGGATATGAGCAAAGAATTTGGCTACACGGTGAGCAGTTTCCACCATGCGGTCGAAAGCTATAAAATCGCTGACAAGCTCGCGGAATACGGCGTCTGCTCTGCAATGTGGGCGGATTGGTGGGGGTTTAAAATGGAAGCCTATGATGGCGTCCGCGAGAACATCCCAATGGTGCACCAAGCGGGCGCCTGCGCGATTGTCCACTCCGACAGCGATATTGGCATCCAGCGGCTCAACCAGGAGGCCGGGAAAGCCTTGTCGGACGGCCGCCGCGCCGGGATCGAGATTTCCAAAGCAGAAGCATGGGCATGGCTCAGCGCCAATCCCGCCAAATCGCTCGGTATATTCGATCAGACCGGCTCTTTGGAAGTTGGTAAAGATGCAGACGTGGTGATTTGGTCAGGGGATCCGTTCAGTGTCTATAGCCAAGCCGAGCGCGTGTTTATTGACGGGGCCTTGCTCTATGAACGCGGTAATCCAGCGCTGACGCCGGTGATGGATTTCGAACTCGGCCAGCCCGGTGAAGGAGACTTAAAATGATCCGAACACTGCTCCTAAGCGCTGCCGTCGCAATCAGCGCGCCGATCATCGCACTTGCGCAGGACGTTGCGATTGTAAATGCGAAAATCTGGACGGGGACCGATGCTGGGACCTTAGAAAATGCCACGCTTTATCTCAGCGACGGCACCGTGCAAGGCATCGGTATCAACTATGCTGCGCCAAGCGGTACCCCAACCATCGACGCGGGCGGCAACTGGGTCACGCCCGGCATTATTGCGCCGTTTTCGCGCGTTGGCACGGTCGAGGTCGGTGCTGAGGACACGACCAATGATACAAGTGCTGGCGGATCGATGTTCTCTGTGGCGCTGCGCGCTGTTGACGGCTTCAATCCCGCTGCCACCTCGATCGCGATCACACGCATTGAAGGCGTGACGCATCTTGGCGTCGCCCCCGCAAATGGCAGCTCGATGATCGCTGGCCAAGGCTTTGTCACCGATACATCCGGCGACGCGAGCTCCGTCCTAGATGAGCGCGCTTTCGTTTTCATTGATCTCGGTGAAACCGGGGCCGGTTTGGCGGGCGGATCGCGGCCAGCCGCGTGGGCCGCTTTGCGCGGCGCATTTGCGGATGCCCGAGGCTATCCAGGACGATTCATGGCACACAATGAAGGTGACACGCTCACCCGCGCCGATGCCCAAGCCTTTGGCGCCGCCGTACGCGGTCAACAACTGGTATTGATTGCCGCTCACCGCGCCAGTGATCTGCGTCTGATCATGGACTTAAAAATCGAAAACCCCGGTTTGAATCTCGCGATTGTGGGTGCGGATGAAGGCTGGCTCGTCGCCGAAGAACTCGCTGCGGCGGACATTCCCGTGATTGTCGACCCTTTCTCTAACCTCCCGGCCAGTTTTGCCCAATTGGGCGCCACCAGTCGCAATGCCGAACGCTTGATCGCCGCCGGCGTTGCCACCGCCTTCGCGCACTTAGGCGATAACGGGCACCAGTCCCGCTTGGTCTTACAATCGGCGGGGAATGCCGTCGCCAACGGTGTTGAATTCGATGATGCGATGGCGGCAATGACAACGGTCCCGGCAGCGATCTTCGATCTCGAGGGGTCTGGCACACTCACACGTGGCAGCGCGGCTAATGTCGTGATCTGGGACGGTGACCCGCTCGAGGTCTCGAGCGCGCCAACCGCGATCTTCATTGCCGGTGAAGCGCAGTCGCTCGAGACACGTCAAACCAAATTGCGCGATCGGTATCTGGACTTGGATCGTTCCGAGAAGCCCCTCGCCTATCCGCGTTAATCGCCTTTGAAGTGCGGATCGCGCTTTTCGAGAAAAGCTTGGATGGCTTCGGCCTGATCGGCTGTCGTCGCCGCGAATGCAAATTGGTCTCGGTCCATAAAGCTGGTGGCGTGCCCCAGCGGTGCGGCAGCAACGTTTATCGCTTGCTTGGTCATACGCAGCGCGATTGGCGGGACCTCGGCATATCGCTGTGCCAGGGTCAGAGCTGCCATTCGCGCCGACCCTTTCGGCACCACATCATCAGCAAGCCCCCAAGCCAATGCCGTCTGCGCTGAACACGGCGCGCCCAAAATTGTAAACTGTTTGGCACGTGATGGCCCAATCAAGGCCACCGTGCGCGGATTGGTTTGCCAGCTCATATTCATTCCGAGCGGGATTTCCGGCAGGCGAAGTATGGCGTCCTCCGCGAGAATGCGATGATCGCATGCGACCGCCAAAGCAACGCCGCCGCCAATGCAATAGCCTTCAATTGCGGCAATCGTGATCTGTTCCAGCCCCTCCCACGCAGCGCAGAGATCCGGGCCTAGTTTCGACGCTTGGCGCTGCTCCAAACGGGTCTGATCTCGTAACGACAAGCGATCTGGGTCTTTTAAATCCGCACCTGCAGAGAAGGCGCCCTTGCTGGTCAGCACGACCACTTGGCTGCCCGTATCGCGCGCCAGATGTGCGGCAGCATCAATCAACGCTTCCATCGCTTTCAATGAAAGTGCGTTGCGGCCATCACCGCGATCGAGCGTGACGGTCGCCACGGCGCCATCTTTGACCAAAGTAACGCAGTCTCCGAAGCTTTGCATCATTTCGATTTTACAACATTCGCGACGCGTTGAAGGGGTTCGGTGTGCTGGGGATACCCGGCCTCTTTCGGGATATGCAAGCACGGTGCGCCAGCATCATCTTTTCCGACCACAGGCAGGATCGTCATCACCGGATCGGCTGCGAATCTCGCGAGCGCCGCAGCAACATCTTGGGTTTCGGCGAGTTTGCCGAGATTCATGCGGGTTGGAAAAATAATCGTGGCGCTATCCGCGGCTTCCATGTCGAGCGCCTCTTGCGGGCCAAGCCAGACCGCTTCGGTGGTTTCGCGGCCGTCTTGTACCGCGACTTGATCAGGCGGGGTCGCCGCCAAATAGAAATGCGTGTCAAACCGTTTCGGCATCATGGTCGGTGTGATCCAATGGCCAAAATGGACCAAAGCGTCTAGCGCCAGGACCAGGCCATTATCTCTGATCAGCGCCAAAAAGCTCTGCTCGCGTCGATCCACCGGACCGCGCATGGGATCTAAGGCCGAGGTGATGTCTTGCCCGACCAAAGGCGCGCCTGGGCCACGCGCCGATGCCGAACGCGCGAGCAGGATCCCTGCCTCTTCAAAGGCTTCGCGGATCGCCGCAATGCGCGCCGCTTGCGTTTCACCCGCAAAATCGCCATCCGTGACGTCCGCCCAATTTGGGTCGCTATCTTCTTCATTCGCTTTGCCGCCTGGAAAGACCAAGGCGCCAGATGCAAAATCAATTTCATAGTGCCGCTTGACCATCAGAACCTGGAGCTGCGGCGCGTCCCGCAATAAGAGGATGGTTGCGGACAATCGTGGCTCGTCGGCTTCAGACATAAGCGCTCCTGAAACAGTTTCTTTCAAATTTGCTAGAAATCCTTCGGCGCGCGTGCGCGTGATTTCAACTATGTTTCTGTAGGTACGAGGCTTGTCGCAACGTCACGGAAGCAGAATGCGCCTCTCTACTCGTCCGCTCTCCCAAGCCCTTCCATTGGCCGCACCGCGCAACCGCCTGCTGCCCGTCATGCATCTCACGACGGGAGACGCTGTGCTGTTGTTTGCCGACACTGAAAAACGCTTCGAAGAGCGTGCAGTGTTCGGTCAGACGGCGCTCGCTGCAGAACGCAGCGAGACCGTCTCCCCCGCGCATTGGATGGCCAATCATATTGAAGCGATTGCCAATGATGCGCATTTCAGAACAATCGAGCGCCCCGTAATCGTTGAGATCCCGGTGGTCGCTTTGATTCATCCAGACACGCCAATGGCGTGCGACGCCGCGATCGCGCGGACCAAGCTCTGCGCGCAAGAGATTTGTCTCGAAGTGCAAGATGCCGCCCTCGCCGTCTCCACCAGCCGAGATGTCATGGCGGCGATTAAGGCGCTGCGCCGCATTGGGTTTCGGGTATCGCTGAATGCAACCCGTTCTTGGTCCACCTCGCTAACGCATGAATTGCGCGTTTTGCTCGACAGTCTCCGGGTGGATGCGCGCAAGATCGATCTGGAAGAAGACCTGCAACAGCGCATTGAGACCGCTGCAAGCGCAGGCATGCTGGTCATCGCTGAACATGGCCGCTGGCGCGATAGCTATTTCTTGAACACGCTCGGCATTGAATACGGGGTACGGATGCGGGCCGACGGTTAAGCCGCGCTCTCTTCTCCGCGCTTTGCTTGATCGGCATAGGCATCGAGCTTCTCAAGCAGATAATCCAGATCATCTTTCGGGATCGCTTGGAATTGTGTCAGGACCCGCTCAATCATGCGCATCCTGAAACGCGCTTTATCATTCGCCTCGCCGTCAAGCTCGAGTTCATGGAACACTTTTACCGCCGCCCGAAACGCTGGCAGCAATTTGCGATGTAACCCAGCACGATCGAAAATAGCCTGAAGGCCCAGCGGACCGGCATCGTGGATCATCAACCAGGCGCGCGCATGCGGCACGCCAGATAGCTCGGCCAGCGCATGCTCGACAAACGGCATATGTCCAACGCAGAGGGCGCGCATGATCAGCGACTGCGTCAAGCGACCATTGAGGTTCAATTGCGAAACGAAGCGGCCCATATCGTTGGAGCGTCCGGCTTGTTCAACAAGGTCGATCGTCGCCCGCTCACGGGCGCCCGCCGCCAAATCAATTGCCATCTGCGCGGGCAGTTCATGCCGATTGATCAGCATGTCGAAGACTTGGCCGGAGACCAGTGACACCATCTTCTCAGCAATGTGCACCGGAATATGATCGCGTAGGATGAGATTTTCGTGCACGGCCTGGTTCGATGGAAAACGATCGACGGAATGCTCGAATGCGCGGTCCGAAAACTCAGCGCCCTTATTGCCTGAAACCGTTTCAACCGCGGTCTCTGATGCGTGTTCGCAAATCACTTCTGTCAGCGGGCCGGACACGGTGGGGCGCCCGGCAATCGCAGCTTGCTTCGCCGCCGTCACCGACAGGACCAGTTCGATCAGGTCTTCGTCTGAGAATACGGGCGATTGCTCTAGCACCGGGATCGCGACCGATTCGACATCTTGGGCCAGACGCATGGCAACGCTGTGCGGCAAACGCGGTGAATTGCGCAGCGTAACAGAAAGCGTCCGGCGGACCAGCTCAGCGGTATCCCGGGACAGGATCTGAATGATCTCATCTGCAAACTGACGTTCATCCTCGGTCAGAATGTCGGTTGCGATCCGGCGGCATAATCTATGGGCAACAGTTGCGCGTTCTTCTGACGTCTCGCCCTTCATTAAGCGAACGATATCGATTTCGCTCAGTTCCGGGCGCATGGTTCGTACAGTCATATCGCGGCGTAATCCCTGTCACCGATTCGTATTTATGAATAAATGAAGAGTGTGGGTTAACGTCTGGTTTACCAAACGGCAAAACGTAAATTGCGCAAAGAATAGGGAGCGTCATGTTAGAGGGCATCAAAGTAATCGAGCACGCAACATATATGGCGGCCCCAGGCGCCGGGAGTATCTTGAGCGATTGGGGCGCTGAGGTCATCAAAATTGAACCGCCCGGCGGCGATCCAATCCGGAACTTTTTCAGCACCATTGGCACCGACATTCAGGACAATCCGGTGTTTGATTTTGACAATCGCGGCAAAAAATCAATCGTCCTGGACACGCGCACCGCAGACGGTCAGGACGTTTTGCGCAAACTCGCTCAAGACGCAGATGTTTTTCTAACAAATGTACGGCCCGGAGGATTGTCGCGTTCTGGATTGGATTATGCCAGCCTACATAAGATTAATCCGAAACTCGTCTATTGCACGCTCACAGGATACGGTTTGGAAGGACCAGACGCCGACAAGCCGGGTTTTGATGTTGCGTCCTTCTGGTCGCGCGCTGGCGTGGGTCATCTGACGGTGCCGAAGGGCCAGGATCCATTTGCCCTGCGCACTGCATTCGGCGATCATACCACCAGTATGGCGGCGGCCGCTGGAATCTGTGCCGCCCTGGTAAAGGCGCAGCGCACGGGCGAAGGCCAATTGGTCGAAGCATCGCTTCTGCGCGCGGCGTTATTTGCGATGGGATCAGATTTTGCCATCCAGCTCTTCTTCGGGCGGATCGGATCGACCAAGTCGCGGCATGAACAGATCCAACCGCTTATGAACTTCTTCAAAACCAAGGATGGGGCTTGGATTTGCATCGTGTCGCGGCAAGGCAATGTCGATTGGCCACCTTTGTGTCGAGTGATGGAGCGACCCGATTTGATTGACGATACGCGTTACACGACCGGAAAGTCACGGCGCATGCACGCCGCCGAGTTGGTCACCCTGATGGACGACGCGTTCGGTAAGTACACCAAGGCAGAAATTGCCGAGCGGCTCGATGCCGAGGCGATCGCCTGGGCCCCGGTGCAAACCCTCGCCGAGGTCGCAGCCGATCCGCAAGTGCACGCCGCAGGCGGAATTACGCAAGTGCCAAGCGCCAGCGGTGATGGAAAAACCTTTGCCTCGCCCGCTTCTCCGATCCGGTTCCCGGGCGCGAATGATGGCCCAAAAGGACCGTCGCCGCGGATGGGCGAACACTCGTCAGATGTGCTCAAATCGATTGGCTATGATGCCGAAAAAATCGCCGAACTCATGGAGTCCGGCATCGTCGCCTAAGGCTCTATGGGGGGCGCAAGCATGGTGTAGACGGCCGCGGCGAAGCCGTGCCCAAGCCATGCTGTCGGCAGCGTCATCGCTGTAAACAGGATAGCGGTTAGCGCATACCAAAAGGGGCCGTCAGGGCTTGGAATCAGATTGATCATAGCGGCGCCTACGGCGCTCGAAATGATCACTGGCAAAGCGATGAGACCGACCATAAGCGGCGCAAGCTGACGAAAGTGGTGTTTCGTCCAAAACCAGGTCCGAAACACGTGCACCCCGCCCCGCGAGACCGAAGCGGCGGCGAACGTCATCATGCGCACAGCAAACCAAAACACCCAAAACAAGACGAGCAAGAACACAAGAAACATTGGTAGAAAGACACCAGAAGCTCTCATTTGTTCGCTAATATCAACGACTTCCCCCCGCTCAAATGCCGTTTCATCGCCCATGGCAACGCCAAGCACGGTCCCAAATAAGGAGAAAAACAGGACGATGATCGCAGCGATGATGAAGACGACAACGATCATTAGAAGCCATGCCAGCGTCAGCCGCCACGCGGCCGCCAGCAACCCGCCATGCGGCGGCAAGCTCGCCCGATACATCGCCGCTGAGAAGACGCTATGCGCGAACAAACACAGCAAGACCACGCCAATAAATGCAAGCGAACCGATAGTATCGTCAGGCAAAGTGTTGGCGGACCAAACCAATCCCCCAACGCTGACCAAGAAAACACCCGCAAGCGGCAATGACGGGACAATCATCTGCGCGGCGCGGGCCAGACTGTCTTTTGCGAGGGTTTTGATGGTCGTGGCCGCGGTCATGCCCGCTTAGGTAAACGCAAAGTAGACCACGGCAAGCGACAGAATGACCATCACCGTCCAGGTCAGCATCATGCCGAGTTGACGCAAGATCAGCGGTCCGCCGCCCATCCCAATCGCGTGAATGATGCGACCCAAGGTAAAGGCAATTCCCATCGCATGCAGGCTCCAAACCGGCGCGTTGAGAAAGGCGGCAGCCAGAAACCCGACCAAAGTCGGGGGGATATATTCAGAGGCATTGCCATGAACGCGGATGGCTCTTGCAAGATCTTCCGATCCGCCGTCGCCGATTGAGATTTTGCCCCGAAACCGCCGCGACACAACCCGCACGGCCAACCAGACCAAAATCAGTATATTGATCGCGATATAGACGCTTGCGACCTCGAGTGCGCTCATACTCTGCCCTCCAAAACACTCTAATCGTCGCGGCGCGCGTCCGGTAGTCGGTCATTGATATCGTCGCGAATATCTAGAATCGTGACGATCAAGCCGGCAACAACGCTCGCGATAATCCAGCTGCCCACGGACAGCGCGGCAAAGGCCAACACTTGCGCCATCGGCCCTGAAATGCCCAAGAGATCGGTGATCATCGCCCCTTTCTGGGGGACCGCATTGTAATAGGCTAGGAGCAAGCCAATGATGATGGTCGCCAAATACGCGATGTAAACCATCAAGCGGAAACTATTGATAATGAAGAATTTCATAAGGTCCTCTTTCCCTCACAATCGACCCGGGCGTCCGTGTTCTGTCAGGCCCGGGCGGTAAAATACTATGGCATCGGGTGGTGAATTATGCCTCCATGCCACATTCCGTTGCGGCGCTCATCATGACGGTCATAAATTGGGTCATTTCTTCCGGGCTTAACTCACCCATTTTTGACATCATATAAGCGTCTTCGTCCTCCGCTTCGGTCGCTTCGACGATCATATCGACCAGTTTTGGATCAAGATTTTCGACTGCGAGATCCGCCATACAGGTGCAGGTCGCTTCGTCTGAACCGCCATCGTCTAGGCAAGACTTTACCAAAGCCGCTTTCGCGCTCCCTCCGCCGCCACCACAGGCGGCTAGTCCCAGCGCAAAGGCACAGGCAAATAAGGCATTTTTCATTGGCGATCCCCTTTCCTAAATGTCTCGCACGCGCGGAGGTTTCCACGAATCCCGCGGCAAGGCCAGTGAAAATGCGGCTACTCCCGGCGCAGGAGCGCATCCAATCGCCACTTCGCCTGTCCGGAAGACAGGAAGTCTGATTTGACTTTTTCGCGATCATACTCGGTTTTCAGCCAGGTCTCGAAGCCGATTCCCGACTCTTGCTCAGCGGCCAGATAGGTGTCGAAAAACGCATCCAGAAGGCCCGTTTTGCCTTCGCGCATGTGCAGGTACTTTTTCGATAATTGTTGCTGCGCCGCCCGCGCGGGCTCGCCGATTCTGAATATCAAATAGAGGACACTCATCAAACCTGCCCGGTCTGCCCCGGATTTACAGTGCATTAAGGCCGGATATTCGATCGCGGCAAAAAGATCTTTCGCCGCCAGGACCGTCTCTACCGTTGGGGTATCCCTGGAATAGACCTGGAAATCGACCAGCGTGATGCCATGCAGCTCGCAGGCTTCTTTCTCAAGCAGGTAGTAGCCCCGGGTGCTGGGGCCACGCAGATTGAGAATTGTGCGAATCCCGCGCAAGCGCGCATGATCTGCAATCTGGCGCGGGTTGGGCTGATTGGAGCGCCACATTTCATCGCTAATTTGGTGCAAATTCTGGAAGCTTTCGCGCAGGAACCCGTGATCGCCCAACACCAACTCACGCTCGGCGCGGGCCCGTCCAGGGACCGAGGCCAAATCGGCGGCGACGTGTTTGCGTTTCTTGTGTCCCGGTAACTTCATAGCCCCGGCGTTACCCGAGCCTGACCCGAACAGCAAGGCTGAAGCATCCGGCTCAAGATTCCAGTAACTCTCTTCGGATAGGGTCCTCAAAAAAATAAATGTGAGATTTGAAAATGAGGGGTTTGCAGATGCGGTTATCCACTGCACTACGCACCGGTTTTGTGTCCATTGCCATGATCGCGATGGCCGCGCCATCCTTAGCTTTTGGCATTGGTTTGCAACCAACCACCGTCGAAATGTCAATCCAGCCCGGCGATCGCCAGCGGCAAGTGATCAATATCGGTAATGTCCATCAGGAAGATGCGATATCCTTGACCCTCGGCCTCGCGGATTGGGCCCTCGACGAGACCGGTCAGATCCGTCTCGCGCCGCCCGGAGAGAGTGTATCCTCGGCGGCAGAATGGGTTCGGTTCAGCCCAGCTTTTTTGACGTTGAACCCCGGCGAAACGGAGCAGGTCATTGTCGATATGGCTGCCCCGTTGCGGATTACGCGCGAAGGTGATTACCGCTTTGCCTTAATCGCCTCGACCTTGCTGCCCGAGGAGCGGTCCGGTCAGTCGGGCGTCTGGAAAAAGTATCAAATTGCCAGCCTGTTTTACCTCACAATGGGCGATGCTGAGAGCAATGCGGAGGTGACAAGCGCGGCCCTTATTCGATCCGCTGAAGGCGAAACCGCCCTTGAGTTCGACCTTGAAAATACCGGCAACGCGCATGCTCGCCTGCGCGGAGAGATCGAGATCAGTGGCGATACAGGCAGCCCGATCAAGGCCCCGATCAACAATCTGGTGGTTTTGCACGAAACCTCGCGTACCTATCGTCTCCCCCTCACGGAAGACGTTCCGAGCAACCCAGCACTGCGCGTGACGCTCGAAGACATCCACGCGCCCCAAACCGGCGGCGGCGTTCTGGAGCTCTCACCCTTCGTGACCAATTTGGCGATCAAAAGCCCCGCGTTTCCGGCAGAGGTGACTGAGGATGACACGCCTGCTTTGGAATAAGCGTCTGAGTTTGATGGCGGGCGGCCTCGCTGTTTTTCAAGGCCTTCCCGCCTCAGCCTCTTGGATCGACTCCGATTTCTATTGCCGGACCTATGGCTGCGTCGTTGCGCATGATGGGTTCTCGTTCGACGTTTATGATAATTTCGACTTTGCCAGCGGCACTGAACTCGCACCGGGTGAGCGGATGATCCGATGGACCGGCAACCCCATACAGGGCCCAACCGGCGTCAATCCGGTGATTACAAGCACCCGCACGGAAGGTTTTCATACCGTTCCGGTCGAAGACCAAAGTGTTATGCTCGGGATAGATACGGATGGCGATGGCGTTCCAGATCGCCTGCCCGCGGATCAAAACAATTCAGGCTTTCTCGATGCAGGCGACCGTTTGGATCCATTCGACTTGTCCTCTGCCACCACCCTTGTGGCCGCAGATACGTCGGCCCAGCGCAGTTTCTATCTGACCTCTCGGACGGATTTTTTCCTCACAGCTGAAGCGCGGCTGCTTGGTGGTAATGATGGTTTCAATACCGCACTCATGCTCGAAAATGTGGCGTTTGATTATGATGTCACACGCTCGGGCGTCGATGATGGAATGGCGTTTGGCGCAGACGCCCGAAATGGCAATTTCATTCGTCCCATCGGCAATGCTGATCAGGTGAGCGACCTGTTCGGTGCGCCAACGCAAATCTTAGAGTTTCGACGCACCATTCGGCGCCGTAACTCAGATGATTTGGCCACACAGTCGATACGGTTCGACTATGTCTATGGATTTGCAGATTATGATATGTCGTTCGGCGACGGGCATCTGCAATACGAAATCGAGTTTGATTTCTACAATCGATAGCCCAAACCTGAGAGCAATTGAGCAGTTTCAAACACGGGCAAGCCCATGACGCCTGGATAGCTGCCGCTAATGTGTTTGATATAGCGCCCAAACGGACCTTGGATGGCATAACCGCCGGCTTTGCCGAGCCCGTCTTTCGATGCGATATAGTCGGCGATCTCTTTCGGCGTCATCCGCTTGACCAGGACCCGCGTTTGGCTGATCCGATGGGCGACCTGTCCCGCCGGTGACAGGACACAAATCGCGGTCAGGACATTGTGCGCGCGCCCCGATAAGAGATTGAGACACATCTCGACATCTTCTGGCGTTTCGGCTTTTGGGAGGATGCGTCGGCCCACGGCAACGACCGTGTCCCCGGCAAGCGTAAACTGCCCGCTGGCATGCACCGCGTGGCCTTTTTCGAGCGCCATGCGCAGCACGTAAGGCCGCGGCCGTTCATCTGCGTTCGGCGTCTCATCAATGTCTGCTGGCGAGATCGTGTCCGGCGTGACGCCAATTTGCGCGAGCAGTTGTTGGCGCCGCGGACTGGCACTCGCGAGAACGAGCTTGGTCATAAAATCTTGAATGTCGCGTTGGACATGGCGATGGGTGTGTCATTTGAGCGGATGATCGCGCGGGCAAAACAGATCGATCCTCCGACTTTCACTGGTTCCGGATCGATCTCGAGCCAAGCCCCGAGCTTCGCGCTGCCGAGAAAATCGGTCCCCAGCGATACAGTGACCAGGCCGCGCCCCGCATCACGTCCAGCCTGACGCAGAGCGACGACGCACGATAAGCCCATCGCATTGTCCGAAAGCGCCGCGATCAATCCGCCATGTACCAGGCCACGTGAATTGCAGTGCTGATCTGCGAGATATAGCCCAATTTGGATGCGGTCTTCGAGCTGTCTGGAGTAAAGCGGTTCCCAAGGATCGGTCAGACCGGAGCGGCGAAAATGGCGTTCAAAACCGTTCGGAACTGCTTGAGCGCTCAAATGGGAGATCCCTATTTGAACCGGTAAGTGATCCGGCCTTTGGTCAGATCGTAGGGAGTCATTTCGACCAAGACTTTGTCTCCGGTCAGTATTCGGATGCGGTTTTTCCGCATTTTCCCGGCTGTGTAGCCGATGATCTCGTGATCATTTTCAAGCTTCACGCGAAAAGTGGCGTTCGGCAAAAGTTCAACGATCGTGCCGTTAAACTCAATGATTTCTTCTTTTGACATCCTGTCTCCATTCAAAGCGACGCGCGCTGCCGCGCCGCGACAGATATGGGGTGCTTCGTAGCTTTCGTCACCCCATCGGGCAAGACTGACTGTGACTCATTCCAGTCAGTTCTCTGCCGTGTGTCGCCTGCGCGCATCAGCGCAGGGGGGCGCGATTTCACTTGCGAAGTCACGCGCCTTCTGTTTCTTTACTTAACGGGAGGACGCGTTTCACATGGGAATGTTTGAGTGAGACCAGTATGAGTTCGACAAATCTTAATTTTGCAGTCCAAGACCTGCGCCAGGCGATTCCGGATCATTGCTTTCAGCCGAATGCTCGGCGGGCATCGCTTTATCTTGTGTTCGATCTGAGCGTGATTGCCGGGCTCTACTTTATCCTCTCGCAAACGCAAGCTTGGTATATTGAAGGGCCGGTGATCTTTCTCATTGGGACGATGCTGTGGTCGCTCTTCGTTATCGGGCATGATGCCGGTCACGGCTCATTCTCGAAAAGCCGGACAGTGAACACACTTGTCGGCATTCTCGTTCATGGCGCCATCCTTGTCCCCTATCGCGGCTGGCAGCGCAGTCATGCCCTCCACCATATGAAGACCGGTCATTTGCAAGAAGAAGAAGTGTTCCGGCCGGCGCGCGAAGGCGAAGACACGTGGTTTCGGAAAGTGATTTTTCGCAGCGGCATATTCGTGATCATCGGCTGGCCCATGTATAAATTGGGGATCCGCAATTTGACGACTTACAAGCCAATTACCGGCAGTCATTACCTTCCACAGAGCGATCTCTATACGAAGTCCGTGCGCGTATCTTGGTATCTTGGCCTGCTCTCGCTGCTCAGCTTTTTGGCGATTTATATCAGCCTCGGCGTCGTCTTTGGCTGGGCATTTTTCGCCAAATATATCCTCGCGCCTTACCTCATCTATGGCGCTTGGCTAACGCTGGTGACCTATATGCAGCATGTCTCGCCGGAGGTGCCGGTCTATGACGCGAAAGACTGGACGCGCTTGAAAGGGGCGCTCGCCGCCGTGGACCGCGACTATGGGCCGTTTAATTGGCTCACCCATAATATTGGCAATCTGCATGTCATCCATCACATCTTCCCGACCATTCCGCACTATCGTCTGCGCGAGGCCACCGAAGCGGTGAAACCAATCCTCGGCGAACACTATCGAACATCGAAAGGGTTTGTCCTGTTTGACTTTGTGCGCAGCCAGTTGCGCTGTCACTTTGTTGTCCCGGATCAGGGGTTCGAGCGTTATGAAACCGCTTATGGCTTTTTGCGGCATCGGCAGGGCCGTGAGGCCAAACAGGTGAGTGGTACCGCCTCCCCGGTTCGAACGGGGGACCTCTAGATCCACAATCTAGCGCTCTAACCGACTGAGCTAAGGCGGCACGGAACGCGTCTCATACGCCGGAGCGCTTGTGCGTTCAAGTTGGAAATGCGCCGACCCGACCTATTCTGCAGCAACGGGCTGCAAGCCTGCAACTTGGCTCATTGTTTCATGCGCCCGGCGGAAGATCAGCGCACCATCTTCAAGCTTGCCATGCCGCATTAAGAAAATGTCGCGTGCGTAATTCTGAGTGATCAGCCATGGTGCCGCTTGCCCTTGTTGCGGAAACCGCTCCATCGCACGCTGCACATATCCAGATGAAAAATCGAGGAAGTCGGTCGCCGGCTCAACATCCGCTGCCACCGGTCGGGCTTCGACATAATTCTCTTTGTCCAAGTGATTGAGCACTTTGCACATATATTCGCTGGTGAGATCCGCCCGCAGCGTCCAGCTCGCATTGGTATAGCCAAACACACTCGTCATGTTCGGAACATTCGACACCATCGCACCGCGATAGTTCAGCAAGTCATGCGGCGTTTGCTTGGCGCCGTCGACAATCAATTCCGTCCCGCCGATGAATTGTAGATCGAGACCGGTGGCCGTGACGATCAAGTCCGCGTCCAGATGGTCGCCCGATTTCAGCTCGATACCCGTCTCGGTGAAGCGTTCAATCTGGTCGGTCACAACCGATGCTTTCTCTTCTTTCAGAGCGATGAACAAATCACTGTCTGGGATCAAACAGAGGCGCTGATCCCAAGGATTATAAGTTGGCGTAAAGTGTTTCTCGACATAATCGGCGTCGAGTTCATTCTGGGTCATTTCCAAGAGTTTGGCTTTGACCTTGTCTGGCGCAACCCGCGTTCGATTGTAAAAGAACAATTGCAATAAGACGTTCCGCCAGCGCGTAATGCCATAGGCCATCATGCCCGGAAGCATTTTGCGCAAGCCATTGGCGAACTTGTCTTCTGACGGGCGCGAAACGACATAGGTCGGCGAACGTTGCAACATGGTGACATGTTTGGCTTTGTCCGTCATCGCCGGGACCACCGTCATTGCCGTCGCGCCCGAGCCAATGACCACGACTTTTTTGTCGGTGTAGTCATAGTCTTCCGGCCAATGCTGGGGGTGAATGATATCACCTTTGAAGCTTTCACGGCCAGCAAATTCGGGCGTGTAGCCTTGATCATAGCGATAATATCCAGCGCACATATGGAGCCAGTTACAGGTGAGGTTTTGCTTTTTCCCGTTAACCTCGACATCTAGGGTCCACGCGGCGGTGTCGCTGTTCCAACTGGCGCGAACAACTTTGTGCCCATAGCGGATATGCGCATGGATGCCATATTCGTCAGCGGTTTCGTGAATATAGTCTCGGATCGCCGGACCGTCGGCGATCGCTTTCTGCGCTTTCCAAGGTTTAAAGTTGAAGCCGAGCGTGTGCATATCGCTGTCGCTGCGAATGCCGGGATATCGGAACAAATCCCATGTTCCGCCCATAGCGTCCCGCATTTCGAGGATCTGGTAGGACCGGCCAGGACACTTTTTCTGCAAATGAACAGCAGCACCAATGCCGGAAAGCCCGGCGCCAACGATAATCACATCATGATGGGTCTTATTCATGACGGCAGTGTCACGTTTTTAAGCGTCTTTGTCCAGACCTTTCGGAGCGGTAGCTCGGAGCTCAAATTTACTCAAGCACGCGCACTTGGACGGATGAGCTTCGACCCGATGGATCAATCGCCGAGACGCGGTAAAAGCCCGCGCGTTGCGGTGCCCAGCTTGGCATGCCGCCAGCATCAAGCGCGATCGGCACCCCATCGACATACCATTGCAACGCGCCCGCGCCGCGTCCTGCAAAAACAAATGGCCGCGCCGGCGCGCCATTCACAACCCCCGCCCACAATTCCGCATTGCGAGGTGGAAATAGGATTTCCGGCGGTTTGTCTTGGTCTTGGAAGGTTGCCAAGGCCCCGCTGACCTCGATGCGCTTTTGGTCTGCGAGGCGCGCATGCATGGCGCCAGATGCACCGAGATGCTGGGCCGCGCGATCGGCCACTTCAAACAAAAGCGGAAGCGCCGCTTTGCGACCGGTCTGACCTGGGCGCGGCGCCCCATCCGCGCGCCCGACCCAGACGATAATGGCATAGTCTCCGGCAACACCAGCGGCCCAGGCATCACGATAGCCGTAAGACGTCCCAGTTTTGAAGGCGATCTCTGGGGCATCCGCGGTGAGCCGCCCTGGCATACGCCCTTCCGGCGCTGGCGTTCGGCTTAAAATTCTGAGAATCTGGGTCGCGCTATCAGCGCTCATGAGGCGGTGGCTTGGCTGGCCCTGTCCGACCTGATCGGCATCCCAGACCAAGGGCTTGGCGATCCCGGCATCGCCAAGTGCGGCATACAATACCGCCAATTCCTGCGCGGTTAAACCAGCACCGCCGAGCGCCAGCGCTAATCCTGGATCTTTCCGGGCGGACGCCATAATCCTGGGGCGGGCACCTGCCAGCGTTAAAGCTGCTGCAAACCGTTGTGGCCCAATGCGATCGAGCGCCAAAACCGCTGGGATATTGAGCGAATGCTGCAGCGCCTCTGAGACACGGACATCACCGCGGAAGAGGCGATCGAAATTCTCCGGCTGATAAGCCGCAAAGCGTTTCGGAAGATCCGCGATCCGGGTCGATGGCGCAGCGCTGCCATCATCAAAGGCTAATCCGTATATGAAGGGTTTCAGCGTCGATCCTGGCGATCGGGGCTGCTGGGTCAGGTCAATCCATCCCCCCGGCCGAGCGCGATCTGCAGATCCGACCGCCGCCCGGACTGCCCGGGTGGGCACGTCAACAACGAGCATGGCAATCTGCGTTTCCGGCTCAAGGCCGACAATAGATCGCTGCGCCATTTGCTCGAGTTCGAATTGCAAGGCCGCATCCAGCGTCGAGCGGACATCGCGCTTTCGATTCGCGGCAGCACGCTCTGTGGCGTGCCAAGCCCGTTGCGGAAAAGAATAGCGCTCTATTGGCAAGGGCGCCGCACGTGCCTCCTCAGCGCGGTCCTCGGAGAGATAGCCGAGGCGCTGAAGCTTCGCCACAATCGCTTCACGGCCGCGGCGCGCGCCTTCGGGGCGCAAATCGGGCCGCCGCACTTCGGGAGATTGCGGAAGCGCAATGAGGAGCGCGATCTGATCATCAGAGAGACGATCCGGCGTCCGCCCGAAATAACGCCAACTGGCCGCGCGAACACCCTCAATATTTCCCCCATAGGGCGTCAGTGTGAGATAAAGCTCAAGAATTTCTTGCTTCGATAAGCGCCATTCAAGCTGATGGGCTCGCCAGATTTCCACCAGCTTTGCGCCGACCGTTCGGTTCGGTCTTGGCTCGAGCAATCGCGCGGTCTGCATGGTGATCGTGGAGCCACCTGACACAACTTTTCCGGCTTGCAAGGATGTCAGCACGGCGCGGGTCATGCCGACCCAATCAACACCCCCATGCGACCAAAAGCGCTTGTCTTCGACTTCCAACAAGGCGTCGACAAATGTTGGGTCAATTTCGTCAAAGTTTGCCGCGAAGCGCCAGGTTCCGTTGTCTAGCGGGATCGCGCGTAGCGGGCGGTGGTCGCGATCCGAGATCATCACCGAGACGTGCTTGCCGCGGTCAATCGGTGGCGGAAAAACACGGTCTGCCGCTAGAATAAGCGTGATCAGACCGGCAATGCCAACCGCCAGCCCTTTGAGCCAGATCATCGGCTACCACCTGGCCCCGCGACTTGCGGTAGGATGGTAATCTCCGATGCCGCGGAGCGGGCGAACACGTCGGGACGATACATGTCTTCCGCCACCACGCCCGGCATCGTAAACGTGCCTGGGGTAACGGCCCGCACCATGTACGCCAAGGTTCGGTCCTCGTCGATCACGTCAATCGCGGCAACGAATCGATCGTCGCGGGCTTCGGCTGTGTCAGGATTATCGATCCGACCCAGCCAAGCAAAGGCACCATCCGGACCATATGGAAGAACGCCATCGGCGGGCCGCAAGACGGTTTCGATTTCAAACCCTGCCGGAAGCAAGTCGGCAATGATGACGGGATTAACGCGTCGCTCGCGCGGCGAAAGCGTGAGCGCGATCACAAATTGGTCACCCTGTTTGATGTTCGACAGATTGACTTGTTGCCCCTGCAGTGAGCGCACACGTTTCGTAACGCTCAGCTTTTCACTGGCGGGACGCGGTGCTGCGACGGGTGCGCCGGTGACCATCACTGTTCGAAATACTGGGCTCGATCCACGGCGCAGGCGGAAACTGACCCCGCGTTCGACTTGCTCAGGCATCACTCTATAGCGGCGATCATTATCGCTGCTGCGCCCGAGGCCATCGACATCGAGGCGTAGGCCATCTTCTTGCGATAAACTGCCCACCGCCAAAAGCATGAAGGCTTTTTCTTGGGTGGTGAGGGCGCTCGGCTCAGGGGTGTCTTCGCCAAGTTTCTCGGCGATCCGAGCCACATGATCCGTCAATCCCGCCTCCGCCGCCAGCGCGAGAATGCCGGCAATGTCGCGAAGCGGCGTTTGATAGTAATCGCCTGTATTCTCATACCCGATCGCCGCTTCCGCAGCATTGAAGGCGCTAAACGCCCGTGACCGATCGCCCATATAGTGAAGCGCCGCGCCGAGATGCGCTTTGGCAAGCGGCGATTTGATTTCATTCAGCTCGCGATCATGCAAATATCTCAGGCGAGACACATCCGCCCGTCCTGCGCGCGCAAGCACGTATAAGGCGTAAGGTGCGGATCGCTGCATCAGCAATTGCTCAGTGTCCGAGTGATATCGGCTTTCAAAGACATTCGTGGTGTAGCCAAATGTCCGCCACGCATTGCCTTGCGTAATTGTGCGCATCGAACGATAGGCACGATCAAGCGCAGCCTGCGGAACCTCATAGCCCTGATCTTTCGCCCGGTAGAGAAAATCCGTCGTATAGGCGCCGAGCCACGGCGACGCATAACCATCGCCCGCTCGCCATAAACCAAATGCCCCATTTTCGCTTTGTCGATTCAGCACTTTTGAAATCGCCGCCTGGACACGGTCGCGTGCGACACCCGGCGCATCAGATGTGCCTTCCTCCATGAGGGTCTCAGCATAAATCAGCGGCAGGGCCACACTGATCGTCTGCTCCGTACAGCCATAGGGGTATCGTCCAAGCGACTCATAAAGCGCGTTCGGATCCACCGGTAAGCCGGAGAAACTCACCGTCATTTGGGCGGTTCCAGGGACAAACGCCTCGAACAGACTGATATCGGGGGCGTAGGTTTGATCTTCTTCCATCAACACGCGTTGAATGTCAGTGACCGGCAGGAAGGCCGAGCGGGTTTCGAGCTGATATGACCGGTTCACGGCATAATTCTCAGGCCCGGTGACGTTCAAACGAAGCTCGGCAATTCCTGCACCATCGCTGGAGAACCGGATCGCCTGATCCGACCGGGTGCCATTTGGCACCATCTGTGTCAGTTCGCCGGCAACCACACTGAGCGGATCCGTTGCCGTCAAATCGACGGTGAATTCCCCATCTTCCAATTCAACATTGTCGACGCTGACCGTCGCGACGGCTTGGTCGCCTGGCGCAAGGAAGCGAGGCAAGATCAAATCGGCGGGCGCTTCACGGCGAACCGTCAATGCCTGGTCGGCCGCGCCCAATCCCGTATCGGACCACGCCACCGCCATCAGCCGCAATTCGCCATTAAACTCCGGAACATTGAGCTCGATCGTGGCTTCGTTGCCCCGACCGACTTCGACCACACCGCTGAACAGCGCAACCGTTTGGGTTGGCACAACGCTCAATCCCTCACCACCCAATTGATCCCCGCCGGTGCGCACCTCGGCGGGTAAGCCGAGATTTGGATCCAGCAATCGCCCATAATCATCATAGAGCGACAATCCCATAGCCTTTTTACCGAAGAACCATTTCGCCGGATCTGGGCTGCGAAACTTCGTTAAGCGCAGAATCCCTTCATCGACGGCCGCCAGCGTGACGAAGGTTTTTTCGCGCGGACCTCCCGCGACGGCGACAGTGATGGTTTCATTCTGCCCCGGCCGGATCAGATCGGGGGCCTCAATCGCAACATCAAACGTGCGGCTTTCCATACTGACGGGCACATAGCCAACCCCAACCGCGCGCCGCGGCTTTGATTGGATGACCGGATCCCGCGGGGTGTAGACATTGACCATGACATAAGCGCCCTCGCCCCATTCTTCGGAAACCGGCAGCGTGATCGGCGTGCCCGTTGCCTGAACTTGGCGCGTCTCAATCGACAGGATGCGGTCGGTTGCGACCACGATTTGCGCTTCACCATCATAAGGCGGAACGATGGTCAGGGCGGCGGGACGTCCAGCGACAATTTGCTGTTCATCGACCACGACTTCGACCCGGTCAGGGGCCTCCACACCGTCTTGTGACGTGTTTCCGCCCCAGCCCACATAAAAGCTGCGACTGGCCGAGGTGCCGCCCGCATGCTCGATGATTAATTCATGTTCGCCGGGTTCGAGCCCAGCAATTGTGATCGAGGCAGCGCCGTTCTGTGTGCGCAATCCGCCTTCATTGACGGTTTGAACCGTGCGCGAGCGCCGCCATTTCCAGCGACCATCTTCGCGGTACCAATCATAATGATAATTGATGGCGAGAATTTTCCAGCGAAGATCCTCTTCCAGACCGATGCCTGAGGCATCCAGTGCGGCAATCTCGAAGGCGCCGTCATCGCCCAGCGGGAGGCGTCTTTCAAAAGACGGTTTTAATCCGAGGTACAAATCTTGTGGTCGATATGGGATCCGGACACTTTCCGTGACAGCCCGCCCGCCCGGTTCAATCACGCTGACCAGAGCATTGATGCGCAAGGGCATATCCGCATCGCGCCCGCGTGTCTCTGGGATCAGCCGCATGATGGCGTTGCCTGCGCCATCGGTCACGCGGTCTTCCAGATCGAGGATCAATGCGCGGAAACTGCGATCATGCCGCCCCCAAGAAAAGCCATCATATCCGAACGGATTCGGATCCGCCTCAATCCGCGCCGAGGAGGTCACTGTGAGCGCAGCGCCAGGGGCGCCGTATAAGAATCGCGCGGTCACCCCGATATCGCGGGCATCATCCCCCGGGAGAAAGGGGGCCTCTTCGGCGTCAAGCTCAACTGCAATCCGCTGCGGAACGAAGTCTTCGACAGAGTATGAGACCTCTCCGACGCGGCCGAGCGCATCAATCTCTACGACACTCCGCCACAAGCCTCGCGCGGCGCCAGCCGGCAATTCAATATCGCGCTGCAAACCGCCCCCTTCGCCCGCTGCAAACCGTGTGCGGGCGGCCTCCATACCATTTGGGCGGTAGGTGATCAGCGAGCCATTACGATCGACAATCGCACGCCCGGCCCGATCACGGATCAAGGCCGTGAGGCGAACGGTTTCGCCCGGCCTGTAAATCCCGCGTTCGGTATAGAGATAGGCGTCGATTTCATTTGGCGCGGAGCGACCGCCAATGCTGAGTTCGGACAAATCGACCGGCGCGCGGGTGAGGTCTAAAATGGCGGTGTCACCTTTGAGCCCAGATGCGAGAATCATTTTTGGCGACAAGTTGCCCTGACCGGCAAGCAACTCCGGTGCAAAAGATACGCGGCCATCCACACCAGTTGCAGCTTGCGCAAGAATTTCATTATTCCGCGCAATCAGTTGCACTTCCGTGTTCGGCATGACGCGCCCGTCTTGCAGCGATCGGAGCGTCACATCGAGCCCCGAGCCGCTTCGATAAGCGGTGAGCGCAAGGTCTGTCAGCATCACCCATCGCCGCGCCGAGGCGGGCGGTCCTTCAGAGCGCCCAAGCTCAATCGCATCGCTGATTTCGATATAGTAGGCCCCCGGATCGAGCGTTTCGATCACGTCTGGCAAAGGAAAAACCGTCGTTACGGGCGCGTTCTTAATGTTGGCGATCTCCATCGTCCCGGACCAAACCTGCGACGACAAATCGCTTGGATTGTCTGATCCGTAGAGATAGGCGCGTCGCCCCTGAGGATAGTCGCTGCCTTCGCTGATTGACTTGAATGCGAGGGCCCGGTCATTAACGCGGGAAACATTGACCCGAACCTGGTCGACATTAACGGTTTCGATGGCGAGACCATCTGCATCCTCGCGGGGGAGAATGACCCCAGAGCCACTAAATCCGACATAAGGCGGGCGATCCTCAAAGCTGATTTGCACCGTTTCTTCCCGGCCGAGCTCTTCTCCGTCCTCCGCGGGTAAGCCTTCTGTGAGCGTAATTGTATAGGTCGACGCGAAACTCAGCCCGCTCAAGCAAAGCCGCTCTCCGCTGACGCTATACGCAACCTCAATCTCGCCCTGCAGCGGCGCATAAATCGCATAATCAATTTCCGGGTTGAGCGGCTCGGAAAAGACCAGACAGGCCCTGGGCAAGGATTCGCTCGTATCTGGCGCATAGCGGATATAGCTAAACCGGTCTTGGCCATCTTGTTCGGCGACCCGTTGCCGTTCGCGCTCTCGTCGGTCGGCGGCGACTTGCGCAGAGCGCGAGCGCTCCACCACTTGGCCTTCAGCCGCTTCCGGCGGCGGCGGAACATCAGCAGGGGGCGCGTCTCCACCTCCGCATGCTGCCAGTGCAAAAACCAATGCCCCGAGCAGGATGCTGCGCACCCTTGATGTTCGACCGCTCATCGCAAAGACCCTTTCGTCCGATCTGTAACCTTTACACGGGTTGGAGTTGCCGCCAACAGGGCGGAATAAAGACTTTTTCGCCATGATTGAGCGCCGGCAAGATGGCCAGGACAGAGCTGGCGAAGCGAGGGCGCCCGCCCTATCTTCGAGGCTGATGACCCGCCAATGCGCTTCACACCGACCCTCGTCTTGCGCTGTCTTTTATATGGCGGCGCTGCTGAAAGCGCCCGAGTTTCGATCTTCGTTCGCACAGACGGCCGCGGCGAAGGGGGCGGCATGAGGTGGGTCTGGGCCCTATGTGGCTTCGTCTTATTGGCGATTGGTGCGGTTGGTTTGGTACTACCGCTCTGGCCGACCACGATTTTTTGGATTGGCGCCGCCTTCTGCTTGGCGGAGTCGCACCCCAAGGTCCGAGATTGGATTTATGCCCAGCCCGGGGCAGGCCCGCTGATCCAGAGTTTCGTCGAACGCGGGGAGATCTCGCGCAAGGGCAAAGTCGCGGCCATCGCTGGCATGCTGATCGCGTGCTTGATCAGCGGCTGGCTGCTGAGAGACTCTTGGATCGCGCTGACCGTCCTGTTGCTCACGATTGCGATAGCGATCGCCTTTGTCGCAACGCGCCGCGAACCGGCAGCTTAAACCGCAATCGGTTTGAGACCGGTTTTGAACCGTTTCCAATTGTCGACATAGACCTGTGCAGAGCCCTTGATCAGCATGATCTGTGCTTCGCTCAACTCTTTCACAACCTTTCCAGGCGCGCCCATGACCAGCGAATTGTCGGGAATGATCTTGCCTTCCGGGATCAAGGCATGCGCACCGATGATACAGTTTTTCCCAATCACCGCTCGATTGAGGATGGTCGACCCAATGCCAATCAGGGTCTCCTCTCCAATCGTGCAGCCGTGCAACATTACCATATGGCCGATGGTGACGTTTTTCCCGATCGTCAGAGGACACCCAATATCGGTATGCAGCACGCTCCCGTCTTGGACATTGGAGTTCTCACCAACGGTGATCGGATCATTGTCGCCGCGCAAAACCGCGTTGAACCAAACCGAAGCATTCTCTTCGAGAATCACATTCCCGAGCACGGTGGCATTTTCAGCGACCCAATAATTGCCTGACTGAGGAAGCGTTGGGCACACGCCGCCTAATTCGTACAAAGCCATATCAGCCTCCCAATTTCATTTTTTTCGCCGAGCGCGCATCTGTCACAATCGGTTAACCCTCTTAAGGTGTAATGCAAGTAAGGAGATTCGGGAGGCTCAGTGCCGATGGTCCTGAGATCAGCTTTTCAGACGCCACCCCCGGAGCGGGCGACGCCGCCTACTGATCGGGTCGAGTCTCACCCGCAAAATTCACCAACCGTTGCGCCTTTGGCTCAACGGTTTTTTTCTGCCCTCAATTCAGTCCTCAAAGGAGATCAACATGGGTAAACGCGCCGCTACGAAACGCCAGAAAGCACAAGCCGCCTTCGACGCTTCGAACTTTTTTGACCAAGGCGCCGCCCGTGAAACACAACTCTACGCCATACAAGGCGGGGGAGAAAAATGGCATCCCGATGATGCAGATTCATCGAAACCGGCAACACCGGCCCATGGGGCGCGCCATCAGCGCTATCAAAAGACTGTCAAACCGCGCTCTGAAAACCAAGCGCGCTTGCTCGAAGCGCTCGACGCGCAGGCCCTGGTCTGTGCGCTCGGGCCCGCCGGAACCGGGAAAACCTATCTCGCGATCTGCAAAGCGGTCGAAGCGCTGCAAAAAGGCAAAGTCGCGCGAATTATCCTGTCCCGGCCGGCCGTCGAAGCTGGTGAGCAGATCGGGTTTTTGCCAGGCGCGATGGAAGACAAGCTCGCCCCATACCTCCGCCCGCTTTATGATGCGCTTTCCGATCGCCTCAGCCCGCAGCAATTGAAGCACATGATGGCAGAGGGCCTGATCGAAATCGCGCCCATTGGTTTCATGCGCGGTCGGACACTGAACAATGCCTTCGTGGTCATCGATGAGGCTCAAAACTGCACCTATACACAGATCAAAATGCTGCTGACGCGCCTCGGTTGGCATTCAACAATGGTGGTGACCGGCGATCCCGCACAGAGCGATCTTTTGCCGGAATTGTCAGGGCTCGGAAAAGCGGCCGAGCGGCTAGAAAAACTCGCCGGCGCGTCGGTCATTCGCTTGCAAGGGCAAGATGTGGTGCGTCACCCACTCGTCGCAGACATGCTCGACGTGCTCTGATCCAGGTGCATGTGATCGTCTGGAGGCTGTGATCTCTTAAAGACGAAGGCGGGCTTGGCCGTGCTATCCAATATCCTCGGACAGCACGGTCATATTCAGCGCATAGCTTGTCTCACCATCATCGACGTCTTTGTAGACCACCGCCAAAAACTCTGCGCCCAAATAGACTTCGACAGAATCGTCGGTCTCCTTACGGGCGATCAGACGCAATCCGGGATTGAGTTTCTCTTTGAGATACGCCTCTAAGCGGAGGACTTCTTCGCGGCCCATGGCTTGCTCCTATTTTCCAACTGGCCCCGACATAACGGTCAGAGGCGTGCCTGCAAACCGGGGTGTGGCACGATTCCGCAGGCAATGCTGCGATTCATGTGGATTTATGCGGGCGCTTGGTCAGGCGGATTCACCATCCGCCAAAGCTGCCCGCAGCTCCACCAAATCAGCTCGACGATGATCCTAGCGAGCAAGGTCATGACAATGCCAAAGATCGAAGACTCATTGATAAAGACGCGAGTCACCGCGACGCCTTGATCCCCAAACGCTGGATTTCGCACCCAGTCGAGATTGGCGAGATAATTGGCAAAATCATTGACCGTATTGAACAGGTTTGGGGCGAACAGGACGCCCAGCATGATCAGCACCAAAACCATAAAAAATGTCGCGACAATTTTCGCGGAGGCATTCGAAAGTGATTGAAAGAAAAGCCACATGACACTCACCCCTTTGTGGATATCTCAAACCATAGCGGGAGGATCAGATCGCGTAAAATGCAATTTCCTTAGTCACCGCTCCAATTCGGTTTGCGCTTCTGCGAGAATGCGAGCGGCCCCTCGATGAAGTCTGGGCCCTTCAGCATGCGCCCAATGGCATCATAGCGCTTGGAAAATGCCTCCTCGAAATTCGCCGTATCTAGACCCTTCATGGCCACTTCTTTGGTGGTGCGGACCGATGCGGGAGAACATTCAGCAATCATCCCGGCCCAACGCAGGGCCGCGTCCATCAGCTCGGCTTGCGGAACCACCTCATTGACGAAGCCCAAGTGTTGGCCTTCTTCGGCCATCACATGTCGGCCTGTAAGCAGCATCCCCATCGCACGCTTCAAGCCAATTTGCCGGGGCAAGCGATGCAGACCGCCGGCTAAGGCGGCTAAGCCAACTTTTGGTTCAGGTAGCGCGAAGCGTGCATTATCAGACGCAATGATCAAATCGCAAGCCAGCGCAATTTCAAATCCGCCGCCCATCGCCACACCGTTCACCGCAGCGATCACCGGCTTGAACAAATCATAGCGGTTGGTCAGCCCGCCAAAGCCCGATGGAACCGGAAACATCTCCCCGCCCTCGGCTTGGTAGCGCAAATCATTGCCCGCACTAAACGCGCGCTCACCCGCACCGGTAATGATCGCCACCCAAAGGTCTTTGTCTTCGGCAAAGGCATCAAACACATCCCCGAGATCTCGGTTGGCTGGCGGATGCAGGGCATTCATCTTTTCTGGGCGGTTCATCTCGACAATCAAAATATTGCCCTCGACCCGCGTGTTTAAAAACTCGCTTTCAATCACTTCGCGCTCCCGTCTCGATCAATTTGCCGCTACGCTATGACTTGGTTAATCCGAATCAAGGATGACGTGGCGACATGTCGAACGAAAACGCACTTGATCTGTCCGCAATCGATCCGCCGATTTGGCGTATTTTGGTCAATGATGTGGTCTATGGTCCTTATACGCTGGGGCAAATGCGAGGCTTCGCTGACGAAGGTCGGCTCTCGCTGGCCTCTAAAGTCGCCACGACCGATGGGTCTGCCTTTGCGCCAGCGCTGGAGTATTGCGAACTCCGCACCTTGTTCGACCCCTCTGAACCGCACGTCCCTCCCGCGCGCGAAACGGCACCGGTAAATTATATGATCACTCTGCAGAGCAATGCCGATGGTCGCCGCGCAGCGATTGCCGTATTGAACGCGCTCGGCCGCTTCTCAGAGCTGATGCCCGGCTGCTTTATCTTGCATAGCGAAACGCCCGTCGTCGACTTGCGCAATCAATTGGCCACGGTGCTGGCAGAGCGCGGACGGTTCGTGATTGTTAATGCAGATACCGGCCAATTGGCCTGGACAGGCCTTGGGCCGGATGCGGATGCCCACGCCAAAATGGTTTGGAAGCGTCCGCGCTAAGCGGCGATTTCAACCTCCTGCGGCGCCAGCGGCGCGATCCCGCGGATCATATCTGCGGCTTTTTCGGCAATCATAATCGTCGGCGCATTGGTGTTTCCACCGATCAGAGTGGGCATCACGGATGCATCGATCACGCGCAGACCCTCGACGCCGCGCACGCGCAATTCACCATCAATCGGATCTTGATCGTGGATGCCCATCGCCACCGTCCCCACGGGATGATAAATCGTCTCGCCGGAGCTTCGAATGAAGGCATCAATCTCCTCATCCGTTTGAACTTCTGGCCCCGGAAACGCTTCCGCGCCGCGCAGGGGTGCCAGCGCCGCCTGACCAACAATATCGCGGATCATTCTAATCGACTCCCGCATGGTCAGCGGATCGCCCTCGGTGGCGAGATAGTTTGGATCAATCGCCGGGTGTTCAAACGGGTCAGCGCTTTGGATCATAACGCTGCCGCGACTCTCCGGGCGCAACTGGCAGGCATGGACGGTGAAGCCGTCGCGTTTGTAATCGAATTTGCCGTGGTCGCGCATCATCGCATTCACCACATGTAATTGAACATCTGGCCGATCGAGTCCCATCCGGCTTTTCAAAAATGCCCCGGCTTGCAAGAAATTGTCCGCCCCGGCCCCGGACTTCGTCATCAAATATTTGATTGCGACCGCAAATCGTTTCAGCCCCGCTTGCCGAGAATACGCCGATGCCTTCTCGGTCATTTCATGGATCACGGTTACATCTAGATGGTCTTGCAGATTGGCGCCGACATTTGGGCTATCAACTAAACTGGTAATGCCAAACGTGCGCAGAGTGTCGGCCGGACCGATGCCGGACAATTGCAGGATTTGCGGCGACTGCACAGCGCCGGCGCAAATGATGACCTCTTGGGCTGCATGGATCAGTTCCGGTTGCGCCCCGCGCTTCGCAACCGTTTCAACGCCATAGGCTTTGCCCCCGCGGAAGACGACCCGCGAGACCAGTGCCGTGGATAGAATTGTCAGGTTCGGCCGCTCGCCCTCGATCGGGCGCAGGTAAGCATAAGAGGCGCTCCAGCGTTCGCCCTCATGAATGGTGCGCTGGTACGGACCAAAGCCTTCTTGTTGCGGGCCATTGAAATCAGCGGTTTGCGGATACCCCGCTTCAAGCCCCGCGCGGACAAACATATCGTATAACCGGTCTTCAAAAGGGCTATCGCTCACCCTTAATGGGCCATCGCCGCCATGAAACGCATCCGCGCCGCGCTCATAGCCCTCTGACTTGCGGAAGTATGGCAAAACATCGGCGAAGCCCCAGCCGGTCAGACCCGTTTGTCGCCATTGATCATAATCGCGCGCATGTCCGCGAATATAGATCATGCCATTGATCGATGATGACCCGCCCCAGCCGCGACCGCGCGGCCACCATAATTTACGATTGTCCATATGTTTCTGGGGGGTCGTCCAAAAGCCCCAATTTTGGGGATTTTCATCCTTGATCAGGCCTCCAACGCCGGCCGGCATTCGAATCAAAAGCGACTTGTCTTTTTTGCCGGCCTCGATCAAGCAAACGCTGACATTTGGGTCTTCCGTTAACCTATTGGCGAGCACGCACCCTGCGCTTCCTGCCCCTACAATGATGTAATCAAAGCCTTTTTTACCACTCATCTTGTCGCCTTTAAACACTCCCGATCTTGTTTCGACCGCAGAGCTTAACCAATCTCATCAACCATTTGTGAACCCGGCTTGCGTATTGTCAATCGAAGTACGCAAGTTGGGGCAAGACAGCTGATTGGAGCGTTGAATGAGTGTTGCTCTCTCAACTTTCGAAAATCAACCGCCACGCAAACGGGCGAAGCCGGATCGGCGGCGCCATTACCGGGTTGCGCTGGCCTTGGGCGGGCGGTTTTTATTCGAAGACGCCGACCACAGCTTTGTCACTGCAGATATCTCCTGCGGCGGGGCAAATCTTGAGGCGGTCTGCGTGCCGCCTATTGGCAGCAAAGTGGTGTGCTATTTCGATGATCTCGGCCGTGTCGCGGGTGAGGTGGTCAGAGAAACCGAGGTCGGGTTCGCGGTTAAATTCCATACGCCGCGGCACAAACAGGATAAGCTCGCTGATCGTCTGGTTTGGCTCTTGAACCATAAGAAGTACGATCTCACCGATGAGCGGTCGGCGCCGCGCAAGGCGGCAGGCGGCCCAGCGCTCGTGACCCGCGCCAATGGCACGAAACTCCAGTGCCGGGTCATCGATATTTCGCTCACGGGCGCGGCGTTCGAGTTTGACGGACCGGTGCCCTTTGTCGGCGAGAAAATGCGCGTGGGCACGTTGTATGGCGAAGTTGTGCGCGCCGTCACCGGCGAGTTTGCTATTCGCTTTCTGCATAAACAGAAGAGCTAACCTGTCGCGACTTATCACTTGAACTCGACTCGCCATGGTTCCATGTTGATTGCCATGCGAGCGGAGGAGACGGCTTATGGATGATAATCCAGACATCGGCGCACCCCCACCGGTTTGGACCCGTTTGCGCTTCGAAGCGCGCGCTGCGGCTTCGGACGAGCCGACAATGGCAAGTTATATCGATGCTGCCATTCTCAGCCATGAAACGATTTGCCAGGCGCTTGCCTTCCATTTGGCCGAAAAACTGGCGGGTCCCGAAATGGGCGCTCAACAAGTCCGGCAAGTCATCGCGAATGCCTATGATAGCGATCATAGCCTGGTCGAAGCCGCTGAAGCGGACATGCAAGCGACGCTGGAACGCGATCCTGCCTGTCGTGGCATGTTACAACCGTTTTTGTTTTTCAAAGGGTTTCTCGCGCTGCAAACGCATCGGATTGCAAATCACCTCTGGAAACAAGGGCGCGAAACCCTCGCCTTCCATTTTCAATCGCGCGCCAGTGAGCTCTTCGCCGTCGACATTCACCCGGCTGCAAAGATTGGCCGCGGCGTCATGCTCGACCATGCAACAGATATCACAATCGGCGAAACGGCGATTGTGGGTGATAATTGCTCCTTGCTGCACGGGGTTACTCTTGGCGGAACGGGCAAAGAGGTTGGCGATCGCCATCCGAAAATCGGCGATGGCGTTTTGCTCTCTGTGGGTGCGAAAGTGCTCGGCAATATCCAGATCGGCGATGAGGCGAAAGTGGCTGCAGGCTCCGTCGTTCTGAAGGATGTTCCGGCCCAATGCACAGTTGCGGGTGTCCCGGCCAAGCAAGTCGGTGGCCCCAGCAATCAGCCTGCGCGAAACATGGATCAGGCGATTCCGGAGGACCCGGCAAAGTAATCAGCGGCGATTGCCCTTCACTTTGTTGCACTGGGCATGCGCGAGCTGCAAATTGCCGGGATCATCCGTCCCGCCTTTTGACACCGGTAGAATGTGATCAATCGTGGCGCGATGTTTCGCCCATAGCCGCGCGTGAACGGTTTCAAAGCGATTGCGCAGCATGGCTCGACCGCAGAGGGCACACTGCCCTGACTGGGCGGTCCACATCGCCGCAAAAAGACCTGTTGCCGGGCTCTTAAACGACTGACTCATAGGGCTTCGGGGGGCGCCCAATGCCGCCGCGCGCAGGCCGCAAGGACCGTGTTTCGAAGCAAGCAGGCAATCGTCATCGGACCCACGCCGCCCGGCACCGGTGTGATGAAGCCAGCCACCTCCGCGCAACTGGAAAACGCTGCATCGCCGACCAGCTTGGTCTTGCCCTCGCCCTTTTCGGGCGCCGGAACGCGATTGATCCCAACATCAATGACGCAGGCCCCTGGCTTTACCCAATCCCCTGTTACCATTTCTGGCCGCCCGACCGCCGGGACGAGAATATCCGCCTGGCGGCAGAGACCCGGTAGATCATGGGTCCGCGAATGCGCGATGGTGACGGTGCAATGCTCACTCAGAAACAACAAAGCCGCTGGCTTTCCGACCAAAATAGACCGCCCGATCACCGTCACATGTTTGCCGGATAAGTCGTCGCCAAGGGCGCTCTTGGCGAGCATCACACACCCAGTGGGCGTACAAGGTCGCAAACCGGGTTTGCCAAGGCTGAGACGACCCGCGCTGACTTCGGTCAGACCATCAACGTCTTTTGCCGGATCAATCCGCTCGATCGCCGCGGCCTCATCAAGCCCCTCTGGCAATGGCAATTGCAGCAATATGCCATCAACTTCGTCATCCGCATTCAACGCTGCGATCAGAGCCTCGACATCAGATTGGGTTGCGGTGGCTGGCAGTGCATGATGCAGCGATCGCATTCCGGCCGCTTCGGTCAACCGAACTTTGCTGCGAACATAGACCTGGCTGGCCGGATGGTCGCCGACAATCACGACCGCAAGCGATGGCGGTCGCGGCAGCGCGGTGACAGCGCTCGCAACCCGCCTATGGATGTCTGCGGCAAGGTCTTTTCCTGAAACAATGGCTGCGGTCATGTCTGCTCAACTCCGAACAGCGAAGGGGCGCAAACCCCGCCCCTAAACCGGTTGGTTCGCTCGGTCATCTGGCCGGTATCTCCCGCTTAAAATGGAACCGCCAAAATCACTCTTGGAATGACCCAGTCGCGCAAAAAAGGAATCGCCAGAGCAATGACCAGAATCGAAAGATCGAGACTGCCCAAGGGTGGGATCACCTTGCGGATCGGTCGCGCGATGGGTTCAATGATTTGGAACAAAAACCCGTAAATCGACCTGACTGTTTGGTTTCGATTGTCGACTACGCCGCCAACCATCAGCCACCCCAAGATCACATAAACAAGCAGGGCGAAGAAAAAAATCGTTAGAATTGGCGAAATGAAATAGACGTGAAGGGCCGAAAGTAGCGCTTGCAAAGCTCAGACTCCGTTCTGGTTTTCGTGTCCCCTAAGCCACTTCATTCGGCGCGGCAAGCATCCGACTAATTGGCATTTCGAAAGCGTTTGGACTGCGCCCCGACCAAAGCGCGCCCAAGCGGTTCGGGGAGGACCTTTGTCAGGGTTGCAAGGCCTTTATTGACGGCACCTGGCACAATGACAGGTTGCCCGCGCTCACACGCTTGGATGCCTGCTTGGACAACCGGTTCGGCTTCCATCCACATCCAATCTGGCATTTCATTTGTCTTTTGCCGGGTGCCGTTGACATCGTGAAATTCCGACCATGTGAAGCCTGGGCAAAGGGCTGTGCAGTGCACATTGCCATAGCCTGCCGCTTTCGCCTCAGCGCTGATGCTTTCGGAGAATTTGATCATGCCAGCTTTGACGCTGGCATACAGTGTATGTCCGTTTGACCCGGGCGTGTATCCGGCAAGTGATGCGACATTGACAATTCGCCCAAAGCGCCGCTCCGCCATCCCAGGCAACACTTTATGCGTCAACTCGACCGGCGCCGTATAAAGCACGCGTAGAAAAGCCGCTTGATCTTTCCATTTGGTGTTAAAAAACGTCCCCGGCAGACCGTAGCCTGCATTATTAACAAGGCCATCGACGTGCCGTCCGGCCCCTTTGATCGTCTTCAAAATACTATCGACGCTCGATGCGCGGGCAAGGTCTTGCGGGATGATAATGGTCTCTATTTTATGCGATGCCGCGAGGTTCTCAGCCAGCTCCTCAAGGCGGTCTTTGCGCCGCGCTGTCAGGGCAAGATCCCAACCGCGAGCGGCATATTGTTTAGCAAACTCCTCACCGATCCCCGCTGATGCGCCAGTGATGAGCATCAGTTTTCTATCAGACATCGCACCCTCCTAAACGGTTTTGCGCCAGACGCGGACTTTTGTAAGGAATGCCAGTTGCAAATTCTCTGCCGAAAAGCCATTGCGCCCCATAACCGGATCAAACGACCACTTCAAAAAGCCCTTATAATAAGGCTCATGGAAGCCCTCGGGGAAGTATTCAAGGAACCCGTCGAGTCCCGGATGATCGCCGAATTGCAGGCTATCGGCGATGATAAATGTCCCACCTGGCTTCACGACACGCGCCGCTTCGGAGATAACCTGCGGGCGTACGCGCGGCGGCAATTCGTGGAACAAATAAATCGAAATCAAATGATCGAAAGAGTTGTCTTCGAACGGTAAAGATTCCGCAGCGCCTTCGACAACATCAACGTGCGGCCAATGCTGAACGTTTTCGCGGGCAGCGCTGACATAAGGCGGTGACAGGTCGACGCCTGTTAAATCCAGTTTTGGCAGCGCCGTCATGACTTGCGACAGGAACCGGCCCGTCCCGCAGGCGAGATCCAGAACCTTGACGCTGCGCTGATCTTTGCCATGCAATTGCTTGCAAAGCTCGGCCAAAGCCGCACGCCGCATCGCCCCGGCCGCTCCGGTGAATAAAGCCTCAACCTGGTGATCATAAATCTCAGCGCTGTGATCACTCAGCCAGCCATCGGTTTGATAGTGAAAATTCTGCCGATAATAGGCTGGAAATCGCTCTGGATCAGCAATTTCGCTTTGGCGCACTTCAACGCCATTTCGGTTTAACCGTCGACGATCGACTTCGGCGACATCAGCGAGAAACTGACGGGCCCGGCGTAAGGCTTTTGGGAAATCCCTGACCCGCATCTCGCGGCCGACAGGATCAGGATAAAGCCCGCGTTCGACATTTTCCCGATCTTGACGAAACAGATCGAAATAGGCTGCCCGCAAAGCTTTTAAGTCTGGTTTGTTTTGCGGTTTGAAGATTGGTTCGCCTGGCCGATTGAAACCAGCGGAGCGACGGCGAGCCAGCGCATACTGGCCGCCATACCAAGCAGACCGAACACCTTGTGCGGCGCCATACCGGGCGCGCGCGACGGTTTTTCGTGCATCATCTATAAGTCCCATACATGGTAACATGGCGCGCAAGCCCCCCGCCGTCCAGAGGCCATGCGATCGCACGCTTCAGCTTCCATTCAGGAAGGTTCAGGCAGCTTTCTTGCACGAGCTTGTGATAATGAACGCATGCATCTGTAAATAAGGGGAATCTCTCGATGATGATCCGAACCTGCTTATTGGCCAGCGCTGTAGCGTTTGGCTGTGCGCCTGCCGCTCTCGCAGATCACAATCATTACGGCACGTATAGCGCTCAACCGAGCGTGGCGAGCATTGCCTGTGAAAAGCAGAGGGACAGTGATCGCTTAGCCGGCGGCGTCGTTGGGGCTGTGGCCGGCGGTTTGATCGGCGCGGCCATTGGCGGGGCTTTGGAGCCGGACAATGGCTATCACCGATACAGAGGGTATCGCGGGTATCGTGGATATCATCGATATCGTGGCTATCGGCGACATCATCGCGGCTACTATCATGATCGCGGGGATGACGGCGCCGAGATTGCCGGTGCGGTGATCGGCGGTGTCCTCGGCGCAGCGATTGGCAGTGAAGTCGCTGCGGACTCGACCAATTGCTACCGTACTTACAGCTATGGCATCGCGAAGCGTAGCTATGGCCACGGCGATCCATATGCGCCAACGCGCTCGCCAACCGGACCGGCTTGGGAGAATCCCGATCTGCAGCAATCGGCTCGGCGCGCTGACCCCTTGCCCGCCAGCAGCCCCGCTTATCCAAGTGTTCCGGCCTATCCGAGCGAACCGGCCTACCCAACGCCGGATCAAGATGAATTGCTTGGCGCGCCAGAGGAAAGCCGAACCCAGGGCGATTGCACGACGGTGCGCCGCGAGACACGGCTGCCGGACGGAACCGTCATTCGCGAGCCTGTGGAAGTCTGCCAAACCGCAGACGGACGCTGGCAGATGCCGCGGGAAGTGCCAGAGTTTTAGCTCTGATTACACCGCCTGCTTCGGAAATGTCTGGGTTAAATGAGGCCCGGGCTTCCCCTTGGTTTCGCGGCGGCGTATGACTGCGGCATGACCGATTATTTCGAACCCATCTCATTCACCCTATGGCCCGATGACAAAGCGACATTTGCGGATGCGCTGGGGCGATCGTTTCGAGAAACGGGATTTGCCGTCATTTGTGATCATCCGATCCCGCAAACGGTGATTGATCGGGCGGTCGACGCGTCAAAAGCGTTTTTCGCCCTGCCCGTTGAGGTGAAAGCAAACTATTACGATGCAGCCGGTGGTGGGCAGCGCGGTTACACGCCGTTTGGCAGCGAAAATGCCAAAGGCGCGGAGGCCGCTGATCTAAAAGAGTTTTGGCATACCGGGCGCAACCTCGCGCCCGATAGTCCGTATCACGGCTTCATGAAAGAAACGCCCAGCGTTCAAGAGATCGAAGGCTTTGACCGCTCCACCCATGACTTTTTCGACGCCATGGATGCGTTCGGCCAAAAATTGCTCGCGACCGTCGCCCTCCATTTGGGTCTGCCAGAGCCGTGGTTTGACGATAAAGTCGCGTCCGGCAATTCTATTCTGCGCCTCTTGCATTATCCGCCGCAGGCCAATCCACCGCCACAAGGCACCGTGCGCGCCGGTGCGCATGAAGACATCAATGTGATTACGCTCTTGCTCGGCGCCGAGGAAGCGGGACTGCAAGCCTTGCATCGGTCTGGCAAATGGTTGGACATCAATCCACCCGCGGGATCTTTGGTGATCAATTGCGGCGACATGCTGCAACGCTTGACGGGCGGCGTGCTGCCATCGACGACGCATAGGGTGCTGAATCCGTCGCCTGAGCGATCAAGATTTCCGCGTTACTCGACCCCCTATTTTCTGCACTTCAGTCCCGACGTCCTGATCGAAACCCTGCCGCAATGCCTGGCTGAAGGCGGGCAGGCCGAGCCATCGATCACCGCGCAAGACTATTTGATGGAACGTTTGCGGGAAATTGGTCTGGTTCGGGCCTAGGCGCGGACCAATTTCGGCACGATTCCGCCGCGTCGGCGCTTGAATCGCCGCCCGCCTTCGCTAAACCGATAGCTCATCGCAGATTGTTAGGAGACTTCGCATGAGCGTCACCACTCAGACCGTGGATTATGACCAGGATGGTCAAACCTATGAAGGGTATCTGGCGATGCCTGGCAGCGACCCGAAAGGCGTGATTGTTGTCGCCCATGCTTGGGGTGGCCAATCCGAGTTCGAACAGAGCAAAGCGGCATTGATGGCAGAATGGGGCTATGCCGGATTTGCTTTAGATGTTTATGGCAAAGGCCAGCGCGGCGAAACCACCGAAGAGTGCCAAGCCCTGATGACCCCGCTTGCTGAAAACCGTCCCCTCCTACAATCGCGCCTAGAGCGCGCACTGACAGCCGCGAAAGACGCTGCTGGCACTGACAAAGCTGCGGCGATCGGATTTTGTTTTGGCGGCCTCTGCGTGCTCGATATGGCGCGTAAGAATATGGCGGTCGACGGCGTGGTCAGTTTTCACGGACTGTTCGGCGCACCCGGCAATACAGATGAAAAAATTAGCCCACGCGTTTTGGCTCTGCATGGCTGGGAAGATCCTATGGCGACGCCCGACGATGTTATGGATTTTTCAAGAGAGATGACGGCCGCGCAAGCGGACTGGCAACTTCATGCCTATGGTGCCGTCATGCACGCTTTTACCAATCCGAACGCCAATGATCCGGGGTTTGGCACCGTCTTCGATGCGGGCGCGGATCGCAGGAGTTTTGCAGCTTGCCAGGACTTCCTGGCAGAAGTGCTGGGCTAATTGCGCGCAGCGCGGATCGTGGACGTTTCGCGTCGAAGCGTTTTAGCGACGCTGCCGCTCGCAGCGGTGGGCCTATCGGGATGCACCCAAGACAACCGCGCGGAGCGGCTTCTAAATCGGCTCATTGAGGCACCAGCACAGCAGCGGGCGCCGGCGGCAGGCCTTGTGGTCATGCGCGAGAATATCGTGATCGCACAGGCAGCGGCCGGCGACGCCGTATTGGGGGAGCGCCCGTTCACACCGCGCAGCGCATTTCGCGCCGCCTCCATCTCAAAGCTTGCCGTTGCGCTCTGCGCGGAAAAACTCGATCGGGACGGCACCATCGATTTGGATCAAGGGATCCGAAACTGGTTGCCTGGCTTCCCGAAGACCTCGGCGGCCGGCGATGAAGGACCGAGTGTGCGCGCGCTGCTCAGCCACACGGGCGGCATGACCGATCCCGAGGTTTATTGGCTGGCGCATCCCGGACGCATCGAAACGCTGCTCGGACCATCGGCTTTTCGCAGCGACCAGCAGTTTGAATATTGCAATCTCGGCTATGGCATTGTCGCGACCGTGCTTGAGCGCGCCGCGGGCCGACGATTTGATCATTTGGTGCGAGATATCGTCTTTGGACCTATGGGGTTAGACGTTGGCTTCAATTGGGCCGAGGTGAGCCTTGAGAAAAAGCGCACAGGCGCCACGCTCTATCGTGAGACAGAAACCGGTTGGCAGCCGCAAATCGATGACACGAAAGATCTCCAAAACCCGGAGCCGCTGATCTTAAAGACCGCAGAGGCTGACTTAAACACCTATCAACCCGGTACCAATGGCACGCTTTTTTCGCCGCAAGGCGGATTGCGGGCAAACCTGATCGATTTGGCGACCCTTGCGGCGCGCCTGAAATATGCGCCGAGCCTCTGCGAACCGGTTTGGACACTCAATTCTGCCGAAAGCAATGGCGTTCATGACGGACGCTATTACACTCAGTTCGGCACCGGGGTTCAAGTCCACCCGGCCGAGGAAAGCCTCTGGCCCGGACAGACCTTGTTTGGGCACGCCGGTGAAGCGTATGGTCTATATGCGGGCGCTTGGTATGCGCCGGATTTAGACATAAGCTTCGCCTTTGCGGTCACCGGCACACCGCAAACGCCGCCAGCGCGCAGTTCCACACATCCTGCGCTAAATCTCTTTACGGAAACCCTCATGCAAGCGGTGATTCAGGCCTATGAAACAAGCCCGGCGGTCAAATAAAGCCCCGTCGCGAAAATCCCACCGACCACAGCATAGGGAAGCTGGGTCCGAACATGGTCCATATGATCACATCCCGATGCCAAAGAAGCGATGATCGTCGTGTCCGAAATCGGCGAACAATGATCACCAAAGACGCCGCCGCCCATGACGGCAGCGACGGCCAACGGCAACGGCACGCCGGCGCCCAGCGCTAACGGGACAGCAACCGGGATGATAATCCCATATGTGCCCCAGCTGGTTCCAGCCGCAAATGAGGTAATCGCTGCAGCAACGAACAGAATTGCCGGGATGGCGGCGGGCGCTGGAAAGCTTGACGCAATGCTGGCAATGAACTCGCGCATGCCAACCGCATTGAGGCTCGCGCCCAGGACGAGTGCGAGATAAATCATCGTGACAGCCGGCAGCAGGTCGCCCATGCCGCGAAACCCGAGATCGACCAACTCCCCCTTGGCGCGTTTCGAATGGGCGAGGCAGAGGAACGCGGCCGCGGTGGCCAAGATCACCGACCACAGGATCGCTTGTGATCCGGATCCTTGTCGGATGTCGCCATCCCCCGTCCAAATCATGAAACCAAGCGTTCCGCCAATCATAATCAAGAGTGGAATGGCCATGTAAAAAGCCGATGATGGCGCGGCCGGGGCCTCGTTAAATACGTCGCCCTTCAGCCCTGCCGTTGGCCCTGCCGTATTGCGCTCCGATGCCGCCAGCGGGCCGAATGTTCGATTCGAAAAAACGGTGAAAAAGACCAGCGCAATGGCGATCCATGCATAGAAGTTTAAGCCGATGGTCGCCATCAAAACGCCGGTCGCGCCCTCGACGCCGTTTTCATTCAGAAGCCCGAGTAAATAAGCGCCCCAACCATTAAAAAGGATCAGCACGCTAACGGGCGCGCAGGTGGAATCGATGATGAATGCGAGCCGCTCGCGGCTCAGCTTTAACTTGTCAAATAGAGGGCGCCCAAGAATGCCTGTCGTCAGCAGGCTGATATTGGTCTCGACAAAGATCAAGACGCCGCAAATCGCGGTCACAAAGCTGGCGCGCCGCGGGGTGGATGCGAAGCCGGATGATTGCAGCCGGTCCACCATTGCGCTGATCCCGCCCGAGCGCTGCATATAGACAATCAAAGCACCGATGATCAGACAGAATAGAAGCACGCGCGTATTGTACGCGCTATCGAACACCCCGACCGCGCGATCAATGCTGCCAAGCGCCCCCATAAACGGGTTGAAGCCCGCAATCATGGTCTCGCTCAACCAGATGGCCAGTCCTAAGGCCCAGAAGACGTTCCGTGTCCAAACCGCGACGATGATCGCAAGCACGGGCGGTGTGATGGTCAGCCATTCCATAGAGATTATATCTGCGGATCCGCCGAGGTGATGGAGTCCCGCGGCGCGGCCCGCGCTCGACTTTGGTGTTCAGACATCGCAATTTCCCTCCGCCTGGCAACCGACCTAAACAAGATCCAGGTCAAAGCAAGGCAGGTTTGGACGGAACCTCCCAGATCACCTCTTCCAACCCAACAAAGCGCAACATTCGAGCAAGTTCTGCATCAAGCTTTGCCGCACGCGCTGCGCTCCAGTGGATCTTTGGCTCGGCCCACAGATTAAGAACGCGCAGACGGCCAGCGCCCCGGTCTGCCTTCAATTCAATACGACCGACAAAACGGTCACCTTCGAGCAGCGGGAACACATAGTATCCCCATTTCCGCTTGGCGGCGGGCACGAACATTTCGATTGTGTAGTCAAATCCAAATAAGCGTTTCAAGCGATGACGATCGCGGATAACCGGGTCAAACGGGTTTAGGATTCGCAATCGCGTCGTTGGTGCGCGCACGTGTTTCAGTTGCTGTTCGATGTCGCCGCTCGCCCAAATTGTAAAAGCGCTGCGATCGGCGGTCTGAATTTCCACTGGCACCAGCTCAGCTCTGTTTTCGGCGACCCAGGTCTTCGCTTCTTGATTGCTGACCGCGGCCCAAAACCGTTGAATGTCGCCCTCGCTGCCAAACGCCATACGCGCGAGCGCGGCCTGGCAAAGCCAATCGACTTGCGCTTCATCGGACGGCACATTTTGGCGCATTTCGGACGGGATCACGCGTTCGGTTAGATCGTAGAACTTCGTGAAGTTTTCTCTGTGCGACGTCGAAAGCTCTCCTGAATACCACATATAATCGAGCGCAAGCTTGTGCGGCGGGCGGTCCCACATCTTTTTCTCACCCGTAATCTTGGTGTCGAACGCCTTGGTGCAAAGCGGGCCTTCCTCGTGAATGCGGGTTTTGATCGCCGCGCGATCTTTCGGCCCGAGCATGCTTTTATGCCATTGCGATTTGCGGACCTTTTCCTCCAGGCGACGAAATTGGCGCTGCCAAATTGGATAAAACGCCATCGGGATCACCGATGCATCATGTGTGAAATGCTCGAAGACTTTGCGATGATCGGCCAGATGGCGATTGAGCATGCGCTCGCGATAATTTTGGTTACGGCTCCAGATGATATGATGATGCGCGCGGGCAACCACTTGAATCGTATCGAGTTGGACAAAGCCTAGACGTTGGATCAGCTGGTCGAGGTCCAGCGGGCCGGTCGGCGTTTCCGCCAAGCATTGCGCGCCGAGCCATAGACGCCGCGCATCGCGATTTGAGATTCGCAGGGCCGCTCGCGTCATGACGGGTCTGCGCGGCGCGCGCGCAGCTGCCGCCAATGTTGCAAGCGTTCTGCAATTTGCGCCTCCCGCCCAGCGCCTTTGGGATCGTAAAAGTGGGCGCGGTCCATCCCGTCGGGGAAATAGTCTTGGCCCGAAAAGCTGCCTTCGGCGTCATGATCATAGGCATATCCCTCGCCATAGCCTTGATCCTTCATCAGTTGCGTCGGCGCGTTCAGAATGTGCTTTGGCGGCATCAAAGACCCGGTTTCGCGCGCCGCTGCCCGCGCGCGTTTAAGACCCAGATAAGCAGCATTGGACTTTGGCGCGGTGGCCAGATGCACAAGGGCATGCGCCATTGGAATAAGACCCTCGGGCGCGCCCAGTCGCTCAAACGCGCGCGCTGCTTCGCCCGCCACCATCATCGCTGTCGGATCGGCAAGACCGATATCTTCGCTTGCCATGACGATCAACCGGCGCGCGATGAAAAGCGGATCTTCGCCGCCCTCCAACATCCGCGCAAACCAATAAAGCGCAGCGTCCGGGTCCGAGCCGCGAACCGACTTATGCAGCGCCGAGATGAGATTGTAATGGCCGTCGCGGTCCTTGTCATAAGCGGGGGCTCGTTTTTGCAGGACCTTGGAAAGGCCCTCGGGCGAGAGCGGGTCCTGTGTCTCCGGAAGCCCAGAGACTTGCTCCACCAGGTTCAGCAAATAGCGCCCATCGCCATCCGCCATATCGATCAATGCATCGCGCGCGGCCTCCGCCAATGGCAGCGCGCGACCGAGCTCCGCTTCCGCACGGCGGACAAGCGTCTTCGCAGCGGCTTCATCTAAACGATGGAGCACCAAAACCGCGCAACGCGAGAGCAGGGCCCCGTTAAGCTCGAAGCTCGGATTTTCGGTGGTCGCGCCAACCAGAGTCACCGTACCGGCTTCGACATAGGGCAGAAAACCGTCTTGCTGCGCGCGGTTAAAGCGGTGAATTTCATCGACAAAGAGCAGCGTCCCCTGCCCTAAATCGCGCCTGTGTTGCGCTGCTTCAAACACCGCGCGTAGCTCTCTCACGCCCGAAAAAATCGCCGAAATGGCTTCGAAGTGGAGATCTGTTTCTTTCGCGAGGAGGCGGGCTATGGTCGTCTTTCCAACGCCGGGCGGCCCCCATAGAATGATCGATGACAGGGTCTTCGTCGCCAACATCCTCCCAATCGGGCCATCGGGCGCCAATAAATGATCTTGCCCGACCACGTCACCAAGCGAAGTCGGACGCAGCTTATCCGCTAAGGGTCGCGGCGCACCGTCAGATAAGCCAGAGGCGGCAAACAGATCTGTCATAGCTTTCGCATACCTCTCTATGCGCCTCTGCGTAAATCCCGCCTCTCACGGTTTGTCCGGCAAGACAAGAACAAAAATAGAACACATTGTTGTTTCCGACCCGGCCGATCTTGAAGTCCCGAAACGCTCTTGAACACAGGGTCTTATATCTTCAAGACAGAAGCGCTTGTGAGCACATAGAAAACGGCGGCGGTCCATCGATCCACGAAAGGAAGTTTATGGCGCCAAAACTCCCTCGCGGTCTCGTCATCGCCGCCCCGCATTCGAATTCCGGAAAAACGATTTTCACCATGGGATTGGCAGCGGCGCTCTCAACACGCGGCATGGACGTAAAAGTGGCCAAAGGCGGCCCTGGCTTCATTGATCCGCAATTCTTAGGACTCGCAACTCAGACCGACTGTTTCAGTCTCGACAAATGGGCGATGGGCACAACGCAACTGTGCGCCCGTGCGCGAGAGCTTGGAACCGGTACCGATTTACTGGTTATTGAAGGCATGATGGGGATGTATGATGGCGCCGCCAGTACTGATGGCTCAACCGCCAATATTGCCGAAACCCTAGGCCTACCGGTCATTTTGGTGGTCAATGCGAGCGGTCAGGCACAATCCATCGCCGCGCTCGTGCATGGATTTGCGACGTTTCAAGACAAGCCCGGCGTCGCCGGGGTCGTCGCCGTTCAAACCGGCAGCGCCAGACACGGGGAATTGTTGGGCGAGGCGCTTGCTCAAACGCCCATCCCATACCTTGGTGCCATTCCGCGATCACCCGATTTGGTGGTCCCTTCGCGCCATTTGGGCTTGGTACAGGCTTTGGAGCACAAAGCCCCGGCCGAGCTCGTCGCAGCGGCACGCCAGGCCGTGCTTGACCATATCGACTTGGAGACGGTGCGATCCATCGCCGCGCCGCTCCCCACGACCGCGGCGCCGAAGCGGCTGCCGCCGCTCGGGCAACGTATTGCCGTGGCGCGGGACGAAGCCTTCGCTTTTGCATATCCGCATCAGCTCCTGGATTGGCGCTCACAAGGCGCAGACCTGGTTTTCGTATCGCCGCTTGCCGACCAGGCGGTTCCCAGCGACTGCGACGCGGTGTTTTTGCCAGGGGGATACCCGGAGCTTCATGGTCGAACGCTCGCAGGCGCTGAGCGGTTTCGCGAAAGCTTGCAGGCGGCAGCGACGCGGCGCGCTTTGATCTATGGCGAATGCGGCGGCTACATGGTCCTTGGGCGCGGTCTCATCGATAAGGCGGGGATCCAGCACAAGATGGCCGGACTGTTAGATCACGTCACAAGTTTCGCCGCGTCAAAAATGCATCTCGGGTATCGCCAACTTTCACCGGTCAAACCCGCGTTTTGGACGACGCCTTTGAGCGGGCACGAGTTTCACTATTCGCGCCTCGTGGAGTCCGGCGCAGATGCCCCGCTATTCCACCAGCGCGACGCCCGCGGCCAAGACCTTGGATTAACCGGCGGACAGCGCGGATCGGTCATGGGCTCCTATGCCCACATTATCGATCAAGCGCCGATCAGAGCGTAATGGTCCCTGTTAAGCTGCGGCCATTGCGATCAATTTCGACATCCCAACGCGCGCCATTATAGGCAAGCGCCGCGTCCAAATCATCCAGCGTTTTAATCACTGCGCCATTGACGCTGACAATGATATCCCCAGACCGCACCACGCGGCGGGCATAAGAGCGGCGCATAACGCGATTGACCAAGACACCGCTTTGGAACGGATCACGTCCGAGCTCTTCGGCCAGGCGCGGCGAAAGCTCTGCAACCTCGGCGCCCGTAAACGGGTGGCGACCTTCAAGCAAAACGACTTCCGCTTCGCTCGTACCAGGGGGCGGCGCAAGGCGCGCGATGATGTTTTGCGCTGTGCCACCGCGCAGAACACTCAGCTCAACATCTTCGCCCGGCGATTTGGTCGCGGCGAGGAATTTAAGGCCGCGCTCATCAAACACTTCTCGGCCATCAATTGACAGCACCAAATCGCCGCGTCGCAAACCCGCGCGATCGGCGGGCCCGTCATCGTAAACTTCTGTGATGATGACCCCGAGCGGACGCTCCAACCCTTGCGCTTTGGCGATATCGAACGTGACCGACTGCCCTTTCAGTCCGAGCCAAGGTCGAACCAAAGTGCCTTCATTCACAGCGGCATCGACGACGCGTTTGACCATTTCTGCAGGAATCGCAAAGCCGATTCCATTAGAGCCGCCCGAGCGAGAGAAAATCGCCGTATTGATTCCAACCAATTCGCCGCGCGTATTGACCAGAGCGCCGCCCGAATTGCCTGGATTTACAGCGGCGTCGGTTTGCAGAAAGAAGGCATAGTCAGAAACCCCGACATCTGTCCGCGCTGTCGCTGAGATGATACCCGTCGTCACCGTCTGACCGACGCCGAATGGGTTTCCCACCGCTAAGACGAGATCGCCGACTTCAACGCCAATTGTGTTGGCATAAGTCAGCACCGGTAGCGGTGTCCCTTCTGTGTCGATCCGCAAGACAGCAAGATCCGTTCGTTCATCGGCCAGGATCAGCTCCGCCGGATATTCGCGCCGGTCGGCGAGCACGACGATCACTTCATCAGCGCCGTCAATGACATGATTGTTGGTCACGATGACCCCATCCTCACCTACGATCACACCCGATCCAAGCGAGTTTTGGACGCTGCGCTCATTCGGTTCCCCAAACCGACGCCCATACATAAACTCTTGCATGGTCATCCGGCGCTGAACGGTTTTTTTGGTATACACATTGACCACGGCGGGCGAGACATCGCGCACCAGAGGGGCATAGCTGAGTTCGATTTCAGCGCGGTCCTGGGGAACCATTTTTTGCCAAATGCTCTGTGCAGACGCCGCGCTGTAGAGCGGGCTGATCAGCACGCATACCAGCACGAGGAGCACCAGCACGACGGCCACCAGCACTTTCGAAACATGTTTTGTCATAGGATAAAGATAGACCATGATTATGGCTCTATTCCGGCGCACTGGCGGAGGCAATTGGGCGACCACACCAATTTATCCTACCCCCTGTTTTTATGAGCTTTTCTTATGCTTGCTCGGCGCGTTTCGCCGCCAATGCTTGGAGATTTTTCTCATGATCATCGCGGCTAATGCGATAAAAGCTGACAGCGATGAGCATTAGCGTCCAGAGCGACAATAACAGGATCGCATATCCGAGCCCAAGCGTGCTAATCGACTCGGCGCTGGCATCTTCTGGCTTCATGCCGGGCGCAATCGAGGCCATTGCCAATATAAATGAGGCCGACAGGACCCCCATGCCTTGTGCCAGTTTGCGCATGAAGCTGATGCCAGCAAAATAGACGCCTTCTGAGCGGCGTCCGGTGGCGAGCTCATTCTCCTCAACAATATCGGCGACCATCGCTGCTGCGAGCATTTGATAAGCGATAATCAGCGCAATATCGAAAACGGTGATGAACAAGATTGTATAATACAGCTCTTGCGTTCCGTTCGGCGGTAGCAAACCGAGCAGGCGCGCGAAAACAGGTGCAGGCGCAATTGTGAAGGCTAAAATGCCAATCGAAATGGCTGCCCGCTTTTTTCCAAACGTCTTTCCGGCGATGGGGGCGATAATGAGCGCGAGCAGTGGCGAGACGAAAACCGCCAGCGTCAGCCCCGAGATCTGTTGGCTGTTAAAGCCCCAAAAGAAGCCATTGATATACTGGTTTAGTGTCGCCGAAACGCCGGTCGCAAGCAGCCCAAACAAAGTCGCGATAAACAGTGCCCGAAAGGATGGGTTCGATACCGTCTGCCAAATCTCGCCGACGACTTTAGAGGGCGTAAAGTCCCGCGCCGCTGGCGGTGCTTGCAAGTGTGGAATATCGCGATGCGTCCCAAGCGAAGTGATCAAAATCGCCAAGAAAATGCATGTTGCGCCGAGCAAACCATACGTGTGCCATCCCTCAATGTAGAAAAAGCCGGAGGCATCATTCTCAGTCGGCCTCAGTAAAAAAGCGAACAGGATCACCTGCACCGACAGACCGCCCACCCACGCGAAGAAATACCGGAATGACATGAGTGACGTCCGGGCGTCATAGTCTTGAGACAATTCCGCCGAAAGCGCGTGCTGCGGCACTTCGAAGAGCGTATACATAAGCCGCACAAAAATCGTCAGGATCAGCAACCAGCCAAACAGGCCCAGCCCCTCCAGGCCAGTCGGCGGGTTCCAGACGAAGAAATATCCCACCGCAACCGGAACCATGGCGGCATACATGAACGGGTGTCGGCGTCCATATTTGCTGCTTAGATTATCGGACCAATAGCCCACGACCGGATCCGAAACCGCATCAAAGACGAGCGCAATCCAGAGCGCGGCTGCGACCAGGACCGCTGAGAGACCGAGGACCTGGCTATAGAATAATAAGAGGACATAATCGAACCCATTATTCTTAATTCCGCCCGCAGCGCCGCCAATGCCGTAAGCGATGCGCGTCAAAAGGCTGGGCGCACGCGGCGAGGCCGAAAGGGTCACATCAGACATTTTGTTTCCTACTCAACCTGCCGGGCGCGGCGTCTAATCAACCATAGACGCTGCATCTTGACCACGCTTAAGCGCCGCGAGATTGGCTTCATGGTCTGCGCGGCTGATTTGGTAGCGGAACAGAAAGGCGATCGCCGTTCCCCATAGCGCGAGGAGGCCGCAAGCATAACCCGCACCGAGCAAGCTCAGCGTGTTGGCGGGCACATCGCCTGGTTGCACATTGCGTGACAAGTCCGCTGCAGCGAGCACGATCGAGGCGAGGAAGAGCCCGCTGCCCCGCGCCAGTTTGCGCATGAAACTGATGCCGGCAAAGTATATGCCTTCAGATCGCCGTCCGGTTTTCAACTCATTCTCTTCGACAATATCGGCAATCATAGAGGCTGAGATGATCTGATAGGCGATAATCAAAGCGACATCGATCACAGTCACGACCAAAACGATTTGGAAGAGGAGCTCGCTCCCGTTCGGTGGCATTAGACCGAGCAGTCTGAAAACAACTGGCATCGGCGCGACTGAAAATGCAATGGCGCCGACAATAATCGCGCCGCGCTTCTTGCCCAAGCGCTTCGACACCCATGGCGCGAGCACCAAGGCCAACGCCGCGGATATGAAGACCGAAATCGTCAGATATCCCGTCTGCGCGGTCGAGAATTCCCAATAATATCCATTGATATAATAATTCAGAGAGGCCGCCACACCGGCCGCCATAAAGCCAAACAAGGCGGCTAAAAAGAGGCCCTGAAAGGACCTGTTTGAAAGGCTTTCGCCAATCTCGCCAAAGATCCGGCCGAGCGTGATTTTGCCAAGATCGGGCGGCGGTCTGAGATTAGGGATCTGTCGATGCGTCCCCAGCGCACAAACCAACATTGAGATCACAATCGCAATTGCAGCGACATTGCCATAAGCGCGATAGCCCTCGACGTTTAGGAAGCCATTGCCATACGTCTCGGTTTCAACGAGCAAAAACGTCAATGCATAGGCCGCGATCGCGACGCCACCTGTCCAACCAAACACGTAACGAAATGATAAAAATGACGTCCGTTCATCATAGTCATCGGTGAGCTCGGCGACGAGCGCGCTGCTGGGAACCTCATAAAATGTGTAAGCGACCCGGACCAAAATGGTGATCATCAGCAAATAGGGGAACAGAGCATTTCCCGTCACCCCCTCCGGAGGATTCCACGCCATCACGTAAACCAGCGCCACCGGGACAATCGCGAGATACATAAACGGATGACGCCGACCGAAGCGCGTTTTCAGATTGTCCGACCAATACCCAACGACCGGATCGGTGATCCCGTCGACCACCATGGCAATCATCAAAGTCGCGCCGACAAGCGTGGAATCGACCCCGAGCACCTGACTATAGTAGAAGAGCAGGAAATACTCGAAGCCGTTATTCTTGATCCCATTGGCCGCAGCGCCCGAGCCATAGGCGAGCTTGGTCCATATCCCAGCTTTTCGCTCAGATGCCCCGGCCATTGATGCTCCCATGTGACGGCCTTCTAGGTGAGCCAGCTCACAGATTGGTGCTCTGGCTTAAAGCCCGAGCACCATTTTCGACATAATATTGCGCTGGATCTCATTCGACCCAGCATAAATCGATGTCTTACGATAATTGAAATAGCTTGGCGCGACCGGCCCGGCATAGTCCGGCGTCGCGAGATCGCTATTCGCTCCGGCACGCGCCACCGCAAATGTGTCCTGCACAAAGGGCGCGGCATACCCGCCCACCGCTTCTAGGGACAGTTCCGAAATCGCTTGCTGGGCCTCAGAGCCTGCGCATTTTAGCATTGAGCTTTCAGGACCGACCGCTTGGCCCGCGGAGAGCGCCGAAAAGATACGTAGCTCCGTCGCGTTCAGCGCTTCAATCTTCATCTCCATTGCCGCGATTTTGCGCTGGAAGTCCGGATCTTTGAGCAAGGGTTCGCCGCCAGACTGCTCCACGCTGGCCAGTTTCTTGGTTTTCTGAAGGGCGTTTTTCAGGCCGGGTGCATAGGCATTGCCACGTTCGAATTGCAGCAAATATTTCGCATAGGTCCAGCCTTTATTCTCCTCGCCGATCAGCGCGTCATCAATTTTGACCCGAACATCTTCAAAGAAGACTTGATTGATCTCTTGCTGATTGTCGGTCGGGCCATCCAGGGTCGGCAAAGACGAGACCGAGATACCCGGCAGATCCATTGGGAAGATCAGGAAACTGATCCCCTCTTGCGGCTTGCCCTCTTTCGAGGTGCGCACCAGGCAGAAGATCCAATCGGCCCATTGCGCATGGGTGGTCCAAATCTTGGAACCATTGAGGACATATTCGTCGCCATCGCGGACCGCGCTCATTTGCAGCGAGGCCAGATCCGAGCCAGAGCCTGGCTCCGAATAGCCTTGGCACCACCAAATCTCAGAGCGTTTCACTTTCGGCAGATGCTCGGCCTTTTGGGCGTCATTGCCGAAGGCCATGATTACAGGCGCGACCATCGACTTGCCCATTGGCGAGGTTTGCGGCGTCCCGGCGGCCGCCATTTCCATATTTAGGATGTACCGCTGCCCCGCGCTTAAGCCCGGACCGCCAAACTCTTCTGGCCAATTGGCGACGAACCAGCCTTTATCATCGAGCTTGCGTTGCCATTCGAGCATGCCATCTTTGTCGAGATAACCATTCTTCGAAAGCGCGTTTCGGCGTTTCAGATCAACGGTGTAATTCGCGGCGATCCAGTCGCGCACTTCCTTTTGAAAGGCTAAGTCTTCCGGCGTAAAAGCGAGGTCCATGTGAAGCTCCTATTCGACGATATCGAACATTTCTATTTTTGGGGCGCCGGCCAGGCATGCGCCAAGGCCAGGCTGCGCTGCTTTAAAGTACTCGGTCTGCCCGTGCTCTTTAAGGGCCTCGCCTGAGGCATATTGTTCCATGAAAATATACGTCGTGTTGGAACCTTTGGCTTTGTAAAGCTGATAGGTCAAACAGCCAGGCTCATTGGCTTTGACTTTTGCCATGAGATCTTTGGCGACGGTTTCGAACTCCGATTGTTTTCCGTCCTGGATCTCGAGCGTTGCAACAACCCCAATCATGGCGGTCTCCTCATACTGTCTTTTGCTGCGAGAACAGTATGCGCCTCGCGATGAACCACAAGCCCTGTCGCGGCGGGAGGCTTTTGCCGCTTAAGGCGTGGACGAGGCAGGGTCAGGTTTTGCGGCGCGCCACATGGGTCCGACAAGCACCAACAGAAAAAGGAGGTTGAACACAACGTTCGATGCATGGCCAGACGTGATCGAGCCGGCGCTGTCGAGGAGAAACCAAGCTACAAAACCGGTGACAACCGCTTTGCGGATCGCCTCTGGTGCGGCATCATACGCCGCCCCGGACAGGTGCCAGATCAGCATCCCCCAGCCAAATAGAAATCCCCCCGCAAGCGCGCCGACAAATATTGTATCTGGATGGTCATATGTCTGCGCGCCATCGACCGGCCATGCCAGGAGATCCAACGTAAAGCGGACAGGTTCGGAGGCCAGATCGAACGTCCCTAGAAAAAAGATCGGCCCGTAAAGCATCACCAGGATGGCTGAAATTTTCAAATAGGTTTTGTGCGTGGCGTTAGACATCTTGGCGCTTTCTCTGATTCCGACAAATATTGTAGCGATCGCTACATTTTGCGGTAACAGGCCTTTATAAGAAAGGCAATGATCGATCGCGAACGCATCCGCGTAAGCGTTACGCCATGCTATGGGTCGCGATCGCCTCGACCGCCGCATCAAGGACTTGAAGACCGGCCCCCGGCTTTGGTCCCTGCTCACTCAAAATCCGCCGCCACGTGCGCGCGCCAGGCTGGCCATTGAACAGCCCGAGCATGTGCCGCGTCATTGACGAAAGCCTCACGCCCGCGTCCAGTTGCGCTCTGATATAGGGCCGATACGCAGCGATCGCCGTCATCGGACTGATAATCGCGGCGTCTGGATCGAACAGCGTCTGATCGACCGCACCTAATATGGCAGGCGTTTGATACGCGGCACGACCGAGCATAACACCGTCAAACACCGTCAAATGGCGGGCGCTCTCCGCCAGCGTTTGCATACCGCCATTCAGAATAATCCGAAGCTCTGGCCGCGCCGCCTTTAAATCTGCGACCAACTCATAATCGAGCGGCGGAATGTCCCGGTTCTCTTTTGGGCTCAAGCCGCTCAGCCAGGCTTTACGAGCATGCACGGTGAACGTCTCACAGCCAGCGTCAGCGACTGTGTCGATGAAATTGAATAGCGTCGCACGCGGTGGATCATCATCGACCGCAATCCGGCATTTGACCGTCACCGGAAGGGACACGGCCTCCCGCATCGCGCGCACGCAGGCTGCAACGGTGCGCGGTGATCGCATCAAACACGCTCCAAAAGCGCCAGACTGCACGCGGTCTGACGGGCATCCGCAATTGATGTTGACCTCGTCATATCCGAAGCTTTCGGCAATCCGCGCCGCTTCGGCCATTTTCGCGGGCTCATTCCCGCCGAGCTGCAAAACGATCGGGTGCTCCGCATCAGAAAACCCGATCAGGCGAGCGCGGTCACCGTGGATCACCGCGTCAGCCGTCACCATTTCCGACCACAGCAATGCCCGCTTTGACAAGCACCGATGAAACGCCCGGCAATGCCGATCGGTCCAGTCCATCATCGGCGCGACAGAAAATTTATAATCGTTGATTTTATTATTTTTCTCAAGTTTTTCTGGCATTTAATTCAAATTTTCGATGCTTGCTTTTGTCTCTTTTGTGCCCATTCTCGACCATTTGTTGTACCGAGTACAACAAAATGTTGTACTTTTTGATTTCATGTTGTACTCGGATCTGGGGTTTGGTACAAACGGATCATGGGTACCATTGTAAAACGTCGCCGTAAAAACGGATCTACAGCGTGGCTCGCGCAGATCACTATTAAAAGGGATCGAAAGACCGTTGTGCGCGAAAGCAAAACGTTCGAAAGACGGTCGATCGCGGCCGCATGGATCGAAGATCGCGAAGCCTTGTTTGCTCGTCCAGGCGCGATTGAAGCATATGATTCTCGCTCATCGAATGCGTCGAAGCCAACCCTCGCGGATGCGATAGATCGTTATGTTCGCGATAGCCACAAGACCATGGGGCGAACGAAAACCCAGGTGCTGAATGCTATTAAAACGTTCGATATCGCAGCGCTCGCATGCGACAAGATTGGTAGCTCAGACATTGTAGACTTCGCCAAACAAAAACTCGATTCGGGCGTCCAACCTCAAACGGTGGGAAACTACCTGTCCCACCTCGGTTCAGTATTCTCAATCGCACGACCTGCATGGAATTTCCCTTTGGATCCAAGCGCCATGGACGATGCACGGAAGGTCACAGAACGCCTCGGCCTGACAAGCAAAAGCAAAGCTCGAGACCGCCGTCCTACGCTCAGTGAATTGGACACCCTGATGCAACATTTCCTAGAACGGTCACAGCGTCGGCCAAGCTCCGTTCCGATGCATAGGATTGTTGCATTTGCGATATTCTCAACTCGGCGTCAGGAAGAAATTGTTCGAATGGAATGGAAAGATCTGGATAAAAGTAATGGTCGCGTCCTTGTTCGTGACATGAAACATCCTGGCCAGAAATCAGGAAATGACGTCTGGTGCGATCTAGACGATCAAGCGATGACCATCATGTCGAGCACGCCGAAACTCACCGATCAGATCTTTCCTTATACCACCGACGCTATTGGCGCCGCTTTCACGCGTGCCTGCAAACTATTGGGTATTGAAGATCTTCGTTTTCATGACTTGCGTCACGAAGGTGTGTCACGCCTTTTCGAAATGGGGTTTAACATCCCTCATGTCGCGGCACGATCAGGTCACAGATCTTGGACTTCGCTGAAACGATACACTCATTTGCGCCAAACTGGAGACAAGTATGAGAATTGGCGGTGGCTGGAAGTTGTTAGCAAAGGCGATCCAAGCTTAAAACTTACAACAGGTGGATCGCTCCCAAGGCGCAGACGATCTGAACGAACTAAGTTGGCCCAAGATCGCCTATTTGTCGAACGAACTTAAAATCACCCGTCGGACATCACCACCGTGATGGTGATTCTAACCAATCCAAGAATGTCATCTTGCTGGGTTTTGCCGAGGAATTAGATCTCAATAAAAGGTGGAGATTTCGGGCGTTCAGGATAATGATTGGTCTAAAAATTGAACAGCTCTCTCATCATGTCCGCCAATAGCGAAGCTCGGTATTTGCATGTCATCCGGAGCAGAATCGAAGCCTGGCGCATCGAGGACAACATTCACCGCCCTGACACGTCAATTAGCGGGCTCGCCCCGCTCACTGATGCAAATCACGATCGCAACATCCGGCGTGGCTCGCCTAAGCTTGGGGTGAGCTCCACTCACCGGGCCTAATCTCCCGTGCCCAAACTAGAAAGACAGGCGATAAAATCTTCAAAATTGACCACCCGGGGCGCCGAGCTGGGTCAGATGATATGAAGAGAAATCGCTTTACGATGAGGTATTCAGATAGATGACCTCTTTGAGTATCTCGTGTGAGCTTCAAGCAAGAGAATTTTTTTGGACTTCGAATTGAATTAACGGTTCTCTATCCGAGGATTAAATTTCCAGCGCTCCATTCATAGGCCCAGATTTCTTAGTGGTATTTCGATCAATCCAATCATTTAGCTCTTCTACGCTAACGACTTTCATGCTTCGTCCACGCCCTGTTACTAAGCCGTTTTGTCTCAACTCAGTTATGGCGTTCGCGACACTTACCCTAGAGATACCAAGCTCATAAGCCATTTCGCGTTGAGTAAAATTGAAGACTGTTTGACTAGCCCACACACCATTTATAAATTTGGCGACCTTAACGCTTGATCGGGGTTCCGTTAATACGTCCACAATCGAGTAGAAGCGCTGCTGTCGCCGTGATAAACAAGCGATCACGAAAGTCGCGAAGCTTTCGTCTAGTCGCAAGAGCTCCCTCAGAAGTGCATCTGAAACATATAAAATCTGCGTACCATCTTGTGTGGCAATTGCTTCGTATCGTATTGTATGAAGCGGCTGGAACTCCCCGTTTTGTATAATGTCTGGGGCGCCACGGAAAAGTGGCGACTTGTATCGGTAGCCGTCTTGTACGCTTTCAATATTTACCATTCCCGCAGCAATAATTCCAATTTCTGCAAGATTTCGTTTGGGAGCCCAAACAATATCCCCTGCATTGGCTTGAATAGCGTTAGATTTGCGAATGATCAACGACCATGCACTGCTGGATATTCCGACAACTGGCTTAAACAACGCCCCTGATACTCTGCGCATATTTAGGGCCCCAATCGAACAACGACCTAAACTAAAATCGATCGATAATCCGCTCGAACTTTTGACGATATGAGTATGCGTTCTGGGGAGATTTAATAACTAGCCAAAAGGAGAGCTTTGTAGGATTTTGTACAAATCCATCAGAATACTTGCACATTTATTTTGAGAATAATCAAAGTTCGAAATGGGTTTGCAAGGTCAAAACCTCTAAGCTTAAAATGGTCGAGGTTTATTGGGAAAGACAGCACGAGCTATTAGGGGTTCTTGTACCATTTGCCTCAGGGTAAAAGAGGATTCCCGAGCCAAAAAGCTTTGGCTCAGGGAAGATTGGTAAACAAGCTCAAGCTTGAGATTACGCATGTCCGCCTACGCGGATAATTAGTCGATCGAGCGAAGGTTACCCTTAATGATTACGGTCTTGCAGCGAACAACTTCGTTTGGTCCTGTCTCCTCAGTGCCGCAAAGGTCGCCGCGGAAATCGACCCAAGTGCGCTTACCTTCGGAGAAGTTTGTGCAAACAGAGGAAGGCACGTCAGATGTGGTTGCAAAAAGCGTGGCGGGCATCATAGAAACTTGGGTTCCAGAGAGCGATCCAAGATTTTTGGGCGTGATCGTTTTGCCGCCCTGAGCAGTATTGAAGCGGTTCACGCTCGCATTCTTTCCGGCGATAGTTGCTTTCTTAACATATAGGTTTTTGCCAGATCTATTGATCAAACGAATTTGACAGCGCGTAGCGCTGCGTTGCTTTAGCTCAACAGAAACGCCCGCCCGTGCATTTGTTTCCCCGATCGACGTCGCCGAAGCTATTGGTGCAGTAGTCAGAGAAGCCGCCAACAAACAGGCGGAAAGGAATGATTTCTTCATAAAGGAGTCCCCACATAAATTGTTAGACCGCTTGACCCATTCAATGCGGTTGGACGAGGGATACCTTCGTTTACAATCCAGACAATGTTTAACGAAAATAGCTGTAAATAATTTTACAATTAATAAACAATTTGATGTCGAGGTTTGAAAAAGAACGTTGTCAAAATCAATCGAAGCATTGGATTATGGAATGTCTAGCGATGTTTCGTCGTCAAAGTTGCGCGCAACGCACTCGGCATCATCTTCTATTTCCACGTCCGCTACGGTCACTGAGCGATAGGCGCTGTCGATCTTGATGCTATCTTCAGCAATAATACAGTTCGAAGCCTCATTGAAAATTAAGTAATCAACCTCCTCATTTGTGTACGCCAGAGTGTCTGACACCAGAGCGGCGCCCAGAAAGTCTGAATGCGCAGAATAGCCGACTACATTTACGCCGTCTTCTGTATACCCGCGTGCAAATAGCTTGTTTCCCTTTTTGGTTTTCAAAACTGCAACGGGCGATGAGCCAAAACTCGACTGGCCAATCCCTGCATAGTCTGGGGTGACAATAAATGAGGTGTCCGCATCAATAAATACGAAACCAGGACGGTCGGAGCTACTGCTTGAAAGCGTGCGCCTGGCTCCGACTTGCACCGACCCACGATTTCCTAATAATCCGGCACCTAAGATTAACGCACTGGATTCTGGGTTAGCCGTCTTGCGTTCATAAGTTATGTTAATGTCTGGATCGCCAACCGGATTCTCCTGCAGCAACTCGTAGGCCGCACGCCAAGACTTATCCCTAGATCGATATGTGGAAGTTGTGCGGTGGCTTTCCCCGAGGGGTATCTGAAGCGTCACGCGAAAACCCTCGTCTCGTAATCCGTCCGATTCAAAAACGCCG
>JBCBBZ010000013.1:0-64266 GCA_038531165.1 Pseudomonadota bacterium
GGTCAAAACACCATGCTGGCTCTCATTCACCCAAAGCGTTTCGCCAGTCTCCACGTCAATGGCCTCCAAACGACCGACCTTGTCGGTGTTGGGCGCGAGTGCGAGCTCTGGATTGAGCCGATAACGCGGGTCTTTTGATCCCGCGGCCACATTCATACACAAGGTCATCATCGGCATAAACATCGCACCGCTGGAGGGATTATAAGCGCCGGCTGGCCAATCGCGTCCCCCTGCGAGTGAGGGACAAACATAATCCGGCTCGCCCTCAAGCTCCGTGGCGACGAGGTCCTCATTGATCGAAACGGTATTCGTGGCCGGATCGATATCGGTCACGACGTTCTGGAAAATAGTTTGTTTCGCCCAATAGAATTCACCGGTCTGTCGATCCATCGTCCAGACGATACCCGTCTTGCCCGGAATGCCGGTCAAAAGCTTCTGTTCGCCTGTTGGAAGATCAGCGCTTTGTTTCCAAGTCGCATCGGCTATGGGGCGAACTTCTGCATCGACTAGGATCCGCTCATAGGTATGATCGATGTCCCAATTGTCGCGAGGGAGATGCTGTACATACCACTTCATCGCACCTGTCGCTGGGTCTAGCGCGAGCGTTGAGTTCGTGAACAACATATCGGCTTTACGACCTCCACGCAGTACTTCAGGTGAAGGTGCTGGGCCAGATGTCCCCCAGTAGAGTGTATCCAATTCGGTATCGTAGGAGCCGACCATCCAGACGCTGCCATGAATGCGCTCTTCGTAGGGGAGACCCGCCCAGCTTTCATCGCCGGGTTCGCCCGGCTTCGGGATCACCTCCGTCCGCCAAAGCTCTTCACCTGTCTGTGCGTCATGGCCTGCAATGAAACAGCGGGCCGGCGCTTGATAGCCACAAGTCCGTCCTGTGAAGACCCGACCGCCGGCGACGATCGGCCCGGACGAGTGCGTGATCCAAGATGGATCACCGACGGACGTGTCCCAGACGACCTCGCCATTCGTTGCGCTCAGCGCGATGATGCGCGCATCTGAGGCAGCGTGATAGATCTTGTCGTCATAGATCGCGATCGCGCGCGTGATTTCTCCGGGACCCCAGCGCTCAGCCTTGGGTTCATGACGATACTGCCAAATCAAATCACCGGTGGTCGCATCATGCGCTGTGATGACGTCTTTTGGATGCGCGAGGTAAAGACGACCATCATGCACAACCGGCGTCGTCTGATTGGACCCTGGATCCATCCCAACAGACCATGCCAAGGTCAGATTGCCAATCGTATCTCTGTCAATTTGATCGAGTGCGCTAAAACCCCAACTCGCGTGATTGCCGCGATACATCAGCCACGAACTCGGTGGAGGATTGGTCAACATTTCTTCCGTCACCGGACCGAGCGGCTCAGCCTTGGGCGTGGCGGCAGAAGCCTCCTCGATGGTCTCCGTCGCCGGTTCGGACGGCGCATCCAAATCGTCCGCCATCACTTCTGTCGCGCAGGCCGTGAGCAGAATCCCAACAAGACCGATTACCGTGGATTGAATGAGTGTTTGCATTTTTAGAGTCCCCTTTCGTCTCCGAATGTGTCGACATTCATGGCCGGACCCCATTGGGACGCGCCGCGTTCCGGTTCTGCGGGATTGCCTAATTCAGCGACGTTGACGATTTGCGGCGGGACGGAATTGTCGAACACATCGCCATCGGTTTGGTGCTCGTGGACCTGACCGAAGGGCGACCGCCAATAATCGAAAATCTGGCTGCCCAAATAGTGACGACCAATCCCCCATTCAGGTTCATAGCCATGCTTGGCAAGAACTTCGTGTCCCATGAAAACATCGTCGATGTTCACCATCTCGAACGACACATGATTTAAGCCCGCTCGTCCGTTTGAGAGCTCGGTTGAGGTCATCAATATGGTGTGATGGTCGGCCGGCTTATCGCCTCGATCGAGCCGTGCGAAGATACCGCCGACGGGTGTCTCTTCATCCGCAGGCGGCGCTTTGTAGATGTCAGTGGCGATAATACCGAGATGAGTATTGTACCAGGCGAGCGAGGCCTCGACGTCAGTACAATGGAGGGCGTAATGGCCATAGCGCTTGATTTGCGGATAAGCCCCTTTTTGAAACCGCTTTGCGCGGTTAAGCCTTTGGAACGTCTCGGTTTCAGCCCCGCCGACATTCATGCCCTCTGGTTCAAGGCTTGAATTGCGTTTGCGCTCGTTCCGCCCAAACACGACCTCGACGCCAAGCCCGTCCGGATCTTGGCCGAAGACTTTGAAGCCGCCGCCAGGCCCTTTGATTTCTTCAATACCACCGAAACTGTCTGTTGCGCTCAGCTTCTCTAAGTCTGACATGGATAGAGCCAGAAACGCACTGCCGATAAACTTTTTCGGCCCAAGCCGTGTTTCATGCACGAAAGGCTGGGACCCTTCGCAATGCATATAGAGCGCGTCATCCGTGCGCTCCGCCACGTGCAAGCCAAAATGAACGAGAAATTTTTCCTGGAGCGCCAAATCCGGAACTTGCAGGATGGGATAGGCAACATCGTCTGCTTTGATAATTGGATCCATATTTCGTCTCGAGCAGTCTTTCAGATCAACCACCCGCCTCCTCTTCCTCTGGCCAGACTTCCTTGAGAACGCGAAAGGCCGACACTGCATTGGGCCAGCCGGCATAGTGCGCGATATGCGAAATCATGGCGGAGATCTCCTCGCGCGGGATGCCGAGATTTCTAGCGCCGACAAAATGGATTCGCTGTTCAGCTTCACGTCCCATTGCAACCAGGGCCGTGCACGTGATCAGAGATCGCTGCTGGAAATCCAGCCGCGCGTCCTGCCATACTGTTCCGAACAGGTGCTCAATCGTTGTTTTTTGAAAGTCAGGTGGCATCACCGAATTGGGTGGAATGCCGCCAATAAGCTTTTGGACGAGCGCGCGTCCTTTGGCTTCCGGTGTGTCATGTTCTGCCATGCGAGGCTTCTCCATTAATCAGCGATAAAGTCGCGAATAGCGCGCGTGACCGCATCTGGGTTTTCGATGTGCGGGAAATGAGCGGCTTCGAGGAATTGGACCCGTCCATTCTCAACAAAATCTGCTGTGTTTTCATATTCCGATGGGTGCTGACCGGGGTCATATTTGCCCTGAAGGAACAGAACCGGCATAGACATGGTCTTGAACAATCGCTCATGCCGGTCGGCGAGTTCCAGGTCGAAATTTGTAGACTGAAAGTACTGGCTTACTGCCTCAGCAATGCCCTCAACATGAAACTCATGTTTGGCCCGTTCAAGTTCGTCCTCCGAAACATCTTCTCGGACGAATCCTGAGGCCTTTTGATAAGGCCAGAACGCGGCATGCGAGCGAAACATTTTGACGCCCATTTTAGACGCGAACATTTTATGGGGCGGTTTTGGTTCGCCGTGCGGTTCGTTGGCCGATTGCTGCATACGCACATAGTGCAGAATACGCTCTTGCATGCCGTCTAGCTCGGTCAAATAATCGACCAGAACCGACCCGCGATCATGTGCAACAATCCGAAACTGATCGATGTTGAGTTTGTCTAGAAGCGCTTTAAACTTTTTAGCCAGAGCGGGATTGCTATAGTCAAGCGTCAGGCGTTTATCCGATTGCCCATAGCCAAGACTGTCGAATGAAAGGACATAATAGTCCTCGGACAAAGCCGCCATTTGATGATGGAAGGCATACCAACTTTCCGGCAGGCCATGCAGAAACAAGAGAGGCTCATTCTCCGGATTTCCGGCCGACACAAAATGCCAGGTCACTCCATCCGCCTCGACGAACCAATGCGCGGCCTCTACACCATTCTCCAGCACTTCAATTTCACCATGAACGTTTGACGAAAACGGCGGCAGCGCGGTCCCAACATAGCGAATATCCGAAGTCAGCTGAGGGTTTTCAGCCGGTGAACCACGGTGTGTCGCCGGCCGCCCGAACACCACTTTCAGAATTTGCCAAATGCTAGGCCCAGCCATTCAAATTCTCCAATCTAAGTAGACCCGACCGGGATCTCTTTGGTTTCGGATAGCTTTTCAGTCGGTAAGATCATGCGTCCCTCTATTGCGCGGCCAAGAAATCGCGAATGATCTGCGTGATGGTCTCGGGTTTCTCGACATGTAGGAAATGACTGGCATCCTCGACCACGATCAACGTCGGATTGACCAAGTCTTCATCAAGATACTGATATTCCTCAATATGCTGCCCGGGATCCAAGGCGCCTTGGACAAACAAGACGGGCATTGTCATCTGATCGAATAGTCCACCGTCGGCAACGCGGTCCTCGAGCTCAATGTCGAAGTTCGTGGATTGGAAATATTTGGTGATCGCTTCCGCCGCGCCTTCATAAAGAAACTCGTGCGCAAACCGATCCATTTCCTCGGGCGGCAGATTGATGGTCGAGTATCCAGATTCCGTTGTGTAGAGCATCCGGATTTGTCCATCTCGCGCGAAGACTTCTGTTCCCATTGGGCTCGCGAATAGCTCATGAGGTGGACGCGGCTCACCATGCGGACGGTTTCCAGACTGCTGCATTCGCACATACTTTTTGATGCGTGCGGGCATACCTTCTTCTGCCATAAGGTAGTCCAGTGTGACGGCCCCGCGGTCGTGCCCCACCACGTAAAATGTGTCTAAACCCAGCTCGTCAATCAATGCGGCCAACTTATTGGCCATCGCCGGGTTGGAATAATCGAGGGACAAGTCTTTGTCGGTTTGCCCATAGCCCATCTGATCGATTGAGATTGTGAAAAAGGTATCCGAAAGACCCGACATTTGATGATGAAACCCGTACCAAGTTTCGGGCAGGCCATGCAGAAAAATGACCGGTTCGTTCGCCGGATCGCCGGCGGTCACAAGATGCCATGTCACGTTGTCGGCAGAAACGAACCAATGGGTCGCTTCTTCGCCGCTAGGAAGTTGTTCGATCTCACCATGGACATTGGTGGAACATCGCGGTGGTGTGCTGCCTTCATACAAGATGTTAGTCGTGAGTGTCGGTGTCCCGCTTGGCGCATTACAATGCGTCTTGCGCTCTCCAGACATCATCATCTGAAGCCGTTCAGGCGGGCTCATGTCTGCGAACGGTTTTTGTGCCGGCGCTGGGGATTCAGCTTCCATGCTCACCGCCACGTCTGAGTCCGCCTCCGGCGCTGACTTTGGGGCGCCGCAGCCTGCTGCAGCTAGACAGAGTGCACTGCAAAATCCGATCACCAATTTTGAGGTCGCTTCCATTGAAGATATCCCTATTCGTTTCGACTGAACGCGCTCTTGATCACGTCACCATCCGGCGGAACGCGTCTTTGTGCTTATCGATGAATTGATGTTTCAGCGCCCCAACGACGTGGCCGAGGAAGACCAGATAGAAGAGATAGGGCAGCGCCACTTTGTGCAAGAAGCCCGGCAACCTGACCGCGTCTGTACTCGGTTCGACGATCAAGGGCAGATCCCAGAAATAGAAGTGCGAGAGCTTGCCTGCGAACGTGCCGAGCCAGAATCCTGAGATCGGAAACGCGAACAGGAAGAAATAGAGCGTGTAGTGTGCGCCGTGTGCGAGGAATTTCTCCCACCAACTCAAACCGGAATCCAGTTTGGGCGCCGGATTGGCGATCAGCCAAGCGACCCGCCCAACGGCCAAAATGAGCACGGTGAAGCCGAGCGATTTGTGGATCACATAGAAGGCCTGATGATATTCCAGATCCTTGGGGATCATCGACGTGAAAATTCCCATTGGGATGAGCAGGATAAACAAGATCGCAATCACCCAATGAAAGTAACGCGCTCTGCGACCATACCGCTCCGGGTCATTGCGCGTCCCAAGCGTGAGCACATCGCTGCGTTTGGCTTGCCCCACAGCGACCAAGGCCAGCACGACACCACCGACCGCGAATAGGCCGGCCATGATCCGCATGAACGTGGCATCCAATTTATCAAATGGTAAAATGACCGGTGCGGTTCGTTCGAACGCACCAATGCCTTGCAACCAAATGATGCTCGCGGCGATGGCAAGACTGCCAATGGCGGCACCCCATATTCCGAGGACCCGCATGCCCGGGCGTGAATGGTTCATAAGGACAGCGACCACAATCGAGTAGGCAAACAAACCTAAGGCGATGATGCTGTCTAAATGGAACGGCATGCGATGATCGTTCACGCCAATCGGACCAAAGACAGGGTGGATTTCAACACCATCGACAATAGTGGTTTCTTGGCCGAACGCTGGCAGCGTCGCGACGGCCAGGATCGAGAATCCGATACAGGCTCGTCTTGCCCATTTGGTGGCAACTCGATTGTCTCTTTTGTAATTTGTCATCACAGGCCTCCTATCCCGCTGGACTTGCTTCAGGCGTGGTTGAATGGAGCTTCTTTGGCTCTTCTATTCCGAACAAAACGGTGATCAGGCCGAGCAAGGCTGCAATCAGCATGATCAGGGTTATTGACTGGATGCCGTTCGCCTCGGCGATAAAACCGGTCACGAAAGGTCCGCCGGCGCCGCCGAAAATCTCTCCCAGTCCAGTGACGATTCCAGTCGCTGTGGCGGCGACCACCATGGGCACGCTGGCGCTGATGACCGGTCCAATCAGGATCGCAATTGTGCCTGACGCGGATGAGGAAACGGCGAAAAAGTACAAAGCCAAGATAGGCGGCGGCGTCTCTGCCGTTGCGGTTTGCATGAAACCAGCCGCAATCACCTGAACCAGCAGCGCAGCACACATCACCGGCTTTCGGCCAACGATGTCCGATAAGGCCGGGAGCGCGATCATGCCAATCAAACCGCCAGCGCCGAGGCAGGCCGTGACCAATCCCATGCCCTGGTCGGACAATTCAATGTAGTCGGTGAGATAAGTCGGACCGAACGTCGACAACGCGTTCAATGCCACGAAAATAAAGATGATGGTGAGAGCGCCAAAAATCACGTTGCGATATTTTAGAGCATCACCAAACGAAACTTTCGGGGCTTTGGCGGCGTCACTTGGGACTGACGCAATCAGTGCAGGATCGTCCGGCTTTACCGTTTTCAATACGAAATATGCGAGCACGAATCCTGGTAGAGAAATGGTTGCAAACACCCATTCCCATCCAGGCAAAACCGCGAGCAAGCCGACCGCAATAATTGGTCCGAACCCCAATCCAAATAGAGGCGCCGCCATTTGCTGAACGCCAAAATTTAGGCCGACACGTTCCGGTTTCGAAACGCGAATGGTCTGAACGATACTGGCGGGGACAAAACCGCCTTCCGCAAACCCCATCAGAGCGCGCAAGATGACCAGGCTGATCAACCCATTGGCGAGCCCGGTGCAGGCAACCAAGGCCGAAAATGCGATAATCGAAACGATGGCCACCCGTTTGGCGCCAATCTTATCCGTTAGGTTTCCTGAATAGATGGCGGACAATCCCCAGGTGAAGGCCAACGCCGCCGAGATGAGCCCCAGATCCTGGTAATCCAGGCCAAGGTCTTCGCGGATGACGGAGAAAAGCGGAAAGATTATATATCGATCTAAACCGACCAAACCGAACCCGAGCGCCATCAGTGTGACGACTCGGTATTCGTAGCCGCTATCCCAGCCGCTCTCGTTTGGCGCCGCCGGCGTTTGGCTGGCCTCCATCTCATTCCTCCGCTTTTTTCATGGAGCGCTTTTAGCTTCGCTCTCTCCCTATTGGATCAAGCAGGGAAAACGATCCCTGCTTCCTTTTGTAATTTCTCTTGTCTGGCGAACGCCTTTTTGAAACTCGCTCGCTCGCTGACCCGTTGCATGTGCGCTCGCACCGAAGGGTAATTTTGCATTGGGACTAGCCCCGTGCTGGCCGCGGTGGCTGTGCACCAGAATGCGTAGACATCGACAATCGACCATTCATCGCCTGCCCACCAAGTATTGTTTAAGAAACGGGCCTCATTGCGCGAGAGAATGTCTTCTAAAACCGCGCGCCCCTTTGTTTGGATAGGTTCGTGATCTGACTCGGAAAAATGCTTGGGCATTCTCAGCATACGCGCCGTTGGGTGGAATGTAGATGAGCACCAGATCAAGTCGGAATACGCCTTCGCGTTTCCAAACGGCGATCCGTCGCTGGCGAGAAGTTTGGCGTGCGGCGCAATGGAATCCAGATAGATTAGAATAGCTGCATTTTCAGTGAGCGGCACGCCATCCGCGAGCAAGAGTGGAACTTTGCCCTCCGGGTGTATCTTCATATAGTCCGGCGCTTTCTGCTCCTTCAACATAATGTTGACCGGTCGCAATTCATATTTCAGCCCGGCTTCTTCAAGCGCATTCATGGTCACGAACCCGCAGGCGCGCGGCATATGATAGAGTATGAGTTCCGTCATGTCCGTGACCCGTCCAAACTAGTGAATGATGGTCGACGCTTGCTCGCGCTCGACTTTGTTTTCGATGAAGCCAATCTCCTCGATCTCGACTTTGCAAACCTGACCTTCCCTCAGCCAGGGCTGCCCTTCGGCCCACAAGGCGACGCCAGATGACGTGCCAGTCGCGATTATGTCACCGGGCAATAGCGTGAACGCCGTCGAGAGATAATTGATCGTCTTGCCGATATTGATGATCATATCATTGGTGTTGAAGTCCTGACGGATTTCGCCATCAACCCAGCATTTGACCTGAAGGTTTTCTGGATTCGAAAGCTCATCTGGCGTCACAAGGGCGGGGCCCATCGGACAATGTGTGTCGAACGATTTGCCCACCGTCATTGTCGGTGCAGCGCGCTGCCAGTCACGGATCGTTACGTCATTCAGCACCGTGTAACCGGCAATGACTTCTTTCGCTCGGTCAGCCGGTACACGGCGGCATGTCTTGCCGATCACAACCGCGAGCTCTGCCTCAAAGTCCAGCTCTGGAGATTCAGGCGGTAGAGCGATACCGTTATAAGGACCGTTCACTGTCGTTGTTTGCTTATTAAAGACAACCGGAGTTTCAGGTGGCTTTGGAAAACGCGCCTCGCGAATATGCGCTGGCAGTTCCAGATAATGCGCCATGTAGTTCAAGCCGACGGCGAGGATGCGCCGCGGCGTATCGACTGGTGCTTCAAGCGTCACGTCTGAACGTTTTGCTGATGCAGAACCTGACTCGGCCGCCGCTTTGGCCTTCGCCATCATGGCATCGCCGCCTTCCAGCAAAGCAAGCATGTTCGTCGGCAGGGATGAATCCGTTGCGTTCAGATCTACAATATCATCGCCGCGCAGCGCGCCAATACGCGTCTCCCCGTTCTGCGTATAAGTCACAAGTCTCATCTGGATGTCCTTCTTAGGTGTGGCGTTCGCACCGCCGGTTTGTCTTTCTAAGCCGAAGCCGCCGTTGGCTCTTTTTTATCGTCGGATGTTTGGTTCATGGGTGGCAGCTTATATATCGGGTCGCCAAAAATGGTCTGGCGCCAATTCAAGCTTCGCATCATATCGACTGTGAAGGCACGGGCGGCGCCAAAACCCGTCGATGCCTGCACATGCGGAGACGGCGCATAGGCACCAGGCCAGTTGACCACGGCGCTGCGGAACGATTGCCTTTGGAAGGCGCGCTCAGTGTAGCGAGCGACCTCAGGGTTCCGACCGTCTGCCCAATTGCCGCTCAGGCCGAGCCATTTCATCCGGTACAGGCTCTGCGTCCAAACGATGTCCGCCAGCGTGTATTGGTCGCCCAAAACCCACGGACCACTTCCATGGTCCCGAAAGTGGTTTTCCAAGTCGACGACGTGCGCGGCCATCTGCTCATGTGCCGCCCGCATCTCATCTGGCGTCTTTACAAACTCACCAGCCGCAAGTTCTTTAGAGATCTTGCTTTCATAGGCCGCGCGAAGTTCCGCATCATCACCGACATGTTTGATCAGAGTTTCCAACACGCGGATTTTGCGAGCATGTACACCTGCGATGCGATCTCTCAGGCCGGGAGGCCGGCGATCATCATCAGGGTGTGCGCCGTACAGAACCGCAACGTGTGGAGCGCGATCCACGCGATCGACTTGAGTTTGAATGTCGGCCTTGAGGTGCTCGGGGACCAAATCCGTTCCGGTGGGAACATTTGCCGCGATGTATTCGCAGATTGCTTGCGAGTCGATCACCACGCGCATTGCTTCATGATCGACGAGCGTCGGCACCACGCATGGGTCAAACCCTTGTTGTGTCACCGAGGATTCTCCAGTGTAACCCGACACCAATTTCGCGCCTGGTGCACCGCGCAAACGCAAACGCACATATTCCGGTCGATAGTTTTGCGGGATGAACTTGCCCATCGGCATGATGACCATGTCGTGGGAGATGTAAGCCGCCTGCTTCTCCGCAAGCGTTGTACGCACTTTGTGTGAGCACAAGGATGGCGCGGAGTGATAAAGTTCAAACCGCGCTTCGCCTTTGCCTGTCAATTTGTTCTTATAACCATTTCTCAAAGAGACATTGGCGTCATTTACGAGCTTGCGGAAGTGGGTGCGTGCGGCATCTGTTGGCGTGCTCATAAGGCTCCCCTGACCGTATCAATTATCGTTTGAGCTGTGATGGAATCGGGCGCAGCGTTCCCCCGCCAGGCAACATGCTGATCGGGCCGGATCAGGACCAGATTGCGATCGTAAAGATCCTTCGCAACATCATGGTCAACAGGCAGCACCTTTAGGGGCACGCCAGCTTCTTGAGCGGCGACTGCCAAACTATCAGATGACGTCCCGTTGAAGGAAATGAGTGTGAACTCGCGCCCAAAATGATCGAATAACGGTTGCCCATCATCAAGAAATACGTTCGGCGGTCGCCCGCCTGGATACGAAGACGGATCGTAGTCGTCCCAATCATATGCGGGTGACGGCGCCTCATCGTGACAAATTACGGAGGAGTTATCGTATCGATACCCCCACTCAATGCCCCAAGCCTCGTTCTCCAAATTCCCAAGCTCTTGAATGTAAGCGCCGTGCTTCGCCCGCGCCTCGGCTCCACGCTCGCTGTCTTCGTGTATCGCTTCTGAATAGTTCGCGCGAATACGAAATCGAAGGTTTGCATGGCGGAAAGAAGCGTGTCTATTGCGTTCCCCAACATGCTTTCGTTCCACCTCATAGGCTTCCAACAAACGCGGCCCGCCCCATCCGTTTACTTGCGCTGCGAGCGCCCAACCGAGAGCGGTTGCATCTCCGATACCCGTGTTCATGCCGTATCCGCCAGTTGGGATAACTTGATGTGTTGAATCTCCGGCCAACCAAACACGTCCTTCGCCATAACGTTCTGCGAGGCAAAGCCTGGGTGTCCACGGATTTGCGACATTGATTTCGCATTCGATCTCGCAGCCAAGCGCATCGAAAAGCACCTGTTTCGGATCCCAGGTGCTGGGATCCTCGCCAGGCCGGACCGGCACGTGAATGGTCCACGTGTTCACGTCATCCTGGGCAATAAGAGACCAACCCAGCGGCGATTGCAGATGCCAGGCGGGACCAAATTTGTTGATCCGCTCGATCTCGGGCGAGGTGAAATGAATCATGTAAAGACGCCGAATGTGCGCCGGGTCGCTACCATCAACCTCGATCAGCTCATCGGAATCTAGCGTATTGGGCCCAGGCTGGGCGACCGTACTTAGCGGAATCCCAAGTCCTTTTCTGGCCACGCTCCCCGCGCCGTCACAGCCCGCGAGATAATCTGCGCGTAACGTTTTGGTTTGGCCGGTCTGAGAAGACTTGATGTGAACGGATACGCCATCATTGTCTTGATCAAAGCCCTCAAGCGCCCAGCCAAACATGACGGTGACATGTTCACTATCATCTTCCAGTTTCTTCTTTAGCACGGGCTCCAATAGGATTTGCGACACGCGCATACCGGGCTCCAGCGCGCTCTTGCCGTTATTCTCCGCGCGCAGCTGTGCGCGCTTCTCATTCACGCTTGGATAATCAAATGTTGCCAGCTTCCAGCCTGACAGACGATCACACCAGATCACTGAATAAGGATTGTCTGGCGGCACGGCTTGCGCGCGCAACAAGTCGACCACGCCCAGCCGTCGAAACAGTTCCATGCTTCGGCCATTGGTAATGTCCATCTTCGGATGACGCGTGGTTGTTGAATTGCGCTCCAGCAAAATGCAGTCGACACCGTGATGATCGAGCTCAAGCGCGAGCGTCAGTCCAACCGGGCCGCCACCGGCAATAATGACAGGCGCATCTGTCATGATTTGCTCTGCTCCTGCTCGCCGCGTCCCATAACGGACAACAGCATGTCCGCAACGATATGCGCATGACGATCGATAAACTCATCTGATTTTACATCGATCCCGAAGAGCTTCTGCGCCTCAGGCGCCATAGAGAATACAAACGCACCGGATCCGACGTATAGGTAATACCAGTGACAAAACTCTTCGCTCGTTAGCGAAAGATGTCCAACCGCCATGTCCTTGGTGTCGTTTACCGCACGTCGAAGAAATGCATCCAGGATGTATCTCAATCGCCAGCTGTCCCGCTTACCCTCTTGGCTCATAAGTCGGTTTAGCGCAGGCTGAGAGGCGCTATAGCGCACAAAACTGCGTACGCGGAAGGCGAGACGCTCTTTTGGTGATAGGTCTTGCTCAGTTTTTCGTCGAGAGCGTCGGAAATTTTCCAATGCCGAGAACACTTCATCCACGACCGCTTTGAAAATCTCTTCTTTGCCACCGAAATGGTATTTAACCAGGCTCCGCTGAACATCCGCCGCGATTTCGATATCTCTCAAAGTAACGCCATCATAGCCACGCTCGGAAAACTCCTGGATCGCGGCTTCCAACAGTTTTGTCTTGGTGACGTCGCCACGTTCTTGCTGACTACGTCGTCGTGTTTTGGGTGCAGATTGTGTGATTTGATTGGTCATTGATGATTTCTTCAGTTCGACGCCTGTCGCGCTTTTACGTATTGGCGAGGTCCATCAGGATCATGACCGCGGCGGCATATTGTGCCCCCATTGAACGGCAAGTAATTTGTCGACAGGCTCTAGGTTTGCAGGAATGTCAGAGGTGAATAGGTCCCCATCAGTATAGTGTTCGAGAACATTTCCAAACGGATCCTTCCAATAGTCAAATACTTGACTGCCCAGGATATGCTTTCCGACACCCCAATGAGCCTCATGACCACTATTTTTCATATGATCGTGGCCGAGCATCACCTTGTCCCAATCATCGACCTCGAAAGCGACGTGATTAACTCCAGGTTCGCGCCCACCAATCAAGAAAATTGTGTGATGATCGGTTGGCGTGTCGCCAAGATCGCAACGCATGAACGCGCCAATCGTATTCGTTTCTTCTCCAGCATAGATCTCATCGGATGTAAGAAATCCAAACCGATGCTTGTACCAGCTCTCGCTAATGCGAAAATCGCGAACTTCCAGAACACAGTGACCAATCCGCCGCACACATGCCGGTCCCGCTTTCAGTCGAACGGGTTCTTGGAATCGGCCTTTATGCTCAGTGGTGTTCATCGGTGGGCGCGGATCAATAAGCTCGATCGGGTCGAAGGCCTGACCGAAAACAGCATCCACTTCGATTCCATTTGGATCAATGAGCCTTACATATTCGCCACCACCCGGCCCCTCGATCGGTTGCACTTCGGTAGATCCATCCAGGCCTGCCAGTACATCAAGCTCCTCGCGTGATGACATCTGGAAGCCGATACCAATAAACTTTGGTTCGCCGAGCTCAGCCTGATAAAGAAACGCACGCCCCCCCTCACCGCGGGCGTAGATTTTGTCCTCGCCGTCAGAGTTATCGTCCACGAAGGTCATACCGAAATCGCTCAAAAAATCTCGCTGCGCAGCGAGATCAGGTACCCTGAAACGGACATAGGCGACTTCAGTTGCGTAAGCCAAAACGTCTCTTGTATTGCTCACGATATTCTCCCGATCTTTTCATCGCTGCTCATCTCATACCGGCAGTCGTTCTAGAGGGGTCTCTAACACTTTTTTGCTTATATGCAAATTTTAATTGAGCAGAATTTCTGGTTTGCCTGATTCTCTCGGCATTTCCCAAAACGCTCAATTATTATTGAGGTGACCAACTCTGAGTTCGTATATTATTGTTTTTAAACATTTTTACTGCTCTCATTCGAGGCAAGTGATACTGAGAAAAATATCTAAATCTACGTAAAAATCCTAATTCAAAAATTTATTTTTGTTGACGAGCAAAATTTAATGCCCTTATTTTGCGCGCAAGCGAAACCGATGACCAACGAGTCAAAACACCAAACGACGGTTCGCTAAATGCCTTGGGAGGAGGCAGATATGACACACACCTCAAAAGCTATTCTGTTTACTAGCTGCGCCTCATTCGCGTTGGCTTTTAGCCCTGCGGTCTTCGCACAGGATGAGGCGACCGACGACGACAGCGCCCGCAAACTACCGACCATCACAGTGACATCTCAGAAACGGGAAGAATCCCTGCAAGACGTGCCGATTTCCGTGACCGCGATCACAGGCGAAACGCTCGAAGACAACGGAGTGGCAACTTTCGAGAACCTCAGCCGACGCACCCCAAACCTGCAGGTCCAAGTCGCCGAAGGCGGGCCAGCAACGATCATCGGTATTCGCGGTATCGCCTCGGGCTTCAATCGCGGATTTGAACAATCCGTCGGCGTCGTCGTTGACGGGGTCTACAACTCGCGCGGCGAGTATTTTCGAAACGGCCTAATGGACATCGAACGCGTCGAGGTCTTGCGCGGGCCACAAGGGACGCTGTTCGGCAAGAACGCAACTGCAGGCTTGATCAATGTCGTTACCGCAGATCCAACCGATTCGTTTGAAGCTTTCATCAAAACGCGTGCCGGTACCGATGACCTATATGGTGGCCAGCTGGTTATTTCGGGACCTATAACCGAAGGCCTTCAGGGACGCCTTGTCCTGGATCACTTTGAACAGGGCGCCTATGTGGAGAACACCGGTGGGGGAATTGATGGCGGCGAAGTCCGCAGAGACAACATCCGCCTGAAGCTACTCGCAGACCCCACCGACAACCTGACCCTTCGCCTAACCTATGAGCATTTGGAAAATAGCGTCGAAGGCACGACCCAAGAAGTCATCGGCATTGATCCTAGCCCGACCGCAGGTTTCTTTGGGTATGATCCTTCACTCAACCCCTACGACCCAGGCAATGGCGGCGCAGGATTTATTCCGACATTCGGCATTTCCTCGCAAGATTACTTCCTCGGATTTGATCCTAATGCTGATTTTGAGGTCAATCACCGACAGTCTTCAGACCTAGACTCCTATTTCGATACGACGTCGGACAATTTCCGCGTACAGGCGGATTACGAGTTTGCGGATCACACCATTACTTATGTTGGCGGTTACACGGATTTGACTGATTTCAATCTGTTTGATCCGGACTTTTCTGCCAATCCTTATCTATTCGGTCCTGCGGATGTTCAAACTGAGCAGATCACACATGAATTGCGCATTCAATCACCCGAAGATCAGCGCTTCACTTGGACGGCGGGCGTCTACAAATTCGACTTAGAAATAGAAAACAGTCCGGACGCACTTACAGTGGTGCCGCCACTCGGAACGCCGCCTTCATTCCCACCCGTCGGCATGCCGCCATTTTTTGTTCGTCCGCCTCTGCCCAATCCGGACTATCCGGCTTATCTGGCTGGAGTCGAGCAGTTTGGTATTCGTGTCACACAATTCGAACAAGAGACGGATGCATGGGCCGTATTTGCTCAAGGTACTTTTGAAGTGAATGATAGGCTGCGTGTCACTGTTGGCGGTCGGTATACTGACGAAACCAAAACGTCCAACCAATACATCACCAGTGCGGACGGCACCCTGCGTACACCCGCTGGAGATGTTGGCGTAACACCCATCGTCGTCGCCGGAGTTTTCAATCCAAACCCGACTCCCGCCGAATTCGCCAACAGTTTCGACTCAACAGTTGTTCCATACTGCCGGTCTGACGGTGACACATCGCGATATGTGGCTGCTGGGCTCGGAGCTCCTTGCGGACCAGGACTAAAACGGACTGAGAGCAAATTCACACCAATGGTGAATGCGCAATACGACTTCTCTGACAATATTAACGGCTACATCAGCTGGTCCGAGGGCTTCAAGGGCGGCGGTTTCAACGGCCAAGCGCGCCGTGAACAGGCTCTGGAGTATGAGGAAGAAACCGTAGAAGCGTTCGAATTGGGTCTGAAGTCGACTTTGTTCGATGGCACTATGACCGCCAATATCGCGGCGTATCATTCGACCTATGAAGATTTCCAAACCACTCAGTTCATCAACCAGGTGTTCATTGTGGGCAATGCAGGCGAAGTCACATCACAAGGCATCGAGGCGGATGTGCTTTGGCAAGCAACAGACACGCTGAGGCTCGGGTTCTCAGGGGCTTGGACGGACGTTCAATATGAAGACTTCCCCGATGCGGCATGCACCAATGCCCAGCAAACAGCGCTCAATCCTTTCAACGGCGAGCGCGCAATGTGCAATACCAATGGTGTAAACGATCTGTCGGGACGGGAAGTAGAAAACGCTCCAGAACTCTCAGGCAATCTCTTCGCCGTCCTTGATGTACCTCTGGCAAATCAGAGCTTCGACGCTCAGCTTGGGGCAGACATTAGCTACACAGGTGAGCATTTCTTATCGCAAAACCTCGATCCCAATCAGTTCCAAGACGCTTACTCGCTAATCAACCTGCGAGCGTCTCTCCTGGACAAGGATGAGAAATGGGAACTTGCGCTGCTCGGACGGAACGTCACGGATGAAATTTATTTGCTCACCGCAGCGGGTGTTCCCGCGCAATTTGGCGCGGACTTCGGCTCAGTGAGCCGCGGTAGCGTTGTGGAAGTCCAGTTCAACTGGTTCTTCCGCTAATTGCGCCTCTCTTGGGCCGGGCAATCCTCCGCCCGGCCCGCTTTTTACTTCGGCAGGGAAAGATGGAAAAACACGACGTTCTCATAATTGGTTTAGGTCCGGTCGGCGCCATTCTTGCCAGCCTTTGCGCGCGCGCGGGATTGTCCGTGAAAGTCATCGAGCGAGACTATGAGGTCTATAAAGAACCTCGGGCAATTGTTCTCGATCACGAGGTCGTCCGCCAGTTGGGTTTGATAGATTGCGCCGAAGAGGTCCTGGCCCATTCAACTCCCGGTCAAGGTTACGAATTCATCAATGCGGATCGGGAGATTTTAACCGCCCGCGGCGCACCGCCAGGCCCTATGCCAACCGGATACTGGCCCGCAAATCTGTTCCATCAACCTTCGATGGAAAGGGTGATCCGTTCAAAACTCGAGAAGATGCCAAATGTCGACATCGAACTGGGCGTCGAATTTCTAGGCTTCGAGCAAGATGATGAAGGGGTCAACGCCATAGCGCGGCGCGCGGACGGAACCCTGGCAGAATTTCCCGCTCGCTATGCTGTCGGCTGTGATGGCGGACGTAGCTTAGTACGCCGCTATCTCGACGTACAAATGGAAGACCTAAACTTCAACGAGCCCTGGGTTGTTGTGGATGTAAAACTGCTCAGCGATGATACCGGACTTTCCAAGAATGGCGTCCAGCTTTGTGATCCCGCGCGTCCGACAACATGCGTTCCATCCGGACCTGGGCGCCACCGTTGGGAATTTATGTTGAAACCTCACGAGACTGCTGAAGAGGTCACAAGTCCAGAAACACTGCGCGAGTGGATTTCAGCCTGGACCGATCCCGACAAGATCGAGCTTGAACGCAGCGCAGTCTATCGTTTCCATGGCCTGGTTGCGAAGAAATGGCGCGGCGGGCGCGTGATGATCATTGGCGACGCCGCGCACCAGATGCCACCTTTCATGGGCCAAGGCCTGTGCGCTGGTGCTCGCGATGCATTCAACCTCGCTTGGAAACTTGTTGCCGTCGCAAATGGCGAAGCGCCATTGGAGTTCCTGGATACGGTGGAACGCGAACGCAGCCCGCACGTCAAGGAAGTCACCAAAGGTGCAATTGCGATGGGTAAGACCGTTTGCGTCACTGATCCGGATGAAGCGAAGCTCCGCGACGAGAAAATGATGGCAGATCACAAAGCTGGAAAGGGTTTTGCGTTTCCAGGCGTGCCGCGCATTGAGTCCGGTGTACTAGACGACAGACTTGCGGGAAGCGTATTTCCAGAGCCGTTCATAGGTGATCCATCCGATCCCGATCGGTTTGACGCGGCGGCTGGGTACAGGCCGTTATTGATTGTCCGCAATATGGACACGCTCTCGGACAGCGCGCGCACTGCGCTCGATGCAGCGAGCGCTCGGTTCTCTATCGCCGCCCTGAAAAGTGACACACAAGGATTTCCGCAACTGCTCGATCCGGAAGGGATGGTCGCGGAGTTGATGGACGAAGCAGAAGCAATTCTCGTCAAGTCAGACCGCATTGTGTTCGGCCGCGGTGGCGTCAACGACCTCCTGTTCAAATGGGGAGAATACCTTCGACAGGGTTTACTCATGACCAGGTCTGGATGCTGAAATGGCGAGATTTGAACGACAATTCGTTGGCATCTGGGAGCTCCAAGACTGGAAGGTTACCAATCTCACAACGCAAGCCGTTTCGCCCTATTATGGCGGTCGGGAACGCGGGTTTATTATCTACACCTCAGACGGGTGGGTCTCGTCTTCGATCGTCGACACAGGTCGACCGATGAATACGAATGACCGGGAAGCTCGGCTCGAGCTGGTCGATGCACTAAACACGTCCGGAAGCGCTGACTTAAGGCCCGATCAATATGAAATCCTAACACCCTTCGCGCTCTCTGCGCTTGGTTATCTAGGATATTGCGGCCCTTACACAGCGGATGCCACGCATGTCCACCACGAGGTTAAAAGCGCGGGACGAACGAGCCATATGGGTCTGACGCTGACGCGCTCCTATGTGTTTGAAGGTGACACGCTGACCCTATCTGGCGACGCTTTTGGGTTCCGCGACACGCTTCTCTGGAAACGCATCACGCCACATCCCGATGACGGAGTAACGTGATGAAAATCAAGACGCTCTCCGACATAAAAGCTTTCGAACAGCGCCCCTTCGAAGAGCGATGGCGCGGTCGCAGCGTCTACGATCTCATCTCGCGATCCGCTGCAAAGTTTGCAGATCGCCCTGCTCTGAAATTTCAAGCGACAGCAGCGCTGGATGAACCCCCGCGTGTCATCTCATATCGTGACTTGCTAACGGCGATCCATCAATCTGCCAATGCGCTGTACTCGGCGGGGGTCAGCGTGGGCGGCGTAACATCCTTGATCATGCCGAACTTGCCAGAAACCGGCATCGGCATGTGGGGCGCACAGGCACTTGGCATCGTCGCCCCTATCAATCCGATGCTGGAACCCAACGCACTGCGCGACATTATGACGGAAGCTGAAGCAGAGGCGGTGATTGTTGAAGGCCCAGCTGAAGATAGCAACATCTGGACGAAAACACTCTCAATCCTCGATGAAGTTCCAGGTTTGAAAGCTGTGTTCTGGGTCGCGATTGAAAGTGGCGGCGCGAATGTCGCAGACGCAACGCCCGGCGGCATTCCATTGATCGAATTTTCAAGTGCGTTAGCTGCGCATGATGGCACGAAACTTGCTTTTGAACGCCAGGTAAGTCCCAATGATATCGCCGCCTACTTTCATACAGGCGGCACGACCGGTCGCCCAAAAATTGCGCAGCATAGTCACGCCAATCAGATTCACACCGCTTCGATGATGGCAGACATGTTCGACTATGGCGAACATACGGTGGCGATTGGCGGACTGCCCCTCTTCCACGTAAATTCGTTTTTCAATGCGGGATTGAACCCGCTCGCGTGCGGCGGACACTCGGTCTATTTGACGTCCGCCGGATTTCGCAATCGCGATGTTGTTTCAAACCTCTGGGCTCTGCTGGCGAAGTATAAAGCCACTTATTTCGCAACGGTCCCAACCGTCGTCTCCTCTCTATTGGATGTCCCGCTCGGTGATCATGATCTGTCGAGCATGGAATTCATTATTTGCGGGGCGGCGCCAATCGCGCCGCAAGTGTTCAGTCAGTTCCAGGATCTCGTCGGAATCACGGTCCTCGAAGCATATGGCATGACTGAGGGTAGTCTGTTCAGCGCCGGCAACCCTCAATTTGGCGAAAAGCGCGTCGGCTCGATCGGCGTTCGGGTACCGTACCAACCGATGAAGTGCGTGATTTTCGATGAGGGTGGTCAATACGTTCGAGACTGCAAAACCGATGAGATCGGCACCATCGCCTTCAAAGGCCCAAATGTGTTCCTCGGATATAAACAAGAAGAGAAAAACAAAGACGCATTCATTGATGATGAATGGCTGATCAGCGGCGACCTCGCTCGAGAAGACGCCGATGGCTATTTCTGGATGACGGGTCGTTCAAAGGACCTCATCATCCGTGGTGGTCACAATATCGACCCCAAAGGCATTGAAGATACGTTGTCAGCGCATCCGGCAGTTGCGCTCGCTGCAGCCGTAGGTCAGCCAGATTCCTATGCCGGTGAGCTTCCGTGCGCTTATGTAACCCTAAGCGATGAGATCGACGGCCCCAGACCGAGCGCGGATGAGCTGAAACAGTTCGCAAAAGCCAACGTACCCGAACGCGCCGCCGCACCAGTTCATGTTGAAATCCTCGACACGATGCCCACAACCGCCGTGGGTAAAATCTTTAAGCCAGATATCCGATTGATGGCGACACAAAGAGTGCTGGAATCTGAAGCTCAGAAAGTTGCACCAGGCGCGTATGTCGCTGTCACGAAAAACGATCGGCATGGCATGCTCGCAACAGTTTCTGGCGTCGATCGCGAGCACCGAATGACCGTCTCAGACGCGTTGAAACGCTATGCGGTCGCGTTCGAATTTGTTGCTCTTGGTGATCCAAAAACAACCTCTGGAGAAGGAGAATTGGCGTGAGCTTGCGTCTGTCCACATTGCTTGGCGCGTGCGTCGCACTTTTGGCCTCATGCGGGGATCCGTCCCAACAAGTCACTGAAGCGGAGGCAACACCGGCTGAGACCCTGTCGGGAGCTGACCGGCCCAATTTCTTGATCGTCGTCGCTGACGATCTCGGTTGGTCTGACATCGGCGCGTTTGGCGGTGAGATCAATACGCCGACGCTGAATGCGCTGGCTGCTGGCGGCATGATGATGACGCAGTACTATGTGGCACCAACGTGCTCGCCGACTCGATCCATGCTGATGACTGGCATGGATAATCACCCGGCCGGCGTCGGCTCGATGTCGGGGATCATAGCGCCAAACCAAATTGGTAATCGCAACTATGCCGCGCAATTGCACAATGATGTCGTGACCATTGCCGAAGCGCTCGATGCTGATGGCTATGCAACCATGATGTCCGGCAAATGGCACTTAGCAACGGATCACTCCCAAACCCCGGACAAACGCGGATTTGATCGCTCGTTCACGCTACTTGAAGGCGGCGCAAGTCATTTCTCAGATATGAAGCCCATCCATCCCGGTGATCCCCCAGAATATCTCGAAGATGGAGAAGCCGTTGATTTGCCCGCGGATTTCTATTCCTCTGTTGGTTACACAGATAAGATCATTGAATACCTGGATGCGGCGGACGCGGATCAACCGTTTTTGGCTTATCTCGCCTATACTGCCCCACACGATCCTTTACAGGTGCCAGACGAGTGGCGTGATCGCTATAACGGCACCTACGATGCAGGACCGCCGGCCATCAAAGCCTCTCGGCTATCACGGCAGCAAACGTTAGGCCTGATCCCTGAAGGCATCGCACAATGGCAAGTGCCCAACTTTCCGCCTACAGTTCCACTGCACCGCGTCCCCTGGGAAGAGCGTAGCGAAGCGCAAAAAACTCGCGCTGCCGACACAATGGAAATCTACGCCTCCATGGTGGAGCTCATGGATGAGCAACTTGCACGCGTCATCCAGAAACTCGAAGACATGGGCCAGCTCGACAATACCTATGTGATTTTCTTCTCGGACAATGGCGCGAGCGCGGTCGCCCCACTCATTTATCCAAACAATTCGGTCGAGTGGATGGCTGAAAACTGGCCAACGACGTACACCGAAATCGCCACTAAAGACGCCTTCACAGTCATGGGTCGTGAATGGGCGAATGTCTCAAACACGCCGTGGCGTCTGAACAAAGGCCAAGTTGCGGAAGGCGGGACGCGGTCGCCAATGATCGTGAGTGGACCAGGCATCGAAGCCGGTATCCGATCGAGTGGCATTTCTCATGTGCAGGACATCGCACCGACTCTTTTGGACCTGGCTGGTATCGAAGTTGACGGCAATCCGCTTTATGAGGGCAAACTGTTACCTCAAGGCGTTTCGCTCGCGCCAGTCTGGCTGGAGAATGCCGAAAGTCCACGCAAAAGCTATGGCGCAGAACTGTTCGGGAACGGCGCCTATCGTGAAGGCGATTGGAAAATCACGCTGATCACGCGGCCACAGGGTTCGGGGAAATGGGAGTTGTTTAACCTCGCATCAGATCCTGGTGAGACGACCGATCTCGCAGAAAATGAACCCGATCGACTGGTCCAAATGATCGCGGCTTATGACGCGTATGAGGCTGCAAACGGCGTCATTCCACCTGACGTCCCTCCCCGTATCCGCTTGCGCCAACTTTATACAGAGCCCTGTGATGCTGCCTGCGAGCAGGCTTTTGAGGACTTCGAAGCGGCGCAACGCGCGCGCATGCAACAACAGAACCCTCAGGGAGGATCAGACTAATGCAACCCTATGCGGAAATGATCAAAAGCGTGAAGGACTATATCCGTCTCCCCTTCGTGTACGAGCATTGGTACGTGGCAGGAACAGCGGCGGAATTCACAAACAAACCGGTGAGCAAAACCCTGCTCAATCGTTCACTCGTGTTTTATCGAACATCAAATGGCGATGTGACAGCGATGCAAAACCGCTGCCTACATCGCTCCTTCCCACTTTCTGAAGGCTATCTGGAAGGCGACAATCTCGTCTGCCGCTATCACGGCATCCGCTACTCGCCGGACGGGAAAATCGCCCGTATTCCCTGCCAGGCCCAAGCATCAGATAAGAAACTTCGAACCTACCCGACCAGAGAAGTCGGTCCGATCGTGTTCATTTGGATGGGCGACCCTGAAAATGTCGGCCCGTTCCCGGACTTCGGTCACCTGGCAGATCCAAATTACCGAACCTTACACGACTATATGACGTTGGAAGGCAATTACCTTCTAATGGCTGAAAACCTCAACGACTTCACGCACTTTGCGTACTTGCACAAAGACACATTTGCCTTCGATGATGCGTTCCTGGACCTTCCAATGGAGATCAAAAAGATTGACGGGAAAATTTGGTGCAATCGCGTCGATCGAAATTCGCCGGTTGCGCGCGGGTTTGTCCCGCCAAGCTTCACGCAACAAGCAGAAGGCAAATATATTGAACGCCACGATGGTGGAATGTTCCTAACGCCGGGAATATTCCTCGGAAACGCACCGCTGTTTATTGGCACCGAAGATGACCCTGATCGGCGCGTTCTTAATCAGCACATCGCTCACTACATCACGCCCGAAACTGAAACGACGAGCCACTATTGGTGGTCAGTCTCCTTGGACTATGAGCAGAAAAACGAGATGTTTTTAGAGATGCTGAAACCGCGCCTCGACCAAGGCTTCAATGAAGACAAATGGGCGGTCCGACATATGCAAAAGCTGCTCGATAATGACCAAGTCGAGTTCGATGAAATGATCATTGCTGGCGATCAGGCCGGCCTGCTGTTTAGACGTGTGATGTTGGATTGGGTCAAAGCCGAACATGGCGACGCACCGGCTGAACTTGAATCCGCGTAGTCGACGAGGAGACAGCGATGCCACAACTGCATGACTCCGATATTCAGACCAAGGAAGTGCTCGACTGGACGGGTATCCACTTGTTTCATTTCATGGGCTCTTCCTGTTCGCAAAAAACGCGGATCTTCTTGAACCTTAAAGGTATCGATTGGGAATCCCATCATATCGACGTCCCGGCACATGAGAATTATGGCGAGCGCTATATGGGCATCAATCCGCGGGGGCTCGTGCCCGCCCTCGTCCATGACGGCCGAGTGATAATTGAAAGCAATGACATCTTAGAACATCTGGAACAGAGCTTTCCCGAACCACCGCTTATTCCCGCGGGTCTCGAACAGATTGCTCACGACCTCCTAGAACAGGAAGATGATTTACATCTGGATTTGCGCGCCTTGTCGATGCGCTATGTGTTCGGACCGGGCGCCGGCAAACGGAGCACGGATACGCTCACTCAATACCAGACCGCAGGCTCAGGCACGGTTCTTGGGGAGCGGGATGCCCATAAGGATGTTGAACTCAAATTCTTCAAAGACCTCGTCGCTAATGACGGTGTTACGGATGCGCAAGTGCGCCATTCCGCAGAACGTTTCAAAATAGCCTTCAATCAACTCGAAGCGCGGCTCGCGAAAACCAAATACCTGCTTGGGGAATCCCTCTCTGTCCTCGACATCGCCTGGTACATTTACGGCGCGCGCTTGCAAGATGCAGGCTACCCAATTGCCGTTGAACATCCGCGCGTCGGTGCGTGGTTCGCGGAACTCGATGCGCGTCCTGAATTCAACCGAGAAGTGCAAGCCCCGCCCCCGCTCATTGCCGCTCGAGAAGCGATGCACGCTGAGCAAGCCAAGAACGGTCAATCTTTGGCTCAGATCGCAGGCTTGCGAACCTCCTGATCCACCTCTTTCAAAACAAGGACCCAGGTCATGAAAACCACGTTTCTCGCCGTCGCAACCGTCGCATTGGCCCTCGCCGCACCAGCACTCGCGCACGAGCACGGCAATGAACAGCATGCGCAACATGCCGCGTGCGTCGCCGACATAACGGCAAAATCGGCTGCCGCCGGAATGCCGGTGAAGGACGCAGATGAGGCGTGTAAATGCCTCGGCAAGGGTGTCAGTGAGAATCCATCGCTCATGGAAGAAATCCAAGCCGCGGGTGGGTTACCCCCGCAAGAAGAGGCAAGCGCGGAGCTCAAAACTGTCGTCGAAGCCTGTATGGCAGCAGACCAAGCATCTTAACCCACCTCAACAGGAGACAGAGCCATGAAACCAATCGCGAAAGTGATACCCCAAGCATCAAGTTTGCTCAGTTTAGCTCTGTTTGGTGTTGCTTGCGCAACCACCAGCGTCGCGCAGGAAGCGCCGCCAAAACTACCGCCCGAGATTCAGGAACGCGTTTCCGGGTTTCTGAATATGGAGCTCTATATCTACGAAACCCGGGTCGCCGGTGATCCGAAATTGGTCGTCGATAACCTGATGGCCCATTTGGATTATCAAGTTGAGCTACAGGATGCCGGGATCATGTTCGGCGCGGGCCCCTTACAAGAAGAAGGCGCTCCGTCATTTCCGCCAGTTGCCGGCATGATCATCATTCGCGCCGCCTCTTTCGATGAAGCACGCGCCATCGCGGATGCGGACCCGATGCATTCAAGCGGAGCTCGAACCTACACGCTTCGCAAATGGACCATGAATGAGGGCTCGCTGGACTTGACGGTGAAATTCTCCGGGCAGTCTGTCGATATCGAGTAGAGCAAAGATCAATGGCCATTCTAGACAGCGACATCGATCTGTTCAGCGATGATACTCTGCTAAACACAGAGCGCGCTTACAAACAGTTGCGCGATACCGGGGCCATCGTCAGGTTGCCCAAGAATGACCTCTACGCGATCACACAGTTTGATACGCTTCGCGAAGGACTTCGGGCTGACTCCGTGCTCATAAGCGGCAAGGGCGTGGCAGCTAATGATTTCATGAATGGCGTGCCATCGTACACAACCCTCATCAGCGATGGTGACCTGCACAGGAAACGGCGCAATATCCTGATGCGCCCGTTGGGCCCGAAGGCACTCCAATCGATCAAGGATCGGATCGAAGCATCCGCAGATACTCTAGTTCAAGATCTTGCCAGCCGCGATCAGTTTTGCGGGGTCAAAGATTTTGCCTCTCATCTGCCGGTGTCGATTGTTGCGGACTTGATTGGGTTGGAAGAATCCGGGCGCGAAAACATGCTTGATTGGGCTGCCGCTACGTTCGATGCGCTCGGGCCTATGAATAGCCGAACCGAACAGGCACTCCAAACCGCCATGGGTCTGCTTGCTTATGTGCAAACGCTGAGCCCACAGACGGTGAAACCGGGCGGCTGGGCTGAAGCTATCCTGACCGAAGTTCCAGCCGGCGTCCTCGCGCCAGAAGAAGCGGCCATGATGGTCGTCGACTATGTAGCACCGGCACTGGACACAACCATTCTTGCCAGTGCCCACATGTTGTGGCGCCTCGGTACAACACCTGGCGCGTTCGTCCACCTTAAAGACGATCCGAGCCTGGTGCTGTCGCTGGTGAATGAAAGCGTGAGGCTCGCGTCACCAATTCGCGAGTTTACGCGCTTTGCGACGGCGGATTTTGTCTCAGACGCTGGAACAATTCCGACCGGTGAGCGGGTCGCGATGCTCTATGCGAGCGCAAACTGGGATGAACGCCATTATCCAAATGCCGACCAGTTTCAAATAGATCGCAACCCACGCGATCATATCGGCTGGGGGCACGGCCAGCACTCTTGTGCGGGAATGCATCTTGCCCGGATGGAAATGGAAGCCTTGGCGCACGCAATGATCAAACATCTCAGGTCGATCGAAACCGGCCCCCCGACTGTCATCTTGAACAACGTTCTTCAAGGGTTTGCAGCGTTGCCCAGCCGGTTTCTTCCAAACTAGTCACCATGATCAATCACTTCGCTCATCAGAATTAACAGGATCCATGCTCAAACTTCACTTCGCTCCCAACTCGCGCGCTGGTCGCATTGTTTGGCTTCTAGAAGAATTAGAGTTGCCTTACGCGCTGAACAAAATGGCGTTTCACCCCAAAGACCTAAAGTCCGACGCGCACCGCGCGCGGCACCCACTTGGTCGGGTTCCCGTTCTCGAAGATGGGGATGTCACGATCTGGGAGTCCGGTGCTATTGTCGAGTATATTCTAGAGCGCCACAAAAATGGCGGCCTGAAACCAGCGGTCAAAGACAAAGCTTGGCCCATGTATCAACAATGGTTTCATTATTGTGAGGGCATGGTCATGCCCCCGATCAACACGATCGTGGTGCATACGATGCTCTTGCCAGAGGAGCGCCGCGACGAGGTCGTTCTCGGTCAGGCACAGCGCTTATTGAGCCGCGCATTGGCCCCGGTCGACTCGGCCCTGGACGGAAAAGATTATTTGATCGGCGACTTCTCTGGCGCTGATATCATGCTCGGCCATGCGTGCTTCATGTCAAATCGCGTGGGCTGTGTTTCAGATGAGATGAATAACCTAAAAGCTTATGTGGAGCGAATATCTGCGCGGCCTCATTTTCAAACTGCAATCACGATGAACTAGTTGAGGCGCCCAGCATGTCGATCAGATTGGAATTGACCGAAGATATCGCCACTATCCATTGGGATGACGGCAAAGCAAATGCCGTTAATCTTGATATGGTGTCAGCAATGAACTCGGCTCTTGACGAGGCTGAAGCATCCGCCAATGCAATCGTAATAGCGGGTCGCCCAGGCGTATTCTGTGGCGGGTTCGATTTGAAAATCCTTCAAAACGGCCCCGATGAAGAAGTGGAACACTTGATCAATCAAGGGGGCGAACTCGCTGAACGCCTTTTTGCATGTCCAAAACCAGTTGTGATGATATGTACTGGGCACGCTATTGCTCAAGGTGCGGCATTCCTGCTCGCAGGCGACATCCGAATAGGCGTGAACGGCGATTTTAAGATCGGATTGAACGAAACTCAGATCGGCATGACCTTAAGGCACTTCGGGCCGACACTAGCAAAAGCACGCTTGGCTCAATCCTATTACACACGCGCAGCAATCATTGGCGAACTGTTTGATCCAGAGACGGCAATTATGGCTGGTTTTTTGGACGAAACCGCACCCGCGAATTTTATCCTAGAGACAGCTCTGGAAAAAGCGAGACCGCTAGCGAGCCTGTCGAGCGACGCTTTTGAAGCGAACAAACATCTTATGCGCAGCGCAGCGATTGATGCACTAAAACGCAAACAGCCTCTTTGAAGCTTTGCCCGTCATTTACAAAAATCCGTTATTGGTGTTCGTTCCCGTCCATCACAATGGAAGGATCTGTCAGCGGAAAGTACGGCTTAACCGCCCTGCTCTAGCGTGGTTGCATGACAAAGAACCCGTTTCGCTGTTTCAAAAACTCGCCTGAAATCCTCCACCTCGCGGTGATGATGTACGTCCGGTTTCCGCTTTCATTGAGAAATGTCGAAGACCTGCTCGATGAGCGCGGGATCGACATCTGCCATAACAGCGTCCGGACGTGGGTCGGTCGATTTGGTCCAATCTTCGCGGGCAAAATCCGAACCAAGCGCGCCTCGTACATGCGCCAGCACACGCAATGGGTGTGGCACCTAGATGAGGCCCCTGCCGGGGCTTCCTCCGCCTTCATCTGATCCACCGGATCAGATGATCGCGATCGCGACCAGCTTCGAAATTGTGAAGATAAATGGTGTGAAACACTACCTTTGGCGCGCCGTCGACCGCGAAGGAAGTCCTGCAGAGCTATGTCACCAAAATCCGCGATAAGCCCGCTGCGATTGCGTTCCTGAAGAAAGCGATGAAGCGCTATGGAGCCCCGAAGGTCGTCATAACGGACCGGCTTCGTCCTATGGCGCCGCGATGAAAGAAATCGGAAACCAGGATCGCCAGGAGGTTGGCCGCGTAAGCCCGAAGAACGCTTCGACCCATGCCTTGTTCTACAATCACTTCAATCTAGACCGCCAGATCAACCGCGGAGAGATGTTTAAGTCGATGAGAAACGCCGCCCTCTCTGAGTCGTGTTAACATATGGCCGGATAAGAGCCCCTACTTCGCTCGATGCTGGAGACGGGTGCGCATTGGACTGACAGCACCCGCGCAGATCGTCGCTGATTTTGCGGGGTGCGATTTCGTCACCCCAACTTTGTCGAACCGAATCCCACTCCCCGGCACGCGCGCCTTGTTGGCGGCGCATATGAAAGTTCAACATTGCGAACGCGACAAATTCACTTTTCGCCCAAACGGCACGAAGCCCCTTAGAACGACCAAGTCAGCTGTGCATATCCGAACGCGGTTCCATCACCGTCGGGACCGTTCGGAACGTTTTTGGCGAAGTCCCCATAGACCAGCGCTGAAGCGCCGAGTTCAAGTCGCAGACGATCCGGCACAACCCAATAACGCGCCCGCGCGTCGAGAGCATGCCCGATGAAATCTCCAGACTGGCCAGATGGATCTCGCCTGCGCGCGATTACCCAGGAATCCGTTCCAGAGGCCAAATGCGCCGCGTGATAGTAAAACCGACCATCCCATCGATCATTCGGTTTAACGTCGACGCGAAACCCGGGTGCGTTGAGATTGGCGGGGGTCAGGGGTCCATGGATCGAGGTATTGTTGAGGTCTGATCGACGAGATCCAAACAGTCGTTCGTGTTGATCGAATTTAGCATCTGTCGGATCTGAGTCCCCACTCGCCCAATAATATTCAAGCGCGATCCGGGGCTGCCATGGCGCGTCGAATGTATAGCCGAGCTCTGCATGCAACATCGATGCGTCGACCGCAAGGCTCTCCGTGTCCGATGACGCACTGGTCGCATAGCGGGTCCCATGGCGCAGAGCCCCTTCTATATCCACGTCCCATCGACTCTTCTGCGGTCTTCGGTAGAGCCTGAAACCTGGGGCCAGATATGAGCGGTCGGGGGTGGGGAACGTCTCGCTATCGCGCTCTTCAAGCCCATATAAAAACACCTCACCCCAAAGATCGGGAGCAATTGCCGGCAAGATATCGGCGCGCCTGTAATGCAGACCGAAGATACGCCTATTCCACTGCTCTTCGTCGCCAGACAATTCATTATCATCGAGAGCAGGCCGCGCGTTCGGAAAGCGTGCCGTGGGTACGACATAGATAACGTGAAATTCATCTCCACGCGAATTCGTCGATTGATAATTCAGTCCGGTATAAGACTTGATGACATTGGCGAAATCGACGCGCTCAATTTGCCTTTTCGAACCGATCGAAACCGTTTGTCGCCCAAGTTTTAAACTGCCCTTAGAACCAGAGCCCAGAGCGCTGGGTATGTCATCGAACCGAGCATAGGCTTGCAGAAAATCCATAGGGTTGGCGATGCTCGACCCGAGCGGTGTGCCTTCATCGCCCAAATAGGTGCGACTATCTTGAAGCTCTACTCCGAGCGAGACGTTGCCCAAATCAGCTTCGGCTAGGAGCAGGCTTCTGAAGAGTAGAAGCTGGTCACTTCCCTGGCGATTGGCTCGAAATTGGCCTTCGAGACTCTCATATCGAACGCGCGCTTCACCTTTGAGCGTGAGCCAATCCGGCAAGTCCAATGCGCGCGTCGCGCGCCAGGGTTGAGGGCTTGATTTCAACACAGGTTGCGCGCCCGCCGCGACTGACGCCAACATCGCAATAGCCATGAGCGCTAAGCTCAATATCCGTTGTTTCCGCCCCAAAAATCAGTCCTGCAAAAACCCTCGCCAAGAAGACACACCGTTCTTTAGCTGACTAGTTTTAAAAGTCGCAGGTGCCCATGTGGGTTTCCCATCTGGTTTTGAGAGCCACCACGTCATAGAGGGCTCTCCCTCAAAGTCGAAATTCATAAAGCCAACGTTCGGCCCGATTGTATAAGGCGGCGTTCTAAGGCGAATTTCAGGGTCACGCTTCAACCAACTATGCGACTGGCGGCTCGAGATTGGCGAACTCACCAAATCGTAGAGGTCGTAGCCGCCACGGTCGGACCAAGGAATGCAGTTAAATTCACCAATGTGGGTGTCTCCGGAAATCAAGATTACGCCCTCAATCTCTTCATCTCGGATGAAGTCAAACAACCCATCTCGCTCATGCAGGAATGAAGACCACGCGTCGCCACCTGGGCCTTTGTTTTTCGACCAACCACTGCCGCAAGCCAGAATCTTGAACACACCCTCAGAGGCTTTCAACGTGTCTTTGAGCCACTCAAGCTGCTGCTTTCCGAGCATCGTCTTTTCAGGTGTATCCTCATCGGCATTGGGATCACGATAGTAACGCCCATCGGTGAAGATAAAATCGACCGCACTGTAGCGATAAGAAAAGAACACGCCTGGCGTATCCGGCAAGCCGTAAGCAGGGTTCATCCAATACCGCTTGAACGCTTCAAGAGCGTTGTCCTTGATCGGATTGGTGCGGTCATGATCGTTCAAACCAAAATCGTGATCATCCCAAATCGCTATTTGTGGGATATTTCGACTCACGTGCTGATACGTGGCAACGCCCCGCTGGCGCTGATACTCAAAATCCAAAACGAAGGGCTCAAACGAGTCGCAATAGATATTGTCGCCGAGATTGAAGAACAGATCCGGCATATGAGCTGAGACCGCACGCCAGACCGGCTGCTCTGAGTCATAGCTAAAATTGGCACACGATCCGTATCCGACGACGAAATCTGATTTACTGCCAATGGCGGGCGCTGTTCGGAACTGGCCCATGGGAAGAGAATGCCCGCCCTCTTGGCCGCGCCCATTGACGATAAAACGATACCAATAAGTTGTTGCCGGACTTAAACCGCCAATCGTTGGCCGAATAATATAGAGGTTTTCTTCTTGGGCTCGGATCGGGACCGTCTGCTTCGGATTGCGGAAGACATCATTGTCTGCATACTCAATGACCACGTCATAAACGCCATTGATCATCGCCCACAGACTGACGGAGGTCGGCGTTGGCGGCCCCAGCATTGGGCCCAGCAAAAGCTTTGGAAAGATCCCTCTTTGTGCGAGCGCTTGGAGTTCGGGTGCGAGAAATCCGCCCGCGGCTATACCCTTTAACAAGGTACGTTTTGAGATACTGGGTAATGAGCTCATATGGCATTCCTTCCCTCAGCAGGGAGCGGTAATTGCTGAGTGCGACAGTGACATGTCGGTGCGCCGAAGAACCGCTGGACAAATCTAGGGACCGGTACGCTGATCCACGATCAGAACACCCCTTGCAACCTGAGACTTAAGCTCGGCCCTTGCTCCCGTTCGCGGCGTTCGAACTGATCGAAAGACCCCAATCGATTGGGTTCAAAACGTTGCCGATCGCGGGTTTGGAGTGATCCTGTAAAATCATCCAAAGCCAGCCTGATTTTGAAGTTTCCAAATGCCGTGGTTTCGACCCAAATCATCGTTTGATCTCGGTCTTGAGAGGCGGTCACACGGTCAAATCGAAACTCAGGGGCTTGCTCTTCTCGCTCAAATTCTATCCCCCATGCCAATGCCATCGCCTCGATATCTTGCCGAAACTCAAATTCGTAGGTCGCTTCGGTCGTTTCAGATTGCGCTCTTGTTTCGCCCGTGAGCGGATCTTCGACTTCGCTGTCCTGCCAAAGGCCGCCAATCACAATTGTTCCTCCGGGAACGAAACTCAGCGGAGTCTCGAGCCTCGCGCTCAAACCGTAAATTGTTCCATCACCAATGTTTCCGCGTGTATCAAATTGCTCTCCTTCGGCAATAACGAGGTCAAAGTCTTGAGCCTCCTCGATGTCCCATCCAAAGACGGAAAGTTCGAGCGCCCCGTCTCCGAAGCGCCAATCTGCAGCGATCTCCGCGCGCCAGGATGTCTCCGGGAGGAGATCAGCGTTCCCTGCATTTATGTTTTCGTTATCAAGTTCAACACCGGCTGCAAAATCTTCAAAGTCTAACTGGTCAACATCGCGGAACAGTCGAAAACGGATCTGATCATCATCGCCAAATTTGCGCGAAATCTGGATGGAGGGCTTCCAATAGCTCAAATCTCTTTCATCAGAGAAATCGCCTTCATTGCTCAAACGAGAAAGTTCGAAGGCGAAACCGGTTTCCACGCTCCACAAAGAGGTCACATCCCAAGACCGAGTCAGACCAAACTCGCCACGCGTTTCTTCGACAAGCGTGTTGGCGCCCGGCAAGTCGATCAGGACGGGTCCTGAGCCGTCGTCTTCGGTCAATCGGAGACTTTTGTCGAGCTTGTTAAAAGCGACTTCTCCCTCAAAAGACCATGCACCGTTCGCAACGCGTCTTGAGGCAACCGCACGCACAATACCCTCAAAATCTTCAGACGTTTCAGACTCGATTGCGCGCTCGTCTAATATGTTGCCCGAATCGAGCTCCGTATTCTCTTGTCGCGTGTCGGAACGTTCCGCCAATAAGAGCGCCGAGAATTCCGTGCTCCACTCGCCGAGTTTTCTGGAATAATTCGCGGAGAGTTCGCCGCTCTCATTGTCTTGATCGGATAGAACCCGTTCCAATCCATCGATCGTGTTCTGCGCATTGAGAATCTGAGACGTCTCAGATGTACGATCTTCGCGGGTTTCGACGGCTCCTACCAGAAGCAACTCTCCAAGCCCTATCGGTGTCTTTATCTCTCCTGACAAACCGATGCGCGCGTCGTCTCTTACGCTCTCTTCAATCAAACGCTCATCCAAGATCCCCAGCGCATCAAACGTATCTTCCGTGCCCGATCTTGGGTCGTGCCCCTTTCTGAAGTCCCCAGATACGCGGTATTCAACGCTCCCGGATTGACCCGCCCAGGTCACATCTGCGTTTGGGCTCAATCGATCATCATCTGTATAATCAAAAGTGGCGCGCCAGACCCCTGAACCACCCCCTTGCCGACGTATGATATTGAGAATGACGGACTGCGAGTTGGATGCACTTGTTCCTGAACCGCGAATAAGCTCAAGGCGTTCCACAGTCGAAGCGGGAATACGCCTTAATATGCCTCTTATCCCCTGCCCCTTTATCACCGGAACACGGCCATCGATCAGGATGTTGCCCGCAGCCCCAGCTAGGCCGCGGCGGTTCTCGCCTTGGTCTAGACTGAACCCCGGGACGCGCTCGACCATATCCAGTGCCGTTTGAGGTACAAATCGCTGAAAGAAATTTGGCTCAAAAACGAGCGTTTGATCTGTTGACCCCTGACCTAGTGCCGGCATGGTGAGAACGGTGACCGCCGCTAGAAGGATGCATAGTTTCAAACTTACTTCCTTCAACTTTGCGGGCAAGGACCAAAAAATCCCCGACTTCAAGTCTCTCGTCAGAAATAGAATTTCGTGCGAGCCCGCCCACCATAAAATCGTGAAACTACTATTTCAGATCATTCACCCCAGGATAGTCGCCCGTATTCTGATAAGATCGCTCGTCCATGGTTGACGTCGCGCCGCGCGTAATCTGCTTCACACCGCCCGACTTGCGCATTTCGAAATCATCGTAAAGCTGATCCAGGACTGTGCGGGCCTCATAATGAAGCGTATCGCCATCAACGGTAATGATCTGATAGAAGGGCGTATTTTCAGCGCGGCGCGCCAGCTCGACACCGTCCTTCTCATACATATCCCAACCCGTTTCTTGGAATTCATACTGCTTGGGCCCGCTCACGGAGTTCACAAACATGGTCTGAACTTGTCCGCCGGCATCGCGCCAACCCAAGCGCTCAGGCGTTTGGCCGATGGCTCCGCGCGCATAAGTATGGTCGTGTCCTTGCAAGACGAGATCAACGGCATGTCGCTCAAGAACAGGCAGCAACACCGCCCTTCGGTCGGCGCTGTCGCGGCCACGCCCAGACGAGAAAATCGGATGGTGCATAGAAACGACTTTCCAAGTCGCATCACTGGCCGCGAGTTGTTTGTCGAGCCAATTGGCTTGCGTTTGGATGTCGCTGTTCTGCGTCGACAAGATAAAAATGTGCAAGTCTTGCGAGTAGCGCAAATCATACACCACCTCGTGCAGATCGGCCGGCAATTCCCCTTCAATTGGCAGCGTGAATTGCGGGCGCCAGAAGATCGACAAGATACGGTCGGTCTGATTGGGGGAGAGCCCCAATCGTGCATATTCGTGGTTTCCAGCGACTGGCAGCGCAGGGATCATTCCGTGAATGTGGCTGACCGCTTTAAACCATTCTGCCCATTTCAAAGTCGCGGGAGGCGCGATTCACCAAATCGCCTGCATGAAGGATAAAGTCAGCGTCCGGAACAGCGGCGTAACTGGCGCGGATAAGGCGTGACCAATGCGACATGACCCCGTTTTGGGCGTCGCCGACATAGATGAATTTTACCGGGCCGGTTTCGGCAGCTGTCCGGGTCTGGAACCACTCACTCCAGGCGCCACGCGCGCCGCGAACCCGATATGCATAGACCGTATCGGGCTCAAGATCGGTGAAGGTTACCGAATGAAAGTGCGCCGCCTCAATGCCCGCATTCATCGGCTCTTGGTAGACCGTACCCTGCAGCTCCGGTAGCGCTGGATTCAAAGGTTCTGTCCGCGCTGACAGTGTGTCTGCAGCAAGATCAAATCGAGCATCCTCAGTCGCAACTGCAATTTGCGCAATCGTTTCAGTCACCGTCGCATCGGTACGCCAGGTCACCGAAAAGCGGCTTTGCGGCTGATCAGCGAGCGTCACGACAATCCGATCCGGCCAACTCGATGCTTTCTGCCATGGCGGCATTGCTTTGCCATGTTGATCCCCAGGATGCGCTTGCACTGGCCCTATGAAAGCTAAGAGAAAAAACGAAAGAAGTGAAACGAAGCGCATGACGGTAAGTCTCCTGCTGGGCTGGCTAGGACGACTAATCAGCCTCCATGACGCCCAGATGTCAGACGCTCTCAGATTGATCGCCAAAAATGGGGACTTGTCTAAACCTCAATTCGCGATCTCGGTTGGCGGGCGATGATGGTGCTGTGCAACCTGGCGGGGAACAGTCCTCGCCAAAGCGCCTAAGGGAGACCTAGCTCCGAATTGACTTGCGCGACCAACCCATCAACCGGGTGCGAGCTATCCACTCGGATGATCGGGCACCTTAAGTCGGACATCCATTTCTCGTGGCTTACGCGACTTCGGCCAGAAAAATCTGGATCTTCGTATCGTGCATTCCAATCCATGAACTTGCGGAATTTCCGGTAATGCGCCCCTCCTGGCGAAATCGCCGACGCTCCGTAACGGCGTTCTTCCCGCTCCTGGAGCCTCTGCATACGTTTCGCATTGTCTAAACTCAAAAACACGACTGCGTCGAAATAAGGAATGAGGGATGATCCCCAAGAAAATAGCGATCCGGATAACACCCACGCAGATCGCGGAAGGAACATTTCCTCCATCAGCCTCAGCCTGTCTTCGATGACCCGTTTTTCAATGAATGGCGTGACAGTCGGTTGCCAATAAAAGTCGTCGCAATCGTAACATGGGACAGACCAGTAAGATGCAATTGCACGCGCTAAAGTCGTTGTGCCAGAGCCGCTCGCGCCGAATACATGTAATCGCGTGCCCTTTGGATCCGCTGCCATTGAAGTTTCACCCACCACCAACCAATTGGGGACCGGCTGAAACTTTGGCCATGATGTGCTCCTGATACGCGGGTCTTTCCCGCAGTCTTTCGATCCATGCCCAGGTCGCAGGCGTGTTTTTAGGCTTGGCCTCCGGCGGGCATCGCCAGAGCCGATGCGCCCAAACCCCGAGCGCAAAGTCTGCCGCAGATATAGCAGGACCCATGACATAGTCCTGACCAGATAATTGGCGTTCGAGGATCTGTAAGTCAGGCTCAACCTGCTTCAGAACGACGTCGATGTCGGCTTGCTTTGCACCGGCGGGCTTATACGCCTTGCGCAGGCTGGAGACGGCGGTCTGATAAACGGGTGACCAGTCCATCCAAGCCTCTATTATTGCGCGCCTCAGATGATCGTCCGACAGAAAATCGTTCTCGTCCTGCGCGGCGCAGAGATAGCGAATGATCGCATTCGACTCCCACAGGGTTTCACCGTCTGCAAATTTGATCGCCGGGATCTTCCCTGACGGACACATATCTCGATATTCGCGCTCATCATTGCCGCCGAAAGCGCCGCCCCAGTCGAGACGCTGATGCGCTAATCCTAACTCTCCGATAGTCCACATGACCCGAGCAACGGCTGAACTGTCTGGGCGCCCATATACCGTAATCATTCTGCATATTTCTCCGATCCGTGAGAATTGCGCTTTAGCCAAACAAAGCGCGTTCCAGGCCTGCATGATCCCCGTCGCGGAAATAGACGCCGCTCCACCCCAGAGACTGCGCGGCAATCACATTCTCTTCTTTGTCATCAATCAGCGTCAAATCGCGAGGAAGAGCATCCAGCGCGATCTCGATCGTTTTAAAGAAGATCGGATCGGGCTTTTTACAGCCCATCGGCCCCGCGGCGAAAACGCTCTCAATCTTGTCACCAAAGCCCATCTGGTGCTCGATATAGGCAACCCGCCGCGCTTCATTATTAGTGGCGATGATATTGATCCACCCTAGATCGCGAGATCGCTCCAATAGCTTTAGAGTTTCCTCGTCTGGCAGGGCGTCCTTTGCGAACCAATAGTCGAGCACCTCTTCCGCGCTCTTTTCGCAATTGGCAGCGTTTACCCACTCAGAGACGAGGTCTTTGATATCACGTTTTCCAATGAGGACATCTGAGAACCGCCCGCTTCTGAAAACAAATTGGGAAAAGTCCTCGACGCTCGCGCCGATGTCTTGATCGAAATTTGCTTTCCAGAGGAAAGCCCCATCGACGATATTGCGGTTTAACACGCCATCAAAATCCCACGCGATGATTTTTTGCGACATCGCTTTCCCCCTTAAGACACCGCGTCTGTCTGCATCTGATGCAAGGCGCGATAAATGCCGTTGGGGTTCTCAAGTAATTCCTGGTGAGTCCCCTGTTCGACGATGGAGCCATTATCAAAAACCAGAATTCGATCGACATCCCGCACTGTCGAGAGGCGATGCGCAATGATAATTGTCGTCCGCCCGTCCATAAGTTCGGCCATTGCATCCTGGATATGTTTCTCGGTTATCGTATCAAGGCTTGATGTGGCCTCATCAAAGATCACGATTGGGGAATCCGCGAGAAAGGCCCGCGCGATTGCCACCCGCTGGCGCTCTCCTCCGGAGAGTTTTATGCCGCGCTCGCCGACCAATGTATCTAAGCCAAAATCAAGCTGCCGGATGAAAATATCCGCGCGTGCTTTGCGGGCGGCTTCGGCGATTTCTTCTAGGCTGGCGCCAGGGCGCGCATAGGCGATATTATCCGCAAGTGACCGGTGAAACAGCAATGGGTCTTGCGGGACAATCGCGACGGCGCGGCGCAATGAGGCTTGCTTGACCTTATCAATGCCCTGCCCATCGATCCGAATTTCTCCACCATCAATATCATAGAGGCGTTGGATCAATTTCACGAATGTCGACTTACCCGCGCCAGATGCACCGACCAGTCCGATGCGTTCGCCGGAGCGAATATCGATCGAGAAGTCCTGATAAATGGCTTGCGCAGATTGTCCGTAAGCAAAGGTCACGCGATCAAATTCGATGCGACCGCCTTTGGGCGTAATATCAGTCGCCTGGTCTAAATCTTTGACTTGTTCAGGACGTTTGTGGAAATCGACGACGTCTGCAAACTCACTCGAAGTGCGTTGCAGCTGCCGGATGTGATCTCCAACTTGTCTTAGCCGGCCACCGAGCATGAAATTCACGGTCAAAACAAAAGTCACGTCACCTGGGCTCGCCTGACCGGCTTTCGCGAGCTCGATCAGGACGTAAATCGTGGAAAGTTGAAGCGCAATCCAAAGCAGTTGCTGAACGGCCGCGAGGTCTTGTCCACGGTTCCACGAACTTTGAGCGAGGCCTGACCAGCGTCCGACAACGTTCCTGAACAAAGCGTCTTCGCGATGCTCCGCGCCAAAGGCTTTAACGGCCGCATTATTTGTAATGCTGTCAGCGATCGAAGCGCCGATCGCGCTGTCGGCTTCAGCCGACTTAACATTCGCCGGGCGCACATATTTGATGGCGAGCCAGGTCGATATGGCGATGTATAGAATAACCGTGACCAAAAATAGGATCCCCACAATGGGGAAACGCAAAAGCATGATCAGCGTAATTCCGCCGACAACCAATCCAAGTTGGAGGAAGTGGATCCAGAATATGTCCGACATATTGTCATAAGCCCACTTGCCGCGCGTGACTTTGCGGACTGTCGCCCCCGCAAACGTGTTGGCATGCCAGTCAGAAGAAAAGCGTTGAACGCGCTCAAACGTGTCCGTTAACAATTCTCGCATATTGCCGGCGGCCATGCCGTTCCAAACACGCGAATGAACCCAGCGCAGAGTAAAGCCCATGACCCCGGCTGCAGCAAAAACGAACAAAGCGGTATGCGCTGCGGACATGTCACCATCGCCAACAATCGCCTCAACAATCCGATCGACCATTGCGCCAGCCGCCATTGGCATTGCAATATCTGCCACGACCATACCAATGACGATCAGACAAGAGAGGGCAAATCGAACCGGGCGCCGAAGCCAGTATTGGCCCAGCAATTTAAACATATCCCAAGCCGTCGTCTTCAAACGAGGATATGGTCTCAAAGGTTTCTGGAGACCCGATACATGTGTTGTGTCGGCGCTCACAATACGACCTGCCCATTCTCTGCTTGCAGCTGATGCAGGGCGCGGTATCGCCCATTCGGGATCTGGATCAAAGAGGGATGATCGCCTTGCTCAACAATTCGTCCTTTCTCAAAAACCAAAATCCGTTCGACTTCCCGAACGGTAGAAAGGCGATGGGCAATCATGATCGTCGTTCGCCCCTTCATGAGCTCTGCCATGGCATCTTGAATGTGCTTCTCTGTGATTGTGTCGAGACTGGAGGTCGCCTCATCAAAGATGACGATGGGCGCGTCTGCTAGAAAAGCGCGCGCGATTGCGACACGCTGTCTCTCACCCCCCGACAGCTTAACGCCGCGCTCCCCGACAAGCGTGTCATAGCCAAGCGGCAGATTCTCGATGAATTCTGCAGCGTGCGCTTTTCGCGCCGCTTCTTCGATCTCGCTCAAGCTAGCCGCTGGTCGCCCATAGGCGATATTCTCAGCCAGCGAGCGATGAAACAAATGTGGATCCTGAGGGACGAGTGCAATCGATCGGCGCAAGGAGGCCTGCTCTACTTGCGAGATGTCATTGCCATCAATACGAATGGCGCCGTTTTGAACGTCATACAGCCTCTGAATGAGTTTCACGAACGTTGATTTGCCAGAGCCCGATGGGCCGACCAAACCGACGACTTCACCTGCGCTGATCGTGAGCGAGAAATCATCATAAAGCTGGGGCGCGCCATCCTCATAACCGAACGAAACACGATCGAATTCGATCCGGCCCGCTTGCGGTTCTATTTCGGCTGCTCCTTCAATATCAGCGACTTGGACCGGGCGTCTTATGATGTCCACGATATCGGCGATCTCGCTGAAGCTTTGCTGAAGCATGCGGATATGATCCCCGATGGCGCGCAGATAGGATCCGACCAAAAGGTTCGCCGTCAGAATAAAGGTCACGTCGCCTGGGGTCGCACGCCCAGCTTGGACCATTTGGATAAACGCCAGCACGAGGAAAAACTGGAGCACAGCCCAAATGAGTTTCTGGACAAAGAACATATCCGAACCGCGATCCCAGGCCCGCCGGCAGAAATCCCGCCAACGCTCGGTCAGACCATGAAATCTAGTATCTTCTCGCGCCGCAGCACCGAAAGCGCAGACGGCTGGATTGTTCATGATTGTATCGGCCATGGAGGCCCCAATCGCACTGTCCGACGTCGCCGCTTTGATATTCATTGGGCGCACATAATAAGTCGCAATAAGGGCCGCCGTGGCGGTGTAAAAAATAACCACGCCCGCGAACATCAAGCCAATCAGCGGAAACCGATACGCGATCAGCGCGGTCAGGCCGCAAATGCTCAAAAATATCGGGAAAAAATTGTTCCAGAGAATGCTCGTCATGGAATCGAACGCCCATTTGCCCCGGGTCAGTTTTCGCACTGTTGCGCCCGCGAATGTCGTCGCGTGCCAATCAGCTGAAAATCGTTGAACCTTGCCAAATCCATCTCTCAGCAGGCGATCCATCGCCTTGGTCAGAAAATGGTGCAGCAAATGGAACCGGATCCAGCGGAAGAGGTGGAACCCAATCGTCGCGCCGGAGAGTAGGAACAAGGCGGTATAGGCTGGATCATAGCTCGCCTCCTCATTCAATGCAGAGATGACGCGATCGACAAGAAGCCCTGAAGTGATCGGGATTGTCAGGTCAATCAAGATTTGGACGACAATCACCATAAGTATCACGCCGAGCAATCGCTTCTGCTGGCCCCAATAGTGCCCGCATAGCGACAAGACATCGCGCCACCCAATTTTCTTTTCAGGGCGCAAGTGTTTGTTCGTTTCAGCGATATAGTTTGCCGTGTCGACCACTACGCCCCCTCCCCGCCTTGCGCTGAAAACTCGAGATCAACCACTAAGGCTGCATGATCGCTCGGATATTCCCGGTTTGGCCCGACCGGCTCATTCAATGCGAGGAAGCGCCGCCGCATTTTCACACGGCGCATTGAGCCTGTTATCACTTGGACAGTATCAATCTTTCGCTGCGCGCAGGTTCCGTCATCGCGGGCCCCTAAAAAGGTTCCACCTTCCTGCTCATGATCCGGTTCAAGCCAATCCAACTTATGCAATGCAGACAAGTTTGGGCTCTCCCATGTATCATTTAAGTCCCCGCAAAAAACCAGGGTCTCACGCGCGTCCAGCCTGAGTTCCGAATGCAGTTGCTCAGCTTGTGCTTTGCGCAATCTTGCGCCTTTGTTCCCGCGCAGATGAGAGAGATGTGTGTTTACGACGCGCAGGTGCGTGTCGGGTGTGTCGGACAGCATGACCTGCATCGCCCAACGATCCTGGTCCTCATCATGGTCGGGGAGCTTCACGTCTTCTTGTCGCTTCAGCGGTCGGTTCGAAAGAATGGCGAGATTCGACTTTGAGACCTGTTCCTGCCCTTCAAACCTTCTTGTTTTTTCGCGCGCCGCGAGCACTTCAGACTGCATCCCTAAGGCAGACGCCAGATGACCCACTGTATCCGCAGATCCCGCCGGGCAATCGAACGCTTCTTGCAGACAAACGATATCAGGGGACAGGTCCGAAAGGGCCTGTCCCATCCAGTTCAAACGCTCACGATAAAGACCATCGCACTTCCATGTATTATAAGTGACGATGCGCCATGTCTGCACCATCTCGCATCATATGAGGTCTAGCCCACACGCTCCCCTGCAACCCAAACGCCCCGAATCAATGGCCGTCCATCTTTGACTCTTACGCGAATAAAATCTGCTCGTTTGCCTTCTTCGATCCGGCCTCTGTCAGACAAACCTACACTGTCGGCCGGGTTCGCTGTGACTGTTGCAATGGCTTTCGGAAGTGACCAATCAAACGGTGGCTGCGTCAGACGAAACGCGGCCTCGATCATCGAGCGGGGAACATAGTCGGAAGCAAACGCATCCAAGAGCCCTGCATCAGCGACCTCGGCTGCGGATGCATTGCCGGAATATGAGCCACCCCGCATAAGATTGGGCGCCCCCATGACCACCGTCATATTGTGCTCTTTGGCAAGCCGGGCCGCTTCGATCGTCGTCGGGAATTCGGCGATGGTGGCGTCAATGGCGAGCGCATCATGAATATGCTCGGGAAGCTGATCATCATGACTCGCCAAAGCCAGATTGCGTTTTTTCGCAACCTTATCGACGACATCGCGATTCATCGGGGTGTATTTGGCTTGTTTTTCTTGTGCATTCGCGACACGGGCTTCCGCCTCTTCATCGGTCAAACCAAGATGCGCCTTCCAGCGTTCCTTGTGTTTTTCGATGTCGGGATATTGGCGCTGTCCGGGCGTGTGATCCATTACAGAGAGCAAGTGCGTCAAGCGATGAGGTACGAGCTTGTCCATCAGATCCTCAAGAACGGGGCTGGAGGTTTCACACCGCCAATGCAGCAAATGATGTCCCCGCAATTGCTGCTCTTGATCGGCTGTCTCCAAACCTTCGACAAGCTTCAGCATATTATCGAGGTGCCGCGCTTCATTGTCAGACCAAGAGCCAATCGAAAGGCTATCAAAGACCGTCGTGATCCCAACAGACACGCATTGACCGTCGTGAATGATCGCAGCCGACTGAGCATCCCAGTCGACACCTGGCCGCGGATAGAAGTGCTTTTCCAGATTATCAGTGTGAATATCAATCAATCCAGGGATGAGATAATCGCCATCAAAATCGATACCGGACCCATTCGGCTCAAACGCTTGTATGCACCCCTCCGAAACAGCGAGAGAGCTTTCGACGACCTGATTTGGTTTGACTATTCTGGCATTGGAAATACGCGTTTCCATGGGGGATCCTATTGTATCGGTTTAGTCAGTAATCGGCGGGAGGGGCTTCGGCAGAAGCGATATCAAGTTCCATTCGGTCAGACGCGAACACCGCCTCCCCGTATTCCAGAGGCTTGCTCAATGGATCGATGTTCAGCGACTTCGTGAGGATAAGCGGCACGTGTTTAGGCATGTTCAAATGCTCGCATTCTTCCGGCCCGGGCAAGCGTGATCTCACGACCGTCCATTTACGTGTGAAATCCAACACACCACAATTCACGAGTGTCTGTGTGATGCTCTGGTGTTCAGGATAGACCTTCTGGAAGGTTGGGAAGCGATGAAAGTCAAAATGATGAGTCGCCATAGAGATCGGTACATCGCCCGCATACCCTATCCGGCTGACCGCGATGATTTTGTGCCCCAATGGAATTTCTAGCGCTTTCGCGACGTTCCGCGTCGCGGGTCGCACGACCACTTTACGTGTTTTCGTGGTCGCAACTATGGATTGATTTTTGATCTGATCCGAAAATCGGGTTCGTTTTCCGATCGTGTATCGAATCGCAGGACGACGCACATAACTCCCCCGGCCCTGAGTGCTTTCAACCAGTCCAATCTCCTGCAAATGAGACAAGGCTCTTCGTAAAGTATGGCGGTTGACCATAAACTTTCGAGAGAACTCTGCTTCAGTGGGTAGTTTGTCTCCAGGAGCGTACTCATACTTTCGAATACTTTCCTCTATTTGGCTGGAAACGTGCTCCCAAATCTTATTAGGCATCGAAACCCTCTATAAAAAGCGATAATATTTCACTTTTTTCTTCATTTAGACAAATTTTTGCTTCTTTATAAATTCGTCATAGAATTTGTTATTGATTTTCGCCCTTTATTTGAATATTTTTACTGCATGTTAATTATAATTTTTAGCTGAGGCGGGCAACACGCAAAATCCCATGAATCAAAAATTTGTTGAAACTGACACATTTCCAAAAGGGGCTCATGCTGAGCGCCAAGCTTGGATGAAAGTTCTTGCGACAAGCACACCCGACCATGTGGAGGCATTGTGGGCGCAAGCATCTGAATTGAATGAGATTCCTTGCGAAGTCATCCGCAAGCCCGAGCGCGGCTTAGTGATGGTTCGCGGTCGAGCCGGAAGCGCGGGCGAACAGTTCAATCTCGGAGAAATGACTGTTACGCGATGCGCCGTTCGACTGCCCGATGGTGAAACCGGCGTTTCATACATCGCTGGACGGAATCTAGAGCATGCATTGATTGCCGCCAAAGCGGACGCGTTGCTCCAATCGGACGCGCACCACCAACAAGCGTATGACGCCATCGTGGCGCCGCTCAAACAGCACAATGAGACAAACGAAGCCGACCGCGCAGCGAAAGTTGCGGCTACTCGGGTGAATTTCTTCACGATGGTTAGAACGCGGGAAGACAAAAAATGACCGAGCTCCTCGATCTATCAAACGTGCAACCGGGCTTTTCCGATCCCGTTTTGGATGCACAAGCATGCTTCCGAAAAACGCTTGATGCGCTTTCTCGGCCTGGCACTATTCAAGCTTTAGATGTCGCCTCGGCGCCAGCGCCGCTCAATCTTGCCTCAGCCGGATTGGCGCTCACACTCATGGACTTTGATACACCGATCTATCTCAGCGATTCGCTGAACACAGATGCAATCGTATCTTGGCTCCGCTTTCATTGCAGCGCGCCAATGACCGCGGTACCCCGAGAGGCGAGTTTTGCCTTCCTTCAAGACGGCGATGACTGGCCGTCGTTGGATGAATTTCACCCCGGTGACGCAAAATATCCGGACACGTCGACAAGTTTGATTATTCAGCTTTCCGCTCTGACAGGCGGCCCAGAGGTCTTGTTTGAAGGGCCGGGAATTGAAACGTCCGTGGGGGTTAGCCCGATCGGTATCCCAGCAAGTTTTTGGACTGAAAGGACCGAAAACGTCGCCGACTTCCAACTCGGAGTAGATTGCTACTTCACAGCGGAAAACCAAGTCATCGGCTTACCGCGTACCACTCGAACCACGCACATCTAGGGGACGACCAGATGGCCTATGTTGCAGTAAAAGGTGGCGAACGCGCCATCACCAACGCTCACAATCTCCTCGCCGAGGATCGGCGCGGAGATCAATCCATTCCTGAAATTGAAGCGGAGCAAGTCCGCGAACAGCTCTCTCTCGCTGTTGATCGCGTCATGGCCGAGGGCTCATGTTACGATCGCGATCTTGCCGCGCTTGCCGTTAAACAATCGCGCGGAGACATTGGAGAAGCGATCTTCTTGCTTCGCGCCTATCGCACCACCCTTGCCCGGTTCGGCGTCAGTGAAGCCATCAACACGCGGCAAATGCGCGTTGAGCGCCGCGTGTCTGCGGCCTTCAAAGACATTCCAGGCGGTCAGGTTCTTGGGCCGACCTTTGATTACACGCACCGCCTTCTAGATTTCCAATTGATGGCGAATGGCGAAACCCCGCTCGAACGCACCGAACAAGTCGACGAACTTCTGCCAGAGCAAATGCCGAATATCGAAGACGTGTTTGAGCAAGAAGACCTCCTTGAACACGAAACCGCTGCCGCAAATGAAAACGAAACGGTTCCTTTCGACCTTACACGCGAGCCCATGAGTTTCCCAGCAGATCGCGATCAGCGTTTGCAATCGCTCGCGCGCGGGGACGAAGGGTTCCTGCTGTCTCTTGCTTATTCCACGCAGCGCGGATGGGGCGGTACCCACCCACTTTGCGGTGAGATCCGTCTCGGCGAAGTCGACGTGGAGTTGATTCCTGAAGAGCTCGGCTTTCCAATTACGATTGGTCAGATCATGGTCACTGAGTGCCAAATGATCTCAAACTCGAGAACGATTGGCGAAGAACCACCCCGCTATGCCCGCGGATATGGACTGACCTTTGGACACAATGAGCGCAAGACCATGTCGATGGCGATTGTCGATCGCGCTCTGAAGAACCGTCCGGCCGAAGGTGAGAAGCCCGAATTTGCCGCGCATGATGAAGAGTTCGTGCTCTACCATTGCGACAATGTCGAAGCCTCAGGTTTCGTCCAGCACCTCAAACTCCCCCACTATGTCGACTTCCAAGCCAGCCTCCAATTTGTGCGCAAGCAGCGTGAGGAATGGGCGGAACGTCAAGCTGCTAAGGACGCTGCAGAATGACCGAGCACCAAACCATTTCTGCAAATGCCGGACCGGGCTTAGCAGATTATAATTTCGCTTATCTCGACGAGCAGACGAAGCGAATGATCCGTCGCGCCATTTTGAAGGCGATCGCTGTCCCCGGCTATCAAGTGCCGTTCGGGTCTCGCGAGATGCCAGTGCCTTATGGTTGGGGCACGGGCGGCATCCAAATCACAGCAAGCCTGATTGGGCCGAATGATACTTTCAAGTGCATCGACCAAGGCGCCGACGATACGACGAACGCCGTATCCATCCGTCACTTCTTTGCCAAAGTGGGCGGTGTGGCGACAACCGAGCATACCGGCTACGCGACGATTATTCAGAGCCGTCACAGGATCCCTGAAAAGCCGCTCGTCGAAGGCCAAATCATGGTCTTCCAGGTGCCTCAACCAGAGCCGTTGAGAAACCTCGAGGCACGGGAGACCGAAACACGCGCGATGCACGCCTATGAGGAATATGGCCTGCAATATGTTCGCCTGTACGAAAATATTTCGACATTCGGACGCATCGCAGCGACGGCGGGATATCCGGTGATGGTTGATGACCGCTATGTGATGTCGCCTTCGCCCATACCAAAGTTCGACAATCCGAAGCTACACAACAGCCCTGCCCTGCATCTGTTCGGCGCGGGGCGAGAGAAACGCATCTATGCTGTTCCGCCATTCACCAAAGTGGAAAGCCTCGGATTTGAGGATTACCCATTCGAGGTTCAAACCTGGGATGAAGTCTGCGGTCTTTGCGGCGCGAAGCATACATACATGGATGAGGTTGTTCTCGACGATGACAATAATCGCATGTTTGTCTGCTCTGATAGTGATTATTGCGCAGATCGCCGCGCTCAGGGTCATCGAGGGCCACATGCCGGCCACGAGCTGACCGCCATCGCTGAAGATGTCTCTAAAAACCAAGAGGTGATGGCATGAACGCGATTGCACTAGAAGAACGGCCGCTCAATCTCGCGCCGGATGCTCCAATTCTTCGAGCCCAGAATGTCACGAAGCGCTATGGCCTCATCACCGGGTGTGAAGACGTGAGCTTCGAACTCTTTCCGGGCGAAGTTTTGGGCATTGTTGGCGAGTCGGGGTCTGGCAAGTCAACGCTTCTAAATTGCATTTCCGGTCGCCTAGGTCCGACCTCGGGAAATGTGGCGTTTGCCACCAAGAAACATGGTCTCACCGACCTGTTCGACTTGTCGGAAGCTGACCGTCGCCGGGTTCAACGAGAAGAACTTGGCTTCGTTCATCAAAACCCGCGCGATGGATTGCGGATGCGAGTCTCCGCCGGCGCCAATGTCGCTGAGCCCCTGATGAATCTCGGCAACCGCCATTACGGGAATATGCGCGAGGACACGATCACATGGCTTGATCGGGTCGAACTCGATCTTGCTCGGATCGACGATAATCCTCGTAATTTTTCCGGCGGCATGCAGCAGCGTATTCAAATTGCGCGCAACTTGGTCCACAGCCCACGTCTCGTCTTCATGGACGAGCCAACCGGAGGCCTCGATGTCTCTGTGCAAGCTCGCCTTCTTGACTTGCTGCGTCACCTTGTGCGTCGCTCGCAACTCGCTGTTATTGTCGTCACGCATGATCTCGCGGTTGCGCGATTGCTCGCCGATCGCCTGATGGTGATGAAAGATGGCCATGTCGTTGAAACCGGTTTGACCGACCAGGTTCTGGACGATCCGCAACACGCCTACACACAACTTCTCGTCTCTGCAGTCCTGCAGATTTAGCCTTTTACAGGGGACTACCAGACATGTCTGGCCAAACATTTATTGAAATTGATAATCTCGAGAAGCACTTTGTGCTGCACAATGCGGGGTCCGCTAAAATTCCCGTTTTTGAGAACTTACACCTGTCGGTAAAGAGCGGTGAATGCGTTGTCCTTGCCGGTGTTTCTGGCGTCGGCAAATCAACCCTCATGCGATCCATTTATGGCAACTACCTTCCCACTGGAGGCGCCGTGAGAGTGTTTCATGAAGGAGAAATGGTCGATATCACGACAGCGCCGCCCTTCCAGCTGCTCGATATTCGACGTCGGACGCTTGGCTATGTCAGTCAGTTCTTGCGCGTTATCCCACGCATCTCGACCCTCGATTTGGTGATGCAGCCATTGCTCAACAATGGCGCGGATCCGAAAGAAGCCGAAGACAGATCCAAATTCATTTTGGACATGTTGCAATTGCCCAAAGCGCATTGGGATCTCCCACCAGCCACCTTCTCGGGCGGCGAACAGCAACGGGTCAATATTGCAAGATCTTTCGTTCTCGATTTCCCCGTTATGTTGCTTGACGAACCAACGGCTTCTCTAGACGCAGCCAATCGACAGCGTGTGATTGACTTGATCAATCGAGCCCTCGGCAATGGCGCGGCATTGATTGGTATTTTCCATGATGAAGCCGTGCGTGAGGCGGTCGCCACCAGTTTCTTCGAAGTCTCAGAATTCGCTGCGAAAGAAGTCGCTTAGTCATGCCTATAAAAGCAATCGAAAACGCGCGTTTCGTGACGCCTGATGGGATCGTCGAAGGGGCCATGACGTTTGACGGCGACGTAATTTCGTCGATCGGAAATGGCAGCGCAGCCATTGCAACGGATGCTGAGGGAGACCTTATCATTCCAGGCCTTATCGATATCCATACCGACAATCTCGAGAAGCACCTCATGCCGCGCCCCGGCGCGCAATGGGATGCCGCGGGCGCCGCCGTCGCGCATGATGGACAAATGGCAACAGCTGGCGTCACAACGGTGTTCGACAGTCTTTCTCTAAGTGGACAAAAGAATGGTCTCGATCGCGGTGAAGCGCTCACGGTGATGATGGGCGGCATGGACAATGCTGAGGATGCAGGGGCGCTTCGGATTGACCATCTGCTGCACCTGCGCTGCGAAGTCACAAACCCTGATATTGAAGACCTCGTCACGCCTTATCTTGGCACGCATCGCTTAAAAATGCTGTCCGTTATGGATCACACGCCGGGCGGAAATCGCCAGTCCGGAACGCTGGAAGCTTGGAAGCAAAAGCAAGTTAAGCGTGGCCGCTCCATCGAAGACGTCGAAGCAAGCTTACAAGAATCCATGTCATGGCGCGATTTAGATGGTGCGGATGGTCGTCGGCGCATGATTGCGGAGTTTGGCCGCGATCATAAAATTCCTGTCGCGAGCCATGATGATGCTACTAAGGATCATATCGAAACCGCCGTCGGCCTTGGCTGTCATATCGCTGAGTTCCCGGTCTCGTATGAAGCCGTGGAAGCCGCTAAGCGAAATAATATGGTCACCGTGATGGGCAGCCCCAACTTTGTGCGGGGACGGTCCCACGGCGACAACGCGTCGGCAAGAAAGGTTGCTGAAGCAGGGCAGTTAGATGCCCTCTGCTCTGACTATGTCCCTCTCTCGATGATCCGTGCCGCCTTTATGCTGGCGGAGCCGCCTTTCTCTTGGCCGCTCGAAAAAGCGATTGCGACCGTGACGGCGGAGCCTGCTAAAATGGCGATGCTAGATGATCGCGGAACACTGGAACCAGGTAAACGCGCTGATTTTGTCCGTGTCAGCTACAAACCTGGACATTGGCCGGTGATTAAAGAAGTCTGGTCGAAAGGGCGGCGTGCTGCATGAAAACATCTCCTCGTTATGCGATTTATTTTGCGCCGTCTGCTGAAACACTGCTCTGGAAATCCGGAAGCGAATGGCTTGGACGGGATGCCTATTCTGGAAGCCCCGTTGAACGGCGAGAATTCCCCGGAACAAGAGACGAAGATATTGATCGCTTAACGAGTTCAGCTTCGCATTACGGGTTTCACGCAACGATGAAAGCCCCCTTTGTCCTGAAAGAGGGGTTCACCGAAGATCAACTTCTGAAGTATCTCGAGAGCTTCTCCCTAGAACAATCGAGTTTTGAAGCAAAACTCAGTGTCAGACCACTGGGCCAATTCTTGGCGCTTCGCCTGCTCAGTGGCATGGAACAGATGCGGAAGCTTCACGAGGACTGCGTGAGAAAATTTGATAAGTTTCGCGCTCCACTCACGATGGAGGACATAGAGCGGCGCCGCAAAGCCAATCTCTCGCCAGATCAAGATGCGCGCATGCTTGAATGGGGCTATCCCTATATCTTCGACGATTTCAGATGGCATATGACGCTGTCTAATCGTATTCTATCGGACAGCACGCGAGACAAAATGCTCGAGCACGTTCAAGCGTTTTTCAAAGACGTTATCGCCAAACCGATCCTGATTGACGGTGTTGCCGTCTATCGCCAAGTCGACCTAAACGCGCCGTTCAATATCATTGGTCGCGCCGCGTTTCCTGCCTTAGTCGATCAACCTTCATAAATTTGATGCAACACATTGATTAGCGCCTGAACGCCCGCTTCTACAGTCCCATCATTGGGAAGTTCGAACACATCCGGTCCGCTGACTTGGAAAGCATTTGCCCGTGCAATTCGAGCGCTGATGTCTTCAGCACTTTCTCGGCCGCGCGCTGAGAGCCTCTGTCTTAAAAGCTCATCATTGGCGGTAATTGAGACAATCCCCAAACGCTCAAATCTCGATCTCGCCTCATCCAAAACGGATCGTGATCCGTTCGCGATTGCCGCGCCCCCTCTTTCCATCACGGACAGTTGAGACTTCGGAATGCCGTATAGTAAGTCGTGCGCTCTCCAATGAAGCGCATAGGTTTCGCGCTGCAAATTGGCTTCGAATTCGCTCCGACTAACGGTGTGATGATCTTCTCCGCCAGCGCTCGCTGGCCGTGTGATATCGCGCTGGACAAAGAAAAACCGATCATCGCGAGCGAGCTCGGCTCGTGCACCATCCAGTATGGTGTCTTTGCCCACACCCGATGGGCCGACGACGAGGATCAATGTACCGGACATAATCGGCTGAACTCGCTAGCGATACTGCTCAATAAACGCCTCGGCGTCGAGTTCACGAAAGTCTTTGAGCGCAACCGAGAGCTTATTATGTTCCCAGTCCCACCAAGCTAGATCCAATAGCCCCTGTTGTATCGGTTTCGGAAAGCGTTCGCGAATTGGCTTCGCGGGTACGCCTCCGACGATCGTGAAAGGGGGAACATCTCTAGAGACGACGGCGCCAGCACCGACCACCGCACCGGTTCCAATTTTCACACCCGGTAAAATCGTTGCGCCGTGACCAATCCAGACATCATGTCCAATATCGACCTGATGATCACGCCGCCACTGAAAGAAGTCATAGTCATCTTCTTCGCCCAATTCATACGACACTGCGCGATACGAAAAGTGATGCTGGGCTGCGCGCCAGGTTGGGTGGTTGCCAGGATTTATTCGGGTTTGTCGTGCGATGGAGCAAAACTTTCCGACACGCGCATATGCGATCGAACTGTCGGTGACGATATAACTATAGGCCCCAAACACAGTTTCGCTGAGATGTGTTCGAGCGCCAACGCGGCTCCACGGGCCCATAATGCTGTCTCGAACCGTCCCGCCAGGGGCTATATAGGGCGAACCACCCGGTGGATATCCCTTGGGTGTATCCGGATCGTCAGGGACGCGCTTGCTGGCGAAATATTCGTACCCGGGTTCAAGCGGATGGTCCGCAAGCAAAGCACTCACGCCGCGCTTCCCATTTGACTGGGATCGAACTCGCCGGTGCCGGGAATAGGTGCGAGCGCTTCTTCGATGTCCGCGCCATCATAAATGGTTTCGAGGGCACTATCCGTAAGCGCATTGACGGGGGCATCAAACACCAAGTGCCCATCACGCAGACCGATCACGCGATCGCAATACTGCTTCGCGATCTCGATAGAATGCAGGTTCACAAGAACCGTGATGCCACGCTCTGTGTTGATCTCGCTTAAAGTGGACATCACGGCATGCGTATTGCGTGGATCCAAAGACGCCACTGGTTCATCTGCCAGAAGAATTTCCGGCTCTTGCATCATGGCGCGTGAAATTGCGACCCGTTGCTGTTGTCCGCCTGACAGTGTGCCCGCGCGTTGAAGCGCCTGATCCTTCATTCCGAGCTTGTTTAATTCAATAATCGCTCGGGCGCGGTACTCTGCGGGAAAATGCTTTAACATGGAGGCCCAAAAAGGGCGCCCACAGAGAGCGCCCACCATCACATTCGTCAAAACATCTAGTCGCGGAACCAGCTGAAATTGCTGGAAGATCATCGCGCATTTGGCTCGCCACTCATTTAGCCGCTTGCCCTTCAGGGTCGAGACATATTGATCATTGCACTGGATCGTCCCAGATGTCGGCGTTTCGAGCATGTTGATGCATCTGAGAAGCGTCGATTTTCCTGCGCCGGACCGGCCAATCACCGCCACCATTTCTCCGGTGTCGATTTTGAGTGAAATGTCTTCGAGCGCTTTCACGGCTCCGAAGCTCTTTGTTAGCGAACCGATTTCAAGCAATTTGCGGGGCTCCTCACGCCGAAAACTCACGATGAGTAAACCACAAATAGCCTGTGGATTTTAGTCAAAGAAATGTGACGGTCACTGGATTTGTTGTTCGGAAACGGGTTGTTATTGCGGATTTTTTTGATTCATCACAATCAAATTAGCGCCTACGATCAGTACCGCTCCGAACCAGAACATAAAACTTGGAACTTCTTGAAAAACAAGGAACCCGATCAGAGTCGCTGTTATCAAACGTGTAAAGTCTACAGGCGCAAGACGGCTCACCTCGCCAATTCTATAGGCAGCAAGACTCAGCGGCTGCACACAAAGCGCAATAACCCCCATCAGAACGAACCAAATCCAATCTGAGCTTTGGGGCATCTGGAACACGGAAAAAGTTGGAATACTGGCGAATAGGCACTGAAAAAACGCCGCATGAGTCATCAAAGTCTGCCGCGAGTGCGTCGCAACGAGTATTTTGACGAGGATTATATTGATGGAAAAGCAAAACGCACTTGCCAATGCAAATAGCGCGAAACTGTTCAACCCTGACTGAGGTTGGGCAATAATGACCACGCCTGCAAAGCCCATGATGATCGCAAACCAGCGCAACCGTGTGATCGCCTCGTGTAGAAACACAAGGCTTAACAAAGCGACCATGAATGCTTTGGTGAACCCAAGCGCTTGAGCTTCAGCCAAGGGCAAATTGATGATCGCCAGAACGCCGAAAATCTGACCCACAAAACCAGATGCGGCGCGGGCCAAAATCATAAGCGGACGGTCTGTTTTCAGAATGGACAGACCTGTTCTCATTAACAGCGGCAGTAATACGGACAGGATAACACAGCTTCGAACGAAGACGATTTGGAAGGGTGAAAAATCATCGCCCAGAACGCGAATGCAGACGGACATGCCACCGCCGAGCAAGATCGCACAAAGTAATAAGACTGACGCACGAATGTTGCGATCTTCGGGTAGGCTAGCCGAAACTTGGCGACGCACAAATTCCAGATTTGTCAAAAATTACGCCTCTTATAAAGGGACTTAAAAGCCATATCCGCACTGCTTGGCAAGGGGGACAAATTTCGAATTTATGGCTCGATTTATGGTGTTTGGCAGCGTCGGCTGGGATCGACCGATTTGGTTGGACCAGCCCTTAAAGAGCGGCGCTCGATTGCTTGGTCTCATCGATTCAGAAGACGCGTTCCATCTACCGCAAGGGCGGCTGGGCGGCGCCGCTTCAAATGCGTCCGCCTGCTTGATAAATGCGGGACATCACGTCGCTGTTTGGAGCGCCGTAAGGGATGACGAAACCGGCGCGCACGTTCGCGCCGCGCTCCTCGACCTCGGTGTAGACACGAGCAATTTAAGTGTCACCGAGACCATACCCGGTCAGACTATGATCTTGATTGAGCCGAATGGCGAGCGAACCATTTTCTTTCAACACGCCGATCCCGATCTCAATCGAACCATTCGTCACGCGATGAAACGGCAGGCCGCCAAGATTGATATCGCTAAAGTTAGCGCGTTTCGACCTGAAGGTATCCTCTTGCGGGCCCTATTCTCCAACTATGCGGACCTATCGGCCTTGAGTGATGTGATCAGCGTTGGGCATTGGCCGCAAAGCAGCAACGTTGCCGAAATGCCGGCCGATGTCTTAATCGGCTCGCGGGATGATCTTAAAGCATATGGCTTATTGGAAGATGCTTTTCAGCACGCAAAAAAAGCCTGCGGGAATCGGTTGAAATGGATCATTGTCACGGATGGAAAATCTGGGGGTGAGATCTTTGGCGAGGCAAAGCGCTTTGCGTATTCTAGTCCCGTGATTCACCAAATTGATGCGACGGGCGCAGGTGACTCTTTTGCTGCGGGGGTTTTAGAAGCACTCGTTAAAGGTGCAGATATCGTTGAAGCGGCTCATCATGGCGCCTCATGGGGCGCTAAAACCGCTAGCCTACGCGGATCCGCGGAAATTCGACCCACTGGCACATATACGAGTTGGAATGCGGTTGAGGCGCCGGCGCGCTAAGCGAGCTTCTGGCGCAGATGTCCAGAAATCGTATCCAATACCGCCACCGCGACCATGAAGAGCAAGATGATGAAGGCCACTTCGTCGAAGGCAAAAATTCGGATCCGCTCTTCAAGCTCAAAGCCAATCCCACCTGCTCCAACGACGCCCAAAATGGCGGCATTGCGGAAATTTGATTCCAAATAATAAAGCGCTTGGCTCAAGATGATTGGCGTCACTTGCGGCGCGATACCATAGCGGATCACGTCTAATCGGCCGCACCCTGCGGCGCGCAACCCTTCAATCGGTTTTCGATCTACATTCTCGATGGCTTCCGCATAGAGCTTGGAGAGCACTGGAATATCGGCGAGCGCGAGAGCAATCACACCTGCGAAGGGCCCAAGTCCAAAAGCTGTGACCAAGATAAGCGCCCACACAAGGGCCGGAATGCCCCGAAAAAAGTCAAACACGCGTCGAATGATGAAGTGAACTGGGCCAAAGGAGACGATGTTTTTTGCACCAATAATTCCAAGAGGAATCGCAAAAACGACGCCTAAGAACGTGCCTGCGAACGCCATCCCAAAGGTTTCAACCAGAGCATTCAAGATGCGCATGAACTGTCCGCCTGAGCTGGGCGGGAACATGTTTCCGAGGAAATCCCCCAGTCTGCTCAAACCACTTAAAAACGTCGCTGGGGCGATATCGACGTCGATGCAAATCCAGACAAAGATCGCAACGCCGACAAGAAAAGGCACGTAAGACCGTAATTGATCTAGAAAACGACGGCGAACCAAGCCGGGCGCCAAAGACTCGGCTTCCATTACCATCTGATCATAGGAAGCCGTTTTCATTAAATCGCCCCACCCGCTGAAACGCCGATGAGGCGATGTCGGATCCACTCGGACGCCATATCGATGACGAAAATCATGCAGGTCATCAGAAGCAAAATGGCGAGATAGTCGGCAAATAAAGTATACGTGATTGCCCGCGACAATTCGATCCCAATGCCGCCGGCTCCAATAATGCCGAGCGCCGCTGCGGCTCCAATGTTTCCCTCAAACTTGAGCATCGCGTAGGAGGCATAATTGGGGACGACTTGCGGAAAAATCCCATACCGAATTTGGCTCCACCATGATGCGCCAGCCGCTTTCACGCCTTCCATCTGCCGCATATCCGCGTTTTCATTGACTTCGGAGTAGAGCTTGCCCAATCGCGCGGTTGTTGAGAGCGTGATGGTAATAATACCGGCTAGCGGTCCGACGCCGAAAGCAGCGACCAAGATCAGTGCGACGATCAAATCGGGCAGTGTCCGGATCGCTTCGAGAATGCGCCTTAGGACAAAACGGACCGAAGAAATCGGCATTAGGTTGCGCGACATCATCATCGCAATCGGAACGGCAAGAAAAGCGCCCAGAACCGAAGAAATAATTGCAATCTGCAGCGTTTCCCAAAGTGCGGCCAACCAAATCTGCCAGCCATAAAACCAGCTTAAGAAAGACCCATCCGTATTGGCGTCTTCGAACAGGGTTTCGCCACGCAAGTCAGGGTTCATTCGACCCAGAAAATCGCCGAGGCGGGAGAGAGGATCGGTGCTGTGAGAGGTGCCGATAATTTCTGACGTGGTGAACGACCATAGAAACAGGGCTCCAATCCCGAGAAACCCGAGCGCAAATCCCATACGTCGCCGACGCAGCATCGCTTGACGTTCGGTCTCGAACGTCTCGACCACACGCTTCGAGCCGGCTCCAGGCAGTATCGCCGGCATCGGAGTTCCTGCATCCGCCATGGCTAAAATGCGACAGGGTTATCTATGGATTTCGGGACCATCGCACTGGCTTCGGTCGGTTCAAACTCTGACCCAATCCCTTGCGACACCCATTCAAATAGCTCCGGTCGTTTGAGATGGAGCGCAATATGAACGCCGATAAGTCTATAGTGACGCTCAAGTGCGGTGTCATTCGGGATCATGAAAGCATGCGAGGCGCTTGGCCTATCATATATCATGATCTCATAGCCGTCACAGGCTGTGCTGTCGGCATCCAGTACACCGCAATAAATCGCCCAGCTGCTCGCTTCGAGTATGGCGGCATCCACATCCCGTTTTTGAACCGCCTCAAAAAGCGCCGGAATGGTCGAACTGGCGACACCTGTCTCTGAAGCATCTGCCATCAAGTCATAATCGCTGAGGATTTTTCGTGCAGCGTCAACATGCAGCTGATGTGGGGGTTGGTTAAGAAAACCAATTCGGGACATCGATAGATTTTCTAGATTGATCTCAGGTTGAGAATTGAGACGAAACAACACAAACGGCGTTCGCCCGATACCGTTAGATGGAAGAAGAGTCATGGAAGACCGCCATGTCTCAAGCAGTGGACCGCCGCTCTCTTCATCAACCCAAATGAAATTGGTTTTGGTTTTGTCTACGGCCTCCACCGCTTCACCAATCGTATTAAAAAGACAAAGCGTCACACGCGTATTGAAACGACTTTCCAAGTACTGCGCATAGGCCTTCGCCGTCGGATCGACCAGGTTGGACGCCGACTTACACCCTTCCCCATCCGTCGTCTGCGTCGCTAGCGGCAGTGACACAACCAGCGGCTGAGCTTCAAAAACTGTTTCCTGAGCGTCAGCGAAGCCAAAATTAAGTGCACCGGCAATGATCAGCGCCAAAGACGTCCAAGCTCTATAAAGCATGCGCATGTGATGCAATCCTAGCCTTCACCGCCGATAGCTCGGCGTCTGTGTCTTTCGATTTCCTTTGTACGCATCTCTATGATTTCTTCATAAAAGCGTCGATCAACCGGTCTGTAATGACTACCTGGGAGACGTGCCATTTTCGCATAGGCTTGAGGCGCATCATAAGGCATCGCTGCAAGAGCTCCGCGAATTAGGTCTTGAAATTCCGTTGGTAAGTCAGTGCGCACAACGCGGGGCGACCTCGGAATCGGACCAGCGGTCCAGACGATGCGAAACTCGTCTTCATCGATCAGGCCCTGACGAGCCATACGTTTAATTGTACCCATCGAAAACCCCGTCTCAGGGGTACCGCTATGGGCATTGACAATCGTGGCATCAAACTGGCCATTTGACAGCGCCAGAACGGCTTGTGTGCTCTTCCCGGCCATAGCTGCTTCGCCAAAGAAGGTATCTGGATTTATGCCCTGCTCATCCATCTTCCAACGCGGGTAGATATACCCAGATGTTGAATTAAAATCGACATAGGCTAATGTCTTACCCTTCAAATCCTCGATGGACTGATATGGGCTATCCGCGCGGACGATCATCGTCGAATAATATCCCGTTTGACCGTAGGAATTTCTCTCAGCGAGGATCGGGTCCGCCAGTCCGCCAATCTGTGAGTCGACGTTTGAATAGGCGCCAGCGCCCATCGAGGCCATTTGCAGTTGCCCTGCAGACAAAGCCTGAACCGTTCCATTGTAATCGCTCGTTTGATAGACCCGAACGGGGATGCCCGCAGCTTGCGAAAGGAATTCCGCCGCTAGCTCGATACGCCGAAGAGCGATTGGGTCTTCTTCAGATGCTGTCGAACCATACTTGATCGATGATATTTCAGCGCGCCAATCATCAGCGTGCTGTCGTTCAGTCGGTTCTGAACTTCCTGAGCAAGCCGTCACTAGTATCAAAGCAAACGATACCAAGCCTTGCGGAACAGCGATCTTCACCATCTCGAGACGCCCCAAATTGTTTACAAGGGGTTAACCGACCAAGATGTCACCGCGATGAAGGTTCCGTCTTTTCCGCCGTCTCAATCCGGGAATTTGTATAAAGCGGCACCAAACGTCGAAAATGTCGCGACACGGCCGTACGCTCAGTCGATCAGGCGGTCGATCAGATCCTGGACAGGTTAAACCATCGACATCCAGACATCGCAAAAACGTAACAAGCTTGTCATTTCAGCCGCCTACGCTTCGAAGCGCGTTCTAAGCGCGAGGGGACGGTGCGATGAAAAGCAAAGTCATAGGCCTTTTATGCGTTATCGCTTCTCTGGGCACTGGATCGGTTTTTGCCCACCCACCACATCACGAAGCGCCGCCAGAAGCGGAACTGATCCGCTCCGCATTGCCCCCGGAAGGGCTCATTGAAGAGTGGCTGTTCTGGCCTTCATATATCCTTCCCGGAGATGCGGGCACGCTTTCCAACCCCATCCCAATCAATGAAGCATTACCCTCGCCACTCTCGGAAAGAGAGTCCCCCTCCCGCAATTGGCTCGGGCAGTCCGCGACTGATCGTAAGCGGAGACTATTGCCCAATGAAAGTCTTCCCTCCGATGCATTCACGATTGAGTTCTGGGTGACTTATCACGTCGATCAACCAATTGGCGCTTCTGCTATGGCGTTTGATGCCGATCATAACCGTCCGGCCGTTTGGCAATTCGGGTTTTGGCAAGGCGACGTTCAATTTAGTGTCGGCGAAACAGAGTTGCGCGCGCCGGTTATGGAGCTGAAATCGAGTAAGGTGGTGCAAGACTTAGAGGCCGGAACGTATAAGCGCGGTGTCGACCGGTATTGGCACCATCTCGTCGGGACCTTCGACGGCGCTGAACTAAAGCTCTTCCATCAAGGTGAACTGATCGCCTCTCGTTCTAGCGACGCCGGGTCGATTGAGTATCCAGACGGAACGGAGTTTGAACTTGCGGCTTATCTCGCCAATGAACCGCATATGGAACTCGGCAACCTTCTTCGAAATGCCGCGCTTTACGACCGAGCGCTTAGCCAAGAAGAAATCACTGTCCGATTTGAGGATCATCGCGAGCTGGTCGACAAAGCCGTACATTTCCGCGATGTTTTCCACTTTACGACGGCCGCGCCTCATATCGCTTTCCCGACCATGGAGAGCATCCAAATTTCGTGGGAAGCAGACAGAGTGCACGCGGCTTTGGTTGAATGGGGAACGACACCCGCGCTCGGCAACTCGAAACGCCTGCCCGTGTCGCAAGGTCGAATGACAAAGACCGAGCTCACCGGGCTTAGCCCGAACACCGCCTATTATTATAGAGTGGTCCTTGAGGCCGAGGATGGTCAGGAACTGAATTCCGGGACCCTCTCATTTCGTACGGCGGTCGTCCCCGGAGATCCGGTAATGTTCGCAGCCATTTCCGACACTGAGGCACGTCCGCACGTCAATGCTCATCTGGCAGATCTCATTTGGCGCGAAAGCCCTCACTTCATGATCAATGCTGGTGACTTAACAGATGGTGGTCGCCACGATCAGCGGGTTGAATGGACCCACGAATACTTCGCCGCCATGGGGCACCTTATGGCGCAAATGCCTGTGCTTCCAGTCATGGGTAATGGCGAGCACGACTTCGTCTGGTTTGATCGCTATCATGCAGAACGAAGCCCCAATCGCTCCTATTACAATTTCAGATATGGCGACGTCGAAATCTTCGTGTTGGATTCCAATCTAACGGTTCGCAAGGACATCCCAAACTTCCGGCAAGACCAGCGAAATTGGCTTGCCGAAGCCCTCGAAACCTCTGACGCGACTTGGAAGATCGCAGCCCATCATCACCCCGTAATATCAGAACGGTACCCAGAGCTCGTTTCGGACTTTGTCGACCTCTACGAAGCCCACGATGTCGATCTGGTCTTAGTCGGCCACCACCATCATTATCTGAGATCTTGGCCACTGATCCAAGACAAACCTTCGACGGATGACGGCGTCATCTATGTTCAACTGGGCGGCGGTGGCGGGAACCTTTCAGATCGACCTGATCAGCCGGACACTCGTTGGGCTAAAACGTTCCAGGGATACGGATACTCGCTAATATCCGTACACGGAAATAAGCTTGAATACCGAATGCATGATGATGCCGGCGCGATGCGCGATACATTCTCCCTATCCAAGTAAGTATTACAGAAGGCGTGGCATTTGGATCACGCCAGAAGTCTCAAATTCACGCCCAACCGAACGTCGAAAAGGCAATAAATTCCGAACCCCAACAAATTAACAATTGGTTCACTTTTTCGTCGAGAAAGTTTTTAAAATTATTCGCTAAACCGTCGTCTAACGTTGCAGACCGACAATTAGTCGCCCTCGGTGAACGTCTTCGTTCCAGGACATCACAAGAGGGAAAGTCCATGAAAATCACACTCAAAAGTGCCACACTCGCGACCGCGGCGCGGAGTTTGGCAATCGGCGGGCTAACCGCCTGCTCTATTTCAGCATTGACCGTACCGGCCGTCGCTCAAGCCGCCGATATTGGTCGGGTTCAGGGCACGGTCACTGATGCGGCGCGCGGCATTAGCCTTCGCGGTGCGTCTGTGCAGATCCCAAGCCTAAACCTCTCAACGGAGACGGACACAGAAGGTCGTTTCGCGCTTCGCCGGGTACCTGCTGGTACTTATGATGTCGTGATCACCTATATCGGACGGACCCCTGTGACCGAGACCGTTACAGTCACTGCAAACGCAAGTTCGGATCTCAGCGTCACACTCGTTCGTGACAACCGCGACCTGACGCAAGACACGATCGTCGTCGTTGGTACGCCAATCGCCGATTCAGAAGCAGCAGCTCTATCTCGACAGAAGAACGCTGATAATGTCTCAAACATTGTTGCGTCTGACTCGATCGGCCGCTTCCCAGACCGGAACGCTGCTGACGCACTTGGCCGCGTCCCAGGCATCTCAATCGAGCGCGACCAAGGCCAAGCCCGTTTCGTCAACGTACGTGGTGCACCCGCCGAATTCTCTACCATTGCCTTCAACGGCGTCTCAGCACCAACTCCATCGCAAGGCGGCCGTTTGGCGCGCTTCGACACCATTCCGAACGACGTGATCGGTTCAATTGAAGTCGTTAAAGCGATCACACCTGACCTTCCTGCCGACTCGATTGGTGGCTTCATCAATATTGAAACCTCCGGTGCGTTCGACAAAGACGGATTGGCTATTGACGCTGAGATCGGTCTCGGCATGAAGCAACTCGGCGGCGGTGAGCTGTTCAACAGCCAAATCACCGCGTCAAACGTCTTCATGGATGGCAAACTCGGCATCCTTGGATCGGCATCGTTCTTCCACGATAACAAAGTCACGGACAATACTGAAAACCGTTTCGAAGACGTCGATGGGACAATCTTTCCCAACCAAGCCGACTTCCGTTTGTATCGCTTGGAACGTCAGAACATTTCGGGCAATTTGCGCTTTGATTTCCGCCCGAACGAAAATCATTCGTTCTACTGGAACAACATTTTTTCATCCTTCTCAGATTTCGAGCAGCGCGATCAGCACATTTATGATCTCGATGATGCCGAATATGGCGATATCGATGATGATGATCCAGTGATTGGCGGTGTTGCGATTGGCAACACCCCAATCCGCGGTACCGTTTATGGCGTCGAACTCGATGCGACCTTCAACATGCGCGAAGACATTGAATCGATCTTCACCACCCAATTTGGTGGTGAGAGCGACTTTGGTTCATTTGCCGTCGATTGGAGCGCGGGCTTCAACCAATCCAAATCAGAACGTGATCCAGACAGCGCCTATTGGGAATATGATATCAATAATGGCGATGATGGTATCTCCGTAACTTACGACTATACCGATCCTGACGCGCCGATCGTGCAGGTCTATGATACAGTCATCGATCCAAATGCTATCAGCGCAACGAACCCGGAAGGCTACACCCTCGGTGATCGCCTGCCCGGTCCGCCGGTTTCAGCATTCGTCTTCGAGAACCTTGAGATCTCCGACACGCTCGGTCAGGTCGACGAGTATTATGGCCAGTTGGACATTGAGTATCCGTGGGCGCCATTTGGTGTGACCTCGGACCTCAAATTCGGGGCCAGATTCTCCCTTGCCAACGCAACGCTCGAGGACACCGATCTTGAAGTCACCGATGACATCGAAGACTTCGGCGTGGACACAAGTTATGCGCTCATCCTGTCGGACCGATTGTCACGCGCTGAGTTCCCTCAGCCTGCAATGTTTGAGTTTCGTGAGGGCAATTCGTTCGCTCGGAGAGATGTGCTGTTTGATGTCGCTCGCGCGAATAATTTGGTTCTCACCCAAGGCAATATTTGGGAGAACTTCTATGACGTAGATGAAAACGTTTTCGCGGTTTACGCGATGAACACGTTCCGCTTTGACAATTTCGACATTATCGTGGGTGGCCGGGCTGAACAGACCGAATGGGAAGCTTTGGGCAATCGCGGACTTAACGGCGATGCACTCAATGATTTCCTTGAACAAGGATTGGATCGCAGTCTGACGCTTGCAGAAGTGTACGCCGCGACAGATGAGAACGGAAACCCTCTCGTCGAGCAGTTGAGCGCGTCGGACGATTATTTGGACTTCTTCCCGTCCATTCACTTCAACTATCGTCCCAGTGAAGACCTTGTTTTCAGACTCGCTTATACGGAAAGCATCAACCGCCCTGGATACTCCCAATTGGCGCCGCGAATCGAAGTCTCTGACGAATCGGACTTGGGGCCTGGTGGTTTGATTGAAGCCGCAGGTGGTAACCCCGATCTGGATCCATTCCGGGCGCGATCTATTGATGCTTATGCGGAATACTATCTTCCGCACCGCGGCATCCTGAGCCTTGGTTTGTTCTGGAAAGACATCGAAGATCCAATCTTTACGGTCACTCGAAACGTTCCAGGCGAACCCCTTGGGTTTGCGCCAGACACAACGGTCGAATTCAATCAACCTTTGAACGGTTCAGATGGTGAGATCCAAGGGTTTGAGATCAATTACTCTCAACAATTTGGGTTCTTACCAGAACCGTTTGATGGGTTCGGCACCAGCATCAACTACACACAATCTGAAGACTCGGCACAAACACCTGTGAATATTGATGGTGTTACGAGAGAGTCCGGGCTTTCTGGTGCATCTGATGAGACGTACAATGTGTCGGTATTTTTTGAGAAGTACGGCGTGTCGTCTCGTTTAACCTATCAGTATCGTTCGCCATGGCTCAATGCGATTGATATCGACGATGAGCGTCTGGATCGTTTCTGGGATGCGCGTCCATCTTTGGATTTCTCGTTCCGTTACTCTCAGAATGACAACATCACCTACTTCCTTGATGCAAACAATTTGACCGATGAGTTTGGTCGTCGCTATAATGGCACCACCGACCGCGTCTACGAAGTCGAAGGCTTTGGCCGCTCAGTCCTCGCAGGGGTACGCGTCTCCTACTAAGCTCTGATAAGCCCAAATAAGAGAGCGCCCGGCCTATAAAGCCGGGCGCTTTTTTGATGCCGGAGCCGGGTTCGCACCAGACTGACAGCACAGCCGTCACAAGTACATAATCAATTATTACAGATACTTACAGGTTTCATCGAGAGGCAAATCAGCGCCCTACCACGTTTCAGTGGCGGAGACGTCTCCGCCGAACCTTTCAGTGACTAATAACAGAGACCTTCTTCGCCGGCCACGCTTGCACGCGGCCGCAGCTGGTTGTTCCTAGAAGCGGACGTTAAATGTGATCTTGAACGCCAGTACGAACGACCGACATCCGTAACGAACCTGTGTCCGCTTTTGATGCTGTGGACGGCGTGCCCAACCCAGCTCCGCGGAGCTGGTAATGTGAAGGTATCCACACCGCCAACATT
>JBCBBZ010000014.1:0-60451 GCA_038531165.1 Pseudomonadota bacterium
CAGCGCGATGCCGGCAAGACGGTGATCTTTGGTGCTTGGACGGATGGCTCTGCAACTCGGCTCGAGGGCGTGCTCGAGGATCACGGTCTACCAGACGCTACACGCGTTTTTTCCCTGAAGGCCGCTCAGCAAGCGCAGATTGCGATTTGCGAGCTGCCGCTGGAAACCGGTTTCGAGACCGATGACCTGGTTTTCATCGGCGAGCCGGACATTCTCGGCGATCGATTGGCAGCGCCGCGCCGAAAACGCAAAGCGGCGAACTTTATCGCTGAGGCGGGCAGCCTTAATCCTGGCGATCTGGTGGTGCACGTTGATCATGGCGTTGGGCGGTATGAAGGTTTGAAAACCCTCGACTTCGCCGGCGCCGCGCATGACTGTCTTGAGCTTGGCTATGCCAAAGGTGACAAAGTCTTCCTGCCGGTCGAGAATATCGATCTCATTAGCCGCTATGGCAGCGAGGATGCTGAAAGTGCGATTGATGCGCTCGGCGGGGTTGGATGGCAAACGCGCAAGGCACGGGCGAAAAAGAAAATCCTCGAAATGGCGGCGGAACTCATGGCCATCGCAGCCGCTCGCGAGATGAAACAAGCTGACGCAATTGTTTCAGGCGATGGGCTCTATGAGGAATTCGCCGCGCGCTTCCCATACGAAGAGACAGATGACCAATTGAACGCAATCGAAGATGTGCTCGGCGACTTGTCATCCGGAAAGCCGATGGACCGGCTGGTCTGCGGTGATGTCGGTTTCGGCAAAACCGAAGTGGCTTTGCGGGCAGCTTTTGTCGCCGCGATGTCTGGCCAACAAGTCGCGGTGATTGCGCCAACCACGCTCCTGGCACGACAGCATTACAATACATTTGCAGCGCGTTTTGCCGGATGGCCGATCAATGTCCGGCCGCTCTCGCGCTTTGTCTCTGCCAAAGAGGCGAGCGAGACAAAGGCCAATATGGCGCAAGGAACGATTGATGTGGTCATTGGCACGCATGCGCTCTTGGCCAAGAATGTCGCCTTCAAGCGCCTTGGATTGCTTGTCGTTGATGAGGAGCAACGCTTTGGCGTGAAACACAAAGAACGGCTGAAAGAATTGAAAGCCGATGTCCATGTTTTGACCCTGTCGGCAACGCCAATCCCCCGCACACTGCAAATGGCACTGACCGGAATTCGCGACTTGTCGATTATCGCAACGCCGCCGGTCGACCGGCTGGCTGTGCGGACCTATGTCACTGAGTTCGATACAGTCACCATTCGCGAGGCTTTGCTTCGCGAAAAGTATCGCGGGGGTCAAAGCTATTATGTTGCGCCGCGTATTTCCGATCTCGACTTTTTGGAGGGCTTCCTGAAAGCAAATGTTCCAGAGGTAAAATTCTGTGTTGCCCATGGGCAAATGCCATCGGGCGAGCTGGAAGACTTGATGACGGCCTTTTATGATGGTGAGTATGACGTTCTTCTCTCGACCACGATTGTCGAGAGCGGCCTCGATATTCCGCGCGCGAACACGCTGGTCATTCACAAAGCGGACCGGTTTGGCCTGGCTCAGCTGTATCAATTGCGCGGCCGCGTCGGCCGGTCAAAGTTGCGCGCCTACGCCTATTTAACGACGCCAGCGGATCGCGTGATTTCGCAGACGGCCGAGCGTCGTTTGCGTGTTTTGCAATCGCTTGACAGCCTTGGGGCTGGTTTTCAATTGGCGAGCCATGATTTGGACATGCGCGGCGGCGGAAATCTTTTGGGCGATCAGCAATCCGGTCATGTCAAAGAAGTTGGGGTCGAGCTCTATCAACAAATGCTCGAAGACGCTGTGAAAGCTCTGCAATCGGGATCGAACGCCGAGGCTGAAGTGGCGGATGAATGGTCACCGCAAATCAATCTCGGACTGTCCGTCTTGATCCCGGAAGCTTATGTCGAAGACTTGGGCGTGCGATTGGGCCTGTACCGGCGTCTCGCTGATTTGACCAGCGAGCAAGAGCGCGAGTCTTTTGCAGCGGAATTGATTGATCGCTTCGGCCCATTGCCGGACGCGACGCAGCAATTGCTCGACGTGACGGCGATTAAAGTGGTGTGCAAAGCGCTCGGGATTTCAAAACTAGACGCGGGTCCCAAAGGCGTGGTGGTCACCTTCAGAAATGATACCAGAGTTGATCCCGGGCAACTGATGACGCTCGTCCGTTCACGCCCTGGGAAAATGAAACTTCGCCCGGATAGCAAGCTTGTCATTATCGGTGTGCCCGCCAAGCCGGATCTGCGCATGCAAGCGGTAAGAGGCTTGTTGAAAGAGTTAGAGAGCGCTGCCGCAGTGCCGGCTTAAGCAGTTCTACGCGATGCGAGCGACGTCCGTGCGGTCAGCCCGCCGAGCAAGGATTTTAGCGTATGGAATTGCCGGCGCTCAATCACACGCCAGCTCACCGGGCGCTGCATCGCTTCCTCGATGCGACGGGCCAAAATAACGCCGCCGCGATACTGCGTGTTGGGCAGGGTCACGCAAATGTGGTGGGGGTCGAGTCGCGCCGCGAGGTCAGTGTCGCGTAGCAATGATTTGATTAATCTTGCCGCCGCTTTGACATCGTGTTCGCCGCTCACATTCACCGCGATCAAAGACAGTGGCAGGGCGAGTTTATCGGCCTGCGCCATCTGCGCTTCGAGATGCGATTCAAGATAGTCGCGTGAAACCAGACCGGTGGATGGGTCCTGCGCGAGCGAGGTCATGCCGAACGTCTCTTCTGATGCCAGCGTCGGCTCGGCACAAACGCTCAGTAAGCGTTCCGCAACATCCTCGATATGGGTCGATAGATCGAGAATTTGATCCGCCTGCGCGACATGTTCTTGGCGCAATGCGGCCGACAATTCCGGACGCAGCAATAAGATCACATGCGGGATGTGCACGAGCTCAAGCGTTTTGATCCGCGATAGCAGTTTTGCCGCCTCATCTTCGGGCCCAGAGGGGCAGAGGACGAGCGTATGGAAGCGGCCACTGCTGAGATAGTCTTCCGCTGTGAGCCGACTGATCGCAGCCACCAGGCTGACATCGTTTTCCGCAAGACTGGCTTTGATCGCGTTTAAGAACGGTGCGTCATGTCCGAGCCACAGCATACGCGTGGCCTGTGGCGAGGTCGGTGTGACGGCCGATGGCCCAAATTTCTCAGACGTCTGCGCCCGCAATTGGATTTCTCGCAGGCGTTGCTTTTCGCGCTGCCGAATGGCCAAGCGCGCCGGCAAAGAGGCAATCTGTGTGATATCCGTGAGGTGAATTTCGCTAAAGCCCGGCATATCACCGCGCTTCCCAATCGTTGCCACCAATCGTTGATCATTGGCGGACACTTCGAAATCGCGGGTCACAAGGTCAATCAGCGCCGGGGCGGAGTCCGGTGGCAAATAGGAGCCCCTGACGGGCACCGGCCGGATCCCAGCTTGGCGCAACCGGGTTTGCAGCATCTCCAAACGCGGGCTTTCCGAGACCACATGAATCACCGGGGCATCGAAATTTTGATCGGCAATCATTCTGTGATCCCTTCTGTCGACGTAGCGTCAGCCCTTTTTCTTTGCGCCAAGGAGTCTTAAAGTCTGGTTGATATAGGTTTTTTCCATAATCATCAGGAGGAGAGACAGATGGCGCAAGGACCGCTTTCAGGCGTTAAAATTGTCGAGTTCGCCGGTATTGGACCGGGTCCGTTTTGCGGCATGCTGCTCAGCGATATGGGCGCCGACGTCGTCCGGATTGATCGCGCTGGGCACAATCGACCGGGCAATCCGACCGATGTGATGAGCCGTGGCCGTCGGTCGATCGCCCTTAATCTAAAGGATGACACCGATCGTGAGACCGCGCTTCGTCTCTTGGAAAAGGCCGATGGCTTAATCGAAGGCTTTCGTCCGGGCGTGATGGAGCGCAATGGCCTCGGGCCAGATATTGTCTTAGCGCGCAATCCGAAACTGGCTTATGGCCGGATGACCGGTTGGGGACAGCATGGCGCCCTGAGCCATTCGGCGGGTCATGATCTCAACTATATCGCGATCACCGGGGCCTTGCACGCAATGGGCGATCGCGATGGGCGGCCACGACCGCCGCTCAACTTAATCGGCGATTATGGCGGCGGCGCGCTGTATCTGGCGATGGGATTGTTGGCGGCGATTATCAATGTGAAAAATGGCGGCGAGGGGCAGGTGATCGATTGCGCGATGTCGGATGGTGCTGCATCACTTGCGACGATGTTTTACGGCATGCGTGCCATGGGCATGTGGACCGACGAGCGCGAAGCGAATTTGCTCGATGGTGGGGCACATTTCTATGATACTTACGAGTGCGCAGACGGGAAATGGGTCTCGATCGGGTCGATCGAGCCGCAATTCTATGCGCTTTTAGTCGACAAAGCTGGGCTCACCGATCCCGACTTCCAAGCCCAAATGGATCGGTCTAAGTGGCCGAATTTGAAAGAAAAAATTAGCTCGATCATGAAGACAAAGACGCGTGATGAGTGGTGCGAAATTATGGAGGGGACAGACATTTGCTTTGCGCCGGTGCTGTCTATGGCCGAGGCGCCGACCTATCAGCACAATCTTGATCGCGGGACGTTTGAGACGATTGAAGGCGTGGTTCAACCCGGGCCGGCGCCACGTTTTTCGGCCACCCCGGGGGCAATTCAAGGCAAACCAGCTGGGATTGGGGAGCATCAAGAAGAGGTCCTCAAAGACTGGGGAATCGCATAAGAGCGGTCCCTGTCAGCTCACCAATTCGCGGAGGCCATCATGGGTGCATTGCCGGGGACAACCGGGCGGCGACGTCTGTATCTCATGCGACATGGCTTTGTCGATTATACATCGACGGAGGTCCGCGCGGCGCAAGATCCGTCGATTGCCTATCTCACCGAAACCGGCCGCGATGAAGCCAAAGCGGCGGGGATTGCGCTGTCAGACGTCAAGCTCGACTTGGCCTTTCATACCGGCCTTAGGCGGACCGAAGAGACGGCGCAAATCGTCCTGGCGCAGCATGATTTGGAAGCGCCGGAGCTTGAATATGATGCGCGGTTTATGGAGCTTCGGTCCGGGCAGTATATCGATTTCAAATCGCCTGAACACTTGGCGGCGACGATGACGTTTCAGTTTGAACAAGCCGGTGAGCCGGGCGCCACGTTTCTCGAAGGTGGCGAGAAATTTTCGGATGCTATGGACCGGATCGAAGATGGTTTGAAAGGGCTTTTGTCGCGGCCCAGCTGGTCGTCCGCACTTTTGGTCGCGCATGAAGTGGTCAATCGTATGGTTCTGGCATGGGCGATCGGGGCGCCTTTGGGCTCAAGCGCCGCGTTTGAGCAGGATACAGGCTGCATCAATATTATTGACTTTGACTTGGTGCCTGACCTGGATGGCAATACGCGGATCGAGCGGGCGATGATCAAAGCTGTCAATCTGACCCCGGCCAATTATCTCAAAAACGGCATGAACCTGCGCTCGCTAGAGGCGATTTTCACGCGGGCAAATGAATAGATATTCAGGTTTAGCCGGTTATACCCGTTTAAGATGAACGCAGGATGAGATCGCGCTGCAGCTGTGTTCATCTTGGCTTTGCTAAACCACACCTGTCGACGGGGACATTGTCTCTTTAACAAGGGCCCTGGCGACGTCCTTCTTGCTTGACTAAGGTCGTTCTTCGGAGCGGCCTTTTTTTTGCGTCAACGCCTCAGCGCGGGCCATCGCGGCTTTGAGATTGTCTTCCAAACGCTGACGCAAATGCTCGCGATCCTCACCTCTGCTTGGGATGACGGCCTCGCCAAAGACAAGTGCGCCGCGGCCAAACGGGTAGGGGATGCGGAAGCCGTCCCAGGTGCCAAGCCGATGGCGGGGCGCCGACACAATCGCATAAGGCAGGATCGGCGCTTCCGCACGCTGGGCCATAATAATCGGGCCGTTCTGCGCCACTTCAGCCGGGCCACGCGGGCCGTCTGGGGTGATGCAGATCCCGCCGCCCGTCTTCAAGATACGTAGCGCTTCGGCCAGCGCTTTCATCCCGCCTTTATCGCGCTTTTTGCGTTTATGTGTGGACGAGCCACGCACCGCTTCCAGGCCGAGATGTTTGATCGCTTTGGCGACGGGCTCACCGTCTTTCGAGAGCGAGATCAGCATCGCCGAACGGGTCTTTTGCTGCGGCCATTTGCGGATGATCCGGTTCCAGCCCGACGGCAAAAGCAAAATCGTCGAATGCCAGGCGGCGACAATAATGTTCGGATAGCCGAGCCAAACTTGCAAAGCCGCCTCATCGCCTTCGACCGACCAGCGAATGGTGCGATTGCAGAGCGCCATATAGCCCCAGATCACCCAGCCTAGTATGGTGGTGACAATCGCACTGCGCAGGATCGCTTTCATAGCGCCTGTCTGTAGCGAGGATTGCGCTGCCCGCAAAGTGCGAGCGCGCAGCGGCGGCGATCTAAGGCACGTAAGCGGTGTAGGTAACTTCGGCCTGGATTTCGCCATAGCCGTCCGCGAGATCGAAGGCGCCGATTAGGTCCGTTTCAAACACGTAGCCAACCTGCAGTCTGACGGACTGCTGTGCAATCGATCCTGGAGTGGCTGCCGTGGCTTCCGACGCGACAAAGACGTCTAATCCTTCGCCGGTGAATTCGGACAGCTTTTGCCCTGAGTTTGCGCGAGTGATGCTAGGATTGCTGGTTGATGCGCCGAAACTCAGCCCACCATGGTTTCCACCGCTCGATACAGACGAATCGAAGGCGATATCGGCGAGACTAAAATTAGTAGGGGTTCCCAGCACGGATGCCGTTGCACGAATGCTAAACGGCGTGTTTGATGCTGCAAACATGGCGCTCGTGTGATGCGAGTCGGGGGCCACCGCATAAACGTTGTCGGCCATGTCAAATGCGCTGAACGCGGCGGGCGATTTGGTATCGATGGTTGCAAGCGTGTTGCCCGGAATTTGTCGCACCTGCCATTCAGTTCCGCGCTGCACCGCATTGGTTGCGTCGGGGGTGGCGGTCAGCGAGCCTGTGAGGAGCGTCCGCCCGTTTGCAGCGATTAAATCCGTTTCGACGCCGCTCGAATCTTCGACGATAAAATCCACAACGACTGGGGCTGTGCCATCAGAGTCGTCGGCCGCCCAGAGGATCACGACGGGGTCAACCTGAAAGTGAGGTCGGTCGACATTGGTCGCGTGTGCGGCGTGCGGCACGCTTGCAAGCGCGGCGATGAAGCTAGACGTGACGCCTAAGTGTCGTCGAAAGAGCATCTTATTCTCCTGCTTGACCCATAGTTAGAGCGCATAAATCGTATAGGTGACAGTCGCGCTCACTTCACCAGACCCGAGTGACAGATCGAGGCTCCTGGCGTGCGCTTCGCCTGTGTGGAAGGGCATGCTGGCATCGCTGTTCGTGAGTAAGTATCTGGGATTGAACAAGATCGATTGATCAAGGATGGTGCCCGGGGCCGTTGCTGTTGCGCGCTGAATCTGAAACGGGGTGACTTCCCCCAGATAACTCAGGCGAATCCATGTCACTCTTGGGTTGAGGTGCCCCGTTGACGTCGTTGAGTGCTGTCCAATCATGGTGCCATTAATGTTCGCACTGCTATGGACGGCGACGAGCGCTTTAATCGAATTCATGTTGAAATCCCCCGTCGCGATTTCTTCTCCAACGGTGGCTCGAATTGCAAACCCAGTATTCGAGGCGATCCCGAATTGTGAGCTATAGATTGCCGTCGAACTATTCACGTCTTCGCGATAGTGATTGAGCTCCATGTTTTCGGGATCAAAAGCGGTGAAAACCGTCCCTTGCGATGGATCGACAATGGTGGTGGTGTCATCGTCCAGGTCCCTGAGTCGAATGCGACCAATCGGTGTATCCGGCCCGGCTGCGAATTCATTGGTCGGATCCAATGTGCCCGTCAACAGGGTCCGGCCATCTTCCGGGATTAAATCGGTTAAAGTGCCATCTGGCGCTTCCGCCATGAAATCGACGACTTTCACACCTGCGTTCGGGTCGGCGTCATCAACCGCCCACACGATCACCAGGCCGGGCACTTCGAAGCTTGGACGGTCAATGTTTAAAGCGCCGGCGCACGGCAACAGACCGGTGGTGAGCGCGATCGCTGCAGCGCAGCGACCTGATCTAGAGAGGCGTGTGTTTTGCATCATGATTTGCTCTTTTCTGGGCGGTCTTTACAGGACGTAGACGGTGTAAACGATGTCGGCATAGATCTCTCCGGTCCCCACTTCCAAACCGGAAAAGCGGGTACTGGTGAGCCAATATCGCATCTGGTGAAAGACAGATTGTTGGACGATGGTGCCGTCTTGTGCGGCTGTTGGACCATTAACGGTGACGATGTCTTTGCCATTGAAAGACAGGATCGGAACGCGATTGCTGGGGTTATAAGCATACGTCACCGCAGGCGACTGGGATCTTGTTCCGAATTGTAGGCCGCCATAGGTGCCAGATCCAATAATGACCGTGCTCAAAGCAATTGAGCCGATTTGCAAATCGCCCGTCGCGCCGTAATCAACAACGTCGGAGCGAATGCGGTACCCCGTATTCGACGCAACAAAGAAGCCATTATCGTAAGTGACTTGATTGGCGCCATCATCACGCAAGTATTCGAGCTCTTGATCCTCGACGTCGAACGCCTGGAAGCCTGTCGGATTCGATACCGATACGGTTTGAAGGGAATTGTCGGTCACGTCGCGCAGACCGATCTGATCCCCTGTCATCCAAGCGGTGTCTAGAGTCGGCGCAAGTGACCCGGTTACGACGGCGCGGCCATCGACCGCGGTGCCGCCAATCGCATCGGTCGAGACACCATTATCCAGCGTCACGAAATCCATGACTTTTGGGCCGCCATCCGGATCGGCGTCCTCCACCGCCCAAACGATGACGATCGGATCGACTTCGAAGTGTGGTCGATCAATGCTGTAAGACTGTGCGCTGGGGAGGAAGGCCCCAAGACAGGCTGTGCCGAGCGCGGAGGCGCGAAGGTACTGTTTCAGCGGCATGATCCGCTCCGATAATCGTGTGGCGCGAGGACAGCATCGCTCGCCAAGGCGGCAATGAAGCGTGAGGGGTGTGCTGAAGCGTTTGCAAAGGTCATGATAGGCTCGTTCACAGGTCGCAGCTACAGAACGTAGACTGTGTATGTGATGGCGGCTTTCAACGTGCCGTAGCCGGTCGAGAGGTCGATATACGCGTCGCCGGGAACGAGGAGCTTTGTCGCCCCTTTAAACCGCACGGATTGCTCAGCGATGGTCCCGCTTGAGGCTGCCGTCGGTTGAGCGGCCGTATAGATCGTGGTTTCGGACGTGATATCCGCTAAGTCGTCAAAATTCACTGGGGTACCCCCAGGATTTTGAGCGTGCCCGCCCCATTCGATCGTTTCCGTTGTGCTCGGATGGCTCATCGTGCCGCTTGTGAGGACCTGAAAGCTCATTGCAATATCTGACAAATCGAGGTCGGGCGTGCCCTCAATCAAAGCCGCTTCGGCCGTAATCGTGAACGGTGTGTTCGACGCGACGAAGAAATTGGCATCATAAGCTGGGCGGTAGGCCTGGACGGTCACATCCGCAACGTCGAACGCATCAAACGCGGCCGGGTTGTTCGGGTTAATCGCTTCGAACTCGCCGTTGAGATCAGAGAGCCGCCACGTATGCAGGATCGGATTTGAGAAGGTGGCATCCTCGGTCGGTTGAAGATTGTTGCCGATGGCGCGGCCATCGAAACTGGGAATTAAATCTGTCGCCGTTCCATTCTCTTCGACAATGAAGTCGATCACTTCTTTTATTTCGCCGGTCGATTCATTCGCGGCCCATACAACAACAACGGGATCGATGTGGAAGTGCGCTTGGTCGACGCTGTAAGACTGGGCGCTAGGCACGAACGCCCCAAGACAAGCTGTGCTGAGCACGGCGGCGCGAAGGTGTTGTTTCAATGGCATGATCAGCTCCGAAAACTGTTCGGTGGGAGGTGAGCATCGCTCGCGTCTGAGCGGTCGCGGCCAGCTGAAGGCGAGAAATGCCAGCAGCGTCCAGTCCGTCGCGAGCGATGCTACACGGGGTGGGCGATTAAGCGACGTAGAACGTGTAGGTCACGTCAGCTGAGATCGCACCTGATCCGTCAGACAAATCATATGCGTTTTCCAAAAACGTATAGATTGCATCAAATCTCACGGATTGCTCAGTGATCGAGCCTGAAGCGGCGGCTGTGCGGCGCGTGCCATCATAAACGAGGACTTCGCCGCCAGTTAAGTCGTCAAATGAGTCGATCGCTGGGAAGGTGCCTTGCGGGTCTTGAGCATTGTCGGCGACATCAATCGTACCAACATCATGTGCGGTGCTAAATGCCGACAGGGCAAAGCCGATTTGATCAAGCGCGAAGTCGTCGCCGTCAATCGTTTCATTGGTCACCTCAGCCATGATGTCGAAAGCGGTATTCGAGGCTACATAAAAGCTCGATGTCCATTCGAGACCAGACCCCGAGACATTCGCCGACGTGACATCAAAGGCGGAAAATGTGCTGCCCGCCAAATCGTCCGTGTCGATCGCATTACCACCCGCATCAAGCACATTGCCGAGCGTTCCGATCGCATCGACCGAACGATTGAGCGTTCCGGTTTGGACGGCAGAACCATCTGTGGAAATGAGATCTGTGCTTTCCGACCCAACAATGAAGTCGGAAGCGATGGCAGATCCGTCGTTCGTGGCACCCGTCGCCCAAACAATAATGATCGGCTCCACTTTAAAATGCGGGCGGTCGATAATTGATGCCTGGGTTGGGGCTATAAAGCTGGCGGAGGCAGCAGCGGTGGCAGCGCTTGCAAGCAAAAGTTTGCGGAAGTTCATAAAGGTATCTCCATAGAAATGCAGCCGAAAGCGCTGCTGTACGAGTCTTCTGACCTCGCTCGCATATTCATCCGTTGGTTGCATTTATCCGGAACTAAGCCTGCACGGCGAAATTCGTGGGGCGGATTAACCAAACCCGCGATAAAATCGGAGCGATCAAAATAAAGCTCATAAAAACAGCACTTTATAGGGTTATGAATTCCTTATATCGGCGCGCGTCGGTGGCCAAACCCTAATGGCAAGCCATAAAGTTGAGACATTCAGATTATAAAGAGGATCACTCGGAGGCGTAAGGGGGCGTGCGACCGCCATCCGTATTTACCAATCGCCCGGCAGTGCCCGTCAAAGCCTGTCCTTTTGCGATTGAACACCAGCGGTGCGGAGTGGCAAAGCCGCAATCAAAAGCGCCCAGCTCGTCAAAGGAGCTGGGCGCATTGAGTTTATAGCGTTTGGGCTGAAGGGTCCCGCTTAAGGGACATAGACGGTGTAGACCACATCGGCTTGGATCTCGCCAGCGCCTTGGGACAGGTCATAAGCGCCGCCAGCGCCGAGCGTGTAGGTGGCGTCGAACCGAACCGATTGACCGACAATGGTGCCAGGGGTTGCTGCAGTGCGCTGAGCGCCGACAAAGACCGGAGCTGTTCCGTCAACTTCACTTAGATCGGCAAACGTCCCAAAGCTGCCGCCTGGGTTTTGCGCATTGCCGCCAAAGGTCAAACTGTCATCGGTCCCGGTGACGGTGACATCCATCGCATAACCGATATCGGTGAGCTGAAAATCGCCGCTTTGTTCGGTCTGCGTGGCAACACCATCGATCGCAAAAGCCGTATTAGAGGCGACATAGAAGCTCGACTCATAGGTGAAGGCGTCGCCCGTTAAAGACGCGTCGGTGACATCAAACGCGCTAAAGGCAACGGGGCTATCGGTATCAATCGTGGCGATATTGCCGCCAGCATTGTCAATGTCCAAGACTGTGCCAAGGCCGTTGGTCGCGGACGCATTGGCCGTGGCCGTCAAAGACCCGGTCAGGACCTCGCGGCCGTCAACTGTGGTTCCGCCGATCAAATCAGTGTCGCCTGCGCCGGTCGTATCATTGATGATAAAGTCGGTGGCGATCGGCGTGTTGCCATTGGCATCGTCAGCGGCCCAAACGATAACGACACCGAGAACTTTAAAGTGGGGTCGATCAATGATCGAGGCTTGGGCGGGGGCAACCAATGTTGCTGCGCCCATGGCCAAAGCGACGCCGGCCAGCAGCGGTTTGCGAAAGCTCATTTTCTAATCTCCATAATCATGCAGCACGGCGCTGCGACACGGGCCTTTTGGCCTCGCCAGCGCTCTATCTCAGAAATTGGATTATATTCCGCTAAACCTAAGACTCAGTTTCATCGAACGTGTTTACGCTTCGTTAGACCGGCGATACCGGCTTATCGGCGAGTTCTGCATATCGCCCACCATGATAGACCAGGGGCATCGCGTCCGGATCAGAGGCAAGCCGCTGCACTTCGGCGATAAAAAGGATGTGATCGCCAGCCGGATATTTGGCATATGGCAAGCATTCTAGCCGCGCCGCGCAATCTGGCAGCAGGGGCACGCCTTTGAGTCCCGACTGTGTTTTTAGGCCCGAAAACTTATTGACTCCGGACGCGGCAAAGCGCTGCGAGAGCGCGGCTTGGTCTTCCCGTAAAATGTGCACAGCAAACGCGGTGGCGGTTGAAAATGCGCTGAGGCTCTTCGCATTCAATCCAACCGACCAAAGGATCAGCGGTGGATCGAGTGATACGGAGTTAAATGAGTTCGCCGTAATGCCGACCGGCTGCCCATGATCATCGCGTGCCGTGATGATGGTCACGCCAGTGACAAATAGGCCAAGGGTATCGCGAAACGTGCGCAGATCAAAACTCATGCCCCCTATGTGCGCTGTTTTCCGATTTGGTCCAGCGTTCAATTGCGCACGACGTGCGCCGAGCGAACCCGGTGCCTTAGAACCAGATTTGCGCTGACAAGGGTTCGGCGCGGCGGATGCGTGCGGGCCAAATGCGCGATAATGGATAAAGAATGTTCGTTTCAGAAGATTCGCCCATTGGGGCCTTTTCGAACAGGAACATCAACCGAACACTGAGGATTGCTCCCAGATTCGTTAATGCGAATCTGCATAGGAGGTATGCGATCGAGCAGATTTAGTTGGATGTGCAATCAAATCGCGGGCAAGTGTTAACCATCGTGAACGGCGGATTTATCGAACATTTATTGCAGGTCTGTTGCATTTCAGACAGTTTTGTGAACGCGAAGGGTAAACAGGTGAAAACCTGAATATCTGTTCATTATGAACAGCTGTTCATCGAAAAACCTAAGCAAAGATTCACCAAAAAAAGAGCTTGTATGTCAGTTTCGTTATAGGCATTTAGGGACGGTCAAGAGCGGGCAACAAGCCCCGATTTGCAGTGAAGGACATCTTTTTTCAGCCGCCAAACCTCCTAAGTTTGGTCGCGTTCGAGATGCAAGAGAGTGAGATAATGAAAGACTGGTGTAATACCGACGGCGCCCGCCGTCTTAAAGATAAAATTGCCGAATATTGGGCCGACCGCGGCTACGAAGTGGAAGTCGATTTGGTCGATGCAGGCTTCGTCCCAGCGATGCGCAGCGCGCGTACCGACGTGCGCAGCAATATGGTCAATGGCATGCCCCGTCGCAAACTCGTGAACGTGAACGAGGTGCGCAACGAGTACCGTCCCGACTAGTCGATTTTGGCAAGCGCCGCTAGCGCTTGGGGCATTTCACGCCAATGATCAATCGATCGAAGTTCGCCATCGGGGTGGCCAGAGAGGGTGCCATATCCGAATGAGACGAACACGAAAGGCAGTCCGGCGTTCCGGGCTGCTTTTTCGTCTGTGACCGAGTCGCCAATCATAATTGCACGCTCTGGGGACCCGCCGCTTTGGAGCACCGCCTCCAAAACATGCCGTCCATCTGGCTTTTTCATTGGCAATGCATCGCCGCCAACCGTCGCCGTAAAAAACGGGTCTAAGGCCAATCCATGCAGCACGCGCTCGGCCAAATGCTGCGCCTTATTGGTGCAGACAGCGAGTGTTGCCCCGGCACTTTCCAGCCTCTTAAGAGCGGTCACGGCACCGTCAAAAGGGACACTGAGACGGGTGATGTTGGCGATATAGTGATCTAAGAAAATCGGCCAGAGAACCGTGTCGATCTCAGCCTCGTCAACCGCCACATCGTGATAGGACAAACCTTTGCGGATCAGCGCCTTGGCGCCATCTCCAATCATCATCCGAATGCTGTCCAAGGTCACCGGCGCTAAGCCTTTATGGGCCAGCGTATGGTTCAGCGCGGCATGCAGGTCTGGTGCGGTCTCGACCAGTGTTCCGTCTAAGTCAAAGACCAGCGTCCAGCCGCGAAAATCAAAGCTCATCCACCCATCCTGCAGCGATTAAGGCTCGCATCGACTCAGAACTTGCTCTAGGCGAGTTGCAAAGTTTTAGCGAGGGTCTTTCGCAATGGGCAAACGCGCAGCGGTGATTTTGGCGGCCGGGCAGGGCACGCGCATGCGCTCATCGCTGCCGAAAGTGCTACACCCGGTTGGCGGCCGCCCGATGTTGGATTGGTCCATCGCCTTGGCACAAGCGGTCGGATGTGAGCGCATCATTGTTGTCTGCGGCCCGGCAAGCCCGCGTGTCCAAGAGCATGTTACGGCCGCCCTCGGTGCTGAGGCGGTTGCGATACAAGATCCACCGCTGGGCACCGGTCATGCGGTGCGCGCCGCGCAGCCGGCCCTGCAAGATTTCGGCGGCGAGGTGGTGGTGCTGTATGGCGATACGCCGCTCATTCCGACCGAGGCGATCGAAGCGCTTTTTGATGCGCTGCAATCGGATGCGGCGATTGGCGTGCTCGGGTTTGAGACGGCAAATCCAGGCGCTTATGGGCGGCTGGTGACTCGGGCTGATGGCGGCCTCGAAGCCATTGTCGAGGCCCGTGAGGCAACGCCCGACCAGTTGGCGATCCGTTTCTGCAATTCGGGCGTCGTGGCAGCCTCTGCAGCGACCCTGTTTGAGCGCCTCTCTGAAGTCGGGAACGATAATGCCAAAGGCGAGTATTACCTTACCGATATTGTCGCTTTGGCGCGCGTCGCGGGGCAGGATTGCCGCGCCGTCGCATGCCAACAAGACGATGTTTTAGGCGTCAACTCGCAACTTGAACTCGCACAAGCCGAGCAGGCATTCCAAACGAAAATGCGGACGGCCGTCCTGGCCAGCGGGGTGACCATGACAGCACCGGAAACCGTGTATTTCTCTTACGATACGCAAATCGAACCTGATGTGCTCATCGAGCCGCATGTGATTTTCGGTAGTGGCGTTCAGGTCGCCTCCGGGGCTCAAATTCGCGGATTTAGTCATCTCGAAGGCGCGGTAATCGCGTCCGGCTGTAGGGTCGGACCCTTTGCGAGGCTTCGCCCTGGCGCCGTCCTCGAAGACGATGTCCGCGTCGGCAACTTTGTTGAGGTCAAACAGACGCGAATGGGCCAAGGCGCGAAAGCCAATCACTTAGCCTATCTCGGTGATGGCGAGGTCGGCGCGCGCGCCAATCTTGGGGCTGGCACCATTTTCTGCAACTATGATGGCTTCTTAAAGTATCAGACCAAAATTGGCGCAGGCGCTTTTGTTGGATCGAACTCTGCTTTGGTAGCGCCGGTTTCGATTGGCGATGGCGCCTATATCGGATCAGGATCGGTGATTACCAAAGATGTCGAGCCGGATGCGCTTGCTGTGGCGCGCGGACGGCAAATACAAAAGAGCGGCTGGGCAACCGCATTCCGGGACAAAATGGCGGCGATCAAAGCCGCTAAAAAAAAGCGCTGATGGAGAGACCGGATGGCGAATGAGCTGGAAAAAGAAAATGCTGCTCAAGCGGCCATGGACTTTATCGAAGATGGCATGACGATTGGCTTGGGCACCGGCTCAACGGCGAAGTATTTTATAGAATACCTAGCGGAAGAGATTTCCGACGGGCTCGTTGTGCGCGGCGTCCCGACCAGCGAGCAGACCCGTCGACTGGCCGAGTCGCGCGGGGTTCCCCTGGTTGATGTCGAGCAGGTTGACCGCATCCACATTACAATCGATGGCGCGGACGAAGTTGATGAGCAGGCGCAATTGATAAAAGGCGGCGGCGCGGCGCTGTTGCGGGAGAAAATCATCGCCAATGCGAGCGATCTGATGATCGTCATCGCCGACAGTTCGAAACAGGTCGACATGCTCGGCAAGTTCCCGCTCCCGGTGGAGGTGACGCCGTTTGGTTACACGATCACGGCGAAAAAGACCTATGATGCTTTAAAGAAAGCGGGTGTTTTGAAACCGATGATCAAAGTGCGGACCGGCCCGGGCGATAAGCCGATGATGACCGATGGGGGCAATTTTGTCTTAGATTGTGCCTGCGGCGCGATCCCAGATGCACCGCTGGCAGCCGCTTTGCTGGCCAACATTCCCGGCATTGTCGAACACGGGCTGTTTATCAATCTCGCCCGAACCGTGATCATCGGCGCTGAAGACGGCGCCACAATCTTTGAGTATTGAGCAACAGGTCCTTAGGGCCTGCGGGCAACCCCCAAGTTTCGAGCGAGGATAGAGTGATGGCTGAGCATTCCTATGATTACGACCTATTTGTCATTGGCGGCGGTTCTGGCGGTGTCCGAGCGGCGCGCATCTCTGCCAGCCATGGCGCAAAAGTGGCGCTCGCGGAAGAATATCGTATGGGGGGCACCTGCGTCATTCGCGGCTGTGTGCCGAAAAAGTTCATGGTCTATGCCAGCGATTATGGCCGAAAGCTGAAAGAAGCGAAAGCCTATGGCTGGGACGTTACAATCGGCGGTTTCGATTTTCCGGACTTCATGGCCAACCTTAGAGCGGAGGTCGACCGACTGTCCGGCATCTATATGAGCGGTCAGGTCAATGCTGGCGTTGACGTGTTCGAAGAGCGCGCCGAGTTTATCGATGCGCATACGCTGAAATTGGTCAAAACCGGACGCACAATCACCGCCGACAAAATCTTGATCGCGGTCGGTGGCACCCCATGGCGCCCGAGCCCAGATGAATTGCCTGGCGTCGAACACACCATTACCTCGGATGGGGTCTTTCAGCTCACTCAATTGCCGCAGCACATCGTCATCGCCGGCGGCGGCTATATTGCCTGTGAGTTCGCCCATGTGTTTGCTGGGCTGGGGGTCGAGACCTGCCTGGTCTATCGCGGCGAAACGGTGTTGAACGGGTTCGATATGGATGTGCGCACAGCCGTTCATGAGGGCCTTAAAGAGGCCGGTGTTCGGGTCATCACCAACACGATTTTTGAATCGATCGAGAAACGCGAGGATGGCGAGCGGCCTCTGCATTTGCAGCTCACCAATGGCGTCGCGCTCGATGCGGACGTGATCATGATGGCCGTGGGACGCCGACCCATGATTGCCGGTTTGGGGTTAGACGCCGTCGGTGTGGAGGTTGGTGCGCGCAGCGAAGTGATTGTCGATGATTACTCGCGCACGAATATCGAGCATATTTTCGCCGTCGGTGATGTCACCCGGCGCGCCGAACTGACCCCCGTCGCCATCCGCGAAGGTCATGCGTTTGCGGACACAGAGTTTGGCGGGCAGGCGCGCACCTTTGATCATGACATGATCCCAACCGCCGTCTTCACCCAACCTGAAGTCGGCACCGTCGGGCTCACCGAGCGCGAAGCGCGGCGCAAATATGGAAAAATCGATATCTACAAAGCCCGCTTTCGCCCGATGAAAAACATGCTGAATGGCAAAATGGAGCGGGTGTTTATGAAACTGATCGTGCGCCAGGAAGATGAGGTTGTGGTCGGCGCGCACGTGGTCTCCCCAGATGCCGGAGAGATGATCCAAATGCTCGGCATCGCGGTCAAGATGGGCGCCACCAAACAGCAATTTGACGCCACCTGCGCGGTCCACCCGACGATTGCAGAAGAGATCGTCACGCTGCGCACCAAATGGCAGCCCGAGCCCGCTTAAACGCACAAAAAAGAGGCCGCTCTTTGCCCGCGGCCTCTTTTGTCTGTTGAGCTATGGCGCTTAGTGGCGGCTGCTCAGCCGCGCCCGGCGCCGACGCCGCTTGTCCAACATGCTTCGACCCGTCTCCTCTGTCAGTTCGGGAGCTGGGGCTTTAATTTCGACGGCTGAGCGGGCCTGCTTGACCTGATTGATCAGGGCCGTCGAGGCGAGGGGGGTGGGGACCGCGATAGGGGTTTGCTCGGTTTCGCGGACATGCGGTGTCATCATTTTTTCCTTCATTGATTCAGGTGATTAGCCTGACCGACGGGGGTTTTGAGAGAGGGTAAATCCGCCGATGCAATGGACCTAGGAAGTGTATTATTGTTTTTCAATAAGGATTCGTTGTTTTTCGAGAAAAATCTCTGAAACTCAAAGTTTTTCAAGGGGATAGTGAGGCGAATTTCTAGAGTCGCACCTCACCTGAACGCCCGAAAGCACCTTCCGTGCGGATCACTTAATAGCTTGTCATTGCCGCCTTCGTATTTCGGTTCACAGCCGATAAGCCGACGCGTAACTCGTCTAAACTTTATTTACTCAAGTATATACAAATAAATATTGAAAACAATAATGTATATATATAAAGATATATTCATTGAAAAAGCTCGATGTCCTTGGATGTCGAAAAAGACAGGATGAGGAAATGCCAACAGAATCAACAGCGCGTCGCTTGGCGCGCGTAGGTGGGCTATGTGCGCTTGCTTGCCTAGGGGTCGCTCAGCTGCAAACCAATGCGGAGGGCTACAGCTCCACGGATCTCGCCAGTGGGTTTGATATTCCAGCGCTCGGGGGTGCCAACTCAATTGGGGTCACTGCAGCGACGATTGGTGATATGAATGGCGATGGCTATGATGACTTTGTCATCGGGAGTCCATCCCGAGGCGATAGCAAACCGAGTGAGAATGAGGATATCGTTGCCGTAGTGTTCGGGGGTGAACACTTGCGGTCAATCCAAGACTTGGATTTGAACCAGCTCACGCCAGACCAAGGCCTGATCTTCTACACAAGCGATGACGGAGTGAGCAAGAATACCGGCCGTACCGTATCCTCGGCGGGCGACATCAATGCAGATGGTTTTGATGATCTGCTCATCGGCGCGACGGGCGCCAATCGTTTCCGCGGTATTGTGTATGTCGTTTTCGGTGGACGGTTTGGGTCACCTGAGAACAGAGTGAATCTGGAGACGCTCCCCGCCGAAAACGGCCTCACTTTGGTTGGGGACGCGATCGATCGGTTCATGGGGCTCGGTGCCGCGCGCGCAGGTGATGTTAATGGGGATGGCTTTGACGATGTGATCGTATCTGCGCCCCAAAGCGCCGGCGGCAGAGCAAGCTCAGGCCGATCCTATATTGTTTACGGTGGGCCAGATTTTGCTGAACGCGCCGCAAATCCCGGAGCTGAGATCAATCTGGCCAACATGGATCCGCAGCAGGGTTTCATTGTGCAAGGCGCTTCGAACGTATGGGCCGGTTGGTCTGTCGCCGAAGCTGGTGATGTGAACAATGATGGTTTTGGCGACGTGCTTATTGGTTCCAATGATAGCCGCAACGAAGCGCAATTTAGCGGGGTGGCCTATGTGATCTATGGCGGTAACCTCTCACTCCCGCAGAATACCTTAGACCTTGAGGCTTTAACCCCCGCCCAAGGTCTCACCATAAAGACGAGCGTGCCGAACGCCCGCCTCGGTTACACGGTGGGCGGGGTAGGCGATGTAAATGAAGATGGTTTCGACGATGTCTTGATCAGCACGAAATTGCTTCAAAATGCGCAGGATTCGTTCGAGACATCTTACTTAATCTTAGGCGCAGAAAACAATGGCGACGAACGAGAACTCAGTGTCGATGTGTTGATGCCGGAACGCGGGTTCTCAATTGAATCGCTCGGTCGATCAGGAGACTTTGGTGTGCCCGTCGCAGTCGGTAATATCAATGGCGACGGACGAAATGACTTTGCCGTCGGTCGCCATCCCGGCCTGAGCCAACTATTAGGATCCGAGGATTGGTCAGAAAACACTGAAACGCAGATCCGCGCCGCGCTCGACTCAATAATCGTTTTGCCAGAGGTGAACGTCGCGAGCGCAAGCATGAATGGCGACTTTGACGGCGATGGATTTGATGATCTCATCGCAACGGACGGTGAAGATGCTTATGTCAGATTTGGCGGTCAAACGGGCACGGAAACGCCCGGAATTCGACGCTTTGTTGGCACATCAGATATCGACCGCTTCTTTGGCGCTGTTGGGCATCAAATCTTTTTCGAAATTGGGCACGGCGATACTGTCCGCGCTGGCGCCGGGCCTGATTGGATTTTCGTGCGGGACGAGTCCTTCGCCGTCATTGATGGTGGCCGTGGTACGGACTTCATTCTACTTCGACCGGACGTTGCGCCAAGATCGCGATATGAATTTGACCTCACGCCACCGCAGCGCATCATTCGAAGTATCGAAGGCCTGAAGATAGCTGGACGAAGTTTCACGACACTGAAAATTGATGAGCAATCTGTGTATCGGATATCGGATGACCGAAAAGATGGGATCACATCTTTGCGCATATTTGGAGATCGGGGCGATACCGTTTCGTTTACCGATACAGGTTGGACATATATCGGCCGATCCTACTTTATCGGATACTTCGACGCAGACCCTTATCGTCCTTACACTTATAACACGTTTCAAAAAGGCAATGCGCAAGTGCATGTGATTGCGAGAACGAAAATTGTCCGGCCTGAAGGGCCCGGTGTCACCTTTGTGGCAAACTAGGTGACGGCAAGTCATCTCGCGCGCTTAGCCGATGTCTTAAATCAAGTTCGAGAGTCGCCGCATCGAATCAAACTGACCATGGCGGGGCTTGAATGCGCGCGCGAACCGGGTGTGGATTTTTCATCGCGCTTTGATGAAATGCTCAACTTGCCGGGCTGGAAAGCCTTGCCGAATTCCTAACACAATTGTTAGGTTATGGTCAGAGCGTTAACTTTTCAAATCAGTCTCAGGGACAAATACATGATCGATCTAACCAAATCGGGCGCGGTTGCGCTGGTCGCAGTTGGCATGAGCGTTGGCGCCAGCGCGCAGGGCTTTCCGAGCCTGCCTAAGATTAGCTTTCCAAAACCGTCCGATACATCCCAGTCGAGTACAACGACGGAACAGGTGGTCGGCGCCGGCGCGGGCTGCGCCGTTGGTGGCACCGCTGGATATTTCGGAGCAAAAGCGCTCGACAGTGTTCTGCGCAGCCAGGGCTATACGGGCGCTGAGATTGAACAAGTCGCGCTGGTGGCGGCAGGCGTCGGCTGTGTGGTCGGTGGATCAGCGGCGCTCTCGATCATCCAAAACATGGACGAAAAGTCGAAGCAAAAACAGGAAGAGGCGTGGGAACAGGCTAAGGCCAATGGCGGCAATGAACCGATCGCCTGGGAAGGCCCCCGCGATAGCGGTTATAGCGGCAATGTCTCAATCGAACCGGCCGAACCCTTGGTTGACGGCACTGAATGTATCACCCGCAAAGACTATGTCCTCGATGCCTCCGGCCAAGACGCGACGGTCTATAACCGCTATTGCAAGAATGAGAATGACGAGTTCGAATTGCTCGAGGGTACGTCTTAAAGCCGATGGAGACGCGACCCAATTGGCGCCGTGATCGTGTGATCAAATGGAGCCAGTGCCTACTTGCGATACTGATTTGCATTTGGCCTGCGACCGCACAATCCTCTGGTCTGTGCCAGGGGTCGGCGCCGGCCAAGTCGCAGATGACGGCATCGCTCCACACCCACTACGATAAGACAATTTTGCTTCTATCGGGCAAATTCGATCCTGCCGCGGCCAGCCGCGTGAATGGTCATATTGGCCGGTCGAACACTTATGATGAGGTGTGGATGTGTTCAAATGGCGGACGGGTCAGTCAGGGCATGGCGATCGGACGCAAGCTCGCATCTGAGCGCGCCACTGTCCGTGTTCCGAGCGGGTTCTCATGTGTCAGCTCGTGCACGATTGCGTTCCTGGGGGGGTTCGTCCGGATCATTGAGCCGGATGCACAATATATTGTGCATGCCAGTTCCTCCTTTAGCGCGATTGATCCATCAGAGACACGGGTTCTCGACTGTCTCGCACCCGGTGCGGCCGCCGTTTGCGAACAAATGAACAAGGCCGCGCCACCAGCGGCCAGGTGCGGAAGCAGAGCGCAATACGAGGATCCAAATGGGACGTGTCTGGTCTATGATCCGACATCACCCGGGCGTCAGAGACGCCAGCTCGGCTATCGTTACATGGCTTTGTTTACGATGCCCGTCACCGAGAACATGATTCAGGTGGTCGTCGACCAAATCAGCCAAGGCGATGTGTCTTACACGCTGACCCTGCTGAAATACTATCAAGAGATGCTGTTATCGGGGCAAACCCGGTATATTCGGGGCTCGGCGTATGACCGTCTTGAGCGTAATTTCTCGCTGCTTGGGATCTACAATCCTTCGAATTATGGCCGCGATGCGCGGTTTTTGGCCGACGATGTTCGCGCCATCAACAATGCAGAGATCACCGACCGCGTCGCGATTTGGCAATCGATTTTAACGGACGCAGAGCTCAATGTGCAGCGTCAAATGGTCGAATACATTCAGAAGAATAATCTCAGCTTCGGCCCAGCGAGCAAGGACGCCATCAACATTCTCGATGCGATGCTCCTGTGTCAGATCCAAACGCTCTGCCGGTTGAAACAAGAAGAGGCGACCGCGCTTGGAATACATAATGTGTTTGATGCTGAGTAGTGAGCGACAGAGGGAAGAGAAATATGGGACGTCTTAAAGCTGTTCGAGGTTGGTTGGCGATTGCCGGTGGTGCGATCGTCCTGCATGGCTGTGCCAGCACGCCTGATTTAAGCGCTGGTAACCCATTGCCTGGCATTGGTCTCGAGGCGAGTGGCCCGGCCGTGCTGTTGAGCTGGGACGCTGACGGACCCTTAGGGCAGCAATTACGTCCAAATACGAATCTCCAACTCGTTGCCTCATACGATACCGACAATGGCGCTGTTCGCGGCGAACCCGTCGCCAATGCCCGCGTCGGCGGGATTTACTCGGCGATCAAGTTTGACCTGCCCGACAGCTTGAACAATGTCGCAACGGGCCCGGTCTGTTTCCAAATGGTTCAAAACCGACGAGCTATCCCGGTGCGGATCGCGCGTCCCGGGGAAAGCAGCGATGGATTTTACTATAATGAATGGGTGAGCGTTGCGAATAGCGGTCGCGCGCTGAACGTGCTCAAGCGCGATAAGGTCAATATCGATCAGAATGTTGCAAACTTCGCAGGCGGCGATCCAGACTTCGTGAATTGGCAGACCCGCGAAGGGCTGACCAGCCGGGCAGATTGCGAAACGCTGACGCCTAATTTTAGCGAGATGTCGAGCGTGCGGCCCGAGACTGCACTGCAGGGTGCACAAAGCGATCGGGCGTCTCGCCAGCAATGTGTGGCATTGCTCGACCGCTTTCCGGATCAACGTTTCTTTATCGACACGCCAGCATTGTCACGATTGCGGCCGGGACTGACGGGGCTACAGCTGGCGCGCGAGATGCGCGCCAATGTTCCGTCAGGTCACAGACTGGCCCCTGTCGCCGAGCAGCTTGTCACAGACTTCCAAACGCTCGGTCCCGGCCGCGACTATTTCGAGGTTGCGGAACTACCGATCAATCGCGCGACGTTGGAAGGGTTCTTGTCCGTGAATAAGGGGGTGGTTACCGAGGCCAATGCAATCTCTTTGACAGAGGCCTATTCAGGGTGCTTGTCGGAGACGCAAGCGCGCTTTGATCAGTCTTATCAAGCGTGGCAAGCCAGCCGCGATCCGGCCTTGCGGCAAGACCTGACGCAGGCCCGCCGAGCCGAATGTCGAACCCGGTTTGACTCCTTCCAACAGCGCGAAGACCGTCTGGCCTATTGGCTGGAACAGCAAGCTGAAAACCAGGCTGAGATCGATGCGATCGAAAGTGCGAGCCTCGTCTCACTACCCGACCGAAAGCCCCTAATCCCGGAAGCCTGCCCGTTCTCTTGATCCGCCGGATATGGCGACACGGCATTCGGCTTGACGAGGAATTCGCGTGCCCCGGATTGAATACCCGGCGCGATTGATTAATCTGAGACCTGCGCGAGTGTTCCGCTAGCTGAGAGGGGGCAGCGATGAGTAAGTTTGACTATACCGCGATCATCTATTTTCACGGCATCGGCACGCAGCGACGATATGAAGAAATGAGCCGATTGATCGATGCGTTTGATCAGTTCAGTTTGCTCCATGATCAAAAAGAAGTTGGCATTTTGCGGGATCAGAAACTGCAAATGGAACCGCATGTGCGCGGCGATCAAAGTGAGGGCAACGATTTTTTCTCCTTCTTGCAATTCAAACGCTTCATTCGCCCGAACCCGCGACTTTCGGCGCGCGAACGGCCGATCCCGGTGGACACATTCCGCATGTATGAGGGCTATTGGTCAGATGTCGTCGCAGCCGGTCTAGATGCGCCGCGCGTCCTGTTTTGGGTCTATAGCAAAGTCATCGCGCCGATCCGTTGCCTCAACGCGCCGTGGCGGGATCATCAGCGTTTGAAACTGTCTTATTTGTTCCGGACCCAGCGCGACGACCCACAAGGCGGCTTCAAGGAATCGATAGAGGAAGACCCAGACGGCAAGCGCGTGGGCGAGCACAAAACCGCTTATGAGCAAATTGCGGATGCCTATCATTTGTTTGAAAGCTGGCCGGCCCAACGCACCTATCCGAAAGGCGCGTTCTCGGACTTTCTCGCCTTCTTGAAACATGGCGTACCAGATTGGGCGCTTGGCACCGAGACGCCGCCCGATGCGCAGATTAAAGGCGATGGCCAAAGTTTGTTGCAGCGCGGCTGGGGGGCGGCGCGCGCCGACAAAGGCCGTCTCTTGACCAAGCTCGCGAAACGTTGGCGGCGGCGCTTTGTCTGGAGCCAGCGGCTGATCCTGTTGCGGTTGATTAGCATCGTGCTTGGCACGCTTGGCGCACTGACCTTCCTTCTGTTTTTGATCTCCGATCTCGCGATTGCAAAAATGCTGTCTTTGCCGGCGGGCGAAGGGTTGCTTGAAGTGTTGCCATCGACGCCAGGACTGACGGTTGGGATAATTTCAGCAATTGTTATCGTGCCGCTCTATTTCATGGTGCTCAAAGCGCTGAAATTCTTTGTCGGGGATGTCGTGTTTTGGACGGCGCAAGAAGGCCGATCAGACCTGTTTGATAAACGCGCAGAAATTCTCGAGCGGGCGGTGTCTGCCATCGATCATGTCTGTGCTGACCCGAAATGTAAGCGCGTGGTGATTGTCGGGCACAGTCTGGGCGCGTCGGTCGGCTATGAAGCGCTGATTGAGACGGCGCGTCGGCGCGAAGCGATTGAGGTCGAAGTGCGCCGAGGCGGACATCCTGAAGCGCATGACAAATTTCGCCATGAAAAAATCTCTCATTTCTTCACCCTTGGCAGCCCGATTGAGCTTATTCACTATTTTTTCGATCTCATCTCGAGCAAGTATCATCGGTACAATCGCATCGTCGCGGATTTGCAGCGCTCGGCGCGTAAGCCGCCTTTCCAAAAAGGTCGAAAGCGGTGGATCAAATGGATCAACATCACCGCAAAAGCGGATCCAATCAGCCATGATGTGGCTACCCAGTCCGAGCTCCGCTCGCCCTGGATCGACGATTTCTACGCGGCGCCCGGTCGACCCGCCAAACGTCATCAAAAAGCGATTGAAGAGATTGAAATTGTGGGTCATCGCGCGCCGCTGCCGGGGACAGCGCATTCCAGCTATTTCGCAGCACCCGAGGCGGTTGGACGTATGTTCCAAGCCGCCATCCTCAATGATGGCGAACTGGCGCAGCGCGAAGATGATCCGGTCACGGACAAAGTCAGAAAAATTGCGCGGCGGGCTGTGTTTGTACGCGATGTGATGGCAATGTTTGCGTGCTGGACGCTTGCCGTGGCCGCGATTGCGTTTTGGGCTCGGATGCCAGAGATTGCTGGCTATGGCCTTGGCGGATTCTTAGCGGCGATCGCCGTCATTGCGCTGCATGCTTCATGGCTGGTTGATCGAGACGAGAAGCGCCCGCTCACGCTCCAAGCAGAGATTGACAAAACCATCTCACCTGAGGCTTAATAGGCGGAATAGCCGTTGCGCCGACTTTTCTGTTACGCCGCCCAAAAATGGCTGTTTTCAACAATCGCCGACCCTCTTTGAGGTGTCGGTGATTTTGTTTTCAGGACTCCGATCGCTCTCCTACTCGACGGGGTCGGACGTGCAGGTGCCATCGTTCAGCGCGATCACCATCGTATCGGCATAGGTCACGCCTGCGACTTCATAGCTGGCAACGACCTTGTCGCCGTCAAAGCTGACCGTGTTTTTGAGGTCTTCCACGCCATGCATACGGCGCAGATCCTCGGCGACGGCGGCCCGGGTTGCAGCGTCGAAGGCGCAATCCATTTCAAAGATCCCTGGCATCTCTGAGTGGTAAAAGCATGCCCCCTCTGGGCCGGTTTGGACCGTCGCGGTCGCAACCCCGCCAAGAAAACCGTCCTGCCACTGATAGGTGAGCGGTGTGCAGGTGTCCAAAGCCGCGGCGATAACCCTGCCATCATAAGGGCCGAGGGCACGCTCATCGCTGGCGCCGCAGGCTGTGAGTAAGACCGCACTGAGCCATATTGAACGCATAGCTGTCCCCATACGTGCTTCCAAAACTGCTATTGGCCTGTTTAGCGCAGCGCCGACCTCGGCTCAAATCCGCGCGGTTTTATCCTTTGCCGCGCACCTTGACGTGACGCCCCAAGAGGCGGCTGAGTTCGGCAGCGAGATCGGCATTGCTGAGCGCGGCGTCCGACGCGGCCGCTTCCGCGCGCTCGGCGGCTGCATCGGTTTCTAAAGCGGCAAGCTGCTGGGCGCGCCGTTTTTTGGCCCGCCAGGCAGAGACCAGTTTCTCCGCCGATGCACGATCGCCTTCGGCCAAAGCGGCGCGCACGGACGCCAGCACCGATATAGCGCTTGCGGAGGTCTCGGCCGGCGCTAGCGGCGCGGTCTTGTCAGGGGGGTCCAAGGCGGCATTTGGGTGCAGGTCACACTGGCGGAAACCCAGCATCTTGGCCCATCGATGATAGGTCGACTGAGAAAGACCGAGCGCCGCACGCGTCTCCGCCGGCGCCTCCCCAATGCGCGCGCGCCGTTCAGTCACCTGCATTAAGCGCCGCCGCGCCTCAGCCGGTAAAGTGCGTAAGTCGGGCATGCGCCAAAGCATAATGCAAAGACAATCGCCGTCGGATTCCGCGCGAGGTCTTAGCGGTGCATCTGTGGCGGCTTGACTGCTATTGGCGTTTCGGCGTGGCAATGTGAATGTAAACAACCAACGGCTTCGTCATTCATTCGGGGCGACGATGACTTTGCCGTTGGCTTGGCCCAGGATCCGTTCGGGGGATGAGAGGAGGACGGGGTGGCCCATATGTTGCGCGGCTTGGCGGACCGCTGCGATGCGATTGGCGGGTTTGCCCGACACTGCAGGCGCCATTGCCGCCAGCGCCGTCGCGTCTTCAACGATGCGGGCGCCGCGCGCTTCGTCTGCTGCAATCGCTCGAAACACGGTGTGGTTTGGAACCGGGACGTCGATATCAACGATCTCAACGCGGCCGCAAAACGCTTTGCCAGGTGAGAGGACATGCGCCGGACGCAGCGCCGCAAAGGTCACGGTCAAACGCGCTTTGAAACAGATGCTGCGCGGCCGCCCGGTCAGGCCATCGAGGCCAGAGGGGACATCGACCGATACGATCGGACCATGCAGAGCCTCAGCGAGACTCGCAAGCACACCCGTCAGTGGCCGCGATAGTCCTGCGCCAAACGCGGCATCAATCGTCACACCAGGCGCCGCTTGGCGGACGTCCGATAGGCGCCCGATCTTGCCGCCCCAGAGCTCGGCGGCGCGGCGTGTATCACCGCGCAAGCGGTCGGCGGATCCGAGCAGGTAGACGCAGACCGACCGCCCCAAATCGCGCAGGTGCGCCGCCGCAACGAAGCCGTCGCCGCCATTGCCGCCGGGTCCGCACAGGACGATCATCGGGCCTGCCGGATAAGATTTGTGCGCCAGGTCCGCCACGCTCTCCCCCGCGCGCTGCATCAGCTGAAAGCTCGCGCGCCCTGTCTCGAAGACCGCTTGCTCAGCCGCATACATTTCCTCTGGCGTGATGATGGACGGGACCATTGGCGCAGCATAGCCAAGCTCTGGCCGCTCGCAATCGGCGCTGTGCTGGGCCCGGCCATGCGCGCGGATGTGTCACCCTCGCTGACCAGGGTCACCGCGCCGCTGAACTAACAAGTGCCGGCTTATCCAAAGCTGCATCAAAGCGTGGTCGATGTCAGAGAGGTCGCGAAAGCCGATAGCGCCGCGATGACGCGCCCGGAGGCGGCGGGCGAACGGTTTATCGTCTGCGCCGACACGCTCTGGTTCAAACAGGTCGGCGATCGTCTCGCGGCGGCCTATCCGGAGCGCCGCCTGCCCAAGGGCGAATGGCCGACTTGGCTTGCCAAACTCTTGTCCGTGGTCAATCCCCAGATCAAGCCGATCCTCCCCAATCTCGGCCATCAGCGCCTTGACGACAATCGCAAAGCGCAAACGCAATTGGGCATCGATTTCATCCCCGCCAAAGACTCCCTCGTCGCCAGCGCTGAGTCCGCGGTTTGGCGTGGGTTGGTGTGAGTTGGTTTCGAGGCGGTTATTGGCCGTGACTGGCTGTTCCTAATTGCAGACATAACGAAACCGCTGTTCTGATCCGCATAAGAGTGGTTAGACCTGTCTCGCGAATAGCTATACCCATCAACAAAGAGGGTATTTCTACGTGTGGGCAGAATTCAAAGAGAAACCGTATGAGACAGCTTTTGTAGGTGAGCTACGACTGCTAACGAACGCGATTTACGCGCCTGATCAGTGCGATGAAAGCTTCCTTGGCTTTGATGCTTCGGCATTCATTCCGTGGGAGGACCTTTGGCCAATATCTCCGCACATGCGGTGGCGACGATGGCGAAACTTGGGTGGTGTTTCCGCATCGGAGATTGATGACTTTGGCAAGAATTTGAACCGGCGGCTACCACCGTTCCGACTTAATTTCTTCGTGCAATTCAAGCGCCCCCAATACCTCACGAGCGGTAACAGCAAAGAGTGGTCAACCTGGGATCAAAATTACTTCCGTTATGCGGCCCCTACAAAACAGCAAATGCTGTTGCGAAAAATTATCGACAAGGGCGCAGGACGGGCGATCGTAGTATACGCTGCTGCGGCGTTTCATAGTAACCAGGAGCTATTCACCCATCAGGCTAACGACGCGATCATCGACAACAGCAATATAGCTAGTGCTGCAATGTTGGATGGCCATACGAGATTTTCATATGCACAAGCTGGCAACTTCGGGGTCGGGCATTCAGAACCAGAAAACTTGAGCAGCCCCACACTTCAGGAATTACTGACGGGAGACGACGATTCGACACCTCGCCCGTTCACGCAGCATATCAAGGCAACGGCGAAATTGATCAATACGGTTGTCGAGGATGATGACGAGCGCCGCAACACTTTAGACTTGGCACGACAAGCGATCCTTGGCGGTTCCATTGAAGATGTATACCCACGCGCAGCAAGCTCCTGGTTCGATGCAGCGGTTACAATGGTTGCATTCTCCGCTGCGTTCGATGTTCGAGTATGCGCGATCGACTGAACCGAATCTAATGACTTATTTTGCTCGCTTTTCAGAAGCTATGAGCGACCGTTGTGGGGCGAGAATAAGCCTCTGAGCTAAGGACTGCTCCAGGCATCAAAGCGGACTTAGAAACGCTTTACATCGGGTAGTGTTATGGGTGCTGCTGGTTTTTGCATGAGAAATATGAAGCGAATTCAGTTCCGGATAAAGTGGCTGCGGCGGCCTATTTGGCACCGAAATCGGATGTCGGCGAACCCTCGCGAGCTCAGGTATATGGACACATATACTTTTAATGCTATCATTACCGTCACTTAATGGGTTGGGGGACGCCATGAACACTAAACATATACTAATCGGAATAATGTCCGTTGGCGCGTTAAGCGGATGCGCAACGGAATATGGCATGCGCGAAAGTGAGGCTGTGGCGACATTCGCACCTCAAGCCACCGCTCTGCGTTCTAGACTTGCGAACGCCACCACTTCTTGGTCGCCATCGGACCCATCGGCATGGGCCGAAGCTGCCAGCGCAATTAAGGCATCTGATGCTCTCAGCTCTTCATATAGATACAGAGTCAGAGACTCCGTCGGATCTATTCCGTCTATGCAAAGTTTACAGAGTGCCCGCGACGCGCTCTCTGCGAAAATACAAAACGATTTGGAAGTTGCTTATCGTGTTTGGGATTTAGCATCTGGAGATTTTTCGGCGGCCTATCCGAGCGATTTTAGCTCAACTTTTAGTTCCTCATTTGAGCGAAAGTTGACCCCAATCGCCGCTCAAAAAGTTGGTCAGTTGACGGCATTCCGTGCGTACACCGTTTCTAGACACATAAAAGATGAAATTGCACTGAATTACATCTCTGAACAAGTGGAACAGCAGTATAGTCATCAGTCGAAGACTGCGACGGTGAAGGAGCGAGCCCAACTACTTAGTCAGATAAAGGCGTATGGTTTCCTGCCGAGTACGCCCTTGGAAGTGTATACTGTGGCAAACACGGAGGGCGCACCCGGATTAACAAGTTCGACCATTTATGCCTCTCTCATTTCTGGGAAGATCGACGGTCCAGGCCAAGTCTTCGCGTTCAGTAACGCAGCGTCGGAGGGGGCTATTGAGATTGATGTCGTGTTTAAATCGCTCGCTCAGGATGACCTTTCGCTATCGCCGTCACCCGCAGTATTTCTGAATGCCGGTGCGGTTCGATCTGCACGCTGCGACTTCGTTTCCCAGCGATCGACAAAATCTCAACGGAAGATCGGAACCAAACCCGTTCCAAACCCAGCAATCGATAATCTGCAGAACCGTATCGAGCAGTATCAACGGCAATTGGTAGATATTGATGCAGACCTTCCAAGACTTCAAACGGAACTCAGCATTGCTGCCAATGACCTTCAATCACAGCGCTCGCAAAATGACGTCCAGCAAGCTGAAATAAATCAACTTCGACAGCAGGCCGCGTCATCAGGAAGCATGACGAGTGTGCTGCTGTCGAGCGCGTTGTCAGTAGATCGCAGCTATGAGCGTGAGTTGGAAGATCGAGTAGAAGACCTGCAGTATGACATTCGGTCAATGCAATCCAGTCGATCTACCGCGCAGCGAAACATGAGCAATGCCAGAATTGATCTCGCACGAACTCCAGCGACGGTAAGAGAACCCGTTTATCAGGACTATCAAATTGGTCACCGAGAGTACTCTTGCAGCGCCACGACCGATTTCACCTTTAATGAGGTTTCAGGCCTGAGTTTCGGTGAAGAGTTGGCGTTGACGAGAACCTTGCAATCCCGCTTCAGAATCGGCAACGAACCTGACCCAAATGATAAGAACCCCAACTACGCACGCGAGCGTTTTTCAACACAATCGGAAATGGACGCTTTTAAGTCTAGCGTTGCCTCTCCGTTTCCGAACCAAAGCGAGTTGATGCTTGGTCAGATGCTCGGATTTGAGCATGAGCAGGAGGCATCCGACGTCTACCAGTTCAAGCTTTGCAACTTATCGTCAAAGCAAATTTCATCTGTAATCGGGTGGAGTCCAATGGACCAGAATGTCCGCAAAGTGTCTGGGTGGTACAATGTCGATCCCGGAAGCTGCTCTGGTCTGTTTCAGTCGCATGTCCCAGAGTTTTTTGCTTACGGGAAATTCAATTCCATTAGTTGGTCAGGCAAAGACTCGGATGACACGATAACGATGTGCACCGTTTCGTCTGCATTCAACTATTCTGGGGAGCGCGATTGCCGATCCGGAGAAACGCCAGCGAAGGCCATAAAGTACTCAACAGCAAACGCATCTGGTGTTTATACAGCCCGCTTTGTTGACTGATCCGATCGATGAAGGGACGACAACAATGCGCTACTTCGTCCAACTCGCGGTGAGCCTTGGATGCGCTTTATGCTTCAGTGCTACTCATGCGCGCGCCCAGTGTCCACAAACGGTCTTGTCGGACCTACCCCGATTTGCAGACCCTGACGTTGAGCAGTTCGCGCAAGCGGCGCGCGGTCAAAGCGTTGCTGCGACCCTGGCGGCTGCAGAGCAGTATGGTGAGACGTGGAGATCAGCCGCTCAAAAGTCACGCGCCCAAGCTGCTCAAGAGCAATCAGCGATGCAACAATCTGTTCAATGTATCAACGCGTCGTCGACCACATCCGTTGATTTAAATCGTTTGCGTCGTGGAGGTGCAGCGCCTCGAGACTCAATTTGGGGGAACTGTGCAGTTTCCTACCAATTACATTATATCGCTTATCTGAGCAATCAGGCCTTGGCATCGGCTATTGAGTGTGTCGGCGGATCGCGCAGGCCGGGACAGGATCAACGTCACCCAGCTCTCCCGGGCTCAAATGATGGTTTCGCTGATGCAGAGAATCGCCGGCTACAAGGTGATATAGAAGCCGGGAGATTAGAGCGGCAAAGATCGGAAATAATAGCGAACAGTCGAGCGCCAAGTTCTGGAAGCGTAACTGCAAGTGTTTTGAATGATTTATCGTGCGATGCTCGCTGCAGATTCGAACGTGAAAATGGGTCACAAGAACCCGACTTTGTACCAATTGATCGAACAGAAACAGAGCAGTGTTCTGTCGAATTTAACTCAACACCGGGGCCCCTGCCACTTACCCGGGATGACGGGCGGCGACAGCGTATCCCTCTATCCGCTTTTAGCGAAAACGCGATCACGTATTCTTGGCGCGTTGAAAAAGCGGATGTTTTGGAAATAGTATCTGACGATAGCGAACAAACCGTCACCATTTCCGGTGTCAGTCCCGGACGTTCAAGGCTAACGGTCTCCGTTCTTTGCGACCCGTCTGATCCTGTGAAAGGCAGAGCAGAAGCCAGCACAGAAATCCAAGTGATCTGCAATCCAAACGATATTCAAAACTTGAGAGATACAGCGCAGGTTCTCATAGACGAAGCCCAGCGCCTGGAAGAATCGGTCAATGAAGAATGGCAGACGATTCTTACGCGGGATATTCCAAGAATGATTAAGCGCGTCGATGATGTTTACAATGCAAGTGGCGATGTTCGAGAGAATGTTCGCGAGATCATGGTCTACTGCAAGCCTGGTCCGACGTTACCCAAGTGCTTATGGGACATGTATCAGCTTTACAAGGCGCTGGAGGAAATCAGCGATGAGCTTCAAACATTGCACGATGAGGCTGTAAGTCTTTTTCGAAGAATCGAGAATCTGAAGGGTATAAAAGTATCCGCTAAAGAGAAGCTCGAAGATGCAATAGAACTGTTGAGAAGCGCCCAAGCATGCGAAAAACCCGGGGCTCCTGATTCAACAATGGTGCGCTACCTCGAAAACTACAAGCAACAAATCGAGCAAGATATTACAGAAATGGAGCAGGCTCAGCGTCAGGTTGATGAACAAATCCAACGCATAGAAGAGATGCAGAGGAGCACAGAAAATCTAAGACGAGAGATTGAAGAGCTCTTTGAAGCTCACAAGACGGACGAGAATTTCCTAGAGCGCACTCCGCCACCCAACGAAGAACTTGATACACCAATTTCGGGGCCGACGTGAACGACGCGAGGGAGTAGATAACCCACTTTCGTTGAACACCGAATGCAGCTGGCCTGTACCGATTTTCGGAAAAATAGGCCACTTCCAATTGCTAGGCGTGTTCGTCTTTGCTCACCTCGCTGACTTGCTAGATGTCCTTGATGGGGCGAGTTTAGGACGCTCGTGGATACTATCCATTAGCGACCTTTGGCCCTTTGCAACCGTCTTAGCTATTCTCGCGCGTGTCTTCAGCCGGAGACAAATAGAACAACAGCCACTGGGTTTCAGCATGTTTGGGTCACGCATTTGACCATCTCTGCCTCAGGTAGTGTTTGAAGAATCTATCTGAAAGTTGGCTAAACTTGAAAATACTTACTCTAAAAACACAATCGTAGAGTTCGACGAATCGGAACAACGCTCCTACAAACGCGTATGTTTGACACCATCCTCTATCAGATCGAGAACGGGCGCGCGCGCATCACGCTCAACCGTCCTGAAAAACTCAATGCGATAAGCCTAAAAATGCAGGCCGAACTATCCGAGGCGCTCTGGGATGCAGATGCGCGAACGGATGTTCATTGTGCGATTATAAAGGGGGCCGGCAGAGCGTTCACCGCGGGCTATGACCTGGCCAGCCGCGAGAACGTTCCGATCTCGCGTCTACAGGCGATGAACCCCGAAGCGCCATATCGCGGCTATAGCAGCGTGGACGATGACATCTGGCAGCTAGAGCGAGCGCAGCGTTACCGAATGGCGGCTTTTGATATGCATAAGCCTGTCATCGCGCAGGTACATGGGCATTGCATGGCAGGCGGAACGGACTTGGCTTTGCTTTGTGATATCGTCATCGTCGCGGAGGACGCAGAGATCGGGTTTCCGGCAGGTCGAGACCTTGGCGCCCTCCCCAATCAGTTTTGGTTGCACAATCTTGGACCGCAATGGAGTAAGCGCTTGCTGCTAACCGGCGACAGCATTTCGGGCGCCCAGGCTGCCGAGATCGGTTTTGCTCTGAAATCTGTACCGGCAGATTTACTAGAGGCTGAGGTCGAAGGCCTCGCGGATCGCTTTGCGCTGATCGATCCAGATATTCTCGCGGCCAATAAACGCGCAGTGAACATGGGTCTGGAACTTATGGGTGCGCGAACACTTCAGCGATACGCTGCAGAAAACGACGCGCGTGGGCACCAAGCCGCGAGCGCAAAAGCTTTTGTGAAGCATGCTCGAAACGTCGGACTGAAACAGGCGCTGCAGGATCGCGACACGCCTTTTGGTGATGGCCGAGTGCGCTTGCGAGATCCGGAGCTAAGGGATGAAAATGGTAATTTAGTTGACGACTAACGCTCGCTTAGTGTCAGCTTCAGGGCCCTCCAGCACGCCGCTTTGTGCGGGCAAATAGTCGCCACAGAAACCTCATTTCCGTTGTTTAGATCAATGTCTTGTTTAGCGCGTTTTCAGCCTTACGTGTGACGGGCAACGTTGTGCTTATTTAAGTTCGATGACTTACGACGAAGCGAAGCGTTGCCCAGGTTGGGGTTGTGAACGCCGAAAAGGACGGCGGTTTGGTCGTGGCGCTAATGTCTACTTTGCCCGCCAAACAGCCTGATCGTGCAACTCTTCTCGGTCGATAGGCTCAATCGGTTGGTTCGAGGACGCGGCGCGCAAGGAAGCCGAGGTCGCTGCCGGTGAGCTGCCCCAGAGCCACTACGGTCCCGGTCTCGTCTAAGCTTAGCACCCCGATTTCGCCTTCGGTGAGACGCAAACCGCTGACGCGAAAGATGCTGCCGCCATGGCTGACCAGCGCGATATTGCTGTCGGGCAAGCCAGGCGCGAATTCGCTGAGGAGGGCGCGCACCTCTTCCGCAGCGATGTCTGGAGTGCGCTCGCCGTTGGGGTCATGGTGCATGAGGCGGGCATCACTTTCATAGCCGACGCCAAACATGAAACGGGCGGTTTCAGCGCTGCGACACATGGGACTGGTGATCACCCGCCCGATGGGAACCTCGAGCGCGCGCAATACATGCTTTTATGTCCACACGACTTCTCCTTTTATCAGACTAATTTGCGCCCGCGTCAGAGCCTCTAGATCAATTGGTCGCCTGGGTGAGGGCAAGGCGATTGCCTTCGCTGTCTTCAAGTTCGGCAACATAACCCGCTTGCCCGAGATCCTTCTTTTCATAAAGGATGCGCGATCCACGCTCTAAGGCGAGATCGATTACGACATCGATGTTTGGAACGTCAAAATAGATCACTGCGCCGTCATGCGATGGATTGTAAACATCGCCCTTTGCGAGCGCGCCGCTCGCGCCAGGGTGCGCATCATGGCGTGGAAAAAAGGCCATTTCGTAGCCATCAACGACCTCGCGGCGGAGCTTCAGATCTAAAACGGCTTCGTAAAAAGAAACCGCACGGTCCATATCTCTGACAGGAATTTCAAAGTACAAAACGGGGTTGAACACGATACGACCTTTTTTTCGGACGGACGCTTCAAGAGCGTTATCGATTAAACATCGCGCCGCCAAACAACACCGTCGACGCGATCTTCAACACTTATTCCCAGCGCAGCCAATTCGTCTCGAAGACGATCTGCTTCTGGAAAGTCCTTGGATGCACGCGCGGTTTCTCGTGCTTTGAGTAAACGCTCTACGGTATCGCCATCTTCAGCTTGAGGTCGTGAGCGTTTAAACCAGGCGACCGGGTCTTCTTGTAATAGACCGAGCGTATCACCTGCTTCCATCAATGCCGTCTTAAGGACCGCGCGTTCGGCATCGCTCGAGGCCTTGCGAGCTGCCTTAGCGAGTTTAAACAATTCAGCAATCGCTTCGGGAAAGTTCAGATCATTTTCGAGGGCGGCTTCGAACGGTCCCAGGAGACCGTCTGGCAATCTGGCGGCCGGGACATCAGCCATATCTTGCAGTGTCGCATATATACGATCTAATCCACGCTTGGCCTGGGCCAAACCATCGGCGCTCCAATCGAGCGGTTGACGATAGTGCGCCGTCAGGAGGGCAAATCGAATGGCCTCTCCAGGCGCTTCGTCCAACAAGTCGCGGACTAACAGAACGTTGCCCAGAGACTTGGACATTTTGCGTCCTTCAACCGTTACGAAGCCATTGTGCACCCAGTGTTGACAATAGAGTTGTCCGTTATGCGCGCAGGTGCCTTGAGCAATTTCGTTTTCGTGGTGGGGAAAGATCAGGTCTTGTCCGCCACCATGGATGTCAATCGTGTTTCCCAATCGCTTTTCGATCATTGCCGAACATTCGATATGCCAGCCCGGTCGTCCGCGGCCCCAAGGGCTTTCCCATCCGGGTAAGTCGGGCGTTGAGGGCTTCCATAAAACGAAATCTGCAGGGTCCCGCTTATACGGGGCAACCTCCACTCTCGCGCCGGCGACCATTTCATCGCGGTCCCGACCGGACAGAGCGCCATAGTCCGCGAAAGAGGGAACATGAAACAAGACATGTCCGTCGGCCGCATAAGCATGCCCTTTTTCGATCAATTTCTCTGCCATCTTGATGATCTCGGGGATATGTTCCGTCACCCGAGGTTCGAGATCGGGCGAAAGGACCCCTAGCGCAGCCATGTCCTCGTGATAAATGTCAATGTATCGCTCCGTAATCATTGAGATCGGCACATTCTCAGCTTTCGCTGCTGCATTTATTTTGTCATCGACGTCTGTAAAATTACGCGCATAAGTGACGTTGCTGAAGCGCCGTTTCAGAAGTCGGTACAGGACGTCAAAAACAACGGCAGGCCGGGCATTCCCGATATGGGCATAATTGTAGACCGTTGGTCCACACACATACATCGTGACATGGTCGGGATCACTCGGGACGAACGCTTCTTTTTTTCCGGAGAGGGTGTTTGTGAGCTGGAGGGTCATCTGAGATCCCCGAGACGGTTCGAGTGCGCGTCTTGCACTGGCATAAGGTGAGACTTTGCCGCGGGAAGCGGCTCGACCCGCAAGAGCTCCAGCGTATCCCGAAGCGTTTCTTCTTCGATACCACGCGTGATAAAAACAATCCGTGACCTTTGGTCTCCGCTTGGCCACTTATCCAGCGTGACCAGAGGATGGAAAATATGCTGAACACCATGAACAATCACGGGCTTATTGGAGCCCGCGAGGTTTATGATCCCTTTCATACGCAGGAATTCAGCACTCTTCAGCGCCTTTAATCGTTCAAACCAAGAGGTCAGAGCGTCGGCGGTCACCGGTTCGTCCAGCGTCAAACAAATAGATTGGATCTCTTCGGTATGACGCCTCGCTCGCGCTCGCTGGCTCGGCGACATCTCCTGATCATCACCATCTGTGTAGGCTTCTGAGTGTAGCCAATTTTGGACGTTCAAGCTTTTTGTCGTGGGATCATACAATCCGAGATCGAAAAGCGTCTCTGGAGACGCGTTGCCATGGGTAACCGCCAATTGAGTGGCGGCTGGGTTCAATCGGCTCAGACGTTCCTGCAGTTCTTGAGACGTTTCTGGGTCAACCAAATCCGTTTTGGTGATCAACAAACGGTCTGCAACGGCTGCTTGCTTCACCGCATCGATCTGCTCGTCCAGCGTTTCGCTGCCGTTGGCGGCATCCACTGTCACCACGACGCCGTCTAAGCGATATAGCCGAGAAATCTTTGGGTCATTCATGAGCGTGTTGATGATCGGCGCAGGATCAGCAATACCGGTCGTTTCGAGGATCACGCGATCAAACCAAGCAACGCCGCCGCGCGAAAAGCGACCTGGGGCGTCCCGCAACGTTTTGACCAGGTCGCGACGTAACGTACAGCAAACGCAGCCATACGACATTTCGACAATAACATCATCTGAACTGTGCACCATCAGATCATGATCGAGGCCAACTTCTCCAAACTCATTGATGATGACGAGCGTTCTTCGCAGCTCCGGTCGCCGCATCAGATCATTTAGCAATGTGGTTTTTCCGCTCCCAAGAAACCCGCTTAAAATCGAGATTGGAATGCGTCGAGCCTCGTTTTCAAGCTCATTTTTCTCAGAATTATCGACGAAAGCTGTCATGTCGCGTTTTTTCGTTCCGTTAAGAAGCTCGAAGGTTTCGCAGCTCGTGCAAAACGGTGAGCTTTATGTTCCTATCAAGACTTGCCAGTCAACAAATAGAGCCCAATCCTTGCGCTGACGCTTACGTAATGTGATGTTATATCATTGCAATAGAAAATCGGATGATCTACCAGCGGAAAATCTGGAAATCAGTCAATCAAACGGAGTGAGCGAATTGACCGCCGAAACGACCGATAGAAACACCTCCGCCTATTTCGCAAATCGAACATCAATCGAGCAGGTCGAAGAAGGGTTTGAGCTCGCACCGAAGTTCGATGCGGATGGACTGATCGCCTGTATCACAACAGCCGCAGAAACCGGCGAAGTCCTCATGCTTGGCTATATGAATCGGGAGGCTTTGCAACGCACCATCGCAAGCGGAGAAGCCCATTATTGGAGCCGCAGCCGTCAGCAACTCTGGCACAAAGGTGCGACAAGCGGCTTAACCCAGCGGATCGTTGAAATGCGCGTTGACGATGACCAAGATGCGATTTGGTTGCGGGTGAACATAGCCGGATCCGGCGCCAGTTGCCATGTCGGGTATCGCTCGTGCTTTTATCGCAGCGTTGAGATCGGTGCGCCGTCTGGTGCTTCAGTAAATCTCAATTTCGAAGAAGGTGAAAAGACATTCGATCCGATGGCGGTTTACGGAGATGTTCCGAACCCCACGCAGCTTTGATTTACGTCGAATTCTATTCCTTTTTGCGGACCAAAAGATAATAATCAGGATCGACGACGAACGCTAAGGAGCCCCCACATTGTCTAACCTGCGTCGCAAATTCATGTATGGGCTCCTCCGCGTTTATAAGCTGACGCTTTCACCGGTCTTCATGCTGTTCGGCACTCAATGCCGACATGAGCCCACTTGCAGTGAGTATTGCGCCGAATGCATTTCTCGCTTTGGATTCTGGCGTGGCAGCTGGATGACTCTCGCAAGGTTGCAACGATGCCGCCCCGGCGGGTCGCGTGGATTTGACCCAGTTCCGCAAAAGTTGAACCCAGCGCCGTTTTGGGCACCGTGGCGTTACGGCGTTTGGAGCAAGAGACCACGTTCATTCTCGGACAATCAAACAAAAAACTAAACTCAAAAGAGACTTAGCTCTGTCGTGCTTGTGGGAGGAACGTAAGCGGCTTACCCGCGCTGAGGCGGGCTGAGCTTTTCATCCGCGATATTGCGCTGACCTGTAAGACGCTCCAAGAACGATATGAGTGAGAGGGAGCCCGTTCGATGCGCTTAGGTTTGAAAATTTCAATCGGTGTTTTGAGTCTCCTACTGCTCAGCGCCTTTGCGGTCTGGCTGATACTGCCAAAACTAAATGATCGCCAAGTGAGCGGACAGATTGAACTCTCGGGTCTGGACGCTCCGGTGCGCGTCGTGCGCGACTCCAATGCGACGCCCTATATTTACGCGGAAACGCTCGTCGATGCCATTCGCGCTCAAGGGTTCGTCATGGCCCAAGACCGGCTGTTCCAATTGGAAATTGCCAAACGGGCAGCCACCGGGCGGCTCTCTGAAGTGCTGGGCAGCGGACCGCAAGATGCCATTTTGAACCTTGACAGAGAAGCGCGCACGATAGGGTTTAGACGGCTGGCAGAGCGGCAAGTTGAACGGCTCATGCCGGACTCCCGCGAACTCGTTTCGGCGTATGTCGACGGGTTGAATGCATACATCACCACCCGCGCCGATACACACCCAATGGAGTTTGGCCTCGCAGGGTTCGAGCCCGAAGTCTGGACGGAAGCGGACGTTCTCAGCTTTATGTTCTATATGGGGTGGGGCAGTTCCGCCAATTTCGATGCGGAGCTGATCGCGCACGAAATCATTCAAGCCGTTGGTTCGGAAACCTTCGAAGAGATCGCGCCCATCGCGATCAACCCTGACGATGATCCAGGCTTTCAACAGAACCGCGACGCATCGCTGACAACGTCTCCACGTTGGAACGGACCCGCCGCGGCGCCGCTTGGCTGGACAGACAAAGGGTGGCGTCAGCTCGGATATGGCGGCAGTAATAATTGGGCTGTGACGGGTCAGAAGGCGGGGCAGCCCGCCGCAATCGTCACCAATGATCCGCACCTGGACAGCCGCTCGCTGCCCGGGCCATGGCACCCGGTCGGCATCATAACGCCAGAATTTCGCGTTGTCGGTGTGTCGACCGGACATCCAGGCATTGTTGTGGGGCGCAATGAGTACGTCGCCTTCGGCGTCACCAACGCTTATGCTGACGCGGTTGATGTCTATGTCGAGACGATAGATCCGGCAAACCCAGATCATTATCTGGAGGGCGCGCAGTCTTATCCCTTCGAGATCGTGAACGAGACCATCCGGGTGAAGGATGAGACCGCCAGCAATGGTTTCCGAGCGGAAGATCTGACGGTGCGGTTGACGCGTCGCGGGCCGGTCATTTCTGATCTTTCAAGCAGACAAACCGGGGACGCTGTGCTGAGCGTGCGCTGGGCGTCCGCTGAATACATGGGCCGTGATCTCGGTCTTGATGCGATCATGCGCGCGACATCGATCGAAGCGGCGCTGGACGCCATCAATACGGTGCGCACCGTATCGCTGAACTTTGTTGTCGGCGATACGAGCGGGCGGATTGCGCGCCGCGCAAGTGGCGCGGCGCCGATCCGTCTTCGCGGCGACGGTATGGCTCCGTTTCCTGTCACCGACGGAGAAGACAATTGGGCCGGACCGATTCCAGCCGATCAAATGCCCGGGGAAATTGATCCTGAGCGCGGCTGGACCGGCACGGCCAATCACATGACCGCGCCTAGGGATTACCCTTATGTCTATACAAGCTTCGTGTCTCCCGGGTATCGCTATCGGCGTATTTCGGAACTGCTCAACGGGGTGTCAGTGACTGCAGACGATTTGTGGTCAGCACAATATGACACCCTCAACGTTTTCGCGCGCGATCTCGCGCCGACATATATCTCTGCATGGGCAGCCTCAGATGATGAAGCGCTAGAAGATCTCGCTGCGCTTTTGGGGGACTGGGATTTCCACGATCGTGAGGACAGTCTCGCCACCACGGTTTTTCAGGAGACCACGAGGCAATTGGCGCATTTGACGTTTGAAGATCAACTCGGGAGCGAGATGACCAAAGTGTATTTGTCGAACTGGTATGTGTGGCAAGAGCGATTTGGACGGATGGTCCAAGCTGGTACGTCCCCCTGGTTCGACGACATCCGGACAGACGACATCGAAGACCTAACGGAACTCACCCGCCTTGCGGGCTTTGCCGCCATTGATCGATTGACGAGCGCATATGGCGCAGATCGTACGAAGTGGACATGGGGGCGTTTGAATCAAATGCGTTTCACGGGCCCTCTGCGCCGGGATGGGTTTGTCGGATCTCTCACCGGGAACCTCAACATTCCGATGTCAGGCTCCGGTGAAACCCTGAAGCGTGCCCTTTATCCGTATCACACCCCGTTTGACACACAGTGGACGGCATCGCTGCGCATGACGGCTGACTTGAATGATCCGGACAAGATTCGCGCCGTGTTGCCGGGCGGCGTGGTAGGACGAACCTTTCACCCCAATTTAAACGATCAAGTGAAGCAATGGGCGGACGAGACAACCGAAACATATTGGTGGTTCAGCGACGAAGCAATCGAAGCAGACACGCGCTCCACGTTGATGCTGACAACCGGGAGATAGGCTTGGTCGTTTTAAGGTTATGTTTCGGGTCTTAAACGACCGAAAGTGTGTCTACCCTTGCTCGCTGAAGATCAGAGCCTGATCACAACGCGCGATACATAATTAAAGCGTCGACATATCCTTCAGAAGGGTGGTGGAACGCAGCAGGTAGCCTGCCGACAGTCTCAAATCCAAATTTCTTCCAAAGCCGAATAGCGCCGAGGTTGTTACTGACGACGAAGTTGAACTGCATTGCTTTGAAACCCAGCGATTTTGCAACACTCAAAGAGTGCTCACACATAGCGCTCGCGATCCCGCGTCCTGTTGCGGCGTCGCTCGTCATGTACCCGCAATTGCAAACATGACGGCCGCCCCCCGCCTGATTGGCCTTGATGTAGTAGGTTCCCAAAACCTCTCCATCGACCAGAGCGACGAAAGTGGTTTTCTCTGGCGCGGTCCAATACGCGATGGCGTCCGCTTCACTTATTTCAGGTTCGATCGTGTAGGTTTCGCCTGATCGAAAAACCGGAATGATGATCTTCGCGATAGCGACATAATCGGCGGCGTTTGCTTGTCTGACTTCCATGCGAGCCATAACTCTCTCCTGAACGGCCAGTTTCTATAACCAAAACGTGGCTGCAGTTCAGGGGGCCGGGTCACTATCTAGGCCAATCCCTTGCAGCCATTGAAGAGTTTATGGATGAACTCCTGCAAAGTCCTCGTAAAAAGCCTTTGATCTCGTTGCCCATTCGAAGATGGGCATGAGGCTAAAACTGCAGTAAACATTGGAGCGGGCGATGAGATTCGAACTCACGACCCCAACCTTGGCAAGGCCCGGAAGCCCGCTAAGCCATTGATTATATTGAAGCGTGATCGTGTACATCGTAGCCGATCGTAGCGAAGAAGAGCGGTTTCGCGTTCTTCATCGCCTGAAGTCGTGTACACGTCGTGTACATTGCTAACGCTTGGCGAAACCGTAGACGACTTGATGGTTCAAATTTGAATGCCGATCATTGGTTCAATCATCGCTTCGATTGGGGTGTAAAGATCGATTTCCTGATCGTCAGTCTCAATCGTTAGAATGAGACTGTATCGGGAAGAGCTGTTTGCGCGATTCAGTGACTTCCTCTCGCGCCACCATCCGCTGACTGGATAAACCCAAAGAGCGTTGCGTCCGGCAAGCTCCGCCGCAGTGCCTTGCCACACATCGCAATGTAATGATCCAACGGTTATCTGCTGCTCTCCAAGGAGCCATCCATTGTTCGCTGAGGTGGTTGGCGCTGGTTCTCCCCTGGCGCGCTCTTGATGGTTCTTGCGCTTCAAAAAGTTCTGACGTGTCTCCCCTGGGCGTTTGAGATCAAACCGCAGACCGTACGATTGGTATCGCGCAGGGTCGATCGCGGTCGAGAAGCTAGGATTCGGCTCTACGAAGTATGACAGTGTGACCTTTAGGCGGACTAGTTGTTCGCCGAGGTCTTGGAGCACCTCCACCGGCCAAGGCAATGGGAAGAGATGCGCTTCGTTGAACTTAATGTCAGACTTTTCTTTCCGAAAAGGCTGAATCGTTTTTTGCGCCACCAATGCTAAATGGCTTTGCGCAGACCCTAAAGCGCGTTCGAGGCTTGGAACACCATAACCGAACCTGCGCACCAGTTCTGCACGTCCGGTTTTGTTGTTTTGATCAAGATCAGCGGCCATGGGCGCGGTCCAATCTGCGCTGTGGATCATTAAAGCGCGGACCGTTTCCGGCCAATAGTTGGGATGCGCAGCTGCAATTTGCGCCGCCAAACGCGAGCCTTGCGCTGCGGCCGCACTGGTCGCCCAAAAAGGTTCAAATGGCGAGGTCGCGACATCGGCGCCTGTCGATAGCAAGGACAAAGACGGAAGCCCGGCAACGACATCTGTTTGGGCCGGGCTGATCGCCCGATTACCCGCTTCAAACACTAGTTCTGGCTTGAGCGGAGATTTTCGCTCGCTCCAAAGGAAGCTCGACCGACTGTAAGGACTAAGTTCGCCAGGATCAGACCAACTGGAATAACCGTCATAACCGCCATCTTGGATTTCGGTTTTGTCCGTGAATCCGCCGAACGTGAGTGCGTTCCACGCCTGAGATGGGTCTTCAGCTGGAAAGGCGTCCGGTTCTTCTATGGCATCTTTGGCTTCGTGGTCTCTAATGTTACCAGCCGCTAGCACGAAGAGGCGTCGTCTAGGATCAGCGTCATCATCTCCAGCCATAGCCCCCGCGGCGGCCTGGTCAATTGCTGCGCTCCAAGAAGAAGCCTCAGCCCCTGTCCGATCGCGATTGGTCACAGCCATGCAGAAGCTTCGAAACGGCGCGTCTGGGTTGTTGATTTCAGCTATCGAGACAGCCGACTGTGTGATCGGCCCATAGGCATTGGGGGCGTTCGGATCGAATTCATCTGGCGGAAGAATTTTCACCGCTTCGGCGCGGTGATTGAGCGGTCGCACGGCGGCATCGCCAAGTGGCGCAGTTAAGTCGCCATGCAGTGCAACACCCGCCATTCCGGTACCATGGCCGTGATGGTCATCGGCGCCCCAAGGCTGGACAACCGTATCCAAATGATTGGTGGAAAGCGCAGGCTCAATGAGCGGGTGTCCACGATTCACACCAGTGTCGAGCAAGCAGACTGTCGGAGCATCGTTGGGAGGCCAGATAACGCGCTCAGCGTAATCATCCATCCAGGCGCGCTCGTCGCCGTGTATTTCAGTCATGAAAAATGTTGGCGAGTCGCTGGCGCGACGTACTTCCGCGATGCCGAGTGTACCGAATAAAAGGATTTCAATCGCAATCTGGGTGCCATGAATTGGAACCACGGTGACATCCGGAAAGTGAAGAAATGTATCTGGCTCAGAGACGCGGCAGTTTAGCCGATTAGCGGCGGCTGTGACTGCGTCCACCGCATCGTTAAAGCACCAAACACCCCACCACATTTCGCCCTGGCGGTTGTCTGGGATTGCGCTCGGATCGTCTCGCCAGAACGTTTCAAACGTCGCGCGACGAATATGGTCGATTTGGTCGATCCGACCCGCATTGGGCGGGTTGTCCCCTTCGTTTTCGAGTTCGGCATTGGTGTACTCGTCGAGGAGTTCCGCCAGAACGTCGCGCTTGTCATCCGGCACGATCAAGGCAACCTTTTGCGTGCCATTTGGGTCAACTCGCACCGCGCCTTGCCGCGTTTGTTCCCGCACGCGTTCGAGTTTTGCTGATTGTGAGCGCGGCGCCAGCTCGAACTCTAGGACAACACCGGTTGGTTCTATCCCCTTTTTCCGGTCGTTTGGGCGCTCCCGTGTGGCTTCTTCTAGCGCTGTCTCATATTCTTCGATGAGACGTGGGCCATGTTCAGCACGAATACGCTGAACACGTTGACCAATAGGGACACCTTTGGACTTGTAGGGCCGCGACTGACCTAAATCAGAGATGTCGATATGAGGCTTGTCAAAGCGGGTCACGAGCGCTCTTCGTCGTTTTCCCGTTCAGACTGAAACGCCTCCGCCATGGTGCGGCGTTCATCAAGTCGCGCGGTCAGGTCAGCCGTTTCTAGGACGTTTCTCTCTTCGAGAATGGCCACTTTGACGGCCTCTTCTGTCGCCCGCGCAATCTCCGCCTGGCTCAATCCATTCGCAACTTTGACGACTGACTTCCAGTTTATCTTAGGGTAGCGCATGGGCCGGATGTGCGACTTCACGACCGCGCGGATCTCTTCCTCCGTTGGGAGCGCAAACTCCAAAACTTCATCAAATCGGCGGATGAGTGCTCTGTCCAATAGCTCGCTGTGGTTCGTCGCGCCCACAACTAAACTATCGACTTGAGATGGCTCCTCAAGGAACAGAAGGAATGAATTGAGAACCCGCCGCATCTCGGCGACATCGTTCGTCGCTGTTCGCTTTCCGCCAACCGCGTCAAACTCATCGAAGAAGTACACAGCACGGCGCTTGAGCGTCTCGTTGAAAATCAAGCGAAGTTTTGCCGCTGTCTCGCCCATGAAACGTGTAATCATGGAGTCGAGACGAATTATGTAAAACGGGAGGTGCAGCTCACCTGCTAGGGCTTCCGCAGTAAGCGTTTTGCCAGCGCCTGGCGGCCCTACAAACAAAACTCGCCGATTTGGCGTCTTGCCATACTCACGCAACCAATCGCGTTTGCGCTGCTGTAGCAAAAGAGAATTGAGACGGTTGGAAAGGTCCTCTGAAAGAATCACATCCGCGAGCGTGGTTTTAGCTTCTCGCAGGTCAAGAAGGCCTTCCAAGTCGCCTCTCGGCGCAGCAAAGGGAACCGCAACGGAGGCTTTAGCCCCCCGCTGTGAACGCGCCTCATCTACCGCCTCGCGGATTTCTTCTGCGGTTTGTCGATGCCCTTGACGTGCCTCAGCCGCTGCGACTTGAAGAGCGATCGAGTAAAACTGCTCGTCGTCTCCTTCTGCGCGGCTGCGCAACATAGCAAGAATTTGCTTCGTGTTGGACAATCCGTAGTAACCCCGTGTCTTCTATTTGAAGATCGGGGTATGCGCTTTCGATAATCTTAAGAAATTACGATTTCTACGCGCCCGACCTTCCGTTAACCTTTTATGCAGAATCTGCCGGTCGCGTCGATAGCCTCGTTGTCGCGACCCGCTATACGCCTGTGTGATTTTCTACATCATGGGTCGGAACATAACAAGAACTTTCTTTTGTCTTAGATGTTTTACCCTAAAATCCCAAAATTTCCCGAAGCCGACTTTTTGGTTTCGGCTTCGGTTTCGAATGATCCACCAGCACAGCTGAAAGCTTCGTTCGGTCCGCATCCGCTCTGTTGAGACGGTCTGCGAGGTCGTCTATGCGATCTTCAAGTTGGCGTCGCTCGCGCTCTCGTTCGGTTTCCAGCTGTTGTATCTGTTTGTCTCGCATCTCCAGTTTGAGACGGAGCATGCTTGTTTCATCGGTGTTTCGAGACGTCGCGTTTCGTCTCTCACTGGCCGACGTAGCCGTCTCAACTTTATTGTCGTTCCGACTGATCGCCGGGAAGACACGGAACAATTCTGAGGGCTCAATGCGCCACTGATTGCCCTCTTTCACCGCGCTAAGCCGCCCACTATCAATGGCCCGCTTAATAGTCATCTTGTCTTTGCCGGTCTCTAACCCGGCTTCTCTCAATGATAAGAACGTCTTATTCACTCCAATTCATCCACCGCCTCAGTATGTCTCAAGTAAATACAGGTTGTCTGTCTCACCTGTATAATAGTATATTATCAAATATTCGGATTCGATTCGCGTTCCGCGATCGAGTTATCAACAGAAAGGTTAATATATTAGACAAAAGAAAACCCGCCGAAGCGGGCATACTGTTCTTATATAGGTCTCTGAACATTTCCTATATTAAGCAATTTAGATTATAACGCAAGTATTTTTGCGAAGTTTTCTTGCGCCTTATTCCAAGCGGGTTTCCTCAGTTTTGAAAGGAAACTCTTATGCGATTTTTTGGAAGCCGGTCTGAATCGGCCATCTCTCAACTCAGCTGGGCACTCGCTTACGCTGACAATCCTGCAGCCTTCGGACTGCCAAAGCGAAAAGGGGCCCTGCGCCCCCAACCCAGCTCCGCCTTCGTTCTTCCAGTTCGCCAGGACTTTATCCGCGACCCGCGTTTGATGCCTGGCACGACGCGCATGCTTATGCTGCTCGCGGGATGGAGTGGGCGAGTTCCCGATATTCACACAACGCTCGGGACGATCGCCAAGCACTTGGGAAGATCGATCCGACAAGTGCAGCGCTACGTCAAAGACGCCGCTGAAGAAGGCTACCTCTACTATGGCTACCGCAAAGACCGTCTCGGCTACATCACAGGACTGAAAATCCGCCTCAATCCTTCAGCGATTTTTGCCTCTAGGCGTACACAGCCCAAGCCAAAGAAGATCAAAACACGCCCAGAAAACCGGGCCGCGACTCTTGTGTCCGACACTAATGAAAACTCTATTTTTTATAAGGCAGAAATCGACGACTGGGATCGCAAAATGATGGCGATGATGGATCGCAACAAGATTCCCTATCGTCTCTTAGAGTAGCTACCCCGTCTCAGAATGTATCAACGGCGAGCTTTGAGACGAATAACGTGTCTCAAGGGATTGGCGATGCCTAAAGGCCCAGGCTCTACGCCCAGCTGAGACTGGCCCCCAAGCCCGTTGCAGGCGGTCTTGGCCTCGTCAGGTAACGATCCTTATCGCGGGTACAGGGCAGTGAAGCTGGCTGATACGTTTTCTGTCTCGTGCAAGTCCTCAAAGCCATTTGATCCTTGCGCAGTCCATCGCTCCGTCAACGGCGACGCCGTCCTTCGCTCCGCTACGCTACGGCCCTGAGGGGTGACATCGCTTTTCTGGCCCGCGCTGATCTTGGATTTGGCTTTGGCGGTTTGCACTAAAACGAAGGGAGAGTGGGGGAGTGATCGGGCGCGCAGGGCGCGCCCAATCGAAGAAGGAAAGGCGGTTTCCCTAAAACGAATGCCAGAAGTTTGGGGATAAATCCGTGAAGAGGCTTTCCAGGGGTCATTGTCTCGAGTATCGGAACAATACATGAACATCAGTTGAGTTGAAAAGATCAGAATATTCTCATTTGGAGCGATGTTTCTTTGCCCAAATTCGAACGCTGAGTGGGATGAAACGAAACGAGTCAGAAGGAAGAGGGGTGAAACCCTAACAGCCCTCCAGCGCGAAATTTCGCGCCCCCTTGAAGACCAAGAGAGGTCAGGTTGGACGACGAGCTATCGACAACGCTCTATGTGGCGATCCGAACCGCGCCCAAACACGTGCGCAGAGGATTGGTCGCGAAGCGCCCAAGCGATGGGGATGAGGCGACGAGCAAACTGGTGGCGCATGTGCTGAAAGCCTTGTCGGGCTACACGATCACCCGAACAAAAAGCAGGATTGTTCAACCGACGACGCCGAGCGAAAAGACGCGTGCAAAATAATCCGTAGACTGATAAAGTGATGCTCATGATTTTTGGGGGCATACTACAATCGAGTTTCAAGGCCGCTGCGAGCGGAGCGCGTGCCATGACATTGGCGGCAGCGAAGCTAACAGAGTATCTGGCCGATTATGGCAGCGCCGCCTTGGAAATCTCTCTGGACTTGGACCCGCCCTGGGTCAGAGACGGCATGCCAGAACCCTATGTGCCAAGCCCGATTGATCGGATCATAGACAGTTTCGAAGCCGCTGCGACAGCCATCAAGCAGGATGTTGTTTGTCCCATCGCTCGGCAGGTGGCGCGCGTTTTCGATCCGCGCGCTCGGGTCAGTTAAATGTACACGACATATGCGATCATAGACCCGCGAACGCGGTGGATCGTCTATATCGGCCAAACGCTCGATTATGCTCGCCGGCAGTCTGACCATCTAAGCGTACACCGGGAACGCAAAGCGTCTCCACCCGGATCGCTTCAACACTGGCTGAAAACCGCTCACAAAGCCAAGATCATACCGGAATTCCTGGCCTTGGAAGTGGTTGAAACCGAATCCGAAAGTCTCAAATCCGAAACCAAATGGGTCGAAAAGATCGCCGGGATCGGCCACCCTTTGCTCAATCGGTGGGAGGAGCACACTCCCTTCATCGCTGACCTGCAACCCGTGCCAGACACTGTCTTTGAAGCGATCGCGTTCCGGTCTGAAACCAAGAAACGCCGCGCGGAGCGCGTTGGCTCAGCCAAGCCGAACCGAAACCGCACCGGCTATCGCCTTGCCATTGACGCGGACGTCACTCTGCTTGGGCCGATCACAATCGATTTGGTGCCACCCAAACCCAAGAAGAGTTAAGGAGGGTAGATGGCCAAGGAATATGGAGATGGATCAGGTCCCAAACCCGCAAGCGAATACGGTCCGCCAAGTGCGCACTATTACCGCAACAAAGCTGCCGCAGAAGAAGCCGCTAAGCGTGAGGACGCAAAGCGCGCCAAGGCAATCAAGGACTTAGCCGCCAAACTGAAAGCTGCTGGGGCGGCCTATGCTGCGCGTTTCAACCGCTCCGCCAAATAGACGAAGCCCATTTGTTTCGATAAGGTCTTGTGATGCCTTATGACAGCGGTGGAAAACGGTACGGTACGCCCAAAAGCTACGGTGACGGTAGCGATCCTGAACCGCCGACCGAGTATGGTCCGCCATCCAAGCACTTCTACGAGCAAAAGGCTGCGGGTGAACGCGCCGCAGCGGAAGACCGCGCGAACCGACGGCAAATGGCGACTCGATATGAAGCTGCTTTGGCAAACGCAGGGCGGGTCTACGCCGCACGGACGAAGCGTCGTGAACGAACGCGTTGATATTGCAAGCAAATACGCGTTGCGTTGGGTTGAAACAACTTAAAACTTAAGCATAAGTCTGAGCACTATCACTAATAAATCTATGGTGGGGAGAGCTGCGTTGCGCAGAGTTGCTTTAGTTCAAAACCAAAGCGAGATGGCGAACTATAGTCATGCCGATTGTCGCTCATTGCTCAAAAAGCTTGGTTACTCATTTGAGCTTTTTACCGCGAATTCGATCAATAGTCTCGAGTCTCCTCTGCAAGCAGGACAATTCGACTGTTTGTTATTGGCCTCCAATGCGCTCCACGATAAGGTTATCCGAGCATTTTTTGAATCACCCAGAACAAAATCGACCTTGAACATATTCCAGCTTTCAGGCGGCGGGATATTGGTGCTGATGCAGTACAAAGCCGCATACGATGGCTACAGTTTCGATTTTGTGGTTCCGGATCTACCGTCTCCCAGCGCGGTACAGCGCCCAAAAGCAGAAAGCGCTCTCAGTTCCAAAGTCTCATCAATTGTAAGAGACAGCGCGCCACCTCTGCTTTCTTATCCAAACCAAGTAGACCTAAAGCTCGTACAAAAAGCGTCTTTGGACCATCCAACTTTACCTGGCGTTTATTGGCATTGGTGGGACGCCGATTTAGCCTCAACTTGGAATGCGCATCTCGTTTGTAAGATCGAAAGCGAAGAACGCCCTCTGTTGGTTAGCACCCAGGAGCATTTAGGCTATCGAGCTCTGATGTGTGCGCTTCCGATCGATTGGCACGCACATCAAGATTTGTTCGAAAACCTCTTACTCTACGGCTGCGTAGGCAGACACTTCGCAGCGTCAGTTTCTGACGCGAAGTCCACCGAGCCTTCGCTTGAGTATCTAATCGCCAAATTGAATGCGAGAAAAACAGGCCTACGAGAGTATTCCTCGAAGCGGTCTGATGTTGCCTCTCTTTTCAACAACATCGTTGAAGGCATACACAACACGCTATTGCTCGAGCCATCCATAACACTGGAGAGCATTTTCAACTCGAAGCAATTCCCAGTGGTTACTAAGAAAATCGAGGTGGGCGATTTAAGAACCATCCGTTTCAGTCCGAGCTCTGACGATTGGGAGACATCGGTTCAGATTCGAGGACGACGAAATCCGGCGAGGGATGCATATGAACTCTTAGTTCCGAAGATCTCAAACGAACTTATGCGGGGATTTTTGGACGGAAGTTTCAGAAGCACCGTTTCTGGGCTGCAAGACCTTGAGCACTTGCCATACGGATTAGACACTCGAGTGTTCCCGCTCCGGGTGGTCTTGGAAGAGGCCGATAAGCATGACCGAGATGGATCTTACGATGAAGTCATAGGCGCAACCGCGGGCTTTTTGTGGCTTCGCTCCAAGGGTCTGGGAGCCAATGAGCAAAAGACGCTGAGCACACTGGCGTGGCTGAGAGAACGAATGTCCCGGGTCGATGCGCGAGAGCGCTTGTACGTCTTGGGTGCGCTTAGTGACGCGGGTCTCGTTAACGACGAAGACATCGCAATGGCTAAGGAAACAATGTCCGAACTGACACCTATCGATGCCTCCGAACTCGAACTCTTGGCGTTCTTGGGAGGTGCAGTAAAATTCGGAGAGGAGCAAACCGCTCTAGCCGTCCTGAGTGAGTTTTCAAGGCGACAACAGAACGACAATGGTGGTCCGATTTGGGTAGATACGCCTACTACCGCGTCCCTCGTCCGTTTCTTGGTCGAGGCGCATGAGAAGTTCGACAGTTTCAAGGAAGCAGATTCCAAAAGCGCTGTCATGCTTCAAGAACTCGTCATTCCTTCGATGATCTCCATTGAAGAAGACTACCAGAGAAGCCTCAATTTAATGGACGAGACGTCCTACCCTTGGGACGGTAAAGCAAGCACAGCTGTTCGCTGCCTGTCCGCATGGTATCATTTCGAGCAGTACCTTAGAGCACCTGTGGATGAAGCCGCTGGCGCGGTTGTGCGAGCCGCGAAAGGTGCCCGTTTAACTTTACTAGCAGAGGGGGCTGTCGGTTCGGTGAAGAACATGTTCACTGAGTACGACAAACTAAAAAACAGACTTGAGGAAAACACGGCTGAGGTCCAACGACTTCTTGGTGCGGATCAAGATATCAAGTCTCTAGAAAACCGGCTTAAGGACGTTTCCCGACTGTCTATCGTCCTTGCGACGCTATTGGTTGTCTTAGCTTATTTCATAGCCGATCATTTCATCCACAAATATGTTCGCGGACAAGAGCTGCTTGAATTCGGGCATTCGATAATTCTCAACTGGCAACAGCATGTCAGCATTGCGGGATTCCTTGTTGCTATAGTCGGCGGACAATGGCTTGGACTATGGCGGGGTCTAAGCAACATGCTGCAAGGCAAAAGTACGAAAAGTGAGTAATCGCGACGGCATTCATGAAACGGCGTCAGTCTCATCCGGCGCTATAATTAAGGGGGTAGGTCGCCTAACGATCGGGCCGTTTGTGACCGTCGAAGAAGGCGTTACTCTCGACACAAGCGATAATCCCAGCAGCGTACTTTCAATCAGCGCTAGGTCTAAGGTAAAATCTGGTACGATCTTAAAGACGTACGCGGGTTCAATTCATATAGGGCCTCGCACAAGCATTGGTGAATACAACGTGCTAACTGGCCACGGTGGTCTAACTGTCGGCGCTGAGTGCATGTTTGGGCCATACGTTTTCGTCAACACCGCATCGCATATCGTCGAGGGGCAAGACTCGTTTCGATTTCAAGGAGAAGCTGCGGTTGGTGTTCAAATCGGAGACAATGTGTGGCTGGGAGCTAGGTGCTCTGTTTTAGACGGGGTGAAAATAGGCTCGGATACGATCGTGGGAGCCCACTCGTTGCTTCTCAAGAATTTGCCCAATAACGTTTTAGCTTTTGGGCAACCTGCAGCCATTCAGCGAAAACTGGAAAGGGGACAAGATGAAAGCCTTTACTAACGGAGACATTTACACCTCAAACGGTGTGTTAAGCGACCATGCGCTTCTAATATCAGGAGGGCAGATTCACAGTATTCAAAATAGAGCAGACGTCCCGAAAGACGTTGCATTGCAGGACTTAGGCGGAAAGTCGATCGCTCCAGGATTCGTTGATTTGCAGGTGAACGGAGGCGGTGGCGTGCTTTTCAACGAACAATTCGACCCTCAAAGCGTAAAGACCGCAGTCCTGGCTCATCAACGCACAGGGGCAACCTCAATCTTCCCTACGGCTTTTACAGCGACATTCGATGCGATGCGCGGTTTGCTTGAAACATGCGTCAATCTTCGGAACGAGGGACTCGCGGGCATTGCGGGCATTCATTTCGAGGGACCAGTGATCAACGAGGCAAAGGCAGGAGTTCATGATAAAAGAAATATCCGACCTCTGGATCAGGAGATAACCGATTTCTACATTTCGTCAGCTGAACAAATCCCGACCTTAGTAACGTTGGCGCCTGAAGAGGTTGATCTGGCCTATGTGACCAAGCTCAGAAATGCTGGAGTTCTCGTATTTGCAGGACACACAAACGCTACTTATGAACGAACCTCGGAAGCATTCGAACACGGACTGCAGGGAGCCACCCACCTGTACAATGCCATGTCTGCACTGGGAAGCCGCGCACCTGGTGTAGTCGGTGCCGTTCTGTCGCAAAAGGACGCTTTCGCGTCGATCATATTAGACGGGCACCATCTTCATTGGGCGAGCTTCAGAGTAGCTTTTGACGCTATGAAGAAGGGAAATTTGTTCTTTGTCACTGACGCCATGCCTTGCGTGGGTGGTGATATCACCGAGTTCAATCTCAGCGACTTGCGAGTGTTCGTAAAGGACGGGCGTTGCGTTACCGAAGACGGAACCTTGGCGGGCTCGGCTTTGACTATGGCTCAGGCCGCGAAGAATGCCGTGCAAAAGGCTGGTGTTCCTCGCGCCGAAGCTATCCGTATGGGAACGTCGTATCCATCAAACTTCGCCGGTTTAAAACACGTAGGTTCTTTGAAGCCTGGAGCCCGGGCTGATTTCTTAGTTTTCTCCAACGAAATCGACGTCACCGAAGTTTTTGTCGGTGGAGAACGTCTAGCTTGAGATCGGTGAAGCCGGTGCGTTGTGGACATAGTTTTTTATTTAAGCGGATGCCCCTGATCCCGCCGCAACGCGCGGCGAACTGTTTTGCGGGCCACACTCAGAATCGATGCCATTGAGTAAATCGATTCTTTTCCTTCTTCGATAGAACGTTTGGCGTGTTTAACTTGCGCTTTAAAATATGAGAATCTAAGTTTTGCTTGGAGATCAAACATATTTGTGTTAACCAAAAGAACAGCATGGAGGGACGAAATATGTCAACAATCAAGCCAGAAAAGAGTGAAGCACCCAAAGTAGACCTTTCGTCTATGAAAGTCGGAGAGCTTAAAAACTTAAACTCTGTTGCTTTAAAAGGTGCGATCGACTCCGTTCTTCGAAACGAAAAAATGTCCTTGTCTCACAGAGATCATGGCTCACACGCGAACAGCAACGCTTAGATTCTCACCGATTTTGAAAAATCGACATCCAAGCTGAGCACTTTATTCTGATTGCATGCGCGACTGTCAAATTAGCGAGGCTGCGCAGTCTTGGATTGATATAAACGTATGTCAGTCAGGATAGATATTGTCGGTCCCAATTCATACTTACATTTGGAAGACTCAAAGTAGGTGCAACCTGGATTGCACCTACTGTTTTGTTTACAATAGAGCGGATGGAAGATGGTCGCGACAGCCCGCCATGATGTCCGAAGAGACTTGTCGGCGCGGAGCGGAACGCATCGTCGAGCACTGCGTTTCTCAGAGCAAGAAAGATGTTCAAATCGTCTTTCATGGTGGAGAACCGCTACTGGGTAAATTCGATCACCTGCGGATGCTTTTTGATACCATTCGGAACGTTTTTCAGGATACCGGCGTTAGCTATCAAATCGGAATGCAATCTAACGGCCTGCTGTTTACCCCAGAAATTGGGGAGTTAATGCGAGAAAATCGTGCATCGATCGGCATCAGCCTTGATGGACCACCCCATATCAACGACCGGCATAGAATAGACCACATGGGTCGCGGGTCGGGCGTTAGACTTCACGACAAACTAATACTGATCAGGGATAATTTTGCTGATGTTTTCTCTGGATTCTTGTGCGTCATCGATGTGACCCAGGATCCAATTGAGATATATGACTATCTTGCTCAATTTGAGCCGAAGCTGATTGATTATTTGTTGCCTTATGACAACCATGATCGGCTGCCACCTGGCAAAACCGAAAGCCCAAACAGCACGCCTTATGCCGATTGGATGATATCCCTGTTCGACTATTGGTGTGAATTGAACGAACCCGTGAGAATACGGCACTTTGAGAGTATCGTCAGACTACTTTCGGGGGCTTCCAGTTTGGTAGAATCTTCCGGATTGGATCCAGTCGACTTGATCGTGATGGAAACCAACGGAGAATTCGAAGCCGTGGATTCACTGAAAGCTGCGTTGGACGGCGTGACGGAGCTTGGGTTCAATGCATTCGACCATTCGATCAACGAAGTCGCGAAACACGTTATGGTGAAGAATCGTCAAATCGGTAGCGAAGAGCTCTGTGACACTTGCCGCGGATGCAGCATCGTAGACGTTTGCGGCGGCGGATACCTTCCCACGCGCTATTCTGCAGATCGTGGCTTCGACAACCCAAGCGTATATTGCTCGGACCATGACAAACTTATCCATCATGTTTTGCATCGCTTGCAGTCTGAATTGAAGCAAGAATGCCGAGCATAAATACAGTCACCGTAAACGGCGCTCACGAATGGCGTCAAACTTACAACTACGTCGTGTTCGCAGCAATCCAGCAAATGGCGTCAAGCGAAACCTCATTGACCGATAATATCTCAGCAAAATGGAGCTCTCTTTCCTTCGAAGAGTTTTGTGAAACTGCCGACGCTTTTGTTTGGCTAGGGTGTCGCTCAATTTTGCGAGAACGTCACCCTGCAGTAATCAGTTTTTTGAACGAGGTCGCGTCAGAAAAAATCAAGCGCAACCCAGTTTATGCTTCAGATTGTCGAAAACAAAAGCGATCCGCTAAAAATTCAACCGACGCGAAGGAGCCCGAAGTCCGGAATCTTTTGACTTCGTTGCATAGTTGGGGCCTGCTAGATGACTACATCGTTCCCTCCAAAGAAGAACAACGAGAAATCCGAATACAAATTGAAGAAGCTCTTGAGTTTCTGCGCGAGAATTCACCTGAAGACTATTCGGACATTTGTTCGTTTATAGACTTCGTGGTTCCAATTGGATCGGAAATTGATAGACGGACACACCACAGCTTTTCGCTATCCCGGGGCCCCGGAATTATCTTCACAAGTTTGGCGCGAGATCGAATTCGAGCGGCGGAAGCGCTTGTGCATGAGACGGGACACAACATTTTGAATCCAGCATTCGATTTGGACTTGATATATGCGGGGGACACGGGATCGAACCTCTATTCACCGTGGCGACCAGATGCGCGTCCATTGTCCGGTCTGATCCATGCAACTTTTGTTTTTTGCAAGGTGCTAAGCCTCCTGAATCGCATAGACTTTTCTGAGGAGAGTGAACAAGATTTTTGGCGATCGAGAATCGCACTCATACATCGTCAATTACGAATAGCGCTAGTTCAAATTAACGCACATCCTCTAAAAGAGCTTGGAAAGTCTTTGATGGACGAATGCAATGCTCTGTTACGTAGCATAAAGCCTTCGAGCGCAAATGATCATGTTGAACTGTTAATCTCGGATCACATGGATCAATGGCGAAGGACTCACCCCAATTTAGAACTCCAAGAGCTATCGTAGTCATGGATTCCGTTTACTTCTCTTCCGTCGATTTACAAACGTTGCCTTTTGCCCATGCCGCACACGGGGAGGCGATCTCGGCCGAACTAGCCGATGAATTGCTCAACTGGTTTGAAGTTGGCGCAAAATGGACCTTCAAAGAAATAGAAGATTTTTACAATATTCACACACTAAACATGCTTCATCAGGAGATTCCAAATAGTCTTCAGGAATTGGTCAGCAAAGAAACTTTTGAAAAAATCAAATCACGAGTTGAATACATTTATAAATGCAGACTATCAGGGGAGATAGACGTCCAAGCGCAAAAGATGGTATCGGGAAACAGAATTGGTATCCACACAGACTATGGAGATGTCGGTCAATCGCACCGAGTCCTCGTGCAGCTTAATCGCGGGTGGCGGGAACGCGATGGTGGAATATTTATCGTGTTGGAAGACGAAAAGGCACTAAATAAAAACGGCACGCAAAAGTACTACATGCCAATCCATCGGTTTGGATACTCATTCGAGATATGCGAAAATTCTTTTCACGCTGTGAGTAATGTAAACTCCGGCGAACGTTACACTCTAATGTATTCATTCCGCCCCGCGTGACTTCACAAATCCGTCGCCGCCAAATCTATGACCCGCTGAACTAGCTTAAATATGTCGGCCTCGTTTAAAACGGAAGTACCTTTGATCGTCGCTAGTTCTAACTGCAGCGCTATGTACCAAAGATGTCTAATGCAAGCGTAATGAATGAATCGCGATAGCGTTATATTCTTAACATCAACTACGCGTTGATATCCTGACATCAGTCCCTCGAAAAGCTTCTCCGCATTATCGCGATCGTCTCTGATTAAGAGAAACACCCACAAGAATGTGGATAAGTCATAACTCGCTTCGCAAACTCCGAAGTACTCAAAATCAAAGAACGTAAATGCTCCATCCGCTAAACACGCGTTCTGGCCGTGAGCATCGCCGTGACATACCACCTTCTGCTCGACTAAATCGGGAACTTCCCAAATTCGAGAACAATCCAATAAACTCGAGAAATCATACACATTCTGTTGAGTACTCAACTCCAACGCAATACGAGCTTGTTTCAGTCTATCGCCAACGCTAAAAACCGGCAGGTCTAGTTGCTTATGACTGAGGATCTTTTGGCTGGCACCGTGAATCTCACCCAATCCTTCGCCATACTGAATAGCGGTTTCCACAGAGAATTTTTCGTACTTAACTTCACGGCCTTTCGCGGCATCAAACAGTATTCCAGCCCTACTCCCCTCAGGACTCGTAAACGCGATAATTTTCTCGCCAGGACGGAGTTCTAATGGCTTTGAAACACGACACCCGCACTCTCCTAAACTGAGCAAGAAAGAACAGAGAGCCGACAACCTTACCCAATCACTTCGGTTCGCTCCAAACAATTTAAAGAATCCAACGACGCCGTCAGACGAACGTACTTGATAAACTTCACAAAATCCGCTGGTAACGAGAGTTACGTTCACTTCAATCATCAGAATGCTTGATAAAACGTGCGCTATCTCTTCCTCAGCAATAATGCTGTGGACAATAATTGAATTGCTTATCGTCAAAACTGCACCCAGAACTTATCAGACCTCGAAAAACTCTGGTTGGAAATCATGCCAAAATCAAATGTTTTAGTGCTTGGTGCCAGTGGAACAGGGGCAATTGATGCCATTCGGTTTTGCCGAAAGTCAGATTTGGTTGGATTAGTTCACGCCACCGATTTCGATCCAAAATCGGTTGGGTTTCTGTTCTGCGATCGATACTTGGTTCGATCCGGAACCGAAGTGAGCGAAATCAACGCCTACTGTGAATCCAACGACATTAGCTTGATCATTCCCGCATCGCATTCCGAATCTGAACGGGTGGCGAAACACGAATCCACTTTTTCAAACCCCGCTACCCTAACGCTCATTCCCAAGTACGAAGTGGTAAAACTCTGTAACGACAAGCTATCTCTGTATCGATTCTTGTCAGAGTCAGTTACTTGTCCAATGACCTCCCAGCGACTAAACGACTTTGATAAATCGATAAAAATCATATCGAAACCTCGCTCAGGTCGAGGCTCAGAAGGAATCGTGACCGCAATTGCAGACAACTTTATAGCGATTGACGATTGGGAGAACTATATTCTTCAAGAGTTTATTGTCGGAAGCGAGTTCACGGTCGACGTAGTTTGTGACGCGGAATCGAACGTCCGTTCCTCATATACAAGACGTAGATTGATTGTGGAGAATGGTGTCTCTATCTGCAGCAAAGTTGAGCGGATTCCTCTGATTGACAGCATTGTTGAGAAAATCACTAAGCTGATTGGACTGACCGGAATAGGTTGCCTTCAATTTATCCGCAACAATTTGGGCGAACTCTTTTTAATTGAGATCAATCCTCGCTTGGCAGGAGGATTTGCGGCATCACAAGAGTTAGGCGGCTCTTTCATCGAGAACGCACTACAAGTTGGTTTGGGCTTGCAGGTTCAGTTTGTTGAAGCGAACGAAGGTACTGTTTGCAGATATCTCGAAACGATCAACGCCACTAACCTGAAAGTTACATAGCGATAAACCGTGTCGATCGATGTCTCCACGTAGCCACTGCGCGGGTGGTGTCAGTCTCATGCGAACCAGTCTCCAACATCGCGCGGAGTAGGGGCTTTTATCCAGTCAAAAGCCCACGCCATTCTATGAGGGCGGCGCTTCTCATCGATTTGAATGTCTGACGATGATTGATGCGGCGATCTAGATTGAAGCGATTGTGAAGCGAAGCGTGGGTCGAAGCGAATTGATCGATAAAGGCTCGAATTAGCGAGCCTAAGCCAAGTTACTCCGCGACAGACGAAGACTAATCGGCTAGCCGGCTAGTCGGACCGGAGCCAAGCATTCCAAACTCGCCCCAAACCAGACTCTCAGTCAGGCAGAAGTAGTTAAGTTAGTTTTCTCGCTGTTCGCATGCGCTCGGGGTCCTTCGACTGTCCAGCCCCCAGTTTATGGGCCACTTTGAATTAAGGTTTCCGGGACTGGTGGGCGCATGCCCAGGGCCTGATGCG
>JBCBBZ010000015.1:0-53953 GCA_038531165.1 Pseudomonadota bacterium
CCACAATCCAGTGACGATGAGCCGAATGGACCGGCTGTATGGTGTGACAATGCGCGAAAAGGGCGTCTCGAAGCTCGTTTCGGTCGATCTCGATACAGCTGAAGAGCTTGTCGCCGCCGAATAATCGGGGAACGATGGGCTATGACCACGCCCGAAGAGGATGATCTAGCCGCCCGAATCGCCCGCGCCAAAAGCGCGCAGGAGCAATCGGAAAAGAAGCAGCGTCAAGCCAATGCCTCCGCGGGCACATCGGCTGGCGCCTTGGCCTTACGCTATGGCGCAGAGTTTGGCGCATCCGTATTTGTTGGGATTATGATCGGTCTCGGCATCGATCATGTGTTCAAAACAGAGCCCTGGGGCTTGTTGATTATGATGGCCTTTGGTTTGGCGGCAGGCGTGATGGGTGTTATTCGCGCTTACAAAGAGTTGACGGATGCGACTAATCCGGCCATGAGCGCCGACGAAACAGGCACCAACCCTGAAGACCAGACGCGCTGATGAATCCTTTTTTCTACCAAGTCGCCGACCCTATGAAGCAGTTCGAGGTCCAGAAATGGTTCGAACTCCCGCGCTTCTTTGGACAAGATATATCCTTCACCAATGCCGCTGGCTTTATGCTCCTCGGTGTTTTGCTTTGCATCGCATTTTTCGGATATGCCGCCTCACGCGGTAAGATCGTGCCGAACCGGTTACAGTCGATGGGTGAGATCGGGTATGGCTTTGTCGCCGATATGATTCGCGGTACGGCTGGCGAAGAAGGGCTGCGGTTTTTCCCATTCGTTTTCACCCTGTTTTTCTTCATTCTGTCAGCCAATCTGATCGGCATGGTGCCCTATGCCTTTACGACAACCAGTCACATCATCGTGACGGGCGTCTTGTCTTTATTGGTGATTGGCATCGTTATCGTCTTCGGCCTATGGAAAAACGGGCTCGGGTTTTTCGGTTTGTTTGCACCGTCTCTTGGCGACATGAACATAATCGGGAAAATGGTCGTCTACGCGATTTTGATCCCGATCGAAATTATCTCTTTCATTGCGCGTCCATTGACGCTGTCGCTACGGCTTTTTGCAAACATGCTCGCCGGGCATATTTTGCTGAAACTGTTCGCTGGCTTCGCGGTCACAGGCATCACCGCGGGCGGCATTGGCCTGCTGGTCGCGCCCCTGGCGTTTGGCATGGGCATTGCGCTGAATGCATTGGAATTCCTCGTTGCAGGTCTGCAAGCCTATGTGTTTGCCATCCTCACCTGCGTCTATCTCAACGACGCCTTGCACCCGTCGCACTAAGGAGCCCTCAAACTCTGCGGCCATTTAGCCGTGCTGTTTCAACTTGACGCGCCTTTACGAACAGGGTTCACGGGGGCGCAATTCGAACGAAAGACTTCCCAAAGGAGATTCTCATGGAAGGCGATATCACTCTCGGTCTTAAATATGTCGGTGCAGGGCTTGCGACCCTCGGCATGATCGGCGCAGCGATTGGCGTGGGTAACATTTTTGGTTCATTCCTAGATGCCGCCATGCGCAACCCATCTGCTGCCCCGCAACAGACCGGAAACTTGTTCATCGGTATGGCGCTGTCTGAAGCGCTGGGCATTCTGTCATTCTTGGTCGCGATTTTGATCCTCTTTGTGGTGTAAGCCGCACCGCTTGATCTTACCGGCAGACAAGGACGCAATACGGCATGATCGCTTTTTTGATAGCTGCAGATGCGGCGGCGGACGCCGAACAGGCTCCGTTCCCACCGTTCGAGACCTGGCACTTTCCATCACAGGTGTTCTGGTTGGTGGTGCTCTTCGGATCGCTCTATTTTGTCCTATCTCGGTTCATTCTCCCGCGCGTCGGAAACACGCTTGAACGTCGGGAAAGTACAATCGCAAGCGACTTGGATGAAGCGGCTCGCCTGAACGAAGAAGCGATTGAGGCGCAAAAAGCGGTCGAGGTTTCGATCGCCAAAGCACACGCCAAAGCGCGCGAGACGGCCGATAAGGCGCGAGCGAAAATTGACAAAGACCTCGCCGCCGAAACGGCAAAAGTGGATGCGGAAGTCGATAAGAAACTCGCCGAAGCGGAAACTCGCATTGCCGCATTGCGCGCCGATGCAATGCAAAATGTCGAAGACATTGCCAGCGATGCCGCACAAAGCGTGTTGGAAAAACTTGGGACCAAGGCCGCGAAAGCCGATCTTGCTTCAGCCGTAAAATCTGCGCTGGCCGAAGGGTAATCTTATGCGTTTCTTGACCCTCGCCCCGCTTGTTTTGATCGCCCCGCTCGCGCATGCTGCCGACGAGAAAGTCGCTTGGTATGCCGATCCGACGACGGCCACCGCGATGGCGGCGCTGATTGTCTTCCTTTTCATTGTCAGCATGGTAGGCGGCTTTAAGTTCGTATTCTCAAAGCTCGATGAGCGGGCCAAGAGCATCCAAGACCAAATCGATGAGGCGCGGGCGCTGCGCGAAGAAGCCTCAAAACTGATGGCAGACGCAAAAAAGAAAGCAGCCGAGGCCGACGAGGCTGCCGAGGATATTATCAAGCGAGCGAAGGCCGACGCGAATGCGATGATGACCCAGGCGAAAGCTGATTTGAAAGCCAAAGTGGCCCGGCGCGAAGCGCAAGCCGAAGCGCGGATTGCGCGCGCCGAAGCCGATGCTGCGGCTGAGGTTCGCCGCGTTGCTGCCGATGCCGCAACCAATGCCGCGCGATCGATTCTGGCCGGGTCGAATGAGGCCGACGGCCTGTTCGATAAGGCGCTTACCGAGATCGATAAAAGCCTGAACTAAAACCCCGGTTCACGCGGAGGCGTGGCGTCAAAAACTGGGGGCAACCAAAGCGTGCCTTAAGGCGTGCGCTTCTCGCGTCCAAACACGGCTTTCATCATCCAGTTCGGGGCAAATCGCTCAATGCGCGGATGACGCTGCAAGACCCCTTCCATCCAACGCCGGCCCCAAAGGGAGTTTCGTCCGAGCAGGATAACGCCAAGAATCGCTATTGGCAGTCCGATCGGCAAAAGCGGGGTCACAAACGCAATTGGAACAGCAATCGCGATTAAAACCAAGCCCAAGATCGCAAAAGCCTGTCGCACCAGCGTCCGCACGCTCTCGCCGACAATACCCAGCGGCGCCGTCGCTGCGGTCTGCTTTAACCGGTTCTTATCGAAATGAGATGATCCGTCTGCCATGGCTCTTTATATGGTTCTTATACCCACCGTTCCAATAAATATTGACCGAAAAATGACTCTGCCAAGGGACGTCCGATTTGCATACACACAATCCGTTGAAGTGACGTGAATTTCACGTGTGAGTTTCCATAAGAACACAGTGGATCGCCGATTTCATCGCAGTGTCTCAGCTGCTCCTGATCTCGAACAAATCGTTTGATGATGCGCATTTAACCGGTAGACAAGGTCGCATGACGAAACTCAAATCCGTTCAAGCGCTGCGGGCCATTGCCGCCCTATTGGTATTTGGATGTCACCTCATATCGATCGAAGCGCGGCATGCGGAGCGCGACACGTTCCTGACATATGTCATGGAAAACGGCGCTTATGGCGTCGATCTGTTCTTTGTGATCTCAGGTTTCATCATGGTCTGGGTGGCAGGGGACACGCCGCAAAGTCTCAAGCACGCTGGCGATTTTTTCTATGCGCGAGTGACGCGGATTTATCCGCTTTGGTGGCTTTTTGCCGGCGCTCTGGCGGTTTTCTACCTTCTGTTTAGGGGTGTGCCCTGGGATGCCGTTCGATTGGCGCAGCACAATATGGAGGGCATCCCTCATCTGATCAAATCCTTCGCATTATGGCCTCAAACGCATCATCCCATCCTCGGTGTGGGGTGGACGCTGGTCCATGAAATGTACTTTTATGTCGGCTTCGCCTTATTGATCATGCTGTTGCCAGTGCGATGGCGAATGACCGGTCTGCTAATTTGGGGCGCGACTGTCTTAGCCGGCGGATTTGCCGGTTTAGCGACCGCTTATGGCGGCACTCTGTTCGAGCTCGCGTTTAACCTCCTAACGCTTGAATTCGTATTCGGCGCCATGGTCGGATATATGATCAAAGCCGGTTGGCGAAGCTTTGCCTGGAGCAGTCTTTGGATCGGGCTCGCTGCCTGGTTGATCGCGTTTTTCCTCATCAACAACCATACCGGAGGACTGCTGCTCGCGCCGTTAAACTTAGAACAGCCTGCGACGTTCCAGCTCATGTGGGGCAGAGTGTTTTTGTTTGGCCTACCATCAGCGGCGATATTGTACGGTATTGTCGCGCTCGAACTTGATCAGAAACTCGATCGTTGGATACCGAACGCGCTCGTCAATGTCGGCGATTGGAGCTACGCGCTCTATTTGTGCCACGTGATTACGATCGGCGCCATCGGCCGCGCGGTTTACGCGCTTCTCTCGCCAGATGATCCTGCGTCTATCGCGATCTACATTATTGTTTCGACCGTGTTTACCCTGACGATTGCCTGGCTCTCGTATCGCTGGGTCGAGCGGCCCTTGATCCACTTCTTTCGAAAATGGCGGACTGCCCCCCCGCAGCGCCAGGGACCGCCATCGACCGCGACCGTGTAAGGCGCTACTCTGCGGCCATCGCTTCCGGCGCAGGGGGGGTCCACTTCAAAATCGGTTTGCGCGCTGCGCGCGTTTCATCCAATCGCTTCTTAGGGGCCATGAAGGGTGCTTGCTTCAGGTCTGGGTCCCCCGCCGCTGCACGTTTTGCAACGCTTAACAGCGCTTCGCAGAACCGATCCAGCTCTTGCCTGCTTTCAGTCTCGGTCGGCTCAATTAGCATTGCGCCATGTACCACCAGTGGGAAATACATCGTCATCGGATGATAGCCCTCATCAATCAGCGCCTTCGCAATATCAATCGTTTCAATACCGTCCGCCGCGAATGCGTCTGAGAACAAAGCCTCGTGCATACAATAGCCGTCAAACGCTGGCGTCATCACACCCTTGAGCTGCGCCTGAACGTAATTGGCATTCAGAACCGCGTCTTCCGCCACTTGTTTAAGACCATCTCCGCCATGGCTCAGCATATAGGTCAAAGCCCGGACAAACATGCCCATTTGGCCATGGAAGGCCACCATTCGCCCGAATGCCGCTTGTGCCTCTCCTTCAATGTCTTCGATCAGACGAAAGCCATCCGCGTCTTTGACAATATACGGCACCGGCGCATAGGGCGCGAGCGCGTCGGAGAGCACAGTTGGACCAGAGCCTGGACCACCGCCGCCATGCGGTGTCGAAAAGGTCTTGTGCAAATTGATGTGCATCGCATCAATACCAAGGTCGCCCGGCCGCACGCGTCCGACAATCGCGTTGAAATTGGCTCCATCACAATAGAAGTACCCGCCGGCATCGTGGATCAAATCAGCGATCTGTTTGATATCGGTTTCAAACAGCCCGCACGTGTTTGGATTGGTCAGCATGATGCCCGCGATATCGTCCGAGTGCTCGAGTTTTGCCGCGAGATCGGTCATATCAACCCGACCGCGGGCATTGGCTTTGATCTCATCGACAATAAAGCCGCACTGAATCGCGGTTGCTGGATTGGTGCCATGGGCAGATGCTGGCACCAGCACACGCTTTCGCGTGTCGCTCTCGCCGCGCGCTATCAGCGCCTGGCGAATGGCCAACATACCGCACAGCTCGCCATGCGCGCCCGCCTTAGGGCTCATCGCAACTGCCGGCATTCCCGTCAGCGTCTTAAGCCATGTGGCGAGCTGATCGATCAGCTCTAAGGCGCCTTGCACCGTGCGCTGAGGTTGCATCGGATGGATGTCCGCGAAACCTGGCATGCGCGCAGCTTTTTCATTCAATCGCGGATTGTGCTTCATCGTGCACGACCCGAGCGGGAAGAGGCCAAGATCAATCGCGTAATTTTTTTGACTGAGGCGCATATAGTGGCGCACCGCTTCGGGCTCAGACAGACCCGGCAGCCCCGTATCTTGCGTCCGCTTTACCCCGCCGAGCCGGTCCGCTCGACCGCGCGGCACGGGCAAGTCGACTCCGGTTTTATCGGCTGTACCAATTTCGAAGATCAGGTCCTCGCGTTGCATCAGGCCTTTGGAACCAGAAACCGTTGCGGCCAAAGACGCGTTTGCCGCGACGGGCGTGGTTGGACGTCCAATTGATTGCATTCCCATTAGATGATCTCCTTAAGCGCGGCGGCGTAGGCAGCGATATCGTCTTGAGTGGTACATTCGGTTGCTGCGGCAATGATGACATTGCCCATTCCGGCATCCGGCAGCATCCGGCTGATCCGGACCCCACCGAGGACCCCGCGTTCCTCGAGCATGGCCAGCACGGCTTCCGCATCCAGCGGCGTTTCAAATGCAAACTCATTAAAAAAGCGCGGCGTGACGATGTTGACACCGGGCACGGCTTCCAAAGCATCGGCAAGATCGCAGGCCGCCTCATGATTGAGGTCTGCCAATTGCTTAAACCCTTTGCCGCCGAGCAAGGTCATATGCGCGGTAAACGCCAAAGCGCAAAGCCCTGAATTGGTACAGATATTCGATGTCGCTTTGTCGCGGCGAATATGCTGCTCGCGCGTCGAGAGCGTCAATACAAAGCCGCGTTCGCCGTCTGCGTCGACCGTCTCTCCGCAAAGCCGTCCGGGCATTTGCCGGACCAGTTTTTGCGTACATGCGAACAGGCCCACATAAGGCCCGCCAAATGTCAGCGGATTGCCAATGGATTGGCCTTCTCCGACCGCAATATCGGCGCCCATTTCACCCGGCGGCGTCACCAGGCCAAGGGAAACCGCTTCGGTGAAAACGCTCACCAACAGGGCTTTTTGCGCATGCGCCGCGTCTGCGACCGGCGATAGATCGGTGATGGTCCCGAAGACATTTGGCGACTGACCAATCACACACGCCGTCGCATCATCGACATGGTTGGCCAATTCAAGCTCGCCATCGATCGCGGGGGTGAGCTGGACCACCTCGATCCCCTGCGCCTCACATAGCAATCGCGTCGCGGCCGCATAATGTGGATGCAATCCGCCTGACAAAATGACCTTCTTGCGGCGCGTTGCTCGGCACGCCATCACAGCGGCTTCAGCGCAGGCCGTAGAGCCGTCATACATGCTGGCATTGGCGACATCCATCGCTGTCATGGCCGCCACTTGGGTCTGGAACTCAAACAAGGTCTGGAGCGTGCCTTGTGCGATTTCAGGCTGATAGGGCGTGTATGTGGTGAGGAATTCTGAGCGCTGGATCACCATATCGACCGTCGCCGGCACATGATGCTTGTAAGCACCAGCGCCGACAAAGAACGGTCCATCACTGGCCGTGGTGTTTTTCGCTGCCAGTTGCGCCATATGTCGTTCGACGGCCAGTTCACTTTGATGATCGGGTAGGCCGTGGATTTTTCCATCCAAGCGGGCGCTTTCTGGAACATCTTGATAAAACGCGTCGACCGATGCGGCGCCGATCGTATTGAGCATCGCCGCGCGATCCTCTGGCGTCAGGGGAAGATATCTCATACTTTCGTCTCCAGGTTCATTTCGCGGGCCAGGCGTTCGGCTCGGGCATTGTGATGGATCAAGTCCGACACCACGCCGGCGCGATCTTTTTGGCTTTTGTCTTGGCTTAGTTTCCGGACGCCTTTCAGCAGACAGACATCGATTTCAAACGCGACGATCGCCTTCGTCAGCCGCTCAATATAGTCGTCCGGGGCGTCAGTTATCGCCCAGGGCACATCGCGCTCGGCTTCCATATGGTCTGAGAGCGCCGCGACACTGGCGCGGATATCGACCGGATCATCTTTGAAGGTCAGTCGCCCCCGCGCCTCGGCAGCGATATAATTCCACGTCGGAACCACTTTCCCGTGCTCGGCTTTGGACGGATACGCCGAGGCGGACACATAGGCATCATCGCTTCGGAAAATTGCGCTCACCATCGGCGAAAGTCCGCAGAGCTCTCGCCAAAATGAATTGCCGCGAGCGACATGACCGATCAGCTTTGTTTGGTCTCGATCCCAAACCGTTGGCGCCATGAGAACCAAAGGCCCATCGCGACCATTCGCGGCGATCGTGGCGAGTGGGCTTTGCGCGATAATGTTACGGGCGGCTTGCGTATCTGTTTGAAAGCGTTTGGCGGGATGCATCGAGATCACAGTCCCTCGCAATAGGATTTATAGGCGTCGGCATCCATCAGGCCTTCAAGCTCATCCGCATCGGAGAGTTTGATTTTACAGAACCAACCTTTGCCTTCCGGATCTTCATTCACGGTTTCGGGCGCATCAGCGAGGTCGCCATTGCCTTCAACCACTTCGCCGGCCACGGGCGCATAGACATCCGACGCCGCTTTGACGCTTTCCACAACCGCCATATCGTCGCCCTTCCCAAAATTTGCGCCGGCGTCCGGAACCTCAACGAAAACGACATCCCCGAGTTGCTCGGCGGCATATTTGGTAATGCCGACCGTGCCCATGTCGCCGTTGACAGTGATCCATTCGTGATCCTCGGTAAAATAAGTGCTCATCTCACTCACCCCATTAGCGTTTATAATTTGGTTCAATAAATGGCAGCGCGCAGACCTCTGCAGGGCGCGCTTTGCCCCGGACCATGAGATCGATCTTGGTGCCCGGTGCGGTCAGATCGCTCCGCACATATCCCATCGCAATAGGCCGATCGACGCTCGGCCCGAAACCGCCCGAGGTCACGATACCGACAGGCGCCCCATTCACTTGGATTTCGGTCCCCTCGCGCGCGGGTGCCCGTTCGAGCGGTTGGATCCCGACCCGCTTCTCAGCAGCGCCCTTTTCGAGCGCTTTCAATATCCGCTCCGCGCCGGGAAAATCAGCCCGTTCACGGCGCGATTTCTGGATCACCCAAGCGAGATCAGCTTCGACGGGATCCCGGCTCGCATCCATATCGTGCCCGTAAAGGCAGAGGCCCGCTTCGAGCCGTAGACTATCTCGGGCGCCTAAGCCGATCGGTTTTACGCGATCATCCGAAAGAAGCGCCTCAACGATCCCTAGGCCGTAAGCATTGTTGGGCAGCAGCAGTTCAAACCCGTCTTCCCCCGTATAGCCGGAGCGGGACAGCATGACCTTTTCCGCGCCGATCTGGAGATAGGCGCAGCGCATGAATTTTAGGTCGACGGCATCTGGGAAATGGGAGGCTAAAACGGCCTCCGCGTCAGGCCCTTGGAGCGCCATTAGGATACGATCATCCGCGCGCTGCAGCATCGCTGCGTCGCTCAACGTCTCTTCCATCAAAGCCCAGTCTTGATCTTTCACCGCGCCATTAACGACGATGTAGAGCATGCCGTCTAAGCCCTCGCCGGGCATACGCGTGATGATCAAATCGTCCAGGATGCCGCCGTTTTCGTTCAACAAAACCGAAAGACGCCCCTGCCCCGGTTTCAGGCCCGCGATATTGCTTGGCACCAAACGTTCAATCACAGCTGCAATTTGCGCATGTCCGTCCGGCGCACCGAGCCCCTCTTTCAAGAACAAGAAGCTGGGGCCCATGTGCGAGACATCGAAAAGCCCGGCATGTTTGCGAGTCCAGAGGTGCTCCGGCTTCACGCCTTCGAACTGGACGGGCATCTCGTAGCCCGCAAACGGCACCATTTTCCCGCCATGGGCCAAATGCATCTCATAGAGCGGCGTGCGCTTCAGAGTGTCGGTCGCTTGGTCGGCCAAATTTGGCCCCTTTCAAGGCAAGACAGTGCGCGCCAGAAGCGGCCCTGTGCTGCCCCCGCTGTCTCGGCGCCTGAGAGATTCCGCCCTAGAATGATATAGGGCTTGCTCCTTCGGCGAGGCCGCCACGGATGCCGTGCGCCTCTTTCCAGCGTGTTGACCTTGTTCCGGTCCTTTTGCCTGAGCGTTTCCGGGGCGGTTGCGCCTTCGGCGATCGGGAAGTCGATTCTCTCCCGGAACAAGAAGTTGATAGAGAGCTAGTGCGAATCCGCGGGGTCGACAAGCCTGATTGCGGTTTCTGAGGTGCGACTTAACTCACTAGGGTCAGCGCGGACAATTGGCTGGCAATCGCTGCGTAAGCATCGAGCAATTCTTGCCCATTATCCGCATCGAAGAAGCGGCTTGCATCGCCGGCGCAGTCTTGCAGTGTTGCTTTCGCAGTGCTCGGCGCTTGGAAAGCGACCGCATAGACGATGACGCTGCCGTCGCGCATTTCATCGCACATCTTCTTGGCTTGCTCGCTGCTATTGCCCATACTGGTATCATAGACGCGGTTGAACTGGCCATCGGTCATCAGGATGACCGCCTTTACGGTCTGCGGATCTGAATATGGCACAGGCTCGGACGCTTGTGGCCAAATATCCTTCCATTCTGGTGAAATAAGATACCAAGACCAGGCAACCCCAAGATGGCCTGCGGTCCACCCGTCGGCGACCAGTTTGTCGATTTCGGTCTCAAAGGTCGAAAGATTGCTCGTCAAAGGCAGCAGGCTCGAGTCCGGGCAGCTTGTGGCATCGTCGCCAACCCATTTGCCAAGCTCCGGCTCATCATCGTTCCATGCCGCCGCGCCGGTGCGTTCAGAGACACAGACTTTGTCCAATCCGTCGCCATCGGAGTCATCATTTTCTGGCCGTCCGAGCGCGGCATTGCCATATGCGCCTGCATTGACGGAGGTCGAATAGCTCACAAAGGAGACTCGCACGCGGTCACCTGTTGCTGGCGTAATCAAGGTTTGGGCGGCGGTTTTTGCCGCAGACTTGAGATCGGTCAGCTTCTGGCCCGCCATTGAGCCTGAGACATCCAGCATGAGCGCCAAGTCGAGCTTCGTCACATTGGCTTTGGCGATGGCGCCATTCGCCACTTCCATTGTGTCGGGGGTCAAGCTCTCCCCGAACATGGTCGGAATGGTACAATCGGATGTGACCTGAACGGTTCCAGCGCCGCGGTTCACCATGACGGTCGCGTCGGCGCAATTTACATCATCATGCGTCGTGTCGAGATTGGCGAGAAAAGACGATTTCGCAATCGCTTCGATCTCTGCGTCGGTTTTGGACGCATCTTCCATTGCGCGGGCGCCGGCCAGGGAGGCGGCATCAATTGCAGACTGCAAATGCCGCCCCGCCGTAAGCTGGCGTGAACTGTCAATCGAAAGCGCGACGATTAGCAAAAGTGGCACCAAGGCCAAGGCGAAGAAAATCGCCACATTGCCGCTGGTATTTTGAACCCATAGACTCCGAACACGCGTACGCATGACACCGTCCCCATCGCTTCAATCCGGCACAATTGCCGAATTCGCGTGTCAGGAGAGCAAGCGACATGCCAATTCGCTTGCGACGGTGGGTGGTGGGACCTTTACATCGAATGGGTACGATGTGTTATCGCACGATCCCCACACCATCGAATTTGCTCGCAATATCAGCGTACGCGGCCTTAAGCGCCACGTCATTGTCCGCATCGTAGTAACGGTCAATAGAGGTCGCGCATTCCTTCATTAATTCTTCCGCACTCGTTGGCGCTCTAAACGCTATGGTAAAGACGAGAATGCCACTTTTGTTGATTTCGTCACATAACGCCTTTGCCTGTTCCTTAGCGCTTGGTTGGCCAGGCAACTGCAGGTTAAGCGCGCCATCCGTCATAATGACTAGGACTTTCAGATTGTTACCATCGAAATAGTTGCGTGGCTTAGATTGGGTTGACCAGAAGTTCCGCCATTTCCCCGAAATAGCATACCAACCCCAGGCGATCCCAACGTGTCCCGCTGTATATCCATCGCCGTCATATGCATCTACCGCAGCTTTTAGGTCCGACTTGTTTGAGGTTAACGGGATCAAGCGCCCTGATCGTGGACAAGCAACCCCGCTTCTCGCCGGACTAACCCATGTGTCGGGATTCCCCAAGGACGCCTGTTTGTCAGAAGACGCTTCAGTGCCCACCCTTTCTGCGACGCAAACACGGTCCACACCATCGCCATCGCTATCATCGTCAGATGGTCGACCGAGCGCCTCATTTCCGATTTCACCAACATCGACACCAGAAGCATACGGAACGAGTGCAATGCGTACATTGTCGCTCGTAGGGTCCGCGATCAAACTGTCAAACATCGTTTTTGCCGCGTCCTTTAGGGCCGTTATACGACTTCCTTTCATTGAGTTCGAGATATCCATGACCAAGCCGACTTCAAGCTTCCTCACAAACGCGGCCGCTGTTGAGTGTACCTCGACTTTCATTCTGTCTTTTCCGCCAAAAGCACCGCGAAACATTGTCGGGGGACGACATTCCACTTCAATGTCTACGGTCATTCTGATTTGACTTGCACCGAAGTATGTCATCCGGCAGTTTCGATCGGAATGAGCAAACTGCGCGTTCGCTCTCATGGTGTGATATGCTGCGTTGCGCATCCCCGAATAGTCAAAGTGACCCGCATCGAGCAGTCGAGCGGCAGCGAGAGCACCCGCATCGGTAAGTGCCTGCATGTGATTCTTCAGTGTAATTTGTCTCGCAACATCGATTGCCGATCCGGCGGCGATAAGAATCGGTATCATCGTAATCGCAGCCATGACGGCAACATTTGCGCGAGCGTCGCGCAGGACTCTTCGAAGGTTGATCTTTTTCACGTACTCGCTCCTCCATGCGCCCGCGCTTAGCGGAACACACGCCTGCCCCTAGTACGTGAACCGCCAAACAAGCGGAAAAGTCTGTACGTTCGCTTGAGACAAACGGCGAAATTTCAATGAAATTTCAGACGCCGGAGTCACTGCGCGGTTATAGGTGGGGCGCGGTGAATTGCGCCGATTACGCCTACTTTTAGGAAACGATCGCAATTCCTAGATATTGAGCGGCGATGCTCTCATAGACGTCCGTCAGGTCGTCTGCGCGATCGACGCGGTAGAAGTTTTCCGCGCGCCCGGCGCAGGTTTCCATAAAATTGGCGCCTGGGCTGACGGATCCATAATAGACCGTGTACACTTCCACGCCAGCATCCCGCATGTTCTCACACACGTCTTCTGCAAAAGTGGCGAGGACGGTATCCGCCGTGTTTGTGTTGGTTGAGTAAGCATCCCCTCGGAACGCCCTATCAAACCCACCATCGCTCATCAAAATCGCGATTTTAGGACGATTGGGATCACCATAGGGCGACGGTCTGGCATCTGCACTGCCGCCAAGGCGCGTGTCGGTCCAAATCGTCTCCCAATTCGGCGACAGCGTATACCAGGACCACAGGATGCCCAGATGGCCCGCAGTGCTGCCGGCCCAACGAAACCCAAACCGTGTATCTTCAAGCCCGTCAATCGCGGTTTTTATATCGTCCAAATCGCCGCTCAATGGGACGATTTGCGATTCTGGGCAGACGAAATCCGATTGATGCGCGGGTATCGGCGAGCGAAAGGCATCCACCATTGTGAGCGGTGGACCGACCGTATTTGAGCCAACCGGCGCCGCATCTGTTGCCGCCTCCGGCCCAATTCGTTCGGTGACACAGGTCCGCGACTTCACGGCCAAATGAGATGCCGGATCGTAATCGTCGTCGCCTTCCGGATCGTCCCCACGGGCGCGGCCCGCGGCAATGTTCCCAAACTCACCGGCATTGACGCCAGACGCAAACGGTACGATCGAAACGCGGCCACGCCGACCATCGTCTGGGCCGATAATGATCTCTGCAACACGCTTTCCAGCGTCTCTAAGATGACCGAGTTCCGTGGCATTCATCGAGTCAGAAAGGTCAAACATCAGGGCCACTTCGGCGATCGCAAAACGAGCAGCCGCTGTGGAGGACACGTTCACCCGCATCTTGTCTTTGCCCATGAGCCGGCTCGAAAACATCGTTGGCACGGTGCACTGCAGCGACACTGTTGCACTTAGATCGGCTCGGTTGATCTCAAACCATCCCGCATTAAAGTAGCAGTAATTCTCTGAGTGGATCCAGTCTAAGTGCGCGATGATACTGCTTTTTGCAATGTCTCTCATTTGGGTTAAGTCCATATCGTTGCCATCAATAGACCTCACGGCCGCCAAAGCCCCCGCGTCCGCCATGGTCTGAGCATGGCCTTTCAATGATATTTGTCGCGATGTATCCACGGCTATCCCAACAGCAATTAAAATCGGAATCATCGCAATCGCAGCCATGACGGCAACATTTGCGCGAGCGTCGCGCACGACTCTTCGAAGGTTGATCTGTCTCACGTACCCGCTCCTCTATGCGCCCGCGTTCCGCGGATCACACATTTGCCCCTAGTACGTGAACTGCGAGATAAGCAGAAAAGTCTGTACGTTCGCTTGGAACGAATGGCGGTATTTCATCGAAATTACACTCCGCGGAGTCACTGCGCGGTTATAAGTGGGGCGCGGCGAATTGCGCCGATTGCCCCCGCTCTTATCGCGCGATCTTTACACCGTTGAATCGACTGGCAATCTGCGCATAAGCGGCGGTTAGTTCGTCCGTGTTTGCAGCGTCAAAATAGAAGCTCCCTCCGCTGGCGCATTCCCGCATCAGCGCTTCTGCATTTGGCGCAGCATCGAAGGCAATCGCGAAGACCAGAACGCCGCGATCTTTAATTTCTCGACAGAGTGCCTGAGCCTGGTCCGGAGCCTCTGGTTGGGCGTTCAATTGATGGTTGAACACACCATCCGTCATAATCACTAAGACTTTCAGATTATTGCGGGTTGAATAAGGTCGGGGGATCGATTCTTCCGGCCAAAAGCTCTCCCACCGTCCGGATAAGAGATACCATCCCCAGGCGATCCCGACCTGCCCAGCGGTCACCCCATCGACCTCAAGCGCGTCAATCTCCGTCTTAAGCGCGTCGCGATCTGAGGTCAGCGGGACCACGCGTCCCGCCGAGGGGCAAAGATCCGTATGGTTTGCGTGCGCCGGACTGATCAGGGTCGCCGGATCGGCAGGATCGGGCTCAGCGTCGGTAAATGCTTCAGGGCCCGTCCGTTCCGCCACGCAGAATCGCGACTGTTCTCCTCTCTGCCCGACCGCTGCGCGACCAAAAGTGCCAGCGTCAACACCGGTGCCATAGGGCACCAATCCGACCCGCACGTCGGAGCTGTCAGGATCCTCAATCACTTTGTCGATGAGGAGATTGGCGCCAGCCTTTAACGCCTCCAAGGGCTCACTTTCCATTGAGTTTGAGAGATCCAAGACCATCGCGATTTCTAGCCTTCGCACCATCGGCTCTGCCGCCGCTGCGACGTTCACCTCCATCGATTCAATATCATTCAGAGCGCCGGCAAGCATGGTCGGCACCTTGCACCGTGCGGACACTTCTATGCGAGACAGGGACCCGTCTGCATTGCGCGTGTCGAATGTGGTTGGATCCTCACAGATGACGTCACTGTAAGTGGTGCGTATATTCGCCTCAAATGCCGCCTCGACCGCTTCGTTAACGATGGCCATATCGCCGGACGCCTCACGCCACGACCGAACACCCGCAATTGCCGCGGCATCGACCGCTTGTTGAACAAAGGCTTTGGTATCGATCTGGCGTTTGGTATCCACAGCGAATCCAACCGCCAATAGAATTGGCACCGTTGCCAGTGCCATAGATACGGCAACGTTGCCGCGCGATTCCCCGGTAAAAGGGCGCACCTCAACAGACATAACGTACTCGCTCCTCCGTGCGTCCCCTTATTGAGGATCGCACCGTCGCCCCTAGTACGTGACGCGAGCGCTAGATCAGGACCGGTGAAAGACCGGTGAACGAAGCGTGTAAAATTCTATTGAAATTTCGTTCGCTTTCGTCAGTCTTTCAACACCGTGGCTTTCAAACGCCGACCAATTTCCGTGTAGACGGCCGACAAATCTCCACCCGCTGCGACATCGTAAAACCGATTGGGATCACCCGCGCAATTTTGCAAAACAGCCTGATAGGCAGGATCTAAATCATAAGCGACCGAGAAGATCAGGATCCCTTTCTTGCGCATTTCTTGGCATAAATCTTGTGCGAGTCTGTTGCTGGAAAAACGCATATCGTGCGGGCTCGTAACGTAATTGAATTGCCCATCAGACATGAGAATAACTGCTTTGATCACATCCGTGCCGCCATAGGCGAGCGGCCTTGAAGCCGCCGGCCAAACATTTTTCCACTTCGGCGATAGGAGATACCAAGCCCACGCGACGCCTACATGGCCGGACGTATAACTGCCCGTGTCTAAACGGTTGAGATGTGCCTTGATGTTCCCGACATTTCTATTCAGCGAATGCACGGTCGGTCTGACTGGGCATAAATTCAAGTGAGGCGCTTCGAATTGACCCGTTAATGTATCCGGCGGCGCATCTGTTGTCCGCTCTGGGCCGAAACGGCCGGCGACGCATACCCTATTTTGCCCGTCTCTATCACTATCATCATTCTCCGGTCGTCCCAGCGCAAGATTGCCATAAGGACCCGCATTCACACCGGTTGAATAACCCGCGAAGCCGATCCGGATCGTGTCGCCAGCCGTCCTCGTAATAAGCTCGTCAGCCAAGTCTTCAACCGCACGGATCAATGCCGTCCGTCTGGCGCCTCCCATCGAGCCCGATAAATCAAGCGCGAGGGCGAGATCAACATTATTGACTTTTCCTTCGGCGGTGGCACTCGCGGCGACATCCATTTTGGCCTTGCCCGAAATCCCGACCCCGAACAGAGTCGGGACGGCGCAAACGCCATCAACTGTGACCTCCTCTTTCGCTCGATCAACGAGAACAGCGGGGTCTTCACAGGTCACATCACTCGGCGCGCTCGACATGTTCTCTGTAAACGCGGCTGTAATCTCATTTTCGATATCGAGATCGGTTTTCCCGGCCGTTTGCAATGCGCGCGCACCGGTCAAAGCGGCGATATCGATGGCGCGTTGCAACCGATCTTTGGTGTTCACTTGGCGTGAGCTATCCACCGCCAGCCCCAAGGCGATCAGCAAGGGTAAAAGCACCAAAGCGGTCACGACGGCGACCTGACCGCGGGTATTTCTCAGGGGCTTAAAAGCAAAAACATGTGTCACGGATTCACCCGGTTCTGCGCCCCTAGTCGAATAGTTTCGAGCTAGGCAGCTGGCCTTAACAGGAGCCTTCCAGATCCAGCGCAGATATCGATAGAGCGGCAATAAATGGTGGCGAGATCGACCTAAGCCTCTGTGAAAACTCGGTTTTTGTCTTAACGCCATTCACTCGGATTTTAATGGCAGCTTAGGGGAAGCGTTAACCAAACAATTTTTGGTTGCTAACTTTCCGGGCGCCGATCACGTTTGCGATAAAATCCTGTTCTCACAGTGTTTGCGTATTTTTTCCAGGTGTCTCTAATTTTCGTAAGACGGGGTTTCAGCCCCCGTCTGCATCGCCCAAGCCTCAATAGGTAAGCGCGTTTGGCAGAAGCCGGTTTGCGATCGCGGCATAGACCGATCGAAGTTCTTCGCGGGTCGCCGCGAGAAAGAACTGGTCGTCATCACCGGCGCACGCGCGCATCACCTCGCGGGGGTCTTGGACCACCCAGGGTGTATCGTCCAAAGCGAGTCCCACAGTAAAGATCATGATCCCGGTTTCGCGCATGGCCCGGCATATTTCTAAAGCCCGCTGCGTCGGAAGTTGGAGGCCCCGCTCTAGATCCGAGTGCCAATACCTTGCCGCAAAGGCACCATCGGTCAAAAACAGGACCACTTTATGAGTGCCGGGATCCTCCTCATTAGAGGCCGCCGCCATGGCCGGCCAAATCGATGTCCATTTTGGTGACAGAATGTACCAAGCCCAGGACACGCCAAGATGTCCCGCAGTTCCCCCCTCTGGCATGAGCGCGTCCATCGCCGCATGAAACGCCGTCGGGTCCCCCGCCAGCGGTAGAATAGGTTGGCTCGGGCATCCCAAATCCACCGCCCCAGCGGTCTCGGCAGGGCTGCGTAAAAAGGCACCCGGCGCGGGCGCATCATCCGTCATGGCGGCGATGCCATCGCGTTCCATGACGCAATCGGCGCCGGCCCAAGCTTCATCGCGATCTATTTGTTGTGAACGGCCGAGGACGCGGTCCGCATATTGGCCAGCGTTAAGCGCGGTCGCATATGGGACCAGCCCGACTCGGACTTGATCTTGGCCACGCGCGGCAATGAGTTGATCAACGAGCCGTTTCGAGGCCGATTGGACGACCTCTATTTTCCAACCGCCCATCGAGTCGGAGGCATCGATAACGAACACCAATTCCAACTGGCCGACCGGCTGAGCTGCGGTGGCCGCCAAGACGGCTGTATCGATGCTATAGTACGGCGCTTGATCCACGCCGAGGAGCCGCGCCCGATCAATAACGAAACCAACCGCGATCAACACGGGCAACAGTGTTAACGCCAGAAAGATGACAGCCTTTACCCGCTGACTTTCCCGCCATCTGACAAAGCTCACAGATCTCACGCACCGGCTCCCATACGCACCCCCAAATGAAGGTTCCGTTTTGCCCCTAATACGTGAGGAATGGCTGTAACGTGTCGCATTGAAGATGAACTTATGAAGCTTCGTCGAATTCAATTTTGTCTATTTACAGTTGATGAATCCGGCGACCCGAAACGTCTTCGATGGCGCTTTCCCCTATCCGATAATGATGGGCCCGGTCACCGAACTTGCAATCTCTTCGAAAACGCCAATAAGTTCGCTCTCGGATTCAATCTCGTAAAAGTGATCATCACTGCTCGCGCAATCGACTAAGTTTTGTCGCGGGTTCGATCCCGACGTCGGTCCAGGAATGTCGAGCCCGATTGAGTAAATTGTGATGCCGTCGTCGTGCATCTCTTCGCATAATTCCACCGCATTTGGACCCGGCCAATGATATGCGCCATATTCAGCGCGAAACCCTGGGTGGCCGAAAAGCTTTCCGTATCCCACCTGAAAGGTTCCATCTGTCACCAATACGAGGACCTTTTCGACACGAGCGTCATCATATGCGCCAGCATCAGACCCGTCCGGCCAGACCGAATTCCAGCTTGGGGATAGCATATACCATGCCCAAACCACGCCGAGATGACCTGCTGTTAAAGCATCGGGGTGAGCGGACATATCGTTTATGGTCGATGTTAGGTCTGCCCAAACGTTTGTCAGCGGTCGGATCGCGACATCAGGACATCGCTCGGTTAAGTTTCCGAGCCAGGCCCCTGGCATTGGCAGCGTGTCCGTAATCTCAAGATCATCGCGGCGCTCGGTGACGCAAGACTTGGTCATTCCAGCCTTTGTGTCATCGATAAGTGTTGAAAACCCTTTCGCCCACTCGCCATAGATGCCAGCGTTTATGGAGTATCCGAAAGGCGCAATGCCGATCCGAATCTTGCGGGATTCTAATGACATCATATGCGCGACGAGCGCATGAGCGCTCTCTCTCTGCGCCACCTCTCTTGGACCAATCATAGACTTTGACAAATCCAGAGCCAGGATCAGTTCAATTTCCGCCAGATCGGTTTTCGCCGATGCGCCCGCCCCAACCGAAAGTGTGCCTGTTCGTGCCAGGCTCGTTCCGAACACCGCATCAAAAGCGCAATTTGCATCCACGCTGACCAGGTCATTGGTCTTGTCGACGGTGATCTGTGGCGCTTCGCAAGCAAGATCCGCAAAGCTTGTTTCCAGGTTCGCGAAGAAGACATCTTCGACGATCGGCTTGATATCGCCCGCGGTCATTAACTCGTCTTCCAGTGCGCGGGCGCCCGCCAGCGTTGCGGCATCCAAAGCCGCTTGCATGTGCCGCTCCGCACTGACAATGCGCGATGAATCAATCGCTGCGCCGACCGCCATCAGCAGCGGCACCGCCACAATCACAAACATCACCGCGACGTTTGCGGACTCATCTTTCCTCCAACCCCTCAAGAAAGGGTGTCTCACGTACCGGCTCCCTCTTGTGTCCTCTGTTGAGGATCACGCTGTGCCCCTAGTACGTGAGCGTGCAGCCTAGCGGCTCGGATTTAACGGATCAGAGCCGGTGCCGGGGAAATTGAGAAAGCACTATTTACGATTGCGCTTGCCCATAAAGCCGAACAAATGTCCGGCAACTTTGCGCATCTGGATCTCTTCGCTGCCTTCGGTAATGCGGTAGCGGCGATGGTGGCGATAGATATGTTCGAAAGGCTTGTGGCGCGAATATCCAATCCCACCATGCACCTGCATGGCGCGGTCGGCTGCGTTGCAACATAAGCGGTTCGCGCGGTAGTTGCACATCGACACTTTGTCTGACAGCCGCTCGGCAACCTCCGGTTTGGTCATCTGGTCCATTTCCCAAGCCGTTTTGAAGATCAATAGTCTCAGCATCTCAGCCTCTGTCGCGAGCTCGACTAGCGGAAACTGAATCGCTTGGTTAACGGCCAAGGGCTTGCCAAAAGGTTTTCGGTCTTGGGCGTATTGTACGCTCTCATCAATGCAGAACAATGCGGCCCCAACCGAGCTCGCGGCTTGGCGAATTCTGTTCTCGTGCACAAAGTGCTGCGCCAGCGCCAACCCGCCATCGGGGGGGCCGAACAGCGCACTTTCTGGCACCCAGACATCGGTCAGCGACACCCGAGGGTGATCGGTCGGCATATTGAAGGTCCAGAGATATTCTTCGATTTTCACCCCGGCGGCGTCGGCCGGCACAAGCAGGCAACTGATGCCGCGAGCATCGCCATCGGCGCCGCTGGTCCGCGCAAAGCACATAATGTGGGTGGCAACATGCATGCCCGTCGTCCACATTTTCTCGCCATTGATCCGCCACCCCTCTACGCCATCTCGCGTTTCGCGGATCGCGGTTGTGTCCATATGCGTCGCGTCCGAGCCATGCTCCGGCTCTGTCAGCCCAAACGTTGCGATAAACTTCCCATCGAGCGCGTCTTGAATGAGGTGTTTCTGCTCCGGCCGTGCAAAATCCCGAAGCATCAGGATTTGTGGATAATTGGCGACGATCGAGTGCTCATTTTGAAGGTCATTGTGCAGTCCCAGGCCTTTCCGGGCGAGATGCTCGCGGATGATGGCCATGGCCAAATTCGACCCGTCCTGGCCACCATATTCAGAGGGTAGCGCAAACCGAAAATGCCCGGCGGCGTCGGCGCGGCGCTTGGCTTCCCTTAACAGCTCCTCCCATTCCGGGCGCGGCAGTCCGCCATTTTCGAAATCGGTTCGCGCCCACTCCCGGCGATGGTCGAAAAACCGGATATTATCATCTTGTGCCTCGAGGGGTTTGATCTCAGCGTCGATAAAATCGTCGAGCACGATTAGGTAGTCGGCAATCTCCTGGGGAATATCAAAATCCATCATAAACCTCTTGCGTATTAAGCTAGAGTAGAACCCGCACACGACCGGACAATCCGCTTCGTCGCGTCAATATAGTGTGAGCACAGATGCGGCTGATGACGGAAAGTGTCAGCAGATTTCGCAGGTGCAGCACACTTTCTGCGCTCTGAACGATTGACAAATTGTTCAGTGATTATATGTCTTGTCGCGTTAGATGAAGACATCGACGACCGGTCCAAGACCACTCCATATGAAAGGTTTCCTCCCATGATCCGTACGTTTTCCTCCGCCGCACTTGCGCTTGCCTTTGCCGGAACGGCCTTTGCAGGCACGGCCTTCACCGCGACGCTTGAAACGCCGATGCCAAAATCTGAAAAAGTCGTCGCTGCCAAGGCCCTTTGGAGCTGTGAAGACACGACCTGCAGAGCGACGCTCGACCGCAGAACCGTCCGCGTCAGCACCTGCAAAAAGGTCGTCAAAGAGATCGGTAAACTCGCCGAGTTCTCAAACGGCGAAGAATCATTGTCTGCCGAAGACCTCGAGCGCTGCAACGCCGTCGCAAAATCCTAAGAGATTTATTTACCTCACTCCCCCTCAATGGGTCGCTTTCATTGAAGCGACCCTCTTTTTTTGTGCACAGCATCCAGAATCATGACTGAGGCGTCACGCAAAATATTTTCTTTCCGAACCGTTTGCTCTTCAGATAAGATCTCGTAATTCAAACCGGGAGGCTTCACGAGATGACCATAGCCAGCGTTCGCACGCCAGATGAACAGTTCGACAATCTTCCAGGTTTTGCGTTCGCGCCGAACTATGCCGACACTTTGCCCGGCTATGAAGGGTTGCGCGTGCATTACCTGGATGAAGGTCCAAAGCAGGCTGAGCGTGTCTTTTTGTGCCTGCACGGACAGCCATCCTGGTCGTATCTCTACCGGAAAATGATCCCTGTCTTTCTCGAAACAGGGGCACGCGTCATTTGTCCGGATTGGCTCGGATTTGGGCGGTCTGACAAGCCGACAGATGATGCGGTCTACACCTACCACTTTCACCGCGAAATGATGGTGGCGTTGATCAAAGCATTGGATTTGCGAAATATCACCTTGGTTTGCCAAGACTGGGGTGGGATCCTCGGCCTGACCATTCCGGTCGATATGCCTGACCGGTTTGATCGCTTACTGGTGATGAATACGGCGATTGCAATAGGTGAGTCGCCCGGAGAAGGCTTTGAAGCGTGGCGCGCATTTAATCGCACCCAGCCGGATCTGGACGTTGCTGGTCTCATGAAACGCGCCTCGCCCGTTTTGTCGGATGCTGAAGCGGCGGCCTATGCCGCCCCTTACCCGGATCAAAGCTTCAAAGCGGGTGTGCGCCGGTTCCCCGAACTTGTGATGACGGACCCTAGCATGGACGGGGTTGAAGTCTCAAAACGTGCGCTCATTTGGTGGCGTGACCACTGGCAAGGCCAAAGCTTTATGGCTGTGGGCGCACAGGATCCTGTTTTAGGGCTGGCACAAATGGAAGCGCTGCGCGCGAGTATTCGCGGCTGCCCCGCCCCTATGGTCATTGAAGAGGGCGGGCACTTTGTCCAAGAATGGGGGGCGCCAATCGCTCGCGCCGCCTTGGCGGCATGGGGCGATACGGTCTAGTTCAGGCAGCTTATGTGCCCCAAATAAAAAAGGCCCGATCGCAAGACCGGGCCCTTTATTTGATATGAAAAGTCGACCTATTCGACGATAATGGTCACTTCTGAGCGCCGGTTTAGCGGCTCACGGACACCATCATTCGTGGCTTTCGCCAGCTCGTCTTCACCGCGTCCAGCCGTGTTGATCGCATCAGCTTCAATCCCACGGTTCTGAAGCGCGTCTGAGACAACTGCGGCGCGACTTGCTGATAGACGCAAATTGTAAGCCGAGGCACCAGACGTATCGGTATGACCGACAATGGTTACGCCGCCGGTCGCACAGTCTTCACGATCGCGGATATTGGCAATCGCCTGATCAATCACGGCGGATGCCTGGCTGGTCAGGTCGGAGCTGTCCCACTCGAAGTAAACCACAAAGGCCTGGTTCACGGATGAACACGGCGCAGCCTCGATTTCCTCAGCGATCGTTGGCGGAGGCGGCGGTGGTGGCGGCGGAGGCGGTGGCGGAGGAGGCGGTGGTGGTGGCGGTGGAGGTGGTGGCGGCGGAGGCGGTGGTGGCGGAGGAGTCGCCCCAAACAGATACCGAAGCCCGACCGTTACGCTGTGATCATTATAGTCAATATCGTAATCGACTGGACCGCCTCTTTGGTCCGTGCCGATCACCGACATGTCACGGGCGTTGAAATAGCGGTACCCAAGATCCAGCTTGAGGCTGTCCGACAGCCCAATACCGACACCCGCGAGGGCCTGATAAGCCAGCGAGGTCTCTTGATCTTTGAAACCGTTCGCGCCGAAGGAGTCATTCCCCACAGCCGCGGCGATGTTGCGGACATTTGCATTCAAACGCGCCGCCCCGATACCGGCCCCGATATAGGGCTGAATATTGCCCGAACGGTTAAAGTCATAAAGCGCATTGAACATCAAATCCCAGGCTTCGACTGACCCGTCTTCATCAAAGCTGTAGACAACTGAGTTCGTCGACATTGGGACCATGCCGCCATTATTGGTGTCGGTGACGTCAATATCACCGTCTCGATAGGTCAGCGCTGATTCCAAACGCAGCCCGGTATCGAACGCATAACCGAGGCCGAGCGAACCAAGCACGACGGAATCCGGCTCGGACGTGCTGCCGAGCGAGAATGGAACATTGGTCTCCGCATCATGATCGAGCGTGCCGTCAAAGGTGATGCCGGCATCGCCGCGCGCATACCAACCTTCATCAGCATGGGCGATAAAACCGGAGCCAGCAAACGCGGCCACTGCAGTGGCGCACATGAGAGTTTTTTTCATACTCTTCCCCTTGTGTCTGCCGTGCGAACACTATTGTCCCACGACGAAAGGAATCTACGGACCATTCCGTAAGATGCCGTTCCTACGCGGATTTCATGGCAAGCGCGAGGCAGGCACGCATAAGTTCGGCAGTCCAATGCTGTTTTTTAATCTGGCGCGGCGGATTTGCAACAGGCGGATATCGATATCGGTTATCCCAGCGTCTCTTTTGACGCCTGGAAAACGCACGTTCAAAGCGGCCCGATCTGTTTACTCGTTCAAGCTGCGACCGCGATCCGTAACCGCCTTACGAGCCGCTTCAACACTGTCTGCCGTAACACTTGCCGCATGCTCCGCCGAACGCGCAATTTCAATTTTTTGCCCCTCCGCGAAGGTTGCGGCATACCCGTCATCAATGACTTTCTTATAGTTTTTTAATAGTGTCGGATCACAACTTGCCATTTCGTGCGCAAGCTTAATTGCCGCTGGCAGAAGGGCGTCCTTGGCGTAGACGCGATTGACCAGGCCCCAGCGCTCCGCTGTTTCTGCGTCTAAGAAATTGCCAGAGAATGACAGTTCTTTGGCGCGGCTCATGCCAATCATTCGCGACAGTTTTTGGCTCAAGCCCCAGCCCGGCATGATTCCGACGCGGGCATGTGTGTCTGCAAATTTAGCGTCTTCCGAGGCGAGTAAGACATCGCACATCAGCGCCAGCTCAAATCCGCCGGTAATCGCAAATCCATTGATCGCGCCAATAATCGGCCACGGGAATTGCGCGAGCCCTTTGGCGAGATCAATCTCGCCGCCATCGGCGCCTAAGGCAAAGCCGGTCTGGCCCGCTTCTTTCAGGTCGACCCCAGCCGTAAAGGCCCGTCCCGCACCCGTAAGAACCGCGACGCGGATATCTGGATCGTCAGCCAAGTCTGAAAAGGTTGCGACGAGTTCGGCACGCAAGGCCCGGCTCAGCGCGTTAAGCGCATCTGGGCGGTTCAGTGTGACGATGGCAACGGGGCCGTCGCGCTCGACAAGGACAATATTCTCAGACATTTGCGTTCCTGGTTTTGGTTTTCCGTCTTTGCAGTGCGCGCGCCTCCCTCGCGGAAGCCAAGCCTGGTCAGCGGACTTTTAGCCAAAAAACCGCCGGTACGCCCCCAAACCCAAGCCCGTCAGCGCAATCAGGGCAGCCGGGAGAAATGCCGCGAACTTAATCTGCGTCATAATCACTTTCAGCCAGATCAGCACATCATCGCCCGATAGAATCAACAGTTGGATCGTGTTTTCGATCACGTCCGCCGACACCGCGATCAAGGCTGGGATGGCCAGCCACTTGCCAGCGCGGCCATAGAACCGAAGCGCAATGCCCCCAAAGAAGGCGCCATAGGCCAAGGGATAGGGATAATCGAGCACAATCGTCATCCAGAAATGCGCGGACTTTTGCGCCGGCGTCATCGCCGCAACGACGGACCGAACCTGGTCCGGATCGCTGATTGTATCCAATATCTCGAGATCAAACTGGCCAATCCAGAGGCCGAATGCAAATCCGATGACCAGGAACGCCAATCCGGTCGCGATGATGGTGCGGCCATCACTGAGTATGTTTCGCATATCCCCTCGCTCTAGCTCTCGCCATCCATGATTTCAGGCTCTACGCCCTGCGCGCGTACCAGCTCTGCCAGGGCATGCTTAACAGCATCTAATTGGGTCAGATCTGTCCCGCGCGCGATCAACGCGACCCCGTGGTCTTTGACGGTTCGAAACCATGGATAAGAGCCGAGGGTCACATTGTCGTACGCCTCTGATAATTGCGCGAGCGCTTCGGCGAGGTCCCCCTCGCGAAGGTCGGCGCCGCGGACCGTCACACTCTCAACAATCACGCCGGTTTGCAAACGATGGCCAATATCACCCAACATGCCTTCGACGATTTTCGGAACACCGGCCAGCGTAAACACATTGCCGGTCTGAAAACCAGGGGCGCCGGAGACGGGATTGTTGATCAAACTCGCGCCGTGGGGCACCCGCGCCATGCGGCGACGGGCTGGCGTGAACTCAGTGCCCATCTGCGCATACCGCTCGGTGAGAAGCGCCGCCGCTTCTGCATGTTCCCCGATCTCAACGTTAAACGCAGCAGCGATGGCATCTGCGGTAATATCATCATGGGTTGGGCCAATACCGCCGGTGGTGAAAACATACGTATAAGTCGCCCGCAGCGCATTAACCGCAGTGACGATTCGGTCTTGTTCATCGGGAACGATCCGCACTTCCCGCACCGGTATACCATACGGGTGCAAAAACTGGGCGATGGTCTGCGTGTTGATGTCCCGGGTCCGACCAGAAAGAAGTTCGTCCCCGATCAAACAAATGGCGGCTGTTGGGTGCGCGGTCATCTGGCGTGATTAGCGCATCACGCGCGCGGACGCCAACCATAATGCGAACACATTGTCGTCTTGCCCGCGCCGGTTTAAATCTATTCGGTGAACCGCCAGGCGCAGCCTCGTCAGTGCAGGAGTAGTTTATGGTCGATTTTGGACCAAACGGAACCGTCATGACGGCCCAAACGGAGGCGATGACCGATGGCTCCTATCGTGTGCCGGCGGACGCTAAGATCAAACGGATTGGGCTGGCCAGCTTCTTATGCGGCGTTGCCGCCTGTATGCTCGTCTCGTTGATCGGGGTCGGGTTGATCTTTATGAGCTATCAAGTGTCCGGCGTCATTGGCTGGAATGTCGATAGCATTTTCGCAGATGATGGCTTTTTTGAAGGCGCTGGGTTCGCGACACTCATGGCTGCGATGAATTGGTATTTTGCCTATTTCACTGTGCCTGCCGCCTGGATTGCTATTGGCTTTTCCCTCGGGCGCTTGCCGCATCGCGGGATTCTTCATCCGCTGCCTTATTATCGGTGGGGGGCGATTTGGGGCGCCATTTTAGTTGGCGTCACCACCGCTGGCTTCTCATTCATGATGTCGACAAACAGCATCATGACGGCGGTCGGCGGCGGGTTGACCGGAATGCTGATTGGCGCGGTTGCGGGCGTGTTTTGCGGCGCGCTTTTCCGCGCCATCGTGCGCCCTGCCGAGCAAGTTCGGACCATTCAAGTCGATGTCTTCTGACGCTTGACGCAATCCTGAAATCCAGACACCTCGCTTGCCATGGCAAAACCCGAAATCGAAATTTGGACCGATGGCGCCTGTAGCGGTAATCCGGGACCGGGAGGCTGGGGCGCCTTGCTGATCGCTGGCGGCAGACGCAAAGAGCTTTATGGCGGCGCGCCTGACACAACCAATAACCGCATGGAGCTGATGGCCGCGATCGAGGCCCTCAATGCACTGAAAAAACCAAGCCGCGTGACCCTTCATACGGACAGCACCTATGTCAAAGACGGTCTGACAAAGTGGATCCATGGCTGGAAGAAAAATGGCTGGAAGACCGCGGCCAAGAAACCGGTCAAAAACAAAGATCTGTGGCAAGTGCTGGATACGGCTTGCGCGCGTCACACGCTGCGTTGGGTTTGGGTAAAAGGGCATGCCGGCGATCCCGGGAATGAAAAAGCCGATGAACTCGCGCGCCGCGGCGCAGACGAAGCGCGCGCCTCATAACGCTATTGTGAGCGGCAAAGGCCGCCGCCCATGCTACGGTCTCCCCAGCAAACCTGGAGACCTCCCATGCGAATCGTATTGACAGCAATATCGGCAGCCCTGATGGCAGCTTGTGGCCAAGCCCAAACGGGTGCGGCAACCGAGCAGACGGCCGTTACCGCGCCATCTGAAGACACAAAAATCATGGCGGTGATGAGCTATGCCGATTGGTGTAGCAGCTGTAAGGCCTTGGACCCAAAGGTCAAAGCGGTCGAAGCCGCCAATACATTTAAAGGCGTTGAGTTCGCGACGCTTGATTTCACCGGTCGCGATGCGGACGCGTTTTTCGCTGATGCTGAGACGCTCGGCGTTGGGCCAAGCATGCGCGCTGAGTTTGGGGACAAGATCAAAACCGGGAAGCTCTATCTGGTCAGCCTCGACACCGGTGACGTGATTTCGACCATAGATAAGTCTATGGACGAAGCCGCCATTACGGCCGCGATCACAGAGGCGATTGCCTTGTCGTAAATTTTTTCTTGGCCGTATGTCAGGATCGCTCTCTCCTATTCGTCTTGTTAACAGATCTTGCAATAGCGCAGGATCTTAATCTTCAAGACCTCTGGAGGGAGGACACTCATGGCTAAATTTGTTTTGATGCTGCCACATGCGCCGGATCGCTACCAAAATCTCGGCGAAGCAGACTTTATGGACCTGATGAAGGATTATATCGGTTGGGTCGAAGACATGACCGCCAAAGGCAAATTCGAGGGCGGTGAAAAGCTCCTCGATGAAGGCGGAAAAATCGTCACCAATCGGTCTGGCTCGATTGAAGTGCATGATGGCCCATTCGCCGAAGTTGCGGAAATTCTGGGTGGATACATGGTGATCAACGCGGCTGACTATGACGAAGCTGTCGAGATTGCGCGGTCACACCCGCACATGAAGCACAATGAGACGATCATCATTCGTCAGACAGACGCTTCGGCAGACTGATGTCTGCAACGGAGCGTATTCATAAACTGCTCGACGAAACGGTTCGGCGTGAGCGAGGCTGGTTGATTGCCAGCCTCGTCTCCAAACTCGGGCCATCCAAAGTCGAGCTTGCCGAGGATGTCGCTCAAGACGCCATTTTGAAGGCGCTTTCCGTGTGGCCCTATAAAGGCATTCCAGACAATCCCCGCGCATGGCTGCGCCGCGTCGCCAGCAATGCCGCGATTGACCGGATCCGGCGATCGGCGCGAGAGTTCGGCGTTGATGATGACTGGGACTTCGTCACCACGGATGACGACGTTGTCACGCCCTCACTAAGCGATCCTGAGCTCGATTTGATGGTTTTATGTTGCGATCCGAACCTCGCGCCCCAGGATCAACTCTTCTTGGCGCTTAAGACCGTCTGCGGATTTACCGCTGCGGACACGGCCGCTTTGTTTTTCATGACCGAAGATGCCCTCTCGCAGAGGCTATCTCGGGCCAAACGTCAGCTTAAATCGCAAGCGAGCCGCATCGCTCGATTCCCAACCCGGTTCGCCCTCGCCGAGCGCATGCCGCAAATGATGAAAATCATCTATTTGATGTTTGCTCAGGGCTATTTGCCAAGACGCGGCGACGCCTTGATTGGCGACGATGTCTGCCAAGAGGCACTGCGTTTGTCAGAAGGGCTGATCGCCGCCACACACGTTACTGGCGTGGGCCTGCATGCCCTTCGGGCGCTGCTTCTGTTTCAATCATCACGAGCGCCCGCACGGACGAATGCGGTAGGAGAGCTGATCACACTCGACCAGCAAGACCGAGCATCATGGGATCAGGCGGCGATTGCGCGCGCCTTCAAACACTTAGCGGCAGCGCGCGCTGACGAACAGGTGACGCGCTATCACCTCGAAGCCGGGATCGCTTCGCTCCACGCTCAAGCCGTCACTTGGGAGGCCACAGACTGGACTTCGATGTCACGGCTATATGAGCTCCTGAGCGAGCAAGCCCCGTCTTTGGCGGTGGACGTGAACGGGGCGGTCAGCTTGATGATGCTGGGAGACACTGACAGCGCCCGCGCGCGACTTGATGCAGCGGGTGCACGACGCGGCGCAAACGCATTTCCAGGCTATCATCTCGCGCGCGCCAAGCTGGCGGAGCAGATCGGTGACCGAGCCGCACACCAAAGCGCGCTCGAAGCTGCCCGCACGTGTCTGACCTCAAGCGCCGTGAGCGCGCATATTGATCGCGAACTCAGTCTGTTGGAGTGACGCTTAGGCTTCGCCGAACCGACCGTCTTCGATGATCGCATCATAATCGGCTTGAATCTGTGCGTATTTCATGTCGATACCGACTTTCATCGTCTTGTGCGTGAAGATGTAGAGCCGATCGGCTTCAACACATTCAGCAACCCAATCCGCCACCGCGTTCGGATCGAGTCCGCCACGGATCACTTCATTCATCATTTGGAATGCCGGATCGTCCTTTGCCTGCTCGGCCGTCACATCGTTCGATGGCGCGCCAAATCCCGTCGTATGAATGTTCGTGTTGACCCAGCCGGGGCAAAGCACACTGACGCCGATTTTGTGCGGCATCAGCTCAGCTTTTAAGCCTTCAGAATATCCAACCACCGCATATTTTGTTGCATTGTATGGCCCCATTCCGCCCGGCGCGACATGGCCTGCCATCGAGGCTGTATTGATAAAATGACCGCCTTCGCCATGCGATTGGATGAGCGGCGTAAACACTTCCACGCCGTAGACCACGCCCAAGAGATTGATATCCACAATCCAACGCCAATCTTCGAGCGGGATCTCGCCCGGCTGACCGCCTTTACCGACACCGGCATTATTGGCGACGATATGCACTTTGCCAAAGTGATCGATCGTTGCCTGAGCCGCGGCTTTGACCTGTTCGACATCGGCGACGTCACAGACCACAGACGCAATCTCATTGCTATTCTTCGACAAGTCAGCGACGGCGCGGGCCAATCCGTCTTCGTCTCGATCGGCTAACATCACGCGGGCGCCGCGCGCCAGGAATGTTCGCGCCATCGCGAGTCCTAGTCCACTTGCCCCGCCTGTGACAAATGCCACGCGCCCTTTAATCTCGCTCATGCTGTGCTCCTGGAATAAACAAACGGCCCGCTGGGATCGCCCTGCAGGCCGTTTCGAATGGGAGGGTTCGATCGACTAAGCGTCGACAGTGCCCTTCATGAACCCCACAAGGCGCTCATTGATGATCTGATCTGCCTCACTCATGATCCGGTCGATGAGTTCTTTGCAGGTCGGGATGTCGTAAATCAGGCCCGCGACCATGCCGCAGGACCAAGCCCCGGCATCCATCTCGCCATCCATCATGATGCGCGGATAGACCCCGGCGACCTCTTCGATGATGTCCTCGAACTTGAGATCCGCCCCGAGCGCCTTTTCTTTTTCGAGCAAGCGTTCAACGGCTTCATTGGTCAGCACGCGTTCGGTGTTGCGTAAGGGGCGCATGACCAGGCGCGTATCCAGCTCTGAAGCCGCAACGATAGCTTGCTTCACATTCTCATGCACAGGCGCCTCTTTCGTTGCGATAAAGCGCGTGCCCATATTCATCCCCTCAGCGCCCATCGCGAGCGAGGCGATAAGCGATCGGCCATCAGCCATGCCACCCGAAGAGACAAACGGAATCTCAAGCTCGTCAGCGGCGCGCGGCAGGAGGATCATATTCGGAATATCATCCTCACCCGGGTGCCCGCCGCACTCGAACCCGTCCACGGAGACCGCATCGCAGCCAATGTCTTGGGCTTTCAATGAGTGACGCACAGACGTGCATTTGTGAATCACTTTGATGCCGGCATCTTTCAGCGCTGGCAAAACTTGCGCGGGGTTGCGCCCAGCCGTCTCAACCACTTTTACGCCGCCATCAATGACCGCTTTGACGATCGCCGGATAATCCGGTGGGTTGAGCGTCGGCAAGAAGGTAATGTTCACGCCGAACGGCTTGTCCGTCATATCGCGGCATTTCGCGATTTCATTAGCGAGGTCTTCCGGCGTTTTCTGGGTCAGGCCGGTAATGATGCCGAGACCACCGGCATTCGAAACGGCCGCCGCCATTTCTGCAAAGCCCACATAGTGCATGCCACCCTGAATAATGGGGTGCTCAATGCCAAACATTTCGGTAATGGCCGTTTTCATGCGTTAATCCTCCATAATACTCGATGATCATGCCGTCTCCTCGTTCGCCAAACAAGGATGACGAAGGGGAAGATCGCTGCCATGGCGCTTGACGGTTGGGCGCAAAGGCGCCCTATCGAAAACCCTGGAAGGCATGGTTATGGGCATAAAACTCTTTCTTCACGGCGTTCCCGATACGCCGAGCATGTGGGATCCCTTGCTCGGCGAACTTGGTTTGGCGCCGGAGACCTATCGCGCGCCGGCAATGCCTGGATTTGTTGAGCCTGCCCCGCGCGGCTTCTCGTCCACCAAAGACGCCTATGTTGATTGGTATATCTCAGAAATGGAGCGCGCTCATCGCGAAGCTGGCCCCGTCGACTTGGTCGGGCATGATTGGGGCGCGATTATCACCGTGCGTGTCGCGAGTTTGAAACCCGAGCTTGTGCGCACCTGGTGCGTTGCCAATGCACTGCCGCACCCCGACTATAAATGGCATCGCATGGCCCGGATGTGGCAAACGCCGGTCATTGGCGAGGTTATCACGAGGATCACGCGCAAAGAGCAATTGTGCAAAGCCCTGCACGCACAAGGCGTTCCGGCCGATTTGGCTTCAAAAGAAGCCAGTTATTGGTCACCCAATATGAAGCGATCCATCCTGCGCTTATATCGCTCCGCCAAAACGGCTGGCACCGAGTGGTGGGACGAGACCAAAAATCTTCCCGAGCGCGGATTGGTTTTCTGGGGCATCGATGACCCTTACGTCCCGGTGGAGATCGCCGATAAATTCTGTGCCGAGACTGGCGCTCAGCTCCTAAAGCAAGACGATACTGGCCATTGGTCGATCATTGAGCGCGCAGACGTGTTGGCCGAGGCGCTCAAACGGCATTGGGGCTGAGCTTCACGAAAGCCTCATCCTGAGCGAAGTCGAAGGACGAGGCAGGCGCGACGCAATTGCCCCGAAGCACGGCCCTTTATCCTTCGACTTCGCTTAGGATGAGGGCCTCAGAGAAACAGATCAAGCGGGATCAGACTCTCACCCGAACCCTCCCAAAAACGCTGCAACATTCGACCCAAGCGCATCAATCGCATACCCGCCCTCCATACAAATCACTGTCGGAAGGTCCAGCGCCGCAATCTGCGCCGCCATGGCGGTGTAGTCGGCGGTTTCAATCTCGAAATAGCTGATCGGATCGCCAGCATAAGTATCTGCACCATATGGTACGATCAGGAGATCGGGCCGAAACTCGAGCACCCGTTCACAGGCCCGCCTTAGCACAGGTTGATAGTCAAGCCATTTGGTTCCGCGCGGCATGGGAAGATTAAGCGCGAAACCGGCTCCGGCGCCCTGTCCGGCCTCATCAGCATGCCCCCAATAGAACGGATAATCCATGCCCGGATCGGCGTGGAGGGAGATCGTCAGTACATCGCAGCGTTCATAAAAGATGTCCTGCGTGCCGTTGCCATGGTGATAATCCACATCAAGCACGGCAATCCGCGTCGCGCCCTTCTTCAAAGCGCGCTCTGCGCAAATGGCAGCATTATTGAGATACGAATACCCGCCCATATAATCGCGGCCAGCATGGTGCCCGGGCGGTCGACAAAAAGCGAAAGCGTTTTGTCCACCCGCGAGCACATCATCAAGCGCGGTCAAGGCACTTTGTGCGCTCCAATAGACCGTTTCCCAGGTTCCAGCGGCGACGGGTGTTCCGCAATCGTAGGCGTACTGGCCAAGTTCTGCATCGATCCGCTGCAAGTTGAGCGGGCGACGTCCGCGCACCGGAAACACATAAGGAAATGCATCGCCCGGACGCCCCGCCGCGACCCAATCCTGATGCGCGCGCTGTAAAAACCTAACATAGCTCGCATCATGCACGGCCAGGATCGGATCGAGCCCGAGATCCCTCGGCGCAGACACGTCCGTCAACACCGCCTTGATCGCATCCACCCGGGCTTGTGATTCCGCGTGCGGAACGAGCGCCCCATTCTGCAGCTCAAGCGCTGGGGCGTGCGCAGACTGATGCTCAGAGAAGAAGGCTTTCATGGCGCGCGCGTAACACGCCGAGCGCTAGAACGAAATCCGACAAAACCGTTCCGCGCAAACCTATCGACACAGAATTGACGGTATAAAGTGAAAACGATAATCTATATTTGTGAAAATAAAAATACATACCATCTTTACAAATATATTAATCTCTTTCTCAGTCTTACTGATCGCAGGCTGTTCAATACATCAAGCGAATAAACGAACTGAATCGAATGTTGCGGTTGCAGCTGACACGATCAGAGTCGCATTGGTGCAGCTCGATGCTGATAATGTTGGCGACTGGAATGTTATCGCGTCGTACATCCGACAAGCAAGCCACAACGGCGCGCGCATCATTGTATTCCCCGAGGCCTCACTGTTTGGGTGGCTGAATCCCGAAGTATTCTATAAACCGCAACCAATTCCAAACGCAGCGACCACAATGCTTGCGGCATATGCCGAGACCTATAATATCGCGATCGTGTTCGGCATGGCGGAACAGGGCCCTGCCGCGCCTGGCAAAGATCCGTCGGTTCATCAGGCATATGACAGTGCGGTTCTCATCAGCGCATCGGGCAACCTGCTTATCAATAGCCGCAAGTACCAAGTCCTGAAAAACGCGTTCAACCCGGCTGACTGCCCGGACGGGCTCAAGAACCCGACCAATGGGGGGTGTAGCTATTATCAAAGCCCTGTGTCTAAAATCCCTGTGATTGACACAATGCTCGGCCGAACGGCGGTCTTAGTCTGCGCAGATGCCTATACATCGGACACTGCCGCGTTGGATCATGTCAAAGCGCTCGGCGTAGAGACCATATTCGTTGTCTGGGGTGTTGCCGGACCCACGACACAAAGCTGTAGTACCGATGGGTTCAATGCGACCGTCTATGCAGCAGATGTGGCGCGTTACACGGGGGCGACCGTTATCGGCGCAAACGCGGTCGGTCCAAGACCTTATGGACGCTTTCTGCCCTCGGTCTATTGCGGTTATTCTGGCATCGTGACCGGCAACGGCGTGACACTCGGATCTGTCGGCTTCATTGCTGGCGCCTCCTATTTTGATGTTCCAAGAGTCAAGAGATAACGGCGCAGAACTCGCAAAATCAACAGATACAAAGCGGGGTCACAGGTCCTTTCCGTTCCGACAAGCGTTTGCCCTATTCCTTGACCTGAGCCAATTGCGGCATGATCGGAGCGACTTGCGTTTCCATGAAAGCCTGTTCGTACGCCTCCTCGGGCGCATTCCGCACAGCTTGATCGAGCGCTTGCGCGTCCGGGCCAACTAAAATCCGCCAGCGCTCATCGCGCACGCCCTGCAAAATAATCTTGGCCGCTTCGGTTGGATCGAGGCCATTGTCGCGAAAGGCTTCGCCGCGGGCTTGGGCGTCCTCGGCGATCGTCGGATCGCTGGCGGGAATATCATCGGCCAAGAGGTCACCGAACTCACGTATCGTATTGAGCGCGATATTTGTTCCGATATGGCCTGGCATAACGACGCTGGCTTTGAGATGCGGGGCATTGTTGCGGAAATCATTGACCAAAGCTTCGGTAAACCCCTTCACGGCGAATTTCGCCGCGGAATAGGCGGTATGCGATGTTTCTGGGCCAAGGCTGGCCCAGAAGCCATTCACCGAGCTGACATTGATCATATGCCCAGCATCCGCCTTTTTCAGGGCCGGCAGAAAGACACGCGCGCTATAATAAACGCCATACCAACACACGCTAAAGACACGTTCCCACACATTGCGCGGTGTCTCCACGAAACTGCCGCCGCCAGAGATCCCCGCATTGTTGAAGAGCAAATGAATATGGTCTGTCTCGTGGCGCTGAAGCGCATCGTCGCGAAACGCTTCGAGCTGTGCCTCGATGGCGACATCGGCGACAAAGCCTGTGACGCGTCGTACCCCTTGCGGCGCGTCGGCAAGCGCCAGCGTGCAGCTTTCATCCATATCGGCCTGTGAAACGTCGCACATTGCGACACTGCAGCCGTCAGCGGCCAATTGCTGGGCGAGCGCGCGGCCAATTCCTGTCCCACCGCCCGTGATCACCGCGAGTTTACCGCTAAAATCTTTCACCCCGCATCCTCCGAAACGTTCGTCGTTCGCGTTAGCGTACGGAACCTCATACGGATTGCAACGCAGACGCGAGGTTAGCTCAGATCCGCCACGAAAAAACCCGCGCCGAACGACGCGGGTTCTTTGCGATAGACAGAACCCATCGGGACTATTCGTCCAACAGTTCCATCTCAGCTTCGTGACGCTCGCGATCCGCGGCGCCGCGCGCGTCTTCGTCGCGATCAACCAGTTCAATGACCGCGCGCGGGGCATTATCGCCATGGCGGAAGCCCGCTTTCAGAACGCGCGTATAGCCACCATTGCGGTCTTTGTAGCGCTCACCAAATACATCAAAGAGCTTTTTCACGGCCTCTTCATTGCGGACTTTCGAGATCGCCTGCCGGCGCGCGTGCAAATCGCCGCGCTTTGCCAGCGTGATCAGTTTGTCCATAAATGGCTTCATCTCTTTGGCTTTCGGCAGAGTTGTGACGATCTGCTCATGCTCAATGAGAGAGGCGGCCATATTGGCAAACATCGCCTTGCGGTGCGAGGCTGTGCGGTTCAGCTTACGATGGGCAATGCCGTGGCGCATGTTGGTCTCCTTGCGTGCCCTCTCGGGCATACACTCCTATAGATGGTCGTCGTATTTCTTGGCGAGCGCCTCGATGTCTTCTGGCGGCCAATCTGGCACATCCATACCGAGATGAAGGCCCATCCCGGCCAAGACTTCTTTGATTTCGTTGAGCGACTTGCGACCGAAATTCGGCGTGCGGAGCATTTCCGCTTCGGACTTCTGAATGAGGTCGCCAATATAGACGATATTGTCGTTCTTGAGGCAGTTTGCAGACCGGACAGACAGTTCCAGCTCGTCGACTTTCTTGAGCAGAACTGGATTGAAGCCAAGATCGCTTTCTTCTGCCTGGCTCGATCCTTCTGTCTCTGGCTCATCGAAGGTGATGAAGAGCTGCAACTGATCTTGCATAATCCGCGCAGCATACGCCACGGCATCCTCAGGCGAGATGGATCCGTCGGTCTCAACTGTGAGGGTCAATTTATCATAGTCGAGCACGGTGCCTTCACGCGTGTCTTCCACTTGATATCCGACCCGTCGAACAGGTGAGTAAATCGCATCCACCGGAATGAAACCGATCGGCGAGTCCTCAGGGCGGTTTTCGGTCGCCGGCACATAGCCTTTGCCCGTTGCGACGGTAAATTCCATGTGCAGGTTGGCGCCATCGTCCAGCGTACAGATGACATGATCCGGATTGAGGATCTTCACATCGCCCGGTGTTTCGATTTGGCCTGCGGTGACTTCCCCTTTGCCAGAGGCTTTGAGGATCATCCGCTTTGGCGAGTCTGAGACCATATCGACCGCAACCTGCTTGAGGTTGAGAATGATGGTCGTGACGTCCTCACGCACGCCTTGGATCGACGAAAACTCGTGCACCACGCCATCGATTTGGACACCCGTGATCGCCGCGCCTTGCAGCGATGACAAAAGAATGCGGCGCAAAGCATTGCCAAGCGTCGTTCCGAACCCGCGCTCTAGCGGTTCGACGACCAATTTGGCGACGCGGCTCGAATCCCGTCCGCCTTCAACCACCGGTCGGTTCGGGCGGATCAGGGCTTTCCAGTTGCGGTCGTTAACGACGATCTCTTCGGCTTCGGTCATGCTCAGCCTTTCTGCTGGTTCAAATCAAAAACGGACTATACGCGGCGGCGCTTAGGTGGGCGGCAGCCATTGTGCGGGATCGGTGTGGTGTCGCGAATGGCGGTCACCGTCAGGCCCGCCGCTTGCAGCGCACGCAGCGCGCTTTCGCGTCCGGAGCCGGGGCCGCGAACATTCACTTCTACGGTCTGCATGCCATGTTCCATGGCTTTCTTGGCCGCATCTTCGGCGGCGACCTGCGCCGCGTAAGGCGTTGATTTACGAGATCCTTTAAATCCCATCGCGCCCGCAGAAGACCAAGAAATGGCATTCCCTTGCGCGTCTGAGATGGTGATCATCGTATTATTGAAGCTTGAATTAACATGCACAACGCCGGAAGTGATATTCTTCCGGGCGCGGCGGGCGACGCGAGTTGTCTGACGGGCCATCTTTCGAAGATCCTATTTCTTCTTGCCGGCGATCGGCTTAGCGGGGCCCTTGCGGGTCCGAGCGTTTGTGTGGGTGCGCTGGCCGCGAACGGGAAGGCGCTTACGATGGCGCAGCCCACGGTAACAGCCGAGATCCATGAGACGCTTAATATTCATCGACACTTCGCGGCGAAGGTCACCCTCGACCATATAGTCGCTGTCGATTGTCTCACGGATTTTGATCACTTCCGCATCAGAAAGATCCGCGACCCGGCGGTCGGGTGTGATGCCGATTTTCTCGCAAATCTCGTCGGCTTTGGCAGGGCCAATGCCGTGGATATAGCGCAGCGCGATCGGAACGCGCTTGTTCGTCGGGATATTGACGCCTGCAATACGGGCCAAAGCCAGTCTCCTAATGCTCACAAAGAAAGCCGCAGTTCGCACAGCAAAAACGCTGCACGCTTGCAGACTCATCTCTTAACGAAGTGCGTGGTTATAGACGCAAGGAATGCCACGTCAACCACTGATTCAGCGGTTCCCGCAGGTTCAAACAGCCTCTTTCAAAGCGCTATCAATTCCACCGCTAACTTCATCGATTGACGCCATGCCGTCAACCTCTCTCAGAATGCCGCGCTCGGCATAAATCGGCACCAGCGGCGCGGTGTCAGCATTGTACTTTTCCAAGCGGACTGAGAAAGTTGCCGGATTGTCATCTTTGCGACCCTGCTCTTCAAACCGCTTGGTGACGCGGGCGAGCAGTGCAGCTTCATCGACAACCAGGCGGATCACGGTATCGACTTTTTCGCCACGGCTCTCTAGCAATTGATCCAAGGCTTCTGCCTGGCCAACCGTCCGGGGGAAGCCATCATAGATGAAACCTGGAGCGTTTTGGTTCTCGTCGAGCTGCTCATCGATCAGGGCGACGACAATCTCATCCGACACCAGAGCCCCTGATTCGAGGATGGATTTGACCTTATTGCCAAGCTCTGAGCCTGAAGCCACAGCGGCGCGCAACATGTCGCCTGTCGAGAGTTGAATATAGCCGCGTTCGGTGACGAGTTTCTTCGCTTGTGTTCCTTTGCCAGCCGCGGGCGGACCAAATAGGATTAAGTTCATTTTTTGCGCTTCCCTCCCAGCCGCGATTTCTTGATCAGCCCTTCATACTGATGAGCAATCAAGTGCGATTGAATTTGTGTCACCGTATCCATGGTCACAGAGACCACGATGAGCAAGCTAGTTCCCCCAATATAAAAGGGAATACCTGGCACATAACGGCGCAGGACTTCTGGCATCAAACACACAAAGACAAGGTAAATCGCACCAATCGTGGTGAGACGGGTGAGCACATAGTCAAAATAGGCGGCCGTATTCTTGCCGGGGCGGATGCCCGGGACAAAGCCACCATACTTGCGCAAATTATCCGCAGTCTCTTCCGGATTGAACATAATCGAGGTGTAGAAGAAGGTGAAAAAGGCCACCAACACGCCGTAAGTAATAATGTAGGTCCAACTGCCGGGCGAAAACGCCGTCGCCATCCAAGCAACGAAACCGCCATCCGCAGATGCCTCGGCCGCTGCGGCGGTGTTGCCGCTCATAAAGCCCACAGCGGTTAGCGGCAGCATCAGGATCGCGATTGCGAAAATCGGCGGGATCACGCCTGATGTATTCAGCTTCAAAGGCATAAACGAGCTCTGCCCCTGAGCGGCTTGGTTGGCCGCTTGCTGACGCTTTGGATACTGGATCAGAACCCGGCGCTGTGAGCGCTCGATAAAGACAATGAACACGGTCAAAGCAATCACCAAAGCGGCGACACCAACCACAAAGACGACATTGACGCCCTGTTCCCGCGATCCGCTGAACAGGTTGAAGATGGCGCGCGGCATCTCAGCGATAATGCCGGCAAAGATGATCAAAGAGATCCCGTTGCCAACGCCCCGCGCCGTGATTTGCTCGCCCATCCACATCAGGAACATGGTGCCGCCCGTGAACGTTGTGACGGCCGTCAGAACAAAGAACCAGCGGGCCATATCAACATATGCGACCCCGGATAGGCTCATGGCGATGCCGAAGCTCTGCACCACAGCGAATGCGAGCGTGAGATACCGGGTGTATTGGTTGATCTGCTTGCGGCCCGACTCGCCTTCTTTTTTTAGTTTTTCCAAGGCTGGAACCGAAGATGTCATCATCTGGATGATGATCGAGGCGGTAATATACGGCATTACATTGAGCGCGAAGATACTCATCCGCTCAATCGCGCCGCCGGCAAACATATTCATATTGCCGAGCATGCCGCCTTGTTGGCTTGCGAAAAGCTGAGCGAACTGGTCCGGGTCAATGCCTGGGAGCGGGATGTATGTTCCGAGCCGATACAGGAAGAGGACAAACAGTGTGAACAGAATGCGGCTTTGCAGGTCTTTGGCTTTCGCAAAGGTGCCAAAGTTCATATTCCGCGCGAGTTGTTCTGCTGCAGTAGCCAAGTGGGACTCCTTCTCCCGGAAATGCGTTCGCCGCCAAGATTGGCGGCGAAACCCGATTTGTGAAGACGTTTCGTGGAAAAAGCTAGGGGGTTAGTCTGCTTTTTCTGCCGGGACAGGTCCGGTCAAAGTGACCTTTCCGCCCGCCTTCTCAATCGCTTCGACCGCCGCTTTAGAGGCGCCAGTGACGGTGATCTTGACCTTTTTTGGGGCCTCACCTTTTGCCAACAAGCGTACACCGTCTTTAAGACGACGCACAACGCCGGTCGCGACTAAGTCAGCTTCCGTGATCTCTTTTTTAGTGTCCAGCTTGCCCGCTTCGATCGCCTTGGACAGGATACCCAGGTTCAACCAAGCGTGGTTCTTCGAATTGCGCGCGGTGAAGCCACGCTTTGGCAGACGCATATAGATTGGCATCTGGCCGCCCTCGAAGCCGTTAATGGCCACACCTGAACGCGACTTTTGACCTTTGACCCCGCGGCCACCGGTCTTGCCTTTGCCAGAGCCAACGCCGCGACCGATCCGGTGGCGAGCTTTGGTTGAGCCTTCTGCAGGAGAGAGTTCATTGAGTTTCATAGTCTATCCCTCGACGACTTCGACAAGGTGCGAGACCTTGTTGATCATGCCGCGAACGGCAGGTGTGTCTTCCAGCGTCCGGGTGCGACCGATCTTATTCAGACCAAGGCCGACCAGTGTTTGACGCTGGTCTGGCGCGCGACGGATCGGGCTACCGGTCTGGCGCACTGTGACGGTGGCTTTTGCTTTCGCCATTGGTCAGATCCTCTTCTTCTTACGCGTCAGCCGCTTCGGCCATGCCAGCTTCAGACGCACCATCGGTCCGGCGACCAACAATGTCCTGAACTTTCAGACCGCGCTTCGACGCAACGGAGCGCGGGCTCGCTTGATTGACGAGTGCGTTAAAGGTCGCGCGAACCATGTTGTACGGGTTAGACGAGCCGATAGACTTACCAACAACGTCTTGGATCCCAAGCACTTCCATAACGGCGCGCATTGGCCCCCCCGCAATAACGCCGGTTCCGGGAGGCGCTGCGCGCAGGACGACTTTACCCGCGCCCCAACGGCCACGGCCGTCATGGTGCAAGGTGCGTCCTTCACGAAGCGGCACGCGAACCATATTGCGCTTTGCTTCTTCAGTGGCTTTGCGGATCGCTTCAGGCACTTCGCGGGCTTTCCCCTTACCGAAGCCTGCACGGCCCTTTTGGTCACCGACCACGACGAGCGCGGCGAACCCAAAATTCTTACCACCTTTAACGGTTTTGGCGACACGGTTGATACCGACCAGCTTGTCGACGAATTCGCTTTGCTGCTCTTCGTCGCGATCCCGGCGGCGTCCGCGGCCTCTGCCTCTTTCTTCAGCCATGGTGACTCTCCTAGAACTTCAGACCGCCCTCACGGGCGGCGTCTGCCAGGGCTTTCACCCGGCCATGGAACACATAACCGCCGCGGTCGAAGACAACATCTTCAACACCGGCTTTCTTTGCACGCTCAGCCACAGCGGCGCCAACTTTAGCGGCTGCTTCCATCGTGCTGGTCGATTTCAGACCTTTGCGGACGTCTGCTTCCAAAGTGGAGGCTGAAGCCAGCGTAACGCCCTTCTCGTCATCAATGATTTGAGCCGAGATATTCTTGCCTGAACGGGCAACAGACAAACGCAACTTGCCTTCCGCAGTTTTGCGGAGCTTGGCGCGAGCACGCTGTTGACGGCGCAGGAATTTTTCGCGTGAGGACAACATGATTACTTCTTCTTGCCTTCCTTACGGCGGACATATTCGCCCTGATAACGGACACCCTTGCCTTTGTAGGGCTCTGGGCGGCGATAGTTGCGGATTTCGGCGGCGACCTGACCAACAACTTGCTTGTCAGCCCCTGAAACCTCGATCTCAGTTGGCTTGGCGCATTTGATGTCGATGCCGTCTGGCGCCTTGTAGATCACGTCATGCGAGAACCCGAGGGCCAGCTTAAGGTCTTTGCCTTGCATCTGCGCCCGGTACCCAACGCCGACGAGTTCGAGCGTCTTAGAGAAACCTTCTGCCGCGCCCTGAACCAGGTTTGCAGCGTTCGAGCGGGAGGTGCCCCACAGCGTCCGTGCAGATGGATCAAGCGCTTGCGCAAACGTCATCTTCTTGCGGCCCTTCTCATCATTGATGCGAATTTTTTCATTCGCAGCGCTGACCAGATCGTCGCGTGGATTGATGCGCAGCTCTGCCCCTTCAAGCTCAGCCGAGATCACTTCCGGCAACTCCAAAGAGAGCTCACCTTTCGGGCCTTTGGCTTTCAGCACCTGGCCTTCAATCGTGACCGTCGTGTTTGACGGGACAGAAATCGGAAGTTTGCCAATACGAGACATATTCGTTCACCCTTCCCCTAGAAGACGCGGCAGAGAATTTCGCCGCCGACATTCTCGTTGCGCGCCGTGTTGTCAGACATCACGCCCTTCGAGGTCGACAGGATCGAAATCCCAAGCCCGTTGCGAACCAAAGGAATGTCGCTCTTAGAGGAGTAGACACGTCGCCCTGGCTTCGAGACGCGGCGGATCTCAGAGATCACCGGCGTGCCATCGAAATATTTCAGTTCAATCTCGATATGCTTGTGACCGTCTTTTTCGATCTCAGCGTATCCACGAATGTAACCCTCGCCTTGCAGCACTTCGAGCACACGCGCACGAAGCTTAGAGGCCGGTGTCACGACCTTGTCCATGCCACGCATTTGCGCGTTACGGATACGGGTCAGCATATCACCGAGGGGATCAGAAATCGCCATAATATCCCTCCTTACCAGCTAGACTTGACGAGACCTGGGATTTTCCCAAGTGAGCCAAGCTCACGAAGGGCAATCCGAGACATTTTCAGTTTGCGGTAGTAACCGCGCGGACGACCAGACACTTCGCAACGGTTGCGCACCCGATTGGGGGCAGAGTTGCGAGGAAGTTCAGCCAGTTTGAGGCGCGCTTTATAGCGCTCTTCCAATGGCAGATCTTCGTTCAGTGCGATCGCTTTAAGCTCTTCGCGCTTGGCCGCATACTTTTCGACTAGGCGCTTGCGCTTATCATTCCGCTCAACAGCACTCTTTTTAGCCATAACAGTCTTCCTCTAGTGCTAGTTCCGGAACGGGAAGCCACACTGCGTGAGCAGGCTCTTGGCTTCTTCGTTCGAGTTGGCGGTGGTACAGACAATAATGTCCATACCGCGAATATCGTCGACATCGTCATAATTGATCTCTGGGAACACAAGCTGTTCCTTCAGACCCATGGCGAAATTGCCGCGACCATCAAAGCTTTTGCCGTTCAGACCACGGAAGTCTTTCACACGCGGCAGAGCAATATTGGTCAGACGATCCAAGAATTCGTACATACGATCCCGGCGCAGCGTGACTTTGCAGCCAATCAACATTTCTTCGCGCAATTTAAAGCCAGCAATCGATTTACGGGCTTTGGTCGCGACAGGCTTTTGACCGGCGATCTTTTCCATCTCGGCCAAAGCCGTTTTGATCTTCTTGGAGTCAGCAACAGCTTCGCCGACACCCATATTGATCACGACTTTGTCGATCTTGGGGATCTGCATGTCATTCGTGTAGCCAAACTCTTCTTTGAGTTTGGACCGAATTTGCTCGTTATACTTCTTCTTGAGGCGCGGCGTGTAGTCTTTAGACATCGAGAGCCTCCCCTGAACGTTTGGCAAAGCGGAACTTCCGGCCATGCTCATCGGTTTTAAACCCAACGCGTGTTGCCTTGCCGTCCCGCGGGTCGATCATTGCAACATTTGAAACATGAATGGGGGCTTCAAATGAGTTGATACCGCCCTGAGGGTTCAGCTGGCTTGGCTTGGTGTGACGCTTCACAACGTTCACGCCGCGCACAACCACACGGTTCTCAGTCGGGATGACTTTCAACACTTCGCCTTCTGCGCCTTTATTACGGCCAGTGAGAACGATAACGCGGTCACCCTTTTTCACTTTCGCAGCCATAGCTACAGCACCTCCGGCGCCAGCGAGACGATCTTCATGTGGTTCTTCGCGCGCAGTTCACGTGGAACAGGTCCAAAGATCCGAGTGCCGATTGGCTCGTTGTTATTGTTGATCAGGACAGCCGCATTGGTGTCGAACCGAATGGTCGACCCGTCTGGGCGATTAATGTCCTTAGCGACACGAACGACGACGGCACGACGCACGTCACCTTTCTTTACGCGGCCAGTTGGAATTGCTTCCTTGACTGAAACCACAATGACGTCACCCACAGAAGCGTATCGACGTCCGGCACCGCCCAGCACTTTAATGCACTGAACACGGCGGGCGCCAGAATTGTCCGCGACCCGGAGGTTGGACTGCATCTGGATCATGCGTCGCCTCCATCCGTTGGAATGACTTCCCAACGCTTAAGCTTCGAACGTGGCGGACACTCACGGATCGTGATCGTCTGACCCTCGACAGCAGCATTGTCTTCGTCATGTGCGTGATAGCGCTTAGAGCGACGCACAGTCTTCTTCAGAAGCGGGTGAAGGAACCGGCGCTCAACGCGCACGATCGCAGTCTTGTCCTGCTTGGTCGAGACCACTACGCCTTCCATAACACGTCTAGGCATATCTTACTCCTACGCCTCAGCGTCCGCGCGGGCCTGCTCGCGAAGCAGGGTCTGGACGCGTGCGATGTCGCGGCGAACAACCTTGATGCGGGCGGTCTTTTCCAACTGGCCGGTGGCCTGCTGGAAGCGGAGGTTAAACTGTTCCTTCTTCAACTGCAGGAGCTCTTCCTTCAGCTGATCCGGGCTCTTGGAACGGAAATCAGAAGCTTTAGCCATGCTTAAATTCCTTCAATCCGGCGGACGATCTTCGTGCGGATTGGCAGCTTCGCTGCCCCGAGGCGGAGCGCTTCGAGCGCGACCTCATCCGGAACACCGTCAATTTCAAACAATATGCGGCCAGGCTGAACACGGGCGACCCAACGGTCGACAGAGCCCTTCCCTTTCCCCATCCGAACTTCGATCGGCTTGGCTGTGACCGGGGTGTCTGGGAAGACACGGATCCAAACCTTACCTTGACGCTTCATCTCGCGGGTTACGGCCCGACGAGTGGCTTCGATTTGGCGTGCGGTGACGCGCTCAGGCTCAAGAGCTTTGAGACCAAACGAGCCAAAAGCGATGGAGTAGCCACCTTTTGCGGCGCCTTTAATCCGGCCTTTGAACGCCTTACGGTATTTTGTACGTTTCGGCTGACGCATCTCTTATGCTCCTGCCTGTGGGCCCGAAGCCGGACCACGCTGATTGCCAGAGCGCGCACGAGACTCACCAGACGTCTCCGCACGGCGATCACGCGCCATTGGATCATGCTCCATGATCTCGCCCTTATAGATCCAGATCTTGATGCCGATGATGCCGTAAGTGGTCAGCGCTTCGGCTGTGCCATAGTCGATATCAGCGCGCAGCGTGTGCAGCGGCACAGATCCTTCAGAATACTGCTCGGTCCGCGCGATCTCAGCACCGCCAAGACGACCAGCAACCATGATCTTCACACCTTCAGCGCCAAGACGCATTGTGTTTTGGATCGACCGCTTCATCGCGCGGCGGAATGATCCGCGACGCTCAAGTTGGCGGGCGATATCTTCAGCAACCAAAGTTGCATCAAGCTCAGGCTTGCGGATCTCAACCAGGTTCACACGAACTTCGTCGTCGGTCATTTTAGACAGCTGACGACGCAGGCCCTCAATGTCTGCACCTTTCTTACCGATGACCAAACCTGGACGCGCGGTGTGAATGGTGACGAGGCACTTTTTGTGAGGACGCTCGATGACGATCCGAGAAATACCGGCCTGACCCAAGCGCTTTTTGATGTGCTTTTGGATCGCGAGGTCTTCGTGGAGAAGACGGCCGAAATCGGCGCTATCAGCATACCAGCGGCTATCAGAGGTCCGGTTAATCCCGAGACGTAGACCGATAGGATTGACTTTCTGACCCATTACGCGGCCTCCGCTTCTTGAGACGTGTCACGCAGGACGATGGTCAACTGCGAGAAGGGTTTCATGATCCGAGCGGCGCGACCACGTGCACGGGCGCGGATGCGCTTCATGACGAGGTTCTTACCGACATGGGCTTCAGCCACGACCAGGCTATCAATGTCCAAGTCGTGATTGTTTTCAGCATTGGCCACAGCGCTCTTCAAAAGCTTGCGAACGTCTGCTGCGGCGCGCTTACGAGAGAATTGCATCTCATCGATCGCTTTCTGCACAGGCAGACCGCGGATTTGCTGCGCCAGCAAGTTCAGCTTTTGCGGGCTAGACCGATACATACGCAGGACCGCGCGTGCTTCGTTTGAGGCCCGCTTTGGAGGATTCTTGGCTTGACCCATGATTATCTCCGCTTCGCTTTCTTGTCCGCACCGTGACCATAATAGGTCCGGGTTGGCGCAAACTCGCCAAGCTTGTGACCGACCATCTCTTCAGTGACGAGGACCGGGACAAACTTGTTTCCATTGTGGACCTGAAAGTTCAGACCAACGAATTGCGGCAGAATGGTCGAGCGGCGTGACCAAGTCTTGATGACCTCACGACGTTCAGACGCTTGCGCCTTCTCGGCCTTCTTCAGGAGGTAGCCGTCGACAAACGGGCCTTTCCAGACGGAACGTGGCATTCTCTACGTCTCCTTAGCGTTTCGCGTTACGGCGACGGATGATCAAACGATCCGAAGCCTGTTTCCGGCGGGTTTTTGGCCCGCGTGTTTTCTTACCCCAAGGCGTCACTGGGTGACGTCCACCGGAGGACTTGCCTTCACCACCCCCGTGCGGGTGATCGACCGGGTTCATAACCACGCCGCGAACGTGCGGGCGCTTACCTTTGTGGCGGTTACGACCGGCTTTACCCATGACTTGGTTCATATTGTCAGGGTTTGACACGGCGCCGATGGTTGCGATGCACTGATCTGGCACCATGCGCAGCTCGCCAGAGGTCAGCTTGATCTGTGCGTAACCAGAGTCGCGACCAACCAATTGAGCGTAGCACCCGGCAGAACGCACCATTTGTGCACCTTTAAGTGGCTTCATCTCAATATTGTGGATGATCGTACCAACTGGGATATTCTTGAGCGGAAGAACGTTGCCCGGCTTAATGTCAGCGGTTTTGGAAGAGATGACCGTGTCACCCACCGCCAGACGCTGAGGCGCAAGAATGTAAGACAGTTCGCCATCTTCATACTTGATCAGCGCGATGAACGCGGTGCGGTTCGGATCATATTCGAGACGCTCGACCGTTGCCGGCACATCCCACTTGTTCCGCTTAAAGTCGATCTTGCGGTAAAGGCGCTTCGCAGCACCGCCTTTGTGGCGAGCGGTCATGCGACCTTTATTGTTGCGACCACCCGTCTTTGTCAGACCTTCGGTCAGCATTTTGACCGGACGACCTTTGTGCAGCTCTGAGCGGTCAACGAGGACCAGCTGACGACGACCTGGCGAGGTAGGTTTGTATGTCTTTAAAGCCATCTAAATCTCCTACAGGCCCGTCGTGATATCGACAGACTGGCCGTCTTTCAGAGTCACGATCGCCTTTTTGAAGTCCGAACGACGTCCGAGCTGACCGCGAAAACGCTTGGTCTTGCCCTTCACCAGGATCGTGTTGACCTTAGTGACGTCGACTTTGAACAGAGTTTCGACCGCTTCTTTGATGTCGGGTTTCGTCGCGGTCAAAGGAACACGAAAAATGATCTTGTTCTCTTCAGCTACCAGCGTCGACTTCTCCGTAATGATCGGAGCCAGAAGCGTGTCATAATTGTGAGGCTTGATATCAGCCATGGATTAAGCCTCCGCTTTAGCGCCATTGAAGCGCGCATCGATGCTTTCCAGCGCATCTTTGGTCAGGACCAAAGTCTTGCGGCGAAGCACATCATAAACATTGAGACCAGCCGCTGGCAGAACATCCACATTTGGAATGTTCTGAGCCGCTTTGGCGAAATTCGCGTCGACTTCAGCGCCGCCAATGATCAATGCATTCGACAAACCAAGTTTGGCCAGCTTCGCAGAGAGATCTTTGGTTTTGGCGTCTTTCAGCTCAGCTTTGTCGAGGACCAGGACGGCATCGTCCTTGACCTTAGAGGACAAAGCGTGGGCCAAAGCCATTTTGCGGACCTTCTTTGGAAGCGCGTGCGCGTGGCTGCGGACGCGAGGTCCGTGAGCGACCGCGCCGCCAACAAAGATGTTCGCGTTTTTAGAGCCGTGGCGTGCACCGCCTGAGCCCTTTTGGCGAATGTATTTCTTGGTTGTGACAGAGACGTCGCCGCGCTCCTGGGTTTTGTGAGTCCCAGCTTGGCGCCTGGCGAGCTGATAACGAACCATACGCTGAATCACGTCGCCGCGGATCTCTTCGATCCCGAACACCGCATCATCAACAGTCGCTTTACCAGCAGCTTTGCCTTCAAGAGTTTTGACGGAGAGTTCCATTATTCAGCCCCCTCTTTCAGAAGTTTCTTCAGGAGGTCCTGGTCGACTTTCGCGCGTGGCTGACCGCCTGCGAGAATGTCTTTTGCCTGACCCACCCAGTCTTCGCTTGCCGCATCCTCTGCAACACCGAGTTCTTCGAGAAGCGCGGTACGCTCATCGTCCGCCATGGCAACGAACGCGGACAGGGTGCCGAGGCCCTTCTCCTTGAGCGCCTCTTCAGTCTTTGGACCGATGCCATCAACGAGAACGATATTGTCAGCAGCCGTGCCTTCGATCTGAACATCGCCAGCTGGGGCATCAGATTTAGCGGGCGCTTTAAAAGAGCCCTCCGCTGGAGCATCAGCATGGAGGGCTTTCTTTACCGCGTCGCGGATTTCGACGTATGAACCAGCTGCACCTGGGATCGCGCCTTTAATCAGCACGAGGCCGCGCTCAACGTCGGTGCGCACGATTTCAAGGTTCTGAACGGTACGGCGCTCGACACCATAGTGTCCGGCCATTTTCTTACCTTTGAAAACGCGGCCCGGATCTTGGCATTGACCGGTCGACCCGTGCGAACGGTGAGAGATAGACACACCATGAGACGCGCGAAGACCACCAAAGTTCCAGCGCTTCATCGCACCGGCAAACCCTTTACCGATCGAAACGCCAGCAACGTCGACTTTTTGACCAGGAACAAAATGATCGGCCTGAACTTCAGCGCCGACCTCTGGCAGAGCGATGTCAGATTTGACACGGAACTCTGAAACTTTTGCTTTTGGCGCGACACCGGCTTTGGCGAACTGCTCGCGCTGAGCTTTCGCGGTGCGCTTGGCTTTCTTTTCGCCGGCACCCATGACGACAGCTGTGTAGCCATCCGTGCGCTTAACTTGACCGCCTTTTTTGGTCGTCACGTCGCGCTCGTCTTCTGTACGAAGACCGACAACCTGACACCCATCGAGCGCGAGCACAGTCACCGGTACGTGGCGGCCGGCCTCGCTGAAGACGCGTGTCATGCCCAGTTTACGGGCGAGCACGCCAGATCGTTGAGCTGGAAGCGCCATTAGCGTGCTCCCTCGAGTTTGATCTCGATGCCAACCCCTGCAGACAGGTCGAGCTTCATCAGCGCGTCCACGGTTTGCGGGGTCGGGTCAACAATGTCGAGGATACGCTTGTGCGTACGGATCTCGAATTGCTCGCGAGACTTTTTATTGACGTGTGGAGACCGGTTGACCGTAAAGCGCTCCTTGCGAGTCGGCAGTGGGATCGGCCCACGTACTTCTGCGCCGGTGCGCTTGGCAGTCGAAACGATTTCGCGTGCCGACAAATCGAGCGCGCGGTGATCGAAGGCTTTCAGCCGGATCCTAATATTCTGTTTTTCCATCCTGCGATGTCCGTTCACGTAAAAACCACACACCTAGGCAGCACAGCTCTTTGAGCGCCCAGATACGAGGAAATCCAGTTGTTCGTTTCGGTTGCCAGCGTTTGCCGTCTCCCGGCACAGCCTGACTTGCGAAGCGTGGCCAATACGGGAATCAGACCCCGCCGTCAACCGGCAGATGTGCAGAAGCTGAGATGGCTCCGACCTGCCAGCGCGCGATGGCAACGCTTACGTGCTCAGTCGGCTTCGTCGCAGGCTTTCTTCGATGCGAAGACTTGCCGAGAATCAATGCTAATACCAGCATCGCTCAACATATTCCGTCCGATCAGGAGTGGATAATTAAAGCCCGTCCGATCGGCGAGATTGACTTCGCCGCGAACGCGCAGACCGGCCAAACATAATTCCATCATCACGACCGGTCGCACAATGGCACCGCCGCCCCGGCGCCGGATTGAGACCCAACGCACAACGGGTTCGGTGACAATCACTTCTTTGCCGCCCCGACTGGTCAGCCGAAACGTGATATTTTCAGACATGAAGTCAGAGATCGATGCATCGGAAATCGGTGAGATTTCCTCCGCCGGGGGGTCATCCGGCGCGCTCCCTTCGACCATGCTTGTATTGAACATCTCTTGCGCGCCGGTCTCCGTGTCATCGGCGACATCATCGATCTCGCCGTTGAGCACGAGGTCCTTGACCTCTTCCGCCGATAGGATTTCAGCGTGGATCGAGGTGGTGCGCGCGCCGCTATCGAGTTTAGCGGTCATCAATAACCGTTCAGGCATAACGCGCGCATGCTCGACCCAACCTCGAATGTTGAGATCGTCCGTGCTGGAGGCTTGAGAAGGCACAAAGAGGCTCAGGCATATGGCGAGAAACAGTGAACGGCGCATAAGTTCTCTCATGTTCTTTGACCGACACAGACGGCTTATACCGACGCCATTCTGGGTCACGGCCTTTCTAGCAATGCGTGCCAGATATTAGATTCGCTGCCTGGGTTTCAACCAACAATTCACAACTAAAATGGGTCAACCCCATGTCGAAATTTGGGTGTCGTCGAAAACGGGCAGATTCAATCGCCCGTTCAGCGCCTTGAACGGCACGTTTTCGCAAAGCATGGGCAAGCGTTTCAGGGCGTCACATGTGGTCAAGCCATAGCCGCGCTGGCGGCGTCAAATGCGGGCTGCCGCTCGCCAACGATCCGCGCGTCGGGTTTATGTGTCTCAAAACGAAAAGGCACAAAGCCGACACTGCACAGCACCGGCTTCACGCAGGTGCTGCGGTCTATTCCGCCTCAATCATCATGACTTCTTGCATCAGGTACTGGCCTTTAATCTCGCGCAGCTCCGGATAGGATTTCGATGTTTCGCGGGACTCATCGACTTTTGCGTCGCCCCATGCCGCCATGAACGCATCATACTTCTCTTTCGAGGGCACCATCTCTGCCATGCTCTTATACTTGACCATTAGCAGCATATTGAAATTGCCATTCTCAGGCGTCACGCTGCCCATGATTTTGTAGTCTTCGATATGGCCGAGGGATTTTGAAATTTCATTCGCATCGATCCAAGTCGATCGCAGCCCTTCCAAATAATAGTCCCCCATATTGGCATCGACTTTGACCGGTGTGATTTCCCATACGGCCTCTCCGATATCGTAATCCTCATACAGGTTCAGCTGCGCTGAGGCCGTGCTGCAAAGGCCGGCAAAGGTGGCGGCGGCGATTAGAGCTTTGAGTGTCATCTGGTGTCTCCCCATTTCTTATAGACAGCCCGCACCCTCGGCGGACTGGCTCTGACTATGTCGAACTCTTCGCCCACCGCATAGAGTAAATTCACCGAAGCCGATCGCCGCTCCGGGTGCGCAGCCGAGTACGTTCGCTTTGGCTGTGGAGAAAGACACTGATCTTATGGGCGACATTTGCACTGGCACGGGCGCCAGGACTCGAACCCGGGACCCTCGGTTTTGGAGACCGATGCTCTACCAACTGAGCTACACCCGTCCAGTGAGCGGCTTAAATGCCTTAAGCGACGGTTCGATGCAATGGTCCAGCGCAGGAAATCTGGGACCGGTTGGCGCGCATCAAAACCGTAAATGAGGCGTGTGCTCGTCCATCTTGAACGCCTCGGATTCTCGTTGACAGCGTGGTTGGCCGACGACATCCTAAATATAGGCCAGCCAGAGCTAGGTAAAGAGATGGACCGAGCAGTAGGAAATATCAGTCAATTCAGAGACATAGTGCAATATAAGCGAATCCCTGCCTATATCGCCCTCCTCCTTTTGTCACTAATACTCTCTGCTTGCGAAATGGGCCGCAAGGAGTGCGCCTATTCGAGAACGGTGACCTCTCAGCAACCCTATTGCTCGCAGCAGGCGCCGAAAACCTGTAACACGTATTGCGACTCCTATGGCTGCCGACAAAGTTGCTATGGTGGCGGCTATTGCGTGCAAACCAGCTATCGCACGGTGACCAGCGAACAGTGCCAATCCTATCGCTGTAAGGCTGGGTATATCGCCGTTGGCGATAGCTGTCTGACGCAAGCTGAAATTGACGAGCGCAAAGTTCGGAGGGAACAACGCGCTATAAACGCAGCTCTGAAAGCCAATGACGATGGGTATTTGCTTTCTGCCATCGCTTACGACTACCAAACAGGCACCGATGGTCGGCCACTCGATATGCAAAAGGCCATTGAGTTGTATGAGCAGGCATGCACGTTAGCGTCCGCTTATTCCTGTAACGCGCTCGGTCTTTTCTTTCGTGATGGGAAAATCGTTGAGCAAGACTTGTCGCGTGCCATCCAACTTAAACGGCGCGCCTGCGATTTAGGATCGGAGTATGGCTGCTACAATCTCGGAATGCATTATGATGCGTCCTCTGCGGCCTCGGATCATGTTCAGGCCACCGCGGCGTTCAAGCAGGCCTGCGAGGGCGGGCATAGCCATGGATGTGCATATTATGCGATTAACCTCTACAATGGCAAAGGGATTGCTGCGGATCGCGAACGATCTAATGCAACGATCAACTCAGCATATTCGTCTGCGATAGACGCGCTCAACGACGCACCGGAGGACTCTGCCCTCAAACGCCGAGTAGACTTTGTGTTTGGCACACGGGCAAACATTTATCTTGCAGAACTGCCCGATCCGTACACCGCCTTCGCTGAAAACCGCTATGACGCGGCGCTTGGTTTGTCAGATCAACGGATTGATGGTGCTCAAGCGCTGCTCGATGCAGGATACATTTCATCTGCGGAAGTGGCGGTCGAACTTGGAATGAAGTCTTGGTACGCCCTGTTTGCGCAGGACTTTGTAGCGGCGCAAGCCGCATCTGAACTCGGCATATCAATAGCACCGGACAAAACATGGCTCCAGACCAATCGCGCGCATGCGCTTATGTTCCAAGGCCAAGACGATGCCGCAGCGGCGATTTATCTCCAATACAAAGGAACCAAAATCCCCGAACAGTATGACCGACTTTGGGAAGTGGTGATCAATGAGGATTTTGACACATTGAGTGCTGCGGGCCTTTCGCATCCGCAAATGGCAGAGATCCGCGAGGCGTTGCGCTAGCGCAATTTGGGGGCTCAACGCGCGCGTCCGCGCTTAGGCTCTGCCCCCAAAGAAAAACCCCCGCGGCGGGGGCCACGGGGGTTCTTGATTTGGGTCTGGCAAGGCCATTTCAGCCTTAGGTCTGGCAAGCCCCGGCCCGGCGCTTGCGCTTGGGCCTTAAGCCTTCACCGCCGCGACAACACCGGCGCCGACGGTGCGGCCGCCTTCGCGATCCGCGAAGGCGG
>JBCBBZ010000016.1:0-20546 GCA_038531165.1 Pseudomonadota bacterium
TCTTACCATGGTCCACGTGACCAATCGTGCCGATGTTCACGTGCGGCTTATTACGCTCAAACTTCTCCTTGGCCATGGGATACTCCTAATACCAAATCTTCTTGTGTTATTTCGGCTTAGCCAGCCAATTCTTGGGTGATTTTCTGAGCTTCCGCTTTTGGAACCTCAGCATAGTGATCGAACTGCATGGTGAATTGCGCCCGGCCTTGTGACATGCCGCGAAGGTCAGACACATATCCAAACATATTCACCAGTGGAACGAACGCATTGATCGCGGTTGCGTTGCCGCGTGGCTCAGAGCCTTGGATCTGACCGCGACGTGAGTTCAGGTCACCGATAATGTCGCCCATATAGTCTTCTGGGGTGACAACTTCGACTTTCATCACAGGTTCCATCAGGCGCGGATCACCTTCAGACTTCAGCTCACGGAACGCGGCGCGCGCGGCGATCTCGAACGCCAGAACGCTTGAGTCGACATCGTGGAACGCACCATCGGTCAGTATTGCTTTGAAGTCGGTCACAGGATACCCGGCGAGCAGCCCGTTTTCCTTGGCCATTTTCAAGCCATTCTCGACGCCCGGGATGTATTCCTTCGGCACCGCACCCCCGACAATTTTACTCTCGAACTCAAAACCAGACCCGGCTTCCAAGGGTTCGAACGTGATTTTGACGCGAGCAAACTGTCCAGAGCCACCAGACTGCTTCTTGTGCGTGTAATCGATGTCAGCGACCCGGCCGAGCGCTTCGCGATAAGCCACTTTGGGCTGACCGATATTCGCTTCAACTTTAAACTCACGCTTCAGGCGGTCGACGAGAATGTCGAGGTGAAGCTCGCCCATGCCTTTCATAATGGTCTGGCCGGACTCAAAGTCTGACTCGACCTGGAAGCTTGGGTCTTCTGCTGCGAGGCGCTGCAGACCCACAGACATTTTCTCTTGGTCAGCTTTCGACTTCGGCTCAACCGCAATCTCGATGACCGGATCTGGGAAGGTCATGGTTTCGAGAACGACAGGGTCATTCTTCGCGCACAGCGTGTCGCCGGTTGTCGTCTGCTTGAGGCCAGCCAGCGCGATAATGTCACCGGCATAAGCTTCTTCGATCTCTTCACGATTGTTCGAGTGCATCATCATCATCCGACCGATGCGCTCTTGCTTATCCTTGGTGGAGTTCAGCATCGAGCCGCCTTTGGTCATGACACCTGAATAGATGCGAACAAAGGTGAGCGAACCCACAAATGGGTCGTTCATGATTTTGAAGGCCAGGCCCGCAAATGGCTGTGCGTCGTCAGCAGAACGCGCAATGTCGCGCGTTTCCGTTTCGTCGCCGGGCTTAAAGCCCATATAGGCAGGCACATCGAGCGGGCTCGGCAGGTAGTCGAGCACAGCGTTCAACATGGGCTGGACGCCTTTATTTTTAAACGCAGAGCCGCAGATGACCGGCACGAACGCCATGTCCAGCGTGCCCTTACGAATCAGCTCGCGAAGCTTCTCAACCGATGGCTCTTCGCCTTCGAGATAAGCTTCCATGGCCTCTTCGTCTTGCTCAACAGCAAGCTCGACCATTTCAGAGCGCATCTCTTCGCACTTATCCTTGAGCTCGTCGCGGATCTCGCGAAGTTCCCAAGTCGCGCCGAGGTCTTCGCCGGCCCAAACCCATTCTTGCATGGTGATCAGGTCAACATGGCCTTCGAGCTCGCTTTCAGCGCCGATGGGGCACTGAATTGGCAAAGGTTGCGCGCCGGTGCGATCTTTGATCATGTCGACGCAGTTGAAGAAGTCAGCGCCGATCTTGTCCATTTTGTTGACGAACACGATCCGCGGCACGTGATATCGATCCGCCTGACGCCAAACGGTTTCCGTCTGAGGCTCAACGCCCGCATTTGCATCCAGGACGCAAACCGCGCCGTCAAGAACCGCCAGAGAGCGTTCAACTTCAATTGTGAAGTCCACGTGTCCGGGTGTATCGATGATGTTTAGGCGATGCTTTTCCGTTTGAGCGGTGTTGCCGTCTTCGGTCCGCTCCCAGAAGGTGGTGGTCGCCGCCGAGGTAATTGTGATGCCACGCTCTTGCTCTTGTTCCATCCAGTCCATGGTCGCAGCGCCGTCATGCACTTCGCCGATTTTGTGCGACTTGCCTGTATAATACAGGATGCGTTCAGACGTTGTGGTCTTACCGGCATCAATGTGCGCCATAATACCAAAGTTACGATAGCGCTCCAGCGGATATTCGCGGGCCATGGGCTTTACCTTCGTAGTTGTGTTCCGAGACGGGACGTAGGGTCTTTTAAAAAATTACCAACGATAGTGCGAGAACGCACGATTGGCTTCCGCCATTTTGTGCGTGTCTTCGCGCTTCTTCACAGCCGCGCCGCGGCCTTGAGAAGCGTCCATTAGCTCTCCGGCGAGACGCTCGCGCATCGTGTTCTCGTTCCGGCTTCCCGCCGCAGAAGCGAGCCAACGAATCGCCAGCGCTTGGCGGCGATCCGGACGCACCTCAACCGGCACCTGATAGGTCGCACCGCCAACACGGCGAGAGCGCACTTCAACGGCTGGGGAAATCGCTTCCAGGGCTTCGTGGAAGACCTCGACGGGGTCTTTCTTGGCACGCGACTCAACCAGGTCGAGCGCGCCATAAACGATGCGTTCGGCCGTCGACTTTTTGCCATCCTTCATGATCTGGTTCATGAATTTCGACAGGACGACGTCCTTGAATTTTGGATCAGGCAGGACCTGACGCTTCTCTGCGCGGTGACGACGAGACATGGTTTAGCCCTCCCTTATTTTGGCTTCTTAACGCCGTAATGCGAACGACGTTGCTTGCGATCTTTCACGCCCTGCGTATCCAGAACGCCGCGCAGGATGTGGTAACGCACACCTGGCAAGTCTTTCACGCGGCCACCACGGATCAGGACAACAGAGTGTTCCTGCAAATTGTGGCCTTCCCCTGGAATATAGCAAAGCGACTCAAACCCAGTCGTCAGGCGGACCTTGGCCACTTTCCGAAGCGCTGAGTTCGGCTTCTTTGGTGTGGTCGTGTACACACGGGTGCAGACACCGCGACGTTGTGGGTTGCCCTTCAGGGCGGGGGTTTTGGAACGCTGCGGCTTAGGCTTGCGCGGCTTCCGGATCAGCTGTTGAATCGTCGGCATAGGGGCCTTGATACTCTCTTTTTTGCGGCCCCTGTCGGACCAATTTCGGGTGAGACGAAAACCAGGCCGTGAGCGCCCCATTTGCCGTCCGTGACTGTCGGTGTGTTTGCCAAACGGGTAATCCCCAAAAGGATTACCGGGCAGACCCCTTCAGGACTGCCCAGCCAGCATGGCCGCGTGTTAAGGCCCAGCGCTCGCTACGTCAAGGGATCGCGGCAGAGAGAATGCACTGGGGGTTTATTCGCCATGGCGGCGATGAAGCGCGGAGCGCGAAGCGGGCCTGAAAGCTGGCCATTATTGAAACGGCTTTGCTTACGGATCATTCGTCAGCAAAACGAATAGGGTCACTGCAAAGCGCACGGATCAAACTCATTTTCATGTTTCGCTCCGAAACTCTGTGCGCATGCGCTCGCTATGCGTTACACCGAAGTTATATCGTTCAATATAGGTGACGATATCCGGCCATCGCGCAAATCATCCGATCAGTATCTCGTAAATCGGTATTTTCCGGAATCTACCCTCCTAAGACTGACTATTCGCCATCGCCTTTTCGAAACGTTGGCCAGGATGGATGTACGCGGCGCCAAATGTCCCGGCGCCACCAAAGCCGTTTCATCCAGCTTGGGTGTCCTTTCAGCTCCGTTTGGTCACTGGGGACAAATTTGCGCTGGGTAATGCTAAACGGCTCGCGCACACTGTGGCGATTTTGCCGCAAGTCAAACAATCGCGGCGTGTAGTAAGCGCAGCCTTCGAAAAAATAGTGTGTCACCTGGCTATAGCGCGTCAGACTTGGGTTCAGCCTCGGGGCGCCGCCATGCACAAGATTGGCCGTCCAAATCAGCGCTTGTCCCTGTTTCAGGAGCGCCTTGTGCTTCTTATAACCGCCCGCAGTGATCATCTTGGTGAGTTGTTGCTCATAGTCTTGATACGAGTGGTCCCCTTCGACATCCAAACGTTCCAGGATCGGGAGATTTTGACTGCCGGGATAGTAGAAGAGCGGGCCAGCATTTTCGGTTACATCTTCTAGGGCAACCCAGACGCCGCACATGAAGCCATATGGACGGGCGTTAAAATGATACGTGTCTGAATGTGCGCTTTGCTCTGTACCAAAATCGAAGTTCAAAGTTTGGAACGGAAATGCCTGCCGTCCATACAGATTCGATAGGAGCGCGACCAGATGCGGGTCCGTCGCGATCCGCGCGACGGCTGAATTGCTTTTCCAAGCATCCTGGACCCGGCCTTTCTCAGGGGGGATCGAATGACAAAGCGCGCGCGCGCGGCAGACATCGCCTGGATCAAGGTCAAGATCGATGATCGCAAAGCCATCTTCATGCAGCGATTTTATGACCGCTTCATCTTCGGGAAAACGTTCGACGAGGGCGTCGATTTCATCTTCGCTGCGATGTATCAGCGGGAGATCTTCAAGGTTGGCGGCGTAGGGCACGAACCCTCCTAGATTTTTCTCAATCTACATGCCCCTGACTCGGACTTTAGATAAATGCGATCATCGCAGTGAGGCAAATAAAAACCCGCGTTTGCGTGCAAAAAATGTCAGTTTGATTAAAACTAGTCCATCCTATATTTCGACCGATGACCGCTCACTCGCGGGTAAAATGCGGCGGATTATCAAGCATAAGCAAGAGTCTAAGGCCGAGGATATAGTGCAGCGGCATTTGCTGCGGGAGATGTTTGGTCTGACTCAAAACGTGGCGACGCTTTGTTAAATCATATGGCTGACGGATGAGGTGTTTGCGCCGCTCTAAATCATAGGCTTTTGGCGTGACGTAGGCGCAATCTTCGAAAAAGTAGTGCGAAACTTGGCTCAAACGCGTACGCGATTTTTCCTGTCGAGGCGCACCTCCGTGCAGTAGATTCGCGACCCAAACCAAAGCCTGCCCGCGTTTCAAAAGCGCCGGCTTGGCGTCCAACTCATGGGCGTCGATGACATCCGCAATGTGTCGCTCATAGTCTGCATAGGTTTGCTCACCCGGCAGATCCCAGCGGTTCACAAAGCCCAGTCTGTGGCTGCCCGGATAAACCATCAGGGGCCCCGCCTCCGGCGAAATATCCTCCAAAGCGACCCAAACGCCGCACATGAACCCGCCTGGTTTGGAATGAAAATGGTACGCATCGGAATGCGCGGGCTGCTCCGTACCATAGGTAAAATTCAAGGTTTGGAATGGAAACGCCCGCCGACCATATACCGTGCTCAGCATTTCGATCACCGGGGCGTGCACAGCCAGGCGACCGACCGCAGCTTGTTTTTTCCAAGCATCCTGAACGCGGCCCTCTGACGTCGGTTCGAACTTGCAGAAGTGTTCAACGGTGTCCAGATCGTCCGGATCGAAAGCCGGATCTATCACCGCATAGCCATCCTCGTGTAAGGCGGACATAACCGACTGATACTCTGGGGCATGCCTTGTGATTTCGTCACGCAGGGTTTCACCGGCGTCGATAAAAGGCTGATCCGGCAAGCGCGTTTTGATGGAAAGCATTTGGGACCCATTCCATTCAAGGGTCCCCTAATACTCAGATCCATAAGATTTAGGTTTTACGTTCTGCGCAAGTAAAAAACGCCATACCCTGGAAGGATATGGCGTTTTGATTTGTTTAGGCTGCGTCTCTATTCAGCTGCTTCAGGCGCAGGCAATGCTGCCGACGCTTCTTTTGCAGCTGCTTCGCGTTTATTGCGAAGTTGCTGGTCGCGTTGAGCGGCAACTTTGCGCATTTCGCGCATGCCGCCACCGGTCCCGGCCGGAATGAGTCGGCCAACAATGACATTCTCTTTCAAGCCTTCCAGCGTATCGACTTTGCCTTGCAAGGCCGCTTCGGTCAGCACGCGCGTCGTTTCTTGGAACGAAGCAGCTGAGATGAAGCTGCGGGTCTGAAGCGAGGCTTTGGTGATCCCAAGCAGCACAGGAACCGCTGTCGCTTCGCGTTGGTCGGCTTTTTTCGACTTACGCACCGCGGCATTGGCTTCTTCGAGCTCAATCGCATCGATATGCTCACCTTTGATCAAGGTCGTGGTGCCGGCATCGGTCACCTCGAACTTTTGCAGCATTTGGCGCACGATCACTTCGATATGTTTGTCATTGATCGGTACGCCTTGCAGACGGTAAACCTTCTGAACTTCGTCGACAAGATAGTCCGCAAGCGCTTCAATCCCGAGCGTTGCAAGAATGTCCTGCGGCGCTGGGTTACCATCGATGATGTAATCACCGCGCTTCACATAGTCGCCATCCTGAACGTCGAGACGACGCGCTTTTGGCACCAGGAATTCGATTGGCTCTGCACCATCCTCTTCCGGGACAATCGCGATCTTCCGCTTCTGCTTGTACTCGCGCACGAACTGAATGCGACCATCCATTTCGGCGATCACGGCGTGATCCTTCGGACGGCGCGCTTCGAACAGTTCGGCCACACGCGGCAGACCACCTGTAATGTCTTTGGTTTTCGCACCACCCGTTGCGATACGAGCCATCGACTCACCGACTTTGACTGTGTCGCCTTCTTCAACTGACAGGATCGCCCCAGGTGACAGCATGTAACGCGCCTCATTGCCATTTGGCAGGGCGAGCGCCTCGCCTTTGGCGTTCACAATCATGATCGACGGGCGCAAGTCCGCCCCTTTCGAGCCACGACCATCAATGATCACACGCGACGAAATACCGGTTGCTTCATCTGTCTCTTCGCGAGCGGTCAGACCGTCGACAATGTCGACCAGGCGGATCGTCCCTTCGACTTCTGAAATCATCGGCTGGGCAAATGGATCCCAGTCGGCGATTTTGTCGCCAGGTTTGACCTTTTTCTTATCCTTGACCGATAGAGCGGTGCCGTAGGTTGGCTTGAAGGTCTGACGAGTGCGTCCGTCAGCATCTTCAATCGACACGACCATGTGACGACCGGTGACGATCAAAGCGCCATCTTCGCGTTTCACGAAAGTTGGGTTTTCGAATTTGATCTTCCCTTCGACTTGCGCCTCAGTAGAGCTTTCTTCGGCAACCGAGGCCGCACCGCCAATATGGAAGGTCCGCATGGTCAGCTGCGTGCCTGGCTCACCAATCGACTGCGCCGCAATGACGCCGACGGCTTCGCCTTTATTGACGATCGTTCCGCGCGCGAGATCACGACCATAACAGGCCACACAGACGCCAATTTTGGTTTCACATGTCAGCGGCGAACGGACTTTGATCCGGTCAACGCCTGCATCTTCGATTGTTTTCGCCAGCACCTCGTCGATATAGGTGTTCGCCGGTGCGACCAACTCATCCGATTTTGGCGCTTTGACGTCTTCGCCCGTGACACGACCGAGAATACGCTCGCTCAGAGACACAACAACGTCGGCGCCTTCCATAACCGCAGACAGCTCAATGCCTTTGTCGGTTCCACAGTCGTCTTCGGTGACGATGCAATCTTGCGCAACGTCAACGAGGCGGCGCGTGAGATAACCAGAGTTTGCCGTCTTCAACGCCGTATCCGCAAGACCCTTCCGGGCCCCGTGAGTCGAGTTGAAGTACTCCTGAACGGTCAGACCCTCTTTAAAGTTCGAGATGATGGGCGTCTCGATGATCGAGCCATCCGGACGGGCCATCAGGCCCCGCATACCAGCCAGCTGCTTCATCTGGTTCTTCGAGCCACGCGCACCAGAGTGGGCCATCATAAAGACCGAATTGGTTTCTTCTTGGCGACCCGTCTTCTTATCCGTTTCCGCCTCGCCTGCAGCGTCCATCATCGCGTCTGCGACTTTGTCCGTGCAGGTCGACCAAGCATCGACGACTTTATTGTATTTCTCGCCACGCGTGATCAGACCATCAGCATATTGGCGCTCATACTCCGCCACTTGCTCTTTGGTTTGCTCAACGAGCTTCACTTTGGCGCCCGGGATTTTCATATCGTCCTTGCCGAACGAAATGCCCGCTTTCGCCGCTTCACGGAAGCCAAGCGCCATTAAGCGGTCTGCAAAGATCACCGTCGCCTTCTGACCACAGTGACGATAGACCTCGTCGATCAGCTTTCCGATATTCTTTTTGACCATCACATCGCTGAGCAATTGTTCAGGATCGATTTTGTGATGGCGCGGGAAGATGTCAGAAATCATGTAACGACCAGGGGTCGTATCGATGACTTTCGAGAGATCATTGCCGTCTTCATCCTTGGTGTGGAACATCGCTTTGATCTTGGCGTGCATGGCCAGCTTGCCAGATGACAGCGCGTGCTCCAGCTCGGCCATATCAGAAATGACCATGCCCTCGCCCTGCTCGTTCGGTTTGTCGAGCGAGAGGTAATACAGTCCGAGAACGATGTCCTGAGACGGCACGATGATTGGCTTACCATTGGCGGGCGACAGGATATTGTTCGTCGACATCATCAAGACGCGCGCTTCAAGTTGTGCTTCCAGGCTCAGTGGCACGTGGACCGCCATTTGGTCGCCATCAAAGTCAGCGTTAAACGCCGCACAGACCAGCGGGTGCAGCTGGATCGCTTTGCCTTCAATCAGTTTCGGCTCGAACGCCTGGATCCCGAGGCGGTGAAGCGTTGGCGCGCGGTTCAGAAGAACCGGGTGCTCACGGATCACTTCTTCAAGAATGTCCCAAACTTCTGGCTTTTCTTTCTCAACCAGCTTCTTCGCGGCTTTCACCGTGCCGGCGAGACCTTTGGCGTCGAGGCGGGCATAGATGAACGGCTTGAATAGCTCGAGCGCCATCTTCTTCGGAAGACCGCACTCATGCAGCTTCATGTTCGGACCAACCACGATCACCGAACGACCAGAATAGTCGACGCGCTTTCCGAGCAGGTTCTGACGGAACCGGCCGTGCTTGCCTTTCAGCATGTCAGACAGCGATTTTAGCGGACGCTTATTGGTCCCGGTAATGGTCCGGCCGCGGCGGCCATTGTCGAACAAAGCGTCGACGGATTCCTGAAGCATCCGCTTCTCGTTGCGGATGATGATGTCTGGCGCGCGCAGCTCCATCAAACGCTTCAAACGGTTGTTCCGGTTGATCACGCGGCGATAGAGATCGTTCAGATCAGACGTCGCAAAACGACCACCGTCCAGCGGCACCAGTGGACGCAAATCGGGTGGGATGACGGGAACGACATTGAGGATCATCCACTCTGGCTTGGCGCCAGAGGCAAGGAAGGCCTCAACCACTTTCAGCCGCTTTGAATACTTCTTCGTTTTCAGTTCCGACGTTGATTCCGCCAGATCTTCGCGCAGCTGGTCCGCCAGCAGGTCCAGATCCATCCCTTCGAGGATTTCTTTGACCGCTTCTGCGCCGATCATGGCGGTGAAGGCGTCTTCGCCATGCTCGTCCTGAAGATCCATGTATTCTTCTTCAGTCAGCAGCTGCTTCGGCTCGAGCGGGGTCAGTCCAGGTTCGGTGACGACATAGCTCTCAAAATACAGCACGCGCTCGACATCTTTCAATGTCATGTCGAGGAGCGTTGCGATCCGGGATGGCAGAGATTTCAGAAACCAAATGTGAGCCACCGGCGAGGCCAGCTCGATATGTCCCATCCGCTCACGACGGACTTTTGCGAGCGTGACTTCCACACCGCATTTCTCACAGATAATCCCGCGATACTTGATCCGCTTATATTTCCCGCAAAGACACTCATAGTCTTTGATCGGTCCGAAAATCCGCGCGCAGAACAAGCCGTCCCGTTCTGGTTTGAACGTCCGGTAATTGATCGTCTCGGGCTTCTTGATCTCACCGGACGACCAGCCGCGGATTTTTTCCGGGCTAGCGATCGTAATCCGGATCGCATCGAAGCTAGGGACTTCTTCTTTTTGTCTGTAAATGCTGGCTACATCTTGGCGCATATGTTTCCACTCCTTGGGAGGGTTTGGTCAGCTTCCCCGTCGAAAAACTGACCTTTTGAACCTGTTTACTCTACAATCCTAAATCAAGGCGTGACGGCTATTCAGCCGCCACGTTTGAGTCTCCGTCATTGTCTCCGATCAGTTCGACATTGAGGCCGAGTGACCGCATCTCTTTGATCAACACGTTGAAGCTTTCTGGGATACCAGCTTCGAATGTGTCGTCGCCGCGAACAATGGCTTCGTACACTTTTGCGCGGCCCGCCGTGTCGTCTGACTTAACGGTGAGCATTTCTTGAAGCGTGTACGCCGCGCCATAGGCTTCCAAAGCCCAGACTTCCATCTCACCGAAGCGCTGACCGCCGAACTGCGCCTTACCGCCCAGTGGCTGTTGCGTGACCAGAGAGTAAGGTCCGGTAGACCGGGCGTGGATCTTCTCGTCGACCAGATGGTGCAGTTTGAGAAGATACTTATACCCAACCGTGACTGGACGCTTGAACTGCTCGCCCGTCCGACCATCAAAGACGACGGACTGACCCGACCCGTCCAATCCGGCGCGCTCCAGCATCTCAACGATGTCCGGCTCGCGCGCACCATCAAAGACTGGTGTCGCGAACGGAACCCCTTTTTTCAGGTTACCCGCAAGCTCGACCAGCTCCTCATCCGTGTCCGGGAGCGGCTCGTCTTTGCCGTAAACGGTTTGCAGCGTTTTCCGTAGGGCTTTGCCGTCATTGCTGGCGTGCCACTCTTCGAGCGATTCGGTCACCAACTTCCCAAGACCGGCAGCTGCCCACCCAAGGTGGGTTTCGAGAATCTGCCCAACATTCATCCGCGATGGAACGCCGAGCGGGTTCAACACGATGTCAACCGGTGTGCCGTCTTCTAGGAAGGGCATGTCCTCGATCGGATTGATCTTAGAGATCACCCCCTTATTGCCGTGACGCCCGGCCATCTTGTCGCCTGGCTGCAGCTTACGCTTCACCGCGAGGAAGACCTTTACGACTTTCATCACGCCTGGGGGCAGATCGTCGCCCTGCTGAACTTTATCGACTTTGTCGTTAAAGCGCGCATCGAGCTCCCGTATCGCATCGTCGAATTGCTCGCGCAGCGCGTCAATCTCGGCTTGAGCCTTTTCAGACTTGAGCGCGATTTCCCAAAGCTCTCGATCTGCAAGCGCTTCGATATCCGCCGCTGAAATTTTGCCGGTCTTGAAGCCTTTCGGTCCCGCCGCCGCCTCTTTGCCCGTCAACACTTCGCGCAAGCGCGCATAGGTGTTGCGCTCGAGGATCGACTGCTCGTCTTCTTTATCTTCTTGAAGCTGCTCGATTTGTTCGCGCTCAATTTGCAGCGCGCGCTGATCCTTATCGATGCCGTGACGGTTGAAGACGCGAACTTCGACCACGGTTCCGGCATCGCCCGGAGGCACGCGCAGAGACGTGTCGCGGACATCAGAGGCTTTCTCACCAAAGATGGCGCGGAGGAGCTTCTCCTCCGGCGTCATCGGGCTCTCGCCTTTTGGCGTCACTTTGCCAACGAGGATATCGCCCGCTTTGACCTCAGCGCCCACGGCCACGATGCCCGCTTCGTCCAAGTTGCGCAGCGCTTCTTCACCGACATTTGGAATGTCTCGGGTGATTTCTTCGGGGCCAAGCTTGGTGTCGCGCGCAGCGATCTCAAACTCTTCCAAGTGGATCGATGTATAGACATCGTCGCGCACAATACGCTCAGAAATCAGGATCGAGTCTTCGAAATTATAGCCATTCCAAGGCATGAACGCGACGAGCACGTTTCGACCCAGGGCCAACTCGCCGAGATCGGTCGACGGTCCATCTGCGATAATATCGCCTCGCTTGACCGCGTCGCCGACTTTTACGATCGGACGTTGGTTGATGCAGCTGTTTTGATTCGACCGGCGGAACTTAGACAAGCGATAGATATCAACGCCCGACTTACCCTCCAGATCGTCCGTCGCACGCACAACAATCCGCGTCCCGTCGACTTGCTCAATCACGCCCGCGCGCGAGGCCACAACAGCCGCGCGGCTATCGCGGGCCACAACCGCTTCCATGCCGGTTCCAACCAATGGTGCATCGGTTTGCACCAGTGGCACAGCTTGGCGTTGCATGTTTGAGCCCATCAACGCACGGTTGGCGTCATCATTCTCCAGGAACGGTATGAGTGCTGCGGCAACAGATACAACTTGCTTCGGCGAGACGTCCATATACTGAACGTCTTCTTTCAGCACCAGCATCGCTTCGCCGTTGACACGCGCATTGGCGAACTCATTGACCAGCTCGCCTTTGGCGTCGACTTGCGTGTTCGCCTGGGCAATTTTGTAGAGCTGCTCTTCCATTGCAGACAGGTAAACCACATCGTCGGTGAGCTTGCCGTTTTCGACTTTCCGGTATGGGCTTTCGATGAAGCCGTACTTATTGACGCGTGCATGCGTGGCGAGCGAATTGATCAGGCCAATATTCGGGCCTTCCGGCGTCTCAATTGGACAAATCCGACCATAATGGGTCGGGTGCACATCGCGCACTTCGAAGCCGGCGCGTTCGCGCTGCAAACCGCCTGGGCCAAGCGCAGACAGGCGACGCTTATGGGTAATCTCCGATAGCGGATTGGTTTGGTCCATAAACTGCGACAGCTGCGACGAGCCGAAGAATTCGCGCACCGAGGCCACGACGGGCTTGGCATTGATCAGATCATTCGGCATCACCGTATCGATGTCGACCGAGCTCATCCGCTCTTTGATCGCACGCTCCATCCGAACGAGGCCAATCCGGTAATTATTCTCCATCAATTCACCGACTGACCGAACACGCCGATTGCCGAGATTATCAATATCGTCAACGTCGCCTTTGCTATCCTTCAGATCGAGAATCACTTTCATGACGCCGGTAATGTCGTCATTGCGCAGCGTCCGTTCGGTGTCTTCGGCGGGCTCATAACCGGGCACCGTCACTTTCAGGCGGGTGTTCATTTTGACCCGACCGACCGCTGAAAGGTCGTAGCGCTCACTGTCAAAGAAGAGCTGATTGAACAGCGCGTCCGCGGCTTCCTGGGTTGGTGGCTCGCCTGGACGCATCACCCGGTAGATGTCCGAAAGCGCTTCAAAACGCGTATCGTTCTTATCGGCTTTCAGCGTATTGCGCAGCCATGGCCCCCGCCCGCCGCCATCGACATCGAGCACCTCAATCGCTTTAATCTTCTGCTCGCGCAGTTCAGCCAAAAGCTCTTCATCGAGCAAATCGCCAGACTCGCCATAGATTTCGCCCGTTTTGCGATTGACGATGTCGCGTGCAAGAAACTTGTTTTCGAGCGCCGTGGTTGGCAGCAATAGCTCTTCCGTGCCGCCGTCTTTGATCCGCTTGAGTGCAAGCGCTGTGATCTTGCGATCCGCGGGCGCGACCACTTTACCTGACTTTGCATCGACAAGATCAAAAGCCGGCTTGACCCCTTTCCAAGCATCGGGGTTAAAACCAGTGATCCAGCCAGCTTTGTCTAACCGATAAATCGAGTGGGTATAGAACATGTCGAGGATCTGATCGGCATCATAACCAAGCGCCATCAAAAGCGTTGTCGCTGGCAGTTTTCGTTTGCGATCGATCCGGACATTAAGAATATCCTTGGCATCAAACTCAAAGTCGAGCCAAGACCCGCGATAAGGGATGATGCGCGCTGCAAATAGGAGCTTTCCCGATGAGTGCGTTTTGCCCCGATCATGGTCGAAGAACACACCCGGTGAGCGGTGGAGCTGACTGACAATCACGCGCTCAGTGCCATTGACGATGAACGTGCCTTTATTGGTCATCAAAGGAATATCGCCGAGATAGACCTCTTGTTCTTTGACTTCTTTCACAGACTTCGCGCCCGTGTCCTCGTCAATATCGAACACGACCAATTGCAAACGCACTTTCAGCGGCGCAGCATAGGTAAGGTCGCGCTGCATGCACTCTTCAGTATCGAACTTTGGCGGCTCAAACTCATACGAGACATATTCAAGCGATGCGCGCTCATTGAAATCGATGATCGGGAACACTGACTTAAACACACCGCCCAGACCATCATCGGTCCGTTCATGCTGCGGGGTGTGCATCTGTAAAAAATGTTCGTATGAGGAGCGCTGAACCTCAATGAGGTTTGGCATATCGATGGCTTCGGGGATTTTACCGAAGGATTTGCGGATGCGTTTCTTTTCTGTGAAAGAGAGTGCCATCTTGTCTTCCGTTCTGGGCAGCTCGGCCGGGCAACCGGAGCAGCGTGTCGCTTAAAATGCGCGGACGCGGCAAAGCCAAACCGACTTTGCCGCGCTAATTTTCGACGGAACGGCGCCTCGCGCAAACACCATCCCGCACTGTACAAGCCCCAACAGGGGCAGAGTTTTATTTGAGCTCGACAGTCGCGCCAGCTTCTTCGAACTTCTTTTTAATTTCTTCGGCTTCGTCTTTTGCGACGCCTTCTTTAATCGCCTTTGGAGCGCTTTCGACGAGCTCTTTGGCTTCTTTCAGACCAAGACCGCCCACGACTTCGCGTACGACTTTGATCACGTTGATCTTCTTATCGCCAGCGCTGGTCAGGACGATATCGAACTCGTCTTTCTCTTCGGCTGCTGCTGCACCAGCATCGCCGCCAGCACCTGGCATCGCCATGACCGCCGCAGGCGCGGCTGCAGAGACGCCCCACTTTTCTTCAAGAAGAGTAGCGAGTTCTGAGGCTTCGAGAACGGTCAGAGACGACAGGTCCTCGACGATTTTTTCCAATTTAGACATGTGTCAGTTCCTATTAAACAGGGTGAAGTGGTTTGGGTCTTCAGGTTGTGAAAATGACCTTAAGCCGCGTCTTTTGCTCCATATGCCGCAATTACGCGCGCCAATTGACCGGCTGGGGCTTGAACCACGCCAGCAACCTTGGTTGCCGGAGCTTGGATCAGGCCGATCAGCTTGCCACGAAGTTGGTCGAGAGACGGCAGTTTGGCCAAAGCCTCAACGCCGCTCTTATCAAGCACCTTCTCTTCCATCAGACCGCCAATAATCACGAGATTATCGTTCTCTTTGGCATAGTCCGCAGCGCCCTTGGCCGCAGCCACAGGGTCATCTGCATAAGCAATCACGGTTTGGTCGACAAACATGGCTGCCGCCGCGTCTCCGCCCTTCCCGTCTAGAGCTTTTTTCACGAGTCGGTTCTTGACGACTTTCGCAGAGGCGCCCTGCTCACGCAGCATACCTCTGAACTTGGTCATCTCCGCAACAGTCAGACCGGTATAACGCGCCACAACGACGCTGCCAGAGTCAGCGAACACACCTTTGAGTGTTTCGATGGCTTCGGCTTTTCCGGCTCTATCCATTACGGATCTCCTTCGAAAAAGGCGACCGGACCGTCCGGGCGCCTGGGGTTGCCATTGGCGACGTCAAGACGCTGCCTCCAGCGCCTGCCCAGGGCCTGGCAGACCGACCGACTGCGCAATATCGCAGTCCAACCTGCCTCACCCCGTCTATCAGAGGATTTACACTTCAAAAGAAGACACCCATGGTCTCGGACAGGAAACGGGAGACCGGCGAATCGCCAATCTCCCGCAAGCTGCATCCCTTAACCTTTCCCCTCCAGGCGCGCAAGCCCCAAAAACAGAAAAGTCAAGAAAAAAATTTGAAAGCGCATTTGCGTCGCTTTCAAACGGCGTCTCCGCGCAAATCCGTCGGACTTAAGTCGCGATCGCATCCGATGTGTCGACGCCGACGCCTGGACCCATGGTCGAGCTTAGCGCGATCTTTTGGACATACGTCCCTTTCGCGCCAGACGGTTTGGCTTTCATCAGAGCGTCCACAAAGGCGCGCACATTCTGTTCAATTGCATCCTCGCTGAAGGACGCCTTGCCGATGCCCGCATGAATAATACCAAGCTTCTCGACCCGAAACTCGACCGAACCGCCTTTTGCATCTTTGACGGCTTGGCCGACATTCGGCGTAACGGTTCCGACTTTTGGGTTCGGCATCAGACCCCGCGGGCCAAGGATTTTGCCCAAACGCCCGACCACCGACATCATATCAGGCGATGCGATAACGCGATCGAAGTCTGATTTACCGTTTTGGATCTCTTCCATCAGATCTTCAGCACCGACAATCTCAGCGCCAGCGTCACGGGCTTCATCGGCTTTCGCGTCACGCGCGAAGACAGCGACCCGGACGTCTTTTCCGGTGCCAGACGGAAGCGACACCACGCCGCGCACCATTTGGTCTGCATATTTAGGGTCGACACCAAGATTGACGGCAATCTCAACCGTCTCATCAAACTTTGCAGTGGCATTGGCTTTGACCATTTTTACCGCATCTGAAACGGTGTAGAGTGCTTCTGCATCAACGGTTTCAGCGAGGGCGCGATAACGTTTTCCAGACATCCGCTTACTCCACCACTTCGAGACCCATTGAGCGCGCCGAGCCCTCAATGATCTTGGTTGCTTGATCTAGGTCATTGGCATTCAGATCCGGCATCTTCTGTTCCGCGATCTCGCGGCACTGCGCGCGCGTTACTTTACCGGCGACAGACCGACCCGGCTCTTGGCTGCCTTTTTTAAGCTTAGCTGCTTTGCGCAGCAAAACCGAGGCGGGTGCTGTTTTGACGATGAAGGTGAAAGACTTGTCTTGATAATAGTCGATGACCACCGGCAGCGGCAGGCCTTTTTCCATCTTCTCTGTCTTGGCGTTAAACGCCTTACAGAATTCCATAATATTGATACCGCGCTGACCGAGCGCCGGACCAACCGGGGGCGAAGGGTTTGCAGCGCCGGCAGGAATCTGGAGCTTGAGCTGCCCCAGCAGTTTCTTAGCCATAATAGCCTCTCTGGCAAATGCGGTGTCTGGTGGTCTTTCGATCCAGACGCCAGGGTTTAGAGGGTTCGTGGTTCGGGCTGGCTGCCCCTCCCACAAACGATTTTTAGGCCCATCGGGGCCCGTGCGGCGCTAAAGCACTTCTGACCTAGAGGGTCAAGCGGTGCGAGCAGGCCAATCCTCTGCCAATTTGTTCAAATTTACATGATCTAATGAAGAATGCGGTTGCCAGCGCCGGTTATTCTGTGGTGCGTTCGCCGGGTGGGGACCGGGCAGAAAACGCGTTTTGAAGAGAGACACCTATGCCAAAATCATCGCTTCGGTCCTTTGCATTCGCGGCTTTGATCGCCAGCGCAAGCCTTCTTGTCGCTTGTGGCGGCGGCGGTGGCGGCGGATCATCAACCCCGCCTCCTACGGTCACAACACCGCCGCCGCCGTCAACACCGCCCCCACCGACCAGTTCTGCGCCAAGCTGGACGCCGGGCATTTTCGAACCTTCTGGCAATTTTCAACAATTCTGCGCCGCGCCGCGGTCCGGCGTCGACGCCGGAGGCACTTCGTTTCCGGATCAACCTGGGTCTTTGGCAGAAGAACTGTTTTGGCTCCGCTCTTGGACCGATGAAACCTATTTGTGGAATGATGAAGTCATCGACCGAAACCCCAACACATTTTCAGATCAAGAGACCTATTTCGATCTTCTGAAGACGAATGCGATTACACCATCCGGCAAAGAAAAAGACGATTTTCATTTCAGTGAACCAACTTCAGCCACGCTGGCCCGCCGAACCTCTGCGCCGAGCGCGGGATATGGCGCGACGATCGTCGCTTTTTCGCGTACACCGCCTCGCGATTTTCGGGTAATCTATACAGAGCAAAACTCACCCGCGGCCCAGATCGTTAGCGGACAACCCAATCTGCGCCGCGGCGCGCGCATCCTCACGATTGACGGCGTCGATTTGGTCAATGCCGATACCCAGAGTGAAATCGACACTTTGAATGCCGGACTGTTTCCCGAAACCGCGGGCGAAACGCGCATTTTTGAAGTGCTTGACCCGGGGGCGTCTTCCTCGCGCAGCGTGCTTCTGACATCGGCCGATATTGTCGATGCGCCAGTCAACCGCACGACGACCATTGATACACCCACCGGCAAGGTTGGCTATGTCCTGTTCAACACGTTTAGCCCTTTTGCAGCCGAAGAAGCGATTGCAACGGCCTTCACGGAAATGCAGTCGGAAAGCGTGACCGACCTCGTGCTCGACTTGCGCTACAATGGAGGTGGATTGCTCGCCATCGCATCGCAGCTCGGCTATATGATTGCCGGTCCAGCGCAAACTCAAAACAAAGCGTTTAATCGCGATATCATCAACGATAACCCGAACAATCCGTTTCGGGCCTTCAATCCGGTCACACCTTTCTACAGCACGGGCCAGGATTTTAGCCTGGCCCGCGGAACGCCGCTGCCATCGCTTAGTCTTAGCCGGGTTTATATCCTGTCCACCGAGGACACGTGCAGCGCGAGTGAGTCAGTGATTAACGCCCTGCGCGGGATTGATGTCGAAGTGATATTGATTGGCGACACCACTTGCGGAAAACCGTTCGGGTTCTTCGCAACCGATAATTGCGGCATCACCTACTACACCATACAATTCCAGGCCTCGAATGATCGAAGCTTTGGCGACTATGCAGACGGGTTTTATCCCGCCAATTCGGGCCAAAGCTTTGGCGTCGAGGTCCCGGGATGCTTGGTTGCCGATGACTTAAACACCGAACTCGGCGACCCAAGCGAAGGTTTGCTTGCAGCGGCGCTAGAGTATCGCGCGTCCGGCACGTGCCCACCCATTGCGCCGGTGACGACGAAGTCTCAACCGATTTCAATTGCCTTAAAGCCTGGCATGACCGAAGTGGCGACCACACGCATGACAGCCAGCGAACGTGAAATTGTCGGTAATATGCGGATCGCCCGGCCATGATCAAACGGGCTGTCATCGCGTTTTTGCTCGGCGGCGTATTGAGCGCGTGTCAGCATGCCGTTGCCGATCTTCCGGCTGTGCTAACCGATGCGTCAGAACCAACGCTGGCCCGCTTGAAAGCTCTGCTCGCGCCGACTGTGGGGCGAGACGTGTTCGAGTTTGGGGCCTCTGACCCAGCGCAAAGTCCGGTGATTTCAGTTCTGCCACCGCGCTTGACCGAGTTCGAAATGAATAGCCGCGCAATGCCGATGCTGTTCGACATCGTAATTCGGGATGGCGCCTGCCTAGCGATCCGTCGCGATGCGGGAGACGCGATCGAGCTGACAGATATAGATTGCCGCCCTGTTTAAACAGCGCCGCACTGCCAGGGCTCTTTGCTAGATAAAGGCATAGCCGTTTGCATTGATATAATTGATCAGCTCATTCCGACGTCGCCCAGGATCAGGGTGCGTTGACATAAATTCGGGCGGCCGATTGCCCGCGCTTTTCTTGTCCATCAGCTCCCATAGGCGCGGCGCCTGCGTTACGTCATAGCCGGCTGCATACATGTAATCGACGCCCAGCTTATCCGCCTGCAATTCGTGATTTCGGCTATATGGCAGAAGCACACCGAACTGAATGGCAGCCCCGCCTAGGGCCGCCAGCGTGTTGCCATATTGGCTGAGTTCATCAGATTGCGCGATGGCCACTTGTCCGGCCACCATGGCAACTTGCGCTGTCACTTGAGCAGACGCCCGCGCCGCAGAATGCCGACCATCAATATGACCCGCCTCATGTCCCAAAATTGAGGCCAATTGGTCATCATTTTCGGTCAGTTCGGTGATCCCGCGAAAGACGCCAACTTGCTGGCCCGGCATGACGAACGCATTGATATCGTCGGTATCAAAGACCGCCACCTCCCATTCACTCGGGACATAAGCGGTATCTTGATTGTACTTGTTTTTCAGGGCCGAAGATCGTCCGCGGGCGGTCTTATCCCAGGTCGTCGAAACGCGGTTGCGCAACCGGCGATCGCTGGTTTGCGGCGTTTGTCTCTTCATTTCGTCCCAGGCCGAACTGGACATCGCAGCAAGTGACGCATTGTCAAACCCCGGCAGGATGAGCTGCTGCTCACCGGTTACAGGGTTGGTCGAACAGCCGGTGACAATCGGCACAATCGTGCCACAAGCCAGGCCGCGGATCATCGCTCGTCGTGACAGTCTCATGCGCGGGGCGGTCTCAAGAAAATCGCGCGGGGCATCGATCCGATCGCCGGTCTCGATCATTTCGTCTGTGATCCGTAAATCGTTCATAATCCTGTCTCCCGTCATGGCACGACTTTAGCGCCGGAGGTCCTCAAAGGCAAAGCCATCATTGGCCGAAAACCCGGCACTTTTCGCATGCAAGGCCTGAACCCTGGATGAAACCAAAGAGCGGGTTTGCGTCACGTTTCCGCGATCAAGCCCTGTGCCTGTTCAACCCAGTTTTCCCGGCTGACGCGGCCTTTGAACGACAGATGGTTTTCAATCCAGGTTTCATTCTCAGGCAACCAGCCTGCAATTTGAGCATATGTCCAAATACCCAACCCATTCAGCACTTCAGCGATGCGCGGCCCGATGCCGGTGATCGCCGTTAAATCATCGCCGCCATCTTTCGGCTCACTGATCTGTTCGGGCTGAACGCCATCTAACTCTGCCAGGAGCGCTTCGGACGGATGAACCTCTGGCTCTGGCTCTGGCTCTGGCTCTGGCTCTGGCTCTGGCTCTGGCTCTGGCTCTGGCTCTGGCTCTGGCTCTGGCTCTGGC
>JBCBBZ010000016.1:20644-37277 GCA_038531165.1 Pseudomonadota bacterium
GCAAAGGATCCGCTGGCGCGGTCGCGGGGGCAAGCTCTGTCTCGGCGGAGTCTGCACTTTCTTCGAAATAGGCCAGGCGCCCTTCGAGATAGCGGTTGCGCCAGCGCAAGCGAGCGAGTTCCTCATCGAGTTCGGAATTGGGCTCTGGTTCGGGCGCTTCAGCCGTTGCCACTGCTGCAAGCGCCGCCGTCGATGCAGCGGCGAGTTTTTCCTCAAGCGCGCTGACGCGCAAGCGCAGATAGTCAGCCTGCCATTTGGTCTTCGCCACCGTGGGATCAATCTCGGGTTCCACGGTCGGTTCTGCAGCCTGCAGCGGGCTAGATGCCGCGTTTACGAGGTCGGCCTCCAAATCGCCAACACGCGATTCCAGCCAATCATTCCGATCGCGCAGCTGGACCAATTCGGCTTGATCCGCCGTCGAGACGGCCGCAATCGACGGGTCGGCGCTGGGTGGTGGGTCCGTTTCGGCCAGTTTAACCGGTTCAGACGTGCGGTGATGAAGCTCCTCGCGCGCCGTGTTTAGCTCATCTTCAAGGCTTGCAATTTGCTGATCGCGGGCATCGAGCGCCGCGACCAGGTCCGGATCCGGCTGTTGCGCTTGGGCGGTTTCTTCTTTGTATTTGCGCTGCGCCGCGTAGAGGCCTTCAATCTCTTCTTTCGACTGCGACAATTCAGTCCGAGCGATTTCGCGTTCGACATTGGCTTTGCGCGCGCGAGTGCCGGTAAACAGGCCACGAAAGGAAAACCCCAATAACAGACCCAATACGGCGGCGGTTGCCAGTGCCATCCACATATTCGCTACAAGCCACTGCATCTACTCGCTCCATTCTTGGACGGTGAATTCGATTCTTCGATTCGCCGCGCGACCTTGCGCCGTCGCATTGTCTGATTTTGGCTGATCTGGGCCGTAGCCTTTGACCGCCAGTCGCGCCGTATCGAACCCCGCCGCCTGCATATAATTCGAGACCGCCTGAGCGCGCGCCGTGCTGAGCGCGATGTTCGCGTCTCGCTGCCCGGAAATATCGGTATGGCCGCCAATCTCAAATTGCAACGTATCGGCGCACGTCTCAGAAACTGCCATGATCTTATCGAGCGTCACCCCGCTCTCGCGGGAAATTGCGGCGCTCCCACGTTCAAACACAACCGCATTGGCGTCCATGATCAAGTCAAACGCGGTCTGGCACGCCGTTAAAGCGTCATCGCCCAAATCAATCCCGGCAATTTCATCCAGTTCAACCGATATCGTCTCGGTTTCGATTTCGACGGCGTACGCCCCCGGCAAGGTCTCCATATCTTCGCGCAAGAAGGCCAGCGTTGAGCTCGTCGCCTCGCCATTAAACTCAAACCCGTCGCCAACGGGGTCGAATTTCATCTCGCCGGACTCAAATTGCGTGAAATGCGGAAGCCCGAGCCGAACGCCATCAATCCAAGGCTCATACTCGGATGGCTCGACGCGCATTTCATCCTGAACCGGGCCATCAAAATACTGTTGCGCAATCGCTGCGATTTCCGCGCGGTGCGCGGCTGTTTCGCAGCGCCCGGACAGGAGGAGCGTCCCATCGACATGCTCAGCTTTCCAATGACTTGGTCCATCAATATCGGGCACACCCGTCCAGGGCGCGTCGATCCCGGCGATTGAGGCCGTGGCTTGAATGCGCGCGGCATCATCCATGGCGATCCCGGCCAAACGCAGCTCATGATCGGTCAAGCGCGCTTCACCGCTATTCAGCAATGCCAGTTGATCCAAGCCGAACTTCGCAACACCGACCCAATCACCAGACGGCACACCAAGCGCCAACTTTGCGCGATCGTCGAGCCCGCCCGCACTCAACTGTGCGGCATGCGCGGCAAGCGCGGTTTTAGCGTCATCATCCGGAACTGCACCGACCAGTACCAACCCGCCATCCGGGTCTTTCACCGCCCGCCAGACATAAGGCGAAACAGTCTCAATATCCCGAATTTCAGAGAAGTCAGAGTGAACTGATCTGACCCCGCCCCAGAGCAATCCACCGCGTCCGGAAGAGGTCAGTACCGCAGCTTTCGCGGCTTCTGCCGCATCTACGGATGGTGGGGCTCCGGACAATTGTGCCTGCTGTCCATCCATTTGCACATCCGCCCAGCTATGCCCCGCTTTGGCCAACGCTTCCCTTGCATTGGTTTCGAGCTTGCTTTGCATTTGTGCCGCATTGAGATGGTATTCAGAGGTCCCGGAAACGGTCACGAGCCCCAATAACACCAGACCCACACCGCTCATCCCGGCGGTCATAATGTCATACGCGCTCATGTCGCAATCTCCCTCGTAAAGACTGCATTCGGTCGACAGATCTGCCTTATCCCTTGGAATCAGGCAAGTGCATGTTACAGGGCCGTTATGAAAGTCGCCTTCGACCAAATCACCTCTTCTAGCAATCCGCTGATCAAGCAATTGCGGAGTCTGGAGCGCAAAAAGGGCCGCAATGAGACCGGCCTTTTTTTGGCTGAAGGGGTTCGATTGGTCGAGCAGGCATTAGCGCGTGACTGGCAGGTCGAAACGCTGATCGTCTCGAATGCCGGTCTCTCCAGGCCCTATGTGTTGCCGCTCGCAACGCGGATCAAAACGGCGGGCGGACGCGTGATTCAAGTCCCGGATCGATTGGCAAAAACGCTGGCCCGAAAAGACAATCCGCAGGCGGTTATCGCCGCTATCAAACAACGCCCGCTCACGTTGAGCGATCTCTCAAACGACCCCACAGGGCTTTGGATCGGGCTTTATGAGTGCCGCGATCCAGGCAATCTCGGCACCATTTTGAGAACGGCCGACTGTGCTGGCGCGGCCGGCGTCATTCTGATCGAGAACAGTTGCGATCCATACTCTGTCGAAGCCGTTCGCGCGTCGATGGGCTCTTTATTTGATGTCGCACTTGCCCGCGCGTCCTTCTCCGATTTCAATACCTGGCGCCGCGCTATAGGCTTGCAAATGGTAGCCGCGAGCGTGAATGGTGATCGTCGCCACGATCAGGTCCCGTTTGAGCGGCCGAGTTTGATCCTAATGGGCAATGAACAAGCCGGTCTACCGCCAGAAATCGAACGCCTTTGCGACACGCTCTGCTTAATCCCGATGCGCGGTGGTGCCGACAGTTTGAACTTGGCGCAAGCCACTGCGATCTTGCTTTATGAAGCCTGGCGCCAGAGAGGGTTTGGCTGATGGATGTCTCGTCGAGGCTGTTTCTTGCGGATCAATGGGACCGTGATCAATATGCCCTCCTCGATAGCGGTGATGGCCAAAAGTGGGAGCGGTTCGGTGAACAATCGGTTATTCGACCCGACCCACAAGCGTTTTGGCGCCCAAATCAACCGGTCGAGCACTGGCGCGCGGATGCGCGGTTTGATGCGAAATCCGGCGATGATGAGCGTGGCCAGTGGCAATTAGTCAACCCAAGGGCGGCAGAGACCTGGCCAATGCAGTGGCGCGGTCTTCGCTTCCAGGCGAGACGGACACCGTTTCGACATTTAGGTCTCTTCCAAGAGCATAGTGTGCATTGGGCGTTTGCGCAGGACCAAATTCGCACGGCCGATCGAAAGGTGCGCCTGCTGAATCTGTTCGGCTATACAGGACTCATGAGCCTCGCTGCGGCGCAAGCCGGAGCAGAAGTGACGCATTTAGACGCAAGCCCAAAATCGAACGGTTATGGAAAAGACTATGCCGCCTTGAGCGGTCTCAGCGCGGCACCTATTCGCTGGATCGCTGATGATGCGATGAAGTTTACCGCGCGCGAAATACGGCGCGGCAATCAATATGATGCGATCGTGCTCGATCCACCGAAATTTGGGCGCGGAACGAAAAACGAGACCTGGCGCTTCGAATCTGACCTGCCTGCCCTGTTGGCAAATGTTCGCGCGCTTTTGTCTGAGACACCGCTGTTTGTTATTTTAACCGCCTATGCCGTCCGCCTGTCACATATAGCACTGGCACAAGCCCTTGCCAGCCACCTATCGGGGCTTGGAGGGCGGATCGAAATGGGTGAGATGGCGCTCCCGCACGCACAAGACGATCGACTCTTGCCAACCTCGATATGCACGCGCTGGCGACGCGATTGAGCGCCGCTTAGAGTTTCGCAAATGAAGCGGCACGCGTTACGGCGGCCCAGGCAGCGCTCATCTCCGGCGACCAAGCGGGGCCTCCAATCGCCTCAAACACATCCGCCATGACGCGATAGAAGCCATCGAAGACGCCGTCATCGATACCATACCCGGCATGGTTCATCCGTTCGGCGGAGACAAAACGGATCGCCACCGGGTCGTTTCTTAACAAGCCTTCGGCCATGGTGAGCGCCTCATTCAGCATCTGGCCGCGCGCGCCCTGGTCGATATCGAGGACAAATAAGTCTTCAAATTCAGGATAGCGTTCGAACAAAGCGGCATAGACTGGTGGCACAACATCCTCGCAGCGCCCAGCTATGAGTTCTAAACTATCATGAAACGCCGTGAGGTGGCTCATAGGTGCACCACGTAAATGGATGCCTCAATCGGTCCATTCAGCGTCTCGACGGTCGCCACAGTACGGCGATATTCTTCGCCTTCAAACGCGTCGAGCCGCGCCCAATGCGCAGGCAAGTCGGCTGATTCCAAAACCTGAACCGATATCTTATCGCCTTGAGGGGCAAGCTTGAGCCCCGGAAAGCCGTGTGTTGCACCCCAACCGATCGGACTAAGATATCCGCGGACAATCCCGGTCAGCCATCGACCTTTAAGGTCCCTGATCTGATGAAAATTGATTTCTCCGGGCGCGAGCGTCCCATAAATCGCGAGCCTTTGCTGCGGCGAAAAGCGGGTCATGATGGTCGCCGCCGCCTGGGGTTTTGGTTGCGCTCTATAGCGGCATGTTCCCATGCTTTTTCCATGGATTGCTCAGCTTTTTCCCACGCAGTGTCCGCAGCGCTTTGGCGACCCGTCGGCGGGTCGAATGCGGCATGATAATATCATCGATATAGCCCTTTTTCGCGGCCACATAGGGGTTTGCGAAATTGTCTTCATAATTCTTTGTATGCTCGGCGATTTTCGCCTCATTGCCGAGATCTTTGCGAAAAATAATCTCGACCGCGCCTTTGGCGCCCATGACTGCAATCTCTGCCGACGGCCAGGCGTAATTCACGTCACCGCGCAAATGCTTTGAACTCATCACATCATAAGCGCCGCCATAGGCTTTGCGGGTAATAATGGTGATTTTCGGGACGGTTGCTTCGGCATAGGCAAAGAGCAACTTCGCGCCATGTTTAATCAAGCCGCCATATTCCTGCTTGGTGCCAGGCATGAAGCCTGGGACATCGACGAAGGTGACAATCGGAATATTGAAACAATCGCAGAACCGAACAAAGCGCGCTGCTTTTCGTGACGCATCTATATCTAAAACCCCAGCGAGCGTCATCGGCTGATTGGCGACGAAGCCAACGCTTGATCCTTCCATTCTGCCGAAACCGCAAATGATGTTTGCGCCAAAGGCGGGACTGATCTCGAAAAAGTCGCCCTCATCGACGGTTTTTTCGATCAGTTCTTTGATGTCATAGGGCTGGTTTGGATTGTCCGGGATCAGCGTATCAAGACTGTTATCCACACGTTGAATCGTGTCGAAAGACGGACGCTCCGGAGGCGCCTCGCGATTAGAGCCCGGCAAGAAATCGATCAGGCGGCGGACTTGCATGAGCGCCTCGATATCGTTCTCAAACGCACCGTCGACGACACCGGATTTGGCGGCGTGCACAGATGCGCCGCCAAGCGTTTCGTGCGTCACCTCTTCATTGGTCACGGTTTTGACCACGTCCGGCCCGGTGACATACATATAGGAGGTGTCTTTGACCATAAATATGAAATCCGTCAGCGCCGGGCTATAAACGTCACCCCCCGCGCAAGGCCCCATAATCACCGAAATCTGCGGCACCACACCAGATGCCATGACGTTCTGTAAGAAAATATCGGCATATCCCGCCAGACTGTCGACGCCTTCTTGGATGCGTGCGCCGCCAGCATCATAGATGCCGATAACCGGGGCACCGACTTGCATGGCGGCGGTCATGATTTTGATGATCTTTTCAGACTGCGCCAGCGAGAGCGACCCGCCAAACACGGTGAAATCCTTGGAAAACAGATACACCAAGCGTCCATTAATCGTGCCATGTCCTGTGACCACGCCGTCGCCGGGGATGCACTGATCCTCCATGCCGAAATCATGGCTGCGATGTTCGACGAACATATCGGTTTCTTCAAAGCTACCCTCATCGAGCAGCAGCAAAACGCGTTCGCGTGCGGTCAGTTTGCCCTTATCGTGTTGGCGCTCAATGCGCGCCTGCCCGCCACCAAGGCGGGCTTTTTCGCGGCGCGCCTCCAGCGCTTCAATCACATCCTGCATCTCGCTCTCGCCTCCAACCACGCTGCTCGTCTGATCGGAGTTTTAATGCCCAGCCGCTGAAGAGCAAGGCGATGGCGAAGGCAAAACGGGCCTCCCCGAGGGGAAGCCCGTATCGCCTCTTTAGAAGTAAAGTGTGTCTTACGATCGGCCTTAGTAGCGGTAGCCGCTATAGCGACGTTTCTGGCCGCGCTTACCGGGTTTTGGGATGCCGCGAATATCGCGAACCTGATCCCCGCCTCGAACAATACAGGTTACGGGCCGCTCATACTCGCGTCGAAACCCTTCAAATTCGACCTCGTTAAACGTCACGCGAAAGCCGCGTGGACCAATTTGTTCGGCATAGCGTCCATCGTCGAAATCAATATCGCGAAAGCCACGATAGCGGGCTTCTTGTCGAATGGCGGCACGACAAGCACGAATGGCTTGTCGCTTCAGACCGCGCGAGGCGTAGCGGTAACCCGTTCGATGATGGGCATTGTAAATCACAGCGCCCGGTCCGCGATGGCCGAGATTGAGATGCAAGCTGCCATTGCCGGTCTGGACTGCAATCGAACCCGTGACGCGTTTGCTTGAGCGGTCATGGTCGGCCAACGCCGGTGCAGTGAAGAGCAGAGGCGCCGCAATAGCCAGCGCGGCTGCTCGAGGGGTCATAATGCGTTTCATCATGTCAGCAGAGAAACACAGACCAGCGCAACCTGGCCTGAGCGGGCTATTCTGACGGTATTCATGTCTTGCAATCGCCCGATCCTTGCCATTTTGTCGGTTAGGCTGATGGCCCATGAAGGGTCGCGCGTGACGGATCAGCAGCTTGAGACGGGGACCGGTATGAAAGCGCTTATATCGAGCATTGCCACTTTGGCAGTCGCAGCGACCGCTGCGGCACAATTGCCAGATCGCGAGGATGAACTCCTCACCAGCATTTCTGAAACAGACTTGCGTTATATCGCCATCACCGAGGGCCACGAGATTGTTGAACCCTTAAACAATGGAGTTGGTTTCACAGCGCGCGATCAGTCTGACTTGCCGTATATTCTGCAAGGCGCCGCTTGTGTGGACAGCGCTAAGTGCGTTGGCTTGGAAGTGTTGGTGGTGTTTCGCGATATCCAAGACCTCGGCATCGCGAATTCGATTAATCAGCGCTATTCGGCCATCAAAGCCACGATCGCTGAAGACAGCCTTTTACTGTCCCGCTATGTCATTTTGGATCGTGGACAGACGATGACCAATCTCAAGTTCAATCTGCGCAACGCGCTTCAGATTGCACGGCAAATCCAATCAGAAATGATGGTCGCGAATAGCGACGCGCCAGAACCGGAATTCACGATCGTGCCCGCTGGCAGTATCGCGTTTGGCGATGATAGCGGCGAATACGCGAAAGATGGCAGCTGTGATGATGCCCGTTTCATGCCAGACGGCGATGATTGGACCTATATGCGTCATCATGTCTTACGCGATGCCACAGATTGCCGCGAACGCTATGAGTCGGGCGAGATCGCCATGTTCCTGAGCTTCGGTGACAATACAAGTCAGTATGCGAACAATGATCGATGTGACGATCGCCGCTTTGTTGGTGAGGGTCGCTCACCCGTAATTACCGATCTGCCGGTCGAACACGATGCTGCAGATTGTATTGCGGCGTATCGCCAGGGGACGATCAATCGCACGCGGGGCTGATGGCGTCAGCGAGCACTTTAATCATCATTGCTGACTTTGCCGCGCAAGGCTTTCACCGCGCCGCGCTGCTTCTTATCGTTCAAGCGCCGGCGGATTGCTGCGCGAGGCGGCTTGGTTTTGATCCGTTTGCGCGGCGGTTCAATAACGGCGCGGATCATGTCTACCAAACGCTGACGCGCCGCAGCTCGATTTAGAGCCTGGCTACGATGATCCTTGGCTTCGATAATCAGCTCCCCGAATTGGGTTAAGCGTCCACCAAAACGGCGCCGAAAGCGGGTTTTGATCGGTCCAGGCAAAGCGCTCGCATCGACATTCCAACGCAGCTGAACCGCGGTCGAGACTTTGTTGACATTTTGACCGCCGGGCCCCGACGCACGGATGAAACGCTCAGTCAGCTCCCACTCTGGAATGCGCAAAGTTTCAGTCACATAGACGTGATCGCGGGCGGACATGAAAGCTCCGTTCAGGGTCAATTCAGGCTGCTCTCCTAAAGTTCTATACAAGGCTTGTCACGAGCAGCCGAAACGGAGCGTGCCGAACAGCGCGCTCTGAGCGAAAGGCGGGCGTTCTATGTCTATCCTCTCAAAACTAACGTCCGGGATTGCCGTGATGGCCTTGTCGACCGCCACCCTCGCCCCGATCGCGGCGGCGGACCGCGGCGATCGTCGGCCACATTTTTCATCCGACAAACGCGGTGAACGCATCGTTCAAAGACGGCATCACGAGGCACGTGGTGACCGCAATCGAGAGCACCGCCAGTCCCGACGCGTCGAACGGCGCGGCGAATCGCAAGCGCGTGATATGAGGATACGCGGCGATCGTGATCGCTCGGATCGTCAAATGCGACGCGACGCCCGTGACGATCGCAGCAGCGAGCGAAGGAACAATCGTCAGGTCGAAAGACGGGCTGAACGGCGCGCGGACAATCGCCGCGAAAACAGAGAGATCCGACGCAATTCATATGATCGCGGTTATCAGCGTGGATACCGTGATCGAGGTAGCACGATCCAATCGCGTATGCATGATCGCTGGGCCGATCATCACAATCGACGGGATTATCGACACCGGCAAGACCGTCATAGATCCGACCATCATCGGTATCATCATAACCGGTCCCACCATCATCGCCACTACAACCACAGTCGGCATTACAATCACGACCGGTACTATCGCCACCACCGCGACTTCAACCGCTATTATCGCCGCCATAGCCATGGCTATTTTTATCGGCACCATCGTCGGCATCACGATTTTCGGCGCTATTCGCCAAAAGCGTTTTACTATCGCGGGCATCGGCCATTCTTCTATTATTCACGGCCGACGTTCCGCTTTGTCTACAATCATCATTACGTCCCGCGATATCGGATTGGCGGACACTACCACTATCATAGCAACACGATTATCATCGGCGACTATGATTATTGGGGTCTCTATGCCCCGCCGCATGGACATCACTGGGTGCATGACCATGATAGCGGCGACGCGATTCTCGCATCGATTGCGACCGGCGCGATTATCGGGCTCGTTATCGGTGCGCTTGCCGACTAATCCGCCGCGCTGATCGCCTAAGAAACACCCATTGCGCAACCACAATGGGCGTTTTTTAAGGTTTCATCAAAAAATTGCGTCCCGGTCATTATGTTCACCTTTCATTAGGCACGATCCGTGCTTAATTGTCGACGTCCGGTGAGACAGTCAGAAAACCGGACATAGTCGTTCAACAGTTGAAAGGAGGTGATCCAATGTCGAGTGAGAAACCAGGAACGGTGATTGGATCCGTTTGTGTTAAGGGTTTCGTGGAGCAGCCTCTGAGAACCCTATAGCACGATCTATATGGCTGCTCGTGTTGAACGCAGCCAGGATTCAAGAGCCTAACCGGCTCACGGACCCCAGCCGAGACCCGGCTGGGGTTTTCCGTATCTGGCGCAAGCGCGCTCCTGCCAGAAATTGTCAGCAAAGTCGGCTTGGGCGTTCAACCTCCTATTGTATGCCGCGGAGATGAGAATACTTTAGCGCTATGGCATCGAATCGAACTCAATCCGGCGTTTCTGAAGCGGGTGCAGTATTCGACTGGAGCGGGGCCGCCCGCGACGCAGTCGGCGGCTTACCGTCTAGCGAATGGACCCCGCACCGTCCTGACCGGCGCTGGGAAAAACTCGAAGGCGGCATCAAACTTAAAGTTGACGCACCGTATGACCCGGCCGGCGATCAGCGCATGGCGATTCCCGAACTGGTCGAAGGCATTCAAGGCGGCGAGCGCGATCAAGTGCTCCTCGGCGCGACCGGAACCGGCAAAACCTTCACCATGGCCAAAATCATCGAGGCCACACAGCGCCCTGCTCTAATCCTCGCGCCAAACAAAACGCTCGCCGCGCAGCTTTACGGGGAATTTAAGTCCTTCTTCCCGGACAATGCGGTCGAGTATTTTGTCAGCTATTACGATTATTATCAGCCCGAAGCCTACGTCCCGCGGCGCGATCTCTATATCGAGAAAGAAAGCTCAATCAATGAAGCGATCGATCGCATGCGCCACTCTGCGACGCGGGCGATCCTAGAGCGTGACGACTGTATCATCGTGGCGTCTGTATCCTGCATCTACGGGATCGGATCGGTTGAGACCTATACCTCGATGACCCGCAAGCTCGAGGCAGGTCAGCGGATAGATCCAAGAGACGTCGCGAAGCTGCTGGTTGAGTTGCAATACACACGTAATGATATGGCCTTTCAACGCGGCAGCTTCCGGATGAAGGGAGATATTATTGATATCTTCCCGGCGCACTATGAGGATCGGGCGTGGAAGCTCTCTTTCTTTGGCGATGAGCTTGAATCCATCACAGAGTTCGACCCGCTCACAGGCCGTAAATCGGAAACGCTTCCGGCGATTAAACTCTATGCCAATAGCCATTATGTGACCCCGCGCCCCACCCTCAATCAAGCCATCGAGCAGATTAAAACCGAACTGAAATCGACCCTCGCGCACTTTCAGAAAGAGGGCAAACTGCTCGAGGCGCAGCGGATCGAGCAACGCGTTCAGTACGATATGGAAATGATGGCCGCGACCGGCAGCTGCAATGGGATTGAGAACTATTCAAGGTATCTGACGGGCCGCAAGCCGGGCGAACCGCCCCCCACCATGTTTGAGTATCTGCCCGACAATGCGCTCGTCTTTGTCGATGAGTCGCACCAAACCATCCCGCAGCTCGGCGCCATGTTTCGCGGCGACTTTGCCCGCAAGCGCACACTTGCGGAATATGGCTTCCGCCTGCCCTCCTGCATGGACAATCGACCGCTGAAATTTGAAGAGTGGACCGCCATGCGCCCGCAAACCGTGCACGTCTCAGCGACCCCGGGCCCGTGGGAATTGGAGCGAACCGGCGGTGTGTTCACCGAACAAGTGATCCGCCCCACTGGCCTGCTTGACCCGACCGTGACGGTCCGCCCCGTCTCGACCGGCACCACCAATCAAGTCGATGACCTCACCGCAGAGATCCATGCCACGACCGCACAAGGCTACCGCACACTCGTCACCACTTTGACCAAAAAAATGGCCGAGGATTTGACGGAATACCTGCATGAGCAAGGGATCAAAGTGCGGTACATGCATTCCGATGTCGACACTGTCGAGCGGATCGAGATCATTCGCGATCTGCGCCTCGGGGAGTTCGACGTCCTGGTCGGCATCAATCTCCTGCGTGAGGGTTTGGACATTCCGGAATGCGGTCTGGTCGGTATTCTAGATGCGGATAAAGAAGGCTTCCTGCGCTCGGAAACATCGCTTGTTCAAACCATTGGGCGGGCGGCCCGAAATGCCGATGCGCGGGTCATTCTGTATGCGGACAAAATCACCGGCTCAATGCAACGCGCCATGGATGAGACTGAGCGCCGGCGGGAGAAGCAACAGGCCTATAATCTCGAACATGGCATCACGCCGACAACAATCCAGCGCGAGGTTGCTGACATTCTGGGCGAGCTTGGTGAGAAGCCTGGCGGACGCACGCAGCTCAAAGGCGGCAAATCGCGCAAGAAAGCGGTGGCCGAGGCGCAAGTCGCTTATGATGCCGGCCAGGGCCACAATCTGAAAGCTGTGATCGCCGATCTGGAGAAACAAATGCGCGAAGCGGCGGCCAATTTGGAATTCGAAGACGCCGCCCGCTTGCGGGACGAGGTTAAAAAACTCCGCGAGGAGGAGCTCGGGCTGTAAAGCCCCACACTCATCCCCTTGCGGGCGGGGATGAGCGGTCTATTAGGTCGTTGCCCCACGGCTCGACCTTGGGGCCATTTCCATACTATACTCCAAGCATGTCTTACGATGTTGGTGATGGCGATTTGGTGCTGTGCGTGGATGACTCGGCCAACCACGTGACCGGGGACCCGGTCCCTTTGGTGCGCGGCGAAACCTATACCGTCTATGGCGTTTTGCCGTTCATTTGCCCGTGCGGGCGCGGTGATGCGCTGCTCGATGTGGGCGTTGGCTTTGCCTGGTGCCAGACCCGGTTCCGTTTGCTGCCCAAACCCCGCAAACAAGAAGAAACCCGCGAGGTCGAGGTCGACGCCCCGAAAGAGGTTGAGCCGGTTTAACGCGCACCGCCCCCTTTTTAGAGGATACCTTCGTAAGCAAATGAACACAGAAACCGGATCGATCTATTACGAATGATATAAAGTCAGGCAAAATTTAGATCCTCTTACGGTTCGGATGAATTGGAGAAGTTTCCTATTGTGCTAGATCAATTGGTCTCCGTTTGGTGGATTTGGTTGGCGGATCGCTCCGACACCGCTAGTAAAATTTTGCAAGAAGGCGCACCCGGTCCGCTCAAGCCATTTATAGCTGCACTACCGGATTGGTCGATACTCGGCTTGGCTTTTCTGTTAGTAGCCATTGTAGTTGTCACCCCACTACTGCGTGTGTCCAAATTCCTGTATTCAATGTGGATGCGCGTATTTAGGAACGAGGATTATCAGGATCAAAAAAGAGCTACCCACGGCGACGTTAAATCCATCGACCGGAAATTAGAAACGATAATCCATAACTTGAATACAAATGAACAGCGCAGCATCGGCGGGGGGTTCGATAGGCTCAGCAATGATGAAAGAGAGCTTAGAAACGCTGCAGCCAAAGAGATCTTGAGAGAAGAGACCCTTGCATCCGAGAAGGCGACCCAACAGCTTCTCGATAAAGATTTTTCGGGTGCGCTTGCAACTCTAAAGCAAGACGCTATTGCCGATACAGCGATGGCGGCTAAAAAGTGGCGCAGGATCGGCGATTTAACAATCGGAACTGATACTAGCGAAGCATTGGCAGCTTACGAAGAAGCCTTTAAAATTGAACCCAACGATTTTTGGACGTCTATAAAGCTTGCGCGGCTGCGTCGAGAAGCCGGAAACGTAAAAGACGCACGCGAAGTGGCGTTACATGCCGCTCGAATGGCGGATAATGAGCGAAACCGGATGGTTGCCGCGAACACTCTTGGCGACGTTCTGCAGGAGACGGGTGACGTAGAAGGAGCTGAAAATGAGTACCGCAAAAGTCTTGCGATTTCACAACGCCTTGCCAAGGTTAGTCCAGGCTGCCCAATAGCTCTAAGAGACCTTCAAATAGTTTATAGCAACCTGGGCACTATTGTTCGGCTAAGAAACTACGAAAAAGCTAAGTTTTATTTCGAAACAGCGTTAGACATTTCAAAGTGCCTATCTCGGAAGTATCCGCAAGTTGCGAACAACCAACGTGAGTTGTGGGTTTGTTCCGTCGACATGGGCGACATTCTTCGCGAAGGCAAATACTTCGCTGAGGCAAGGGCGCACTGCGAGTTTGGTCTTGGTGTATTAAAGCGCTTCGAGGAAAGCAAACCCGAACTGATTGTTATACAAAGAGATTTGTCCCTGATTTATACTAAGCTGGGCCAAATTTTGCATGAAAGCGGTGATCTCACCGGGGCCAAAACGTTCTATGAAAAAGGGCTTGAGGTGAAGTCGCAACTCGCAAAAAGTAATCCAGGTTCCGCTTTGGCCCAAAGGGATGTTATTGTAAGTTGCAATAAGCTAGGAGACATCCATTTCGAACTCAATAACAACATAGATGCAGAAACTTACTACAAGAAGGGACTCGCAATCTCGGCCAGACTTGAGGCAGCAAGCGAAAGCTCTGCTACAGCCAAACGCGATTTATCTATCAGCTTCAGCAAAATTGGCTCGGTTGCTTTGAAAAACGGGCATATTTCACGTGCCGAGACGATGTTTGGAAACTCTGAAGAGCTAAGAAGGAAAGTCGCTTTGGCCAACCCAAATTCGACCCAAGCGCAACGCGATCTCGCTATCATCCACCAACGGCTAGGCGACGTTTTCTATCTGAAGGGAGATTTGGAGGGAGCTAACGAACGTTACAAACAAGCTTTAGCGATTTCGGAAACAATCGAGCAAAAAGACCCAAATTCGGCACTAATCCAGGCGGATTTGTGCATTATCAGAAACCGAATATCGGCAAACGCGAATTGATAACCTGATCGGTTCTTATGCCAAGCGCATGTATGCAGATAGATGCTCCCATAACAATGTTTAAGAAGACAGACTGCTCATGTGCTGCTTATTTTTTTGAGCAACGTTCTTCAACGGGCGAGTAAAATTGATTTGAACGCGAAGGCGGGAATTACTCCTTGCGCGCGAGCGGATCACGCGAGGCGGTCAACTGAATGCGGTCATACAAGACATCCAGAAACGGCGCTTTTCCGCTCAGATATTCAGCGATGCCAAAGCGGTTTTCCTGCGCAAGCCGGCGCTTTAAAGCATCATAGGCGGCGCGATCCCCGGCATGTGTTCGAAGATGATCGCGCAGCGCGAGCATGCGCATAATCATCGGATGTCCGACCCGACAAATATGTAGCTTGTGCGTGCGGACCCCGCCATGATCGCGTTTGAAAAAATGGTGCCCGTCAGAAAGATCGCCCCCGCGGCGATAGCCCAAACGGCGCAGCGCGCGCGCCCACACCGCCAGTGACTCTGACGTCGAAACCACGGCCAGAATATCGATTTCCGGCTTGGCGCTGAGGCCCGCGACCGCGGTGCTGCCGACATGGTGGAGGCTCAGACAGACCTCGCCGAACACGGCGTTGAGCGCCGCTGCGGCGCGGTCATATTGACCGGGCCAGCGGGCATCATAGGCGGTGATGTCGCTCGTCAGAGGCATGCCGCCTGGCTATGCCTTACACGCGGTTGGCGCAAGGGGCGGGGCGGCCTCTGCACCTGGCAGCGCAGCCGCACGTCTGGACATGGAACATCCAAGTCTTATGGGTCTTGCAGCGCCAAAGGATCTTGGAGCATTTTTCCATGCAGAGTGATCAATCTGACGAGCTTGTGCTGCAGCGTCATGAGGGCAATGAGGCCTGGTTTTCACGCTGCGGTCATTACCGGTATGATTTGCGCTGGCGGGCGCAGGCGGACGGCGATTTTGACGCGCATGAGTGCATTTTCCTAATGTTGAATCCGAGCACTGCGGATGCGTTTAAGCTCGACCCGACCAATCGGCGCTGCTTCGAATTCACCCGACGCGAGCGGGCGAAAGACATGTATGTCCTGAACATCTTTGCCTACCGCGCCACGGATCCGAAAGATATGAAAGCCCAAGCCGATCCGGTTGGACCGGAGAATGATCGCTATATCCAGCGCGTGCTTCAGCGCGCCCAGGCGAACGGGACGAAACTGATTTGCGCCTGGGGCAATCACGGCGCACATATCGGACGCTCCGATGCGATCAGACAGATGATTGGCGCGGCTGGAGCCAAGGCGTATTGCTTCGGCTACACCAAGACAGGCGAGCCAAAGCACCCCCTTTACCTGCGCAAAGACAGCGCGCTGGTGCCGTTTGAATAGTTGTGGATTTGGAGGACGGTTTTGGGGTTGGGAAACAGGCGCTAAGGTGGGGCGGTCTTTGAGGCTTAGATGCGACTCAGATTGCGATGGTTATGAGTGCTGATTTGCGAGCATCTGTGGACGGCGTCCCCTTGGCAAGAGTTTTTAGTTGGTCATTTGCAGGTTGGCCGTTAGCGGGCATCTGTTCGGCCTGTCGAGGCGGCTTTCGGATGCCGCTGGCCATCATGCGTTCCGCAAGATGAGGTTCCTTACAAAAGCACGCACTCAAGGTGCTGGCTCGCAGGTGGATTGTCCTCACTTGTCAGAAACTCCGGTTCTGCATGACCTCCTATTGCTCTCGCCAATCTCGTTTGCGCCTGATCAGCGCGGCGACTTTATGCCGGCATCAGCTTTGCCGGATTGAACTTCTCTCCTTTGACCATGAGGGCCCAGATCATGCGGCCGATCTTATTGGCCATGGCGATCGCGACCACCATCATCGGTTTGCGCTCCAGCAGACGGCTGAGCCATGGATGCTTAGTGAAGCCGAGCTGTTTTGCTCGGATGATCATCGATATGGCGCCAGCGACCAGTAAGCGCCTCAGCTCTGGGTTCCCTGTTTTGGTGATCCGCCCCATCCGATCTCGGCCGCCGCTGGAATTCTGTTTGGGGACAAGTCCGACCCAGGCGGATTGCCCGGCGGCTTGCGCAATGCGGCTGAACGTCAATCCTTCGCGC
>JBCBBZ010000017.1:0-28530 GCA_038531165.1 Pseudomonadota bacterium
CGATGCTCGTGAAACGCAGTGATGGGACGCAAACGCTGTGGAGGACATTAAATTGCAACTCTCTAGAACCATTCGAACTTTCCTGATGGGATCAACCTGCCTGGGCTTGGTCGCTGCCCCTGTGCTTGCGCAAGACGGTGCAGAGGAAGAGCCAGAAGCGCGCGAACTCGACAAGGTTGTTGTCGTCGGCTCGCAAGTTGTCGGGGCGGATATTGAGGGGGCTCTGCCGGTCACTGTCGTCGATGCTGAATCGTTTGAAGCAAACGGGTTCACATCGGGCGAAGACATTATTCGCTCTATCCCACAACTCGGATCAATCGGGTTCGGTGCCGTTCGCGGCGGGATTACGGGCGTAAATGCTGCTCGCGGTGACGTTGCTTCATTTAACTTGCGAAGCGTCGGCGAAGGCAACACGTTGGTCCTCATCAATGGCCGCCGCTCTGTGCTTCACCCGATCACGCAAACCAGCTCGTTTGACGGTGTGCCCATCACGACCACAAATGCGAATGCGCTTCCACCTGGAGCGGTCGATCGGGTTGAGATCTTACGTGACGGCGCCGCTGCGCTCTATGGTGCAGACGCCGTGGCCGGTGTGATCAATTATGTCTTGGATGATGAGTTCACGGGGGCCGAAATCAGCGTTCGGGCCGGACAAGAACTTGATGATGGCAATCTATCTAACTTCGATCTTCGCGGAACCAAAGGCTTTGAGTTTAACAACGGCCTGACCAACCTGGTGATTTCAGGCAGCTACAGCACGCGGAATGGATTGTTGGCCCAAGAAAGCGGCTTCAATGTATCGGAAGACCTTAGAGGACGGGCACCAGAGGCCTTTGCGAGTGACCTTTCTCTAGATAACCGCTCAAGCTTGGAAGTCCTGCCGGGGATCAATCTGAACGGCATCGGGTCGTTTCATCTTCGCCCCGTCGATCTCGTCCAAGACAGTGGTGCGGTCGTCGGCGTTAATGAGTGCGGCGGTCGTGGTTTCGACGGCAATGACCTGGTCCTGAATGACGGCGTGCAAGATCTTTGCTTTCAATCAGGCAGTCACGACCGTGCCCAGAGAGTGAACCGTCTTTTCAATCGCACGCTCATCCCAGACAATGACCGGATCAATTTATTTGCATTCGGTAAGCATGAAGTCTCTGATACAATGGAGCTCTACGGCGAGGCGTCATACTATTACGCCAAGACGTATCGTCAGTGGGAACAAGCGGGCATTCTATCGAATGGACGATTCTTTGTTCCAGCAGACTATTACTACAACCCGTTCGGTCCGGTAACATTTGCCGATGGACGGACGAATCCGAACCGTCTCCCGGGCCTTGATACCTCCCTGGTCCCGGAAGAAGGCTTAGGTTTTGAGCTGACAAGCCTGCGACCGGTCGATGTTGGTCAGCGTCAAATTGAAGTGACCAATGACAGCTTCCGGATCCTCGGCGGTGTGCGTGGTGAATGGGGCGACTGGAATTATGACAGTGCTGTCCTGCATAGCCGGGCGACAACGGAAGACGTTGCCAGCAATCGGATCAGCACGCCGCTTCTGCAAGCTTCTTTAAGCCTCGACACGCCGGATGCTTATAACATCTTCACGGGTGCGAATCCGGCTGACCCCTCGAGCATTGATGATCAAACAGTCAATCCGCGCTCTTCGATTGATCCTTTCATCGTGAGCTCATCTCGCGAGGCTGAGACCACGCTGACTTTGATAGACTTCAAGCTTTCCAATCCAGCAATTTACGAGCTTCCAGCCGGCAGCGTTGGCATCGCGCTGGGTGCGGAGTTTCGGCGCGAGGAGCTGGACGACGACAATTCTGCGATCTTCGACGGGTCCCAGCCCTTTATCGATCCGCTGGATGACTCGCTGGCGCCAGGCGAGGTCACCAACCTTTCTAGTCTCCAGGGGAGCTCTGTCCGTCCAGACTTTGGCGGTGAGCGTGACGTTTACTCAGCATATGCTGAACTGCTCGTTCCAATTTTGGCGGATCTGCCGCTCGTTCAGAGCCTCGATGCGCAGTTTGCGGTTCGTTTTGAAGACTTCTCTCAGTTTGGCTCGGTTACAAAGCCAAAGGTTGCCCTATCTTGGTACCCGATTGATTGGCTCCAGGTTCGCGCCGCATATTCGGAAGGTTTCCGTGCGCCAAGTTTGGTGCAATTGAACCTGCCGGATACCTCCATTACGACGAGCGTCCAAGACTTCTCTGAGGGGCTTTTGCTCGAAACCGGCGACATCGACTCTGGCCCACCGAACGGCAACTACATTCTGCAAACGTCTGGTAACATTAACCTGCAACCAGAAGAATCTGAGAACTTCAATGCCGGTATCGTCTTCACACCGACCAGCAACTTTACCTTCACCGCAGACTTCTGGAGCATTGAGGCTGTCGGAACGGTCGGTGTCCTTAGCGATGAAAACGAGTCTCGTCTCGACGCGGTTCTTCGGGCGGAAGGGGCGTCAAACCCAAGCGTGACACGTGCCGCCCCAGATGCGGACAATCCACTCGGGGAAATCATCTTGATCGAGCGCGGGTTCGAAAACCTCGGTCAACGCGAGCTTGAAGGGATCGACTTGGCCGTGTTCTATGATCTCGATACGGACTTTGGTAACTTTGGATTTGAGTTAAACGCGGCGAAACTGAACAAGTTTGATCAGTCTCCAAGCGGCATCGCCCAACAGATCGTTGACTTCGGAGCGGACCCAACCGTTCTCGGATCAGCGGTTGGCTCTGCGTTGGAAGTTGAGTTCTTCCCCGAATGGCGCGGTTCGGGTCGCATCACCTGGGATAGCGTGGATGACAATTGGGGCGCGTCTCTCTTCGGCTCATATGTCGGAACCGTAATCGAGCCATCGGTTACAGATTCAGACGGCAACTTCTATGAAGTTGAAGAAGACCTCCGGTTCAACGCCTCCGTTGTTCGTCGCAACCTTGTTGGCGAAGGCTCCTCGCTGCGTGTCGGCATCAACAATATCTTCGATGAAGATCCTCCGCTGGCAGATGAGGCTTTCGGTTATGAAGGTGAGCTTCACTCACCAACGGGCCGCTACGTGTTCGTGTCTTTCTCGAAGACGTTCAACTAAACCCAATTCCCAACCTGAGCCGCCGGGGATGTTCCTTCCATTCCCGGTGGTTTTTTGTTTCGTTGATCGCCAGCCAGGAGAATGAATGATGTTGCTAAGAACCACTGCCGCGTTGCTGTCAGGTGTCGCCTTGATCGGGTGCGCGAGTGCGCAAGTTGCGGTCGATACCGACGCCGCCGGACCCTATGGGCTCGATAAGGATGCATATATCCTTCGGTACAAAAGCATTCATGCACCTGTTATTGCGCGTGGCGGGATGGTCTCGACGCAAAATGATATCGCAACGCAAATCGGCATCGATATTCTCGAACAAGGCGGTAACGCAGTTGATGCCTCTGTCGCCGTCGGGTTTGCACTCACCGTGACGCTTCCGAGGGCTGGCAATATTGGCGGCGGTGGTTTCATGTTGGTGCATGATACCGACAAAGGCGAAACATATGGCATTGATTATCGCGAGACCGCCCCCACGGGTGTGACTGCAAACGACTTCTTGGATGACCTGGGTGAGAAAGACCTAGAGTCTCGTTTTGATTGGCCCGCCGTCGGCGTGCCGGGATCGGTCGCCGGCTTGCACAAAGCCTGGGAAATGAAAGGCACATTGCCCTGGGCAGATCTCATCGAGCCGTCCATTCGCTTGGCCGAAGATGGGTTCCCCGTTTCTTATGATCTCGCAGAAGTCCTGACGATCAAGCGAGACTGGCTAAGCCTCAATCAAGCGAGCCTTGTCGAGTTTTATCGGGCCGATGGCTCTCCGTATGGGCCGGGTGAGATGATGAGGCGGCCGGCTCTGGCAGGTACGCTCAAACTCATCGCGGAGCAGGGGCCTCAGGTCTTCTATGAAGGCGAAATTGCCGATCGGATCGTCGCGGATATGGCGGCAAACGGTGGGCATATCGATCACCAGGATCTGGCAGATTATGAGGTTCTCGTGCGTGAACCGCTCAGCGGGACCTATCGAGGATATGAGATTGTCGCCATGCCTCCGCCGAGTTCCGGCGGCGTCGCGATCATCCAAATGCTCAACATTCTCGAGGGCTTCCCAATTTCCGAATGGGGATACTCTTCTAAGTCACTGCACGTCTTCGCCGAAGCGATGAAGCTCGTATTTGCCGATCGCGGCAAGCACTTGGCGGACCCTGCTTACTTCAACTCTCCCGTCGAGTCCCTGATCGACAAAGCCTATGGCAAATCGCTAGCAGACGAAATCAGTCTGACCGAAACCCTGAGCGTGGATCAGGGGAGATTAGAGGCGTATCTCGCTGCGCAAGGCGAGGAGTCTCCGTCAACGACGCACTATTCAATCATAGATGCGGAAGGCAATGCAGTGTCGAACACGTATACGCTTTCCTCGTCTTTCGGGTCTGGCCTCACGATCGAAGGCACCGGAATTCTCTTAAACAACCAAATTCACACATTCTCTGTTCGAGCTGGCATTGAGGGCGCGACAGGCTTCATTGCGAGCGACGCGAATAAGGTCGAAGCTGGTAAACGCCCAATCAGCTCGCAATCGCCCACCATGGTGTTCAAGGATGGTGAACCGTTTCTAATCCTGGGAAGCCCAGGCGGCAGCCGGATCATTAATGCGGTGGCTCAGCTCATTGTCAACGTCATCGATCATGACATGAATATTGCTGATGCGACGCATCAACCGCGAATTCACCACCAATGGGTGCCCGATAAATTGGAAGTTGAACCTGGGTTTAATCCCGACACTCAGGAAGCGCTTCGAGCGCTCGGACACAATATCGAAGTTACGTTCACAATGGGCTCTACGCAATCCATTCATATCGATAGGGGTTATGTTTTTGGGGCGTCCGACCCTCGTCGCCCAAACGCACTGACACTTGGCGTCGAAGCAACTCAGTAAATCGGGTCTCGTGATATCCACCTGACCACCCCAAAACAAATCCAAACTGCTCAAAAACGGAGCCTTCCTTAATGACCACACCTGAACAACGCCTCAGCGCTCTAGGGGTTGATCTTCCTGAACCGTTAAAGCCGCTCGCGAATTTCGTTCCGACTGTGCAAACAGGAAACTTGTTATTCGTTTCCGGACAAGTTGCAGCCGGTCCAAACGGCCGTATCACCGGGCGGCTTGGCGAAAGCATGGATCTAGACGCTGGTTATGCCGCTGCGCGTTATTGCGGGATCAATCTTATTGCTCAATGCAAGAGTGCTTTGGGCGACCTCTCCAAGATCAAACGCGTGGTAAAACTTGGTGGGTTTGTAAATGCCACACCTGACTTCATTGATATTCCAAAAGTCATCAATGGCTGCTCCGACTTGATGGTCGATGTATTTTCAGACGCCGGTCGTCATGCCCGTTTTGCAGTTGGATCGTCATCATTGCCTGGCGGTGTCGCCGTTGAAGTAGATGGAATTTTCGAAGTTGGCGCGTAACGCGCCACCAAACTAGGGGACACTCACCAGGAGCGAAGGGTATAACCTGAGCATATACCCACCCCATTTCTTATTCTTTGTCTGAGGCCGTGTCTCAGCTCAATATCAGACATTGATACTAACAATAGCACGAAGTGCATTTAATTGGGTCTCGTGCGGGAGCGAAGCGCAGAAAGGAAGCGATCGGAACAATGGAGGCTTTGGTCTCAGAATTGTTCTCGGCGTGCATTCAAGGATGAAGATTGCAGTGATTGGGGCGGGTGTCGTTGGAGTCACCACCGCCTATAAACTTGCAAAACAAGGACATGAGGTCTTGGTCTTTGATCGAGAGCCGGGCGCGGCAATGGAGAGCAGTTTTGCAAATGGCGGGCAACTCTCCTATGGCTTCGCCTCACCGATGGGATCTCCGAGCCTGATTGCAAAAATTCCATCCATCCTAATCGGCGCTGATACAGCGTTTCGTTTGCCGTCCGTCTTCACGGCTGAATTTCTCACTTGGTCAATCCAGTTTCTGAACCATTGTCTCCCGGCTGCGTCAAAGAAGGACGCTCTAGAACTCTCACGGTTAGCAGCAGCATCGGGGCATGTTTTTCGCGAGATCCTTGACGATGTCAGCCTTTCTTTCGGGCACCGAAAGGCGAGCAAATTGGTGCTGATGAAAACCGCCTCAGATTTAGAGAAGGCGCGCAAATCGCAAAGCAATTGCAATGGGGCATCTCACAAACGGGTATTCGATTGGAATGAGTGCCTGCGCGTTGAACCCGCGCTACATTATTATACCGGCGATTGCGCAGGCGGCGTTTGGGTGGAGCATGATGAGGTTGGTGATGCGGCATCCTTCTCCGAACAACTCGTTGAGCATTGCAAGCGCGAACTTGGCGTTCAATTTCATTTCAATGCGGATGTGGCAAAGATTATTCGCAGCAATGTCGGTGTGCGGGCCGTCTCATTGTTGTCAGGCGATGAATATGACTGCGATGCCATCGTGGTATGCACTGGGGTTGCAGGTACGAAGCTTCTGAGAGACTTGAACATCAAGCTCCCAATCTATCCAGTAATGGGTTATTCGCTCACGGCTCCGATCGGAAAACATCCACCAGAAGTGGCAATCACAGATGCGGGCTACAAGATCGTTTTCTCCCGAATCGGCGATCAAATCAGGATTGCCGGATTTGCCGATTTCGGGATTGCGAGCGAGGAACGCCGCCGACAACGCATTCAGGAACTGATCAAAACAGCGCGCACACTCATTCCAGATATTGCGGACTACGCGTCGATTAAATCGACCTGGATCGGAGCTCGCCCCGCGACGCCGAGTAGCCTTCCCATCGTGCGCGCGACGAAAGCTCCAGGCGTCTATCTAAACATGGGTCATGGCATGTTTGGTTGGACACTTTCGGCTGGAGCAGCCCAAACCCTGAGCGACCTCATCGGTCCAGCGTCTCAGATCTCTCAAGCAGCTTGATCCAAGGTTGACGCCAATGCGCTCTATCTCTTTCTTCTCAGTGCTTACTCTGGTGGCCAGCTGTGTTGCTCCTCCCCCAATTGCCCCATCGATTGAAACCGTTGAGGCAGAGTATTGCCAAACGCAAGTCTTCAAAGTCGATGCCGATTTCTCGGCTGCCAATATGGCAAGCTGTCAGGTCATCAACGATCGTTCGATCGCGGTGACGCTGAAGCCAGAAGATATCCCGATCAATCAGAGCCCTTGGTACGCTGTGCGCCTAACGCCGTATCAGCCGGGTGATGTTCAGCTGATCCTGCAATATGAAGAACATCCACACCGATACAAACCAAAAGTCAGCGTGGATGGTGAAACCTGGACAATCGTCCCAGATGACCAGGTGGATGTGCAAGCGGAAGGGTATCGAGTCACACTCGATTTAGATCTGGACGCGCAGCCTTTGTTCGTTGCCGCGCAAGAGCTGTATACCAATGCGGCACATGATGCCTGGACCCGCGCGCAAGCTGAAAAGCCATTCGTCACCATGTCTGAGATCGGCAAGTCAATTGAAGGGCGATCGATCGCTATGATCCGAACAGAGGCGTCCTCAGAGGCGCCTAAGACCGTGATGATGACCGGACGGCAACATCCGCCTGAAATTCCTGGGGCACTCGCCTATGATCGCTTCGTTGAAGAAGTCTTGAGCGACACCGACCTCGCCAAAACCTTTCGGAACAAATTCGACCTGATCATGATTCCCAACATCAATCCTGACGGCGTCGAACATGGACATTGGCGACACAACAAAGGCGGCCTCGATTTGAATCGGGATTGGGGGCCATTTACCCAGCCGGAAACACAGGCGGTAAAAGCCGTCATCGATAGCATTGAAGCGCCGGGTTTAGCGCTGTTTCTGGATTTCCATTCGACGAGCAAGAACGTCTATTACACTCAGCCGCTTGAAAGTGATGGAACCGATTATGATTTCACCCAGTCATGGCTAGATCGCGGAACAGCGCTGTTGCCTGAATATGAGTTTTTGCGCCAGGGCTCGCACAATCTCGCTTTGCCGACGTCAAAAACCTACATTCATGAAACCTATGGAATTCCAGCCATCACTTATGAGGTCGGAGATGAGACGGATCGCGCGGAGGCTCGCGAAACAGCGCGCGTTCTGGCCCAAGAAATGATGCGTCTCTTGCTGGAACACGAGTAGGCATGATGCGCGTCCTGGCCGCTCTTATCAGCACCGCGATTGCTCTGGCGGCCTGCCACGGCGTCAGCGAACCGCCGACGGTGTATGATGTTCAGATCTCTGGCGGCCTCGTGTTTGATGGTACGTCAAAGGAAGGGCGCGTTGCCGACATCTTCGTCGAAGGCGATAGGATCGTGTTCATCGGTGACGGTGATACGGAGAATGTAAGCGGCGAAGTGATCATCGATGCGACCGGCTTGATTGTTGCGCCTGGTTTCATTGACCCGCACACTCATACGACGTCGGACGTGTTGTTTAGTAACACTAAAAAGCGACTGGAAGGTTATCTGACTCAAGGGGTCACAACGGTTGTTTCGGGGAATGATGGCCAAGGTCCGTTTGATATCGCCGGTACTTTGCGCGCAGTTGATGCGCGCGGTGTTGGGCCGAATTTCGCACTCTTCACCGGGCATGGCAGCATTCGATCAAAGGTCCTAGGTCGGGAAAACAGAGAACCGACGCCAGAAGAACTCGACCAAATGCGGGCCTTGACGCGCACGGCGATTGAGGATGGCGCGCTTGGCTTATCTGCTGGCCTCTATTATGCGCCCGCCTCTTATGCGACCACTGAAGAAGTTATTGAACTGGCCAAAGTCGCGGGTGAATTTGGCGCCATCTACGACACGCATATTCGCGATGAGAGCACCTATTCGGTTGGACTGCTTGCTGCCGTTGAAGAAGCGATCGAAATCAGCCGGCAGAGTGGTGCGCCATTGCATCTTGCGCATATCAAAGCGCTTGGCGTCGATGTTTGGGGCTATAGCGCTGATGTGATCGCAGCCGTGGAAGCGGCGCAAGCCGAAGGCATTCGCGTCACCGCCGATCAATATCCTTGGTCCGCCTCTGGCACGCGTATTTCCAATGCACTCATCCCCAATTGGGCTAAGGCTGATTCTGACGAGGCGATGAATGCGCGCTTGCGCGACCCAGCAAACCAGGCGCGCCTGGTCGAGGAGATCACGGAGAATCTGCGAAAGCGAGGCGGGGCTGACGCTATTCTTCTCGTCGCGCGCGCCAATGATCTGCCCAGCCAATCATTGACGGCCGAAGCCGCGCAAAGAGGTTTAGACCCCGTGCAAACGGCCATCCAAATCGTTCTTGAGGGCGACTCTCGGATCGCCTCCTTCAATATGGAAGACGGCGATATCGAGCGTTTTATGGTTCAGCCATGGGTCATGACGAGTTCTGACGGCACCAATGGGCATCCGCGTAAGTTCGCCAGTTTTCCACGAAAGTACAGAACATATGTGGTCGAGAAAAAGGTGATATCGCTCGTCGACTTCATCAATCGCAGCACGAGCTTTACGGCAGATACGATGGCCTTGTGTGACCGCGGTCGTCTCAGGCCGGGTAAGGTTGCTGACATTGTCATCTTCGATCCAGATCGGTTCGGACCGGTCGCCGATTTTTCACATCCAGCCTTGCTTTCCGAAGGCGTCGTTCACCTGCTTGTAAACGGAGAGTTTGCGATCAGAGATGGTGCGCTCAGCGAAGAGCTATACGGGTTACCTTTGCGCCGGGGGGCGTGTGACCAAGAAGAGGAGCAACCCTCATGAGTCTTCAAAACTATGCATCATTGTCATCCTGGATGGCCCGCTATTCTCACGAGAAGAGCTGTGTCTCGGAAGACGTCGCAATGACCGAAGACGGTAGAGCGGCCTTGTCGGCGCTAAACGAGCTCGCTGAGCTATTAAGGCGCGGCGATAGATGCGCCTTGGACGAGCTGATCAAACTGCGTCAGCGCGATGAATGGCTTCGCCAACATCACTGTTCGGATGAGGAAGCGGATGAGTTCTACGACATTCCTCAAACCGACTAGCGACAACGAATAAGGGAGGTGCCGGTGCTTGCAGGCTGGTTTAAAATAACGCTCTGGAAGAGAATACTTGGCGCCTTGGTGCTCGGTCTGATTGTTGGATTGATTTGGGGTGAGGGTGCCAATTCCATCCGTTGGATGGGGGACATTTTTGTTCGCTCGATCCGAATGTTGGTGGTTCCGCTCATCTTCACGACGCTCGTCGCGGGTGTGGTTGCGATGGGAGATGCAAGGCGTCTTGGCTCGATCGGTATCAAGGCTTTTGGGCTATATTTGGGAACCACGGCACTGGCGATTACGATCGGCTTGGTTTTCGGCACTATTTTCCAGCCGGGTGTTGGCGTCGACTTATCCGGTGCGGAAGCGCAAACCCTTTCGACGACGACCACTCTGGCTGAGCGTATGATCAATATGATCCCCATCAATCCGATCGAGGCCTTGGCGGAAGGGAACATCCTCGCGGTCATTATCTTCGCCATCTTGATTGGTGTCGGCATCATCATGGTTGGCGATGATGCGAAAGTCCTGCGCGATATGTTCAATGCCGGCTCAGAAGTGATGCTGAAGCTCACCTTTATCGTGATGGAGCTCGCGCCGTTTGGGGTTTTCGCACTGATTGCCTGGGTCGCAGGCACCCAAGGCGCGGCGACGCTGTTGAAAGTCGTAACGCTTGCGGCTGCGGTCTATCTGGCCTGCATCGCGCATATCGTCATCGTTCAGTTTGGCATGGTGAAATTCCTCGCACGGATGCGGATCTTGCCATTTGCGCGCGGCGCCGTGGATCCGCAATTGCTCGCTTACTCCACCTCATCGAGCGCCGCGACTCTGCCAGCGACGATGGCGGCGGCGGAAGAAAATCTCGGGATCGGAACACCCGTTAGATCTTCTGTTCTGCCGCTTGGGGCGACTGTGAATATGGATGGCACAGCGCTGTATGTCGGCATCGTCGCTCTCTTTTCGGCGCAGGCGTTTGGCGTGCCGCTGGAGCTCAGCGATTATTTTATCATCGGCTTAACAACAACGCTTGTTTCGATTGGGACGGCGTCCGTACCTTCAGCCTCGCTGTTTTTGCTTGCGGCCGTATTGACCTCCATCGGCATATCCGCGGAGCAAACCGCCATCATTGTCGGCTTCATTCTGCCTTTCGATCGGGTGCTCGATATGATGCGAACCGTGGTCAACGTCACCGGCGACTTGGCTGTGGCAACAGTTGTCGCGAAATCCGAAGGTGAGCTAGATTCAGAAACGTACAATGCCGCACCGGACTTGTAAGATCCTTGCGGGTATTGTCAGGTTTGAGCGAAACCCTTTTCGTAAAGTTCCTATAGTGGGGGATTATCGAATGTAGGTGTTTTGTCGGTCCCTGTTGTGGATTGCACCGACAGCAATCGAGAACGAAGGGCTGATCTTGCCGATTTAGTTCGCGTTATCCATAGGGGCGTTAAATCGCGTTTGTAGCATAAAAACGTCCTGTGATGGTCCTTCTGCCCGCAATTTTTGAATTTTGTCCCAGCCCGTTCGAATCGCGATGCGTTCAGATCGAGGGGCCCACCAAAGACCTCGTAGAAATGCCACGGCCATTGCGTGTGCTGGGGCATGTAAGACGCCCGCTTGGTTCGGATCTTGCCGGCGAAGATCGGACTAAATCGATCGACCCAGAGTCTCACACTCTCGTCACAAACATCAATGCCGCGCTCATTGAGGCGGTCTTCGACATTACGCGGTTAAAGCTCACTTTCCGCTGACAATTCCGACTCAAACCAAGAGGCCATCGGAAGAGCTTCATCTCAGTCCGCTCGCGAGAATTGCGCGATTGTGATACAAGCCCGCATTCGGGGGAATAAATCACCTCATGTCGATAAAGAAGCATGCCATAATCGTACCGACCGCGTTCGACATTGGATCGAGGTTAATCGCCTTAGTGTTTTTTGCGCTGAGTATGCTTTCTATCCTTCCGCTCCCAGTTGCGCTTTCACAAGTCTGGGTTGGTACCGAGGACGCGGCGCGGCAGGCACTCGAAGCTCAAGAAGAACAAGTTCGGCTGAGCCGCGAATACCTTGCCGGCACAAAACAGCGATACGAGCAAGCGAAAGCAAATGAGCTCGAAAAAGCTCGTCACTATCGAGCCATTCAAGATCGCATGCGCGCTGCAAATAGAACTCTGAACGCCTTAATTGCAGAGCGGGATAGAACGGAGAGCACAACTCGCAAAGCGGCGCTTGACCAACGGATCATGCCTCTCAGGACGCAGCTCTCTGCAGACCTCGTCGCGTTGGAAGAAGCGGGCACCGCGCGAACGGCGTCTCTCTCGCAATTGTCATCTACGAATGCAGCCTTTGAGCAAGCGTCGAAATTGACCGCCGACCTTGAGCAGAAACAGTCAGCCTTCAAGCTGCAACTGTCAGAGTATTTTGCGTCTCTCGCGCCGCCAGTGCTTGAAGAAGTCGCCGTGCTCAATGATACAGGCGGCACGATTTACCAAGGCACATGGCGTCCGAAAGAAGACGAGCTGCGTGAACGTATTGCGCTCGCGGATGTGACCTTACTTGACTATGATCACAAAATTGCCACGCACCGCGAGCGGCTGGACGAATTCATTGATGAAGGGATCGCAGCGAAGGATGCGTTTGACGCTGCTGATAAAGCTTACCTCGAGTTTTTTCAGTCGTTCGATGAAGAATCTGCATGGCCGACTTACTTGCAGGTCCGGAGGTATGGGACCGGACTTTGGCAAACTATGCGGACCGACGCTGGGTTTCGAGTGATTAGCATATTCAACAACAGAAACAGCTTTGGGGGAGTTAAGGGCGCCATTGCATATGAAACCATGTGGGCCGCCTATGATGGTTACGCTTGGTACAATGGCGAACCGAGAAATCCGACTTGGGATGTTATGTTCAATTCCGCCGAAACACGTGCTGATTGGTACACCTCGGCCGAAGCTGGGGCGGATAAAGCGGTCGACAGCATTTTTGCCACCCCGACAGCGACGAAAATCTACAAGAACAAACCAATCTCCAAAGCAGCGAAAGGCGCACTCGTAGCGCTTTACAACCATGTTCGGCCACGTGATTCTGTGAAGATTGCTGAGTTAAACCGCTTGTATAAGGCAGGTGAACTCTCGGCCGTTTTTTCAGAAAACATGGTGCATGGGACGAGCCCATCTGCTTTGCTTGCCTCTCCAAGCCGATCGGTCGGCAGCAAGGCATTTACTGATTATTGGAAATCCCCTCAGGCCATTTCGGGATCGGTGAAACGCAAACTGTTTTCGCGAAGTGCGTATCGCGGCTATGCGCGTAGTCTTGTCCTTTCGGCACTCAAAAAAGCGGTGCTTTCAGAAATTGAACGCGAGCGCCTAAATCTCCTGGCTGACGTGAATGCGACCTACGATCATTCGAAGTGGATTGTAAATCGGATCATCGCAGAGCGTATGCTTTTAACTCAGGCGATAGAGCACCAAAGAGAGCTTATCGCTGAACGAGAGGACTTAAGACGGCTGCTCGCCAAGCAAGACGGAGAGCGATTTGTTCTCGATCGAAAACCAAACGGGGTCCTCAATAGCCGCAAACCCTTTGAGCTCTGGCTCACCTTCTCCGGGCCTGTCCTGGTTCGAGAAATAACACTTGATGGAAAGAACATTGAGATTGATCAAAGCGTGTCGGGTGGAGAGGCTAGCAAAGTTTGGAAAGGGACCTTTGATTTAGAGGGATTGTCTGAGGTTTCCAGGTTGAGTGTTGATGCTATGGACCCCGCATCGCAGAAGGGGTTGGCGGATCCTAGGCGCCCACCAAGGTGGGACGCTGACCGCGGGGCGTTCGAACCCTATCGTGAAAAACCAGATCGCAATCATACTCTGAAACTCGTGCCCATCGAAGATGGGACAGCGACAGCGATTGTCTTCGATACATCGACGTCAATGGCTGATTTCGGGAAAATCATCGCTGCGAAAAAGGCTGCCGATCGATTGCTCGCAAATATGGATCAAGGGCGATCCGATGTGTTCGGCGTTTTCACGTTCGAAAATTGCTTGGTTCGAGAAGCGCAATCAATTGATGGCAGTGTCCAGAAGGCACGTGAAGCGATTGCATCCAGTGAAGCCAGAGGAGACACGCCGCTGGCAAAGGCAATTCAAACCGCGACGCAAGCCCTGCTAGAGGAAACGGCAAAGTCCAAACTGGTTCTGCTTGTCATTACTGACGGCGAAGACACTTGCGGCGGACAATGGCAACGTGAACTCAGCCGCGCAAATGATGTGCTTGCCGAAGCCAATCTTCGGGTAATCGAATGAGAATTATCGCTGCCATACTCGCCATATGCTTGCTTTCTCCGACTGTATCTGCACAGCAAGCTCAAATCGTTCAACACTTTGCAGTCTCGCCAGACACGACCACCATAACCTTTACAGCGCCCTCTACCGGTCTCTTATCAGTTGAGTTCGAAGAAGTACCGAGTGAGCGCTACCAGCCAGACGTGAATCTCACATCCGGCGCTGGGCTTGAGGTCGATTATGATGTGATCCGGATAGATGCACCGGGTTTGATCGAATTAGACGTGCAATGGCCTTCGCAATGGACTTCGTCCGGTGTAACCGGAACATTCTTCTTCGAACCCTTCGAAACAATCGGTGAACCCGATGATCGCAAAGAGCTCGCCAGAGATATTGAGCCGAACTCGTATTTCCTGATTTCTCTGATCACCAGGGGAGATAAGGATTTTGTGCGCGTGGACGTACAAGAACCATCGGTTCTCATGGTTGACGTCGAACAGTCCGAATGGGTCTCTATGATAGCGACGGGTGGCGACGCATGGCCCGATAGGGGCGGTCGCATAATAGCTGGTGAACCGTACTTCGTATCAGCGCCCGTCACGCTCCAGATCTCTCACCGCGCTGGCGAAGTGGTCATCGCAGAGACCGCCGCCCATGTGCAGGTTTTACCGATCTATTCGCCTGAAACAGCTCTTTCCCCCGGCGAAACGCGCGCCATACGAACCCAATCTGTCAGTGACACGCTCAGCATTTCCTTTGAGGCACCTGAACGTGGGATCTATCGATTGGCTGTGATCGCACCGCCCGGAACGCCCGTGCAGGCCTGGATGGAGGGACAGCCGGAGCTGATAGCCGAGCCGAACAAACCCAGTTCGGTTTTACTCGAAGAAGGAACACACGGCATTCAAACTGCCCTGGATCCCGGAAGCTATGGGGACCCTTTCGTACAGATCAAAGTTGACCTTTGGGACAAAGATGCAGCAGAAGACTTAAATCCAGCGGGCGTCCAGTTTTTGCAGCAAGATGTTGCGGCAGATCTTTATCTGCACCGCGGTGGAGACACGGATATCGTATCGTTTGAACCACCCGGTGCGGGCTATGTCTCATTCATTGTTGTGGGATCTAGTGAAACGATCGACCGGATTGATCGTCGCGGCGTGCTGCGCCAGTCAAATACCAACGATATGCTAAGGGCGGCCGTCATTGATGAAGATGGTAGTGAACTTGACGTGGAGTGGGCACCATGGGGTGTGGGCGGACGCCGGTATGGGCCTGTCGCGACAGATGGTGAACCGATAAATCTAGCGATTTGGGCGTTTGAACCGGACAACGGTTATCAGCTGACCGTGACGCCTACGTTCCGTCCATTGAATGGCTCCGGCGCCATTTCCCTCATCGGCTTTGGTTTGGATGATGCGACGACAGACGCGATGGCATCTGCCTCGAAAGCGGCAGGAATTAGCTTTTTCGATGCGGAAACAGAAGAGGACCTAATCGAGGTTCTTGATCAAACTGTTGACGCCGCCCCGCAATCCCCGCGTACAGGTTTCTCCTGGGCATGGATTGTCTTGATTCTTGTGCTTGCGATTGCAGGATGGCTCGTGTTGCGCCGTCAAAGGGCATCCTAGTCGGTTCGTCATGCAGGTCGTTAGCGTTTCTCGCGAATACAGTCTTCATCTTCAGGGTTGCCGGCGGACTGACCGTCATCCGCAACATTTGACATCAAGACCGTTGCCGTAAACGATTTGGTTTCGCCGTTTCGCAGCTCAAAAGACTTGGAGTAAACCCCCTCGCAGGCCTCCGAATGACTGGGCAGATACGCTCCAATATCTAGCTGCAAGGTATATTCACCTGCTTGTAGTTTTAGGAAGACGGGCGCTGTTGAGTTTCCAGTCTCGGCCTCTGACACGAGCGCTCCATCGAGGTCAAACACTTGGAACTTCAGGCCAGGCGCCGCAATAATCCGTCTTCCTGCTGGGCCAAAAACATCAGCAACGGCGAAACTTATACCGGTTTTGGCACGGCATGCTTGCTCATACTTTTCATTGTAGTTGTGTATTGATCCAAACAAGTCATCTCTAGCGATTGAAAGAAGATTTTGAGCATCGTTAAGTTCGATCTCGCTTGGTGGGTTCACGTGGCGAGTAAGTAAAGTGTGGTAGTGGATCACCGCTTTCGCATAAGCGTCATTATTTAATTCGATGAGCGCCCTCAGTTCGTCAAAATCAACATCACAAAGTTGAGTTGGGCTTTCTTCATAGACAAAATCTGGCAGCTGGGTAGCCCGACCTTCGCGCTCGCTTGCAGCTTGATTTTTAGGCGGAGCGAAGTTTGTGTATCGGAAATTATTGGGCTGTAGGATCACGGTGCGGCATTCTTCTACGAGATCGCGCGTGACAAGATTGAAAATATTACCCGCTTCAGAAATCGATTGCGCGCTTCCGGGGCTTAGAAGGTATCGCGCAGCGTCATTTGCGGATTGAGCCAAAACAACTCTAGCACCAGGTGTTCCCGGAATAGACAGGTCTGCCTGACCATAAATCAAACCAGTTTGTTGCTCGCACACATCGATGGCGGCGTTCTGAATGTCAATGAACGCACTTCGAACTTGTCCAACTTCTGTGTACCGTCCGCTTCTCACGTTCGCGATTACGCCGTTCAATCCCTCTTCAACTAGCTCTTCGATACTCTGCAGTGCATCGGATTGTTGGGAAGATGGCTCCTGACTGAATGCGATCAGAATATCAGCAAAAACCGCAGTTAACAGCAAAGGCACCAGACGCAGGAAGAAAGCTCCTTTAAATAAGGGTGTCGTCATTATGGCATGCCTCTAAACTCTCGAATACGATCGGGAGGATTCTCCGATACAATATTGAACATGAACGACAACACGTTCCCTTTTGTCAAAGTTCGGAGTGCTTGATGACAAACACTTTTGGGGAGTTAATTCAGGCGGCATTACCGGGATTCATCTCAAATATGGGTCGAAGCGGACCATACGGACACAACGTCACTTCAAACCAATCGATCAAGTTCGGCGCGCACCGCCGGATCGTCGAATGGATCGTATTCGTCTAGATAACCTACGCCCTTTAAACTTGAAGCAATACTCCAGGCTAAATTGCTCGCGTCACAAGGCGGGTGGGGGTTGAGCCGATGATAAACCAGAGCAATTGTTTTGTTCGCATCGATCGCTCGATTGGAGAACCCAATACACCAAAGTAATCTGGCAGCGGGCTCCCACAGATCCGCTTCGTCGTCTTCAAGCACGCGGAGAATTGCATCCCTGATTGTGGGCCAGCCATATTGCTCAATCGCCAGCAATGCTGGCTCTTCGATCTCAAAGTCATCTTCCGCGACGTCTTGGGACAACAGTTGAAGCACAGCTGAACGAGCGTCTTTGGTCATCTTACCGGTATTGTTTGCCTGAAATTCTGTATCACATGCGAAGAAAAAGAACGAGCCACTGTGCCCACCTCTGCTCGGATCTATAGAGGAGGCACAATATCGGTGGTTTTGAAGCACCTCGTCTAATATGATCGTGCCGTCAGCTTAGCGCGCAAAAGCGGGCATTAGAAAATCCACATGAGATCGAGCGATCGGAGATCCCGATTCAAGCTTTTTTGCTCACTGAATTCTCTTCGCGTACAGCATTTGTTTCAGGGTTCGGCAACCAGCGATCCATCACAACACATGCGGTTAGGTCGCCCGTGACGTTTACAGCTGTGCGACACATATCCAGCAACCGGTCGACGCCCAAGAGGATGGCGACACCTGACGGCGGAACGCCGAGACCCGCGAGAATTGAGGCCAGGATGACGATGCCAACCCCAGGCGTCGATGGACTTCCGATCGAAGCGCCGACGACCGTCACAACTAAAAGAGCGAGCTCGGGGGGTGTGAGCTGGATACCAAAGGCCCCGGTGATAAACAGCGCCGCGACGACTTGATAAAGAGCTGTGCCATCCATGTTCACCGTCGCGCCAAGCGGAATGACAAAGCCGGCCAGCGGTTTTGGGACGTTCAACCGCGTCTCCGCGACCCGCAAGGAGAGCGGCATTGTTGCGGCTGAGCTTGAAGTCGAGAACGCCAAGAGCTGCGCGTCGAAAATCTTGGATAGAAACGCAAATGGAGCCTGTTTCGCGACCGTCCATACAATCAAAACGTAGACGCCCAGCAAGCAAATTAAGCCGAGAATAACCGTCGCCATATAGGCGCTTAGCCCAATCAAAGCGGAGAGACCAGCTTGCATCACGAACTCAGCAATGAGGCCGAAGACCGCTAATGGGGCAAGCCGCATGGCCCAGCTAATGATGGTCATCGCGACATCTTGCACCAATTGCATCAGCTCGAGCAAAGGCGCGGTCCGTTTTGGTCCTAGAGACAAGATGGCGACCCCCGCCATGATGGCCGCTATAACAATTTGCAACATGTTGCGACTGAGCCCCGCTTCTGACAGATTTGCCGGAATGAGGTCTGCGATTTGTGAGGCCAGTGATTGATCGCCTAATTGATCGATGTCGACGGTCAGCGTGGGATCGACTTCCAAACTGCCAGGATCCAGAAACCCGCTCGGTTCAATGAGGCGGGACACGAGAATCCCGATAAAAACTGCGACGGTTGTTGTTGCTAAAAAATATGGGATGATGCGGGTCGCCACACGCGCAAGGTATTGGGGATCACCTGCGGAGGTGATGCCAAGGACGATTGAGGTCGAAATCAACGCGATGACGACCATTTGGATGAGGTTCAAAAAGATCCCGCCCGGCAAATGCAACCACTCTCCCATGAGCGCGATGGTTTGATCGCTTAGATCAAAGGCTGCACCGACCTCTGGTGAAAACACCAAACCGAACGCGATCCCAAGCGCGAGCGCGATCAGGATTTGTGCCCATAGACGCGTTCTAATCAGGCCGCGGACATGGCGCAGGCGTAAGCCAATGTCTCGTCGTAGATGTCGGGCTGGCATATGCGGCTGTGTCATCGACCTGCGGTCCTAGAACCGGCGCGATAGGCTAAACGCGCCAAACCGTTGGGCCTCAATCTGCTCGGCATATTCTTCTGTCCGATAGACCAGCGTAAAACCGATCTGTGTGCGGTCATACTGAATCGCGATCCCGGTTTGAACATCACCGACCCACGGCTCGCGCGACAATGTCCCGTCATCGTCCAAGAGAACACTTCCATCCAAGAAGCGATTGTGCACCACGTAGCGCCCTTCGGCGCCCGCAAATAAGTACCAGCTGAACCGATCAACAGGTTGAAAGAAGTTGGCACCAGAGAGGGAAGGGCGCACGCGCGGCGGTCCATAATCAACTTTCAAATCCTGACCGATCCGTAGCATCGCGCCAGCTTTAGCATTCGTATAGACTGTGCCGAGGCTGAGCCCGACGGTTGGCGTGATGTCCGCGTTGAGATCGCCAAAGTCAAGCTCTGCGATCCGGCGAAGGCGACGGTCCCAAGAGACGTTTAGGGTCACCTCATCACGTAGCTGATTGTCCCAGCCAAACACTTCATCGGCGCCGATAAGCTCATGAAACTCATTCTGGACCCACTCCCCCCCAGCACTTGGACCAATCAGACCAATCTGGAAGGTGAATTGATCGACTTGGTCGGCTTGCTGAATGACGGGTGTGTATTCGAGATAGGCCCATCCGGCATATGGATGTTGGTCGGTGATAGGATCGGTCGCGGCAATGTTTTCAGGCGTGAAAAGAGAATGGCCAATGGCGATGCCGCGACGCACGACGGCATTTTCGTCCGCTCCCATGGCGTTTGCGACCCAGTCTGAAATCCCATCCGTGTCCCCAGTCCCGGACAGCCAAGAAAGCCGCACGCCATTCGTATAATTACGATCCGTGCCCGCGAAACTGTCATTCTCCCACGTGAATGCGACCGTGGCCCCATCATCTTCAATTGGCCGTGTTTCGGACGTCTCTGCATGGGCGTTGGAGGCAAAGCAGAAGGCCAAACTGGCCTGCACGATTAAGATTAAAGTCTGCTGATACGGGACAGTCTTCATGACGTTAAGTTCACGCATTTTGTGCCTGATTGGTCTTTCAAGTCCCTAGATATTATCGCATATGGATAATTCAAACAAATGTTTGATTAAGTCTTTTTACGTACTATGTCCGGCGACACTCGAGGACTGGAACCATGGCGAAACAGAACGAACCAAACGCAGACGAAAAACAAAAGACGTCAGCTCTGGGCCCGCGCGAAACGCTGATTGAGGCTGGGCTCACACTGTTCGGCACGCGCGGCTATGAAGGTGTTTCTGTTCGTGAGATTTGCGATGCCGCCCGCATGAATATTGCCGCCATCAATTATCATTTCGGCGGCAAGGAGGGGCTTTATCGCGCCGTCGCCTTGCATATCCGCGCACAACTTCAAGACCATATGTCGGATCAGATGATTTCTGCGATGGAATATCTCCAAAGCGAAAATCATGATCCGGATGAAGCGGTTGAGCGTTTGATTGCCATCTATCGCGGTATGATCCGCGTCCTTGTGCCCGGGTCTGAACGAACCGCACGCTGGGCGAAGTTCATCGTAAAATATCAGCTTGGTGAGGATGTTCCGAGCCACGAACTCGACAATTTAGAAATGATACGCGCGGTGGCTGGGCTCATCGGGATCGCGCGCGGACGCACTGATGATGAACGCGGCAACACGCTGATCGGGCTCACTCTGTTCGGTCAGATTTTGGTTTTCCGGATCAATCGTAAGTCTTCACTACGCGTCCTCGATGTCTCTGAAATTGGTCCAAACGAAGTCGATCTCATCGAAGCCACCGTCCTCTCCAACATCCGCGCCATTCTGAACGCAGAAAGACAGAGCAATGACTGACACATCGAACAACCGTCCTTGGTTTTGGGGCGCGGTCGCGATTGGGATTGTGGGGGTTGGTGGTCTTGGCCTTGCGGCTATGGGCACGCTGGCACCGCAACCAGAGATCGCGCCTCCTGACGATCGCTCGATAAGCGTCAATGCAACGCCGATTCAATGGCGCACGGGCACGATTGAGATCTCCGGTAAAGGCCGGGTCGAAGCGTTTGAGAGGGTCGCGCTCCAAGCTCAGATCAGCGGAGATGTCACCTTTGTGAGTCCTTCGCTGCAGGCCGGTGGCTTTATCGAAAAAGGTCAGCGGCTCGTATCGATCAATGCTGACGCGCTTAACGCGCGAAAGAATGAGCTTGCGGCTCAGTTAGCCAGTGCCCAAGCCGACTTGAACCTATCTCAAACGCAAGTTGATCGCTCGCGTAGCTTGTTTGAATTGAAGGCGACCTCTCAAGAAGAAGTCGATCAACGCGAAGCGGCCCTTGATGCGGCTGTGGCCCGCGTGGCTCAGATCGAAGCGTCACTGGACAGCGTTGGTGTCGATTTGCGCAGAAGCACAATTCTCGCACCGTTTAGCGGTCGGGTGCAATCAGAGGGTGTAAGCGTTGGAGACGTCATCGCACCAGGCGTCGCATTTGCTGAGGTCTACTCAACCAGCATGTTCGAAATTCCAATTGCGTTGACTGAAAACGACGCCGCTTTGATCGATAATTTGTTTGAGTCACAAGCCCTCAGCATCCCTGCGACCGTGGAAGCGACATATGGCGGCGCGCCATTTCAGTGGGCTGGTTATGTGCACAGAGTTGAGCCTGGATTAGACGCAACCGCCCGCACCATTGACTTAATCGTTAGGGTCGATGACCCCGAACGTCCGGGTGAGCCGATCGATCAAACCGATATTGCTGCGCCTCCGCTGCTTCTCGGGATGTTTGCAATGGCGATGATCCCAAGTCGAGATCTTGGGGACTTTGTGGAACTTCCAAGAGCGGCGCTGCGCGCGGATAATACGGTTTGGTATATTTCACCTGACCGCGACGGCGCTGGTATTGTTGAAGTTGCCGAGGCACGCGTCCTGAAATCACAAGGGGCGACCGTATTTGCAAAGCTCGATCTGCCAACCGGCCAGGAGATCGACATTCTCGGCACCACCCCAAGCCGCGTCGTGCCCGGAACCATGGTCACCGTGACATCAACCGATGAGGAGATCGGGTCTGAAATAGATGCGGCCTTACTGTCCGATGGAGCGGCGCAATGAACGGTTTAATCGCCTGGTTTGCGCGCCATCCCGTCGCCGCCAATCTGTTAATGGGGTTTCTTCTGGTCGCAGGTTATTTCAGCCTGATCAATACGCCTCAGAAGGTGTTTCCTGAGTTCACACTGGATATCGTAACGGTCGAAGTGCCGTATATAGGCGCGTCGCCATCCGAAGTGGAGCAATCAATCCTGCAACCGCTTGAACAGCAATTGCAAGGCATTGAAGGGGTGAAAGACGTGACTGGAACGGCGGCGGAAGGTGTTGGCGTTGTCACGCTCGAATTCGCCCGCGGCAGCGACATGCCGAAAGCGATCAATGATGTGAAAGCCGAGGTTGATCGGATCACCGTCTTTCCTGATGAGGCTGAAGAGCCAACCGTTGCGCAAACGAGTAGCAAAGTACGGGTGTTAGAAATCGGGCTGTTCGGCGATATTCCGGAAGATGCGCTGAGAGAACTCGCCTTCCGCGTCAAAGACGACCTATCTCTCGAGCCAGCGATTTCGTTGGTCGAAGTGACGCGGGCGCGAGACTATGAGATCTCGATCGAAGTTTCTCGCGACACCTTACGCGCTTATGATCTGACGCTGGCGGATATCTCTGCAGCGATACGGCGTGAAAGCTTGGAGCTTCCAGGCGGCGATCTCGACACGGCAAGCGAAGACATTTTGGTGCGCACGCTCGGTCGAAATCTCACGCGCCCAGAGTTTGAAGACATTATAATTCGCACATCAGCTCAGGATGGCGAAGTCCGCTTGAAAGATGTCGCGAGAGTTGATGACGGGTTCGAGGAACGGGCCGAGCTCGCTACCTTTAATGGCCAGCCTGTGGTGTTTATCCAGGTGTTTCGGATTGGTGACGAAAAGGTGCTTGACGTTGCCGAAACCGCGCAGCGTTATTTGAATGAGACCCTCAATCCATCGCTCCCGGAAAATGTTGAAGCGGTTGTCTGGCGCAATGATGCTCAAGAGCTCGATGAGCGCATTGGGCTCCTAATCAAAAACGCCTTGATCGGCCTTGCGCTGGTTGCGATTGCGCTATCCTTGTTTTTGGACCTTCGGCTCGCCTTCTGGGTCACGGTTGGAATCGGTGTCTCATTCATCGCCGCTTTCCTGTTGATGGCTGTCTTCGGCCTGTCGATCAATCAGATCTCTATGTTTGGCTTCATTCTCGCCATCGGCATTGTTGTTGATGATGCGATTGTGGTGGGCGAAAACATATTCTCTGAAGCTGCCAAAGGGACGCCCCCTCAAGAAGCAGCTGTCATAGGCGCGCAGCGGGTTGCCTCGCCGGTTATCTTTGCCGTCTCGACAACGGTGTGCGCGTTTATCCCTTTGCTGCTTCTGCCAGGGCTGCTTGGGAAATTTCTAACGGACATTCCCGCCATTGTGATCATTATTTTGGCGTTATCGCTGGTTGAGTCACTCTTGATCCTCCCGCGTCACCTGTCACACATCGATGTCACATCACCGCCTAAAAACCCCATTTTCAAACAGATGACGCGATTGCGAAACGCGATTGATGGAAAGCTACGGGCTTTCGTGAATGGACCTCTAGATAGCGTTCTTCACTTTGCGACTCGGCGCTGGTTCGTGACACTGACAGGTGCGGTCACCACGCTAGTGCTCGCGGTCGGATTTCTCGCCAATGGCTATATCAAATTCGTCTTCTTTCCGGAGATTCAGGCCAATTACGTCACCGCTTCGGTTGAAATGCCGGAAGGCACCCCGCTTGAGGTCACTCAAAAGGTTGTCCTGGATGTCCAAAAGACAGGCCTTGGCGTTATCGAAGATCTCGGTGGTCTTGCCACACTAGACGGCCAACTTGTCCTTGTCGGCGCACAGGATGAAACCGGTGGTCCGCCAACGGCGGGGGTGTCATTTTCGGGGCAGAATGAAGGCTCGGTCGTTCTAGAACTCGTCGCGCCCGATCAACGGCCCTACACATCGATTGCATTTGAGCGCGCTTGGCGCACAGCGCTCACGGATGTTCACCCGGCGGCAAAAGTCAGTGTGTCTTCTGCTCTTACGTCGTTGGGATTTCCGGTACAAGTTGAGGTGTCAGCAGAAACGGACCGCGCGCTCCGAGAGGTCATTCAGCGAACCGAAGCAGGTCTCAGCGCCATCAATGGTGTTTATGATATCCGCAACAATTATGATGCTGGCAAGCGCGAGCTGAAAGTTGAATTACGTGACGAGGCGCGGAGCTACGATCTCTCTCTTGAGTCGCTTGCGGGTCAGGTCCGTGCGGCTTTCTTCGGCAATGAAGCGCTGCGAGTGCAGCGCGGTCGCGATGAGGTCCGCGTCTATGTCCGACTTCCTGCTGAAGAAAGGCGATATATAGATGATCTGTACGATTTGAGGATCGCAACGCCCGAAGGGGCATTCGTGCCGCTGGAACAAGTCGCGCGCGTCAGCGAGGGGCTGAGCCCGGCCACAATTAGCCGGATCAATGGGCAACGCACGATCACGATTACCGCTAATGTCGATGCGACCATCGTATCTGGCGGTGAAGCCAATGCAGTCCTTTCAGGAAGCATTATTCCTGAGATCCAAGCGGCGATCCCTGATGCCAGATTCAGCTTCGGCGGCGAGGCTGAGGAAATGGCTGATGTCGGATCGGTGCTTGGCCGGAACTTTGCCATCGCGCTCTTTGCGATTTTCGCGTTGCTCGCGATACCGTTCCGATCCTACCTGCAGCCGATCATTGTCATGGTCGCGATTCCGTTTGGACTGATCGGCGCAGTCATCGGCCATGTTGTTATGGATCTCAATATGGGCATGCTCAGCGTATTCGGACTCGTCGGCCTCGCCGGTGTGGTCATCAACGGCGCGCTCGTTCAGGTCGATTTTGCCAATGAAATGCGTGCGAAAGGGATGCCATCCCGCGAAGCTTGGGTGGAGGCCGGCAAAAGCCGGTTCCGACCAATCTTCCTCACAGCTCTGACAACCTTCCTCGGTGTTGGTCCGTTGATGCTGGAAACCAGCGTCCAGGCGCAGTTTCTGGTTCCTATGGCCGCGAGCATCGCCTTCGGCGTTTTGGTCGGGACCGCCATTCAAATGCTGGTCGTTCCCGCGCTCGGTGCGATGCTGGATGCTTTTGGCCTGGATCGATCACACGATGGGCCTAAGCCAAACCTGAGCAATCCTCAGGAGGCATCGACATGAACCATTTGAAAGTCGCCTCGCTTTCGATGCTTTTGACAGCCTGCATCACACCGGGCCCCGAGCATACGCCGCCGGATATGGCCGCACTCCTCGACCAAGTCGAGCTGGTTCAGCCCTTTGCGTCACAAGACGAAGTCCTCTCCGCTTGGTGGACTGAGTATGGTGATGAAGGATTGAACGCTCTCATTGCGGCGGCCCTAGAACAAAACCGCGATTTGATTTCTGCGGCAGCAAACTTGCGATCTGCGCGAGCAAACCTCCAGCTCGCAGAACTTAGCCGCCTTCCGAACGACCAACTCTCCACATCCGCCACGCTCTCTCGACAATCCGCGGCAGGCGCGCCATTTCCAGGGGCTGGCGAAGATATCGAGAGCTATTCGGTCGGCTATGCCCCGAGTTGGGATCTTGATTTGTTCGGCGCGATTAGCCGCGAGATCGAAATCGCTGACGCAAGTCTCTCTGCGCAAACCGAACGCTTGCGCAGCCTTCAGCTCATCATCGTTGCCGACGTCGCAACAAACTATTTTGCGCTGCAGTCGCTCTACAAAGAGCGTGAGATTGCGTCGCAAAACCTAGACCTGCAGAATGAGAGCTTAAGGATCGCCCAGGCGCGCTTCGATAATGGGCGCGTCTCGGAAGCTGACGTTCTGAACGCCCGCGCGCAAAGGGACGCAACAGCATCGACCCTGCCGCTCTTAGAGACGCAGATTGCGCAAACGACCGCACGCCTGGACGTGCTGACCGGGCGCGCGCCCGGTGGTCTTAAGGAACAGCTCGCGAATCCAAGCGAGGCGACGTTTATAGACACGCCGCTGCCAATCGGAAGTCTGGAAGCCTTAGTACGACGACAGCCATCCATTCGCGCGTCTGAGCGCGACCTCGCGGCCTCGGTTTCCGAGATTGGATTGAACGTGTCCAACCTGTTCCCACGTCTGACCTTAATCGGCTCCATCGGTCTTTCCGCGCAAGACGTGAGCGACCTGTCCGGCGATGATGCGTTGGAATTCTCGGTCGGGCCGAGTTTGACCTGGTCGCCGCTCAATCTTGTCAGGGGCCGCCAGCGTATCGCAGCGGCCGAAGCACGCGCCGACGCCGCCTTTGCCGGGTATGAACAAAGCGTGTTGCTCGCCCTAGAGGATTTACAAAGCGCCTTGGCGCTTCAGGCAGGCGCGCGGCAAAGACGCGCCCCGCTTGTATCTTCGGCTCAAGCCTCAGCTGAAGCCGCGCGGATTGCCCGCGCGCAATATGAGTTTGGAGCCATCGCGTTCATCAGCGTCCTAGACGCTGAGGCACGCCTGCTAGAGCGCGAGTTGGAACTTGCCCGCAATGAGTATGACATTATCAACGCCCAGATTGCGGTCTTCAGAGCGCTCGGCGCGGGCTAACGACATGAACGAATGTCCGGTAAAATACTGGAATCAGAACCAAACACTCAGGAGTCGCGTTTGGACCACATCATCGAAAATCTCGACCGCATGTGTGGGGTCTGGAACACGGAGGACGCGGACGAACAGGTCGCGCTAACTAAGGCGTCGATGGAGCATAATGTCCATTTCGTTGATCCGAAGTATAACATTATCGGGCACGATCCTTTTTTGGCCATGGTGAAAGCCACGCAAGCGCAAGTGCCCGGCGCGGTTTATGCGCGGGCAAGCAAGGTCGACTTTCAAAACAATTTCTGCCGATTTCATTGGAGTATCCACCTCGACGGTAAACTTGTGCTCGCAGGGTTCGACGTCGTCGAGGTAACGGACCAAGGGAAAATATTGAAGGTCATCGGATTCTTTGGCGAGTTGGAACCGTTTGGCTCAGACCCTTAAGTTTCCGAAGGTCAGCGATCAGACGCGCACTGCGAGCGTGCGTTTGGCGTTTTCTTGCTCAACCCGGCCGCTTTCAACATCCCTCTAGACGTTTCGCGCGTATTGCTCCTGAGAACACTCTTTCATGGCAGCCTCTGAGATTTCGAAAAGCTGTCCCGCATCAAACTTAAAGGACGCCTCCTGTGCTTAGACTCTCTTTGCTGCTTGCAAGTTCCACCACGTTGACGCTCACGGCTATCGCCCAAGAACGGCCTGATCTTGAAGGTTGGCGGGTCACCGTCGGAGCCGGAAGTCTTTATGCTCCGACATATGAGGGCGACGATGATTATGCGCTCTCAGTCTTACCGAACATTCAGGTCCGGTATGCGGACACATTTTCCGCGTCCGTTCAGAATGGCCTTCGCTATAATATCGTCAACACCGACCAATTGACGATCGGCCCACTGGCAAGAGTTCAATTTGCTCGGGAAGAAGATGGAGACCAGCCTTTCGCGATATCTGGCAATGAGACCAATGATCTTGTTGGGCTCGGCGATGTTGACACCACATTTGAGCTCGGAGGGTATCTGTCGTATCGAACTGGACCACTCGAACTTGGGATCGAGGCACGCCAAGGGGTCAATGGACATGAAGGTCTGGTCGCAGATTTAAGGGCGAGCGTTCGTGGACGAAGCTTTGCTTTTGGCCCGCCCATTATCTGGTCTGCTGGACCGAGATTGCGGCTCGTTGATGACAGCTATAATTCTGCCTACTTTGGAGTCACACAAGAGCAATCAATCGCTTCCGGACTTGATCAATATAACGCCGATGGCGGCATCTATTCATTTGGTTTGGGCGCAACGGCGATCATACCATTTGATCGGTCGGGAAAATGGTCTGTCGTCGCAATCGCTGGATATGATCAGCTGACAGGCGACATTGCCGATGCTCCCCTCGTCGTCGAGAGAGGTAGCGAAGATCAGTTTACGCTTGGCGTCTTTTTGAGCCGGGCATTCTAAATCTACGCGACTGGATCTCATGTCTAGCCATCAATGCTGTGAGCCATTGCTAACATCGTCGCTTTGACACCACACTCTCGCAGCTCTTCCAATTCGCAGTGTCAGTGACAACAAAGCGAGCATCTGTGGACGGCGTCCCCTTGGCAAGAGTTTTTAGTTGGTCATTTGCAGGTTGGCCGTTAGCGGGCATCT
>JBCBBZ010000018.1:0-23162 GCA_038531165.1 Pseudomonadota bacterium
TGCCCGCTAACGGCCAACCTGCAAATGACCAACTAAAAACTCTTGCCAAGGGGACGCCGTCCACAGATGCTCGCTTTTCAGAATCTACGAACAGCTGAGTTGGGACAAGTTCAAGACGCTTAGCGCCGAGTTGGGTTTTACGCGCAAAGCGGGCAATCAGCCGTTCCGCAAAACGTGTATTTTCATAGTCCAGGAAACAGACCACTCGCTCGGTACCAGCCACCGCACCTGTGATTGTCCTTAATCCATTGATTCAATTTCCGACATGACAGTTCGCTAACTGTTAAAACGAGAAAGATACCCTACGGAATAGTGTTCTCGAGAGGGGTCGGTCGTGAATATTCGGGTTCCATTTGTGTCGATCGGGCTCGGCCTTGCCATTGTGTCAGCTTGTGGCGGTGGCGGCGAGTCTTCGCCGACACCTGCTTCTCTGCAAACGCCGCCAACGCCGCCTCCCGGTGGATCATCACCTCCGCCTCCTCCGCCTCCTCCTCCGCCTCCGCCGCCCGTGACCACATCGAGCGATGGCCTGGTGTCAAAGGCCACATCAGGCGGATTGCCCGGCGGCTTGCGCAATGCGGCTGAACGTCAATCCTTCGCGCATTACATCGGAAGCACAAAAGACCTGTCGGGTAATCACCCAAAGCAACTGCCAATCCGGACGTATTTCGCCGCTTGTGCGACCACAACCGATACGCCGCGCATGTTCGTGTCGATGACGCTGGAAGACCCGAGTCAGACCGATAACCCTGAAATCCCCACGATTGGTTCTGTCTTTGAAACCGTCTATGACCCAGCTACGAAAACGATGCGCCGCACCGGGAATGAAACCCGGCTGGACCTCTGCCAGGAAACCCATGGCATCGCAGTGAGCCAAGACTGCTCTCAAATAGCGGTGCTTTGCAACACTGATTTCGAGGATCCGGTCTCTGGCTCAGAATACTTTACCCGCGACCTCGTCGAAGAGAGCGGATTGGCGCGCATCGACCTACCAAACAATATCGCGGCCGTGGATGCCAATTCAAACATCGCTGCCGGGGACCGTCAGTCGCACTATCTCTACAATGGCGAAATGTGGCTGTTGGAATGGGACGACGTTTCTTTGGCGAGCGCCCCTGATCGATACGTCATTCACAAAGCCGTGGGCGGACAACAACTCGGTGTAGCATCACTGGTCTATGCTGAGGACCAGGACGCATATGGCGCGGCCTTCACAACCAATTCATTCGACAGTGCTGGCAACCGCCACAAGAGCGGCGCATTAATGGTGGTTGATCGTGATGGGTGGAAGCTCAATCCGCCAAACCCAAATGACAGCTCAGAAGATCGTGGTTGGACATGGGGCTGCGCTGGCGGTCATGTCCTGCACATGCGGACATTTTTCAATCCGTTTTCCGGTCATTTTGGAGCGCTATGTACCTCAGATTGGTCTAAATACTGGTTCGGCGCCCGGCAGGGTGCGATCGCGGCTAAAATGGAAACGTCTTCGACCATATTCGAAGGCTATGAGAGCTATATTGTCGCGTCCAGTAGTCGGGTCGTGACCAATGGCGGCGGCCATAAACTGATCCCAGTGTATGATCAGCACGCACTGATCGCGTTGGTTGGAACAGACCTTGTGCCACAGGATGATCCGGACTTTCTCGATTACATTGATCGGGCAGAGCAAGCAGCGATTGCGCGCGGTCTACCGCATCGCGGACGGGACGCCTGCGAATGGTATGATGCCGACCATTGCGAGAAAATGTTCCTGGAGGACTATTATTACGCCAATGGCCGTACACGCTACCCAACCTTTCGCGCTGGCTTCTGGAATGGCGCACTTACCGCGCCCGAACTCACCAAGATTGGTATTTTGAAAGTTGCGCCGAATGGCGATGCGGAACTCGATGACAAACCGCAATATGTCAAATGGGTAGCAGAAGATGATGACTGCATGCTCGGTGCACCGCAACTGACTGATCTTAAGAATGGTCGTTACTTATTGGGCTGGGCAAAATTTCAATGCATGAGTGATGGCGAGAACCTCCAACGGTTCGCCGGAAAGCACACATTGCATCCAAAGGCCTATTATTTGATGGAAATTGATGCGGATGGAAATGCATTGACTTCCCCCATCGAGATGACGGAGACCGGATGGGGCGGTCTTGATGAGATGGTTTACCTCGGCGATGGCAAGGTCGGCTGGGCTTATATTCCGGCGCCGACCTTGGATGCAAATGGCAATTTTGCTGACCCGTACCAATTGGACTGGGAATTTATGGTCTATGAAACCCAGAACTGAGCGTCTTTGAACGACGAGACTCAAAATCGATCGACACCTCGATGTCTGCAAATGCTCGCTTTCCAGAGATCGCGAGAGACCGTTCTGGGGCAATTCTGTTGAAAAACTCGCTGTTGATTTCGGCGGATCTTCCGATCCGATGATCCACATCGGCCTATTTCTATTGGGTGTTCGCTCTTGTTGCCCGCTCTAAGCGGCGTTTGCGAGTTTGGTAGACGGTTTCGGGGCGTATTTGGCGAGTTTTCTAAGGTTTTGAGTGGTTGCGGCGAGGAGAAATTCGTCATTGGCCCCAGTGGGGCCTCGCAACCGTAATCGTCGGAAGCCATGTTGGCACTTCAAGTGTGCGAAGCTCATCTCGACCTTCTTTCGATCACGTCTCGATTGTTCATATTCATCCGTTCCGCGTAATCGTTTCACCTTATCGCGAGCATGCTCGTAGATGGACCGACTGACTTTTCGGAACGGCGCGGCTGGGCAGCAATTGGATTTAAGTGGACAGACCGCGCAATCGGTATTGCGGGATCTATACATTCGGCGATTATCCTTAGAGACACCAGAACGCGGTGTTTTGTAATTTCTCCAAAACTGACGCAGCTCTTTTCCACCGGGACACGTGAAGACGTCTCGGTCTTCGTGATACTGGAAGTCTTTAATCGTGAAATTTGTCGTTGGTGCGCCTGGGGTCTCGAACAGGGCGACATGCGGTTCGATCTTTTTCTCATCGACCATCCAGCCCAGCATTTCTGCTGAGCCATACGCGGCGTCTCCCATGAGGCGCCTTGGCTTGAGCCCAAATCGTTGTTCAGTTCGATCAATCATCGTTTTAGCCGCTTCAACTTCAGCTTTGCGATAGGCGGGTGTGGGTTCAACATCGACAATGACGGATGTCTCGACATCAAGGAGATAGTTGGTTGCCCAAGTAAACCGGGCTTGTCCACCGATGGCAGCGGTCCACCGTGCGGTTGGATCGGTCAGCGAGATCTTCTTGCGCGGCGCGCCATCCTGTTCGATCGCATCGAGATATTCTGTGACCGGGCGAGAGGCGATCTTGGGATCAGACCAGTCGATCGGTTCGCCGGCTTCGACGGCATTGTCCTCACTCGCGTCCGCACGGATCATACTGGCATTAACCGCAAAGCCTTCGCCTTTGACCAAGCCTTCCGCCATGCAACTGAACACAACTTGCTCGAACAGCTTCCGGAACAGATCGCTCTCACGGAAACGGCCATGACGCGTCTTAGAAAACGTCGAGTGGTTCGGGACCTTGTCTTCAATGCCAAGCTTGCAAAACCATCGATAGGCGAGGTTCAAGTGAACCTCTTCGCACAGGCGCCGCTCTGATCTGATGCCGTAGCAATATCCAACGCTCAGCATCCGGCACATCAGTTCGGGATCCACCGAGGGGCGTCCTGTGTGACTACAGAAGGGCTTCAGGTGTGCTCGGATGTCATCGAAGGCGAGAAACCGATCAATCTTTCGAAGCAAGTGATCGGCTGCAACCATCTCATCCAGTGAAAACTCATAGAAGAGCTTCGCAGCGCCTTCTTCCAATCGTCCCATCATCGCGCATCTCCTCGATCTGCACGAAAATCACTGAATCAGAATTCGGCCGCTTTGACTCGGTCTTTTTCAACAGTATCGGGCGAATTTAGGACACTCGCGAATTCGATCAGTCTAAACCAATTCGCCCCACCGCGCCTTGCTTCAGCTTTTCCGGATCATAAGCCCGGCCCTCGCGAAAAACGAGGCGTAGATCGCGTAACGCTTTCATGTCTTCGTCCGGCTTGCCCGGTATAACGAGGAGGTCAGCGTAATAGCCCACTTCCACGCGTCCGATTTGATCGCCCACACCCAAAAACTCTGCCGCATCGCTGGTCGCCATCCGGATCACGTCCATGTTTGGAATGTAGTTCGCCATCTCAATCATGACGTCGTGATTGGCGTACCCGGGGACCAATGGAATATACATTGCGTCCGCGCCGATTAAGAGCGTGCCCCCTGCGTCCACAAACATTCGTTGCATTTGTAAGACTTGGTCTCGCATATACAAAGTGTGCATGGGGTTGCCGCTCTCGGAACGATTTCCATCTTCCACGCGCACAGCATCGAACGCATCCCTCATAAAGGGGGCAAACATGCTGCGCACCTCATCAGAAAAGTTTGCTTCCGCCCCGCCAGAGGGTGTCGCCACGAGTACGGTTTCCTCTTCGACCAAAACGTCGATGAGTTCTTCAATCGCCTGTTTGTGATCTTCGACTTTAAATGGGGTATCTGGATTTCTGATTGCAGGAATGTCCTGAAGACAGGAGCTTAAGCCATGCTCGATCGAGTCAATTCCTAAGCGCGCGGCTTCGACGCAGGACGCGCCATAACCAAGATCACCGGCAACCCAAAGGTCGTGTATCGCGGCTTCTTCGATAACCCCCTTCAGAGCTTCAGCACCGAGGCCCTTATAGACTTTGACGCCGCCAACACCTAGTTCAGCTTGCGCTCTTACAAAGGCCCGACCATCTTCCTCCGTTACAGCGCCACGCATCATTGGCACGCCCGGTCCATTGATGAAATTTCCCGTCACATAGATCTTTGGACCGACGGCTTCTCCGTCTGCGATCATACGCGCAAGATGGATATCCAAATCAGGTGCATCTGTGCCTGCGGACCTGACCGTGGTTATGCCCGCAGACAAATAGAGTTTGGGTATGGAGAACGGGTGCGGATCAACGAGTAGAAACTCGTATCCGCGAAACGGACTACTCAAATAAATAATGTGATCGTGCACATGGACCAGACCTGGCATGACGGTCGCGCCTTCAAGGTCCAAGACGATCTCAGTTCCGTCTATCGGCAGCGCTTGCCCGATGGCAGCGATAACGCCATCTTCGACACGAATATCCATGCCAGAGATCGCCGGGCCACCCGTGCCGTCAATGACGCGGGCATTCTGAAGAATAAAACTCCCGTCCGGGTGTGCTAGGAAGTCCTCTGGCGCATTTGTATTTGCAAGGTTAATTGGTTGAGGGGCGCTGGTCGAACACGCAAACAAGAGCCCAAGCAGGAAAATCGAAACGAGGTGCCGCAAACTAGCCATCGGTTAGGAGGCGTATCAGATAGATAGTTGGGTGCAAGGAAATTCCCTCAAACTTTACTGAAATGCCCATAGGCAAGCGTCTTTTTTAGGGCGCTTTGCGACATTGCTTCAGTCACTGTTGTGAATAGAGTTTAGGACCGCTGGATTGTGCTCCCAAATCAATCGTGATCTATCGCGCAGATGACGAAAGTGCTGATTATCAATGGTCATCAACCGTTCCCAACATCACCCGGTCGATTGAACGCGGCGTTCTGTTCTAGAGCTCAGTTGTTCCTGGAAAGCGAAGGTTGTGTTGTGAGAGCCATCAACACATCCGAACCCTGGGATACGGATGCACAAGTCGAGCACCAGTTATGGGCAGACCTCATCCTGTTGCAGTTTCCGTTGAACTCAATGGGGTTACCCTGGTCGCTCAAAAAGTATCTAGACGAGATCTACACAGCCGGAATGGATGGCCGCCTCGCAAAGGGCGATGGAAGAACCAGATCCGACCCGTGCAGGCAATATGGATCGGGCGGATGTATGCAGGGGCGTTTCTACATGCTTTCCGTCACCTGCAATGCTCCTAAGGATGCGTTTTCCGACTCGAGCCAAACGCTATTTGCAGGACGTTCGTTGGACGACCTACTCAGCCCGGTGCACATAAATTTCGCTTTCTTTGCGATGAGTCTTTTACCGACCTTTGCAGCCTTCGATGTGAAGAAATCGCCCTCAATCTCAACAGATTTCGAACGGTTTGAAGCACTGCTGAGGTCGAACCTTGCACGAGTCCGCTCTGAGGCTTCCACCTGAAATAAACGTTCTAATCAAAGCGACTATGCTTCTGAGTTCATATCTGGTTTTGCCCGCCTAGGCGCCTGTTTCAAATGCGCCAGAGGCTGGAATTTGCGAATTGCGTGTCACCCTATTACGGAAAGAGCTCCAGAATTGGGGGAGAAAATGTCGAGCGTTATCGCGTCAATAATGACGGCCCCATTGCCTGTAAAACTGCATTTAGCGACGGTTTTGCCCGCATTCGCGATCGGCTCCTATCTGATTTTCATATCCGAGAAAGGTGCGCAACATCATCGGGCGTTAGGCTACGTTTACCTGACGCTGATGACAATCACTGCGGGAACCACACTATTCATCCATGAGGTGAACCCCAGCGGATTTATGGGCTTGAGCTTCGTTCACTTGTTCATTCCGCTCACGATCTATGGTGTCATTGCGGCGGTTGTGGGTGCGAAAACCCATAACCTGCGTCTTCATCGAAACTCCATGATGGCTCTATATGTTGGGGGATTCTTCATCGCTGGGGGAACCGCTTTCGGGCCGGGACGGATGCTGCATCAGGTTTTCTTTTCCTGATCGACTCGGGTCGCCTGGCGCATGTCTCCTAATGCTCGCTTTTCGGAAACTAATTTCCAACAGCGCTATCACTTTCTGCCCCATCTTTCAGTCGCGAAAGAAGTATCGAAATTTGTTCGCTCAAAGCCTTTAGCTCGGACATATCCATCCCTGATTTATCGAGCATTGTCTGAGCCACACACCCGGAACTGGATCGTAACTTTTGGCCCTGCTTGGTCAGACTGATCAACACCTGACGCTCATCTTTTGGATTCCGAATGCGTTCGACGAGGCCAGAACTTTCTAACCTCTTCAACATCGGTGTCAGCGTGCTCGGTTCTAGGTCCAATTGCTCCGCGAGCGAACCTACCGGTTGTCCGTCTCGATCCCATAGCAGGTTCATGACCAAATACTGAGGGTAAGTGAGACCAAGGGAGTCTAAAGCTGGTTTGTAAGCCCGCTGGATGGCCAAGTTCATCGAGTAGATTGAGTAGCATACGTGCTCGCTCAAGGAAGGTGGGGACGTGAATTTGGAACTCGACATGATTTTCTCCAAAAAAATGTGCAACAGAATCCGTATATTATCGCACTATTTAATATCGCGATAAATATAACGGTTGACGAATAAGATTCAAGGCGCATATTCAGCCCATCACTTATCGTAATAAACATTATCGCAATAGTTTACGGAGACCATTATGTTTAAATCCCTTGTATCCGCCGCCGCCCTTGGAGCGCTCGCGGCATGCCAAGCCCCAAACCTTAGCCAAGCTCAACCCGTTATTACTCAAGGAGAACAAGCCATGTCATTCATCACAACACGAGACGGTACCAACATTTTCTACAAAGACTGGGGTCCAAAAGACGCCCAACCGATTGTCTTCCACCACGGTTGGCCGCTGAGCTCTGACGATTGGGATGCGCAAATGCTGTTCTTCTTGCAAGAAGGCTATCGCGTGATTGCGATGGACCGGCGCGGTCATGGTCGTTCGGATCAGACCTACTCCGGCAATAACATGGATACCTACGCGACTGACGTCTTTGATGTCGCTGAAGCGCTCGACCTGCAGAATGCCGTACACATTGGTCACTCAACAGGCGGAGGTGTCGTTGCCCGCTATGTCGCGATCAGCGCACCAGGCCGCGTGTCTAAAGCGGTCTTGCTGGGCGCGGTCACGCCGCTTATGGCAAAGACGGAAGCAAACCCAGAGGGTATTCCCGTCGAAGTTTTCGACGGATTCCGGGAAGCGCTCGTAAACAACCGGGCACAGTTCTTTCTCGATGTTCCATCTGGTCCCTTTTATGGGTTCAATCGCGAGGGCGCTGAAGTGAGTGAAGGCCTCATCCGCAATTGGTGGCGCCAAGGCATGGTCGGAGGTGCAAAGGCACAATACGACAGTATCAAAGCCTTTTCGGAGACTGATTTTACGGAAGACCTGAAGTCGATTGAACAACCCGTTCTGGTGATGCACGGAGAAGATGATCAGATCGTGCCAGTCGACAACACCGCGCGCGAGGCGATCAAACTCCTCCAGAATGGTGAGCTCATTACCTATGAAGGACTGTCTCACGGTCTGTTCGCGACACACCCTGACATCGTCAACGCGGACTTGCTTCGGTTCGTCCAGAAGTAAAATACTATGCAAACGACCCGGGCCATTAAAGATGGCCCGGGTATTTACGAACGACCGGTTTAGGACGGACTTAATCTCCAGAGCTAATGTCTCCTATTGCTCGCGCATCAGCCTTACCAAGTTTCCACTCGACTTCAGCCGGCATTCGAGCATTGGTGTGCGTGACGATGTGTTAGACACGCCTTCGCCTGGCCGAACTGCCGGGCTTGCCTCAGTGGGACGCGAACGGTCGCGTCCAGGAAAACTGGAGGCAGTCTATGTCACAACTCAACCCGCCCAAAGTCGGCAGCAAACTCGCGAAGCTCTCTCAATTTTTGTCGGGAGATGGACGAACTCTGAAATCGCTCAGCACGTCGCTCGGTTGGCAACCGCATACAGTTCGCGCGGCGATGACCCGTTTGCGGCAACGCGGTTACAAGATCGAACGTATTCCAAATGAAGGCGCTAAACCATCGGTCTTTCGGTTAACCGAGCCAACATGACGTCGGATGAGATAGACCACTGGCTGAACGCCGATCGTCAAATGCTAGAAAAAGCCTGGATCCGAATAATGGGGCAGGGGCCGCCCAAGCGACTGAGCCGGCCGCTCATGGCGAAGATCCTAGTCTCTGAGCTCCAATGGGAAGCTTCAGGACAATCGCGGCAGGTAATCATTCAAGCGTATGAGCGCGCCGTCCACGCAGCCACATGGAAAACGCCCAAGGCGGCAACCGGTACGCGATTGGTTCGGGAGTGGAATGGCAAGGAGCATATCGTCGATGTGACGGATGATGGCTTTACCTGGCGCGGCGAGACTTGGTCGTCGCTGACCGCAATCGCGACCGAGATCACCGGGACGAAATGGTCGGGTCCGCGCTTCTTTGGAGTGAAGACATGAACAAGATCCGCTGCGCCATCTATACAAGAAAGTCGACAGAAGATGGCTTGGATCAAGCCTTCAACTCACTCGATGCACAACGTGAGGCTTGTGAAGCCTATATCGCCTCGCAGAAGCATGAGGGCTGGAAGCTGCTGAAGACCCATTATGATGATGGCGGCAAGTCCGGCGGGAACCTTGATCGGCCTGCGTTGAAACAGCTTCTTTCGGACATCGAAGCCGGGCGTGTCGATATGGTCGTCGTCTACAAGATCGATCGGCTCACGCGCTCTCTCACAGATTTCGCCAAACTGGTGGAGCGGTTTGATCATGTTGGGGCGAGCTTCGTGTCGGTCACCCAGCAATTCAATACATCGACCAGCATGGGCCGGCTCACGCTCAACGTGCTTTTATCCTTCGCGCAGTTCGAACGGGAGGTCACCGCGGAACGGATCAGAGACAAGATCGCTGCTTCAAAGAAGAAGGGCATGTGGATGGGCGGCTTCCCGCCTTATGGGTATGCCAAATCCGATGATGGCCTAAAGATCAAACGAGAAGAGGCGGCGACGATCCGGGATCTGTTTGAAGCCTATGCGCGTTTGGGCTGTGTGCGGCGGTTACTGGAATACGCCGAAGACCGGGGCTACCGCACCCGAACGCTGACGTTCAAATCTGGAAAGACGCGGGGAGGCGGATCGTTCAACCGCGGAGGCATGTATCATCTGCTGTCGAACCCGCTTTATATCGGAAAGATCAAGCATCACGATCAGATCTTCGAGGGTCTTCACGATGCCATCATCGATCCGGACCTGTGGGAGAGGGTGCAAGCAACGCTTTCCAGCAACCGGATCAAACGAAAGCGGCGAACGAATGCGGCATCCCGCTCGCCGCTCGCTGGCAAGCTCTACGACACGAACGGACGAAAGCTGACACCCAGCCATGCCTGTAAAGGTTCCACTCGATATCGCTACTATGTCTCAACTGACCCGAAGTCGGGATGTCGATTGCCGGCCAAGGAAGTGGAGCGGGTTATTGAGCGCGCCATTTCCAGCGATCCGGACTATCGGATGGCGCGCGCGCAAAACGCGATCGACTTGGAGCAACCGATCGATGTGTTGGACAGGGCATCCATCCATGATGATCAAATCGATATACACGTTCAGTTGCCGGACGAGCAAATGAAGCTCATTCGCGTACCATTCACGAGTAGGCGACGGGGCGTCGAAACCAAACTGGTCATTCCAAATGAGCAGGCTCGCGTTCCTGATCAGGTGATGATCCGGCGTGTGTTGCGGGCATTGAAATGGGCGGAGCGGATCAAAGCAGGCGAGAGTGTCAAAGCCATCGCGGATAGTGAAAATGTCAGCTCAGACTTCATCACGCATAATATCGACCTCGCATTTTTGTCCCCGGAAATCCTGCGGGCCATTCTTAACGGTGAGCAAAGACCGGACCTCTCAACAGCGCAGCTTTTGCGGCGGCGATGGTCTGCAAACTGGGCTGAACAGCGACAGGATTTTATCTCCTAAAGTCTCTCAAAATTCCCTGTTCTGGGATATCGAGTTCCCTGATCATGTGATTTGAATTCCCTGTTCCGGATTGCAGGAAAGTTCCAAAAAACATGTTTAAAACAGACATATAAGCCACCTGCTTCGGGTCAGGCAGGGAGTTTTCGATCTGCAACCTGTATAATTCCCTGTTATGAGGGAAACCCGACCAAGTCGAAGGCGCCGGGAGACTATCGGCGATTTGGCGGGAATCAGAGACGATTCAGTCTGGTTTTCGACGCAATGTTCCGGAATCAATGCCGCTAAGTCGCGGAATTGTCGGGCACAAATCTTGTGGTTAGTTTTTTGGAGATAGTGCGTTGACTGCGTGGCGGAGAGGAAGGGAAACGCAGCCGCAACGTAAAATGCTTTGTAATTATTGAGGAAAAAGGCTGATGCCGTTCCGGGAATTTAGCAGTGAATTTAGCAATTAGTCGAGTGTTCAGTGGTCGCGGTGAGCTTGATGTTCCACTCATTGCTTCAAAAGCAATAGTCGCCGCTAATTCCTAAAAGCGGACATTGGGTGAGTGCAAGGCTAAGTTTGCAAAGCTTGTACAACCCGATCCGGCGTAAACGGCATGTGCCGCAGGCGCTTGCCGCGGGCGGCATAGAACGCATTGGCGATCGCGCCGGACACCATCGGGCTGCCAACTTCGCCGATCCCAACAGGTGGGGCATCGACGTCCGCCAAATAAATCTCGATCGGCGGGATCTCGCCAGCACGAGCGATGGTGTAGTCATAAAAATTGTTCTGGACGACTTCGCCCTTCTCAATGTCGATTTTCTCTGAGAGCGCGCTTGAAATCCCGAAAATGATGCCCCCCTCAACCTGGTTGTGGCTGTTGTCGGGGGAGACGATCAGACCGGCATCAATTGCGGCCCAGAAATTTACGACTCGAATGGTGCCTTGATCATCGACTTCAATCTCAGCCACACCCGCCGCCATGGAGGAGCTATAGCCTGCAAAGGAGAGCCCCATGGCGCGGTCGCCCCGCATTCGCCAGCCTGACATCTCGGCGACCTTTTCCAGGAGGTGCCGGCCGCGCGGATTTTCCGCGACCAGGTCGAGACGGAAATCGAGGGGATCACGTCCAGCTTGCTCGGCAAGCTCGTCCATAAAGGCTTCTGCGGCAAAGCTCGTATAGGCGGCGCCAATGCCGCGATACGGGGCCAGGCGCGCATGGCGCTCCGTGATCACATGATCGGCGCGAAAGTCTTTGATGCCGTAGAATTTGCTCTCGGCACCGCGCATGGAAATCACATCATTCGGGCGGACCGCGTCCCAACGAATGGGATTGAAGAAGCCGATCACGGTGGGCGTGGCCACGCGGTGATACCAGCCATCAAGCTTACCATCCTCGGTGAGCCCCGCTTCGACTTTCTGCGCGGCCGCAGGTCGGAACGTGCCATTCTTCACGTCATCCTCGCGGGACCAGGTCACTTTTACCGGACGACCCACCGCCTTGGAGCAAAGCACAGCATCGCGCACATAGTTTTGCACCAGCGCGGTCCGGCGCCCGAAGCTGCCGCCCATCGTCTTCATATTGAGACGGACATTCTCCGGCGGAATATTGAGTGTGGTCGCAACCGTATGCGTGGTCCAGGATTGCGTTTGGGTGCCGGCCCAAACCTCCGCGCCTTGCCCATCTGCATCGACACTGGCGACCGCCGCCATGGGTTCGATCTGCGCATGATACGCATAGTCCGTTAGGTACAGCTGGCTGAAGGTTTGAACGGCATTTGCAATGGCATTCGGCGCATCGCCTGTCTCGGCCCACACCGCCGCGTCGGCGTCCGGATTTTCCGCAGCGGCGCTGTACTCGGCGAGCGTGTCTTCGCTGTTCGAGGTCCGGAACGGCGAGTCTGTGGACCACTTCACATTGAGGGCACCGCGCGCACCGAGCGCGGCCCAAAGACTGTCTGCAACGACCGCAACGCCATCAGGCAGCGGCACCACATCGATGACACCTGGCATGGCGCGGGCGTCAGCATCGTCGATGCGCACCGGGCGCTCGTCTTCAACAGGGGCTCGGAGCACGGTCGCATGTAGCATGCCGGGTACGTCAACATCGATGGCGTATTCGGCCTGGCCTGAGCTTTTCGCGAGCACATCCCGGCGCGGCAAATCCTGGCCAATGATCCTGAACGCCGCGCGATCCTTCAGCGTCACCGACACAGCATCTGGAACGGTCACGCCATCAGTGCCAAGGCGCGCCAGATCGCCATAGCTGAGGCGGGTGCCGTCGGCGCCAACAACTGCACTCGGCTCGGTGGTCAGGCTGGCTTTGTCGACGCCAAGCTCTCTCGCAGCAATCTGTAGAAGCACATCGCGTGCTTGCGCCCCAGCTCGTCGCATCGGCTCATAATAGGCCTGCACACCCGTGCTGCCGGCGGTGTAGAGCACGCCGCCAAAGAGCGGATTGCCGAAGCGGCGATCATCGACATTGAGCTGACGGATTCGAACTTGATCCCAATCGGCATCCAACTCTTCCGCAAGGATTTGCGGCAGGGTTGAGTAGCTGCTTTGGCCCATTTCTGTTGACGGAAAGACGATCTCTATCATGCCATCTGGTCCGATCGACAGCCATTGATTGACATCAAGCGGATCGGCCATGGGCACGCTTGCTGAGCATGCCGTGATCGAGGTCACGCCGGCGCTGCCGAGCAAAAACGTCAAACCTGCGCCTTGCACAAAGCCGCGGCGCGACACTCCGCTGATCGGGTTCTTTGTGTTCGACATATCAGACCTCTTTGGCAGCACGTTCGATGGCTTGGAAAATGCGATTATAGGTCCCGCACCGGCAGAGATTGGTGCTCATATAGGAGGCAATCTCTTCACGGGTTGGATTGGGCAAATCGTTCAGCAAGGCGGCCGCCCGCATGATCTGGCCGGATTGGCAGTATCCGCATTGCGGTACTTGTTCCTCGACCCAAGCCTGCTGCAAGGGATGGCTGCCATCCTCCGACAGTCCTTCAATTGTCGTCACTTCTGAGCCTTCCACCATGTCCAGGGATAGCTGGCAGGAGAACATCGGCACGCCGTCGACATGCACTGTACAGGCCCCGCATTGTGCGGCGCCGCACCCATATTTCGTGCCCTTCAGCTTCAGAGTATCCCGGATCACAAGAAGCAACATTTCCTCTCTCGGATTGGTCACTTCCACCGGCTCACCATTCAGCGTGAATTTCGTCATGTGCGCTCCTATCGGTCGAGGGACGACCTAACTGTCATTGGAATTGAACGATTTGCGGTATGCGGCCGGACTGACGCCCAACCGCTTCTTAAAAGCTGCGGACAGGTGCGCATGGCTTGTGAACCCCGTGCGCGCGGCGATTTCCGCGATGGAATTGTCGGTTTCGACGAGCAAATCACGGGCTCGACTGATCCGGCGGCCGATGATGAACTCCTGCGGCGCCTCGCCAGTTCCAGACTGGAAGGCACGCGAAAAATGTGACCGGCTAAAACCCGCCAGCTCTGCCAGTTCTTCCACCGATACGCGCTTAGCGATGTTGGTTTCGACGTACTCGACCAATCGCCGAAGCATGCCTGGCGACAACGCTTCCTTGGCTTCTGATCGGATCGCCGTGCCGGCGAGTTTGCAGCCGATCCGCGCAAACATCGCATTCGCGACTGAGGCCAAATAGGCTGGCTCGCGCAGCGAGTCGTTTAGTAAGGCACGGCGCAGTTCGAGATGTAACGCGCCAAAACCTGGCTCGACAAAATTCTCTAAGACTTGAGGTGTCCAACTCTGTCCACCGGCCACGCGATCGAAGAACGGTTCGACTTGTTCTGGGTCCGCTGAAATGACCAAAAACTCGATAGGATTGAGAAGCTTGGCACGGATGGTCACACCTGGTGGTGCAAAGAAGATCGAACCTGGGGCATAGGACGCTCTGCGCGAGGGTTCGTCCTCGATTGACGCTTCCAGGGTCGCCCGGGCGTAGGGTGAGAAGATCATATAAGTTTTGAGCTTGAATGGCAGTTCGAAGTCCGCCGGAGGATACAAGCGAATCTTGTAGCCGTCCGCATGGACCGTTTCGGTCCATGCTGGCAAAGCGTCGACCGGATCGGTCCATAAGCCAATCACCCGATCCTCGGCCACCCAAGTGGGTACGGTCTTTCGCCCTTCGTCGTTCATAGCTGCCCTTCATTCAGTGCACCATGATCTGGTGCGAACGAAGTGTGGCTCAACCGATGGTCGTTCGGTTTTCGCACAAACGTGATAAGCGCCGCACAATCATGGTAGGCGTCGACAATCGCGCATTCTAACTCCTCGCCCACATCAGCGACGCAAGCCCCCCGAGAGCGCTTTGCGGTGGCTGACACAACACGGCAGCCGTACGGCAGAGAAGAAGGGGACCGCGCATGAATGAAAAACTTGAACAATTGACGCCGCAAAACAGCCAGCTGATCTTTATCGATCATCAGCCGCAAATGGCGTTCGGCGTGCAGTCGGTTGACCGCCAGGTTCTGAAAAACAATACAGTCGCGCTGGCCAAGGCCGCCAAGATTTTCGACGTGCCGGTCACCATCACTACGGTGGAGACCGAGGCGTTCTCTGGTCACACCTATCCGGAACTGCTCGCCGTTTATCCAGACCATCCGCTGCTGGAACGGACCAGCATGAATTCTTGGGACGATCAGAAAGTGCGCGACGCGTTGGCCAAGAATGGTCGCAAAAAGGTGATTGTCTCAGGGCTTTGGACCGAGGTCTGCAACAACACATTCGCCTTCAGCGCCATGCTCGAGGGCGGCTATGAGATTTACATGGTCGCGGACGCCTCGGGCGGGACCACCAAAGACGCGCATGACTATGCGATGCAGCGTATGATCCAAGCGGGTGTCGTTCCGGTGACCTGGCAGCAGGTCTTATTGGAGTGGCAGCGCGATTGGGCGCGCCGCGACACTTATGATGCTGTGATCGATTTGGTCAAAGAACATTCTGGCGCGTACGGCATGGGCGTCGATTACGCTTACACCATGGTGCACAAGGCGCCGGAACGGGTTGCGCACGGCGAACGCCTTGAGCCGGTTCCGGCACCCGGTATGGCGGTTGCGGCGGAGTAGGCCGTCGGGAGGCGCGTTCCACGCGCGCTAATCCGCACCGCTTTGATCTTTGCTTCCGGTCTCGAGGGCCCTTCGATACTCCGAAGGCGTCAATCCGAGCTCCTGCTTGAAAGCTGTCGTCAAATGAGATGGATTTGCGAACCCACAGAGCAGCGCGATCTGAGACGCAGACAGCTGCGTGTCGGTCAGCATCGTACGGGCGCGCGCATTGCGGCGCGACAGAATATAGTTGCGCGGCGGCGTACCGAAGTTTTGTGCGAAGGCGCGGCTAAAGTGCGCGCGGCTGAGGCCGACCTCTTTGGCCAAGTCGGAAACTTTGATCGAGCCGGCCAAACGCTCCTCAATCATTTGGGCAACACGGCGCGCCATTGCCGGCGACAACATTTCCGGGCCGGGCGCCTCATTGGAGATCGGCGCAAGATGCGCGGTGACCATCCTAGCGATCACAGAATCTGTCAGCGCATCAAGATAGTCGCCCATGCCGACCGGTTCGGTAATCAAGCAACGCCGAATCTCGTTAAACAGCGCAGTGAGACCGGTATCGATGGTTCGAAAGATCTCTTCCAAGCCGCTCCAGTCCGGCGCCGTTGCCCCGGCAATGCGGCTGAATCGCTCCGGGTCGACCCGAATGGTGATGTATTCCAGCGGCGTGTCCTGAATGATGCGGACGCGCATATTTGGCGGCACAAGCCCGCTCCGGTGCGATTCGGTCACCACGCTCGCCATCGGGCCGTCACCGACGCCAAAACGACCTTCCGCGCCATTGAACATGTGGACCAAAACATAACGCGGCAACTGATAGTGCAGCTCATAAGTGATGGCCGGGCAGAGATGATATTCGATCTCTGCGGTTTCGACCGTCACGCCCCATTTCGGCATGTTTCCGGTGAGCGGCGGACCGTTCACGCTGACAAATCGCTCCGCGGCGACATTGATCCCATTCACCTGGGTAATGGAGGTCGATCCTGAATTCATCGCACAAACGTATAACGCCCCTCACAAAAATAGAAGTCGAGAATACTGCCGGCACCAAATGACCGCTCAAGAGCAATTCGTCTGAAAGCTCTGCAATCAAATTGCCGTGGACAATCATAAGGAGTCAACCTCATGTCCAATTACACAGAAATGCTGACACCAAGCAATTGTGCGCTTGTGCTCATCGATTACCAGCCAGCGATGTATCAAGGGGTCCAAAGCCATGATCGGCTTGTGGTTATGCACAATGTGCAAACGCTGGCCCGCGCTGCCCGCGTTTTTGGTTTGCCGACCGTCCTGACCACGGTGGCAAAGGATAGTTTTTCTGGACCGTTTATGGAAGAGGTCACCGATCTCTTTCCCGGACTCGACGTGATCGACCGGACCTCCATCAATTCTTGGCTGGATCCCAATTTCCGCGCAGCGATTGAAGCCACAGGTCGCAAAAAGATCATTCTTGGCGGTCTTTGGACCAGCGCCTGCGTCTCTTTTCCAACCTTTGACATGCTTAAAGAAGGTTATGAGATTTATGTCCCGACGGATGCTTGCGGAGACACCTCAGACGAGGCCCACGAACGCGCCGTGACGCGATTGGTTCAGGCGGGTGCCGTGCCGGTTACCTCTTTCCAAACTGTATTCGAGCTGCAGCAGGATTGGGCGCGCGCCGAGACCTATGACGGCGTGATGGACATTCTGTTCCGTCATTCGCCGTACGGCATCCAAGTGCATTTCTCGAAATGGGCTTTGGGCGAGCACGCGTCTGAAGCCGCTGCCGCTTAAGGCTCAGACGTGGACCGCTCCTCGCGCCCTCTCTCCCCGCTTGGAGCGGCCCACTTTGCCCAACTTGCCTCAGCCTCTTTTCAAACCAGACCGTTTATGCCGACTCGCCTGACCGCCTTAGCCCTCTCTGCACTGACTCTGCTATGTGCACCTTCTGTTGCGCAGGCGGCGGAGCGTGAGGATTGGCGCTTTGGCATTGAGGTCCGCGAACGGGCACTATACTTCAACAATGTCGCGTTTGACGGTGATGCGACCGAGGATGACTGGCTTTGGACTCAACGCTTGGCGGTGTCGACGGGCGGCTGGCTCGCGCCGTCGGTAAAGGCCCGGCTGAGCGTTCAAAGCGCGGTGACATCGGGTGCGCAGCGCAGTCCAGTCGACTCGAATATATTAGACTTTCGGGAAGCGTATCTCGATTTTGGCTCGGACACACGCTTCGTCCGACTGGGCCGGCAAGAGCTACTGCTCGGTTCGCAAAGACTGATTGGCACGCGCGACGGCACAAATGTGCGCCGCGGCTGGGACGGGGTGCGCGCATCCTCTCCACTTGGTGATTGGCAGCTCGATGTCTTGGCCGTCACATTGGTCGAGGTTGAGCCGGAGGGTGTGTTTAATGATCGCGGCGATGAAGGCCGACGTGTCGGAGGCATCTATGCATCGGGACCGACGCTCGCCGGCAATGTGGATCTTTATCTGCTCTACACAGACACCGATGAGCGCGCGACCATAGAGGGCATTGCAAATCAGAAACGCTACAGCGCCGGTGTCCGAAGTTTCGGTGAGCGCGGCCAAGTCTTCTGGAACTGGGAAGCCATCTATCAATGGGGCCAGCATGGCGGCCTCGACATTTCTGCTTGGACGCTTGCGACCAATACGGGCTATCGGTTTGAAGCGGCCTGGTCTCCCGAGCTGATGTTGTCGGCAAACATCGCCTCGGGTGATGGCCGATCGGGCGACGGCAAGCTCGGCACATTTGATGCGCTATATCCGCGTGGGAACTATTTCTCCGACGCCGCCATTCTCGGTCCAGCCAATTTCTACAACTTCAATCCCTATTTGACCGTCTCACCCTCAGATCGGCTGAGCCTCAGCCTGGATGTGAATTGGTTCTGGCGGCTTGAGACCGCCGATGGGGTTTATGGTGCGCCTGGCAACGTTTTACGCGCGGCCGCAGGCAGTCAATCTGACTTTGTCGCCACCGGCGCGTCCATTGGCGCGCGCTATCAGATCAATGATCGGGTCTCAGCGGAACTCATCTACGCCCACAATTCGCCTGGCGATTTCATTGCTGAGACCGGGCCCGCCGACACAGCCGATTTCCTCGAACTCACCCTGCGTTTCACGCTCTAAGAAAGGAGTGCCTCCCAATGTCGACACCTGGTTCTGAAAAAGCAGATACAATCCTGCATAATGGTTTGCTCACCACGATGGATCCCGAGAACCCAGAGGCGACCGCAATCGCCTTGCGGGACGGTTTGATCCTGGAGGTTGGATCTGATGAAGACATTATCAGACTAAAAGGCGCAACCACCGAGGTCATCGACCTCCGAGGTCAACGCGTTATTCCGGGGCTCATCGACAGCCACACGCACATTATCCGCCAAGGGAACAATTTCGCGATGGAGCTGCGCTGGGACGATGTCCCGTCTTTGGCAGATGGGCTGCGCATGCTGAAAGCGCAAGCGGATCGAACCCCTGTCGGTCAGTGGATTCGTGTCGTTGGCGGTTGGTCGGCCGATCAATTTGCGGAAAAACGCCTGCCAACGATCGACGAAATCAATGCTGTGGTTCCAGAGGTGCCCGTCTATGTCCTGCATCTCTATGACCGCGCTTGGCTCAACAAAGCCGCGCTGCGCGCGCTCGGCATCGACAAACATTTCTACGAACCTTTCGTTTCGGGGCGATTGGAGCGTGACGATGACGGCAATCCGACCGGTCTTGCGCTCGCGCGGCCCAATGCGCAGCCGCTTTACGCGCTGCTCGATTTGGCGCCGAAGCTCGACTTCGAACAACAGGTCACCTCGGCGAAACACTATTTCCGTGCGCTCAACGCACTTGGACTCACCTCGGCCCTCGATTGCGCTGGCGGCTTTCTCAACTACCCTGACGATTACGGTGTCATTACGACGCTCAACAAGCGAGGCGAACAGACCGTACGGATCGGCTACCAACTGTTTGCCCAACGTCCGCTGTTTGAGTTGGAGGATTTCAAACGTTGGAACGACATCGTCAAACCCGACGAAGGAGACGACTATCTCAAGTGTAATGGTGCGGGCGAAATGCTTGTGGCATCGGCTTACGATTTCGAAGACTTTTCCTATCCACGGCCCGAGCTTCCGAAACGAATGGAAGGCGACCTTACACCCGTTCTCGAATTCCTGTTCGAGAACCGTTGGCCGATCCGGTTCCATTGCACCTATGAGGAAAGTGCCCACCGATTGCTGAAGGTGGTTGAAGATGTTGGCCAGGACAAAGGTCTTGAGGAACTCAACTGGATCTTCGACCATGGCGAGACCATTAGTGAATCGACAATGGAGTGGATTGCGCGATTGGGCGGTGGCATCAGCTATCAGAACCGGATTGCCTTCCAAACAACGAGTTATCGCGAGCTGTATGGCGAGCAAGCGCTCAACGACGTGATGCCGGTCAAGAAGATGATGGCTTCAGGTGTCCCGCTTGCAGCAGGCACAGATGCCACACGCGTCAGTTCGTACAATCCGTGGCTCGCGATTCATTGGGCGGTGAGTGGACGTGGCCGCGGCGGCGACGTGATCTGGCAGGCGGCAAATCGGCTAAGCCGTGATGAAGCCCTGCGACACTGGACAGCTGCAGGCGCATGGTTCAGCCGAGAGACCGGAAAAAAAGGCCAACTCAAAGCCGGCCAATTCGCTGACCTTGCCGTCCTCGACCGGGATTACTTCAAGATTCCGGAAGCCGACATCATCAATATTGAATCAGACCTGACCTTTACGGGCGGCCAAATCGTGCATGCAAAGTCCGCTTTTGCCGACTACGCCCCACCGCCACTGCCTGAACTGCCCGATTGGAGCCCCGTACCAATGTTCGGCGCACCCGGTGCCCGGACACAAGGGTCACCTATGTCTTTTGCACACTAACCACGATTGGAGATCGATATGACTGCGCCCAACCCCCAAGGTATTGCAGAAGGCATCACGGCGACACCGTTTCAGCTCGGACTCACCAAACCGACAAGTACCGCAAAAAAAAGCCCACCCTTTCTGGGGAAGCGTGGTGCGCTGAAAACCACGACCTATGCGGTGATGCACTTCTGCGTGGCGGTTTCCGTCGCCTTTGCCTTAACCGGCAATATCAAGCTCGCATTGAGCATTGGGCTCATCGAACCTGTTGTCCAAACCTTCGCTTATGCCCTGCACGAATTCGGTTGGTCCCGAACCAGTAAAGAAAACTGAGCGACATCGTCCCGGAGAAAACAAATGGCGAAAGCCGCTGAACTAGAGCACGTGCCCACGGCAGAGACGCCGAAAAAAGCCTCGGCGTGGGCACCATTCGGCTACAAAGCCTTTGCGATCCTTTGGATCGCCACGGTTGTTTCCAATGTCGGGACTTGGATGCACGATGTTGGCGCCGGTTGGTTGATGACCGAGCTGAACCCGACGCCCACAATGGTGGCTGCGGTGCAAGCGGCAACTACGCTGCCCGTCTTCTTGTTTGCGCTTCTCGCGGGCGCAATCGCCGACATTGTCGACCGCCGTCTGTTGCTGATCTCCGTGAATATCTTCATGGGCATCACCGCCGGGCTGCTAGCCGTCTTGGTCGCCACCAATGCGATGACACCCCTGCTGCTTCTAATCTTCACCTTTGCCATGGGGACCGGGGCTGCCTTCATGGCGCCCGCGTGGCAAGCGATCGTCCCACAATTGGTGGAACGCAAGGATCTGTCGTCTGCGATTGCGTTGAATTCAATGGGGATCAATGTCTCGCGGGCCATTGGTCCTGCTTTGGCCGGCTTCTTAATTGTGTCAGCCGGTTTGGCCTGGCCGTTTATTCTGAATGCGCTCAGCGTGATTGGGATCATATGCGCGCTGATCTGGTGGAAACCACCCGCTGCGCCAGCAACCGCATTGCCGCCTGAACATGTCAGTGGCGCCATCTGGTCTGGCCTTCGATATGCCTGGAATTCAGCGCCAATCCGCGCGACTCTTGTCCGCGCTGCGGCGTTCTTTGTGTTCGCCAGTGCCTATTGGGCCATGCTACCCTTGATTGCGCGTCAGGTGCTTCAAGGCGGGCCATCTCTTTACGGCATCCTTCTGGCCAGTGTCGGAGGTGGTGCGGTCCTTGGCGCCCTGATCTTGCCGACGCTTCGTGAGAAACTCGGAACGAACGGGTCTGTTGTATTCGGTACGCTGGGCACAGCTGCCGTGCTGTGTGTGTTTGCCCTGGTGCAGAATCCGATCGCCGCAGCAGCAGCCTCGGCCCTGGCAGGCGTATCGTGGATCGCGGTCCTGTCGAGCTTGCATGTGTCCGCCCAGACCGCTCTACCCAACTGGGTTCGTGCGCGAGGGCTCTCAATCTTCCTGACGATCTTTTTCGGTTCGATGGCCGCCGGTAGTATGATCTGGGGGCAGATCGCGACCGCCACTTCAATCCCGACTGCACTTCTGATCGCAGCGGCTGGCATCACCTTATTTGTCCCGATCACCTGGACCGCAAAGCTGGGCCAAGGCGAAGCCATGGATCTCACCCCATCCTCTCATTGGCCAGAGCCCGTTGTGTCGGACGGTCTCGAAGATACGGGCGGACTCGTGATGATCCAGATCCTTTACACCGTTCCCGCGCAGAACCATGCCGCTTTCCGCGCGGCGATTGGCGAATACGCAAAAGCGCGAAGGCGTTCTGGGGCTTATGGCTGGAGCTTGATGCAAGACGCAGAGGCGCCAGACAGGTTCATCGAGACCTGGTTCGAACCGTCTTGGACCGACCATTTGCGGCACCATGGGCGCGTGACAGAAGAAGACCGAAAACTCGAGCACGCCGTCCGGTCGCATTTGGCAGAAGGCACCAAGGCGGAGGTTCGACATTACCTCACCGCAGCCGACAAACCCCACACGCACATTGAGAAGGAAAATCTCAAATGAAGATCGTCTTATCGATTCTCCTAGCCTTGGCCATCGGCGCAGGCGCACGTCTTGCCGGTATCCCGGTTCCGGCGCCGCCAGCGATTATCGGAGCCCTCTTAGTGCTGGCGATGACGCTCGGATATTTGGCTGCGGAACAGACGGCCTCGCACAGAGAGAACAAGAATCGCGATCTGTGCGGTGGCCCGACCGGAGACACGAAAGGAGCATCGTCATGATGTCCGGCTTGCTCGGCATTTTCCTGGGTTTCGCAATCGGCTATGGCTGCCGATGGTTTGATTTGCCCTTGCCAGCACCGCCCAAATTGGTCGGGGCATTGCTTGTCGTCGCGATGACGCTTGGCTTTGTCGGTGTCGATATGATGCTCGCTGCTAGTGCCTAGGAATGGGTGTTAATGCGGAATGTCTGCTTTTGATGCTGTGGACGGCGTGCCCAACCCAGCTCCGCGGAGCTGGTAATGTGAAGGTATCCACACCGCCAACAT
>JBCBBZ010000019.1:0-20116 GCA_038531165.1 Pseudomonadota bacterium
GGACCAAGATCAAAACGGTGACGTCCCGCTGGCCCGAAGGCGACATTGGCGACCAGGCCTTTATTATTCCGACGATGGGGTAGGATATGCCGTTTTCCGAAGAACAAATTCTCATCCAGGATATGGCCGGCGCATTTGCGAGGGATCGTTTGCGCCCCAAAGCCGCCCAATGGGAGGCCGAAGGCACCCTCGATCGTGATGTGCTTGAAGCCCTCGCAGAGCTTGGTTTTGCCGGGATTTACACGCAAACCGAATATGGTGGATCCGGGCTCAGCCGATTTGATGCAGTGTTGATTTTTGAGCAATTGTCAAAAGGCTGTATCAGCCACGCATCATTTCTCTCGATCCATAACATGGCCGCTTGGATGGTCGATCGGTTCAGCGAGACCGAACTGCGCGAAAGGTACGTCCCTGATCTGACAGCGGGCAAAAAGATCGCATCTTATTGCCTCACCGAGCCGGGGGCTGGATCAGATGCCGCGAGTTTGAAAACGAGCGCGCGCCGGGACGGTGAGACATATGTCTTAAATGGCTCAAAAATGTTCATTTCAGGCGCCGGGTTTTCGGATCTTTATGTCGTTATGGCGCGCACCTCAGATGACGGCGCCAAGGGGATATCGACATTTGTCGTCGAAAAAGACGCACCTGGCCTGTCATTCGGGAAGAATGAATCCAAGATGGGGTGGCGCGCCCAGCCGACCGCCACGGTCAGCTTTGATGATTGCATCGTCCCGGCGGAAAATCGCATCGGGCAAGAGGGCGACGGGTTCAAATATGCCATGGCCGGGCTCGATGGTGGGCGGCTGAATATCGCGGCGTGCTCCCTCGGCGGGGCGCAAGACGCGCTCGAGCGCGCGCTCGCCTATGCGCAAGATCGCAAACAGTTTGGTCGTGCGATCAGTGACTTTCAGGCCACCCAGTTCAAACTCGCGGATATGGAGATCGAGCTTCAAGCGGCCCGCGCTTTGCTCTATTCCGCAGCGAAGGCTTTGGATGAAGGCGCCCCCGACGCCACGAAAGCCTGCGCTGCCGCCAAACGTTTTGTCACCGATACCGCGTTCAAAGTCGCCAATGATGCGCTGCAAATTCATGGCGGCTATGGCTATCTCGCGGATTATGAGGTCGAGCGCATCGTTCGCGATTTACGGGTGCATCAAATCTTGGAAGGCACCAACGAAATTATGCGTGTCATCGTCGCGAGAGATTTGCTCAAAGGCTAAATGATGACCGATCCATCTGTAATTGTTCGCAAACAAGGTCGGGCAGGCCGCTTGACGCTCAATCGACCAAAAGCCTTACACGCCCTCAACCAGGACATGTGCGAGCGTATGACGGCCGCGCTGCTCGACTGGAAAGACGACCCGGATATTGAGGTTGTATTGGTCGATCACGCGTCCGACACGCGCGGCTTTTGCGCAGGCGGCGATATTTTGATGTTGGCAGAGAGCGGACGCTCTGACGGCATCGCAGGCGCAAATTTCTTCGCCGCTGAATACCGACTGAACGCGCTTATCTACGAATATCCGAAACCTTATGTGGCGGTCATTGATGGCGTCACAATGGGCGGCGGTGTGGGCATTTCCGTCCATGCGCCATACCGGATCGCGACTGAGAACACGCTCTTTGCGATGCCGGAATCGGGGATTGGTTTGCTGCCTGATGTAGGCGGCGGTTATTTTCTGCCGCGCTTGGCGGGCGAACTGGGAACCTGGTTGGCGCTGACAGGGGCGCGTCTGAAAGGCGAGGATGTCTTAGCGCTGGGGGTCGCGACGCATTTTGCTCCGGCCGAAACGCTCGCTGACTTGAAAGAGCGCCTTTGCAAAGATGGGCCGAACACCCTGACCAGCTTGCAAACCAAAGCGACGGGGCGCTTTGAACCGCATTTGGATGACATCAATGCGTGCTTTGCAGGTCAGACATTGGAAATGATCGTCGAGAGCCTCGCAACCGGATCCGAATGGGCGCAGGCGCAAAATGCAGTCTTGGCGACAAAATCCCCTCTGACGATGAAAGTCTCGCTTCGGCAAATGCGCGAAGGCGCCGCGTTGGCGTTTCGCGATGTGATGCGAATGGAATATCGGATCTGTAGCCGCATGATTAAAACCGCGAATTTTCAAGAGGGCGTCCGGGCCGTATTGGTCGACCGTGATCAGGCCCCAAACTGGGACCCTAAAACACTATCAGATGTCACCGATGATTTGGTCGACGGCTTTTTCCAACCGCTCGGCGCATCAGACCTGACCTTTTTGGAGATCTGACCATGCGAGCAATTGCGTTTATCGGCCTTGGCAATATGGGGTCTGGAATGTGCGCCAACCTGATCAAAGCTGGCTATCAGGTCTGTGTATACGATTTGAGCGCCGACGCGATTTCTAAAGCGGTGGAGCTCGGGGCCAGGGCGGCTGATACGATCGCAGACGCGGTGACCGGCGCTGAGTGTATTGTCACAATGCTGCCTGCCGGTCCGCATGTTTTGGAGGTCTATTTTGGGGCAGACGGCGTCGCCATGCATGCCGACGATGATGCTGTCTTTGTCGACTGCTCAACCATTGCGGTCGATCATGCACGAGACGCTGCCGCACAGGCCGATGCACGCGGCTATGCGATGATTGATGCGCCTGTTTCCGGCGGTGTGGCTGCGGCCGCAGCAGGCACCCTGACCTTTATGGTGGGCGGGGCCGCTGAAGCGGTTCAGCGCGCCCGACCTGTGCTCAATGCTATGGGCAAAACGATCGTCCATGCCGGGCCATCCGGAAATGGCCAAGTGGCCAAGATCGCCAACAACATGCTGCTCGGAATTTCGATGATTGCGACCAGCGAAGCGTTTGTCTTAGCGGAGAAGCTTGGGCTGGATGCGCAAACCTTTTTCGATATTTCGTCAAATGCATCCGGACAGAATTGGTCGATGACCAGCTATTGCCCCGCACCGGGGCCGGTGCCGACGGCGCCGTCCAACAATTCTTATCAACCAGGTTTTGCGGTCGATATGATGTTGAAGGATTTACGCCTGGCATCCGCAGCGGCGAAACATGCAGACGCTGATACCGTCCTCGGCAATATCGCCTTGCAAACCTATGAGGCGCTCTCCGAGGCGGGCCACGGCGCCATGGATTTCTCAGTGATCATGAAAAAACTGGTCGGCGATTTACCGCCCGCTTGAGCAGGGTATCTTCCCTCCTTAAGCGAACACGACCTCGTTCGAAATCGTGGTGATTGGGATGGCCGCATGCAGCTTCAGCCCATCGCTGGCGAAGTGTTTGTCCAAGACCAGATTGGGGAACATCTCAAACAATTGAAATCCAAATCCAGTGCGCGTCGGCGGTTTCAAGTCCGTCAGGCCGGTTTCGGTCCAAACCATATGCAAACATGCCTCATCCAAGCGCCACTCGATGTCCAGTTTGCCGCGCGGCGTGGTCAGAAACCCGTATTTTGATGCATTGGTGATGAGTTCGTGGAAAATCATCGAGGCGTCCTTTGTGGCTTTAACGCCAAGCGTGATCCGCGGGCCGGAGAGGGAGACGCCTTCAAGCGTTGGGCCGGTAAGCGGCGCGAGTTCGATTCGAATAATCTCGGCGAAGTCTAAGCCGCGCCAATTCGATTCTGAGAGCGCTGCAAAGTTGCGACCAAGCGCTGCCAAACGTCCCGAAAAGCTCTCTAGAAAGGCCTCTATCGTCGGGGAGACATCACCTGTATGCTCAGCCATCGACTGGACCACAGCCAGGGTGTTGCGAACGCGATGGTTTAATTCAGCCGAGACCAGATCGCGTTCTTTGCGGAAGGCCTCGCGTTCAGTCACATCCTCGCAGAATTGAATCATGCCTGTGACCTCACCCGTTTCCGCAATAATGGGATGCTGTTCGATATCCCAAAGCCGGTCTTCAAGGATGCCATTGGGCAGGCGCAATTTGTAAGGTTGGCGGTCAAGTTTGGTGATTTCGCCATTCAGGGTCTGTCGAAACACACGCTCGACCGCTTCGATCCGTTCCGGCGTGTCTGGAAATGCGTCGAAAAGATAATAGCCGATCAAGTCCTCACGCGACCGCTGCACGGCGCGGCAATAGGCCGGGTTCACGTCGACAAATACCATATCCTGGTCGATCACCATGGAAGCGGTCGGCAGGCATTGAAATGCAGTTCTGAGATGGTCAACCGTCATGGCGCGGAGCCTAATGCGAGTCTTTGCTTGGTCGAAAACAAAATCAGTCTTCAAACCCGATGGGCAGATACCGGGCTGAGCCCAAGCCGTTGATTTTTTTGTTGATCTGGTCAACCAAATCCAGGATGCGGAGACCGTATAATCGGGTCCATTGGAAAGCCATATCATGTTGCCCTTGCCCTTAGCCCATTTGCTCGATCCAAGCCTGACATCGCTTGGCCGGTTGACAATGAGCGCGACCCTGGAGCGGGTTTACGACCTGCACGGCAAATCTTCGGAATGGTGTGTAAACTTGGACGGGATGTGGAGGTTCCGGCTGGTCGATCGTCCAGAGCATGCGCCTGCGGACTGGATCTCTCAGGACTCGGCGCCGCCGCCGTGGCGAGATATCCACGTCCCCGGCGTTTGGACCCGGCAAGCGATGGGCGATGCGCCCCATTACGCCAATTGGCGAATGCCTTTCGCAACGCAAAAACCTCCAGCGGTTCCAGAGCGAAACCCAACCGGTTTGTATCGGCGAAAGTTTCAAATCGCGTCCGACTGGCTCACGCGCCGCACAGTGCTCGAGATTGGCGGTTTTGAGAGCATGGTATTGGTGTGGTGCAATGGCCACTTTATTGGCATGGCCAAAGACTCGCGCCTGGCGAGCGCGTTTGATCTTTCCGACGCCATACGGGTCGGTGAGAACGACCTTGCGATTATGGTTTTGCGCTGGTGCGATGCGACGTGGATTGAGGACCAAGACCATTGGAACCATGGTGGCTTACACCGATCGATCTCACTCGAATCGCGGCCCCTGACGCATGTGCGAGATCTCGTGATTGACACAGATTATGATCCGCAGACCCGTGATGGAACGCTGGCTCTGCGGGCTGAGATTGCCGGAGACTCCGAGGGCTATTCGATATCGGGCCATCTTGAGGATATAGACGGACGCAAGCTCTTGGAGCTGCCGAACACCATAATTGAACAGTTTGACATGTCCCAGTCGATTGGAGCGCAATGGGCGCAATCCTATCGCTTCGATGGCTATGCGGCAAAGCTCCGGGCGACGCTCGCCAAGGCCGCACCTTGGTCGGCGGAAGCTCCTACGCGCTATCGCCTCGTGACATCGCTGCTAAATCCCGCCGGTGAGGTGATCGAAACCCTGATAAACTGGATCGGCTTCACGCGGATCGAAGTCTCTGAGCGGCGCTTGCGTGTTAATGGCGAGCCGATCGTTCTGATAGGGGTCAATCGCCATGACCACCATCCGGAAAATGGTAAAACGTGTTCGCGCGAAGATATGCGAGCCGAATTGGAGACGATGAAGCGGCACAATATCAACGCCATTCGAACCGCGCACTATCCAAATGATCCGGCATTGCTCGATCTCGCAGACGAGTTCGGGCTCTATGTGATCGATGAAGCAAATGTCGAGTGCCACGCGCGATGGGCCGAAATCGCAAATCATGCCGGCTATCAGACAGCGATTATCGAACGGACCGTGCGGATGATCGCGCGGGATCGAAACCATCCCTGCATCATCGGGTGGTCACTCGGCAACGAAGCCGGGCACGGTCCGGCGCATGATGCGGCGGCGGCGGCGGCGCGGCATCTCGATCCAAGTCGGTTTGTTCATTATGAGGGTGCGGTCTCATTGCGTTTGAGCTTTCCATTCGGGCGCTCGCCTGAGACCACTCACGCGGCGCCGTCCAGGCGCGAACGCGCTGCAACGGATGTCGTCTGCCCGATGTATCCGCCGACACAGCATATTGTCGACTGGGCGCATTGGGCAGAAGCCACAGGCGAAGACGGCCGGCCCCTCATCCTCTGTGAGTTTTCGCATGCGATGGGCAATTCGAACGGCTCGATCAGCGATTATGTCGACGCATTTTTCGATCAGCCTGCCTTGGCGGGTGGGTTCGTTTGGGATTGGCGCGATCAAGGCCTGGCGGAGGTCGATCAGGACGGTCGGTTTTTCTGGGCGTATGGCGGACATTTCGGCGACAGCCCAAATGATGCCAATTTCAATATAAATGGACTTGTGGGACCCGACGGCGCCCCGCATCCGGCGCTCCGCGAATATATGTGGGCGGCACGGCCAATTGTGGCCAGGCGAGACGAGGACGGTTCGATTGTGTTCGAAAACCGCCGCGTGTTTTCTGACGCAAGCGATTTGGAGCTTCATTGCTCGCTGCTGCGGGATGGGGTCGCCATTGAGGCCCGTGTGGACTGTCTGGAGCTTCCACCTGGCGAACACCGATCATTCGAGCCCGGCTTCCAAACCCCGATCGACGACAGTGCAGAATGGCACCTCTCCTTTGTTTGGAAATTGAAAGACGCGACGCCTTGGGCACCCGCAGGGCATGCAATCGCGTGGGATCAGGTCTTGCTCCACGAGGCTGTCCAAGCGCCGCCCAAAGCCATTCGGCGGAGGCCGATCTTCCAGCCCTTGGTTCACGAGGGTTTGGAGCTTCTGTTTGGCGCAGATGATACAATTTCAGGCGTTCGCGTTGGCGATCAGTTGGCCATTGAATCCCCGGTCACGCCGTGCCTCTGGCGTGCGCCGACCGACAATGATGGTGGCAAGCCTGGGGCGCGGGCTCTGTTTTCAAACAGTACAGCGCGCTGGGTCGGATATGGGGTCAACGCGCTGACGCCAGGACCGGCAAAGGCCCTCGATTTGCCAAGAGATATTGGATTGGCGTTAGGGTTTGAGCGCCAATGGCATGGGGCGTCAGATCAAACCCTGACGCATCGCTCGATCTGGCACTTGGTGGACGGAGAGATACGCGTGGCAGAGTCCCTAATCGTTCCCGAGGCCTGGCAAGATTTGCCGCGCATTGGCGTACGATTTGAGGCCGCGTCATGGCTGAAACATCTTGAATGGTTCGGGCTTGGGCCTGACGAATCCTATCCCGACCGATGTGGGGCACAAATGGTCGGCGTGTGGCACGCGACCATTCCCGAACAGTATCACCCCTATGTCCGCCCACAGGAATATGGCGCGCGCGAGCAGTGTCGGTGGTTCCGTTTGCTCGACGAAGGCGGGGCTGGGCTTCAAATCACGCTGCCAAAACCGCTGAGTTTCACCGCGCGCCCCTACCATGACGAAGACCTCAATGCGGCCGAAACGATTGCGGAGTTGAGTGCGCGATCATCGACTGAGGTGCACATTGATGTCGGCATGCGGGGACTTGGCACGGGGGCATGCGGTCCAGATACGCTGCCGCACTATCGGCTCGAAGCCGGAACTCACACCTTCCAGTGGCATCTCCGCGCGATCGAACGCACATCGGAGATGGCTCTTTAGGCGCGTGGGAAATACATCCAAATACGACACCCAAAATGTACGGTCTCAACGTCGGCAATCTTGCGACGATAGATGCCCTTATTCAGACCCAAATCGAGTTATCGGATGTAATACCTAACGCGTAGAGTGTACCAATGTCTTCTGTTTGGTCGCCAAATGCACTCTACTGCTTGCTGACAGGCTCGAACTCATAAAGCGAAATGCCGCGGGCATGGGCATCAAATTTAAGTTTCCGGTTGAGCGGCGCGTGTGCCCTGGACGCACAATTCATCCGGTCACAAAGATAACAATTGACCCCGATCGGCGTCGGCCGCGCTTCGGCGAGGTTGGACCGCTCAAAATAGACAAGACTGTCCGCATAAGCATGATCGCATCCAAGGCCAATGGCGACGCGGGCGGGCGTTCGGCCATGGTGCCCCCGGGAGCGATTGATCGCTTTCGAGATCGACACATATGTGGTGTCGTCCGGCATCTGGATCAGCTGGGTCAGGGTCTCTCCGGGCTGTTCAAACGTGCGGTGAATGTTCCATCTCGGACAGGCGCCGCCAAATTTTGAGAAATGAAACCGCCCGGCGCTAAAGCGCTTCGAAACATTGCCCGCCGCATCGATGCGCAAGAAAAAGAATGGAATGCCTTTCGCGTCCGGTTTTTGCAGCGTGGTCAGGCGGTGTGCGGTTTGCTCGAAACTGGTGCCGAAGCGATGGCTCAACAGATCGACATCATAGCGTGTGTCTTCGCAGGCTTTCAAGAACGCATCATAGGGCAATAGGAGCGCAGCAGCGAAGTAGTTGGCAAGCGAAACACGCGTCAAACCGAGCGCGCTTTCATCGGCCAAGCCAGACGACTCGACAATGTGTTCAATCAGGTCGCGATGCTCGAGCAGACCGAGCTGGAAGGCCAGTTGAAATTGGCGACCGGTGCGATGCAGTAGCTCGGAGATATCGATCCCCGAGCGGTGTCGATCAAAATAGGTGAAAGCCGACGGCATCGCGGAGCTTGGCAGGACGCGGATGCGCAGTTTGAACTTTTCTTCTAAGCGCTGTTGGATCGCCACATCGATGGGCTTGCGGCCTGATGTTAACTGATCCCGGAACTTTGTCGCCATCTCGTCGAGATCGGGGAAATAGTTGTTTTGCTCATGTAAGAACTGCCGGACGCGTTCGACCGGCCGCGCGCTCTCTTCCAGCAGCTCGACTTTCTCCCGGTCGGCCAGCGGGTTTGCGTCGGAATAGGTGCTCAGCGCCAATTCGCGATAACGCTCATGCAGCCGCAAAAAGGCTTTAATCGTCTCTGGGCTCGCTCCAACCAGATCCGATAGCTCTGTCTTGGTGATGTGCGGGGTCCCAAAAACCGGATCGCGCAGGGCATTGGCGAGGTCATTGGTTAAACTGATATCATTTTCGCCCGCGAGCTCGGTGATATTAATATCAAACTCTGCCGCCAGCTTGGCCAAGACCGCCGGACTGACCGAGCGCTGATTTCGTTCGATCAAATTGACATAGGTCGCAGAGATGTTCAGGCGCCGCGCAAAATCTGCCTGCGATAGCCCGAGCAGAGTGCGCAGGCGCTTAACGCGCGGACCGATCAAAAGTTTTTTCTTCATCAGCTTCTCATAACATAATTTACAGTTTTTACATATTGGAATTTACATTCTAAACAATTAAAATCAATAAAAACAGTCTATTGTGAGTATGGCATAAAAGTTGTAAACGGCTCCACAAATACAATGATCAGGAGTACACCGTGTCAGACACGCTCATTCAAACCGCCGTTTCGGCCTCAAAACCCACCCCGCGCCATCGTCGCCCAGCAGAGGTGATCGGCAAGGTTCCGGCTGAATATGATCGCGTCCTGACCCATCGTGCTTTGCTCTTTATTGCCGACCTTGAGCGACGCTTTGGCGGGCAGCGCCGTATCCTGTTGGAGAACCGCAAACTGGCGCAGATGCGGTTTGATGATGGCGAAATGCCAAGCTTCCCGCCAGAAACCGCGCACATCCGGAATTCGGTCTGGGAAGTTGCCCCGGTGCCAAAGGCGCTGCAGGACCGCCGGGTAGAAATCACCGGCCCGGTCGATCGCAAAATGATGATCAATGCGCTGAATTCCGGCGCGAAAATGTTCATGGCCGACTTTGAAGATGCCTCTTCGCCGACTTTCGCCAATATGATCGAAGGTCAGGCCAATATGATGGACTATGCGGCAGGGCAGCTGGAGTTTGAGGACGAAGCGCGGGGCAAGTCCTATCGGCTTAATGATGAAACCGCGACCATGCTGGTGCGCCCGCGCGGCTGGCATTTGGAAGAGGCGCATGTCACCGTCGATGGCCAACCCATGTCGGCCAGCCTGTTCGACTTTGGACTGCACATCTATCACAATGGCAAAGCCCTGATGGAGCAGGAAAAAGGTCCGTTTTACTACCTGCCGAAAATGGAAAACTACCAAGAGGCGCGGTTGTGGAATGATGTCTTCAATTTCGCGCAAGCCGCCCTCGGCATCCCGAACGGGACCATTAAAGCAACGATCTTAATCGAAACGCTGCCAGCGGCGTTCCAAATGGATGAAATCCTCTATGTGATGCGCAATCACATTGTTGGCCTCAATTGCGGCCGCTGGGATTATATTTTCAGCTATATCAAAACCCTGCGCAATCACCCTGAATATGTTTTGCCGGATCGCGCGCAAGTCGGCATGGATCGGGCCTTTTTGAAAGCCTATTCGCTGAAACTGATCCAAACCTGTCACCGTCGCCGCGCCCACGCGATGGGCGGCATGGCGGCGCAGATCCCAGTGAAAGGCGATGAGGCCGCCAATAATGCCGCGTTTGACAAAGTCCGCGCGGACAAAAAGCGCGAAGCGCAGCAGGGCCATGATGGCACTTGGGTCGCGCATCCGGACTTGGTTCCGGTCGCGATGGAAGTCTTTGATGCTGAAATGCCAAATGCCAACCAGGTGTTAAGCCAGCGCCAATTCCCGAACATCACCGAAGACTCCCTTCTCAAGCCCCATACGGGCGATGTGACCGAAGCGGGCATCCGCACCAATATTTCGGTCGGGATTGAGTATACCGCTGCCTGGCTGCGGGGCCGCGGTGCCGTGCCCATCCACAATTTGATGGAAGACGCCGCCACAGCGGAGATTTCGCGCAGTCAGCTCTGGCAATGGCTCACCCATGGCACAGAGTACAAAACGGCCGATGGCGGCACCGAGGTGTTCACCGCGGCCGCCTTTGACGCGCTGCTCAACGACGAACTCTCCAAGATCAAAGCCAATCTCGGTGACAATGCCTATGCCGATGGGCGCTATCCAGAGGCGACGGAGGTCTTTGTCCAAACGGCAACCGGCGACACGCTGGCCGACTTCTTGACCTTGCCAGCCTATGACGTGCTGCGCGCCACCACCTAATCCATAACCCGATACGAGTAGATTCAGACGAGGAAAAATTGATGACCCAACGTCCCACTTACAAACAGTTGATGGAAGAAACCCTGAAACGCTATCCGAGCGGCACCACGTCGTCCGGCATCAGCGTTGAAGATGTCGTCCAGCTGAAGATCCAAAACACCTATAATACCCACCTCGATATTGCCAAAGCGATGGCGGTCGTGATGCGCGAAGACATGGCAGCCTATGACGCAGACTCGTCTAAGTTTACGCAGTCGCTCGGCTGCTGGTCAGGCTTCCACGCGCACCAAAAGATCAAAGCGGTGAAGCGGATGCGCGGCACGGCCAAAGGCACTTATATCTATCTGTCCGGTTGGATGGTGGCCGGTCTGCGCAACAGTTTCGGCCATTTGCCGGATCAGTCTATGCATGAAAAGACCGCGGTCACCGATCTCATCAAAGAGATCTACACCTCTCTGCGTCAAGCCGATGAAGTCGCCCTGAATGATCTCTTCCAAGAGCTCAACGCCGCGAGAGACTCCGGCGCAGATCAAGCTGCGATTGACGAAATCATCTACCGCATCGATACGTTCGAAAGCCATGTGGTGCCGATTATCGCAGACATTGATGCTGGCTTCGGCAATGAGCATGCGACCTATTTGCTGGCCAAGGAACTGATCCTTGCCGGTGCTTGCTGCTTGCAGATCGAAAACCAAGTGTCCGACGCAAAACAGTGCGGCCACCAGGACGGCAAAGTCACAGTGCCGCGCGAAGACTTCATCACCAAGCTTCGGGCTTGCCGCATGGCATTTGAAGAATTGGGCGTTGACGATGGGGTCATCGTTGCGCGCACGGACAGCCTCGGCGCTGGCCTGACGCAAAAGATCCCGGTCTCGAACGCCTCTGGCGATCTTGCGGCAGAATACATTAAGTGGATCGAGACTGAAGAAGTCACCGACGAAAATCCGCTGAAAGAGGGCGAAGTTGCCTTAATGCGCGATGGCAAGGTCGTGCGTCCGATCCGGATGCCGAACGGCCTGTATAAGTTCCAAGACAATACCGGCGCCCAGCGCGTGGTCGAAGACTGCATCAGCTCGCTGACGCAAGGGGGGGCAGACTTACTCTGGATCGAAACAGCGACGCCAAATGTCGATGAGATTGCCGGCATGGTGAACGCGATCCGTGAAGTCGTTCCAAACGCGAAGCTTGCTTACAATAACAGTCCGAGCTTCAACTGGACCCTCAATCTTCGCAAGCAAGTCCGCGAACAATGGATCGCAGACGGCAAAATTGCCGAAGGTGACTACCCTGATGGCGTTGCTCTGATGTCGGCGAAGCTGGATGAAACCGAGCTTGGCCTCGAGGCCGATGCGCGCCTACAGAGCTTCCAAACCGATATCTCAGCCCGCGCAGGTGTGTTCCACAATCTGATCACGCTGCCCACGTTCCACCTCACCGCAAAAGGCATGGACGAGTTGTCCAACGGTTACTTTGGGGATGAGAAGATGCTGGCTTATGTCAAAAACGTTCAACGCGAAGAAATTCGCCGCGGTGTGTCGGCTGTGAAGCACCAGCATGAGGTTGGCTCCGACCTTGGCGATACGTTCAAGGAGATGGTTGGCGGCGAGCGCGCGCTTAAAGCGGGCGGGGCACACAATACGATGAACCAGTTCGAAGCGGCCGAATAACCCTTTCGAATTTGACCAAATCAAAAGCGCGCCGGTCAGATCGATCGGCGCGCTTGTTTTTTGATCCGACCGGTAATTAGTCGGCTTCGGTCACCGCATCTGTTATCTGTTGAAGACGCTCAGTCGTAACATCATCAAAAATGCTTTGGCGGTAAATCCGGACCCCGGTTGTTTGTTCTTGGGTGACGCGTTCAAATGAACGGTAGAAGGCATCGGTTTGCCGCGGCACGACCCCATAGCGGGTGAAAATCCTCTCATTTTCGCCAGCATCACGCGGTAGGTACACTTCGAGCAGAGCGTCTGCCAGCGCGCGCGCGTCTTCTGTATCGCGCGTATCGATCACGGATAAGATTCTGCGCTCGGTGAGCAACCGGCGGGCGCGTTGATCGCGGGCCCGCTCACGCAATTGCCCGGCGGCAATGACACGTGGCTCAGCCTGATCACTGACCGAATAAGTTTGCGTTTTGCCACCGCCATAGACGGTAACGCTTTGTGTAAAGCCTGGCGCTGATAAGAGGGCGCAGGCGCCCGCCAGCGCGGCGAGACGAGCAGGATTGAGCAAACCTTGGCGCATGATTTCTTCACTTTCCCAATAAGCCATTCTGGCTCCAAGGATTGGAATACTCGCAATTTCAGAAAAATTTGCAACAAATTGTTATAGTTAACGCAACTTCTTCAACAAAAGCATCCGCTTTGCCTCAGCGTGGATTTGTCGGTTGGAGTTGCGTTTCGCTGGCCACGTCGAGCGCGGCGGTCTCCCGTGTCGCAGCGTCGGGCCAGACGGGCGTATAGCGGCTCTGACGCGCAAACCGCGCAAACCAAGCCAGTTCAGTGTTGATTTTGAAAAGTTGATTGGCGGGCTTGCGGAAATTGTGCGGTTCGCCAGCGGCTTGATACAGGACGGTGGGGGTCCCCGTTGCACGAACGCCGCGATACATCAATATGGATTGCGTGGGCGGCACGCGAACGTCATTTTTTCCCGTAAAGAACAGCGTCGGCGTCGACACTTTGCGGACATTTTTAAGCGGGGAGTCACGCCAGTATTGCCGCCTTGGCGGACGGCGATCCCACGGACTGCCCCCGAAAATATGGCGCCGCCAGTCTCTGATATCGCTCTCACCATGCATGGACAGCCAATCGGCCACGCCGGCGCCAGAAGAGGCAGCCGCGAAGCGGTCTGTGTGCGTGATCAGCTTATTGACCATGTGTCCTCCCGCGCTCCAGCCCATTTTGATCAATTGATCCGGGTCGGCGAGGCCGCGTTCAATCATGGCATCAATGCCGTCCATCACATCGTGATGCGCGTTGCGGAAGTAACCACCGACCATGTCACGCACGAATGCGTCGCCATATCCTGTCCCGCCGCGATGATTGGGCAAAAGCACCAGATACCCTTGCGCCGCCAAAACGGGCAGATATCGCGACACGTTCCAGCTGCCAAAGCGAGAGGAGTTGAGCGGACCGCCATGTGTGATTGTCACTAAGGGATAGCGCGCGCCAGGTTCGAAGCCGATGGGATAGACCAGAAGCCCCTCAATTTCTGCGCCGCGCCGGCCTCGCCATGTTACCGCTTCCTGACGCGGCATCAAAAACCGATTTGACCAATCAGCATAAACACTGGTGGCGCGCTTTAAATCGCTTGAGCCAGCTTCCCAGATCTGGAAATCGCCTGGCGCTCCAGCCGCTTCAAATCGGGCGACATGGGTATCGATCGTGGGAAGATAGATCCAATCATCAATGCTGTGATCGCCTTGGGTGAGCTGCGAAAGGTCCCCAGAGGCGAGTTCATAATAATAGAGATTTGCCCGCAGGCCGGTATTGCCGACAATGTAGAGGCCGCGGCCAGCGCGGTCCCATCGGACGTCCAAGGCTTCAAATCCCAAACCGCTGAACAAACGCTCCGGGTCGCCGCTGCGGCTTTGTAGGAAGACTTTTGGTTCATAATAGGGGTCGCCCGCGGCGTTGACGGAGGCGATATATGCCAAGCGTTCCCCATCCGGTGAGATTTGTGGGATGCTTTCATAGTAGGAATTTCCGGTCCAACGGGTCAATTCAAGCGTTTGCGTGTTGAAAACAAAGACTTCGCCGAATTGCCGCGAGTCGAGTTGGTGATCTGGTGTTTGCAAATAAGTGAGATAGTGGCCATTGGCCGAAAGCGAGACATCGCGCACCGAAAATGGTCCTTGGATCACCGCACGGGCTTGGCCCGACCCCAGATCGTGGAACCAAATCTCGCGATTGGCATTGGCTTCGAAGGGCGGGATGAGCCATCCATTCTCCAGGAATGCCGTGTCTGACGCCGGTTGCTGCCTTGGCGCGACGAAGTAAAAACCGGACCCATCTGGCGCCCACACGATATCGGTCAGCGGTTCCCCGTGGAAGGTCAGTTGCGTGCTGGTTTGCTCGCGGATGCTCCAAAAATGAGCTTGGGCGTCATCGGACGCGGCCGGCTCGCTGAGATACACGAACCCGCTGCTATCGGGGGTCCACCAAACCTGCCGGTCAGAGCTTTCCGCCGTTGCGGGCGGCGGCACCGCTAAGGCCGAACCGGTCTCTAGGTCGATGAGTTGGAGCCGGCGCACGATCCGGTTCGACTCCCAGTCTGTTTGCGATTTGAGATAGGCTAAAAAGCGACCATCCGGCGAAAGGCTCGGTGCACTTAATCGAGGAAACGCGATCATATCGACAGCGGTCATGCCTCGCGGTGTCTCGGCTACGGCGAAAGAAACGGACCCGAATGCCAGAAGGAGGAGCGATAGAAACTGGCGAACCATGCGCCCAAATTAATCTTTGTGGAGGAGGGCGCAATGAGAATTCAGTGCGGTTCACTCAAGCGTTACCGCCGGTGATGTGCAAATGTGCCGGATCGACGCCCAGCAGCCCCAGTGTCAGCTCCCATTTGGTTGAGTGGGCGCGACCGAAGACGATCTCTTCATGCGGGTCCGACACAAGCCAAGCATGCTCTGAAAGCTCATGCTCAAGTTGGCCTGGCCCCCAGCCTGAATAACCGAGCGTCATCGTCGCCCGCGCCGGCGCGCCGTCCGTGGCCAGCGCGCGCAACACATCGCGCGTTGCGGTCATTGAATAGGCGGTGGCGACTTCAACCGTCGCGCCTTCGCTAAAATAATCATTTGAATGGACAACAAAACCGCGATCTGTTCCGACCGGCCCGCCATTCAGAACGTAGGAGTCTGGCACCTGAATGTCTTGGTCAATGCCCAACTGGGTGAGCAGTTCCGGCAATGTGAGATCATCGATCGGTTTGTTGAGGACGAGGCCCATCGTATAGTCATCGCTATGGGCGCAGATGAGTATGACCGATTTGGAGAAACGCGGGTCCCCGATGGCTGGCATCGCAACAAGCAGTTTTCCGGTTAAATCCTGCACGTGCTGTCTCCTCATTTTGCTGCGAGGCTAACCCGCCCACCAGCTTTGACAAGGTTTGTCATTGCGAGCTTCGATTAGACGTTTAAGTAAGCCGAGGAATTGAGGAGATTTTAAGATGAGCATAGCGATTGGTGACAAGCTTCCGGACGTAACCTTCATGGAAATGACGGCGAATGGACCCGAACCAAAAACGACGGCAGACATATTCGACGGCAAGACAATTGCGCTTTTTGCGGTCCCTGGCGCGTATACGCCGACATGTTCGGCCAAGCACCTGCCAGGCTTCGTTGAAAAGCAGGGCGATCTAGCGGCCAAAGGGGTCGATGAAATTGTCTGTACAGCGGTAAATGATGTTTTTGTCATGGGCGCGTGGGGCAAAGCCAATGACGCAGACGGCAAAGTGCGGATGCTTGCGGATGGCAATGGCGCCTTCGCGGCCGCGCTTGGACTTGAAATGGATGCCAGCGGATTCGGAATGGGCAAACGCTCACAGCGTTACTCAATGCTGGTTGAAAATGGCACGGTCAAAGCGCTAAATGTTGAAGATGGCGGGGCTTTTGAAGTGTCCAGCGCGGATTACTTGCTCGGGCAAATCTAGACGTCAATTTAAGCGGCTTATCGCCCAATACCGCCGCTCAGAGTTTCGTAAGAGAATCGCATGATACGGCGTGTTTCCAGGAGAAGCACGCCGTTTTTCGATGAGAAATTATTGTAAAACGGAAAATCGCTTCCCATGTTAACAGGAGTTCATCTTCAGGGAGAACCATAATGGAAGCCAGTTTTATTGTTGTCGCGATCCTTGCGGTGACCGGTTTGGTGCTGATTACGTCGGCGGTCAAAGTCGTTCCGCAAGGGTTTAACTATACGGTCGAGAATTTCGGGCGGTATACCAATACGCTCGGCCCAGGTCTGCATTTTATCATGCCGTTCTATCAGCGGATCGGTCGTAAAATGAATATGATGGAGACCGTGCTCGATATCCCCACCCAAGAGGTGATCACGCGGGACAATGCGCAGGTTTCTTGCGATGCGGTGGTGTTTATCCAGGTGATTGATCCTGTCTCCGCCGCCTATGAAGTGAATAATCTTGAGAATGCGATCACCAATCTCTCTTTGACCAATATCCGGACCGTGGTCGGTTCCATGGACTTGGATGAGGTGCTCTCAAACCGTGACGATATCAATGCCCGGCTCCTCTCGGTGGTCGATGCCGCGACCAATCCGTGGGGCGTGAAAGTGACCCGGATCGAAATCGCCGACCTATCGCCGCCCGCGGACATTACCGAAGCCATGGCGCGGCAGATGAAAGCAGAGCGTCTGAAACGGGCCGAGATTTTGACCGCCGAAGGCGACAAGCAGTCTGCCATTCTGAAAGCCGAAGGCCTAAAGCAATCGCAAATTCTCGAAGCAGAAGGGCGCCGGGAAGCGGCCTTCCGCGATGCTGAAGCGCGCGAGCGTGAAGGCGAGGCGGAGGCCAAAGCGACGGCCTTTGTGTCCGAAGCGATTGCCCGCGGCGATGTCAACGCGATCAATTACTTCTTGGGCCAGCAATATGTCACGGCGTTTGAAAAACTCGCCTCTGCAGGGGGCAATAAGACGGTCATCATTCCGGCAGAGTTCAGCTCTATCATTGGAACCATTGAAGGGATCCGCGGGCTGACCGATGCTGCGCAAGCAAGTTCCAATGCCAGCCGCACAGCGGTGCCGCCGGCGGGAACCCGCGACTAAGAAGGAGGTCTGATATGCAAGGCTTAGAGTTTACCCTTTGGCCGCTCACTGCATGGCATTGGTTGGCCTTAGCGCTGGTCCTATTCTCGATCGAGATGATGACCGGCACTTGGGACCTGCTTTGGGTCTCCATCGCTGCGGCGCTGACCTCGGCCTTTGCCGCCTTTGCCCCCGCCGGGATCGCCGGTTGGGAAGGGCAGATGATTGTTTTTGCTGTGGCGACGATCACGCTGTTCATCACCGGGCGGACGGTGTTTCGAAAACTGCGCGAAGAGGTTGAAGAACACCCGACCCTAAACAAGCGTATGGCCGGCACGCTCGGCCAGCGCGGGGTCGTGGCGGATGATTTCGCGGGCGGTCTCGGCCGGGTCAAACTCGGCGATACGGTCTGGTCGGCGCAGAGCGTGGACGGAGCCAATCTGGCCAGCGGAGCGGCTGTGATCGTTGAGGCCACAGAGGGCAACACGCTCAAAGTCCGCCCCGCTTAGCCGCACGTCCCCCGTGCGCCCTCCCTCTTCAAAAGCCGCACCGATACGGGGGCGGCTTTTACCTTTTGTTAACTGCGACAATAGCCTTATACGCGCTCTGTCAGCATAGTTAATATTCCGAGTGTCTCAATATTTATGAGCACCCGTGAATATTATTGATTTGTTTGCCGAACCCTCATTTTACCAATCATCGCGACACAACAAGAGACCGCGATGACTATGAAACGCCCGAATGCTTTCACACCCCTGACGCTGCGCGCCGCCCCGCCGATTAGCCCGCCCGCCGCAGCCCCCGCCTTACCGGCGGACCCGCTCATTCAGCCGCCCCCTCGCCACCGGACTTGGCGGACCATGTTGCTCGGCTCTGCCACCTTTGCCGTCGCCGGTCTCTTGCAAGGCACCGCCTTCGCACAATGCGACACGACGCCGACGACTGGGAATGACTCAATCTCGTGCGGTATTGGTCCGTTTGCTAATCAGACCATCGACGCCCTTGCCGGAAATGACACGATTCAGCTGGACGGAAGCGTTATCGCACCTTTTGGCGCCACCACAGTCGATGGCGGCGCAGACAATGACTCGATCACGCTACTCAATGGTGCGTCCGTCGGCGCCCTTGGCGTTGTCCAAGGTGGCGCGGGAGATGATACGATCGCGCTCGACAGCGGCGTGACCTGGGACCCGGGCGCTTTGTTTGATGGCCAGACCGGGACGGACACATTGCAGTTCACTACCGGTGGCGCCAGCACGATTGACCCGAGCAACTTTGCCGGGTTCGAAAACCTTTTCAAAGATGGCAGCGATACGCTGACCCTGACCGGTGATCATACGTTCGCCAATACCGTGGATATTGATGACGGAACGCTCAATGTCGTGGGCTCACTCACGACATCCCGCACGGATATTGCAAGCTTTGCGACGCTGCAGCTGCCGGGCGGGGCGTTCACAAGCCAAGTGTTTTCCGATGGCACGATCACGGGCAGCGCCACGGCGGATGCCCTGACCTTCACTGCGGGCAGTCAATTCGCATTTGCGAACGGTTCGTCCAGCCTGATTCAGAGCGATGGCGGCGATGATACGATTACCTTTGATGATGTTATCATCAGTCTTTTTGGGTCCGCCACAGTGTCAGGCGGCGCGGGCGCAGATGAAATCACTCTCACAAATAGTACCGTGACGGCGCAGATTGGGAGTCAGGCCCGAATCCTCGGCGATGCAGGTAACGACACGATTCTAATCGATGATACCTATGTCGCAGATTTGGGGTCCGCCACAGTCGATGGCGGCGTGGATGATGACTTAATCACGCTGACCAATGGCGCGTCTGTCGGCGCCCTTGGCGTTGTCCAAGGCGGCGCGGGGAGTGACACGATCGCGCTCGACAATAGCGTGACGTGGAACGCGGCGGCTTCGTTCAGTGGCGGCGAAGGGACGGACACATTGCAGTTCACCGCCGCGGGCGCCGACACGATCGACGCCAGCAACTTTGCCGGGTTTGAAGCCCTGTTCAAAGATGGCAGCGATACGCTGACTCTCGCCGGTGATCATACATTCGCCAACACCGTGGACATTGACGCTGGAACGCTCAGTGTCACGGGCTCACTCACAACCCTCCGCACGGAGATTGCAAGCGGCGCGACTCTGCAGCTGCCGGGCGGGGCGTTCACAAGCCAAGTGGTTTCCGATGGCACGATCACGGGCAGCGCCACGGCGGACGCCCTGACCTTCACTGCGGGCAGTCAATTCGCAACCGCGAGCGGTTTGTCCAGCTTGATTCAAGGCGATGGTGGCGCGGACACGATTACCTTTGATGAAGCCATTATCGGCCTTACTGGGTCCGCTACGGTGACAGGCGGCGCGGGAGCCGACTCGATCTCTCTGACGTCTTACAGCCGCGCCGGGAGCACCTCGACCGGATCTGCTCAAATCTTCGGTGATGCCGGAAAGTGCTACCGTGCTATTATCAATCAGGATCGTATCGTTTCCAGCATCA
>JBCBBZ010000020.1:0-15068 GCA_038531165.1 Pseudomonadota bacterium
GCTTCACAGCGCCGGAGTTTTCCATGCAACCGCTGTCGCTTTACCTCAAATATCTGTGCTAAGACGTCGACCTTTTCACCAAAAACTTGGGTGAGATGATCCACCTCACCGCCATTTATGCCGAGGCCCCAAGTCGATGCATCATAGCCCAGATATTTGAGGTAAAGCGACAGCGGTTGCATGGAAAACTCCGGCGCTGTGAAGCCCGGCAATAGAACGATTTTGCGACCATCGCCCCGTGGTGCAGCGGCGAGCCCAGGTGCTTTGAATGGGAACTTCAAGACCTCCAAAGGCGTGCCGAGCTCTCGCAGGTTTGAGAACAAACTTGGCTTTTCACAATCGGTTGGCATGCTTTGCGCCATAATATGCCTCTTTTATCTTTGCTCTAGATACGTTCGGCGCATGGCAACAGATGTCCGCGCGTGCAGATCGATCTTACCAGGCGCCAATATTCTCCATGCTCACCCACGGCTCCGCAGGCGGCAGAGCTTGGCCTTGCTGTAAGAGTTCAACCGAGATGCCATCGGGCGATCGGACAAAGGCCATCCGGCCATCCCGAGGCGGTCGGTTGATGGTGACGCCAAGCGCCTGAAACCGCTCGCACGCCTCATAAATGTTGCTGACCCGATATGCGAGATGCCCAAAATTACGGGCGCCGCCATAATCTTCGGGGTCCCAATTATAGGTCAGTTCAACCATCGGAATGTCCATCTGGGTCGGGAGTTTACCCTCTGGCACGCCGCCGCATCGTGCAACATCATCGGGGGAGGCAAGAAAGACCAGCGTAAAGCGGCCTTCGTCGCTCTCATAACGCATCAATTCTTCTAAACCGAGGCCATTACCATAGAATTTCAACGCTGCATCAATATCCGTGACGCGGACCATTGCATGTAAGAACTCAACGCTCATTTGTATTCCTCTTCCAGGCGGCGGATTTCGGACCGAAGGGAGGGCGGTCGATTGCGGTAATAAAAGAAGGTGACGCCCGCGAGAAGGAGTACATTGATTCCCATAATCATCACGATGGTGACGAAATCGCCGAGAATATTTGCGAGATTCTGCCCGCGCACTGTCATCTGAATGGCATCTTGGCCCCAATTATTGAGGTCCAGTGTGAGGCCATAGAAGCCCGCTACGAGGATAGGCAGCAAGAGCAGCGCCAATAGTGCCACACTGCATTGATAGACGCCCAGACGAGGCCGTTCCGCCATGGAAAAGCTCCGGATAAACTCATCGCGTGGGATCCGTGCGCTGATCAGGCCTTTCTCAACATTGGAATCATAAACACGCCCGGCCAGCTCAGGTGTTTTGAACCAACGCCAGCTGAGGAGCCCAGCCCAAACCGCGATCGGCAAAAACATCAAGTAATAGATATTGGTAAAATTATCGACGACCATCACGTCCACTCCGCATGGTGGACAGGCCAATCCTTAGACCGCCGTGTGCACCTTCTCATAAGTCAGCATGGCACGTTTCCGCGCCGTGCCCCAATGGTAATTATGTAACCGTCCGTCAGATGCAAGCGCGCGGTGACAAGGGATGAGCCATGCGATTGTGTTCGCGCCGATGGCCGTGCCTGCGGCGCGGGCGGCTTTTGGGTTGCCCGCGGCGGACGCAACTTGCCGATATGTCCATGTCTCGCCTGCTGGAATGTCTAAGAGTGCGCGCCAGACTTGGCGTCGAAACGCGGTTCCGTAGAGCGCGAGGGGGATTTCCCCCCCATTCGCGAACACCTTATCTGCCCAAATCTTCGCTTGCGCGTCATCCCGGGCAATGTCGGCATGTTTGTAGCGCCCTGCCATGTCCTCAAACACCGCTTTTTCAGAATAGCCGGGATGTAAAAAGCCGGTTTTGGGCGATGCGCCATCATCCACAAACCCAAGCCCGCACAAGCCCCGCGACGAGATTAAGAACACGCCTGTGCCAAACGGCGTTGCAGCTTTTCCGATGGTTAAGCATGCCCCAGCACCGCTCGCCTTTGCTTCGCCCGGGGATAGGGCTTCGTGGGCAATGAACAGATCATGTAGCCGCGATGGCGAGGACAATCCGGTTTCGTACGTGGTATCCAGGACGCTCGCGCCTTGCCGGAGCAGTTCACCCGCCTCAGCATGCGCGAGGCTCGCCTGAAACTGCTTTGGACTGACCCCAGCCCAGCGCGTGAACTCACGCTGAAAATGGCTCGCGGAGAGCCCCATGGCGCGGGCGCATGTCGTCAAATCTGGCCAATCCCGCCAGGTATCACCAAGATGCTCGAGGGCGTCCGCCATACGGTTATAAGCGGCGCAGCGTTCGTTCAGGGGCAAAAGTATCGTCGTCATGTGTGCTACCATGCCAAGCGCCGTAACACAGTGCCACCCGTTTCTTGCGCTCTCTAGAAACGATCTAGAGACATCTCGCACTTGACAATCATTTGCGGGTGCTGCAAATCATTCTCATGATCATTTGCATTTGCCGTCGGATCAATGAATCAGGTGTGCGCGCCGCCGTCCATGCGGGGGCCCGCTGCCCCGATTCGGTGCAAGCACATCATGGCTGCAGCTTTAATTGTGGCAAATGCCGGTGCGCCATTGGTGAGGTGATTGCCGATACGCTGGACGACGCTACACTGGCTTCGTCTCTGGTCGCCGCTGAATAAACTATTTCAGAAACTCAGGAAGATCCGCTGCGGCGTGCTCATCGGAGCTGTCAATTGGCACGTCTGACTCTGGTGCGATCGTACCATACTGGGTTTGAAATCCACCTTGCAATTCAAGCACGGTGACTTTTTGCCAAATCTTGCCCGACATATCCGCTGTCAAACTCTCAAACTCATTGACCGATGCGATAACAATCGGGTCTTCGATATATTGCAGATAAGCCGATGCGAGTTTTCCCGTAATAGCTAATAAGTCAGCGCAATAATCGAGATAGCGCACCAATGCATATCCATGCAGATCGCTCTCGGGCCGCGATTCGCTTTCGGCACCGACATGCAGGTCTGACATCGGATCTTTAGACAGTTGATGCATATCAATCACATGCGCGATCGACCGCAGCTGGTTGATCCGGACCAACACATCATGCCGCCGCATGCGCGCTTCGAGATTGGCCAAAAACCAAATCGCGGCCGCGAAGAGGATGAGCAGGTTGATCAGCGCCTCAACGCCCTCAAACATATCCCAATCGGGTGACGCCTGAAGGTCAATGCGGACCGTCCAAGCGATGTACGCAATGATCGCAATCGCGCCGAGAATGAAAAGATAAACGAAAAAGCGCACCAAGTAGCGGGGCTGGGCAATGCGTTTTGCGCGGCCGACTTCTTCTTGCGAGAATTTGGTCAACTCTTTGGCGACACCGGTCAGCCCCCGGCCCGGGAAGCGGGCTTCCATTCGATCGCTGAGCTGAGCGGTCGTTTTGACAATCAAATCGGGGTTTAGACTACGATATGGCAAACTGTGACCCGATCCCGTTTGAATGCATGTCTTGCAGTCTTATCGTTTTATCACGCTCGACAAGGCCCAACAATGTAGCGGTATATGACACGCCGTTCAGGCGCTTTCATCATCATATCCAACCAGGCGAAGCGGCCGCGCCTTGCGCCCTTCCAGCTCAGCCCAGCGCACCAGCGCATCTTCGCGGCCATGCGTAATCCAGAGCTCTTCTGGATCGACATCATTCACGGTTTGCGTGAGCTCATCCCAATCCGCGTGATCGGAGAGGATCAGCGGCATCTCAACACCGCGCTGTTTGGCACGTTGTCGAACGCTCATCCAGCCCGAGGCAAAACAGGTGACCGGGTCTGGAAACCGCCTGCCCCACTTGTCGGCAAAGCTAGAGGGTGGCCCCAACACGATTTCGCCGCGGAACTGTTCGCTTTCTCCGCGTTGACCTTTTTCCAAAGTCGCCGGCCGTAAATCCCCGAGCGCAATCCCATTTGCGTCATACAAGGCGCAGAGCTTTTCTAAGGCGCCATGGATATAGATCGGTCTTTCGTAACCAGCCTCCCGCAGGAGCTTGATCACGCGTTGTGCTTTCCCGAGCGCATAGACGCCAACCAAATGCGTCCGATCCGGAAACAAATCGACGCTCGATAACAGTTTCGACATCTCCGCGCGATCATCGGGGTGGCGAAAGACCGGCAAGCCAAAGGTCGCCTCGCTAATGAACACATGCGTCTTCGGAACGACTTCGAAGGTTTGACAGGTCGGGTCCTGGCGGCGTTTGAAATCTCCGGTGCAAACCATCCGCAACCCCCGCCATTCCACCACCACCTGCGCGGATCCCCAAATATGACCTGCAGGCGCTAGCCAAACGGAAACGCCGTTGATCTCCACCACTTCGCCGAATGCGAGAGCTTGTCGCTGCGCGGTGAACGCTTCGCCATAGCGCACGGCCATAATATCGAGCGTCTCCGGGGTCGCCAGAACAGCGCCGTGTCCGGCCCGGGCATGATCAGCATGGCCATGGGTGATCACGGCACGATCGACCGCCCCGCGAACAGGGTCAATGTAGAAGTCACCCGGCGGGCAATAAAGCCCTTTTGGCGTTTCATGCAGCAACAGGTCTGGCCGGATCATGATCTCCATATAGCCGGTCTCAGCCGAACGCACAGCATCCCGCTGCCACCGCTTGCTCGCCTGCCGCAAACACGGCTATGGCTAAGGCAGGCATTTCAGGAGGACTTCGAGATGCATCGATTGTTTGCACTTGCCATGGCTTTGAGCGTTTGGATCAGCCCAGGGATCGCGGCACAAAGCGATGCGGTCGGCACAACGGACCTTGCGCTCGCTGCCGGTTACAAAGCGTCTTTCACCTGCAGTGGCTATTTCACCGCACGACAAAGCCTCGCCGAAATCGAGTCCAATGAGCTGTCGGGCATTTATGTCGATTATCGCGACCGGATGGCACAGGTCGGTGCACCCGTCATCGATGAAGCGAATAAGACGGTTTTGGTTGCTTTCGACGACCGATTGCCGCCTCGCGCAGCGGTCTGGCGCCCCGGCATTGGATGCTCTTTGCTGCCGGTTGGCGCCGCACCGGACATGACCGCATGGCTGCCAAGCTTTTCCAATATGCCAGGCCTCGACGGCTCTGATAGTTCCACCGCCATTGGTGACAATGTCACGCTGACAGACAATACGTTTGCTTTGGACTTGCTGGGCATCCCGGTCAGCTTCGCTTTTGATGGCTCGACCTATGGCGCTGGCACTCGGACCAGCGCGGTGCTTGTTGTGCATCGCGGTCAACTTGTGGCGGAGCAATATGCACGCGGCATTGATCGGACCACGCCGCAGCGCACCTGGTCCGTGGCAAAATCCTTGACCTCAAGCGTGATCGGTGCGGCGATCCACCAAGGGGTTTTAGGGCTCGATAATGAAGCCATCATTGCCGACTTCAACAAAGGCGGCGATCCGCGGCGGACGATCACGCTGCGTCATGTCCTGAATATGGCCAGCGGTCTGCAATCCAATACGCCCGGTTCGCGCACCGATGGACTCTATTTCGGCGGCGATGCAATTGTCGATCACCTCGCTGCGCGGACGCTGGAAGCCGTGCCGGGGACGCAGTTTAAGTATTCGAACATAGATACGCTGATCGCGATGCGCGCGCTGCGCGAAGCCCTCGCCGATGATGCGCGATACCGCGCGTTCCCATATACGGACCTGCTGCACAAAATCGGGGCCAGACATACCGTGCTCGAGACCGATTGGAACGGTGATTATATGTCCTCATCGCAGGTTTGGATGACGGCGCGCGACATGGCGCGCCTCGGGCAATTGTATTTGCAAGACGGCGTCTGGGGCGGCGAGCGGATCTTACCGGAAGGCTGGCTCGATTTCGTCACCACGCCAGCCCCATCGCAGCCGGACATCGACTTCGGTTATGCCGGATCGTTTTGGCTGTTTAACGGCGCGGAGGGTGCCCCTGAGGATGCCTTCGCTGGACTTGGCAATCGAGGTCAACATATGGTGATCATTCCGTCTCGTGACTTGGTCATCGTTCGCCGAGGCTATGATGTCGCCGCTGAGCCGCGATTTGAAATCGCCCGCTTAACCGCTGATATCGTTGCTGCCTTCGACGCTGCTGAACGCGCTCGAATAGCCGCCGAAGCCGCCGCGGACGCGGAAGCGGCAACCGAGTAGCCACCCGATTTCTCGGGTGCTGTAAAGAGAGAGTCATGCCCGATACGATCCCGGCTCCATTTGCGCTTCCGGCTCGGTTTGCAGAGTGGTTCACCGAGCGTGGATGGTCGCCGCGGCCGCATCAGATGCAGCTCACGGAAGCCGCCCTTTCTGGACAAAGCGCGCTGCTCATCGCGCCAACCGGGGGTGGTAAAACGCTGGCGGGCTTTCTCGCCAGCTTGATTGAGCTATCGACCAAAGCCAAACGCAATTCAGACCGCCCGGCCCTGCACACATTATATATCTCACCGCTGAAAGCGCTGGCCGTGGATGTCGCACGAAACTTGATGACCCCGGTCGAGGAGATGGGGCTCGACATCAAAATCGAAACCCGCACGGGTGACACGCCGACCCATAAACGCCAGCGCCAGCGAAAATCCCCGCCGGATATTCTTTTGACCACACCGGAACAGTTGGCCTTGTTCATCGCATCCGATCACGCTGCTGACTTCTTTGCCGATCTCAAATGCGTGATTATTGACGAAATCCACGCCATCGCGCCAAGCAAACGCGGCGATTTGCTGAGCCTCGGCCTGGCGACATTGGCACAGTGGGCGCCAGCGTGTCGGTTTCTCGGGCTTTCGGCAACGGTGCACGATCCGGGCGTTTTACAATCCTGGCTGGCGGTGCGGAACGATCAACCGGATCTGATCATCGCCGATGGCGGCGTGCATGCAGAGGTCGATATTTTGATCTCGGATGAACGTATCCCTTGGTCGGGTCATTCAGGTCGATTTGCCGTCGGCGAGGTTTACGCGCAAATCAAAGCTGCGCAGCTATCGCTGATCTTCGTCAACACCCGCTCCCAAGCTGAAATGCTGTTTCAGGAATTATGGTCCGCCAATGAAGACGGCTTGCCGATTGCATTGCATCATGGCTCCCTGGCAAAGGATCAAAGGCGCAAAGTCGAAGCCGCCATGGCTGCAGGACAGCTAAAGGCCGTGGTCTGCACCTCGACACTGGATCTGGGGATCGATTGGGGCGAAGTGGACTTAGTGATCCAGATGGGGGCGCCGAAAGGCGCGGCGCGTCTGGTCCAGCGGATCGGACGCGCCAACCATCGAATGGACGAAGCAAGCCGGGCGATGCTGGTCCCAACCAATCGCTTTGAGATTTTGGAATGCCGCGCCGCGGAGGCCGCTGTGGAGGCGGGCGAGATTGATGGCGAACCGATCCGCACAGGGGCACTCGACGTTCTGGCGCAGCACATTATGGGCCGTGCCAGCGGCGAAGGATTTAACCTTCAAGATCTGTTCGATGAGCTCCGGCGCGCCGCGCCCTACCGGGCGCTGGATTGGGAAACCTATGAGCGCGTCGTCGATTTGGTCGCGACCGGCGGCTATGCTTTGAAAACGTATGATCGGTTCAAACGGATCACTCGGACGCGTGATGGCACCTGGCATGCCCGCACCGCCCGCGACAAGCAACAACATCGCATGAATGTCGGCGCGATTGTTGAGGCGCGCAGTCTGAGCGTGCGGTTGGCGAGCCGTCTTGGCAATGACAATGCACGATCTGACCCTAAGCGCCCTGCTCTGCGTGCGGGTCGCAAGCTCGGTGAGATCGAAGAATATTTCATTTCAACGATGACACCCGGAGATACGTTTTTGTTTGCGGGAGAAGTGCTGCGATTTCTTGGGGTACAAGAAACGGACTGCCTCGTCATGCGCGCGCCCGCTGACACAAATCCGGCGATCCCAAGCTATAATGGCGGTAAGTTCCCGCTCACGCAATTTCTTGCCGACCGGGTCCGGGCAATGATTCATAATCGCGACACTTGGTCCACATTGCCCGATCAAGTGCGAGAATGGTTCGAGATCCAAGAAAAAAGGTCGACCATTCCCAAGGCGAACGAGCTTTTGGTCGAGACCTTTCCACGCGGTGAGCGTCACTTTTTGACCTGTTACCCGTTTGAAGGACGCTTAGCGCATCAAACCTTGGGCATGTTGCTGACACGCCGCCTTGAACGCATGGGCGCAAAGCCGCTTGGCTTTGTTGCCTCCGAATATGCAATGGCGGTTTGGGCGATGGAGCCAATGGGCGAAATCGATATGGCGACACTCTTCGCGCCGGATTTGCTGGGCGACGATTTAGAAGAATGGCTCGAAGAGGCGGTTCTGATGAAACGTCATTTTGCGCATTGCGCGCAAATCTCTGGTTTGATCGCACGACGCATGCCGGGCAGCGAAAAAACCGGCCGCCAAGTCACATTTTCCACGGATTTGATTTACGATGTGCTGCGCAGCCATGAACCAGATCATATTCTGCTCCAGGCCGCCCGTCATGATGCGGCAACCGGATTTCTGGACATCCGCCGCCTGTCTGACATGCTCATGCGCGTGCGCGGGAAAATCGTTCTGAAAGATTTGCCCAAAATCAGCCCATTCGCCGTTCCGGTTATGCTGGAGGTTGGGAAAGAACCGGTAAATGGGGCCAGCATCGAAGAAGCGATTTTGCGCGATGCTGAAGCGGAATTGATCGCCGAAGCGATGGGGCAGATTTAGGCACTGGCTTTGAGCATGCGGCGGCGTTGAACCGAGCTCGGGATACCCAAACTCTCGCGATATTTGGCCACCGTGCGACGTGCAATTTCGATCCCAAACTCGGTGAGGATCTCCACGATCTTATCATCGGATAGGATCTTATCGCCCTCTTCATCAATCAATTGCTTGATCCGATACCGCACCGCTTCTGCCGAATGCGCCTCGCCGCCGCCCGTGGAAGGGATCGCCGCCGAGAAGAAGTATTTGAGCTCAAATAGACCGCGGGGCGTCGCCATATACTTATTACTGGTGACCCGACTGACCGTGGACTCGTGCATTTCAATCGCATCTGCCACTTGTTTCAAATTGAGCGGGCGCAGATGCGCCACGCCGTGGGCGAAGAACGCATCTTGTTGGCGCACGATTTCACTTGAGACTTTGAGAATTGTTCGGGCTCGTTGATCGAGCGACTTAATCAACCAGGTCGCGTTCGCTGCGCATTCGGAGATGAACTCTTTTTCCGTCTCACGCATCGGCAGAGCACTCACTTCGGCATAATACGCTTTGTCCATCAGCACCCGCGGCAGTGTTTCGCTGTTCAGCTCAACCGCAAACATCCCATTTGGCATCTCGCGCACGAAGACGTCGGGCGCAACGGCAATGGTCGCCTCGCTCGCGAAACCGGAAGCTGGGCGCGGACTAAGGGTGCGAAGCTCCGCAAGCATATCGACAATATCGTCTTTATCGACGCCGCACAGCTCGCTCAGGGCTTTGAAATCGTGTTTTGCGACCAGGTGCAGATTTTCCAAGAAGGTCTGCATCGCCGGATCGTACCGATCCCGTTCTTTCAGCTGCAAGGCGAGGCATTCGGTGAGATCTCGGGCCATGACCCCGGTTGGATCAAAGCCCTGACAGACGTCCAAGACAGCAGCAACATTTGCCGGATCCGCGCCAAGCGCGTCCGCCAATTCCGTCAAATCGATTTTGCAAAAACCGGCATCATCGGTCTCGTCAATCAAGCGCGCGCCAATCAGGCTATCGGCTTGGCTGAGACCTGCCATGGCCAGTTGATCGTGCAAATGTTGCCGCAGCGACTTTTCGCTGGTGAGCGAGCCTTCGAAATCATAGTCTTCGCCGCTGGCGCGCCCTGACCCGACTGTCGACCAATCGGTACTTGCGGACGGACCAGACTGGCTGTTTGCGGTGCGCGCTTCATCAGAACCGGTGCCGGATTCATACATATCCGAATCAGACGCATCGACAGCATCGCGCGCCGTGCCCATGCCATCGGACCCGTCTAAGGACAATTCATCGCGCCCTTGGGACTTATCGACATCGCTCTCGACCTCGGATGACGCAGCGGTTGCGTCCCCGCGCTCGAGGAGCGGATTGCGTTCAATTTCTTCGGCGACGAACTCCGCGAGTTCGATATTGGAAAGCTGAAGCAGTTTAATGGCCTGCTGCAGCTGCGGTGTCATCACCAAGGACTGTCCTTGGCGAAGATCTAGGCGTTGATAGGCACTCATTGGACCGCCCTCTATGCCGCGAATCTCTGACCGAGATAGACTCGGCGGACATCGTCATTTTCAAGCACGTCGCGCGGCGCCCCCTCGAACAGGACGCTGCCCTCATATATAATCGACGCGCGATCGACGATTTGCAGCGTTTCACGCACTTGGTGATCCGTGATCAGCACACCAAGTCCGCGTTTCTTCAAATAACCGACCAGATCCGAAATGTCCGAAATGGCCAGCGGATCAATGCCCGTAAAGGGCTCGTCAAGCAACATAAAGGCGGGTCTCGAAGCAAGTGAGCGGGCAATCTCAACCCGGCGCCGTTCGCCGCCAGACAAGCTGGTCGAGGGCTGGTCGCGCAGATGCGTGATGTGCAGCTCTTCCATGAGAGACTCGACCTGATTTTGGCGTTCTGACTTTTCCCGCTCAACCAATTCAACCACGGACATGATGTTTTCTTCAACATTCATACCGCGGAAAATGCTGGCTTCCTGTGGTAAATAGCCGAGGCCCAGCCGGGCGCGTTGATACATCGGTAATGACGTCACATCCGCACCGTCAATGCGAATGCTGCCATCATCAGCACTGATCAATCCCATCATCATATAGAAACAGGTGGTTTTTCCAGCGCCATTGGGCCCCAACAACCCAACAACTTCGCCCCGCTGCAAGCTCAGCGAAACATCATGGACAACCTGACGCTTGCCAAAGGATTTGGCGAGCCCGGTTGCGACGAGGCCTTGGCCGGTCTGGTCCATATGTTTCAGCTCCCTTAAGTGAATCAGTCCCTTCTGCACCACTTAAATTAACAGGCTTAAAATCCGTTTAGGCCGATGGGTTCAATTTTATCGACCGTCTTCTTCGCCCGGAATGATCACCATATTAACCTGACTGTCCCCGCCATCAAGCGTCGTGCGCCCGGCGGCAAGCTCCATGACCAAACGCTCGCCTTTGGCCACATCCTCGCCTCGCACCAGCACAATATTCCCCGTCAGCGTGATCGTATCGGTTGAGGCGATATAGACGCCGAGATCGCCATTCGCCTTCAGGTCGGGTGTCACATAGAACACATTGCCGCGGGCGGTCATGGTGCGAATATCGCCAAAACTCGACCCCAGACCGGTTGTGGTCGTGTTCCCGCCACCACCATATTCCAGTGTCACGACATCGGCCCGCAAACGCGCATCGCCTTGAACAATGTCGACATTATCGACCAAAATCACCTTACGCTCTTTGTCGAGCACTTCAGATCGGTCAGCATTGACGCGAATTGGACCGCCTTCGCCGGAAACTTGTGCCGATGCAACGCCGCCGACACAGAGCGAAAAAACGCCAATCGCTGCGATCATCTTCATGTGCATCACTCTCTACTGTTCGTCGGCGACGGCCTCAGAAGGCGCCTCGCCGTCAGGATAAATCGTCAAATCGACATTGCCGCGAAAAATCACGCGGTCACCATCGTCTTCGATTTCATAAGAGTCTGCACGCACATCGCCAAGGGGGCCGATGCCGTTTAATGGCTCCATTCCTTGCACACGCCCGTCCTGTACAAACACCCGAGCCGCCGTGCTGGTGAACTCGTATCCGTCACGATCTCGGACCCTAACATCCTGAAATAGATCCAAATATTCAGCATTTTGATAGTAAACACCCACCGGGGCGCTGACCTCGGTGCCTTGATCATCGACCAGACGCGGATTGGTGAGATTGATCACACTTGCGTCGGCGCGGCGGCGCCGGGCTTCCTGTGCCGTGATGATAAACGAATCGCCGGCAATATTGCGTCCCGTAAAGCGCGCATTCAGCATGGTCACGACCTCGTCGCTCTCATACTGATCCATTTGCGGCCCTGACCCGGTAAGGGTTGTCGCCGCGATCGGTCCAATGATAACGCCCGCTGAAACCGCCGCGCCCGCGACAAAGATCATCCGCAGCATGCTGACAAAAGAAGAGCGGCGGCGCGCTTGCGCCAGTGTCATCTGGCGCTGCGGTGCCCATTGGGCCAACAGATCAGTGTGCGCGGCGTTCATAAGACTCTACTAAATTAGAAAAATTAACAGGAACAGCGCTTTAACATGACAGATCCGTCACACTGCTACGCTCAAATAGCGGCCCTCAAGAGCTGTGAGCGAAAATATCCGTGTCTTCCCATCCCAGCAAATCGAGTTCGGCACGCACGGGCAGGAAATCAAAACATGCCTGGGCGAGCTCCAATCGGCCTTCGCGGGCCAGAATCGCTGACAATCCGGCGCGAATATCATGCAGATGAAGCACATCGCTGGCGGCGTATTGCAGCTGCAAATCACTCAACGCCTCTGCGCCCCAATCCGAGGATTGCTGCGATTTATCCATGTTGAGACCAATCAATTCGCGCGTCACGTCTTTCAAGCCGTGCCGATCGGTATAGGTCCGCGCCAGTTTTGACGCGATTTTGGTGCACCAAATGGGGGCGCAAGTTATCCCTAACCAGCGCTGCATCATGGCGACGTCGAAGCGCGCATAGTGGAAGATTTTCAGCGTCTCCGGATCACTCAGTAAGGCTTTCAAATTCGGACACTGATAATCGCGCGTGAGTTGAACCACATGCGCGCTTCCATCGCCGGCCGAGAGTTGTACGACACAAAGCGCATCGCGCGCCGGATTGAGTCCCATCGCTTCAGTATCAACCGCAATCTCAGGACCGAGCGCCAAACCTGTGGGCAAATCGCCCTTATGGAGTTTAATCTTATTCATCCTCGCGGCATAGGCCCGCACTGGCGCGCTTGCAAGGGCATGCCCAAGAACCGGACATCAGGATCAGATCCCCGCTTGCCATTACGAAGCGATATTATTAGGGGTTTCAGCCTCGCGGAGAGGTGGCCGAGTGGCTGAAGGCGCTCCCCTGCTAAGGGAGTATACGTGATAAGCGTATCGAGGGTTCGAATCCCTTCCTCTCCGCCAGTATTTTCAACACCCCAATAAAACGGCAGAAATCTTGCAGAGCGCAATGATCACGGGGCTTATTGTGTCCCATTTTGCTAAATTCGTTGCTAAATTTTGGGTTTTTCATGCGAAAAGTATCTGAGTATGTTTTCAGGCGAGACAATGGGGCTTTGCATTTTGTTCGAGCGTTGCCCAAGGACGTTAAATCTTTCGACGCGTCCATTCTCCAAAGCTGTGGACTTCCGCGTCACCAGTATTGGCGGAGCTTACGAACGTGTGATAGGCGGGAGGCGGTTCAACTAGCCAACGCTTTCAACTTTCAATTTGAAAAACAGATAGCGAAAGCACGTCAACTTTGCTCGCCCTCCAAACCAACTAACTCTGAATTGCCTGAGGCAAGGGGCAAGCGATGGGTTGTTCCGGAGGACCAAGACCTAGAAAGGCTCGTTCGAAACTGGCTATCAGCTTACGAAGAGCGTTTTGCTGAAGTCGATGAACGCAGATGCGAAGAACAGATAGGCGATCTAGTTGCAACAATTGCATCACTCCGCGCTGACTGGAAACACAACTCCCTACCATTAAGCGCAAGAATGGTGGCTGATAAGATAATTTCCGAACACCAACTTGCAATAATTCCGCAAAGCCCTCTTCACTGGCGATTTGTGAAGTTAGTACATAGAGGGCAAATCGAGTACTATCAGAGACTGGTTTCGAAGTTGAACGGTCAATACGGCACCGTCCACGACCAAATTCTATTCCATCCAGTTAAGTACGAGAACGATCGCACTCAAGGATCGGGCTCACTCGTAACCGTAGAGATGCTTGCTGAGAAATGGCTGGCAAAACCAGGTGCCTCAACCAATCCCAAAACGATGGACCTCAAGAGGACGCGCATAGGAATAATTGTTGAAGCTCTGGGTCCAAAAAGAAAGGTAACGAGCATTACAAGAGAGGATTGCTGCCAGGTGTTTGAGAGAGTGATCTGTAAACTTCCTGCTCACCTAACTAAAACATCCCGCAGACTTTCTATACGAGAACTCTTAGAAGACGCCGCCACCGCCAACTCCAAGACGATCTCATCTTCTACTCAAGAATTATATGTCGCAAACTTTAGGTCGCTTTTCAAACTCGCGGTCAAAATGGATTTACGGGCATCCAACCCGGCCGATTTACTAGCCGTTGAAAACGAACCATCAGAACCCCGCGAACCATTTTCCAGCGATCAGCTGGCTGATCTATTCAACGCACCTGTTTTTCGCGGCTGCTTGAATGACGAAACCGGTTACAAAAAACCAGGTGCCGAGCTACCAAGGAGGCACCGTTACTGGATACCCATAATCGCAGTGTACTCGGGGATGCGCCAAGATGAAATATGCCAACTTGGGAGAGATGATATTCGAAAAGAAGATGATGTTTGGTACTTTCGCGTCATCTCGAACAAACGTTTGGGCAAGAGAACCAAAACAAAAAATAGCGCCAGAAATATTCCTGTTCACCCTACTCTGATCAAGCTTGGCTTACTCGAATACGCGAGCGATCAGCATGACGGTGTGGGCGGTTTGTTCCCAGAACTTGAAGGACCACCGAATGGGACAGGTTCAGACAAAATCAGTAAGTGGTTTGGGCGGTTGTGTGACAGTCGCGATTTATCTGACCCGTCTTTATGCTTTCATAGCTTAAGACACAATTTCACTAGCGCTCTCAGCGCTGCGGGCGCATCGCCAACTTTGGTAGACAAATTTTGCGGCTGGGACGATGGCTCTATGCGGCACAGGTATATGAAAGCCGACCTCGTCGAGATGTCAAAGTGGATCAAAAAAGTTGAATACCGACAAGTAAGATGGGGCACCGCGATAGACCCAAAACCTACAAGACAGTCACTAGGAGAGGAGAATAGCAAAACCGGCGGGGGTGTCCAGCCCCCAGTTTATGGGCCACTTTGAATTAAGGTTTCCGGGACTGGTGGGCGCATGCCCAGGGCCTGATGC
>JBCBBZ010000021.1:0-7997 GCA_038531165.1 Pseudomonadota bacterium
GTGGATGAATATGCCGGAAAGATCGCACCGTATCGAATGCCGAGCGTTGACCCGACATTGATGATGGAACCTCCGGATCCGGCTTTCATCGCTTCGACGGCAAATTTACAGCCGAGAAAAACACCGTCCAAATTAATGCTGAGCGTGGTCCGGAACTGGTCAAGGTCGATGTCTTCAATCGATCCTGGGATCGAGACGCCAGCAGAGTTGACGAGTGTGGTCACATCGCCCAGTTTTGCGGCGCACTGAAACGCGGTTTTCCAATGGTTCGGTTCGCGAACATCCAACTCGGTCGCGATGGCGCTTGCGCCCAGCTCTTCCGCGAGCGCCTCGGCCTTCGCTGCGTTGAGATCGCCAATGATCACGTGTGCGCCTTCGTCGACGAACCGTTTCGCGCTGGCGGCGCCGATGCCACTCGCACCGCCGCTGATGATCGCTATTTTTCCCGATAATCGATCGCTTCCCATAGCAGCGATAGGCCTCCCATTTGTTATTTTCATCATTAAAACAAATTATACGGTTTAAAACAAGCAGAGTTGACTTTTTTATTCCTCGCTGGATAAAGTCGTCGGGCAAAAGGCGGAAAACCAATCCGCTTCTGGGAGGATGTTTGTGTTCATTTTAGGCGGCTTCAACGCGCATATCGGTTGGGTTGGACCCATGCCGAGTGCTAGCCATCCAAGTGCGTATCCTGTTCCAGAACCGGGCCCAAAGACGCCCGCCCCGTCCAGCGTTTCCTCCCAACGAACAGACGATCACATCAAAACACAGGAAAGAGCCCATGCAGTTGCAAATGAGTCGGGACGATCTGATCCGCGCGTATCGGCGGATGACCGCCATTCGGCAATTTGAGGAACGTGTAGAGAAAGAATTTGCGCTCGGGAATATTCCCGGCTTTGCCCATGTCTACCTCGGTCAAGAAGCCTCCGGCGTCGGGATCTGTCATGAATTGACCGATGATGATTGGATTGGGTCCACCCACCGAGGGCACGGTCACTGTCTCGCTAAAGGGTGTGAAATTGGCCCGATGATGCTCGAGATCATGGGCAAAGAAGGCGGGCTCTGCAACGGCAAAGGCGGGTCCATGCACATTGCCGATTTCGACAAGGGCATGCTGGGTGCCAACGCAATTGTAGGCGGATCCCCTCCGATCGCGGTCGGCGCAGCGTTGACCCAGAAACTCAAGAAGACCGGCAACGTTTCGGTCGCGTTTTCGGGCGACGGCGCTTCCAACCAAGGAACGACATTCGAAGCCATGAACATGGCTGTCGTTCTAGAAGTGCCTGCGATCTTTGTGATTGAGGATAACGGCTATGGCGAGCATACCGCCGCAAGCTATGCGGTGGGCGCGCCATCGATTGCCGAACGGGCGGCGAGCTTTGGTATGCCGGCCGAGACTGTTGATGGCACTGATTTCTTTGCTGTGCGCGATGCAATGTTACGGGCCCTAGACCGCGGCCGGGCGGCCGAGGGGCCCTACACAATCGTCACCGAATGCCCGCGCTATCTCGGACATTTTGTCGGTGACCCCCAGCCTTATCGATCTGAACAGGAGATTGCGGAAGCACGGGCCCGCGATGGCTTGGTGAATTTCAGAGCGCGCGTCACAGAGGCCGGCCTCTTGAGCGATGAAGATCTCGACCAAGTCGATCAAGAGATCGCCTCGGAAGTTGAAGCGGCCGTCGAAAGCGGCATTGCCGCGCCTCAACCTGATGTCTCGGCGCTGGAAGCCGACGTTTACGCCTCAGCCTATTAGGAGACCGACAGATGCCTATGAAATCGGTTCGAACCGCCATCAATGAAGCCATTGCTCAAGAGATGGAGCGTGACCCAAATGTGATTGTGCTCGGGGAGGATGTCGCCGGCGGCCAAGGGTCGTCTAACGGCCCAGGGAGCGTCGGCGGCGTCTTCGGGGTGACAGCTGGTCTTTATGATCGCTTTGGCGGCGACCGGGTTATAGATACGCCGATCTCCGAAAGCGCAATCATTGGCACCGCAAATGGCGCGGCGCTCACCGGAATGCGCCCGGTGGCTGAGATTATGTTTGTCGACTTTATCGGCGTCTGCATGGACCAAGTGTATAATCAGGCGGCGAAGTTTCGATACATGTTTGGCGGTAAAGCGAAGACGCCATGGGTGCTTCGCTCGATGATCGGTGCAGGTATGCGCGCGGGCGCGCAGCACAGCCAAACGCTGCATCCTCTGTTCACAATGATCCCTGGCCTGAAAGTTGTCATGCCGACCAATGCTTATGATGCCAAGGGACTGCTGATCGAGGCGATCCGGGACGATGACCCGGTCATCTTTCTGGAGTCAAAAACGCTGTATGAGCAAGAGGCCGATGTCCCGGATGAAGCCTATACAATTCCATTCGGAGAAGCTGAGTATGTGCGCGAAGGAGATGACGTAACCTTGGTGGCCATGGGCGGCTCAATCTTGCACGCAAAGGCGGCCGCGGAGGCATTGGCCAAAGATGGCATTGAGTGTGAGATCGTTGACCCCCGAACCACATCGCCTCTGGATGAGGAAACCATTTTGGAGAGCGTGGAAAACACGGGACGTCTGGTCATTGTGGACGAAAGTCCACCCCGTTGCTCTCTGGCGTCCGACATCGCTTCGATTGTCGCGGATAAGGGCTTTAGGTCGCTCAAAGCGCCGGTCAAAAAAGTCACATGTCCGCACACGCCCGTGCCGTTTGCGCCGTCTCTGGAAGACGAGTTTCTTCCCAACGCCAACCGCATCATCGCCGCAGCGAAGAGCGCGGTGGACTATGCCTGATCGGCTTAACGGGAAGGTCTGTTTGATTACAGGCGGCGCGTCAGGAATTGGGGCTGCAACGGCGCGTCTGTTTAAGGACGAAGGTGCGACTGTCATCATTTCCGATGTCCAGGACGCCGCGGGCGATGCACTCGCCGATGAGCTTGGCGCGACCTATGTTCATCAGGACGTGTCGCAGGAGGAAGATTGGAAACGCACGCTTGGGTCGATCGTCTCAGACCATCGCGGTTTAGATGTGCTGGTCAACAATGCAGGGATCTTTCGCGGCGCCACGATTGAAGAGACCAGTTTGGAGATCTGGCGACAGGTTATAGACGTCAATTTGACCGGCTTGATGCTGGGGTGCCGTGAAGCCATTGCGGTTATGAAAGACAATTCAGGCGGACCGAGCGGGTCGATCATCAATATTTCGTCGATTACCGGATTCGTTGGACTGGCGAGCGGGGCCGCCTATACCGCCTCAAAAGGAGGGGTGCGCTTATTGTCTAAATCAATCGCCGTCCATTGCGCGCGAACGTATCGGAACATTCGCTGCAATTCGGTCCACCCGGGAACCATAGACACGCCGATGAACCAAGCCGCCTTTGAGGCATCCGAAGATCCGGCAGCAATGCGCGACATGTTTTCAAACTTGCAGCCAATCGGCCGTATGATCCGGTCAGAAGAAGTGGCCGGCGCAGCGCTCTATTTGGCATCCGACGAGGCCAGCGCGGTGACTGGAACAGAGCTGCTCATCGATGGCGGATGGTTGGCAGCGCCAAATCCGCTATAGCGAAAGAAAAAAGCAATGGGAGGGCCAAATGGTCGAAAATAGACAATGGCTGATCAATGGCCGTCCGACGGGGCGACCGCTGGTCGATGATGACTTTAAGAAGGTCGTGACGGACGTTCAGGCGCCTGCTGATGGCGAGGTTCTGGTGAAAGTACTCTACCTCGGATTCGACCCGGCCCAAAAAGGCTGGATGGAGAATATTGGGGGCTATGTCGCGCCAACGGAGATTGGCGAAGTGATGCGTGGCTCCGGCGTGGGTGAAGTGATCGAGTCGAACCATCCCAAGTTCAGCCTTGGCGATAAGGTTCAAGGCATGTTGAGGTGGCAGGACTATGCGACCTTGCCCGGGGCGGAGCTCGAAAAAGTCCCTGACGACGAACTCTTAACTGGAAATCTCGGTGCGCTCGGAACCACGGGCATGACCGCCTATTTCGGATTGCTGAAACACGGCCGCCCGCAGCCTGGCGACACGGTTTTGGTGTCCGGCGCTGCCGGCGCAACGGGATCTATGGTCGGCCAAATCGCAAAGATCGCCGGTTGCCGCACGATCGGGATTGCTGGCGGACCTGAAAAGTGCGCCTGGCTCAAAGACGAAGTCGGTTATGATGAGGCAATCGACTATAAAAACGAAGATATTAAACAGGCCCTGAAAGAGCATTGCGGGGGTCAGGTAAATGTCTTTTTCGACAATGTTGGCGGCAAGATCCTCAACTACGCGCTTGCAAATCTTGCCATGCATGCCCGTGTGGTGATCTGCGGTGGAATCTCTCGATATGAGCGCGGGCAAATGCCAGCCGGACCTGAGAATTACTTCAATTTGATCTTTATGCGGGCGTCGATGAGCGGCTTCATCGTCCTCGACTACATCCCGGAATATCCAGAGGCCCAAAAACGCATGCGCCAGTGGATCCGAGAGGGCAAGATCACGTTCAAAGAAGACATTCAAGAAGGGTTCGACAATATCCCGAGCACGTTGAATCGCCTATTCTCGGGTCAGAATTTCGGTAAGCAGATCTTGAAAATGGACGGGTAAGTTTCGCCGGACATAAGCTTTAGTTCACGGCGCGCGTCTTATCGCCCCAATAAGGGGCGCGCAGCTTTTTCTTGAGAATTTTACCCGACGGATTGCGCGGCAGGGCGTCGACGAAATCCACTGATTTTGGACATTTGAACCCTGCGATTCTCTCCCGCGCCCATGCGATCACGTCGACTTCATCGACCTGCTCGCCCATTGCCGGAACAATAATCGCTTTGACAGCCTCGCCCCATTTTTCATCTGGCACACCGATGACAGCGACATCGGTAATTTTTGGGTGACCGAAAATGGCGTTTTCAACCTCCGCCGGGTAGATATTTTCACCGCCTGAGATGATCATATCCTTCACCCGATCATGGATGTAGATGTAGCCGTCCTCGTCCATATAGCCCGCGTCACCTGTCTTGAGCCAACCCTCGGAGTCAAGCGTTGTGGCGGTTGCATCTGGTAGGTTCCAGTATCCCGACATATTGGCCATCGTCCGCGCAGCGATCTCCCCCACTTGACCGCGAGGTGCTTCTCTTCCGTCTTCTGCCAATATGATCACTTCAACACCGTCCATCGCCTTTCCGGCGGACCGCATACGCGCATTTCCGGCGGGATCATGATCCTCAGGCGGTAAGGCAACGATCGTCCCAGCGGTTTCCGTCATGCCATACATTTGGACAAAGCCGCTTTTGAACACGTCCATGCAGGTTTTCAGCAAATCCAACGGAATAGGCGACGCGCCATAGAGCATGTATTTGACCGATGAAAAGTCGGTGGTCGCCGCTTCTGGTTGCTCAACAACAATTTTCATTGCAGCCGGGACCATGAAGATCTTCGATATCTTATATTGATCGATCAAGCCCAGGACTTGCATCGGATCAAATTCGCGCATCACAATGCCGGTTGCGCCTTCTGCCAATCCGCTAATCCCCCAACCGGTTCCACCAATGTGGAAACATGGCATCGCAACCAGGCTGACATCATCTGATGTCCAGCGATTCCACTCAGGTTTTTGCTCGCTTGGTAAGAGCTCTCGCAGACCAATGAGGGCACGATTGGACAGAACTGCGCCTTTCGGGTGACCCGTGGTGCCCGACGTATAGAGCTGCAAAGCGTCATCATCGAAGGTGCGGTCGATCTGAATCTCGCGATCGCTCTGGGCGTCGCGCCATGCGCCGTAAGGTTCGAAGCTTTCATGGGTGCCGGTCATAACAAAGACGTGCTCGACAGCAGTGAAGGCTGATTTCACCTCTGCGATTTGCGCTGCGAACTCCGCCCCGACAAACAGGCATCGCGCACGCGTATCATTGACGATGTACGTAATCTCAGCTGGCGCAAGACGCCAATTGACTGGGCATGTGACGGCGCCTGCTTTGGAGACCCCCATAAGAAGCTCAAAATACTCAGGCGCGTTCTTCCCCAAATACACGACCCGCTCAGCGGGGTTTATGCCGAGAGTGAGCAATCCGTTCGCAACTCTATTGGCGCCAATGTTCAACGCGCCATATGTCATCCCGCGGCCTTCAAAGATGAAGGCCGTTTTGTCGGGGCGCGCGTTCGCTTGCCGTCGAACAAGGTCAGCCAGAACCTTAGAGTGTTTGGGGACAATGGGATCGGTCATGGTTCCTCCGAATAAACTTTTTTTGTTATCGGGGCCTTTATAAAACAGTCAGGCAAGTTTAAAAAGATCATACGTGACTTTTTTATAAAATGTAGTATGAGCGTAAAAGCGGTCAATTCTGTGGGAGGAATGATGCGACTGATTTCTGAGAATGTCGTGGAAGTGCGGCGTGGCTCGCCCGTGCTATATGGTGGCAAGTCGAAAGACACGGGCAGAATCGTCTTTCCGTACCCGGAAGGTGCCGAACGTGAGCGTTATGACAAAGTCGAACTCAAGTCTGAGGGCGCGCTCTGGTCGTATACGGTGCAGCGGTTCCCACCAAAGAACCCACCCTTTTTGGGACCGAACACACCGGAGTCATTCCAACCTTTTGCCGTCGGTTATGTTGAATTGGAAGACGAGGTTATCGTCGAAACTCGCATCGAGACCGATGATTTTTCAGCGCTGAAAGTCGGGCAAGCGATGCGACTGACCACGATTGCGTTTGCCGAGGATCCGCAAGGCGAGCCGCTTCACACCTATGCGTTCGAGCCGATTTGAGGACACCCCTATGAGTAAGAATGACGTTTATATTGTTGGCGCCGGAATCCATCCCTTCGGTCGGCACGATCTCTCCGGGCTCGATCAAGGCGTGTTTGCGGTGCGCGAAGCCTTGCAGGATGCCGATCTAGATTGGCCGCAGATGCAGTTTGCGTTTGGGGGATCGTCCGCCGCAGGCGCGGCGGATGCGATGCTTCCACGATTGGGTCTAACGGGCACGCAATTCATCAATATTGCGAATGGCTGCGCGACGGGCGGCTCAGCGCTTTTGTCCGGCTATTGGGCGATTAAGTCTGGCGAATTTGATGTTGGCATCGTGACAGGGTTCGACAAGCATCCGCGCGGGGCGTTCAACGCAGATCCTGAAGAGAATGGCTTGCCTATGTGGTATGGCGAAACGGGCATGATGATGACCACGCAATTCTTCGCAATGAAGATTCGGCGCTATATGGACCAGTTCGGCATCTCCGAAGACTCGCTAGGCCGTGTGTCTGAAAAGGCGTTCGAAAATGGCGCGAAAACGCCGCATGCGTGGCGGCGTCAACCGGTCGACTTTGACACCATCATGTCGTCTCAAATGCTGAGTGACCCCTTGCGCAAATTTATGTTCTGCTCACCCGCAGAGGGCGGCGCGGCTTTGATCTTGGCAAGCGAGAAAAAAGCGCGTGAGCTGGGTCGAACGCAGTGTCGGATCCACGGTGCCGCGGTCCGCACGCGCCCTGAAGGATCCTTTGAAGTTTTCGCGCCGAGCTTGAATGTTGAGCGTGGGCAATCGCCCACAGAACTTGCCTCTGCGGCGGCGTTTGAAATGGCAGGACTCGGTCCAGACGATATTGATATCGCCCAACTTCAAGACACAGAGTCTGGCGCCGAAATCATGCATTTGGCTGAGAATGGCTTTTGTAAGCACGGCGAGCAGGAACAAATGCTCTTTGATGGTGACACAAAGCTCGACGGACGATTGCCGGTCAACACAGACGGTGGATGCCTGGCGTGTGGTGAACCGATTGGCGCATCCGGGCTTCGGCAAGTCTATGAGAATGTCATTCAAGTCCGAGGTGCAGCGGGCGAGCGGCAGGTGGAGCACACTAAAATTGCCTATAGCCAGGTCTATGGTGCGCCGGGTTTGTCGGCGGTCTGCATCATCGGCGCCTAGCAAGTCAATTGATTCAAATGGAGACGCGTGATGCGCGAAGTGAGCCATTTTATTGGCGGTGAGCGAGTGGCTGGCAGGTCCGGTCGGTTTGGCGATATTTATGATC
>JBCBBZ010000022.1:0-5733 GCA_038531165.1 Pseudomonadota bacterium
CTTTGCAGCGAAACACCTTGTGATCACAAAACCTAGCCGCGCCTTTCGATCCCCAACCTCTGTGGCACCTCCCCCAGCGCCCCAGAGCGATCCCCCTTGCGGCACGCCATTCCTCTCATGGGGTCGCACAAAGCTCATGGGGTCGTACAAAGCGAAGAATTCTCGGTATTTTCCCAACCCAAAATTCAGGATTTATTATCCGAATCGCCGAAGAATAAAGGGTGGTAGGGAGGGGGAAACTACGACGGACGGACAGTCCGTGACAGTCTCTAACCCTTACCTTTGAGCCAATCCGTCAACGCCTGCTTAAACTCTGGTGTGATTTTGCCGCGCAACATTGCTTGCTGTGGGCCCAAGATCACGAGGTTCACATCCGGCCAACCGCGGTCTGCCTCTATCTGCGGAGGTTCTTCTGCGGGCGGTCGGGCAGGGGGCTTCGAAGTCGGCACAATGGGTACAGCTGCAGGTGTGTCATCGACCACAGGTTTCGCTGCGGTCACGCCACCCTGGTTAGACACGAAACTCGCTGTGTTAGAGACGGTCTTGAGCAAATCCATCTCAGCCTCGGCGCTCTCTGGCACAGTCTCTGACAGGGCCACAACAATCCGATCCCGCAAGCCTTTGTCGTCTTCCAACGCATGGGACAGCGCCACGCCAAACCGCTCATTGATCGCGTTGGGAAACTGCAGCTCCGCATCGAGGGCATGATAGATTGTCAGGAACGACCGGATCTTGGATCGCTTGGTCCGGCTCGCGGCTTTAAACAGATTTTGCAGGGCAAGTTTTTCGGTCTCATAGACCCCTTGCTCGACGGCCTTCGCAGCGATCCGGGCGCGCTCGTAATAGCTCAGCCCCAGGCGGATCTCATTCTCTTCGACCATCGCCACATAGGCATCTGCAGCCGAATTGGGCTGACGTAGGATCGATTGCACCGTTGCGAACCGCGCCTCACCTGTCTCACCGTGCAACTGCCGCAAGGCGGTCAGTCGCCGCCAGCCAGAGATCAGCCCGTACCGGCCATCCGTGAACGCCACGACTTCAATTGGCGCCTGCTGACCGCGATCTTGGATCGAGGTTTTGAGGTCGTGCAAATCCACCGGGTCAACAGCGATCCGGTCCCGCTGCAGGTAGGTCTCATCAATCTGTCCGAGCGGTAAGGCCTGGATCATACGCCCTTCGTCACGGGCGCGCTTCATCTCATCGGCGAGCTCTTCGAGCGCGGATGCGGACGCCGCATCACCCGCGACCTGTGCGATCGGAGCACGTGTGGCGGCCGGCGGAAACCCCATGGATTTCGTCTCTATGTCAGCCGGAATCGTGTCGAGATAATCCGTGCGTGCCGGGGTCAGCCGTTTGCGTTTTGCCATCTGAACTCTCCTTCTGCCCCGTCTTACCCAGTTTTTCTTTACCGTCTGGTTACCATAGCGTGCGCAAAAGTTAATTTTTTACCAGTTGGTAAAAAGTTTCGCATGCGAAACATTTCAGCCCGCCGCAGCTTTCTCATCCCGCCGCCAGATGCCGAACAAAAGCCGCTTGAACGCGGCATAGGTCTCATCAAACGCTTCACGCCCCCGCACATAGGTCTCGCGGTTGAAATCGCGGTAATCGGCCTCGTAGATGCCAGCGACCTGTTCACCGGCTTGACCAATGAGCGCGGTAAAATCCTGGCGGTGCGGGCTCAGCGTGCGCCCCAGATAGGCTTGGATCAAACTGCCAAGCTCGGCCTGTTGTGCGCTGTCATAGCGGGTCAGCACCGCGCGCACCGCATCCCATTCAAACGCCATCTCTGGCCGTCCAAGCGCCCGCGCGGCGGTGTTTTCCCCATCTTCGATGCTGCGGAAGGTGGAATGCAGCATGTCAAAGAACCGTCCGGTGCTATCAAACTCGAGAAACGACGCGCCGAAGGGCACCAAGAGGATGTCCGCAGCGGCCAGGCCATTGATTGTCAGATAGCCGAGGGCAGGGGGCGTATCGATGAAGACCAGGTCGTAGTCGTCCAAAACACCATCGGCCTCGAGCCGGTCTGTCAACGCATCCCACAGCTTCCAAGACCGCGCCTGCATGCGCCAGACCGGGATCTGGAACTCGGCCCAATAGAGGTTGAGCTGCGCGCCAATCAGATCAATGTTCGGCCAATGGGTCGGCTGGATCACGTCGCGCGTGGTCATGCCGAGCGCTTCTGTCAGGGTCTCTTCCAGCGGAATAGGTGTTTCGCCGCGGTCCAGACGGGATTGGTTGTCACGCTGCAGATGTTCCCCGTAATGGCGCGCGAGCAGGGGAAACACCGTCTGCCATTCGTCGGCAACTTTGCCCGCAAAGATCGATGTCATCGAGCCCTGGCTGTCGAGGTCGACGACCAGCACGCGGTACCCATCAAGTGCGGCGGACATGGCCAGATGCGCACAGGTCGAGGTTTTGCCGACACCGCCCTTAAAGTTCGCAACCGCGACCATCTTGGCGGGCAGGCCCTTGGGGCGGTAGGGCAGGTATTCTTTGGCTTTGGACCCTTCGACACTGAAATGCGCCCGCAAGCGCAGCACCTCGTCGAGGGTGAACCACTTGGCGCCGCCGTCTGTCTCAGAGCGCCCTTGGGGCAGATTAGGATTGGCTTTCAACACGCGCCGGAAATGCGGGGTCGCCACAGGGATCAGATATTTTGTGATCTCCCATGTGGAAAACATCCGGAGGGTTTTCTTGCCGTCCTCTTCCAATCCACGGCTGGCCAGATCCGCCCGCCCGCGCGCGCAGGCCTCGGCAATCCTGGCAAAATCGCCACTGCTGGTCGTCTCTCCGAGATCAGACAGCGCCCGATCAGGATCGATATTGAAATACGGAGGCTGCTCTGCCCCAATGTCTTTTGCCATGAAACATATCCTTTCCTCCCGTCGCATCCACAGCGAGAGAGGTGCCCATGTGCTGCCTTTTGGCCAATATACCGAAAAATACGGCATGTGGAAGAAAATCACGCATGAAATGATTTTTTCTAAGCAAATTCCGATGTTTTCCCGCAACGCTGGTGTGGAAAATGAGGCGTAGGACCGGAAGGTAGCAGTTAGAGTCTGGTTATTTTACCGTTACAGGCCTGCGCCTTTTCTAAATTTTGTTTTTTTTAAAGGCTTTGAGGATGAAATTTTTGCACGGACTGACTCTGAACCCCCGAAAAAGCGACTCCGATCCCACGTCTAAGTGACTCTGATCCCCCGATAATTCTTCCCCAGGCCGCTTTACCGGAGATGTGGACAAATCTACCGTGGTGTCAGTGAAACCACGAAAGCGAGTCGCGCGTCGTCTCCTCAAGCAGCCAAGCGGTAGGGGATGAAAGTGCGGCCGATTGAGCAGAGATATGACTTCAGGGGCGCTGCTGCCAGACCGCTATCCCACAGGGGATTTCTTCGTCTGCGATCTCTTTGGGGCCAATCCCAAGGATGATTTGGCCTCGATGGAGCATCCTCTCTTTTCGCTGAGCACACGGCCAGATCGCAAGGTCCTAGAATACGAACACAACGGTGCCGAGATCACGGTGACGCCATCGGTGAAGGGCAGGGCGACGATCCATGACAAGGACATCCTGATCTATTGCATCAGCCAATTGGTGGCGGCTTTGAATGCAGAGCGTCCGGTCAGCCGCACATTGCATCTGAAGGCCTATGATCTCTTGGTGGCGACGAACCGCGAAACCAGTGGCGACGCGTACCGGCGGCTGAAAGAGGCGTTCGAGCGTCTGGCGGGCACTCGGATTACGACGAACATCACCACTGGCGACACAGAGGTCACAAGCGGCTTTGGCCTGATCGAATCCTGGGAGATCGTGCGCAGAACCCGGGGCGGGCGGATGATCAGCGTGGCGGTGACGCTGAGCGAATGGCTGTTTCGCGCCGTGCAGGCGCGGTCGGTCCTGACGCTGAGCCGCGATTACTTTCGCCTGCGTCGCCCGCTCGAACGACGGATCTATGAACTCAGCCGCAAGCATTGCGGGCGCCAACCGGCCTGGCGCATCAGCCTTGAGACCTTGATGAAGAAGGCGGGGTCCGGCAGCCCCCGGCGCGTCTTTCGTGCCATGCTGCGCGAGATCATCAAGGCGGATCATCTGCCCGATTACACCTTGGTCGAAGAGCCGGGCGATATCCTCGCGGTGCGGCCACGGACAGTCCTGGCTGAGGGCGCCGATGTGCCCCGCCCGAGCGCGGACGCCCTAGAAGAGGCGCGGGCGCTGATGCCCGGCCAAGATGTCTATGCGCTCGAGGCCGATTGGCAGGCGTGGTGGGCGGCCACGGGGCGGGCGCGACTCAGAAGCCCGGACAAGGCCTTCCTCGGCTGGGTGCGAAAGCGCATAGGTTGAGTTTCCCTAGGCTAGAATTCGCTTAAAGATAGATTTGTCGTTGAAACGCCGAAGCCCCTGCGACGAATCCGCGAAATTTGGCCGTTCTGGGCCTGACAGCGATAGAATTCGTTGAAGTCTTGGGCGGATACAGTATTGAATCTGTTCTGTATTGAGTGCCGTGGTCGTGCCAGCATGGCCTGCTTTTTCCGCGCTAAAGTCTTGTTCCAGCGCCCAGAAAAATTTGTGTGAGGCTGTTTCGCAGAAAGATGGCCCGCGCCTTAGATAGCAGACGCGATGCGGCTTTGTGCCTTTGGGAGGCTCCGTGGTCGTCTGCCCCATTCGAGAGGACAGTTCTATGACCCGGACAACGACATTACGATACTCTTGCCTGACCTTGACGGCGGGCCTTGCCATGGCGGGCACATCCGCCTTTGCAGATCAGGTGATCGCGGACGACTTGATCGTGAACGGCGGCTCGATCTGTGCCGGCCTTGATTGTGTGAACGGCGAAAGCTTTGGCTTTGACACGCTGAAGCTGAAGGAAAACAACCTGCGCATCAAAGCAGATGATACCTCGACTTCGGCCAGCTTCCCGTCGACGGACTGGCAGATCACCTTCAACGAGAGCGACAATGGCGGCGCCAACAAGTTCTCAATCGAGGATATCAGCGCGTCCCGCACTCCGATGACGATCCTTGGCGGCGCACCGTCGAATTCGCTCTATGTCGATGCAGCGGGCGACGTGGGCTTTGGAAATTCGAACCCGGTCGTTGAGCTGCATGTCTCCGATGGCGACACACCGACCTTGCGCCTGGAACAGGATGGATCCTCGGGCTTTACCCCGCAGGTGTTCGACATCGCGGCCAACGAGACGAACTTTTTCATCCGTGACGTGACCAACGGCTCGCGCCTGGGCTTCCGGATGCGTCCTGGTGCGCCGGAAAGCTCGATCGATATCGCAGCAGACGGCGATGTGGGCTTTGGTACGGGCGCCCCTACGGCGGCCATGCACCTGCGTCGGACGAACGGCACGGCGAAGATGTTGATCCAAGACACGGCCGCCTCTTTGACCGAAGCGCTGCTTGAAGTTGAAGCCGGAAGCGCGACCACAGGGGCCCGGACAGTGATGTCGCTGAAGAACCAAGGCGCTGTGCGCTTCCTGGTCGAAAACACCGCCAACAGCGCGCAGTGGCTGACCAGCTACGGCGGCGACGTGCGGATCGCGCCCAGCAACAACGTTGCGGATCAGGTGTTCCTCTTGGCGTCGAACGGCAACTTGATCATCGGCGGCACCTTGACCGAAAACTCGGACAAGAACGCTAAGATGGCGATCGAGCCTGTCGATCCTGCTGAGGTGCTCGAAAAGCTTAGCCAGCTTGAGGTCTCGCACTGGACCTACAAGGACGACGATC
>JBCBBZ010000023.1:0-2513 GCA_038531165.1 Pseudomonadota bacterium
CTAAGGCTGAAATGGCCTTGCCAGACCCAAATCAAGAACCCCCGTGGCCCCCGCCGCGGGGGTTTTTCTTTGGGGGCGATGAGGCGCGCCAATGCGGGTCGTTCACAGTTGGCGGCTTGACGCATCTTTCTCATCCGTTTCTCTTCACTCGTAAAAAGTCTCCTGGGGTGAGGATTTAAATGCAAATCTTTTTGTATGCGGCATTGGCCTTGGTGCCGATCATATTTGTGTTTTCGATGTGGCAGATGCGAACGCACCCCAAAGGGCTTTACATTCTCTTCTTTGCGGAAATGTGGGAGCGCTTCTCCTATTATGGGATGCGCGCGCTCCTCATTTTCTATCTGACGTGGCATTTTCTCTACGAAAGCGATTTTTCCCTGACCCTCTATGGGGCCTATGTTGCGCTGGTCTATTTGGGGCCCTTGCTCGGCGGATGGCTTGCGGACAAATATATTGGCTTCCGAAAAGCCGTGACGTTCGGCGCTGTGCTCCTGGTCGCGGGGCACGGGTTGATGGGGTTCCATGGCCCCCCGGCGAAGGAGACCCTCCAGACCGCAACTCAATCCTACGTGCTTGAACGTCCTGATTATAGCGAAACGCGCGATCAGCGCGTAATTCTCATCGGTGATGAAACATTCGAAGTGATCCGCTTCGAACAGCCAGAAATCGGTTCTGATCAACGGACCTTGGCTTATACAAGCGCCCGCGGCGAAAACATCATTCTTTCAGGAACCGTGGTTCGCGAACGCAGTCCGGTCCATGAGATTATTCTGTTTGCAGCGCTTGCACTGATCGTGGCCGGCGTCGGGTTCTTAAAGCCAAATATCTCGACCTGCGTCGGGGCGCTCTATGACCAGGGCGATCGGCGGCGGGACTCCGGGTTCACGCTTTACTATATGGGCATCAATCTCGGATCCTTCCTATCCGGGATTGCCTGCGCCTGGGCGGCAGCTGAGTTTGGGTGGTCGGCGGGTTTTGGGCTTGCTGCAATCGGAATGCTCGCCGGTTTGATTGTATTCATTTGGGGGCAGGGATGGCTGGAGGGGCGTGCAGACCCTCCCGCCAATGTCGATTTGAAAAGCCCGGTTTTTGCCGGCCTCAATCGCGAATGGCTGGTCTATCTTGCCGGGCTCGCATTTGCGGCGATCGCGTTTGTCTTGTTGCAATTCGCCGCTTTAACCTCCGCCGCCATGTACCCTGTGTTTGGGCTCGTGACTGCGGGGATCGTTTGGTACATGCTCAGCCGGCTCGATCCTGAAGCGCGCAATGCAATGATCGGCCTGCTCATCCTATCGATTTCCTCCGTCTTATTCTGGACCCTGTTCGACCAAGGGCCAACTTCGCTTAACCTCTTCGCCGGGGCGCATGTGACCAATGAGATCGGCGGACAGGACTTCCCAGCCGCGGCGCTTCAATCCGCCAATCCCTATTTTATAATCGTGTTCGCACCGCTCGTTGCGGCCTTGTGGACCTTCTTGGGAAATCGGGGCTGGGAACCAAATTCCTATATCAAATTTGGCTTTGCGATGATCCAAATCGGCGCCGGCTTTTTCATATTGAATGTCGGCATTCAAACCGCGACGCCGGACGCGGCAGGGAGCTTGCGGATCTCAGTCGTCTTCATTTTGCTCATGTATCTGTTGCATACAACAGGTGAGATTTTCTTGTCGCCGGTGGGACTGTCCGCGGTCACCAAGATGTCGGCGCCGCAAATCGTTGGCTTCATGATGGGATACTGGTTCCTGGCAAGCTCATTCGCCAATGTCATCGCCGCACAAGTGGCCAAAGCAACGCAAGTTCCTGAAGGCGCCGCAACAGCGGACAGTCTGGCGGCTTACAATGCGGTATATTTGCAATTGGGCGGCGCTGCCGTCGGTCTAGGCGTGCTCTTGCTCGCCCTGAGTCCGGTCCTCAGGAATCTCACAAAACATGTTGAGGGCGCGGGAGAGCGAAGCGGGGTCGACGCGGCGGGGCACCTCGACAAAACAACAGCGACGACGCCTTAATTGTCAGGTTAACCCGCACCACCAACCGTCAGACCGCCAACTTTTAATGTGGGCTGCCCAACCCCAACAGGGACCGTTTGACCGGCTTTACCGCAAGTGCCGACACCATCGTCCATAGCGAAATCATTGCCGATCATTTCGACCTGACTAAGGGCTGTGGGGCCGTGGCCGATCAGCGTTGCGTTCTTCACTGGCGCAACGATTTTACCGTTTTCGACCAGATAGGCTTCCGTACACTGGAAGACGAAATTCCCAGACGTGATGTCAACTTGTCCGCCGCCAAAATCGACCGCCCAAATGCCTTTCTTGATCGAAGACACAATTTCGTCGGGATCGTCCTGCCCGCCCATCATCACAGTATTGGTCATGCGCGGCATGATGGTGGCGTCATAGGCCTCCCGGCGACCATTGCCCGTCGGCGCAACGCCCATGAGCCGTGCATTTTGCCGATCCTGCATATAGCCTTTGAGGATCCCATCCTCGATCAGGACGGTGCGATTTGTCGGC
>JBCBBZ010000024.1:0-2112 GCA_038531165.1 Pseudomonadota bacterium
AGCGCCAACCAAACGGCGAGGTTTGTGAACGCCCATATCACTGCAAAATAGGGAAACTTGTCCAAATGGCGGGCGGCGATTTCGCGTTCCATCCGCATCAGTTCGGCATCGGACAATTGTGAAAGATCTTTCGTGGGACTCATATCCAACGCCCCCGTATCTGGGCGATCAATCCCAATGTACCGCCGAGCAGCAGGCCAACCGAGAGCGGGCTCAATCCGAAGGGCGGTGCCCAACCCAGCGTCTCAATGATTTGAGCGGTGAGGGGTGTGATAAAGCCGAACCCGAAAATCAGCGGTCCAAAATAGAAGACCGTTTTGATGACCTTAACCATGCGCTCAAAGTCTCAAAAAATGACGCCGGCGTCAACTTTTAATTTTCGGAGATACCAGCGACTTATTTCTGAAACGCGATGGTCACTTCACCGATCCGGATGCCGAAGCGAGTCACATAAGCGCGGTTCAGCAGGACATCGTCTTCCAAGAGATACATCCAATCATCGAAGCCAACATTCCACGTGCTGTCCCCGACCTTCAGATCGACTTTGTATTTCCAGTTAAAAGCGTTGCCTGAGACGCTGCCCGTCGCATAGCCGGGGACGTCTCCTGCTGTGCCGCGATAGTCGCCATCGCCCAAGATATCGATGGTCCAAACCCGCGTTTCGCGCTCACCGTCATTGTATACGAAGCGCTCATCTAAAGTCAGAACGCCATCTTCAACGGTGCCGGTAATGTCGACTTTGAAGCTGCGGCGGACTTTGCCAAACCGATCTTCGAAGACGCCATAAGCGGTGGTCTCGCCAAGAAAATAGTCTTCTAAAATCAATTGGCGCGGGGCATCGGCGTAATCTTGAACGTCAGGACCCGTGACGCATCCGGTTGTCAGAGCGGCACTTGAGGCCAACGCAAGGGTCGGGGCGAAAAGTTGGGATCGGCGCATAGGGACGAGGCTTTCTTGTTTGTCCTGTCTACGCGCCACACAAGCGTTTGGTTTAATTGCGCCTGCAACTAATAGAGCGTCGCTAAGGCTTTCGCATCGTAATCCGAAAGTTCATCGGTGCGACCGTCTTTAATCTTTTGGGCCCAGAAGGGGTCCTGAAGCAAGGCCCGGCCGACCGCGACCAGATCGAACTCTCCTTTGTCGAGACGCTCAATCACATCGGAGATCGCGCGTGTCTTAGAGCCTTCCCCAGCAAAGGCACCGATAAAGTCTGACGACAGTCCGACCGACCCGACCGTAATGGATGTCAGACCCGTGAGTTTCTTACACCAGCCGGCGAGATTGAGCCCGTCTTGGCCGTCTACGTCTGGGAATTCTGGCTCCCACCAGCGCCGCTGACTGGCGTGAAGCGCATCGACGCCAGCATCGGCAAAAACTTGCAAAAACGCTTCTAGCTCTTGCGGTGTTTGCGCCAAGCGCGCGCTGTATTCCTGCTGTTTCCATTGCGAAAAGCGCAAGATGATTGGTGTGTCATCACCAACTTGTTTGCGACACTCTTTGATGACTTCACCGGCAAATGTCGCGCGTTCTGGCAAGCTGCCGCCATATTTGTCGGCGCGCGTGTTCATGACGTTCCAAAAGAACTCATCGATCAGATAGCCATGCGCGCCGTGTATCTCGACCGCGTCAAAGCCAAGCCGTTTGGCTTCGCCCGCAGCATTGGCATAGGCCATCACCATATCGGCAACGTCGCTCTCGCTTGGTTCTGGTTGAACCTGTTTGCCTTTATGGGTTTTTCCGGACGGACTGTCGGACACAGCTTCTGGATTTGGGCCCGTGCCGGGTTTGCGCATCATCCCAACATGCCAGAGCTGCGGCGCGATTTTGCCAGGGGTCTTGTGCACCGCGTCGACGACGCTTGACCAACCGGCAAGCGCATCATCCGTGTGAAAGTTCGGAACCCGCGGGTCATTCGACGCACCGCCGCGATCGACAGTCGTGCCTTCGGTGATGATTAAACCAACATCCGCACTGCCGCGCCGCGCATAATAGTCGACAACATTCTCGCCCGGCACACCGCCAGGTGAAAACGACCGCGTCATCGGTGCCATGACAACGCGATTGGGAAGCGTCAGTCCACGCATCGTGTAAGGTTCAAATAGCGGGGTCGTA
>JBCBBZ010000025.1:0-546 GCA_038531165.1 Pseudomonadota bacterium
CACGGAAACACGGCGCCGGGTAACGCCCGGCGGGGGCGACCCCAGGGACAGTGCCACAGAAAGCAAACCGCCGGCGGAGCCGGTCAGGGTGAAAGGGTGGGGTAAGAGCCCACCGCGGACCTGGCAACAGGGCCGGCATGGTAAACCCCGCCGGGAGCAAGACCGCATAGGGACGGTGGGCCGTTTCCGGCCACGCGCCGTCCGGGTGGGTCGCACGAGGCGTCCGGCAACGGGCGTCCCAGATGAATGGCCGTCACGTGGGGGCAACCCCGCCATACAGAACCCGGCTTATAGACCGGCTGGCAAACCATCCCTTCGCTCGCCCGACTTTGCCGACTCCAGGGTGGCTGTCACAGCGCGAAGCCGCTAAGCGGTCCCATCGTCAATTGCCGGAGATCGGGTCAGTGCGGCAGATGTTGCGTGGGCGGTGGGCCGCCATCATGGCGATCCTGGTTGCGATCTTTGCTTTGGTGAACGCCGCGATGCTCGCCCCGGCAGCGGCGCGCGAGCCGACGATCGCAACCAGGATCGCCATGATGGCGGCCC
>JBCBBZ010000026.1:0-503 GCA_038531165.1 Pseudomonadota bacterium
CTTGGCAACCGACACACCGTCCTTGGTGATGCGCGGTGCGCCGAACGACTTGTCGAGAACCACGTTGCGGCCCTTGGGGCCAAGCGTCACTTTGACAGCATCGGCCAGAACGTTGACGCCACGCAGCATTTTGTTGCGCGCATCGGTATCAAATTTCACGTCTTTTGCAGACATGTCAGTCTCCTGATGTCTATGAATTACAGAGGGTTAAACGATCCGAGGCTTTCAGGCCGCAGCAGCGGCGGCGTCATCGGTGATGATGCCCAGGATGTCGCTTTCTTTCATGATCAGCAGCTCTTCACCGTCAACGGTGACTTCGGTGCCCGACCACTTGCCAAACAGGATGCGGTCGCCAGCGGAAACCGCCATCTCGATCAGCTCACCGCTGGCGGCCTGATCATTCCTGATTCCGCGAAAGAAAAGCCGAGCGAAGGCGAAGTCGTCGCATGCGGCGAAGGCGCGCGCAAAGACAGCGGTGAGCTGATCGAGATGGCGGTTTCCGC